>OZ244883.1:0-1637768 GCA_965221375.1 uncultured candidatus Poriferisulfidus sp. | reverse complement strand
TCTTGTTCTTTTTGGTTTTGCGGCTGGAGGGAGGCTCGGTGTGGAATTGATAACCGGCGCCGCGCACGGTGCGAATGTAGTCGGCCGCTTTGCGGCCCAAGGCCTTGCGCAGCCGCAAAATGTGCACGTCGATTGTGCGCTCTTCAATATAGCTGCTTTGGCCCCATACCTGGTCCAGCAACTGCGTACGGCTGTAGACGCGGTTGGGGTGCGCCATCAGAAAACGCAGCAGGCGAAACTCGGTCGGACCGACTTCCGTCAGTTTTTTACCGACCCAGACTTCATGGCGGATGGCATCCAGTCGAATCGGACCGTGCTGCAGGTCGGCATGGGCGACATGCGGAGCGGAACGGCGCAACAGGGCGCGGATTCGCGCAACCAGTTCCCGCGGTGAAAAGGGTTTGGAGACGTAGTCATCCGCACCACATTCCAGACCACGGATGCGGTCGTTTTCCTCTCCACGGGCCGTCAGCATGATGATGGGAATTTCGGCGGTGGCCTGTTCCCGACGCAAACGGCGGGCAATTTCAATACCGCTTTGGCCAGGAAGCATCCAGTCCAAAAGAAGCAGATCCGGCTTCTTGTTCGCAATCTGCCGGTACGCCTGCTGGGCGTCTTCCGCCTCCAGCATGTTGAAGTTGGATTTTTTGAGAGCATAGCCCACCATCTCGCGGATGGCAGGCTCGTCCTCAATAATGAGGATAGTGGCAGCAGTCATAGGCGTTTAGTCTGCAGAATTAATGTTACAGAATTCTGACAGAGGTTGCTTGGAGCCAGGCGCGCCTGTCGCGTCGCGCAATTGCTCGATTTGCGCGCTGACGGCTTCGGTAATCCGCGCCTGTTCCTGAGCCTCGGTAATGGGCTGGCCGGCCGCATCGGTAATCGTGAACACGTCCTGGGCCTGGGCTCCCAGGGTAGTGATCCGTGCCTGGTGCACCTGTAGGCCCAACTGGTGGAGCGTGCGGCCGACCGTCCATAGCAGTCCCGGATGATCGGCAGCGATCAGCTGCAGGCGGGTGGCGCGCGGAGTTCCGTGAGGCAGAAATGTGACGCGAGTCGGGATGTCAAAATGACGGCTGCGCTGCTCCGGTCGTCGCTGAACCGGACGATCGAAGTCTTCCGGCGCCTGGATGACGGTCTGAAGTCGCTCGCTCAACTCCTCCAACGCAAAACCTTCGCTGATGGGCTGGCCTTGTGCGTCGGTGACCAGAAATGTCTGCAGGGTTTTCTGTTCGCCGGTCTCGGTAATACGGGCATAAAGAATATCCAAACCCAAACGCGCCAACGTCGCGGTGATGGGTACAAACAAAGACTCCCGGCTGGCCTGGACAATCAAAACTTCCGTGCAGTGATGGGCACCCTGATGACGTACAAACACTTGAATCGGCTCTGTGGAGGGATTGCGAACCACGCACGCGGTCTGCCAGGCCAGTTCGTCGTCCGTGTAATGCAGCAGGTCGCTGTCAGGCAATGAGGACCAGAAGTGTTCGCAGGCTTCAGCTTCTTGGGACGTGAAATCGCTCAAAGCGGAAGTCTTGAGGTCGGCAATTTGCTGGGCGGCGTCGACCGGCTGGTCCAGGCCGCGCTGTAATTGCTGGTCGGTGGCCGCATACAACTGATGCAGCAGCGCCTCCCGCCAAGGAGTCCACAATGCCGGGTTGGTGCCGCGCAAGTCCGCCACAGTCAGCAGGAAAAGTCCGCGTAGCCGCACCTCGTTACCGACGACGGAAGCGAATTGACGAACAATTTCCGGATCTCCAATATCCCGTTTCTGCGCGGTCATGGACATCAGCAAGTGTTGTTCCACCAACCAACGCACAATGCCGGCATCGTAGGCGCTCAGATGATGCGCAAGACAAAACGCATGCGCATCCGCAGCCCCCAGGGTGGAATGATCGCCGTCACGACCCTTGCCGATATCGTGGAATAAGGCTGCCAGATAAAGCAGTTCGGGTTTCGGGAACTGCAAAAACAGCTCGTGGTAAAGAGGATTTTCGCCGGCCTGTTCGGGTTTGGTGATGTGACGCAATTCGGTGAGGACTTGCAGGATATGCTCATCCACCGGATAAATGTGAAACAAGTCATACTGCATCTTGCCGACAATCGCGGCAAAGGCGGGCCAGTACTCCGCCAGCACCCCGTAGCGATGCATCCGCCGTAATTCACGGGCGACATGGTGCGGTTGACGCAAGATCTCCATAAACAAGGTCTGATGCGCCAGTTGCTCCCGGAAGGAGTCGTCGATGCGGTGCAGATTGGCGCGTACGGCGCGGATGGTGCCGGCGCGCACGCCGTCCAGATTCGGATGCTGCTGCATCAGCAGAAACAACTCCAGCAGGCTTTGCGGATGTCGGGCAAAAACTTCCGGGTCACGCATTTCCAGGCAGTTGTCGGCAATCTGGAAGTAGGGGTTCAGCGGCTGTTTTTTGTGTCGCGATGACTGCAGATGTTCGCGATACTGCTGACACAAGACTTCCGTCAGCCGACCAATCGCTCCGACGGTGCGGTAATAATCCTGCATGAATGCTTCCACTCGCGTGTTGGGGCTGTCGCCGCGATAACCCAGTCGTTCGGCGATTTGGATTTGATAGTCGAACAAAAGCCGTTCTTCAGGACGATTGCTGAGGGAGTGCAGGGCGAAGCGCACACGCCAGAGAAACTGTTTGCCCGTCTCCAGCAAAGAGGCTTCTTCGGGGGTGCAGAATTCGCTGGGTCCATGAACATCCTCGCGGCGTTTTAGGATCCAGTGGATGGTTTGAATATCGCGCAGACCTCCGGGACCTTCCTTGATATTGGGTTCCAGCCGCCAGACGTCGCCGCCGTATTTTTGATGTCGGGCCTGTTGTTCTTCCAGTTTGCCGTTGAAAAAACGCTCCGGGCTCCACAGCGACGCATGAAACAGGCCGGCCCGCACGGTCAGATTGCGCTGCAACTCTTCCTTCAATTCGGTACTGCCGCACAAATACCGCATTTCCAGCCAACTGGTCATCAAGGTGATGTCTTCTCGGGCATCTTGTCGACATTGGGCGACGGTACGGACGCTTTGCGCTAAAGTGAGACCGCAATCCCAGAGGATTTGGAACAGAGGCAGAAGCAAATCCACGTCGCTGCGCTCGCGACGCAATACCAACACGTCGATATCGGAGTGGGGGTGCAGCTCGGCACGCCCATAACCGCCGACTGCCAGCAAAGTCAATTCCTGTTCCTGCTCCAGACCATGATGCTTCCACAAGGCCTGCAGCATGCAGTCCATCAACTCGGCACGCGCGCAGACCAATTCGCTGATCTCGTGGGCGGGGAAATGTTCAGTTAAAAACGTGTGGGTGGCTTCGTTCCAATGTTTCCACGGCTCTGTCTGAGCGCCGTCAGGCAGAGGATGCGTATCTAAAAACTGCTGCGCCAAAGGGGTCATGGGAAGCGTTCGTCCGGGCGAACGGTCAGCACCTCAAATCCATCCGGGGTGACCAGAATAGTATGTTCCCATTGGGCGGAAAGACTGCGGTCGGAAGTGACCACCGTCCATTGATCCGGCAAGAGTCGCACGTGTCGGCGGCCAAAGTTGAGCATCGGTTCAATGGTGAAAGTCATGCCGGCACGCAGCGGCAGACCGGTATTGGGCTGGCCGAAGTGCAGAACTTGCGGGTCTTCGTGGAATTCGCGGCCGATGCCGTGGCCGCAGTATTCGCGGACCACGGACAGGCGGTTGGCTTCGGCAAAGCTTTGAATCATATGCCCCAAATCACCCAGTCGTAGACCGGGACGGACGGCGCAGATGGCTTGATGCATCGCTTCGTAAGTCAATTCCACCAGACGCTGTGCCTGTACGGAAGGTTTGCCGATTAGAAACATGCGGCTGGTGTCGCCGTGATAGCCCTCTTTGATGACGGTAATGTCGATATTGAGAATATCACCGCGCTGCAATTTGCGATCGGAAGGAATACCGTGGCAGACCTGGTGGTTGATGCTGGTGCAGATGGATTTGGGGAATCCGCGGTAATTCAGCGGCGCGGGAATGGCATTTTGCTCCTCAGTGATATAGCGGTGGCAGATTTCGTCAAGCGCATTGGTGGTGATGCCTGGGCGGACATGCTCGGCAATCATTTCCAGCACTTGCGCGGCCAGACGACCGGCCGTGCGCATCTTTTCAATTTCTTCGGGAGTCTTGATCGTCGGCGGCATGGTGGCGAAAACCAGCCAAAAGTGCACATATTTTAAGGGATGGTGCTTATGTCTTCGGCTATCGAAAGGCAATAGTCAACGGAACAATTCAGTCGTATTGAGTAAATGAGAATCACACTGGCAGAAAATCAATGTAGAAAAGTTACAGATGACTGGCCATGTTCTTCACCAAACTGGTATGCTGTTCCAGTCGCAAAGCCAATGCCTCTAAAAACGTAGAGCGCATTTACTATGGCAGCAAGGCGGAAGGGAGACTGGGTGATATTCTGATAAAAGGAGGAGTTAGAAAATGAACTTAAAGTGCGAAGAATGCGGGAGATCTGATGTAGGCCTACGGCTGAAAAGTCGCTTTTTGGTATTTGGTGTACGTGCCGTGTGTGACAAATGTCTTGACGAAGAAGAACGGGGCAGAAGTTTGTTTTGGATTTTTATTTTTATAGTGATGGGGGCAGTTTGGGCCTTTTCATGAAAAAATTCCAAGGTGCACAAGGTTACTAAAGATGTGCACAAGTTCGGTTCCCCGGGAATTTTGATTTGTCGCCCGAGAATTTTGTGTATTCAAGTTTTACTTTGTGATTGTTCTCGTTTCAGTAAACCCAGCAATGGTGCTTGGGCCAGCAGAGTGAAGACCACCACCCCAAAGCCAATTGACTCGATGGTCCAGCGAAAGTCCAGACTGACCGGCACACTGAGGACCAAGCCGACGGTAATGGCCCCGCGCGCCCCCGTGAAATAGAGAAGATTGCGTCGGGGCAGGTCCGCCATGGGGCGCCCAGGGCGTGTGAGCAGGGGCATCATCAGCAGCATGCCGCCAACACGGGCGATGGCGACCGCGCCAATGCCAATCAAAATGGCGAGCCACCGGTCGGAGAACATCGCAAGGGAAATGCTCATGCCGAGAATCAGGTACAGAAGGTAGCTGGAGAAACTGGCATTGAAATGCCAGAACTCGTCGACGAAATGGTCGCGTGGCGCATCCAGGTCCTGGTGCATGGTGCGGCCCATGATTAGCGCCACCACCAGCACGCACACAATCCCGGAGACATGAATGACCTGTTCGGCAAGAATGTAGGAAAGATAAGTAACGAGCAGGGTCAGCAAGGCTGCTTCGGTGGGCAGAGGATTGCGGATGCGCAACAAGACTAAGGCGAGGAAGCCGATGACCAAACCAATGATGGTGCCTCCCAGCAGGTTCCAGAGGATAAACCAACTCACGCTGTTGCTATCGAGAGGAATGTGCGGGTTGGAAGCAAAATAAAGCAGAAGCGTAAACAACACGACGCCCATGGCACTGGTCAGCAGGTCTTCGCCGGTGATGACAGTGCGCAGGTCTTTATGAATGCCGAGGTGTTGGAAGGTGTAGCGCAAGGCGCGGTTGTCCGTCGCAATCAGCAAAGTGCCGGTGATCAAGGCGGCGTACCAGGGGAAGCCGCTGGGGTGTCCGATGCCGTAATACACCAGGATGGTCGTCAAAATCATGGTGACGATGGCCATCGGCAGGGCCAAAGCAAGGATGGGCCGCAAGTAGTGTCGAAAGCGCGGTGCATCGATGCTGTAGGCCGTGGAAAAGATAATCAGCGGCAGGAAGACGTAGAACACCAGATCGCGCAGCACGTCCGAGTTGAGGCCGAACGTATGCGTGTTTTCAAACAACAGGCCGGCGCCAAAACCCAACGCTAGCAACAAGGCTTCGAAAGGCAGTAGCAGGCGATTGGTGAGGGGCCGCAACAACGTGCCCAGCAACAGCAGGCCTAGAAGGATGGCGAGCGGATAAGCAATATCCATAGTCGTTTCACGAGGTCATCGGGGGTAATGGATGCAGGGTCTGCAGCGACACGCTGAAACCATTAGCCTGAACGACACGCGCATGCGTGCGATTCAGTTCGCGCGGGTTGGACACCCCGCAAGAATGCGCGATCATGGCGACCTGGGCCTCCATATTGCGGGCCAGATTGGCAACGCGGACGGATTTTTCTTTGGGATTCAGCCCTTGCTGCAGATTCAGGTTATGGGTGGTGACCCCGGTCGGGCAGGTATTACGGTGGCACTGCATCGCTTGAATGCAGCCGAGGGCGAACATAAAACCGCGGGCCGAATTGATAAAGTCGGCGCCCATGCACAACGCCCAGGCGACATCGCTGGGGTTGACCAGTTTGCCGGAAGTCGCTACCCGAATGCGTTCGCGCAAGCCGCTCTGCAGCAGGCGGTCGATGGTCATCGGCAGACTCTCGCGCAGGGTCAGGCCGACCGAGTCGAGCAAAGGCATGGGTGCGGCGCCTGAACCGCCGTCGCTGCTGTCGATGGTGATGAAATCGGGCGCGGAATCAGGGCCCCGTTTGAGGACCTCTTCGATCCATTCGTCCAGGGCGCGTTCGGAGCCGACGACGTTTTTGAAACCGACCGGCTTGCCGGTCACATCGCGAATTCGGGCGATGATATCCAGCAGTTGCGACACGTCAGCGATGTCCCGATGACGATGGGGGCTGACGGATTTTTGCCCGACCGGGATGCCGCGGATTTGAGCGACCTCTTCGGTGACTTTGCCCGCCGGCAGCAGACCGCCCATGCCGGGCTTGGCGCCTTGGGAGAGTTTGATTTCGAACATTTTGACCGCCGGCAGGTCCGCCATCTCTCGCAGGCGGGCGTCGGACAGGGAGCCGTCTGCTTCGCGAACGCCGTATTTCGCCGTGCCAATCTGAAAGATTAGATCACATTCGCCTTCCAGGTGGTAGGGGGACAGCCCGCCTTCACCGGTATTGAGCCAGCAGCCGGCTTGGGCGGCGCCACGCGACAAAGCCTGCACGGCGACCTTGGAAATCGAGCCATAACTCATGCCGGAGATATGGAAAAAATGCGAGGTGACGTAAGGATTTTCGCACTGCGGGCCGATGACTATTTCCGGTGGCGGGGTTTCATCTTCCGCCAGTTTGGGGTACGGGTGATTGACAAACAGAATGTTGCCGGGACGGGTCAGGTCGCGGGTGGAGCCGAAAGGCAGCGTGTTGCTGATATTTTTGCTGGCGCGGTAAATCCAGGAGCGTTGTGCGCGGTTGAACGGCATTTCCTCGCGGTCCATGGCGAAGAAATACTGGCGGAAGAACTCACCCAGATGTTCGAACAGGTAACGAAAGCGTCCGATGACCGGGTAGTTTCGGCGTACCGCATGGTGCGTCTGGGTGACATCGATGATGTAAAGCACCATGACTATCAGCAGCAGGCTGCCGATGGCGAGCAGCAGAAGCGAAGCCAGAATGTCCATGCCGAGGACCAGCATGTCCGCGCTGATCATTTGGATCGGGAGCGGTTCGTCCTGCATAAGAAGCAACCCTTGCGGCTGCAGCATTTCGCCAAGTCCCGTTAGTGTAGCACCGATTCGGCCAACTTCTGGGCTTCGCGAAGATCGGGCTTGCCGCTGCCCAGAATCGGCAGTGTCTCTACGGGAACCATCCGGCGCGGATGCGCCAGTTCGGTGACTCCGCGGCTACTGAGCATCTGGCGCAGTTCGTTTAAATCCGGTTGCGGGTGTTCGGTCAGCAGGACCAACTGCTGGCCTCGGGTGGGGTGGGAGACCGCGCAGACCACATGGCGGTGTTCCGTCCAGACATCACTGACCTGTTGCTCCACGAATGCAAGAGACACCATTTCGCCGCCAATCTTGGCGAAGCGCTTGGCACGCCCCTGCAGGCTGAGGAATCCCTCTTGATCGAAATTCCCCACATCGCCGGTGTCATGCCATCCGTCCGGTGGCGGGGTCAGGGCACGGTTGCCGCCAGGCAGCCAGTAGCCGCTCATCACGTTCGGACCGCGCACTTCAAGGCGTCCCTGGGTGCCCTCGGATGAAGTGTCCGCATCTTCCAGCGGTTGCAGTCGCGCCTCGATGCTGGGCAACAGACGACCGACGGAACCGGGGCGATTGCATTGCGAGGTGTTGACACTGATTGCCGGCGAGGTTTCGGTGACGCCGTACCCTTCGAGAATGTCGATACCGAACTTTTCGTTCCAATGTTTCCGAGTGCGCTGTTTGAGCGGTTCGGCGCCTGCGACGAGCAGACGCACGGAATGCAGATCTTCCGGCTGGGTATATTTCGCGTAGCCGTTGAGAAAAGTGTCGGTCGAGAAAAATATCGTTGTGCCCTTTTCGCGCAGCATTTCGGGAATCTGTTTGTAATGCGTGGGGTTGGGGTACAGATGGCAGGGGATGCCGGCGTCCAGCGGTAGCAGTAGACCCACACCCAAGGCGAACGAGTGATACAGCGGCAGGCACAACAGGATCCGATCCCGGGGCGACACATCCAGAACCGCACAGACCTGGTTGCGGTTGCTCTGCAGGTTGCGATGGCTGAGCACGACCCCTTTGGGTTCGCCTTCGGAGCCGGAAGTAAACAGCACCACCGCCGGATTTTCGGGATCATCTGCGGGAGCCGATCCCAAAGCACGCCCCGCGGCTGCAAGCTTATGGTGCAGTTTGAGATTCGGCGTCAAATCGTCCAGCCAGATCAGCGTATAGTTTTCGGCTAGCGCGTCGGCGACGGATTGCAGTTCGGCGCGTTCAATGAACTTGCGGGAAGTAATGATGTGGGTGAGCCCGGCGGTTCTGCAGGCGCTGGCGATATTGCTGGCGCCGGCGGTGAAATTCAGCATCACCGGGATGCGTCGCAAGGCCTGAATGGCAAAAAACACGATAGGGGTGGCGGCCACCGTTGGCAGCAATACCCCGACGGTGTCTTGCTGTTTGGGTAAAGTCCGCTTCAGCAAGCCGGCGACGGCGTACGTGCCCTGTAGAAGTTTGCGATAAGTCAGGGTGCGTTCGGGGTCGCTCAAAATAGGGCGATTGGGCCCAAAGCGTCGGGCGGCCTGATGCAGGTCCTGTAACGTGCTGCAGGCCCGATCGCGCAACCGGAACTCCAGTTCCCCCAATCGGCTATACAAAGCAGAGGCGTTCTGGGAGGCGATCGCTTCATTCATGTCTCCGCGCGCAGGGGAAGGCGACGCTTCCAGAGCGATGCGAAGATGGGGGTAGAAACGAGGAAGGTGACAATGCAGATTGACAACCGAGGCGACGGCCAGAGGGCGGGTGCTGTGCCGGCACGCCATGCGCATCAGATGCGGAAGGGTGCATTCATGCGCGGGAGGTGGCAAGACGACCGTGATGCGTGAGGTCGTACGATTGCACCAATTCGCATTATCGAGCTCCAGCGGTTTCATGGTCACCCACTTGGCCAGCAGGCGCATCGAAGGTTTCTTTAGCAAGTCTTCCGGGGCGTAAATCTCTAGGCGCCCGGCAATGGCCGCGCTCAAGCCCCAGGCCGTCCACTCATCGGCATGGCGGGTAAATACCAGACTTTGGTCGGGCAAGGGCGATTTGGGGCTTTCGAGGTGAACACGGGCCCGGGGCCACAACAGCACCCGGCGCCAGCTGGCGCCCGTGAAGCGGAACAAAATGACGATGGGAAACACAGTACTGATGGCCAAAATCAGCCACAACGTCTGAATCGTGCCACCCCAATGAAAAGTCATCATGGCCAGCAAAGAAGCCAGCACCATGAATCCCGAGCTGAGGATATTGTTGCAGGCAATAATGCGGGCGCGGGTTTGGTTTTCCGTACGTTGCTGCAGGAGAGTGTAGAGCGGCACGATGTAAAAACCCCCGGCGACCGCCAGCGCAAACAAAGTCCACATAATGCCGGCCGTATGCGCATCCGCCAAAATCACATCAAAGGAACGCAGCGGTGCGGTACTGTGAGCAACCTGGCTGAGCATCCAGAAAGTCACGCCCATAAAAAGCGCGGTTAAGGGGGCCCAGGTCGCTCGGGCGCGACCGCGCAACAGGAAGGTGCACAACAATGCTCCGAGGCCGACTCCGATCGTAAAAGTTGCCAGCACCCCGGTTAAGGCCCGTTCGTTGCCGCCGAGCGTATCGCGCGCCATCAAGGGCAACTGGGTCAATACGGCAATCCCAATCATCCAGAACCAGCCAATCGCCAGCATCAGCACCACCAGCTCGCGCTGCTGCAGACCGTCGCGCAAAATCGCGTAAGTAGCGCGCAAAAAATTCGGTGTCAGGGGGGCGTGAATGTCTCCGGGCGCCTGGGGTGGGATGCTGCGACTGGCCAGATAGCCGAGACCGGAACTGAGCACCAGAATCCCGGGAAGCCAGTGAACGGCGTGCTCCACGGTCATCATCAAGGTGCCGGTCACGGAGCCGGCCAGAATCACCACAAAGGTGCCGGCGGCCACCCAGGCGTTTCCGCTCAAAAGTTCCTGACGGCTGAGCAGGTTCGGCAGGATGGCGTATTTGACCGGACCGAACAGGGCGGACTGCAGACCTGTCAAAAACAAAATGGTAAACAGCAGTCCGTAGGATTCCAGCACGAAGCCCAGCCAGGTGAGGGACATCAGCGACAATTCAAAAAGTTTAATGCGACGGATTAGCAAATCGCGAGGAAAGCGATCGGCCAGAGTGCCGCCGGTGGCGGAGAATAAAAGGAAAGGCAGCAGGAAAATGCCGGCGCTGGCGGCGACCAGTTCGCCGCTGCCGAGCCCGCCCAACTGGGTGATCCGAAACGTCACCAGCAGAACCAGGGCGTTACGAAAGACGTTGTCGTTGTAGGCCCCAGTCAGTTGGGTGATAAAGAAAGCACCGAACCGTCGCGTGCCGAGCAGACGGGCAGTGGACAGCATAAAAGATTTAAAGGCGTGTCGGGTTTTCGGCGTCGCCGTAGACGGCTTTGGCGTCGAACGTCTTGTCCTTCTCCAAGTATTCCAGCGCGTCGCCGGCATTTTCTTGGGTTGGCACCTTGCGATAGAAGCAGGAACGATAGCCGACGTGGCAACTGGCCCCGGATCCGGCGACCGTCACCCGCATCCAAACGGTATCCTGATCGTCGTCAATCCGCAACTCCCGTACGGTCTGCACCAGACCGCTGGTATCGCCCTTGCGCCATAGACATTCACGGCTGCGGCTGTAATACCAGGCCTCGCCGGTGCGGATGGTGCGTTCCAGCGCTTCCGCGTTTTGGTAGGCCACCATCAATACTTCCCCCGACTCGTAGTCGGTAGTGACCACCGGAATCAGCCCGCGCTCGTCAAATTTCGGGGCCAACTGGTCGCCTTCTTCGACTTGTTCGACGCTGGTGCGGGGAAAAAATAACGTCGCCATAGACAAAATTTACCTGTAAAACAGCGGTCAGTCTACATGATGCGGCGCCATTGGCTGCCGCCCGCAGAGTCCTCGATGGTTACTCCCTGGGAGGCCAAACGCGCACGAATTTCGTCCGCTGCCTCGAAATCCCGTCGCTGGCGTGCGGCCTGCCGTTCCTGTAAAAGTGCTTCGATGTCGGCATCACTCAAAGCATCTCCGGAGGCATCGGCGTGAAACCAGGTCTCTGCGGTCTGATTCAGCAACCCCAGCTGCTGGGCCCCGGCATGCATCCGGCGTGCCGCATCGTGTCGTTGGTCGGGCGGCAGTTGCGCCAATGCGGCGGCTTCATGCTGCAGACACTGCAGGGCCAAAGGGGTGTTGAGATCATCCTGTAGCGCCGCCAAAAAAGCGTCACTGGGATCGATCCCTTCGGCGGCAGGACTGCCGGCCTCGGACCAGGATCGGTACAGGCGATCAAGGATTTGACGGGTCTGGACCAACAGGGCGTCGTTCCAGTTCAAGGGCTTGCGGTAATGTGCGTGCAGCAGGGCCATACGGAGCAATTCGCCCGGATACTGTTCCAGTAACGAGCGCACCTGCAGGACATTGCCGACGGACTTGGCCATTTTTTCATCATCAATGGTGACGTAGCCGTTATGAATCCAGTGTCGTACAAATGCCTCGTCGGGGTAGGCGCACCGGCTCTGCGCCCGTTCATTCTCGTGATGGGGAAATACCAGATCCTGCCCGCCTCCGTGGATGTCAATGGTGGGCCCCAGGTGCCGGGTGATCATGCACGAGCATTCCAGATGCCAACCTGGGCGCCCGCGCCCATAGGGGCTTTCCCAGCCGGGCTGCTGGGGGGTCGAGGGCTTCCAGAGCACAAAATCCGCAGGATTGCGCTTGTAATCGGCCACTTCCACCCGGGCGCCCAGCTGCATGTCTTCGATCTTGCGTCCGGACAGGCCGCCGTAATCGTCAAAGGTGTCGACGGCAAACAGCACGTGCCCGTCTGCCTCATAGGCGTGCCCTTTCTGCAGTAAGGCTGCAATCATCTCCAGCATGGCGGGAATGGTTGCGGTCGCACGCGGCTCCACGTCCACCTCTAGGCCCCCCAAGGCCGTACAGACCTCATGGAAGGCATCAATGTAGCGGTGGGTGAACACGTCGAAAGCGCAGTCCTCGCGCTCGGCGCGCTCCAGAATCTTGTCGTCAATGTCGGTCAGGTTGCGGGCGTAGATTACGTGCGGATAGAGTCGGCGCAACAGGCGGGCCAGCACGTCGAACACCACCAAAGGCCGGGCATTGCCGATATGGATGTGGTCATAAACCGTGGGGCCGCAGACATACATCGTGACCCGTTGCGGGTCCAAAGGCTCAAACGGCACCTTGCGGTGGGCCGCCGTGTCGTACAGTTGCAGCATGTCAGTCGGTCAACTGACGTTGCTGGATGTTGGCTTGGCGTTGCTGCTCCCCGACATGACCGGCCAGATAAAGCGTAATCGTCAGGGCGGCGGCCAGACCCAGGGCAATCGGTTGATGCCAGCCGGAGCGTTTTCGGCTGAGACTCTGCAGGATCCAGCGCCAGGCCAGATAGGCCAGATAGAAGAACCAGAACGCCACCGGCACCAGCGCCGGATAAGGCGGGTCGCGAAACATGCTGAGATACAAAGCGACAAGAAGGACGCCGATGGCAATCATGCTCAACTGCGCCAAATAATCCGCCGCCAGAGACCGGAGAGGGGGCATGGAGGGTATTGTAGCCAAGGGAGATCTCAAAGCCGACGGATCTCAGGAGTGCACATGGCGGGAGGGTTCGTTAAAATAGCGTCCTCCATTGCACGAAGGATCAGGGACTGATGGACCAAACATATCGCGATGCGGTCACCCGCATGGAAGAAATAGGCGTGGACCCGGATTATGTTCTCGGCTGGCAAGGCGGCTACCTGGGACATCCGGAACGTGAAGAGCAGCGCGTCAACGATGCGTATCAAGCGGGTTACGAAGACGGCCAGGAAAAAGAGACAGGCAATTTCGAGAATTGGAAGAAAAGCTGAATTAACGCTTTTGTAATCCCGGAGCCGCGGCCACCAGCCCGCGCAGGGATTGCTTGAGGGCTTTGGCGAACTTCGGCGCTTCCCGTTCAATTACATACGTCGCAATCCATTGCTGATCGTGCGCCCCCATGCTGGCGGCGACCGCGTCGCCCAATTCTCTGTATAACGTAAAACCGGGTCCGCCCTGCGCACTCCAGCCGCAGTCGCCATAGCGCTGCGACCAGTGGTTGAACTGATCGACAAAGCCTGTCGCGTGCGCTCCGGGTCCGTCGCTTTCCTCGCGATTGTCCTGCATAAGCGCGGCCAGATGTTTGACCAATGCGGTCAACAAGGCGGTGCGTTCTTCCAGCGGCAGCTGCGCTTCCGTCTGCCGATCGATCAGGTGGGCCCCGAAGATCACAAAGTGGCCAATGACGTCCAGACGTTGCGACCAGTCGTCCGTCTCGAATCCTTCATTTTCCAACGCCAGTAGACCGGCACTGGCCAGACGCCAAAGGTTGACCGACAGCGCGCTGGCGGTCTGATCGGCACTGCGCGGAGTCTCGCGCTGATTCCATTGGCGGGACAGGCGAGGCATCGAGATTAATCGTCGGAGGGGCGCAGTTGCGTCCAGACTTCACTGTCGGGTCGTTCTTCGCGCTGTTGCGCCAGATCCCACGCTGTTTCGCCGCGTCGAGTTTTGGCGTGAGGGTCGGCATCCGCCGCCAGCAGCGCGGCAATGATCTCCGGGTTGGGGTTGTGAGCCGCCGCCATATGCAAAGGCGTCAGCTCACCATGCGCCCGTGCCGTAGGATCCGCGCCGTGGCGCAGGAGTGCTTCGGTAATCTCGACATGGACATTGTGGTGCGCGGCCAAATGCAGGGGCGTGCGTTCGCGGGCGTTGACTGCCTCAAGGACAGCGCCTGCTTCCAGTAGCCGTTCCATGATTTGAGGTGTCTGGCCGACCAGTGCGGCCAGATGCAAGGGCGTATTCCCCAGCCGATTGCGCGCTTTCGCAGGAGCGCCGGCTTCCAGCAAAATGTTCACGATTTTGGCCTGGTTGCGTAGAACGGCTGCATGCAGGGGCATATTGCCGGCTCCATCGAGGGCGGTGACATCGGCGTCGGCTTGAATCAAGATTTGGGTGATGGCCGGATTGGGGTTGCGGTGGGCGGCAATGTGCAGCGGAGTGACCTCCCGATGGTTGCGCGCATGCACATCGGATCCGACCGCCAGCAACGCGGCGAGAACGGCAGGATTTTCGTTTTGTTGCGCGGCGGTATGCAGCGGCGTCTCGCCGCTATTGTCGAGTGAGGTGATATCGGCGCCGCCGTGAAGCAATGCGATGGTGACATCCGGATTGGGGTTCACGGCCGCCATATGCAAAGGCGTCAAATCGTTGGCGGCCCGCGCCTGTACATCCGCGCCGGCTTCCAGAAACACTTGGGCGATTGCGGGTTCCGGATTGACAAGTGCGGCCAGATGCAGAGGCTGGAGTTGGTTGCGGTCCTGGACGGTCAATGCCGCACCGGCACCCAAAAGCGTGGTGATGACGGCGGAGTGGGGAGAAGCGCCCGCCGCGACATGCAGGGGGGTCAAACCGCGTTCGTCCAAACTGGCAACGCTGCTGCCGGTGTTCAGGCACGTTTGAACTTCCTCAACGGTTGCGTCCTTGAAGAACTGTGTTGTGCCCCATGTATCGCAATCGACCGCCAAAGCCGGAGTGCTGAAACTCTGGAGCAAAACTCCTAAGCCTGCGACTCGTAAAAACCAGATACGCCCGCAGACCAAAGGAGACGAGGTGCGCTTCATCATCAGCGTGCCGATTGCAGGCGATTCCAGACGGGAGTGTCTTTTAAATCATCTCTTGCCTTTACATAATCCCAAGGGGTACGATCTTGCTCGTCCTGCAGGGTTGAATCTGCACCCGCATCCAGCAAGGTTGTGATGACCTCAGGGTTTTTGTTGTGCTTGGCCGCCCGGTGCAGTGGTGTCATGCGGTGTTGGTCCAGGGCATCTAGATCGGCGCCGGCGTCCACCAGGATTTTGACAATCATAGGGTTCGAGTTTTCGTACGCGGCACGATGCAGGGGCGTTTCGCCGTCTTCAGCGACGGTGGTGGCACTGGCGCCGGCATTGAGCAGCAAAACAATGACTTCGGGATTGCTGTTGGTGGCGGCCGCATGCATGGGGGTTTTGAGTTCAGGGTCGTGCGCGGTGACATCGGCGCCGGCCGCCAATAGAGTGGCGGTGGCCTCGGCCTGTGGGCTGAATGCGGCGACCCAATAAAGGGGAGTAAAGCCGTATTGGTCGCGGGGGTCAACCTCCACTCCGGCTTCCAACAACACCCGCAACACTTCAGGGTTGGGGTTTTTGGAGACGGCATGCAGCGCGGTTTTGCCTTGATCGCCCACGGCCGTGCTATCGGCGCCGGCATCCAGCAACACTTGGGTAACAGCCGCATTGGCGTTGTGGTAGGCGGCCATATGCAAAGCCGTCCAGTTATTGCTGTTGCGCGCCATGATATCGGCCCCTGCCTGCAGCAGATAGGCGACGACATCGGGGTTGGGGTTGTTGAATGCGGCTCGATGCAGGGGCGTTAAACCGTTCTCGTCCACGGCTTCCAGGTTGGCTCCGGCGCTCAGCAAAATGGCCAGAAGTTCAGGGTTGGGATTGCCGTAGGCGGCCGCATGCAGCGGGGTGCGGCGATTGAGGTCCAAGGCGGCGATATCCGCTCCGGCCTGCAACAGAGTGTCGGCCATCACAGGATTGGAATTAAATTCGCAGGCGGTGTGCAGAGCAGTGCGGTGATTGTGATCGCGGGCCGTGATATCGGCGCCCGCGTCCAACAAAACGATGACGGTCGTGAGAGTCTGACTATCGAAATTCTCAGGACTGTCATCGTCCAGAGAATTGGCCACCGAGCTTCTGCCCAGAACAGCCAGATGCAGAGGCGTCAGGCCGTTGGCATTGACCGCATTCGGGTCCGCCCCGGCTTTCAGAAGGATCATAATTTTGGCCGGGCTGGTTCGGTTATGCAGAGTCGCCAAGTGCAGCGGGGTGTCTTCCGTTGTATCAAGCGCCATCACATCGGCTCCCGCTTTCAGCAAAAGCACGGAAACCTCAGGGTTGCGGTTGAGCGCGGCCGCGTGCAGGGGCGTCAGGTTGTTTTGGGCTTTGGCATGGACATCGGCCCCGGCCGCCAGCAGGGCGTTAATAATGTCGGCATTGCTGCTGGCAAAGGCGGCTGCATGCAGCGGAGTGCGGCCGTGCTCTCCACGTACGGTTGCGTCTGAGCCCTGGGCGAGACATTGCTCGACTTCGGCCAGCGTCGCACGCTTGAAGTACGCAACCGTATTCCAATCGTCGCATTGACTGGCCGCCAGAATGTCGGCAGGTGTCGACAAGATTCCTGCCAGGAACAGGCAAGCCAGGCGAGGACCTCCAAGGAACCCCCGCCGGAGTTTTCCCGACATAAGGGGCGCTAATTTGGCACGGGCGCCGTCATTAGGCATGGCTGAAAATTCGGCAAATGACAACATTCTGCCTATGATAAGGCAGAATAAATGGGCAGCAACACGGCATCCTAATCCCATGAATGAGATGCAACGCCCTCATGCTCTAGCGCGACAGGCCATGATGCCCCTGTGTGCGCACGTACAGGCCAACTGCGATATTGCCGATGCACACCATGCCGGGGCTCTGACCATGTGCGTGTATTTGCTCAAAATGCGCGAATATTTCCGTTGGGAAATGGGATTGGATTTTGAGGCGCCGTTGCCTCGCCAGGCTTTGGGTCAATGGATTCAGGAGCGCGAGCAACGTTGGGAAGAATTGGACGAAGCGGCCTATCGACCGGTGCAGATTTGCGGGCAGGAGTACGACCCGTTTGATGCCGAACCCATCAATGCCGCGTTGCTTCCGCAAGGCTATTTGTACAGTGCCGGGGTGGGTGCTCATGGCGCACCCCATTTTTTCCTGGCGCGACTGTTGCATCAGGAATCTCGCGATGACTGCCAAATCTATGAAGCCCATGAGGAATGCGCGCGAGACTTGACCGCACCGCCGGCCATGACTCGGGAGCGCACCATTTTCGTGCGGCGCGAATCCTTGCGGCGGATGTTGTGGGAGCGGGTCCAGGAATGGCGCTGGGACCGTCGCGACAATGCATTGGGTGAGGCGTTGCGTTGTTATCCGTTTGAGGAAGATCTGGAGGAGGCACTGGACGCCATGACCCAGCGCGAAGTACACACGGTCATCCTGCATGAAGTGGGCGAAATTGAAGCCGGTTGGACCCTGGGCGAAGACTGGCATACGCTGCTGCATGATTTGCCGCGTGGCCCGGCCGAGTTGGGCCTGCGGGCCATACGGGACCACTGGGCCGATTGTCAGGTGACTTTGCCGGCTTTGCTGGATGCTCAAGATCGAGCGGCCCTTCTTTTTTATCGTGCGAACCTGACGACCATGCGTCGGCAATTATTTCCCAGTCTGGTGACGGCGTTCGAACATTGGCGCGAATCCGCGAGTGACACCCGCTTGCGGGAGGTGGTCGCCCAGGGTCGGGAGCATTGGGCGCGAACCGCCCAGCGGCTTCTCAAAACAGGAATGGAGGCGCCCGAACCGTCACAAAGCCTGCCGGCGCACATTGAAGCGGCCGCACTGTGACCGAAAAAGAGGACACCTTGCGTGAGGTGGCGCCGGACAGTTTCATCTGGCAGCAGGAACAGGCCTTGTCGGCAGCCCAGTGCGCCCAATTGATTGAGCGTTTCGAGGCCCATCCGGACAAAAAACCGGGCTGTACCGGTGCCGATGCTCAGGCGCGACCCTCCTTGAAGCGTTCAACGGATTTGCGCATGGCGGGAGAGGAATGGAAAGACGCGGACGGCTGGCTGTTTGCGTCGCTGTCCCAAGCCCTGCGCCAACTGCGCAGGGGATATCCGTATTTTCGCGGGAGCTTTAAAGATCAGGGTTACGCTTTGCAGCGCACGGAGGTCGGCGAGTATTACCATTGGCACGTGGATGCCGACAGCCTGGCGCTGGCCAACCGGCAACTGGTCGCGATCTGGTATTTAAACGATGTGCCGGGCCCCGGAGGCGAAACGGAATTTTTACATCAGCGCATCAAAATCCGCCCGAGCACGGGGCGCCTGTTGCTGTTTCCACCCTTTTGGACGCACCAGCATCGAGGGGTGACGCTCCGCCAGGGAGTCAAATACATCGCAACGACTTGGATCGTGTTCGCTTGAACCGGTGCGGTACGATTAAAATCTCTGTGGAACACACCATGAGTGCTCAGCGCCATGCCCGCCACATCCAAAGGACTCGGTCCTGCAGCCTAATGTTGTCGGCATCCCACTCCTTTGAATCCGCCGGACGGAGACATCTCTGATGGACGTATTGCTGCAGTTGTTCGGTGTGTTGCTGCTACTGCTGGGCGTGGCGGTGGTCACGGTGCAGGCGGCCAGTTTTCTGATCTGGGCGATTGCCGTTGGATTGGTCATCCTGCTGTGGATGTTGACGTTCGAGCCGGCCGGTTATGGCATTGCGCTGGCAGTGCTTGCCTGGGGGGCGGCCAGTGCCTTGGGGCTGTGGCCGGAGGTGCGTCAGACGCTGTTGGTGCAACCGCTCTGGCGTCGTCTGCAGCGTGATATCACCGCGCTTTCCGAGACCGAAAAAGAAGCTTTGGAAGCCGGAGTCTCGGGGTGGGAGGATGTCCTGTTTGCAGGCGAGGCGGACTGGTCGAAAATTTTGCGTAGCGAAGCCGTGCAGCTGAATGAACGCGAGCAGGCGTTTTTGGACGGTCCGACAGAAGCGTTGTGTCAAGCGCTGGATGATTGGCAGATCAGCACCCAAGATTTTGACTTGCCGGAAACCGTTTGGCAACAGTTGCGCGAAAATCGATTTCTGGGCATGACCTTGCCCGAAGAATATGGAGGACTGGGTTTTTCCGCGCCTGCCCATTCCGCGGTCGTGATGAAAATCGCCAGTCGCAGTGTGGCGGCGGCCGTGACCGCGATGGTGCCGAATTCGTTGGGTCCGGGGAAATTGCTGGTGCACTACGGCACACCGGCGCAACGGGAGCAATACCTTCCTCGATTGGCGCGCGGGGAGGAAATTCCCTGCTTCGGATTGACAGGGCCGCGGGCTGGTTCCGATGCCGCCTCCGTGCCGGATACCGGTGTGGTCTGCCGCGGGGATTCGGACGATGACCAGACGCTGTACATCCGCCTCAATTGGGAGAAACGCTACATCACTCTGGCGCCGGTGGCGACGCTGATTGGTTTGGCGTTTCGGTTGTACGATCCCGAAGGACTGCTCGGCGGTCCGCGTGATCTGGGGATGACTTTGGCGCTGGTGCCGGCGGAAACTCCCGGAGTGGAGATTGGGGCCCGTCATATGCCCATGCAGACGCCGTTCATGAACGGGCCGATCCGCGGGCGTGATGTCGTCATTTCCCTGGATCAAGTGATCGGGGGTCGTGACGGGGTCGGACGCGGTTGGCGCATGTTAATGGAGTGTTTGGGCGAAGGGCGGGCGATTTCACTTCCGGCCTTGGCGGTGGCTGCAGCCAAACACGTGACCCGTCGCACCGGTGCCTACACGGCAGTACGCGCTCAGTTCGGGCAGCCGATCGCCCATTTTGAGGGGGTTCAGGCGGCGCTTGCCAAAATTGCCGGGAATACCTACTTAATGGATGCGGTGCGGCTTGAGGTGGCGCGTCTGGAAGAACACAACGAATGTTCGTCCGTCGCTTCGGCGATTGTGAAGCAACAGTTGACCGAACGCATGCGTCAGGTGGTCAATACGGCAATGGACCTCCACGGCGGGGCCGGTATTTGTCTCGGTCCGCGCAATACCCTGGCCGGTCTTTATCAGGCCGCGCCGATTGCCATTACCGTGGAAGGCGCCAATATGCTGACCCGCAATATGATTATTTTCGGACAGGGGCTGATGCGTTGTCATCCTTATTTGCGGCGTGAAATGCAAAGCCTGCAGATGGAGGAAAACACAGCGACGCTGCATGTTTTTGAGCAACAGATCAGCGCACATATCGGAGCGGCAGCCCGCAATGCCAGTCGTGCCTTTCTGTTGAGTTTCACGGGCGGGCGTTGGCCTGCTTCAAACGCGGCGGAGCCTTACCGGTTTCTAGCCCGACAGGCGGCCTGTTTCGCCTGGGTGGTGGATGTTTTGCTAATGGGTTACGGCGGCACGCTCAAGCGGCGCGAGCGTATCTCGGCACGACTGGCGGATATGTTGTCCGCACAATACATGGCCGTGTGTGTCGTGCGCCGTCTCTCGGACCGGAAAATTTCAACGCAGGAGCAGGCCTTGCGTGACTGGGCGCTGGCCGAGTGCCGGCAACACTTCAATCAGGCACTTCAAAACCTGCTCGACAACATCGAGAATGTCGGTTTGCGTCTTCTGCTGCGTTTTACCACTCAACCGCTGGGCCGGCCTGAAGCGGCACATCGCGATACGCTGGATCAAAAAGTCGCCCAAGTCATCACCACGCCCACCCCTGCCCGAGAGCAATTGTGTGCCGGCATTTTCGAGGATGCGGAAGGGCCGGGCGCACTGCTGGAGGAGGCTTTCGCAGAAACTCCGGAGCTGGACCCGATTCGACGCGCCGTCAGGCGAGCCGTTCGCGCCGGGCGTGTGGCCGTGACCGAGCAAGGCGTGAATTGGGATCAGGCCGTAAGCGACGATGTGCTGACGCCGGCGCAGGTGGCGCAGCTGCAGCGTGCCGAGCAGCGTCTGGATGACATTCTGGCCGTAGACGAGTATGCGCCCGGGCAGTGGCCGCAAGCAACGGTTCGCCGCTGGGACCGTGCGGAAACACCCAAGGATTCTGAACCTCCAGACTCATGAACGCGGGCCGTCCTGTCTACATTGTTGACGGTCGGCGCACGCCGATACTGAAAATGAAAGGCCCGCCCGGGCCGTTTACCGCCAGCGACCTGGCGGTCGCCTGCAGCCGCGATCTGCTTCTGCGCTACCCTCACATTTGGCATTGTCTGGACGAAACGGTCTGGGGCTGCGTCATGCCCAGTGAGCGGGAAGCCAATATTGCCCGACTGATTGGAGAGCGTTTGGGATTGGGGCATCAGGTGCCTGCTCATACCGTCCAGCGCAATTGCGCTTCCGGTCTGCAGGCCCTAGACGCGGCAGCGCAACGCATCGCCCACGGTGCGGCCGAATTGGTGTTGGCGGGAGGCACCGAAGCGATGAGCCATGCGCCGGTGCTGTATCAGCGCACGTACGTGCAGTGGTTGGCGCACTTGCGTCAGTCAAAAAATCTTTGGCAGCAGGCACTGGCTCTGCGGCATTTTCGTCCCCATATGTTGCGTCCGGTCTTTGCGCTGAAGCGCGGGCTGACGGATCCAATCAGCCGCATGGGTATGGGTCATACGGCGGAAGAGTTGGGGGCGCGTTTTGACATCTCCCGTGCGGCAATGGATGCATTCGCCCTGGAAAGCCACGAACTGGCGACTCGGGCGCAAGAGGCCGGAATTTTCGCAGACGAAATCACACCCTTATTCGATGCGCAGGGACAGGCTTACCCACGGGATACAGGAGTGCGTCCCGACACCTCAATAGACCAGTTGAAAAAACTGCCGCCGGTGTTCGATCAGGATTTCGGCAAGGTCACCGCCGGCAACAGCGCTCAGATCAGTGATGGCGCTGCGGTCCTGCTGCTGGCTTCCGAACAGGCGCTGGAACGTTATCAATTACCGGTGCTGGGGGTTTTGCGAAACGTGTATTGGGCGGCCCTGGACCCCGTGGTCATGGGGTTGGGTCCAGTGTTGGCCATGCGCAAATTATTCGAGCAGGAACAGGTCGAAGTCGCGGATATTGATTGTTTCGAAATCAATGAAGCGTTCGCTGCCCAAGTGCTGGCGTGTCTCAAAGCATGGACGGATGAGGCTTATCTGCGCGCCACTCTGGGGTGCGGCGCACTTGCGGCCATTGACCGGGAACGCTTGAACCCTCATGGGGGCGCAATCGCCGTGGGTCATCCAATCGGTATGTCAGGCGCGCGTATTGTGTTGCATGTTCTCAAGCAGCTGCAGCATATGCGGGGTCGGTATGGGGTTGCCAGCTTGTGCGTCGGTGGCGGCCAGGGAGGCGCGGCTTTGGTGGAGCACCCCTCATGAACACGTGGCGGCATTGGCGGTGTGAGTGGGATGAAGATCACTACGCGACGGTGTTTTTTGAGGCGGCGGATCGCTCGGTCAATGTACTGAGTCGGGAAGCATTGGACGAGTTGAGCGAGGTCACGCAGCAATTACAGGCAGAGGCTCCTTCCGGAGTTATTTTGGGCACTCGTCCGGGCAGGGCCTTCGCGGTCGGTGCGGACGTGCACGAAATTGCGCGGCTGCAGAGTCGCCGCGACGCGCTGGAACTTCTGCAGCATGGACAGGAAGTATTCGAACAGTGGCAGAGCTTGGAATGCCCGACGGTAGCGGCCATTCGAGGGTATTGTCTGGGAGGAGGCATGGAGTTGGCGTTGGCTTGCGACTACCGGGTAGCCGAGCGAAATCCGGACAGCCGACTGGGCTTGCCGGAAGTCCGGCTGGGGATTCATCCCGGTTACGGCGGCACGGTACGATTGCCCGAAGTCATTGGAGACTTGGCGGCCTTGAAACTGATTGTTACGGGCAAAACGATCGGCCCGTCAGCAGCGGCGGCAATGAATCTGGTGGATGCGACAGTGGCATCGCGGCACCTCCACCGTGCGGCACGGAAATTTTTAAAAGAACAGCCGACCCCCCGACGGGCTCAACGGTGGAAACGAATTCCACACCTCACGCCGTTGCGAAATCCGGTCGCTTACTTCTACCGTCGCCGCATCACAGCCAAAGTGCCCCGGCGCCACTATCCTGCGCCGCACAGTTTTTTGGAGCACTGGCAGTGCATGAGTGCCGATCCGACCGCGGCATTGCGGGCGGAAGCGCGGTCGGTGGCCGCGTTGTTTGAAGCTCCGCAAACGCGGCAGTTGGTACGGATATTTGGGCTTCGCGAAGCACTCAGGCAACAATTTGCGGATACGCCCGGTCCGGAGAGCGCAAAGATCACGCATGTGCACGTGGTGGGTGCAGGGGTGATGGGGGGCGATATCGCCGCCTGGTGTGCCGCCAAAGGTTTGCGGGTCACGCTTCAGGACACCGAAATGCGCAGTCTGGCAAATGCAGTTCGGCGAGCGCACAAGTCGCTGGGTCCGGACGCCTCTCGATCTTTGGATCTTCTGCATCCCGACCCCGAGGGGGTGGGGGTACAGTCCGCGGATGTCGTGCTGGAAGCCATTTCCGAGGACCAGGACGCCAAACAGGCGCTGCATCGAATCTTGGAGGCGCAGATGCGTCCGGAGGCATTGCTGGCGACCAACACTTCCAGCCTTCCCTTGGCCCCATTGGCGAGTACGCTTGAGGATCCGACTCGATTGGTCGGGGTTCATTTTTTCAATCCGGTACGACGCATTCCCCTGGTGGAGGTGATTCATCACAATGCGGAACAGGAAGCATGGCTCCAGCGTGCCGGCAGCTTCGTGCAGCGTATTGATCGTCTGCCCGTAAGCGTTCGTTCGGTGCCGGGTTTTCTGGTGAATCGAATTCTGATGCCCTATTTGCTGGAAGCAGTGTATTTGCTGGAAGAAGGGGTCTCGGCGACGACCATCGATCAGGCGGCGGTGGAATTCGGGATGCCTCAAGGGCCTTTGGAACTGGCGGATCATATTGGCTTGGATATCTGCGCCGGCACCGGTGCGGTTTTGGCGGAAGCCTACCAAATGAAACTTCCCGACACTCTGCACAAACACGTGGAAGCCGGCCACTTGGGAGTCAAGACGGGGCGCGGATTCTATGTCTGGCCGAAACGTAAGCGAAGGCACGTTTTTTCGAAAAAACCGCCGCCGGATTGCGTGGACCGTCTAATCCTCAGCATGGTGCGGGCCGCCGTGCATTGCCTGCACGAGAAAGTGATGGATCAGGCAGACTTAATCGACGCCAGCATGATTTTTGCAACAGGGTTCGCGCCGCATCTGGGCGGACCGCTGCAGATGGTGCGTACGGCAGGCGCGGTGAACATGCACAAGCGTCTGGAACAGTTGACGCAACATTACGGCCACCGCTTCGCGCCGGGGGAAGGCTGGGATACGGAGCAATTGCGCGAGACGCCATGAAGCAGTACCAGTGTCTGCCGGCCCGGCACACGTTGGCACAGATGTTCACAGCGCGTGTCGCCGAGACGCCGCAAGCCATCGCCTACATCGAATATGATCGCCAGCGCGGGTCCTGGACCTCGTGCACCTGGCAAGCCATGCAGGAGAAGGCGGGGCACATCCAAGGCCTGTTGCAACAGTTGGGGCTGCAGGCGGGCGACCGTATCGGCCTGATGGCGCGAGGCAGCACCTATTGGGCAGGCCTGGACTTGGCAGCGGCCGGTTTGGGGATTGTGACGGTGCCGTTGTACTATCGCGACCGGGCGGGGAATGTGGCGTACGTCGCGCAGCGCACGGACATGAAAGTGCTGTTTATCGGAGGGCGAAGCCAGTGGGATAAACTCACCGACGACTCGGCATCGGGACCGGATGTGGGGCAGATTTTCAGTGCCGAAGATCTGCAGGAGGAGGGCGTGCAGTCATTCGAGGCGGCATTGAAAAACGTGGATCCCGAACCTTATCGTGTGGAATGCACTGACGCTGAGGCGTTGGCGACGATTGTGTTCACGTCGGGCACGACCGGACGGCCTCGCGGTGTTTTGTTGACCCATGCCAATATTCTCAGCAACGCGGCCGCGGCGACGTTGGCGGTGCCAATTGCGCCCGAAGACCGGCTGCTTTCTTTTCTGCCGCTGTCGCATATGTTCGAGCGCACCGTGGGCTATTACGCGCCCATGCTGCACGGCGCCACAGTGGCCTTTGCCCGCTCGGTTCGCACTTTGCTTCTGGACTTGCGTCAGCAGCCTCCGACCATACTCGTGTCCGTGCCCCGGGTCTATGAGAAGTTGTACGAAACCTTGACTTCCCGGGCATCATTGAGCCGTTTGCCGGGACGGATTTTGCTGGGATTGGCGCAGCAAGCCGGCCGAAGCCACCTCATCGGCGGGCGCTTTCTTTGGGGATGGCTGCCCCGCCTGTTAATTGGACGCCAGGTACGGCAGGCTTTGGGCGGGCGTTTGCGCTTTGCGATTACCGGGGGTGCCGCCATGCCGAAAAAGATAGCCCACTTTATGGCCGGGATTGGTATTCCATTGCTGCAGGGTTACGGGCTGACGGAAACTTCCCCGGTACTGAGTGTTAACCGCTTGAATGATGTGCGCGCCGACACAGTTGGGCCGCTGATTGAGGGGGTGGAGGCTCGTTTGAGCGACACCCAAGAACTGTTGGTAAAGGGCCCCGGGGTCACGCAAGGTTACTGGGATGATTCTGAGGCAACGCGCGAGGTGCTGGATGATGAAGGTTGGTTGCACACCGGCGATTTGGTGGCTTTTGAAGACGGCCATTTACGCATCATCGGCCGCTCCAAGGAAATTATTGTGTTGTCGAACGGAGAAAAAGCGCCGCCGCAAGATTTGGAAGATGCGTTGTGCCGGGATCCGCGTATCGCCCAGGCCTGGGTGACGGGAGAAGGACGTCCGTTTTTGTCTGCGGTCGTGGTGATGAAATCGCCCGTCAGCGAAAGGAAACTGCGTACCAAAGCCAAGTGGCTGCTGCGCAATTTCCCCAGCTACGCACGCATTCGCCGTTTTCACGTCGAACGCGAACCGTGGACGGTACGCAACGGTTTGCTGACCCCGTCCCTTAAACTTTGTCGTCCTGCTCTGCGGAGCAAGTACCAAACAATAATTGCCGCGTTTTACGCTTGAGAATGACGCGCGATTTGTGTTTGCGTCATGTCGCCGCTGGTGTCAATCACGAGTTCCTGAATATCGGGAAGTTTTGAGAGAATGTAAGCCGCCATCATGGTGGTCAGTTCCTGATTGCCATTGCCCATGGCCGTCAAGAGGCGGTCCGCGACGATCTGACAACGCTGGTAGGTGTCCGGGTGATCCACCCAGATGCGCGACATTTGCCAGCCCTGGGCCATGTCCGCATCCATTTTTTCGAACACGGCAGCGGCTTCCTGAAGCATGTGGTCAGGCACCCGAACCGGATGCTCATTTTCATTGATTACGACATTCAAAATCATCGTAGCATCTTGGCTATATTGCGGAAATTTCAGGCTGAAGAAGGCTTGCGCGCCGCCGCCTCATTCTAAAGCATGAGCCCTCCATTTCGGCCAGTCGAGAATCCTTTAATGGCTGGGTGTTACAATAATTTTCATAGGCCGCATCGCGGCATCAATCTTCTACACACTCAATCCGGAGGTTCTTTTGAGCGCCAATATTGCTGCGGTCACCGATGACAGTTTTGAAAACGATGTCCTGTCCAGCGACAGTCCCGTTATGGTAGATTTTTGGGCGGAATGGTGTGGGCCCTGTCGGATGGTGGCGCCGCTACTTGAGGAATTGGCTGAAGAGTATCAGGGCCGCCTGAAAATCACCAAACTGAATGTCGACGAAAATCCAAAAACGCCACCCCGTTACGGGATTCGCGGAATTCCTACCCTGATCGTTTTTCGAAGTGGCGAGGTTGCCGGACAGCGGGTGGGCGCTTTGTCAAAGTCGCAGTTGACCGCCTTTATTGAAGAACATTTGTAAATTCTGCGGCTGTTGGCGCACTTTGGAGACATACTAGCCATATTTAGACGTATTAGGGAAACGTATTTCTGAACACTGACTTTTTGTAGGTAACGTGATTCGTGGGTTTTGAGAATTAAGATCACACAATAAAGATTGTCCGCCAGTTTGCAGTGTAGAATCTTGCCTCCATCTATTTGGAGAACCTGCCCGTGCTGAAGAAACGGAAATCTAATAACCGCGGAGCTTCAGAAAATCAGCAAGCACTCGATAAAATGCTTCAGGAGGCTCTGTCCCGGCCTGGGGTGCGTGAAATGATGCGGGTTTACGAGGGTTGGCGTGAGAAGGATCGTGGTCTTGATTCTTACCGCATTGCGATTCAAAAGGTTCCCAAAATAACAACTACGAATTCTTCGCGTATCGTCTGAGTTTCTGGAGCGGTAATGTGGAACATCAGCCGTAAAAATTATTGAAAATCACATGGGCCGAGCGTTTATTAAACATCGTGTTTTTCAGCAGACACCTCAAACGAATTGATTTGTAACGTCCCGGCGCCGTCGACTTGTTTTTTAGTGCGGTAATTTGGCTTGACATGTAAGTAATTTTTTTTTCAGTTCTTTTTCTAACTTTTAAAAAATGGTCAGGTTGTCCTGACCATTTTTTCTTGACGTCTGAATCCAAACTGGTTACAACTCCAGTTTTCGGAGGATTTCGTCATGAACTTAAATTCTACTTTGCCCCTCAAGTGGTGGTTGACGCTCGGGGTGCTGATTTTTTCATTCGTGGGAGTCCTGTCGTGGTACGGGCTGCAGTGGAAAGCCTCACTGCCTTTGGCTTTTCCGGACCCGACCCTGGAATCTCAAAATGCACCGGTGCAGATAGAACCGGATCCGAGAGAAGAAGCGGCCCATTTGGAAGCACTACTGGAACATCGTTTCGATGTTTGGGTTCAAGAACAACGCGAGATGCTTCAGGAAGATGCGCAAATACGCAGGGCTATCGCGCAAGATCGGCATACCCAAGTGCTCGAAGAACTCAAGACGCAAGCCGAGCAGCTTGCTCAACTTCAGAAACTGCTGCACGAACAGCAACAGGACTTGAAACACATTCGGGCGGGATTGGAAGACGACACCCAGTTGACCGATCATCAACCTTCGTTTGTGTTCCGAGGCGTGGAGGTCTGGCACGGACAACTGTATGCCTTGCTGGAATATCAAGGACAGATTTTTCCAGTGCGTCAGGGTGAAGCGCGCTTGGGCTGGCGAATCCGAGAAATCGATCGAGAACACCGACGCATTCATGTTGCGAAGGGAACCATCACACACACACTGGAGGAACAATGAAACAGAAACTGCAATGGCGCAATGGGATCTTAAGCCTGGGGCTGGCAGGATTGCTGACCCTGTCCATATTCGCTTTTTGGGAAGCGCATGCGGCTCGCGAGGAATTCGGGCAGCAGTATCCGACTTCCGAGACGCTGACACATTGGCTGGAACTCAGCGAGGCGGAATGGGTGCAATACCAATGGCGACGCGACACGCTGGGTCGGGTGCTGGCGGAAATGACACCGTACGAGGTACTGGGCATTTACGCCGATGATCCGGAGCAACGACGTCGATACGCGCGTCAAAACGCTCGCTTCATGTTGGACTTTTATCGGCGAACGACCGCTTTTGAGGACATTTATCGCGAAGAACTAGTCAAAATCACCCGCCTCAAATCTGAGCAAAATTAAAAAATACCAATAAAAATATATATTTATGTAAATATTTAAATGTGCAGGTTGGTCTGACCATTTTTCCTTGATAAGCCGCACGAGGTGGGGGACACTACCCATGCGGTGATATTTCAAGGACGAGATCCCGTAGGGTCGCTACCTTTCAGCGGCCCTTCTCACCGCATGGATTTCAGGAGAGAACCATGAAACATGTCGGATGGTGGATCGGAGCGATGGTCTTGACGGCCGGTTGTTCAGCGCCGGTTCCTACGAACCCAACCGCCCCGTACTGGGGACGCGATGATATTTACCGCCCCCAACCGCACGATTCTTTGGGGGCTCTGCAAGAAGACCCCCAGTATTTGACTCGTTCGGACCAGGGCGAGCGGCGGATATTGGGGCAATTGCTGCATGAATTGCGGCTGGCACGCCACTTGATTGATGAAGCCCACGCGCGACGCGACGTGCATGGGCGCGTGCGCATCGATTACGTTCGTTTGGCGAGTGAGTTTGATCGCATCCTGATGGGATTGCGACGCACCTTGGCGGCCGTGGAGACCGCTCCTCGCGATCCGATGGAGATCACGGGAGATTATCAGCTGTATGAGTAAGTCAATCAGACATCCTTTCGAAGTGACGTCCGGAATTTCCGGTCAGACACTTTCGGAATTGATTGCGGCGAGCTGCCTGTTGTCGGTCATGTTGTGGCTGTCCTGGATTGCCTGGTCCAGTTTGAGGCAATTGCGCGACGGATGGCTGACGGTGGGCGAAGCGGCCTCCCGAATCGCGTGGGCAGGGGGATTGTTGTTTCTGGTGGTTGCCTTAATCGCTTATGTGGGATAACTCATGAATAAATTCTTTTTCGCATTACTGGGAGGCCTCGTTTTATTGCCTCGCCGCGGTGAGGCGGTCAACACGTTGGATTTGCCCGTCTTCGCAGGTGTGGCTGCGGATGCTTCGGATCCGTTTACGTTTATCAAAACGGTCGTGATTACGGGCATGGCGCTGATTATTGGATTTTTGGTCGTGGGGGCTTTTGTCGGCTATGGCGGCGGACTGATTGCCAAACTCAACCAGGCGCGTATCAAAGGCGATTGGGGCAGCCTGGGGGTTTACCTCGGTGTCGGCCTTCTGGTCGTAATCATCATCGCCTTGATGGGCTATATGGGCGGTCAAATCTTGACCGATTTCGAGTGATGCGCCCGGCTTCTCCGCTCGGTTTTGAACCCCCCATGTTCCGGGGTTTGAGCGGCACCGAACTGACTGCAACAATCGGGTTGTCACTGTTGCCGGGCATCCCTTTGGGCATTTTGATCTGCATGGGGGCGGGTTCCTGGTTGTGGGTTTTACCGGTGTTGGTGGCGAGCGCATTCTGCACGGTTTTGTTGATGGGTTCGGCCTTGCGCCGCATCAAACGCAATCGCCCACCCAATTGGCATCTGCAGTACGTGGCGCGTTATGGAGCGGCACACCTCGACTTGATTTGGCGGGACGGCTCATGGCGAATCGACCGGTAACGTTGGAAATGTTTCGCGACGAAGAGTTGAACCGTCGCTGGCGTCTGCGAGCGCTCAAGATCGGGATGGCTTTTCTGGTCGCATCGCAGCTGATCGCCTATGCCGGGTGGTGGCATGCGTCAGGTACGCAACGTCTGAGCCTGCCTCCGCAGTTGCGGTATGGAGCGACATTGCGCAGCGGCGAAATTCATCCGTGGGAAGTCTATGTTTTCGCGGGTTATATCCACCAACAAATCAACAATTGGACGGCGGATGGCGCGAAAGACAATGCCCACAACATCGGTCGACTGTCCGCATTTCTCAGTCCCGATTATCAACACTGGCTGCTGCGTGAGCATCAACGCCACGCCAATCAGTTTCGAGATCGCCAGCGCAGTGTGAGCCCGGTTCCCGGCAGTTACGGAAACCAGTCCGTGCGCCAGATCGGACGAGACATCTGGCAGGTGATTCTGGATATTCGCCTGCGCGATTATCTGGAAGATCAACTCTACAAGGATATCGATGTGCGCTACTACTTGGAAGTCGCGGCGCGGGATGCGGATCCTGAAACCAACGAGTGGGGCTTGGTGCTTCACCGGCAATACCAGCGCCCCGAGCGATTGCGCTCGCACATGGCGCCCCCGACGCAATGACAGGGATGCGACGCTTTCACCTAATCGTCGCGATGGGGCTCGTGATTGTGTCCATGGCGGTGTCGGCAAGTGAGCCTGTGACGGTTTTGCTGCCTGTCGGCCAGGAGCGGCGCTTGGAAATTGCCGGGGCTCAAGCCGTTCGCGTAGGAGTGCCTCGGGATTTAAGTCAGCAGCTGCAAGTGGAGAGCGCCGGGCCTTATGTCTGGTTGAAGGCTCTCAAAGTATTGCCGCAAAAACGGCTTCATCTCGAAACCCAGGAAGGTCTGCACATTGTGGAAATTCGCACGGACCCTCATGCTCCGGCTACTCCCGTCCGCTTGCCGGTCACCCACCCGACGGCAATCTCCCAAAACCGGGAGGACGTGGCAATTGGTTATGTGGCACTGGCGCGCCATGCAGTACAGGCGCTGTATGTTCCCTCGGAGCATCAAATCCGGACTTCTGGCATCCGGCAGATAGCCGTGGAACGTCAGCCCGTTGCACTGTTTCGATGCCGTAAGGCTGCTCCCGCTGCATGTGGGGATGCAACCGAAGCGCAACTACATGCGGCTTGGCAGACATCAACACTGCATGCCACGGCCGTCACGGTGCGCAATCGCTTGTCGGAGCCCCTGATTTTGGATCCGCGAGATATCCGCGGCCGTTTTGCGGCTGCAGTCATCGTGCATCCGCGTCTGGAAGCTACAGGCAGCCCCCGCGACACCACAACGGTAGTGCTGATTTCTCGTGCGCCATTTGCGCGAGGTCTCCCATGAGTTTGGGCAGCCGCTTCAAGGTTTTGATGGCAGTGGTGTTGTTGCTGGTGCTGTCCGTGTTGTTTGTCTCCACCTCTCCGCCTCCGTCGGAAGGAGAGCCCCAAACATTGCGCAGTAGTCGCGAACTGGATGAAGCGGCAGAGGAGGTTCGTGCCGTGGCGACCAGTATCCGCCGTTTGGAGCAAAAAATCGAAGATCAGGCGGAGCGCCGTCAGGATGTTCAGGAAGCATTGGCGCGTTTGAGTCGGCGAGTAGAGGAGTTGGAGAGGGATGCTTCACAACCCGAGGTCGACTCCCCGTCCACCGCCCAAGAGGACCCTCCGGACTTTCTGGAAGCCTTTGATTTGGAGAGCCTGGTTCATGAGCCAGCGGATTCGGCAACTGCTGCCTTGTCTCCTGCGGAGCTGCCTTTTGATAGAGCCTTGACATGGATTGAGCCGGTCCACAGTTCGGGGGCGCCATCGGATGACTGGCCGGCGGCTGTGGATGTGGTGCAGGCGACGGTCGATTCACCCAAACCTCGGTTTGTCATTCCGCCTTCCATTCTGGCGGGCTTGTCGCTGACCGCTTTGGTGGGACGTATTCCTCGTGGTGGCGCCGTTCAGGATCCGTGGCCATTTGTGGTGGTGAGTCAGATCGATAATTTGACGGCCAACGGGGTACGCCTGCCGCAATTACGCGGCATTTTGTGGCGAGGGGTCGCACAAGGAGATGCGGTGCTGTCCTGTGTGAGTGCGTCGCTTCGCAGCCTGGTTTATGTATTTGACGACGGCGTGTTCCATGTTGCAAAGGCCTCGCAGCCGGAGGGATTCGGCTACTTGACGGACAAGGCGGGGAATCCCTGCTTACCAGGTGAATTGCATACGACTGCACCGGAACAAGTGCAGGCGCACTTGTTGGCCAGTCTGGTGGCGGGCGCCGGAGGCGCATTCGCGGAGAACCAACTGCAACGTAGTTTTTCCGGGGGATCCGAGACGGCCAATGTCGGCGAAGGCAGGGCTTTCGAGTTTTTACTGGGCCAGACGGTTCAGGGGGCAGCCGGTGCGTACGGAGATTATCTCCAGCGCTATGCCCATGATGTGTGGGATGCGGTGCTGGTTCCTGCCGGACAGGAAATCGACATTCACGTGACGGCCGCCATCCCGATTTTATACACGGCGCAACAGACGCTTCATGATGTATCACGTACTCCTGCTGATTGGTTTTCTGGCGGCCTCGACTAGTGGCTGTGCGGGACCGACACCGCTGCCTGAGGGCGAAGTGTCCTTGCGCGATTTGTATTGGCGCAGCGAATCTCCCGCGCCGTCCTCGCTGCAGTTGGGACAGACGTGGGCGCCCTTGCTGGAAGCGGATAGACCCGATGAATTGGACCGCGCGCTGCAGCGCGATTTTGTGTCCCTGCCGAATCCGCGCCTGCTGCTGTATGTCTATCCGCATTTTTCGCCCGCAGGCGACCCCATCCCAGGTTACGCAACCTGGTTTTCGGTGTTTTCAAAAAATCTGCTCACACGAAGAGAGGGTGCGCATGAATAAAAGGACTATAAATTCGTTTTGCGAGGACGTGCGATTTTTTGTAATCGATGTCTGGTGCAAACCTCGACTTCCAGAGGTTTCCTCATGTTGACACTTCGCATCCTGCAACTGCTGCTCGTGGGGTTGTGCTTGTTCCTGATCGCCAAGTATCTGCAGTTTGTTGTTGCGATGGCGCGAGGGTTGGATCGTTTGATGCGAAGACGTTTTTTCGATATTGACGGTTTGACCCGAGATATTCGTCGGCAGTGGCTGGCTCAAGCACAGGCGGGACGTGCCGTGCCGGAATTGAAGTATTACCCAATCTATCGTTGGTTATACACCCGGCTGCGCCGACTCATTCAAGCACGACGGAGGATGGGTTGATGCGCACCTGGCTGGCGGTTTGTGCATTTGTCTGGGGTGTCTCGCCCCTGGCTGCCGAGACGTTTACGTCTTCGGACATCATCCAGCGCTCTTTGAAACATTCCTGTCTGGATTGGAAGGTGGTGGGCGTATGTCTGTGGCTGCACTGCAAGTATGGGAGTTGTCGCGTCAACACGACGCCGCGAGTGCGGCACTATCTTCCCGATCTTGTCTTTATGGCCTATGACCACACCGGAGAGCCGCCGTGGCAGGAGTTCGGGGCGGTGCTGAGCGGACGCGGTACTCTTTTCAAACAGTTCCAAGGGGGATCCTTCCCCGGCACGGATGTGCGCGACGGCCATTCCCTGCGTTTCAAGGAAGTCGACGCGGTCGGTCACCCTGCGCCGTTCGTGCGCAATGTGTTTGGGGTGCAGTATTTGTGTCGGTCGCAGTCCAAGGCCTTGTTTCCTTATTTCATATCGGCTTTGGATCATGTGGAATGGCGTGGGGGCCTGGAGGCCTTTCGTCCTGAAAGCGTGACGCCAGGTTCGCGAGAGATTGGGCATTGGCCTCGCAATACCTGGGGTTCGGTGTTCCCGCGCGCGGGCTTCGTGATGCAGGCGGAAGATCCCAAAGCGGCAGCCGTGGCGGTGCAGCGCGCCGCGGACATTGTGACGCAAACGAATCAGGCACGGGTGTATGTGCCGTTTGCATACTCAGGGATGCGCGAAGTCACTCACGGCAATTCTGCCGCTGGCGATTGTGCTTCTTGCGAGCGTTCCGGAGGCAAGTGGCAGGCGCAGGGCCCAGTGTCTGCATGCTCGACTGCAAGAGAGGGTCATTGCCAAGTGCAGAAACAGTTGGCATGGATGCCCGCTATTAATGAACGCAATGCGCGCTGGCAAATGATCAGCCCGCAAGAACAGAATCATTGCGAAACCTTTGGCTCTCCTGACGACTGGTCGGTTGGAAAAACCAGCGCAGACGGGAGCTACGCCTGGAATTTTTGGCGACCCTACGAGTGCTGTGCACCGGGCAAGGGTCGCTATCTCGGTCACCAAAACCTTTAACTTCTGAGGTCATTGCCATGGGCAAAAAAAAGAAAAAAACAAAGTCCAAAATCACGATGGAACGGATTCTTGGGGACCCGATCGCCAAGCGCCTTTACGTGTCGTTGATTCCGCTGGATCACTTGATTCGAGATTTGCGGGCCGATATTGAGGACGGCGATCTTGAGGAAACCGATCCGCATTATCAACAGATTGAGAAGCTGCGCGCCCACCTGGTACAGCTTCTCGAAGACGTCCTTGTGCAGACCTAGTCGATGAAGCATCTGCTGCGAAGTCAGGGTACCGGGCGTCAGTCCTTGTCAAGCCATGCCCGACATGCGCCCCCATCGGGGGCGCAATGTCGGCGCGGACACAAGGACTCTCGCTTGACGCGGGCCCAGTTCGGTCGACCACGCATCAAGATGGGGTCGAGCAAACCAGCCGCTTCGTTTGCAGATTTTTTGTTTCCCAAGGCGGCGCTGGATCACAACCTGATCCTGATGAAGGATCTGCGCAGTGTGGGCCGGCTGTTTGATCTGGTGCCCGTGCAGACAGAAGGGCAGGACTTGGCCATGCTGGAAGAACTGCACCAGCGGGTCATCCCGTTGTTTCGTGATGCTTTCGCGCAGGACGAGCGATCGCCGTGGATTGCGCAGTTCTTTGTGTACGACCAATATTGCCTGGATGCGTACGCTCACCGAATCGAGCGGTATATGGATCCGCAAATCCGCCAAAGCGCATATTCCCAACACTGGCTGGAATGTCTGCGGGAACATTTCGAAGACGCTTGTCACGATGCAGGCTTTTTTGTGGATCCCGCCGATCAGACTCCCTGGAAGGGGCGATTGCGCAATATTCGTTTGTGCGTCTGGCGCATCTTGGGACCGGGCACATTGCCCGACGAGCAGCACTTGGATGATGTCTGCGAGCGGTTACGACATTCATTGGCACAAGTGGATGTTCAACTGCTGCCACGAGATGCGCGGGACTTATGCCAGTGGCTCAGTGCATGGTTCGGCGGCCAAGGCATCGCGTCGAGGGTGCCCATTCAATCGCTTGCGGTGACGCCCTTGTCGCTATTGGGTAAAACCGCCCTGGGCGATATTGCTCATCATGCGTTGCAACACGGCGCCCCGTGGTCGGAAGCGAAAAAAGGCTGCTGGTATTTTCAGAAGCGACCCCATCAGTTTTTGACGGTCAACGCTTTGTTGCGGGAACCGGAAATTGGTCATTTGACGGCGGAGCGAATGTCGGGCGGCCGCCTGCAGGCATTGTGGGACGGCATGCCGGAAGGATCGATGTGGATGATGGCGGTCACCTTTACCGCTCAAGACAAGGTGCTGGAGCAAATTGCCCAGGTGAAGCGCAATGCAGTGGGCACAGACCCGCAAGCGATGGCAATCCGCTCCCTGGCGGATCAGGCGGTACGGGAAGTCGCCGAGGGCAATCCGGTTTTGCCGGTTTTCAGCGGCGTGTTTGTGTCGGCAGCGGATGAGGCGCAACTGGAGCAGCGAATCGCGGAGCTCAGTGCGAATTTATTGGCACACGGAATTGCGGTGATTCCGCCTAAAGATGATCCGCTGATTCAGGATGCGTATGTGCGCGCCTTGCCGTTCAATTTTGATCCGGCCCAAGATCAGCGCTTTTATGTGCGTCGTTCGCGCCTGTGGTTTATGGATCATGTGGCGCGTTGTTTGCCCCTTTACGGCCGCGCGTCAGGGACGCGACACCCGGGAGTATTGGCCTGGAATCGGGGTGCGGAGCCGTTGGTTTTTGATCCGCTCAATCGTTTGGATCGGACAAAAAATGCCCATTTGTTTGTCTTTGGTCCCACCGGTTCCGGCAAAACTGCATTTCTCATTAATACGTTATTGCATACAATGGCGGTACATCGTCCCCGCCTGTACTTAATTACGGCCTTGCCAACATTCGGTCTGTTGGCGCAGCATTTTGCTTCAAAAGGTCTATCAGTTAGTCACGTCCGCGGAGACCAAACTTCGATCCCTCCGTTTGCGGAGGCACGACGTTTGTTAGAAGAAGAGAAAGATGTCTCAGCCAATGCGGCGAGCGGACGTGATCTTCTTGGGGAGATGGAGATTCAGGCGCGCCTGATGATTACGGGGGGCGACCCGAAAGAAGAAGCGCGTCTGGCCCGTGAAGATTTAAATTTAATACGTAAATCACTACTCGCGACCGCACACGCAGCGGCGCGGAATCCGAAGGCGCCCGTGCTGACGCGCGACGTGGCGGGCGCCATGCACGATGCGGTGGCTTTGGGACGGTTGGGTAAAGACGTCTTAAGTGACAGCCAAAAACACAGTTTGAGCCGCATGGCGAATGCGATCGAATTGTTTTGTACAGGCAGAGCCGGGCATATTTTTGATCGACCCGGCGAAGCCTGGCCGGAAGTCGATGTCACGGTTGTGGAATTGGGTGCCTTGGCGCATCGGCGAAATGAAGCGTGGTTGGCCGTTGCAATGAGTGGCCTGCTTTCACGAATCAACGACCAGGTGGAGGCGCAACAGTATGCGGCGCGGCAGACGGTCGTGGTGCTCGACGAGGCCCATCTGCTGCTTAAAAACTCCTTAATTTCACCTTACATCTTGTCGATTTCGGCAATGTGGCGGACGTATGGAGCCTGGCTGTGGATTGCCACTCAAAGTCTGCGCCAAATTCCGGAGACAGCGCGAGAACTTCTCAATCAACCGGAATGGTGGGTATGCATGGCGATGGAGCGCGACGAGGCGGATCTGATCGGCCGTTTCCGAAAGCTGAGCAAGGTGCAGAAGGGGATGGTGTTGTCGGCCGGCAAAGAACCGAACCAATATACCGAAGGGGTCGTGATGTCCGGAAAGCTCATGATGTTGTTCCGGAATGTCCCTCCCGCGCTTTCGCTGGCTTTGAGCCAGACGGAGAAAGATGAAAAAGCATATCGCGCGGAACTGATGCGGCGTCACAACTGTTCGGAACTGGAAGCCGTGCGACGCATCAGCGAAACCATCCGCCAGCGACGTCGAGAGAGGGTGTCGTGAAAATTTTTAGACTGGTTGGCGCCATATGGGGGCTGCTTCTGCCGATTCCGTCGCCCTGTGCGCCACCAGTCGACCTGCCGAGTAGCGAAGAGCTGGGGTTGTATTACACCTTGGGGGGCTCGCGGGCAGTACCTCCCACACCCGGGGAAACCTTGCGGATCAAGCTGCTGCCGGATATTCAGGTGGGCGCGACCTACAGTTGCGGGAAATTTGATTTTCGGCTGCAGATGGAACAGATTCTGCAGCGTCTCGAAGATCAGTTGATGACCCTCAAATCGTTGCCTGAGCAGTTCCTGCTGGCCTTGCCCGGAGGCTTGTTTTGTCGAGCTTTTCCCGGCCCGTGCCAGTTGATGCAGTATTACACGATCCGCGCGGGCGAAGCCTATAAGTTGGCACTGCAGTCTTGCCAGGAAATGGAGCAAGCGGTTGCGGATCGGGGACCTGCCAGCACGTGGACGCAGGTCGCCAAATCCCTCGAATGGGGACGGCAGGCCCGCGAAGATCGCAATGTGCTGGAGGCTCAGAAAGCTGCAGAGGAAGCCGCGCAGAAAGGCTTGGTATGGGTCGGTGGGCAACGGGCCGGGGGGAGTGGTCAGGCTCTGATTCGTCCCGTGTATGACAGTGCCCGCGCCGGCTGGTGCCTGCTCAATCGTGAATCGGTGGACTGTAAAGAGACCGATCGCGAGACAACGGTCGCGACATTTTTTGAGACTCCCCAAGACGCGGCGAACTGGCTGGTAGACATTGTCGGGGAGCACGCCATCAGTCTGGTGGAGGAGACTCCCAGTCCGACGATTGCCGGGCACGGCCTGTTGCCCTTGATTGAAGCAGAGCGGGTACGCATCGAAAAGATTCTGTGGCGTCTTATGCGTACAGATCCGCTTGAGTTGTCGGCCGATGATCTGGCGGCCGTATCCAGTCAAAACCTAGTGATGCGTCGCGAGGTGATCGACACCCTGCAGGCGCAGGCAGACTCCGGCTGGCGCGTGCAGAGGTTGGCGTCGGAATTGGCGGCAGCGCGCATTATCGAAAAGACTTTCGCCGCACGTGCAGCCCTTATGGCAGGCCAGCAAGAGCCTCATGTGGCCGCGCTAAAACCGGCGCAGGAAGCCTTAAGCACGGCTTTGGGTCGTCTCAATGCGCAAGTCAATTTCGTGTTGAACGAAGCGCAGGCTTCACACCGCCTGGGTTCCAAAACTATTCGTGCATTTATTGAATACGAAATGCTCAGTGGAACCTTGCGCCCGATCAACTTGACGCCGGCAGACCCATTCGAGTCCGGTTTGATTGATGGGGGCTTCCCTTTGCCGAAGCAGTCAGAATGAAAAACAAGTGGCGCATCATCGGAATTTCATTGCTGGTGTGCGGCATTGGCATTGCGGGGTATAAGGCCGCGCAGGTTTTGGCAACACTGCCGCCCGCTCACCTGCAGCAGGCAGCGCAACTGCTCCAGACAAGTCGTCAGTTTTTAGCGTTGTATGGCCCGTGGGTGCACCTGATTGTGCACGGGGCGATGTACTTGTATTTGATTTGGTGTTGGCCTCGACTGATCTCTTGGGTAGACCTCCGGCGCAAGGCGCGCGGCCATGCGCCGTTGAGCGCATTGGGACAACGGCATTTGGCGATTTCCGTCATTGCGGTCATCGGTATTTACGAGTTGTTGCTGTGGTCGCGGCATCTGGGGTAAGCCATGTACGCCATGATTCCGACATTCAGCTACATCGAGGTTTATATGACCATGTTTGGCTGGAGCATGTACGAACTGCTGTTTGAACTGGCGGACGATTTGAATTTGCTGCTGATTCCTTTTCTAGTCCTGATAGTGCGAGATTTCATGGGGCCTTTGAGCACGCAGAACGAATTCCCAAACAGCGGCGGATCGTTGAGTCAAATGCGTGTCAATCTTCCCATCGCCATGGTGGTGTTTGTGTTCATGGTGGTGCCGTATGTGCAGGTCGAACCCAATTCGATTGCCTACAAACCGGTCTGCCAATTGGAGGACGCAACCCATCGATATGGGGATACGGGCACGACCTACGATGCGACGCAATTGGCGCGCCATCATGAGTCCCATCCGCGAATTCCGTTGTTTTGGTCGGTAGTACTGTCCATCAGCGGGGGTGTCAACCAGACGGTGCTCGAAAACCTGCCGTGCTTTCAGGACTATTCCGGTCTGGCCTACCGCATGCGCAGCATGTTTATTCGTGAGCCCCAATTGCGACAGGAATTCACCCATTTCGTCAGCCAGTGTTTTGTGCCGGCGTGGCGGAAGTACGAACGCCTGCAGCCGTCCGAAGAGATTGTCAAACGCAAGGATGCGGAATATCCCGGAAATCGTTATTTTCTGAATGAACCGGGCTACTATGCCTTGTGTCCTCAGGTCGCCGCTCAGGGGGCATGCGCCTTTGACGCTTTCCCACGTCCCCGCACAGAAGTGGTCCGTTGGCAGGGAGACCAACAGTTGCCGGTGTGTCGGGACTGGTGGTTGGGAGATGCGGGCAACGAAGGGTTGCGTGATCGATTGCTGCGGATTGCTCCCCATCGAGAAAAAATCGATGAATGGGTGATTGGAAGCTATACCCGCGAAGAAGTCGAGGATTTGGTCATCCGTAATGCCATCATCAACGAATCCCATTGGCATAAGGGCGAGGCGCCGGACAAGGAAATTTGGGCCGGACTTGCGGCGTTTGCCGCCGGCTCCGGCTTTGCGAGTGGTTGGGCGACTTGGGCGGCGACGACCAGCTTCAGCAGCTTTCTGCTGTCATCGTTTGTAGGCGCGACCGCATTCGTAGGTTCGGAAGCATTGGGGTTGTACGCGCGTTTGCACATTATGCGGCGCCTTGCTCCGATGGCGCAAAGCTTTATGTTGATGGTCGTTTATATGTTGCTGGGGTTCTATTTGTTTCTGACGCTTTACAGCTTTGCCGCTGCCGCCAGGATTATGCTCATGATGATTGGAATTCGGATGTTTTCCATGATGTTTGGCATTTCCAATTATTTGGATGATGCCTTAATTGATGCGATGTATCCGAGTATGAAATTGATAGACGAGGGGCGTTGGGAAATCGATCGCATTGCACTCGGGTATGCAACCATGGCATTACACATGCTGCTTCCCCTGGGGTTGTTGTGGGTCATTTATGCGGGAGGTAATTTTGCTTTGCGCGGTCTGGACGCGCTGGGCCCTTCATCTGATCCGACGGGCATGGGGATTTCCGGACGCGCCAGCACTATCGGGATGGCGCGCAATATCAACCGGTGATGGGCATGCCACGCAGATGCTTTGACATTTTCTTGAGGGCGATTTGTCATCGGAAAATTTCAGTTCCCGCCTCCAGGGGAATAGGGGTGCGATCTCAATCATGGGAGAAACCGGTTGGTAACGGTGCCGATTTGATTACATGTAGCACTAAAAATTTACCGAAAACGAACCAAGGGGAAAAGTAAAACATGATTTACATGCGAAAAAATGGGCAGGTTGGTCAGACCATTTTTTCTGGACTTCGGGTTATCACTGACATAGGATGAGGAATCCTCCTCCTCGTCGAAGATTCGCTTCGTGTGACGGGTTATAATCGGAAGCGCCCCAGTGGCGAGACCCCGGTCCGCAGCCATGCGCTTCTCTTGACTTTGGCCTTGCCTATGGAGAAAATGGTCATGACCTCACAACAACCCGCCAACCCCTTGATGTCCTCGCAAGAACCGATGCCCGAACCGGTGGTTGAATCGACCGTGGTGATCAACATCTCGGAACGCTTGACGAAGATTGAGGCACAGATTCCGCATCTGGCCACCAAAGAAAATTTTCGCCACTTGGATAGCAAAATTCAGACGTTATGTTCGGATATAGATAGTCCGCGTGAAAGGTTGCTGGGAGAGGCCCGGGAGTTTCGAAGAGCAATCCACACGTTCCGCTCGGACATGATTAGAGAGCTCCGCACGTTCCGCTCGGCTATGCAAACTGCCCTCATGTGGCGTACTCTCATTACCATAACTGTGGTTATTACGGCGGTCGTGCTCATGGTGAAATTCATGTGAGGTCTGTCGCCGGTTTTTGGCGGCTCAGCCCCTACGCTGTTTTTTCGTCACCGGGAAACGGGGATGGAGGCAACGGTCATGAAGTTCAGGGCCGCCCAAAACATGAAAATAAGGCATGACATCTCGCAGAAGAGCAAAACATTGCGTGTAAAATCTTTTCTGTAAAGAGGCAACGCATAAATGCTTCAGGAGGACAACATGGAAGTTCGTGAGATCAATGCGCAGGAAGCGCAGCGACAGCTTCGGGAAGGTCAGGCGGAGTTGATTGATATCCGAGGGGCGGGTGAGCGCAAACAGATGCACATTCCCCAGGCGCGCTGGATGCCTTTGGACGGTTTGGAGGCCGGTTTGAAAGCCGAACCCAAGCAGAAAATCGGCATTTTCCACTGTCGCAGTGGACGGCGTACGCAAGTACATGCCGAGCAACTAGCCGCGGTCGGTTACCCGGAGACGTATTTGCTTGAAGGGGGCATTATGGCTTGGCAGAAAGCCGGTTACCCGGTGGAATCCGACACAGGCGGGCGTCTTGATGTGATGCGACAGGTGCAGATGGTGGCGGGCACGCTTATCGTCGCAGGAGTACTGCTGGGGGTTTGGGTGCACCCGTACTTTTATGGCTTGTCGGGCTTTGTAGGAGCAGGTTTGTTGTATGCAGGCGCCAGCGGCTCTTGCGGGATGGCGATGCTGCTCGCCAAACTGCCATTCAATCGATAACTTTTGCTTGACTGCAGGCTAGTGTCGGAAATGACGCAAGCCGGTGAACACCATGGCCATGCCATATTCATTGGCGGCATCAATGACTTCCGTGTCGCGGCGGCTACCCCCCGGTTGAATGACGGCCGTGATGCCCACTTCGTGGGCGGCATCAAGCCCATCTCGAAACGGGAAAAAGGCATCGGAAGCCATCACGGCTCCTTCTACGGGAAGCTTTTCATCGGCGGCCTTGATTGCGGCGATACGTGCTGAATAGATGCGGCTCATTTGACCGGCGCCAATCCCGATGGTGCGGCAGTCGCGGGCATAGACGATGGCGTTTGATTTGACGAACTTGGCAATCTTCCAGGCAAACAGCAAATCACGATGTTCCGCCTCGCTGGGCGCTCGTTCGGTCACAACACGCAACTGATCCGAATCAAGTGTCTTGTGGTCCGGCGTTTGTGCGAGAAGACCGCCGCTGATACTGCGAACGACGGCACAGGGTCCTTGATGTTTTTCAAAAACGCCGGCAGCAAGCACTCTTACTTTGGGTTTGGCGGCCAGCACGCCCAAGGCATCCGGTTCAAAAGCAGGCGCAATTAATACTTCCACAAACTGTCGGTCAATAATTTTTTGGGCCAAGGGCGCTTCCACCGGGTGGTTGAAAGCGATGATGCCGCCGAAAGCCGAGGTTGGGTCGGTTTGGTAGGCATGCTCATAAGCGGCATCGAGGTTGTCGGCCTCTGCGGCGCCGCAGGGGTTGGCATGCTTGACGATGACGCACGCCGGTGCGTCAAAAGCCTGTACGGCCTCCCAGGCGGCATCAGTGTCGGCAAGGTTGTTATAGGACAACTCCTGTCCTTGATGTAGTGTGGCCGTGGCGAGTGTGCCTTGCGGCGCTCCGGGGAAAGCGTAAAACGCTGCTTGTTGATGCGGGTTTTCACCATAGCGCAGTAAATTTTGGCGCTGCAGAGTCAGATGCATGCCGCGCCCAAAGGGGGCTTCCGGCTCCACTTGTTGTTCCAGATAACTGGCGATACAGGCGTCGTAGGCGGCAGTATGGGCAAAGGCTTTGGCAGCCAGGTCAAAACGTGTATCTGCATCCGTGCCGCCGCTGGCGACGGCGGAGGCAATGCGATCATAATCGGCAGGGTCTACGACAACGCAACAGTATTCATGGTTTTTTGCTGCGCCCCGCAACATAGTTGGGCCGCCGATATCAATATTCTCGACCGCATCAGCGCGGGTGCAGTCGGGTTTTGCGATGGTTTGGGCGAATGGATACAGGTTGACGACCACCAGTTCGATTGTCTCAATGCCATGTTCGGCACAGACATCGGCATCTTGGGCGCCGCGCGCCAGCAGTCCGCCATGGATTTTGGGGTGCAACGTTTTGACGCGCCCGTCCATGACCTCAGGAAAACCGGTCACCTCCGCCACATCGCGCACGACCAATCCGGCTTCTCGCAAGGCGGTGGCGGTTCCTCCGGTTGAGATCAGTTCGACCCCGGCGGCCTGCAGCGCTGTTGCAAAAGGGATAATGTCGGTTTTATCCGAAACGCTGAGCAGCGCGCGTCGGACCGGGAGCAAAGCGTTGGAAGTCATGGATCTGGGGCCGGAAAGGGGCTATTTTAAGGCATTCAGCCACACGCACTTGATTTTCTGCTACTTTGTCCCCAATATTAGCCGTGTCAGACTCGACTCTGAATGTCTGTGGCTGGCTTTATAGTTAACATTTGATAAACAAAAACTTTTCATTGGGAGTTTGAATGATGAAACTTCGGCCCTTGCATGATCGCGTTGTGATCAAACGCTTGGAAGAGGAGCGCACCAGCCCTGGAGGCATTGTGATTCCGGACAGCGCGACAGAAAAACCCGTTCGTGGCGAGGTGGTCGCAGTCGGTCCGGGGAAAACTTCGGACGACGGCAAACTTCTTAAGCCTGATGTCAAAGTGGGCGATCAAGTGCTGTTTGGAAAATATTCCGGCACTGAATGCAAACTTGATGGCGAAGAGATGGTCGTGATGCGTGAAGACGACATCATGGCTGTCATCGAAAGCTGATTCGCCGCCTGATCTTTAATCAATTCGCACAACACACAAATCGGAAGAGGAATCCAAAAAATGGCAGCAAAAGAGGTTAAATTTAGTGAAGACGCCCGGCAGCGCATGCTCCAGGGAGTCAATCTACTTGCCAATGCCGTGAAATCCACGCTCGGTCCCAAGGGACGCAATGTCGTGCTGGACAAGTCATTCGGCGCACCGACCGTGACCAAGGATGGCGTTTCGGTCGCCAAGGAAATTGAACTGAAAGACAAGTTCGAAAATATGGGCGCGCAAATGGTCAAGGAGGTGGCTTCGCAGACCTCCGATGTAGCCGGCGATGGCACCACCACCGCGACGGTGTTGGCTCAGGCGATCGTGCGCGAAGGTGCGAAAGCGGTGGCCGCCGGCATGAATCCCATGGACCTGAAACGAGGCGTGGACAAGGCGGTGGGCGTCGTCGTGGAACAGTTGGCGACGCTGTCGCGTCCCTGCACCGATAACAAGGAAATTGCCCAGGTCGGCAGCATCTCGGCCAATTCGGACCCGGATGTCGGCGAAATCATCGCGGACGCGATGGACAAAGTGGGCAAAGAAGGCGTTATCACGGTGGAGGAAGGCAATTCGCTGGAGAACGAACTGGAAGTCGTGGAAGGCATGCAGTTTGATCGCGGCTACCTGTCTCCGTACTTTGTCAACAATCAGGACAGTATGACGGCGGATATGGAAAGTCCGTTCATCCTGCTGCATGACAAAAAGGTTTCCAACATCCGCGAGCTGCTCCCGCTGTTGGAAGCGGTGGCCAAATCCAGCCGCTCTCTGGTCGTAATCGCCGAAGATGTCGAAGGTGAAGCCTTGGCGACGCTGGTGGTCAACACGATCCGCGGTATTGTCAAGGTGGCTGCCGTGAAGGCCCCGGGTTTTGGTGACCGACGCAAAGCCATGTTGCAGGATATTGCAATTTTGACTGGCGGCACGGTAATTTCCGAAGAGGTGGGCCTGTCGTTGGAGAAGGCCACGCTTGAGGACCTGGGTACTGCCAAGCGCGTTACCCTGTCGAAGGAAAACACCACGATCATTGATGGGGCCGGCGCAGCAGGCGACATCAAGGCGCGTGTGGATCAAATTCGCCAGCAGATCGATGAGTCTTCTTCGGATTACGACAAGGAAAAACTTCAGGAGCGCATGGCCAAGTTGGCTGGCGGCGTGGCCGTCATCAAAGTGGGTGCGGCGACCGAAGTGGAAATGAAAGAGAAGAAGGCCCGCGTGGAAGATGCGCTGCATGCAACCCGCGCCGCTGTGGAAGAAGGTATTGTGCCGGGTGGCGGTGTCGCTTTGCTGCGGACCCGAGCGGCCCTGGAGTCTCTGAAGGGCGATAACAACGATCAGCAGCGGGGTGTGGAGATTCTCAGCCATGCGTTGGCCGAGCCTCTGCGTCAGATTGTTGAGAATGCCGGGGATCGCGAGCCGTCGGTAGTGATTGAAGAAGTGCTCAAATCCGAAGGCAATTACGGCTATAACGCCGCTACTGCCGAATACGGCGACATGCTGGAGATGGGCATTCTGGATCCGGCTAAAGTGACCCGTACAGCACTTCAGAATGCGGCTTCGGTTGCCAGCCTGATGATTACCACCGAAGCCATGGTGGCGGAGCTTCCGAAAGAAGAAGAGCCGCACGCGCATGGCGCACCGGGAGGTATGGAAGGCATGGGCGGCATGATGTAAGCGGCTTTTTGCCAACTATTGAAAGGGCCTCGCAAAGCGAGGCCCTTTTTTTGTCTGTTTTTTATAATTTCCGGGAAAAGGCGGAAGCTGTACGCTTGCGCCTATACCATTCCAACTCACCTGGGGAGGAAGGTGGTGCCGGCCAAACAGAGGGCTTTGAACCGGCACCAAGTCGCACTCAGCAGGGGGCCTGAATGCGACAAAACTGACTTTATTTTAGGCAACTTTCGACCCCCAAAAGTTCCCGTGTAAAGTTAATTTTACAGAAAATTTACGCCGCGTTTTGAACATGAATTCGCCGTCTCTTCCGAGTTTGTATGCGATGGAGCGCATGGCTCAACAGGTGCTGGCTGAAATTCCGCCGGAACTGGCTCGGCACATCAAGACGGTTGCGGTACATGTGGTTGATTTCCCGGATGAGGAGATTTGCCGCGAGATGAATCTAAAAAGCCCTTACGACCTTCTGGGCCTGTACCAGGGGGTGAGTTTGGATCAGAAATCGGTTGAGGATTTACCGGAGGATTTGGATCATGTGTATCTTTATCGCCGTCCGATTCTGGAGCAGTGGAGCGAAGAGGGTGGCGATTTGATGTATCTGGTGCGTTCGGTCGTTCTGCATGAAATTGGGCATCATTTCGGTTTTTCCGATGCCGACATGGAACGCATTTGTGCGCAGGCATGCGCGGGAGAGGAACGTTAGTGGGCTTGGTCCCAATTGTCTCCACAACGGGCATCTACGACCAGGGGAACACTTAGCGAAACACAGTTCTCCATCTTCTCGCATATGCCCCGTTTGATCTCTTCCGCTTCCTCCTGAGGGGCTTCCAGCACCAGTTCATCGTGTACTTGGAGAATAATCGCGCAGTCCGGGTATTGTGTGTTCAGCCAATGATGCGCATCAATCATGGCTTGCTTGATGATATCTGCCGCGGTACCCTGCATCGGCGCGTTGATGGCAGTACGCTCGGCATACTGGCGTTGGTTGTAATTGCGTGAGCGGATGGCGTCGATGTAGAGGCGTCGTCCGGCCACGGTTTCCACATAGCCGTGGCGACGCGCCTGCTCGCGCGCTTGCTCCATGTAGTGGTGGACTTTCGGGTAACGTTCAAAATAAGTTTTGATGTATCCGTCCGCCTGTTCGCGGGAAATTTTCAATTGGCGAGCCAGTCCAAAAGGGCTCATGCCGTACATCAAGCCGAAGTTGATGGCTTTGGCAGAGCGCCGTTGATCTGCCGTCACGTCGTCGCGAGCAACGCCGAACACTTCGGCAGCGGTTGCCCGGTGTACATCTTCGCCATCTTCAAAAGCGCGGCGCAAGGCGGGGTCTTCAGAAATATGCGCCATGATGCGCAATTCGATCTGCGAATAGTCGGCAGCGATCAGTACGCAACCGTCTCGGGCAACAAAGGCTTGACGAATGCGTCGTCCGGCTTCGGTGCGAATCGGGATATTCTGGAGATTGGGATCGGACGAGGACAACCGACCGGTAGCGGTAACCGCCTGATGGTAGGACGTGTGCACGCGCCCAGTTTGCGGGTTGATCATTTTCGGCAACTTGTCGATATAGGTCGACAGTAGTTTGGTGCGTTGGCGGTAGTCCAGAATCATACGCGGCAAAACGTCCTGTTCCGCCAATTCTTTGAGTACATCTTCCGCGGTGGAAGCGGAGCCGCCTCTTGTTTTACGGCCCTTTTTGAGGCCGCGTTCCTCGAACAAGACTTGTTGAAGGTCCAGAGTTGAATTGAGGTTGATTTCACGTCCGCATTCGGCCGTAATCTGTTCTTTCAACTCCACCAGTTCCTGGCGCAACTCGTTGGATTGCTCTTGAAGGACCTCTACACTGATGGCGACCCCGACGCGCTCCATGTCAGTCAGCACTTCCGACAGAGGCAATTCCAGATTTTGGTATAAATTTTCGAGAGCTTTGGATTCCTGAAGTTTAGGCCACAGATGGTTGTGCAGACGCAGCGTCATGTCCGCGTCTTCTGCGGCATAGGGTGCGGCTGTTTCAATGGGGACTTGCTCAAATGGAATCTGTTTTTTGCCGGTCCCCGCGACCTCGCTGTAGCGTATGGTTTTTTCGTCCAGATAGAACTGGGACAAGTCATCCAGATTGTGGCGACTGGCGGTAGAGTTGTAGATATAGGATTCCAGCATGCTGTCATGGGTGGGGCCGGACAGTTGTGCACCGCTGCGGCGTAATACGGCGCGGTCGTATTTGAGATGATGGCCGACTTTGGTCAAATTCGGATCTGTCAATAGAGGCGCGAGTTTTTCCAGCACTTGTTCTTTGTCAAGTTGCTTGATTTCGCTCAAGCCCCGGTGACCGACCGGGATATAAGCTGCACGTCCCGGTGCGGTGGCTATGGAAATGCCTACCAAGTTGGCGCGTTGCGGGTCCACACTGGTCGTTTCCGTATCCAGCGCAAATGTTTTTGCTTTGCGGATTTTTGCAATCCAGGCATCCAGCTCTTCCGGTGTCAAGATGGTGGCATAGCGCCGGGTGGTTGATTCGCGAGGATCGCCATCGGGAGCGGGGGGCGCATGTTCGCGTTCATGCAGTTCGCGCAGGAAAGATTTCATATCATATTCGGCGTACAAAATCTTCAAGCGTTCCACATTTTCCGGACCGGGCCGGAGATCGTTCGGACTATGGTCTAGCTCTACATCGCAACGAATGGTTGTCAGCGTGCGGTACAGTGGCAGATGTTCAATGCTGGCACGCAAGTTTTCCCCAACCTTACCGGTGATTTCTCCGGCATTTTCAATTAAGTTGTCCAGCGTGTCGTACTTCTGCAGCCATGCGGCAACGGTCTTGGGTCCGGCTTTCGGTACTCCGGGGATGTTGTCGGCCGCATCGCCCGCCAAAGCCAGGTAGTCCACGATCTGGTCCGGGCGCACGTTGAATTTGCTTGCGACTCCGGCTGCGTCCATGGGCTCTCTGTCAATATCGTGCAGGGTGATGTTGTGGGTTACCAGCTGCGCCATGTCCTTGTCCCCCGTCAAGATCATGACCCGCATCCCGCTTGCTTCACCTTGCCGGGCTAGGGTTCCGATGACATCGTCCGCTTCGACTTTCGGCACGCTGAGCAAAGGGAATCCCAAAGCTTGGATGATTTCGAGCAGAGGGTCCATCTGCTCGCGCAGTTCCGGTGGTGTGGGTTTTCGGTTGGCTTTATAGTCAGGATACAAGTCGTGGCGGAAAGTCTTGCCGGGCGCATCCATGATGACGGCCGCATATTCCGGATTTAACTGCCGGTGTTGACTCTGCAGAATCTTGATGGTGCCGAAGATCGCACCAGTTGGACGGCCTTTCGGGTCTGACAAGTGGGAGTGCACATGAAAGGCACGGTGCAGATAGGCCGAGCCGTCGACCAACAGCAGTTTTGGTCGGGGGTGAGCGTCGGCCATATTCGAAAAAAGAAGAGGGGATGGTGCATTATAAATTGCGCATGCGACTGACTGAATTCAAAATTAATAAGATGCTGAAATACAGCAATTTTATTGATAATGGATGCTAGCTGGGGATAAGAGAAAATTGTTTGGTCCGCATGAAGCTGAAAAAATGGAAGCTTAAGGTTTCACAGAGTAGAAAACGCCATTTCTAATCGCACTGGCTTTGGTGGCGGCTCCGTTCGCAGCTCAAGCCGAGACGATTAATCTCTACGGGTGGCAAAACCATTCCTGGGAGTTTGTGGATGAAAATGACAAAAGTTATGATCGCATTCAGTCAAATGCCGGCAACATTGGTTTTGCAGCCAGTGTTGATACGGGTATGAATGGTATCCACGTCAATCTCCAATGTGAGCAGTTCACCTATTTCAATCATTACGCGGGTGGCACTGGCTGGTGTAACCGTAACTCCAAGATCGGTTTGTCCCATCCGGACGTGGGCGAAATCATGCTCGCCACGTGGCTGTTGCCCTACAACGAGGGCGTGGCGCAATGGGTAGATCCCTTCTACGATGCGGGTGCGGATTCGCACACCAGCATCATGGGTTCGGTCGGTGCCCACACGATTTTCTACAATACAGGCGATTTTGATTCTTCATCCTCGAACTCAGATCCTGATACAGGTTTCGGCGGCTCTGAATTCAACTATGCGGGTGGTGGTTATGACACGGGATTTAACCGTCGCCAGGAAGGTATAGTTCAGTATTGGTCACCTAACTGGAATGGCTTTGTTTTCCGCTTCGCTTGGACAGTTGGAAAGCGGGATGAAATGGCAGCCCCGGTAGGCACAGGTGATATTGACCCGGTTATTCGCTCCGGCAGCTTGGCTTACACCAATGGGCCTTTGTGGGTGGCAGTGACTTGGCAGGACCACGAGGATTGGACGGCTGCATCCGTTGGCGAAATGAACAGTTCGGATGCGGAAAGCATTCGCCTTGCTGGTCGCTACATCATGGACATGGGAGATGGCATGAGTGTTCAGATCTCTGCCATGTATGAAGACCTTGAGTATGAATTTAATGGTGTATCCGATTTTGATGCCGCCATGGGGGCATTTGGTTACGATTTAGACGACAATGGAACTAAAGAAGGCGATAATGCTACAGACGATGATACCCTGAAAAGTTACACATTGAATACTGGTACCGGCAAAACTCAGAATAGAGCAGATCGTGATGCTGTTACTACGGGTGCCAATATTACAGTGGAACGTGAAGCATGGATGATTTCTGGCAAAATCAAATTTGGTGGCCCATTGGATTTTCGTTTTTCCTACATGGATGCGGATGATCTGGAAGTTTCCTGTGGAGCATGTTCGGGAGATTGGCAGGAGACTGCCGCGGATGCGTGGAACGTTGGTTTGTTCTACACCATGCCGGCTGGTACCGAACTGCGTTTAACCTACTCTGAAGTGGAAAACGATGATAATGGATCCTATGGTCAAGGTATCAGTGGTAGTGGTTTGGGTACGTACAATACCGAGGTGGAAATGTTCGCCGTAGGTATTGTGCACTGGTTTGATTAATTCAAACAAGTAGCTTAAGCGGAGATAAAAAGGCGCCCTTCGGGGCGCCTTTTTTTTGAGTAAAGCATTGAAAAAGCAATAAAAGAGTATAAAAAATTCAATAAATAATTAACTTATATTTATTCTGCTCGTGATGTACTACTAGATCCTTTGTTCATATGGCCATTTAAATTATGTCCCGAAGAACTCCAGAATTTTTGAGAGGTCGGGTCTCTTAACTTAAGCTTCGTCACAGTTTTCAGCAACTCTGAATTCAGCGATATCAGTGAGGGTTACGGTACAGTTTCCAATCGCCGCCAGAAGATATGATTCATATGTCAGCAATCTAGCTGATACGACCTTGTATTTTGTTTTGTATACACGGATTTGAAGGGTGGCTGTTAAAAAAAGCAGGCGCCCTTTGGGCGCCTGCTAGATTACATAGTGGAAGAACTGAAATCAGTCAAACCAGTGCACAATACCTAAAGCAAACATCTCCACTTCGGAATTGTACGTACCCAAACCAGTACCACTGATACCCTGACCATAGGATCCGTTATCATCGTTGTCTACTTCAGAGTAAGTCACACGTAACTCAGTACCTGCAGGCATGGTGTAGAACAAACCGACGTTCCACGCATTCGCGGCAGTCTCCTGCCAATCTCCCGAACATGCTCCACAGGAAATTTCCAGATCATCCGAATCCATGTAGGAGAAACGGAAATCCAATGGGCCACCAAATTTGATTTTGCCAGAAATCATCCATGCTTCACGTTCCATTTTGATGCTGGTATCTTTAGTGACAGCATCACGATCTGCTTTACTCTGAGTTTTGCCGGTGCCAGTATTCAATGTGTAACTTTCCAGGGTCTCATCGGCACTCAACGCATAGCCAAATGCACCCATGGCTGCATCAAAGCCGGAAACTTGATTGAATTCGTACTCAAGGTCCTCAAACATGGCTGAGATCTGGACACTCATGCCATCACCCATATCCATGATATAGCGACCCGCGAGACGAATGCTCTCCGCATCAGAGCTATTCATCGCGCCTACCGAATTGGCTGTCCAATCTTCATGCTCTTGCCATGTAACCGCTAACCATAACGGGCCATTGGTATAGGCGAGACTGCTGGAGCGAATCACCGGATCAAGTTCCCCTGATCCATATTTAGCTTTAACCTCATCCTGATTTCCTGCCGTCCAGGCGAAGCGGAAGACAAAACCGTTCCAATTTGGCGACCAGTACTGGATGATATTCTCTTGGCGCCGGTTGAAGCCAAGATTCCATGCTCCCGTATACACAAAATCTGCACCTGAAAATCCCCCAGCATTTGCTTGATAATGGAAAGTTCCTGTGTTATAAAAGATAGTGCGGGCACCAACTGATCCCATGATGCTAGTATGCGAGTCTGCCCCCGCGTCATAGAACGGATCTACCCACTGCGCGACACCTTCGTTATAGGGCAGAAGCCATGTAGCGAGCATGATCTCTCCGACATCCGGGTGTGACAAACCGATTTTAGAGTTACGGTTGCACCAGCCAGTACCACCACCCAACTGGTTGTAATAGGTGAACTGTTCGCACTGGAGATTGACGTGGATACCGTCCAAGCCGGTATCAACACTGGCCGCAAAACCGATGTTGCCGGCATTTGATTGGATGCGGTCAGTATTTGTACCGTTATCATCCACAAATTCCCACGAATGGTTTTGCCACCCATAGATATTAATCGTCTCGGCTTGGGCTGCGAACGGAGCCGCCACCAAAGCCAGTGCGATTAGAAATGGTTTTTTCATTTTTTTAGGACTCCTAAAAAAGTAGTTAGTTGGAGAGGTGATCAACCCTCTCGAAAAATCTGGCTTTTAGCCATATGTGGAAAGGCATTTTATAGGTGAAACATAAATGTCAAAATAAGATTTGTTGTTTTTTAACAACAAATATAAAATGACTGGGGCAGTCTCTCAAATTTAGGAATATTTTCATTGAAAATCAACAAGTAAAATATTATGAGGTAAGGTATATTGACCAATTTTTGTTTTGCGCTACTTCATGCACTAGAAATAGAGTGAATGGGTACTTTCTGGCCTCCCTTGGGGAGATTATTTCAAAAATTCTCAGATAAAGTTGCCGGGCGCAGAAATCAGAATGCTCCAGCTCTGTGCGACAGGAAGCCACTATTCGGAAAAACTCGAATCAATCTCGAAATGACCTGATGAATTGTCGCGGGAACTGGTCTTCGTCTAATAGCATGGATCGCAAGCAAAGCATATGGTGCTGTGCTTGCGCCAATATAGAAATGCCAAGAATTTTCCAAAAAGCTGAAACACTCTGATTTCTGCGACCGGCAACCGGTATTGATGCTTAATTATGCCTTTCTTCTATTATTGCGTGATTGTTCATGGCAGAAAACATCCCATACGAAACCTGCCAATTCCCGGGCAATGGCAACACAAACTGTTTTTTGATTTTTCCCGGCTCGAATCATTTGTCGATAGCGTTGACACAAGCGCTTCTGCGCCTTCCAGGCAATCGCTTGAGCGTAGGCAGACGCTGTGGCGTTCTCGGCTTTGCGGGTAATGTAGCTTGTTTGCCGGGCAGGAAAGCGATAACACCAAGCTGCTTCCACCAATACTTGCCGAGCATGACGATTCCCCGCTTGTGTTACTCCACCAGTCCGACGATGGGTCCCCGAACTGTATATACTCGGGACCAAACCCAAATAGCTCATTAAGTGGCTAGGGGACTCGAACCGACTCAAATCTCCCAATTCTGACAACAAAGTCATCGCTGACAACTGATCAAAGCCACGCAATGCCATCAGATCATTCGCTACCGGAGCCCACGACCATGAGGGCAATGCTTGATCCAGTTTCCGGTTTAAATCCAGCATGCGTGATTCCGCCAGTCGAATGGCAGCAATATACTCATCACGAACTTGTTCTTGTGAAGTGAAGAGGAATTCTAGAGTTTCAATCCATTCCATGTGTTTGCGCGTCCAGCGCTTGTGATTGCTCGGCCAATGATGGCCATGGCGCAACAAGAAAGCATTTAACTGCTGTCGAATTTTTTTCTGATGCATTTTGAAATCTGCTCGGCAGCGGCATAAGTCCCGGATGGCCTCTTGTTCTTTGTCAGGCACCCAAACTTCAACTAATTCTCCTGCCCGCAATAGATGTGCGAGGCGTAGTGCATCTCTTCGATCCGTTTTGATTCGCTCATTCCGCGGAGGCGCGACCACTTGGCAGTCAATACCCATGGTCGTCAAGTTTTGATGGAGGGTATATCCGCAGGGACCTGCTTCGTAGCAGAATAAAAAAATATTTTGATTTTGGTATAAACGATTGGCCAATTTTGAAACCGCTTTGTTGGTATTGGGTATGGTGCCTAAGGATTCCGGTTTTTCACGTCCAGCGTAAGCAACAGCGACAGCAATGGTGTCTTTATGGACATCCATGCCCACATAGCCGGCATAAGAGATGGGTAAAGAAGATTTATGTGTAGCGGTAGGGGTGTCGGCAACTAGTTTCATAATTGAATTTCTCCATTGTTATTGCTTTTATCTATGTGACACGTTATGTGATCACGAAGTATGTACAAAAAGCTTTGATTCTTTTTGAACTTACAGTTTAAGTTTTCTCATTTATTTAGGACACCTCATGCATGTGATGGGAACAGAAGAATTTTTCAGGCGTCAGAGTTGGATTTCTTGCATATAACGAGACCAGTCGCTCCGAAGGGAGGGGTAAGAGTGGAATTCCCATGTCCATGAAAATTAATGAAAAACCATTTCTAATCGCGATAGCTTTGGTGGCGGCTCCGTTCGCAGCTCAAGCCGAGACGATTAATCTCTATGGGTGGCAAAACCATTCTTGGGAGTTTGTGGATAATAACGGCACAAGTTTTGATCGTATTCAGTCAAATGCCGGCAACATTGGTTTTGCAGCCAGTGTCGATACGGGTATGAATGGTATCCACGTCAATCTCCAATGTGAGCAGTTCACCTATTTCAATCATTATGCGGGCGGTACCGGCTGGTGCAACCGTAACTCCAAAATTGGCTTGTCGCACCCGGACTTGGGTGAGATTATGCTCGCCACATGGTTGCTTCCCTATAACGAAGGGGTTGCACAGTGGGTAGATCCGTTCTACGATGCGGGTGCGGATTCGCACACCAGCATCATGGGATCGGTTGGTGCTACTACCATCTTCTACAACACGGGCGATTTTGATTCCTCAGCCTCGAATGCGGGTCCTGGTACAGGTTTCAATGGAAATGAGTTCAATTATGCGGGCGCTGCTTGGGATACTGGTTTCAACCGTCGACAGGAAGGCATAATCCAGTATTGGTCGCCCAACTGGAATGGCTTTGTATTCCGCTTCGCCTGGACAGTTGGAAAGCGGGATGAAACCACTCATACTATAGATACCATGGGCACTACCGATACGAACGACGATGTTAAAAGTGATGAGCTCGATCCGGTGATTCGGTCAAGCAGTTTGGCTTATACCAATGGACCATTGTGGCTGGCCGTCACATGGCAAGAGCACGAAGATTGGACGGCGGACTCAATCAGTGGAAAGGATCCACATGACGCTACCAAACTGAGAGCTGTCATGAAGAGTTCGGATGCGGAAAGCATCCGGCTTGCAGGCCGCTACATCATGGACATGGGTGATGGGATGAGTGTTCAACTCTCCGCCATGTATGAAGATTTGGAATATGAGTTTGATGGTGTTGTTGACTTTGATACTGCCATGACAGCCTTTGGTTATCCAAACTCTGATTCGTATAAACTCAATCTCGGCACTGATGACAGCAACACTAGAGCCAGTGTAACTGCGAATAGCAACGTGAAATTCGAGCGTGAAGCATGGATGATTTCCGGCAAAATCAAATTTGGCGGCCCATTGGATTTCCGTTTTTCCTATATGGATGCGGATGATCTGGAAGTTTCCTGTGGAGCATGCACCGGAGATTGGCAAGAGACTGCTGCGGATGCGTGGAACGTTGGTTTGTTCTATACCATGCCCGCAGGTACTGAGTTGCGCGTAACTTATTCTGAAGTCGACAACGACGATAATGGAAGTTATGGGCAGGGTATTTCTGGCACCGGATTGGCCACTGCCAACTCTGAAGTCGAAATGTTTGCTTTAGGTATCGTGCACTGGTTCGATTAATTTAATCGACTGGTCACAACCAGACCAACAGGCGCCCTTCGGGGCGCCTGTTTTTTGTACTGTTAGTGCTCAAGCTAGACCATAGAAAATGCCATGCCAGTCTATAACCAACTCCTTATTTAGCGCGGTGCCTTGGGTAAGTGTTATAGTAGAAAATACAAGCCAGCATAAAATAATTCTTTCGCGGTCAACGTTCTCCAACTCCTTTCCTTACACCTCTTGTGTCCCATTTTCTGCATTCCGTTGATCGGATATTAAGCCACATCAGTACTCTGATTGGCCGTGCTGTGGCATGGCTGGTCCTGGCCATGGTGTTACTAACGTTTGCAGTGGTCGTGCTGCGCTACGGTTTCAATTTCGGGCGCATCTATCTACAGGAAATCATCACCTACATGCACGCGGCAGTGTTCATGCTGGCGGCAGCTTGGACTTTTCGTCTGGACAAGCAGGTGCGCGTGGATGTGTGGTATCGCGCCATGAGTGCGCGCCGTCAGGCGTGGGTCAATGTGTTGGGTTCGATTTTCTTCCTTTTGCCGACGGCAGCAGTCCTGTTGTGGTTGTCCTATGACTATGCCGAACGTGCCTGGGCTTTGGGAGAGGCTTCACGTGAGACCGGGGGACTGCCATTCTTATATTTGCTCAAGGCGGTTATTCCGGTCACCGCGGTTTTGTTGTTGCTGCAGGGAGTAGCGGATATTTGCCGCCGCGTGGCTGATTTGTTGGAGCCAAAATCATGAGCTGGCCATTGGCGCTGTTCGGCTTGGTCATACTGGCGTTAGTGGCGGGTTATCCGGTTGCCTTTACCTTGGCTGGTGTGTCTTTGCTGGTGGCGGGGATGGCGACGGCCACGGGAGTGTTGGATCCTGCATTGTTGCTGACGCTGCCGTCTCGAGTTTTCGGGATTATGACCAACGACATTCTGGTGGCCGTGCCATTGTTTGTGTTTATGGGAGTGACCCTACAGCGCTCTCGAGTGGCGGAAGATTTACTGGATGCGATGAGCCGGCTTTGTGGAGCTCTGCCTGGAGGCTTGGGTCTGGCGGTTTTACTGGTCGGTGTCCTGCTTGCCGCCAGTACCGGCATTGTGGGTGCGACCGTCGTGACGTTGGGATTGCTGGCGTTGCCCGGCATGTTGCGGCGAGGTTATGACCCTTCAGTCGCATGTGGAGCGATTTGCGCGTCGGGCACCTTGGGTCAGATTGTGCCCCCTTCAATTGTGCTGGTGCTATTGGGCGATGTAATGTCGTCGGCCTTTCAGAAGGCGCAATTGGATATGGGTATTTTTTCTCCACAGACCGTCTCGGTCGCAGATTTGTTTGCTGGAGCAGTCTTGCCGAGTCTGGCACTCGTCGGCATGTACCTGATTTATATGTTGGCCACTGCCTGGAGGTCTCCAGAGCGTCTGCCGCCGAGTACAAACGCGGCAGCTTCCGTGGGGTTGGGAGAAGCACTGATCACATTAATTGCGCCGATTGCCTTGATTGTGGCGGTGCTGGGATCCATCATGGCGGGCTACGCCACACCGACGGAAGCGGCTTCTTTGGGTGCGGTGGGCAGCTTGATTTTGGCACGTCGCAACGGTCCTGTACGTCTGGAGATGTTGCGCGAAGTCGTGCACGACACGGCGCGTACGACCAGTATGGTGTTTATGGTGCTGTTGGGAGCTTCGTTTTTTTCACTGGTGTTTCGGGCTCTGGGTGGCGATGATGTGGTGCATGCGTGGCTTTCAGACCTGCCCGGTGGGGTAGTGGGGGCGGTAGCGGCCGTGATGTTGCTGATGTTTGTGTTGGGATTCGTGTTGGACTTTATTGAAATCACTTATGTAGTGGTGCCGTTGGTCGCTCCCGTGCTGCTGATGATGGGCTTGGATCCCGTCTGGTTGGGTGTGATGATTGCGATTAACCTCCAGACATCGTTTTTGACGCCGCCCTTTGGTTTTGCGTTGTTTTATTTGCGTGGTGTGGCCCCGGATACCGTGCGGACCGTTCAAATTTACAGAGGAGTTCGCCCCTTTATCCTCATGCAGCTGCTGATGTTGGGCATTCTGGCATTCTGGCCAAGTCTGGCGACCTGGCTGCCGGCGAAAATATTTGGGATTTAGAGGCTGCGCGCCGAACTTTATTAGTACGGCGACTCCAAAATCATCTGCATGGAGACGACTGCGGTAATCACCAAGCCCACGTACACGACTCCCGTGCCCAATGAGATCAGGCGTCGTTTCATTTGCTCGTCGGAGCTCATCATCGCATTCAGAATCAGCCAGACCGCAGCGGCCAAATTCGCAGCGAAAAAGCCGTAATAAGTGCCCAACTCACCAAACGCGGCTTGTTCGTTGAAGACAACGGTCGTGCCCCAAATGGAAACAATCGCGCCAACGTAAGTGATAAGGCGCACCACATTGATGGGCTGTGGCTTGAAGTTGTGTACTACGACCAAGATGCCCGCCAAAGCAGTGAGCCACCACCATACCAAGCTGCTGGCGTGTGGGGCAAACTCGGGATTTTTGAGCATGGAGATGGAGATAATGGCGTAGGCCAAGCCCGCCACGGTCACCACCATGCGGGGAAGCCAATAATCTGTCTCACGCATGCGCGTCGCAGCGGTGGCCATCCACAGCGCAAAAATAAAGTTCAGCGCGAAAGCGCCGTAATACAACACCAAAGCAGCTAAGGACGGGTCGTCAAGAAATGCGTTCATTCAGGAATTCGGGTAGTGCGAGTCCTCGCGAGGCGGTATTTTACACGATTTCCTATCTCAAGATAGATAGTTGAGAGTAATCTGATCCTGCTGAAACGATGTGCTTCAATACTTGTTTGGTCGATGAGATGTGACGATTTCCGATCCGGGTCGGCTAACTGGAAGACTCGTTTCGAGAACGGGCATCCAGATAGGCTTTTTCGGAAACTTCGGTCCAGCGGCGTACTTTGGCGTAAAAATTGGAGTAACTTTCATGGATCCGTTGTGCGAGAGGGTCGGAAGCCGCCAATTCTTGAACCACCTCCTCGGCGTGCCGGCGTAAGGTCTGCAGTACGGCATCCGGGAATGCCCGTAATTTGACCTGGTGTTGATTAATCAGGGCATCCAGGGCATCGTGATTGTGGGCCACATAGTCACAGATCATGTCATCGTTGGCGGCCAGTGCGGCCGCCCGAACAACGGATTGCAGATTTTCCGGGAGTGAATCAAAAGCTTCGCGGTTGACCAGGCATTCGACTATCGTGTTGGGTTCTTGCCAGCCGGGGTAGTAGTAGTATTCGGCGGCGCGATGTAGGCCAAAGGCCAGATCATTCCAGGGGCCCACCCACTCCGTGGCGTCAATGGCGCCGGTCTGCAGTGAGACCAGTAATTCTTTTCCGCTGATATTGACGGGGGTGCCTCCGGCACGTCGCAAGGCTTCGCCTCCCAGCCCTGGGATACGCATACGCAGGCCCTGCAGGTCGTCAATATGGTTGATCTCCTTGTTGAACCAGCCGCCCATCTGCACCATGGTGCTACCGGCGATCAGCGGCAGAACCCCAAAAGGTGCGTAGGCTTCTTCCCACAATTCCAGACCGCCACCTTTGCGCAGCCAACTGTTCATTTCAGCGACATTCATGCCAAAGGGCACCCCGGAGAAAAACTGAAACGCCGGATTTTTACCTTTCCAGTAGTAGGCGGAACTATGTCCCAGTTGCGCCGCCCCTTGGCTGACCGCATCAAAGACTTCAAAAGCAGGAACCAGTTCCCCAGCGCCGTAGACCTGTACCTGCAACTGCCCATCGGACAGTTCTCCGATTTTTTCCGCCAGGGTCTCGGCTCCCGTGCCCAGGCCAGGGAAATTTTTTGGCCAGCCCGTCACCATTTTCCAGCGCATCGGCGCATCGGCCTTGAGAGATTTTGCGAGCCCGAGTCCGCCAGCGGCGGCGACGGTAGCGCCCATAAATTCGCGTCGTTTCATGGGGAAGGTCAACAAGTCATGGAAAGTTTTATTATAAAGGGCTTGGAGTGCTAAAAAATTTGAGATCGAAAGGGTTTGGTTAATACTTAATCTATTGTTAAAGCGGGGTCAGTTTGGCGTGGTTGTAGATCAGGTATTTAGAGCCGGCCTGCTCGAAATGTACCTTCACCCGAAGATGAGGTTGTTGGCCTTCGTATTCCAGAATCGTGCCCAATCCAAACTTGGGATGTTCCACCTCCGCACCGGGAGGAGGCACACTTGAGTCAAACACCGGCTTGGGCCGGGTGACGGCTGCGGAGGGTCGCGGAGAGGAGGCTTCAATGGACCGACTGCTGGCTCCAAATGTTTTGAAACTCAGGCAGGATGTCGGTAATTCCGCCAAAAACAGGGAAGGCTCCAACCCGGGTCGGAACTGACCGTAAATTCTTCGTCCTTGCGCAAAGGTCAAGGTCAGGCTTTTTTGCGCACGGGTCATGCCGACATAAAACAGTCGACGCTCTTCATCAATGGCGACATCTTCCCGGTCCATGGGCAGAGAGCCTTGTTCGAGTCCGGTGATGATTACCAGCGGGAATTCCAGTCCCTTGGCCATGTGCAGAGTCATCAACTGCACCGCTTCCGAATCGCTGGGGCCTTCCCCACGCTCTCCCGCCTCCAGCGTGGCGCTGTCGAGAAAGGCTTCGACGACATTCTTTTTCTCGTATTCTTCCGAATCGAAATGATCTTCAAAGGCGGCGGCCGAGTTGACGAGCTCGTCCAGATTTTCCGTACGGGTCTCTTCCAGCTCCTCGTCACTTTGCAGATACATGTTCCATAACCCGGTATCTTTGAGGATGAGCCGCAAGGCTTGAGCCAGACCGCCCGTCGCAGTGTCTTCGCGCAAGCCGGTCAAACAATTCTCAAAGTCTTCCAAAGCCTTGGCAGTGCGCGGATTGGATGCGGTTTGACGAAACTCTCGGGCGGCTTCGAACAGGGAGCAATGTGCGGCGTTTGCAGCGTCGCGTACACGTTCGAGTGTGGTGTTTCCCAGACCGCGAGCCGGCAGATTGCAGACGCGCAACCACGAAACATCGTCATGTGGATTGATGCATAAGCGCAAGTACGCTAGAGCGTCCTTGACTTCGCGCCGTTCAAAGAATCGTAATCCGCCGTATACCCGATAAGGGATGTTCAGACGTAGCATTTCCGTCTCAAAAGGCTGGGACTGGCGATTGGTGCGGTACAGCACGGTACATTCATCCCAGCGGCCGCCACGGTCCTTCCACTGTTGGACCTTCTGAATGACCGCAGTGGCTTCAAGATCGCTGCTCGGGGTTTCCAGTACTTCCACCGGCCCGGTGTCGGGAAGATCCGACCACAAGCGTTTCTTAAGGCGCTGGGTGTTATGGGCGATCAGTGCATTGGCGCAATTCAAAATCGGCGTGGAGGAGCGGTAATTTTGTTCCAAAGCCCAACGCCGGGTCCCGGGATGATTTTTTTCAAAGTCAAGCATGTGCCGGGGTTGGGCACCGCGCCAGCCATAAATGGACTGGTCGTCATCGCCGACCACGAACAGCGGACACGCCTCATCGGTGAGCAGCCGCAGCCACGAATACTGCAGATCATCGACGTCCTGAAACTCATCGACCAGAAAGTGCCGAAAGCGTTGCCGGTAATGCTGCAACACAGCATCATGCGTGCGCAGCAGTTCCACGCAGCGCAGCAACAGTTCATCAAAATCTACCAGGCCGCTTTGCTGGCAACGTTGCTCGTAGCGCTGCAGGATTCGGATGTATTGCTTGTCCAACGGATAAGTGGGTTCAATATGCTGCGAGCGCACGCCGTCACGCTTGCGCAGACTGATCCAGCGGATGCTGTTGGAAATGTCACGTGCCTTGCGGGGCAAACCCAGGTCGCGCAGAATCTGGCGAATTAAAGTTTTCTGATCCTCGCGATCGAGAATCTGGAAGTTTTCCGGCAACCCGGCTTCCTTGGGAAATCGCAGCAACATGCGCCGGCACAAGGCATGGAACGTGCCGATCCACAACCCGCCTGTCGAGGCGTTCAGCAACTGTTCGATACGGCCGCGCATTTCGGTGGCGGCCTTGTTGGTGAAAGTGACGGCCAGAATTTCGCGCGGTTGCAGGTCTTGCGTGGCTACCAGCCATGCAAACCGATGGGTCAGGGCCCGTGTCTTGCCGGAGCCTGCGCCTGCCAGTACCAGAGTGCTGTGTTCGGGATCGGAGGTGACCGCACAGCGTTGCGCATCATTGAGACCGTCGAGGATCGGGTCCGAAGTCATAACCCGCCATTCCAATGCTGATAGGCCAGCCAACCGGCGAGTGTCAGAGCGGCAGTAATACTGGCGGTCAGCCAGCCGCGCACGCGGTCGAGGCGTCGTCGAGTGGTTTTCAGTTCAAGGCGCAGCGTGTCATCTTGAGGGGTGGAAGCGGGTGCAGAGGTAGAGGGTCCGCCCAACAGGCGGTCCAACAGTTGCGGCAGGCGTTGGCTTGCGGTGCGCGTGATGGTGGCCCAACTGACCTGTTGGCGCACCCATTGATCAATGAAGGGCTTGGCGGTGGCCCACAGATCGAGATCCGGGTCCAGATCGCGACCGATGCCTTCGATGTTCAGCATGGTCTTCTGCAGCAGGGCCAGTTGGGGTTGTATTTCCATGCGGAAACGGCGAGCTGTTTGGAACAGGCGCATCAGCAGGTGGCCGAATGAGATTTCCGAGAAAGGACGCTGAAAGATGGGTTCGCAGACGGTGCGGATGGCGGCCTCGAAATCAGCCACCCGCGTCTCGGGCGGCACCCAACCGCATTCCACATGCAGTTCGGCGACGCGCTGGTAGTCGCGATTGAAGAAAGCGGCGAAATTCAAGGCCAGATAACGCTGATCGAAGGGCGACAAAGCTCCCACAATCCCAAAATCAACGGCGCTGTACTGAGGCATTTCCGGAGATTCCTGGGAGACGAAGATATTGCCCGGGTGCATGTCGCCGTGGAAAAAATTATGTTCGAAGACCTGCATGAAAAAGACCTCGACGCCTCGTTCCGCCAACAGTTTCAGATCAATGCCGTGCGCTTCCAGCGCATCGCGGTCCGAAATACGAATCCCGTAAATCCGCTCCATGGTCATGACGGTCTGGGTCGTGTAGTCCCAGAACACCTCCGGGATGTACATCAGGTCGCTGTGTTCGAAATTACGCCGCAATTGACTTGCATTGGCAGCTTCGCGCGACAGATCCAGTTCGTTGAAAATAACGTTTTCGTATTCCTTGACCAGATCCACCGGATGCATGCGTCGGCTTTCCGGCCAATAGCGTTCGGCCAGCCGGGCGATCACGAACATGAGTTCGACATCTCGACGAATGACATGCTCGACCCCGGGACGCAATACTTTGACGACCACATCCTGGCCGTTCAATTGCGCCGTGTGGACCTGTGCGACGGAGCCGGAAGCAAGCGGTTTGGTGTCGAAGTTGTCGTATATTTCCTCGACTTTTTTCCCGAGAGCGCGCTCGATTTCAGCGCGCGCGGCTTCGCCATCGTAGGGGGCGACCCGGTCCTGCAGAAGAGCCAATTCGTCCGCCATCTCCGGCGGCAACAGGTCGCGTCGGGTGGAAATCATTTGCCCGAATTTGATAAAAACCGGGCCCAGGTCTTCGAGCGCCAGGCGGATGCGTACGGGATGCGGAAGTTGAGATTTGCGCCGCCAATGCCAGGGCAGCACGTAAAGCAGCCATCGCACCGGCCGAAACAGGTGCAGCGAAAGAATGAAATCGTCGAGACCGTGGCGCAGAAGCGTCCACTGGATACGGAGTAGCCGTGCGGTGACTTGGCCCGGCAGTTTCATCGCGAAAGCCGGTTGAAACGCAACTCCATTCGCTCCACATCGTCGCGCAAGTCGTCGACCTTGCGCAGGAACTGTTCCAAGGCTTCCGCCTCCGGCAACAATTCGGATTCTTCATGAAGATAATCGCGGGCATTCCGCTCGACGGCATCGGCAAAGCCTTGAGCGGTGCGTGCGGTCTCCGACCAGGTGCGGGCCAGAAACTGCGCCGGCAGGTCGCCCGCATGGCGGGCCAGCAATTCCACCCAGTCGATGTCCAGTTGGGTCAGAAAATTGCGCAATTCCTGAGCAAACTCGCTCTCCCCCTCAATCTCAATGCCGTCGTCGGCGCGATCGGTCAGTATGTAACGGACAAACGCCGCAAGATGACCTCGAAGTGTGAGATCGGGGTGTTCCGGAGGTTCGACCCAGGTCAACTGCCCGTCCGCGATGCTCCAGCCCATATCGGGCAAGGGTCGGATTTCGATTCGAATCAGACGCGCACCCATCTTGCGCAGGCGATTTTGAGCTTCCTCGTCGGTCTCCAGTGCCTGATTAATGAGGGACGAAAAGGCGGAAAGCATCGGAATCAATTTTTAAATTTTTGCGGGAAGGCGCAGGCTGAAATTATAATGGGTTCGGGGGTTTAACCCCGCGAATGGGTTGCGTGTGGCAGGGTAATCTGAAGTTTTGAGGGTTATAATCTGCAGAGCCTATGAAAATATCAATCTGCCTGTTTTTGGGGTTGTTTTGGGTGAGTCACAGCAGTGTGGCAGGGGCGGAAAGTTCCCCATTTTCACTGCCCTCTGAAGCCGGGGTGCAAGTCTCGGTACAAATTATCAGCGATTACGCCAGACGCGGAAGCGGCTCAGGCGGGTCGTCCGGGTCGTCCGGGTCGGATGCCACCGGTGAGGGAACCTCGACCGATGAGGAAGAAGTTGCGTGGGAGGATGAAGATCCGGCTGCGGATATGGAAGATCCCGACGTGGGGGAGCAGCCCAATGCCCAGGAACGACGGGCCGACTTGCTGGAAAAAGCCGAGGCGGCACTGACGCGCATCGATGAGGTTTTGCTGGATGCCCGCAACGCGCAGCAACAGGCAAAAATCGGAAACGATTTGGAAAATGCCGGTGACGACGATGAGACCGAAGATCGTGGCACTGCGACGGATATGGACCCCGAAACAGTGCCGGATGCCTCTGACGATCCGGATACGGAGGATTCCGAGGGCCAGATGCCGGGGGCAAAGCCTATTGAAAAGGTTGACCCGGGGGATTATGATGATAATCAGGACATCGTGGCGCGTCAGGTCTGCGACCTGGCGGAACAGGAGTCCGATCCAGTGGTCAAAGAAGATTTGGAGAAAGAATGCAGAAAGCTGACCCGCAATTAATTCTGCTGTTGGCGGCGTGCCTGGGATTGGGCGGCTGCCAGATGCAGGGCATGGGGGCGTCCGGTTGGGGGGCTTCCGAGGACACCGGTGATGTCGAGCCTGTACCTGAAGAATGGTATTTGGATGCGGGCATCATGCGCTTTATAGGTGCGGTGACCGATGAGGAAATCGAAGAAGGCGAAGCGTTTCAGCAGGTGCGCGCGGCGGAGACTCTTTATTTCCCGCAGCAGCTGCGCCGGGCCATGCAGCGCAGCGGCGGCTGGCGCAATGTCTGGATAATCCCACAGCGTGCCGTGCCGGATCTTCGCATCGAAGGCAATATCGTCACCTCGAACGGATCGGAGTTAGAGTTGGAAATCCGTGCGACGGATGCGACCGGAAGCGTTTGGCTGGAGCGTACCTATGAGCACGAGTTCAGCGAGGCGGATTACGCTGATGAGGCGACCACCCGGGCGACGGACGATCTCTTTGATCGCATTGCCAAAGATTTGCTGGTCAAGCGTGACCGAAGAGGGGTGGAGGCGATGAAGGAAATTCGGGCCGTGGCCGAATTGCGTTTCGCCCAATCGTTTGCTCCCGAGGCGTTTGAACGCTACATTCAAGAAGAGGATGAGCGCTTGCGTCTGGCCGCGTTGCCGGCACAGGAAGACACGTTGTATCAGTTGGTGCTGCAGGTCAAGGAGCGCGATGACATGTTTATCGAGTCCATTCAAGGCTACACTGAAAATTTCTCGGAGAAAATCGATGCGCCCTACCGCGACTGGGCCGAGCAAAGTTTTTATGAACGACGGGCACGCGACGAGGGAGTCGTATCCAGTCTCACCCAGGGGTTGATTGGCTTGCTGGCGATCGCAGGCGGCATTGCTGTGGCGGCCGACGGAGGCAATGCGGAGACCCGTCAGTTGGGACAGTTGATGGTGCTGGGCGGTGCGTATGCGACGTACGATGCGTATGAAAGTTATGAGTCGACGGATATTCACCAGGTGGCATTGAAAGAGTTGGGTCAGTCGCTTAACCTGGAAGTCGGTCCGCAGGTGGTGCAGGTGGAGAATCAGACGCACACGCTGACCGGTTCGGTTGAGGAGCAGTACGAGCAATGGCGCGATATTTTGGGTCAAGTCTATATCGACGAACGTGGTGGCGTGAACTGAGACATTCCATTATTGTCGTGGTGCTGGCCACGGCGGTTCAGGGCAGTTACGGAGCACAAGAGCCGCGGGTACTAGGTATGCGTGCGATGGCGACGGGCGACTGGGAAGCCGCCGTGCAGCATTGGACGCAGGACACTCAAGAATCAGCCTTACCCTATCTTCAGCATTCGCGTGCCGAATGGCGCCGGCAACAGGTGCAGCCGTATCTGAATCAGGCAGAGGTTGCCCGACAGGCGGAAAACTGGAAAGGCGCGCAGGCCGCTTATCGAAAGGCGCAAGAGGTGTCCCCCTACTCAAAGGCTGCGCATGACGGGCTGATGGAGATTGGAGATTATGTGAAGGCGCATCGCGAGCTGGCCAAGCTGGATTTGGGTGAGGGGTTGTACGACAAGGCGATGCGTGCGCAGGCGCGTCAGTGGCTGCAACATATTAATGAAAAGCGTCTGCACGATCGCTTATTGGACCGGACACGGGCGCAATTGGATGCACTGCTTCGGCAGATGCAGGTTCCGCGGCCGCTTATTTTGACTTCCGATGGTCAGTCCGAACTGGAAATATACGGAATTGGAAAATTGGGTCGAGTGGAACGCGAGACGTTGGAGTTGCTTCCCGGCAATTACATTGTGGTTGCAACGCGATTGGGTTTTCGTGATGCGCGTCGGACTTTGAAGGTACGTCCGGGTAAAACGTTGACTGTCGACCTTCGTTGTACGGAGCGAATCTAAATGGATTTTGAGCGCGAGCCGCTCAAGGGGCGTCCCTATACGCCCTCGGGTGGGAAGACCGACAAACGCCGTTCTAGGACGCGATCGCGTTTGAAAGCGGACCTGGAGGAAGGTCGCTCGCAACAAGCCTTGGCCTCCCCGAAAAAAAACCAAAGCCGACGTCTGGCGATAGGGGTGTTGCTGGTGGCATTACTGGTGGGCAATGTCCTGCATATTGGATCGCAGGTGCAGATGGTCAGTTTTGAGGTTCAGCCCGAAACCGCCACGGTGCAAATCGACGGCAAACACCTGGCATTTAAAAACAGATTTTTGCTGTGGCAGGACACATATACCGCCCATGCGCGGGCGGAAGGTTATCAGACGGTGCATCGGGAATTTGAGGTAAGTCCGCAAGCATCTCGAGTGATTCGTATTGAATTGGAGCCATTGCCCGGTGAATTGCTGGTGCGCACCCAACCTCAAACCGAGGGTGCGGTATGGCTGGACGACCAGCGCGTCGGCAAGACGGGCGAAGTGATCGGAGCGCTATCGTCGGGAGACTACCGACTCCAAGTCAAAGCGCCGGGCTTTCAGCCGCACGAGCAACGGGTCAAGATTGAAGGCTCTGGACAACGTACGGAGTTGGAGATCCAGTTGTCTGCGCAGGCTGAGGAGCCACCTGCGGAGGCCGAGAAGCCGGAGGAGGTGTCGGCCTCTGTGGATTTTCAGGTCACCAGTGAGCCGACGGATGCGGATGTGCTTGTCAATGGTGAATGGGTGGGCCGCACTCCTTATCGCGCTGCACGTAAAGCCGAGGAGAATCTTGAGATTGTTGTTTTGTCTCCGGGCTATACTCCGGACCGGCAGATCGTCACACTCAAACCAGGCCAGTACACGCATGAGGTCCGCCTGCAGATGCGCATGGGGCTGGTGGACTTCAAGTTGCAACCTGCCAATGCCACCTTGCGGATCAATGGCCAGGTAGAACTGCGCCGACAGCTGCGCCTTCCGCAGAGAGCACATACGATTGAAGTGTCGGCTCCCGGTCATACGACAAAGGAGTATGAGGTGGTGCCGCATCCGGATGAGCCTCAGTTGTTGGTAGCGACGCTAACCTCGCAGGCGCAGGTGCAGCATATGCAGCGCCAGCAGTACGAGCGTGATCAGGGTTGGACGTTTTTGGTCTTCCGCCCCTATGATTCGCTGGAGCTGGTGACCACACGCCGTCGTATCCCAATACGCCTGACCCGTTCTTTTGCCGTTATGGACAAGGAAGTGACGAACGCACAATACCGTCTCTACCAGGCCGAGCATAATTCCGGGGCATTCCAGGGAAATTCGCTGGACCGCGACTCACAGCCGGTTGTTCAAGTGACGTGGGAGGATGCGGCGTTGTTTGCGAACTGGAGTAGTCAGCAAGCAGGCCTCAAGCCGTTTTATCGGGTCCGCGACAATCGGATTGTCGGATTTGATGCCCGTTCCACCGGTTACCGCTTGCCGACGGAAGCAGAATGGCTGTGGTTGACTCGTGCGCCCGGCCGTTTTGCTTGGGGCGATGCGATTGTTCCGCCCAACCGTTTCGTGAATGTGGCGGATGCGAGCGCATCGGGCATTCTGCAGGATGTGATCGCCGATTACAATGACGGTGCCGAGGTCAGTGCGCCAGTGGGCAGTTTTCGCCCATCCGCGCGGGAGTTGTACGATTTGCCTGGAAATGTGGCGGAATGGATGCATGACGTGTTTTTGAGCAAACTGCGACTTTATGCCGGACAGGAAGAGGAACGGGTTAATCCTCTGGGCGAGGCGCAGGGCCGTCACCATGTCATTCGCGGGTTCAGCTGGCGCGACAGCAGCCAGAAAAAACTAAGTTTAAAAAACCGTCGCTATGATCGAGAAGCGCAGGATGATGTAGGCTTTCGTCTGGCCTATTATGTGGAGGCACCATGAAAAGAATAGGTTGGCTCGGTGGAGCTGTTTTACTGATCTCGTCCGCCATTGCGGAAGAGCCTCCGTCGGCACCGGCAAAGGAGGCCGAGAAGCCTAAATTGGAAGTTTTGGAGACCATTTCCGGCGAGCAATTTGAAAAAATGCCCAAGTCGACCATCACTCTCAAAGATATTACGCCCAAAGAAACGATTTCTTTGGACGAAGCGGTGGATATGCCCAATGACATCTAAGGGGATGCGTTCGTGGACCCGCTGGCAGGCCCACGAGTCTTTCTGGCAAGTCTTCGCACTGCTGGTGTGTTTGATTGGCGTACATACGATCTATGAACTTGAAGTGCGCCCGGCAGCTCTTCAGTACGTCGAAGCACAGGCGGCACAGGAGGCAGCAGGCGGAACCGAGGCTGATTTACCGTGGTTCGGGAAGATCGCGACCATCATCAAGGATTACGAACAGGAAGCCTGTTTTGTGGCACTGTTTTGGGCGCTTTCGATTATGTGGATGAAGTTGCTTAAACTGCGTTTTTCACAGCGTCTGCTCAATCGTCCCGGACGACACCAGGAAGCCAGTTTCCTGGAGACGCGGGAGGCGGATGTCATCTTGCCGCAATCACAGGACCGGGTGCGTTTCGCGGATATCCGCGAGCATATTCGCGGCCAAGGATTCGGGTCGACGGTACTGTACCGAGCGGCGGATGCCTGCTTGGATCGTTTCTTCACCACGCACTCGGTAGCGGATGCGACAACGGCCATGAAAGCCGCATGTGAAATGGAGGCGGAGCGCCAGGATACGGAGCTCGCTCTGGTGCGCTACTTGACGTGGGCCATTCCTTCCTTGGGTTTCATTGGAACCGTGCGAGGAATCAGTTCCGCACTGGGGCAAGCGGAAGAGGCGACCCGCGGCAATATTGGGCCGGTGACCGAAAGCCTGGGAGTGGCCTTCAATTCGACCTTCGTCGCGCTCCTGATCAGCCTGTTCATCATGCTGCTTCTGCACAAACTGCAAGAAGCGCAGGAATCACTGGTGCTGGATGCTCAGGAGCACTGCCAGCATCACTTGCTGCGCTATTTGCGCGAACAGGTTCGAACCGATGAGTCGTCTGCTTAGAGTCGACGGCTATTTGCTGGCGCAACCCGATGCCAATGTCTGGCATGCGCAATGGTGTGCCGCACGGCGGCGTGCGTCAGATTCTTGGAGTTTTGGAGAAACCCCTGGCTCTTTGTTTATACCCAAAGCTGGGCGGGAAGAAAATAATGTGTATTTCGAGGCGCTGGCGCCGTCGAAAAGTGAGAGCGGGGTCGCCGACTTGGATTTGGCGTACCTGCAACTCGAAGAGTTTTTGCCGGCTGCCGACGAGCCGCTGGATTTGGTGGTCAGTGGGGCATTCGACCCGGTACGGCTGGAATATTTGTTGGGAGTCTTGGAGGCATTGGCGCACCAGCCGAGGCATGTACTGCCCCGAGCGCTGCTGGCGGCATGCGAATTGCCGGACGGACGTTACGGGATTTTGGAGTTGGGTCGTGAGCGTACGCTGACCACAATCGTTTCGGTTCAGTCAGGTCGCGCAAAAATTGAGGCGACCAGTGATTATTCGGGCTTTGGCTTTTATCACATCTTCTCGCAATGGATGGAATTGGCCGCAGAAGCTTTCGCGGCACAGTGCCGTTTTGATATGCACCACAATTTGCCGCGCAACCAGGAGGCCTTGTTCACCCAATTCCGCCAGGCTTTCGCCACGCCCCATTCAAAAGTCATCCAACTGGAATTGGAATCCCGAAAAATCTCTTTGGATGTGGATGCGTTGCGTATCCCATGGCCGGAAGCCATCTTGGAGAAAGATCTGGAATACCGGTTTTTGCCGCCTTTGGCACAGGCCCTGTCGCTTCCGGCACAGGCGGCGGGATTTCCAAATTGTCCGGATGTGTCGCCGCAAGCCTATGCGCAGGTCATTGCACATTTGCCGAAGGATGAGGCCGCACACCGTCTGGTTATGGTCGGAAACTGAGTGGCCAGGTCCCGCACGAATCGTTTTTTGAATCCGTTCGGACTGGCGTTTCTGGATGTCATGTCTTGTGGTTTGGGAGCCGCAGTACTGCTGTTCCTGATTATTGATCACAACCTGACGGAGCTGGCGCAGGCTTCCGAGACCGGAGAAGCGGACGTACAGGTCTTGGAGCAGGAGGTGCAAGAGCAAGAAGATCTGATTGCCGAACACCGCCGCCAAACACAACAACTTCGCCGAGAGTTGCAGGCCTTGACACAAGAACGTGTGGCGGTCATAAAAAAGCGGGCGGAAATACAGGCCGCCCAGCCTTCTGTGGGGGATACCCAACGCCTTCAGGAAGAAGTTCGCGAGCAGCAGAAAAAACTCCAGGAAGCCAAGAAAAGTCAGCAGTTGCTGAAACTTCAAGGGGAAGGTCAACGGCAATATCTGGCCGGTTTCCGCATGGAAGGCGAGCGAATCCTGATTTTGGTGGACCGTTCAGCCAGCATGATGCATGAACGTATCGCCACGATAATTCGCAACAAATTCTTGTCCGTTCAGCAACAGATCCAAAGTTTCAAGTGGCGCTGGACCTTATCCATTTTCGAGTGGATGCTGGCGCATTTGCCCCCCGATGCACAGTACCAGGTTTGGGGGTTTGATGTTACGACATCCTCCGTCAGTTCCCGTTGGTTGCCGGCTAGTGATACGAAACGGATGCAGCAAGTAATCAAAGAAGTACGCGGCTGGGTTCCGTCGGGAGGCACCCGTATTGACCGACCGTTCGAACAAATCGAAAGCATGCGGCCGCGGCCGGATGCGATTTATATCATCACGGACGGATTGCCGACTCAAGGCCGGCCCAAGTTTCTCAAAAAGATTTTCAAGAGTTCCACTGTCAGCCCGGAGACGCGGATGGAATTCTTTAAAGATGCGACGGAAAACATTACCAGTCCTCCCTTCAACATCGTGTTGTTGCCGTTGGAAGGGGATCCTTTCGCAGCTGGTGCCTACTGGCGATTGGCCATGCAGACGCGCGGACAATTTCTGGCTCCCTCCGAGGAGTGGCCATGAGACGCATGCGGCGCAGGCAAGACAACAACATGTCCTTTTTGGATGTGATCAGTTGTGGTTTCGGGGCGATGGTATTGCTGATCCTCTTGAGCAAGCCCGGTGTGAATGAGCCTGTCGAAGACCTTTATCACGAAATTGTCAAACTGCAGGAGCAGTTGGCACGAGTTTTACAGTTGCGCTCCGTGGTAGCGCAGGAAGAATCCGATGAGCGGCGTCGAGTCAGCCAGCAACGCGACAAATTGGAAGCAGAGCAACAGACCATTAAACAAGCCGAAAGAGATCAGGCCAGTGCCAAGGCTCAAGCCTTGATTGAGGCAAATCTGAAAACGGCCCTGCAGACACTGACAGAAGAAATGAAGGCACTGGATTTAAAGCCTTCGAACCCGGACGTCATTGGCGGTATTCCGGCGGACAGCGAGTACATCATCTTCATCGTGGATACTTCCGGCAGCATGCAGAGTTTTGCATGGGAGGAGGCCAAGAAGCAGATGGTGGAATTATTGGACGCTTATCCGAAAGTGAGAGGCCTGCAGATCATGAACGACATGGGCAAGTACATGTTCGAGGGTTATCGGGGCCGCTGGATAAAGGATACGCCGGCGCGACGCGAGATTTTGCTGGATCGTTTTGACTCCTGGGCGCCTTACAGCAATTCCAGTCCGGTGGAAGGGATTTTCGAAGCGATTAAGCGTTTCCGTATGAAGTCCGACAAAATCAGTTTGTTTATTTTTGGGGATGAATATACGGGCGATTCTGTCCAGGAAGTGGTCGATACCGTCGAGAAACTTAATTACCAGGACGGTGAGCGCCAGGTACGTATACATGCGGTAGGTTTTTTCACGCGCGAAAGAATCGAGGAGCATAACCCGCAGTACTCCGACACGACGACCCGTTTTGCCGGCTTGATGAGAGAACTGACGCGCCGCAATGGCGGTACGTTTTTAGGTGTGACGGTGGATTAGTCGGCTATTGAACGGAACTTATTCGTCAATATCGAGCAATTCTCCTTCACGGAAAAAACGAAGAGTATCTGGAGGTAAACCTAAAGCCTGCAGCAATTTTTGGCATTTTCTTTTTAGAGCACTAGCACTGGCATGAGTTTCAAACCATAAATTGGATGTTCCAACTCGAGCCGGCATTCTCATCTTTTCGGGTTCTACCGGGCTGTCAACAAAAAAGAAACCTCCAAAATTTTTGTTAATTTCAGACGGATTATTGAAAAAAGCTGGATATCTTTCATAAATTACAGTCACGAAGGCAACTGCTCCCGTCCGCCAACTCTTTACCGCCTGAAGATGGCCAAAAATTTCTACATGAGTGGGCCTAATAACCGGCTTATCTGTTTTCTTTTGGAGACTCCCAAAATCATTTCGGGAAGGTTTTGATGTTTCGACAACTGAGGTTGTATGGGGGACGACTTTTGTGGAGGACAAATGCTGTGCTTGTTTTTTTATAAAATCTTCAGCCTGACGGAGTTCTGCATTGGTAATGTCGGAATCCGTAGTTTCTCTCAAAGCTTTTCTAAACACACGTACAAGTCCGGGGTCTCCGGTCATCAATAAATTTTCCCATTCACGTCGCATAGTGCGATCCACCCACGCTTGACGGACATGCGAGTGGGCGCCTCTGTCTGAAACTTTGTCGCGACTCAGCAGCCTTTGAAAATTGGTTTCGCAATGGCCCAAATTCATTTCGATTAAATCAAAAGTTTCCGCCAATTCCTGAGTCTTGTGAGGGCCGCTGCTACAGTAAAAATGCCACACAATGCCGTTGGTTAAAACTCCCACTTCGGTACCCAGCATCTGGCAGTAATCTGATAATTGTTTGACATGTCGTTCGTCATCCAGCTTCGCTTGGGGCGCCTTTGTTTCGATAACCATCAAGGCTTTCTCCTGCGAAAGCAAAACAATGTCTGCGTTTCCTTTCAGGTGACTTGCAACAGAATGCTCCAGGCTGACTTCATCAGGATCGGAGGTATCCCAGTTCAATGCTCGTAGCATGGGCAATACCAATGCCGTCTGCACCATGCGTTCGTTTAGCTTGTGTGCATTCTCCATGTCGCGGAGACGCTCAATCTCATGGGAAAGATTGCTCATTTGATGTTCCTCTGGGAATTCCCTCTGTGGGGGATGCCGGTATTCAAACCAGTCATGCTACCACAGGCACTTTTCTTAGTCCATTAAGTTTGTGGATGAAATCTTTTCCACAAATAATTTTTGGACAGGCTAAGTCCACTCAGTCAATGCGTGTGCCCCGATGAATGGCAATGATGCCGGCACTGAAATTGAAATAACGACAGGCCTCAAAGCCTGCTGCCCGCATCATCTGTATTAACGTGCGCTGGTCCGGATGCATGGCAATCGATTCCGCAAGGTACTGGTAGCTTTCGCGGTCGCCCACTACCCATTCTCCAAGTCTTGGCAGAACGTGGTGAGTGTAGTCATGGTAAAGAGAATCCACCCAGGCATCGGGTTTGGAAAACTCCAGTACCAGCACCATGCCGCCTGGGCGCAATACCCGATGCATTTCCCGAAGGCCGGCGGACGCATCCGCGACATTTCGCAAGCCGAAGCCGATCAGTACCCGATCAAATGATTCATCCTCAAAGGGCAACTCGCAAGCATCTCCTTGTATGATTGGAATATCCGTAATGCCGGAGTCCAACAGTCGGCCGCGACCCTGTTCTAGCATGGTGGCGTTGATGTCGCACAACACCACTTCTCCGGTGTCACCGACGATGGGGCGAATCAGTTGCGCCAAGTCACCCGTGCCGCCAGCCAAATCCAGTACTTTCTGTCCCTCGTGCAATTGGGCGTACAGCATCAAAAAGCGTTTCCAAACTCGATGTAGACCGAACGACATCAAGTCGTTCATCAAGTCGTAGCGATTGGCAACGGAATCAAAGACACCGTGGACGCGCCGCGTCTTCTCGTCAGGGGAGACTTCGGTGTAACCAAAATAGGCCATCGTTTAATTCTCCGAAACTTTGCGCTCGACTCCCGCCTCTTTCAGACGTTCCAGATAACGCTGCCAACGTTGATGATAGTCATAGCCAAGTTCGTGCAGGTAATCCCAAGAATAAATGCCGGTGTCGTGTCCGTCGCTGAAGACCAGTTTGATGGCGTAGTTGCCCACCGGTTCAATGGCATCGATGGCCACATCTTCTTTACCGATCTGTAACGTTTCCTGCCCAGGGCCATGGCCCATGACTTCGGCGGAAGGGGAATAAACACGCAGGTATTCGCAACTCAAACGATAACGGTCTTCTCCGAAAGCGATTTCCAGCACTCGCGAACGTTGATGCAGATGAATTTCAGTGGGGGTGTGGGTAGCCATAAAGCGATTTCATTTTTTGGTACGGCGCCGGGCACGAGGATGCGCGGCGTCATACGTTTGGGCCAAATGTTGGTGATTGAGATGAGTATAAATTTGGGTGGTGCTAATGCGGCGATGGCCAAGCAATTCCTGAACGGCTCGCAAATCTCCGGAGGATTCGAGGAGGTGACTGGCGAACGAGTGACGCAACATATGCGGGTGCAGGGATTGTCCGGCATCATGGGCGTATCCGTAACGGCGCAAGCGCAACTGCACATTGCGCGGTGTCATGCGCCGTCCGTGGCGATTAACGAAAAGTGCTTTTTCTTCAGGTTTGGCAAGGTCTTTGCGCACCTCCAGCCAAGCATGTAGCGCAGCCAAAGCCTGGCGTCCAATCGGCAGTTTTCGTTCCACTTGTCCTTTGCCCATGACCAACGCCTCTCCGGCCGCCAGATCTACATTTTGGCAATTCAATCCGACCAGTTCGGAAAGCCGGAGACCGCTTGAATAAAGCAGCTCGAACATAGCGATATCGCGTTGGTCGAGAGGGCCATCCGGTGGGGCGTCCAACATCTGCATCATCGTGTCGACATCGACAACCTTGGGCAGAGGACGGGGTTGTCGGGGGGCGCGGATACCGAGTGCCGGATTGTCGGGGCGGTGTTGTTTCTCTACCAAATGCTGAAAGAAACTGCGCAGCGAGGACAAAGCGCGTTGTACAGACCGGGGAGCGCGTCCCTGGCGAAACAGTTGCGCGGCATAGCGCTGCACATCTTCGGTGCACAATTCGGAGAAACTGAATGTTTGCTGATCCACCCATTTCAGAAAGCGAGAGATATCGTTTCGATAGCCGGCGACCGTGTTGGGCGAATAACCGCGATGCCAACGCAATGCTTCCAGAAACTCTTTTACCCAGAGTTCGACGGTCTCGCGGTTGGGCTTGCTCATGAAGGGGGTGCGACAGGTTTGCAGAAGTGGCCCAGCACGGCTGCGGTCAGGTGCGCGACATGTTCCAGAATGGCGGTGCCGTTGCTGTAATCCGTGTCGGGAGGCAATTCCCGGCAAAGGATGCCGTAACGTCGCCGGCCCTTGAGGGGGGCGACAATGACAGTGTCAGAGGTGGCATTGCCCTCGGGCCACAGCAATTCGACGGTTTCGCGATTGGTTAAGACTTGAGGGCCTTTTCGAAATACCAGCATGATGGCGCGAGCCAGCGCCGAGTGTTCCGGGATTCGGTATTTGGGAGGCGTGCGGGCGATTTCCGGGCGCAGGCGGATAGCCCATTCGGCGCTGGGGAAATGGGCGCGTAGTCGTTTTTCATGCACCTCCAAAGCCGCGCGCAGGTTTCGTGGGCGGTCTTCCAGACTTTCTGCAGCCAGCTGCATGACGTGATCAATCAAAACCTGATTGCGGTCAGCCTGTTTGAACAAGGCTTCCAAATGTGCATTTCGATTGCGCAGACGACTGGCCTGATAGGCTTCGAAAGAAAGTGTGCCATTGGATTCTTTCGGCAACTCCATGTGTTCCAGCACAGTCGGGTGCTCAACCAGAAAATTGGGATGCTGGGTCAGCCAATCAAAAATTTCATCGGCATCGATGTCGGGCACCTTTTGGGGGGCGGGAGAACTCATAGCTCAATGGTTCCTTGAAAGGCGTATTCGGCACTGCCGCGCAGGAATACAACCTGGCCTTCACCGGCCCATCGCACATTCAGGTCGCCTCCCGGCAAAGAGACGGTCACACTTTCTTCCAACTCTCCTGAAAGGCGGCCGGCGACGACGGCGGCACAGGCACCGGTGCCACAACCTGGCGTTTCGCCCACGCCTCGCTCCCAGACGCGTAAGCGAATGTGCTGAGGAGTGGAAATTTCCATAAAGCCGACGTTTGTATGTTGCGGAAATCTTGGATGCGTTTCAATCCTCGGCGCCAGTTTTTTTACGGGGGCGCTATTGACCGCATCGACGGTGAGCACGGCGTGTGGATTTCCCATAGAAACAGCTGCGACGGCGTATTCTTGCCCACCAATCTCCAAGTCGTAAGTGGCCTGGCGCCGGCGCTCCATAAAGGGCACTTCGCTGGGTTCAAGTCTTGGCAACCCCATGTTGACGCTAATCGTCGCATCGTCATGCAGTTCCAGTTCTATCGGTCCACACGGGGACATGGCTTTTTGCTGCGCAGATGCATAGTTGTGGTCGGCAGCGTAGCGGCCCAGACACCGGGCCCCATTGCCACATTGTTCGACCTCCCCGCCGTTGGCGTTATAGATACGATAGGCGTATTGGACCTTGTCGTCAGGGCAGGAATCCAAAATCAGTACCTGATCACAACCGATTCCCGTACGCCGGTCCGCCAAATGGCGGATTTGCGTTTGTGTAAGCGACAGTTCCTGGTCCCAAGCATCAAAAACAACGAAATCGTTGCCCAAACTCTGCATTTTGGTAAACGGGAGTTGCATAAGCCCATTTTACTGCACGACACTAGTGCCAAAAGAAGACAAAGCCTCCCAAAAATCGTTTTGTAATGCCATCAAAACGGTAAATTTCCCCAATCATCGCGAGCGCATGCCGTAAAATTCTGTCACTTCGGATGCGATACGGTTGAGACGTATTGATCATGGGGGGAACATGCAGAATGTGACAAAACTCGGGCAGGTTTTCACCCCTGATAGGGTGGTGGAGCAAATGCTGCATCTGCGCCATAACTTCGGCAGCATTTTGGAGCCGTCTGCAGGGACCGGTGCGTTTCTGTCCCGCTTGGAGGCGGGCGCGGTCGGGATTGAAATTGATGCAACGTTGAATCAGGACACACGGGTGATTCCGGGCGATTTTTTCGCTTATTCCCTCCGGCATCGGTTTGACACAATCATGGGGAATCCACCCTATGTGCGTTTTCAGGATATTGGTGCGAAAACCCGCGCAAAATTGCCGCTGGAGCGATTTGAAGCGCGCAGCAATCTGTATTTGTTTTTCATCGATAAATGCATCGACCACCTCAAGCCGGAAGGTGAGCTGATCTTCATTACGCCGAGGGATTTTCTCAAGGCTGCTTCGGCCCGGCACGTCAATCAAAGATTGTTTGCCGAAGGTTCGATGACTCACTACTATGAGTTGGGGGACCAGGTTGTCTTTTCCGGTTTTTTCCCGAATTGCGCAATCTGGCGCTGGGTCAAAGGTCGGCAGAGCCGACAGATGGTGACAGGCGGGCAGTTCTTGTGTCAGGACGGGTACATCAGTTTCAGCGAACCGGCCCCGACCCGTTTGGGCGATTGTTTTGAGGTTCGAGTGGGAGCGGTCAGTGGCGCGGATGCCATTTTTGCGGATTCCCGTCGGGGTTGTACTGATTTTGTGTGTTCGACCACGGCCAGAGACGGGAAATACCGCCGCATGATCTACAACCGTATGGATCAAAGTTTGTGGCCTCACAAGGCAGCGCTGTTGCGGCGCAAAGTGCGTCAGTTTGATGAAAGCAACTGGTGGGAATGGGGCCGGAAGTTCTGTCGGCGTCCGGGACCGCGCATTTATGTCAACAGTCGGACTCGCAATCGAAGACCGTTTTATGTCAGCGAGGCCGAGGCCTATGACGGTTCCATGTTGGCGCTGTTCCCGAAGACAGGAATCGATGTCGAAGAGGCGGTGGTCAAATTGAATGCGGTGAATTGGGAGCAGTTGGGCTTTGTGTGCGGCGGGCGACTGTTATTTTCGAAAAGAAGTCTGGAAAATGCGCCGGTGGATTGGGATTAGCCTTGCTCAAAGGGAGACAGTTTGCTAAAATGCGCCGCTCCCATTTGGTAAAAATGTCCTTTCCAATATGTACGCAGTTATCGAGACTGGTGGCAAGCAATACCGTGTACAGCCGGGCGACGTCATTCGTGTGGAGCGATTGGCGCATGAGCCGGGCGACGAGGTGACGCTGGACCGGGTTCTGTTGATGGCGGATGGCGAGCAGACGCATATTGGTACTCCGCACGTGGAGGGTGGACAGGTGACCGCCCAGGTCACGACGCATGGGCGGGCGCCGAAGATTCATATCGTCAAAATGCGGCGGCGCAAGAATTCGCGGACCCGCACCGGGCATCGTCAGCATTGGACGGAACTTCAGATCCGCGACATCAGCAAGGCGTAGAGAGCTATGGCACATAAAAAATCAGGAGGCAGTTCCCGAAACGGGCGCGATTCCGAATCCAAGCGCCTGGGCGTAAAACGCTTTGGCGGTCAGCAGGTTCGTGCCGGCACTATTCTTGTGCGTCAGCGGGGGACCCGCTATCGACCGGGTGCCTTTGTGGGAGTGGGACGGGATCACACCCTGTTTGCCAAGGTGGACGGGCAAGTGCAGTTCCGGGCCCGGGGTCGTGAACGGCGCACGTACGTCTCAATCAGCCCCCAAGAGCAGTAATTCTTCGGCATTCCAGTTTTTCTGGAATGTCTTTTCCTAAGTATCACGATTTCGTCGCCCGGCTTGCGCCGGTGCGCAAGGGTTCGGTCACTTTATAATTTTTGCTATGAAATTCGTTGATGAAGCCAGCTTGATGGTACAAGGCGGCGACGGAGGCAATGGCTGTGTCAGCTTCCGGCGCGAGAAGTACATTCCACGCGGTGGCCCGGATGGGGGCGACGGTGGGGATGGCGGTTCCGTGTACCTGCGTGGCAACGCCCATACCAATACTCTGGCGGATTTCCGGGCGCAACGGCATTTTCGGGCCCAGCGCGGTCAGGATGGCGCCGGAAAAAATAAAACAGGTTCCAGCGGCGCGAATGTTGTCGTTGATGTACCTGTAGGAACTTTGGTGCGCGATGCTGAGACGGGTGAACTGATTGCCGATATTACCGACGAGCAAGCCACGCTGGTTGCCCGGGGTGGATTTCATGGCTTGGGGAATGCGCGTTTCAAAAGCTCTACCAACCGTGCGCCGCGGCAATCGACTCCAGGGAGTAAGGGAGAACAACGTACGTTGGAATTGCAACTCAAACTGATGGCGGATGTCGGTTTGTTGGGGCTGCCCAATGCGGGCAAATCCACACTAATTCGCGCCGTATCGGAAGCGACTCCCAAAGTCGCCGACTATCCCTTTACGACACTCCATCCCCACTTGGGGGTCGTGCCGGTGGGAGGTTATCGACGATTTGTGATGGCGGATATCCCCGGCATTATTGAAGGGGCGGCCGAAGGCGCCGGCCTGGGGCTGCAGTTTTTGCGCCACTTGTCGCGGACTCGGTTATTGCTGCATCTAGTGGATTTGGGGACGCCGGATGCGTCGCCAGCAGCGGCCGTGCGTCAGGTCCAGGCTGAATTGCAGCGCTCTCAAGAGGTCGAGTTTTCTCAACCGTGTTGGCTGGTGGGCACAAAGTCGGATTTGCTGAATGATGAGGATGCGCGGGCACGCTTTGATGCGCTGCTTCACGAATTGGAATGGTCGGGTCCGAGTTTCTTAATTTCAGCACTGGCACGGCGAGAATTGGAGCCGCTGGTGTTGGAAATTGACCGTTTTTTGGAGGCGCAACGTGCCCAAGCGGCCTGAAATCGGCGCCTTGAAGCGCTGGGTTGTCAAGATTGGCAGTTCGCTCGTGACCGAAGGCGGACGCGGGTTGGATCGCGCCGCGATTCAGAGCTGGATGCGCCAGGTGGCCGCATTGAAAGAGCAGAAACGGCGAGTGGCCTTGGTGTCCTCCGGTGCGGTGGCGGAAGGGATGAGCCGCTTGAATTGGGACCAACGGCCCGATACGCTGCACGATTTGCAGGTCGCGGCCGCCGTCGGACAGATGGGTCTGATACAGGCGTACGAAGAAGCCTTGGCGCAGCACGGATATCACAGCGCCCAGGTCCTGCTGACGCACGAAGGCTTGTCGGATCGGACCCGTTATCTGAATGCCCGCACTGCATTGCGCGCCTTGCTCAAACTGGGGGTGGTGCCGGTCGTCAACGAAAACGACACGGTGTCGACTCAAGAACTGCAGCTGGGTGACAACGATACGCTGGCGGCGTTGGTGTCGAATTTGGTTGAGGCCGACTTGCTGGTCATTCTGACCGATCAGCAGGGCTTGTACGATTGCGATCCCAATGCACATGAGCAAGCGAAGCAGGTAGAGCAGGCGTACGTAGATGATACGGCCCTGGATGGCTATGCAGAGAGCGGCCAGGGACATTTGGGGCGCGGCGGCATGCGCACGAAAATTCAGGCGGCGCGAATTGCGGCACGCGGAGGAGCCCATTGCCTGATTGCGCATGGGGGAGAGCCGGATGTACTGTTGCGCATTGCCGCCGGGGAGCCTTGCGGCACCTTGTTACTGGCGCGCAGCGGGGCCTTATCGGCACGACGACAATGGCTTGCCGGCCCGTTTCGCAGTCAAGGTTGTCTGCACGTGGATGCAGGTGCCGAGAAGGCATTGCGTGCAGGGAAAAGTCTGCTTCCGGTGGGAGTCACAGAAGTGACCGGATCGTTTCAGCCGGGCGATGTGGTGACGGTACGTGCGGCACAAGGAGAAGAGATCGCGCGCGGCATTGTCAATTACACGGCTACGGATGCGCGGCGCATTCTGGGATGCAAAAGCCAGGACCTGGAAAAAATTTTGGGCGTGGTGAGTGAACCTGAACTCATCCACAGCGACAACCTTTGCACACTGTAGAAGGTAAGCAGAATGAAAGAGTATGCAGAGCGTCGCCAGAAATTAATGGATCGCATGGGTCCGGACGCGGTTGCCGTCATCCCGTCAGCCCTGCGCCGCAAGCACAGCGCCGACGTCATGTGGCCTTATCGTCAGAACAGCGATTTTTTATACCTGACGGGGTTTCGCGAGCCGCATGCGGTGGCGGTACTGATGCCGGGACATTCGGAGCATGAGTTTGTGCTGTTTTGCGAAGAGCGCAATCCCGAAAAAGAGCGTTGGGAAGGCCCGACAGCCGGTGTTCAGGGCGCGTGTACGCAGTATGGCGCACAGGCAGCCTGGCCCATCAGTGCGTTACGTGAACGTCTGCCGGAATTATTGCGCCAGCGGCAGACTCTGTACTACGCGCTGGGTGCCGATACTGAATTCGACGAAGTCATCCTGAAATCGGTCGATAATCTTCGCAACAGTCGCGGCGGCATTGAGCCGCCACATGATTGCCGACTGCTTGACGCGGAACTGCATGAAATGCGCCTGTTCAAGAGCGAGGAGGAGTTGGAATGCATGCGCCGCGCCGCGCAGGTGGCGGCAAAAGCGCACTGTCGCGCCATGCGGCTTGCCCGGCCCGGCTGCTATGAATACGAATTGGAGGCGGAGTTGCTGCATGTGATGCATCGGCACAATCTTAAATACGCCTATTCCGCCATCGTGGCCTCGGGGCCCAATGCGTGTGTTTTGCATTACGAAAAAAATGCACGACGTATTGAAGCTGGGGATCTAGTGTTAATTGACGCGGGCGGCATGTATGCGGATTACGCGAGTGACATCACGCGCACCTGGCCGGTCAGTGGCGAATTTTCCGAACCGCAGCGGGAAATTTACGAGTTGGTTCTGGAGGCGCAGCAAGCCGCGATTCGCCAATGTGTGCCAGGTAATCCAGTGACAGCCATTCACGAGGAAGCAACCCAGGTGCTGACGCGCGGTCTGGTGGATTTGGGCGTGCTTCAGGGAGAGTGGCGCAAGTTGTGGGAGGATCAGGCGTATCGCCCGTTTTATATGCATCAAACAGGCCACTGGTTGGGGATGGATGTACATGATGCGGGGACCTATGTGACGGAAGGACAATCGCGTCTGCTGCAGGCCAACATGGTGACAACCATCGAGCCGGGTTTGTATTTTCCACCGGATCTCAAGGAAGCGCCCGAACGGTTCCGAGGGATTGGGGTGCGCATTGAAGATGATGTGGCGGTGACCGCGGATCAGCCGGAGGTGCTCAGCGCGGGAGTCCCGAAGGATCCGGACGAAATGTGTCGCCTGATTGGTACAGAGGCGAAGGAGCATGTCTGATCTTGACAGCGACCTTCTGATTGTCGGGGGAGGTTTGGCCGGCTTGGCGCAAGCGCTGTTGCTGGAAGCCTCAGGTTGGAAAGTAGGGGTGCTGGAACGCGGTGACGGGCAGGCGGCTCTTGAAGATCCTCGTAGCATTGCATTGTCGGACAGCACGCGATGCATTCTGGAGGCCGTCGGGGTGTGGCCCCAGTTGGAAGCACAGTGCGCGCCGATTACGCAAATTGATGTTTCGCAGCGTGGCATCTTTGGGTTTACCCGGATGCGGGCGAGTGATGAAGGATTGCCGGCGCTAGGTTATGTGGTGTCGGCAGGCGTATTGGCGAAAACACTTCGCGAGCGTGTGGAGCAGGCAGCAAACAGCACCTTTGTGCCACAAGCGAAAGTGTTGGAGGTCCAATCTTCCGAGGCGGTCATGGAAGTCAAAGTGCGGCGGGCCAAGAAAGCGGAGACCGTCGCCACGCAGTTGCTGATTGCGGCCGATGGCGCCAAGTCCACGTTGCGTGATGCCCTGGGTTTGGAAGCAAAAACGAAAGATTACGGCCAAAGTGCGGTAATCACTTCCCTGAAACTGGAGGGCGCAGCGCCGGGGCAGGCGTATGAGCGTTTTACGGAGGAAGGCCCTATTGCGGTGTTGCCGCACCCGGATGGGGACTGGGTGTTAATCTGGGCGTTGCCCCAGCGCCGGGCGCGTCAGGCGCAATTATGGTCGGAAGCGTCTTTCTGTCAGGAGCTGCAGTGTGCGCTGGGACGGCGAGTCGGGCGAGTGCAGGGAATCGGGACAAGGCGCAGCTATCCCCTGGCGTTTTCTCGTGTGCGTCAGCGCATTGGTGAGCGTTGTGTCTTGATTGGAGATGCGGCGCACTCGTTTCATCCTGTCGCGGCACAAGGTTTAAACCTGACCATTCGGGATGCGGCCTGGCTGGCGCAGCGGTTATGTGAGGCCAAGAGAGCCGGAGAAGATCCGGGCTCTTCAGAAGTGCTAAGAAGTTATGCACGCTTGCGTTCGCGCGATGCGCAGCGCGTGGCCGGGTTCACGGATTTTTTGGCTCGCGGTTTTCTGGGGCGCAACCCGGTCGCTCGAGGCGCTCGGGCATTGGCGTTACTCGCTCTCGATGGCATGCCTCAGTTCCGAACACGGCTGGTTCGCTTTGGCATGGGGGCGGATTTACCGAAACCGGATGTCGGAGTTTTTGCCGGGGAACAGACTCGTGCCTGACATTATCGTGGCGGGAGGCGGTGCCGTCGGCCTGACCGCTGCCACTCTGTTAGCCCAGGCAGAGTTTGAGGTAACCCTGCTGGAGGCGCGTCAGCCGGCAACCGAGCCGTTGGGTACACAGCCGGACCTTCGCGTGCTGGCGGTGACTCCGGCCTCCCAAAAAATCTTGAGGCGCTGCGGTGCGTGGGAGCGTTTGGACCTCACTCGGGTGACGCCGTGGAAAGCCATGAAAGTGTGGGAACGTGACGACACGGAAGGCATCGAATTCACGGCTGCGAATATCAACAATCCGCTGAGTTATACGATTGAGAGTCGGGCCTTGCTGCAAGCGCTTTCGCAAGCGTTTCGGGAAGCAGGAGGCACACTGCTTGCCCCGGAGCAAGTGGAGAATTTCAGCGTGAACGACTCAGGTGTCGAAGTCGAGCTGGCTTCAGGTGAATCGCAAAGCGCGACGATTCTGTTGGCGGCGGATGGGGCGCATTCGAAATTGCGCGAGAAGGCGGGATTGGAATGGAATACGCATTCCTATCGCGAAAGCGCGATCATTGCGGAGATTGAAGTGGAACATGCTCTCGAGTCGACCGCATGGCAGCGGTTTACGCCCGAAGGTACGGTCGCATTGCTGCCGCTATTCAATCAGCGCCATTCACTGGTGTGGTCTTCGACACAGGCCCAGGAATATATGCAGATGGATGACGAGGCTTTTGGATTCGCCTTGGCGGATGCGCTTGATTATCGTTTGGGTTCGATGCGGGTGTGCGGGTTGCGTAAGTGCATACCGCTGGAGCGTGGGTTTGCCTCTCGCTGGAGCACGGCAAACCTGGCGTTGCTGGGCGATGCCGCCCATGTAGTGCATCCATTGGCGGGTCTGGGTCAGAATCTGGGTTTGATGGATGCCGCCATTTTGGAGGAGGAAATGCGTGCGCATCCGCTCAGCCAGCGGGCACTTCGTACCTACGAACGCCGGCGCAAGAGTTCTGTGCGGATGATGCAGTGGGTGTTGGAAGGGTTACGCACCGGATTTACCTTAAATTTACCGCTACTCGATTGGGTGCGCTCCCAGGGACTGTACTGGGCAGGTTACAGCCGCTGGTTGCGAAGGTTTTTCATGCAGCGGGCAAACGGAATGATGGATGCGCCAGAATGGTTGCGCACGGAACTGGAACACGCGGTTGAATGACATCGGATTTCCGGAGTAAGATGGGGGCATGATCTACCGGCTAAAAACCTCTCTGGCGACCTTTGAACTGCGGCGTGAACCGTTGGGCATGTGGGACATCTGGATCAATGAGACGCCCACCCTGACTTTTCCGTCGCCGCAAGAGGCGGCGGAGGCGGTCCGCATGAAACAATCAGGTTACGCGGTTTGGGATAATGCCGAAGAAGCGGCGCCGGACGATCTGTCCGGTTGGGAGCAAGTCGAAGAATAGCAAGAAAAAGGCGCCCATACAGGCGCCTTTTTCCTAATTCCCCGAAAAGCCTATCAATGTATGCGGTAGGCGTCTTCCTGGTGCTGGCTGCTGTCCATCCCGGCCAACTCCTCATCGGCATCGGCACGCACCGGCATAAAGAAGCCGACCAACTTGATGACCACAGCGGTCAGTACGACGGTCCAGACCAATACCGCCAGCACACCGATGATTTGGGTGACCACCTGGTCGGTCATGCTGACACCGGCCGCCAAGCCCGCACCGCCGAGAGATTCGGCCACGAACACGCCGCACAAAACGGTTCCGAGGATTCCCCCGATTCCGTGGACTGCGAACACGTCGAGAGAATCATCAATACGGTAAACCCGTTTGACGGCGTTGGTCACGATGAAGCACAACACGCCGGCAACGAGACCGATGACAACGGCACCCAGTGGCCCGACAAAGCCGGAGGCGGGTGTAATCGAACCCAGTCCTGCGACCATACCGGTAATGATGCCGAGGACTTTGGGCTTGCCGTAGCGTAACCACTCGGCGACCATCCAGGCCAGGGAGGCCACGGCGGCGCTGATATGGGTGACCAGCATTGCCATTCCCGCATCTTCACTCGCAGCAATGGCGCTGCCGGCGTTGAAGCCGAACCAGCCGACCCACAGCATGCCCGCGCCCATCACGCTCATGGTGAGGTTGTGCGGAGGCATCAGGCGGTCCGGAAAACCATCCCGCGACCCAAGCACAATCGCGGCGGTTAAGGCCGCGGCTCCGGCAGTCAAGTGCACGACCAGTCCGCCGGCAAAGTCGAGAACGCCCATTTCGCTGAGCCAGCCGCCGCCCCAGACCCAGTGGCAGACCGGCAGGTACACCAGCAAAATCCACAAGGCGCTGAACCACAGCAAGGCGCTGAAGCGCATCCGTTCGGCGAACCCGCCGACAATCAGTGCCGGGGTAATGATTACAAACGTCATTTGGAACATGACAAAAACGGTTTCCGGAATGGTGCCGGAGAGAACGTCCCGGCTGACATCGGCCAAAAACACATTGCTCAATCCGCCAATCCAGGCGTTGAGGTCGCCGCCGTCACCGAAAGCCAGGCTGTAGCCGACCAGCACCCACATAACGGAGGCCAGACAGGCGATGGCAAAGCATTGCATGAGGACGCTGAGGACATTGCGCGAGCCGACCAGTCCGCCGTAGAACAGAGACAGGCCAGGCAGGGTCATAAACAGCACCAGCGCGGTAGCCGTCAGCATCCAGCCGGTGTCGCCGGCGTTGAGTTCGGCGGCAAACGCCACGGAAGGGATAGCCACCACAACGGCGGCCAGGATCGCAGAGAGATTAAATCGCTTCATTGCCATGCTCCCCTGTGCGGACTCGAATCACATCGGTCAAGTCGTAAACAAAGATTTTGCCGTCGCCGATTTTGCCGGTATTGGCGACTTCGACGAGGGTTTCGACGACATCGTCGACCTGGTCATCCTGGACGGCGATTTCGAGTTTAATTTTGGGCAAAAAGTCGATGACATACTCGGAACCGCGGTACAGTTCGGTATGGCCTTTCTGACGTCCGAAGCCCTTGACCTCAGTGACTGTCATGCCGTGGACGTTGTGCTGGGACAGCGCCTCGCGGACATCGTTCAGTTTGAAAGGTTTGATAACGGCCGTTATCATTTTCATGTGAAACGTACTCCGTAATTGGTTGGAAGTGAGGAATCAGTGCCCTTCGCAGGGGCTGGGGTAGTTATATTAGCGCACTTTTTGGGGGTTTTGATGGGGGATGCAAAAGAAAAGGGCGCATAGGCGCCCTTTTCTCCGGAACTTGAAGTGGTAAAACTTACAAGTGGTAACCGCTTTCTTCGTGCTGGGAAATATCCAGGCCCATCCGTTCTTCCTCTTCGGAAGCAGAGACAGGTGTCCAGAGATTGACCAGCTTGAAAATCACGAAAGTGGCAACGGCCGTCCATATAAAGACCGCGACCACACCGATGACCTGCACCATCACCTGAGCACCGATGCTGTCGGCGGAAAGACCTGCGCCACCGAAGGTTTCGGCTGCGAAGACTCCGCACAGGATCGTGCCCAAGGCACCTCCGATGCCATGCACGGCAAACACATCCAGCGAATCATCCAGTTTGAACTGCTGTTTGATCATCTGGGTGAAGGTGAAGCAGACTGCACCGGCAGCCAACCCAATCAAGGCACCGCCCATGGGGCCGACAAAACCGGAAGCCGGGGTAATGGCCACCAGTCCCGCCACGGCACCGGTGATGATGCCCAGCACTTTGGGGGTGCCGTAACGCATCCAGTCGCCGACCATCCAGGTCAGGGCCGCAATGGCCGTCGCAATCTGGGTGACCAGCATCGCCATGCCTGCATCCGCACCGGCGGAGACGGCACTTCCTGCATTGAAGCCGAACCAGCCGACCCAAAGGATGCTGGCGCCGATCACGCTGATGGTCAGGTTGTGAGGCCGTGCCAATCGGGTCGGAAATCCGTCCCGCGAACGCAACGCCATGGCTGCAACCAGACCCGCGGTGCCGGCGGTCAAGTGGACCACAAGGCCTCCCGCGAACTCCAGAACACCCATTTCGCCGATCCAGCCGCCGCCCCAGACCCAGTGACATACCGGGAAATAGACCAGCGTCAACCATAGCGCGGTAATCCACAACAAGGCGGGGAAACGCACGCGCTGGATGAAGCTCCCGATCATCAGGACGGGCGTGATGATGGCGAAAGTCATCTGGAAGGTCACAAAGACCGATTCAGGGATGGAACCTGCCAGATTGCCATGGGCGACTTCGGTGAGAAACAGATTGCTCAGGCCGCCGATCCAGGCGTTGAAACCGCCGCCGTCCGAAAAGGACAGGCTGTAGCCATAGACAAACCACATAATGGAGGCCAGACACGCGATGGCGAAGCCCTGCATCAATACGGACAGCACGTCAATGGCGCGTGTCATGCCCGCATAAAACAGGGACAGCCCCGGCAAGGTCATAAACAGCACCAACGCGGTTGCCGTCAGCATCCATGCGGTATCGCCGGTATCCAGGGCATCGCTTGCCAGTACGGTTTCCGGGATCAGGGCGATGACGGAAGCGCCGAGCACGGCACAACACAGGCCGTGGAGGCTATTGAACTTAAATCGCATCATTTCCAGTTTCTCCTGTACGAATGCGCATAACCTGCGTCAGGTCCTGCACGAAAATTTTCCCATCACCAATCTGATTGGTGTTGGCAGCGTCTCGAATGGTTGCAACCAAGGCATCCACCTGCGCATCAGAGGCAGCCACTTCCAGTTTGATTTTGGGCAGAAAATCAATGACATATTCCGAACCCCGGTACATCTGGGTGTGGCCTTTCTGCCGTCCAAAGCCTTTGACTTCGGTCACGGTGATGCCGCTGACATCCTGTTTCGCCAACGCTTCCCGTACTTCGTCCAACCTGAACGGCTTGATAATAGCAACGATCATCTTCATCGTAGCTTCTCCTGAAGGGGGTCTCCCTTCATGCAAAAATTTAAAAAAGGTTTCTTAAGAAAAAAGAATAAAAATCAACAATGCCGCACAGGGCATTGTTGATTTTGCACGCCGTTGAAGAAGGCGTGGAAAGGAGCGCTGTAGAGACCGGCGCACGCCGCCTTAAAAAAGGCGTGGCCGAAAGCAGGGTGCTTTGGAGAGGTCATGTGGGTTCGCGAAAAATCGGCTCAGCATGAAGTCAGCGCCTGTTATGCTTGGTCAGGTTCAACGCTCTCGCGGAATGTATTGCCGCCTGCACGCTGCGCCTGCCTGACACAACAGTTCGTAGGCTATTGTACTGCTTTTTTCGGCGGCATGCTGAACGCCGATGTGAGGGCCCCATAATTCCACCCAGTCTCCGGGTTTCGCCGGACTGTCGGTCAAGTCGATCGCGATCAGGTCCATGGAGACGCGGCCCAAGGTTGCATGGCGCTGTCCGGTAATGGCTACATCCGCCAAGCCGCCGGCAATTCGGGGGTAGCCGTCCGCATACCCGGCCTCGATCAAGCCGATGCGCATCTCCGTGGGGCAGGTGTAGGTAGCGCCATAACCCAGGCGGTCTCCGGCGCGACACTCGCGTACGCACAGCAACGGCGCCTCGAAAGTCATGACCGGACGCAGAGGGACGGGAGTCTCGGCCGTGGGGGCAATGCCGTACAGCATCAGTCCCGGTCGCACCCAGTCCAGATGGCTGTCCGGAAAGTGCAGCAGGGCGGCGGAGTTGGCGGCGGAACGCTCCAGTGCGCCGGGCACCTCGGCAAAGCGCGCCAATTGCTGTTGGGTCGGTTGCGGGTCGGTCTCGTCTGCGCAGGCCAAATGCGTCATCAGTCGCAAGGGTGAGCGTTGCCCGGGCAAGGCTTCCAGTCGCCTCTGGCAGTCCGGCACTTGTTCCGGATTAATCCCTAAGCGATGCATGCCGGTGTTGATTTTCAGCCACAACTGCGGGAGAGGTTCGCTGGAGCGGGTGTGTTCCAGCAGCGTAATCTGCTCTTCGTCATGAATGACGAGTTGCAGGTCCTGATCAATCGCGTGCTGTAAATCTTTCGGTTCGTGTACGCCATGCAGTACTACGAGCGGGCCTTGAATACCCTGGTCCCGCAAATCACAGGCTTCCCCCGGCGTGGCGACCGCAAGCGCATCTGCACAGGTCTGCAGAATGCGGGCGCATTCCGCCGCACCGTGGCCGTAGGCATCGGCCTTGATGACGGCCATGACAGAACTGTGCGGCGCCAGATGGCGCGCCTGCGCACAGTTGAAGGCGAGATGGTCGAGCGAAATCCGAACCCGGGCCGGCCGGATCATGGTGCGGAGGATTGATCGAAATCGGGCGTCTCGCCGCGATAGTCGTCGGGACTTGCCTGCAGGAAACGGGTAATGGGTTTGGTGAAGACCAGTTTCACCGTGAAACAGGGACCGTTGCGGTTTTTGGCCACTTTTAATTCCGTCGTGATGAGGTCTTCGCGGTTTGCATCTTGTCCTTCTTGTGCCTGGTATAGAAACATGACGATGTCGGCATCTTGCTCAATCGCACCGGAGTCGCGCAATTCCTGGAGTTTGGGGGCATCGCCGGCATCCCGTTTGGAGCCTTCGCGGTTGAGCTGAGACAGACACAGTACGGGCGTTTGCAGCTCGTTGGCGATGGCCTTCAATTCGCGGGTGATGGTCGAAAGTTCGGCGTTGCGGTTTTCCTGCCGGGGCGTGTCGCTGGGCATCAACTGCAGATAGTCGATGATGATTAAATCAAGGCGTCCTTGGGCGGCTTTCAGGCGGCGAGCCATGCGTCGAATGAAATTGGGCGTGGAGGCCGAGTTCTCATGCACAAACAAATGCGAATTTTTCAGTTGCGTGAAGGCTTGTTCGATGTGCCGCCAATCGGCGTCTTCCAGTTGTCCGGTGTGCAGTTTTTTCTGATTGACCTGAGCGATGAGCGCCAGCAATCGGTCGGCCAGCTGCCGGGCGGACATTTCCATGCTGAAGACGGCAACCACATCGTTTTCGTGACCGGGAATGCCGCCCATCGCAACATTGAAGGCAATGTTCATGGCCAAACTGGTTTTCCCCATACCAGGGCTGCCGGCCAGAATTACCAGTTCCCCTTTCTGCAGCCCGGAGGTGCGATCGTCAAAATCGCCGTAGCCTGTCGGGGTGCCCTGTATGATGCGTTTGCCCGGGTGCGCTCGCACCCACTCATAGCGTTGTTCAATATGGCTCAGGGAAGTATTGGCGGCCTGGCTGATACTGATGAAGTCGTCGCGCTGTCGTTTTTCGGTATCCGAGACTTCCAGAACCAGACGTTCCGCTTCGCTCAGGATCTTCGAGGCATCGCGTCCTTTCGGGTCGCGGATGATTTTTTCAATTTCGCGGCACGCCTGGATCAGGCGGTGCTGTACCGAGTGATCCAGCACAATGCTGACATAGTGCTCAATGCGGTCGGAGGCGTAATTTTCGGTCGCGATGAAATGCGTGTAATTCAGCAGATTGGGGTAGTTTTTAAACTCCGCATGTCTGCGCAAAGCTTCCGACACCGTCACCAGGTCGGTCGGGTCGCCCTGATCCTCCAGGGATTTGAGTGCCTCAAAAACGACCCGGTGAATCGGCTTGTTGAAGTCCACCGCTGCGAGCCGGCCAATGTGGTCCCAGGCGCTTTCGTCGTTAATCAAAGCACCCAGTACGGCGCTTTCGGCATCCAATAGGGCCGGTTCGATGTCAATGGCGTCCGCGTCGACAAATTCGGCGGACTCGGGCATCATTTCGGGCTCAGGCATAGGGGAATCTCCAGAAACCAGTGAGGGAAAATCATACAAAAACTCAGGGTCATCAGGTGAGCCAGAGCACGTTGCCTATCGTACGCGATTCCCGGACAAAATCAATAACATAACCTGTTGATTTTATTTTGAAAAATAGGTTGGATTCGTGTGCATAACCCGTGCATAACAAGACTTCTCTGTGGGGAAGTGGGGGATATCCATAAAAAACGCCCGCGGGAAGCGGGCGTTTGAATGGGCGATTAATCCGAGGGTTAATCGGCAGGCGGCGGGTTTGCGTCGTCGGTTTCTTCTTGTTCGGCGTCATCATCCAACTCCGCGGCGACCGTCCCACTGGCTTCAACCCGAACCTTCAAGACCGGCTCGACATTAACATGCAGATGAACGAGCACGTCAAAATCTCCGAGACTGCGCAGCGGGCCGTCCGGCAATCGGATTTCGGAGCGCTCCAACTCTACCCCGGCCTCTGTCGCGGCGCGGGCAATTTCGGTGGCTCCGACAGATCCAAACAACTTGCCTTCCTGGTGGGTTTCGGCATGTACGACCAATTCCAGCCCGTTCAAAACTTCATGGCGCTGTTCAAGGGCGGACAGGGCCTCGCGAGCACGTTGCTCCAACTCGGCGCGGTGGGCCTGGACTTCGGCAAGATTTTCCTCGGTCGCATATTTGGCTTTCCCGGAGGGGATCAGATAATTGCGGGCATAGCCGGGACGCACGTGTACCACGTCCCCCAAAGATCCCAGGTTTTCAATTTTCTCAAGCAGAATGATTTCCATAATTCAACTCCATGCAATCAGGGGCGAGATTCGCCGGCCAGGCGTCGACTCAAACCGAGCAGGTCGTCTGCCGCGCTTAATGTCGTGAACAGAACAACCATCTCCAGACGAACCAGCATCAGCACATAAAACGGGGTCAGGAGCGCCAAAGGATAGCGCGTGCGTTTGGCCAACCGATGCATCAAGGCGGTAGCCGGGAAAAGGAAAGCGCCTACCAGCATCAGCGCCAAACCATACAGAAACGAATCCGGCAATAACCAGGCCGCGGTCAAAATAATCAAAAAAGCGAGGTCCGCAGTCCGCCCGTAACGCAGGCCCCGGTATTCGGAACCAAAAAAAGGCTCTTGAGCCAAAGCGCTTTGCCAGACTCGTGCCAGCAACAGTTGCAGGCTGAAAAGTACCAGCATACTGGTGAACATCATTTCCAGACCAATGCGCTCCAGCGGCAGGTTGGCGAAACGGTCCGGTTGGCCCGCCTCTCGGGCCTGCTCTCGAAACATTTCAGTCTGCTCCTGCCAGTCGAGTTCCAGACCCATTGGCAATGTCCCCAGCAGCACGGCACACACCCAGCCCAACATAAAGCCGCCGAGCAGCGCCAACGCCAGCGAGTTGCTTCGGCGCAGAATGTAGGCGAGCAGGGCCGGGGCGCCCATGTAAATCAGCGGGGTCATCAGTACGGCAGGTTGTTGGATGAGGATATAACTGAGTCCGGCATAGGCGAGTCCGGACAAAACCAGCAGGGTCAGCGCTTCCTTCCAGGGCCGCACCAGTACCAAAAAGGCGGCCACGATTCCGACGAACAATATGAGAAACAGCAAGCCCGGTACATGCAGAGCCAGCAGTTGGGCAATGACGAGTCCCGCCAAAATGGGGGATTGCGGCCCCTGCAGAAAGCGGCCGATACTGACGAGCATCAGTGGTTGTCGCAGTAAGGCAACAGGCTGAGGTAACGGGCGCGTTTGATGGCGGTCGCAAGGCGGCGCTGAAAACGGGCGGGAGTGCCGCTGACTCGGGCCGGAATAATTTTGCCGGTTTCGGTCAGGTAGTCGCGCAGCAGGTCCAGGTCCTTGTAATCAATTGCCGGCGGCTCGGATTTGGAAAAGCGTTGCGCGCGCTCGCGTTTTGGATTTGTACTCATCAGTGCTTACTCCTTCTTGTCAGTTTCGGAAGCTTCCGCCGCCGTGGGATCCACGGCCTCTGAGGGGGTCTCTTCAACTTCTTCGGCAGGTTCGGCTTCGGGAGGTGTTTCTTCCGCCGCTTCGGCAGGTTCCGGCTCGGAGGTCTCGTCCTCGGAATCCTCAGATGAGGCTGTTTCCGGTTTGGGTTGGGAGGTTGCTTCCGGTTCGGCGCTTGGGGCCTCCGAAGTCATTTTCCCATCCGCGCGGCCATTACTTTTTTCGCCCCACTCGGCCTCTTCGTCCATGTCTTGCTCGCCCGCGGCCTTCGCCAGCGGCGACATGTCGGTGATGGCCTCTTCGCGGCGTACGACCAGATTGCGCAACACGGCGTCATTGAAGCGAAAGGCGTGTTGAATTTCGTCTAAAGCCTCGGCATCGCATTCCACGTTCATTAATACGTAATGGGCCTTATGCAGCTTGTCGATGGAATACGCCAATTGGCGCCGGCCCCAATCTTCCAGACGATGTACCTTGCCACCGCGGTCGGTCACCATGCGGCTGTACCGCTCGGTCATCTGGGGAACCTGATCGCTCTGGTCCGGATAGACCAGAAACACAATTTCGTAATGTCGCATGTACGCTCCTTACGGTGTTTGCTCCCCGTCGCTGCGGTGGAGCAAGGAGTTCAAGATGTAATGAGGGGCTTATTTTATCAGACCGCGAAACTGCAATCCGGCTCATTCAAGAACTGAAAGCATCATCGGCGGAGGGTGCCGCGGCGATCGGCGCGATGCTCTTGTGCGGCAAGAACAGTCCGCAACCCAATAGTCGGGCCGGGCCCAGGCCTTGCTGCTGCAACTGCAGGGAAGCGTGGGGCAGTAGGCCGTCGAGCATCAAGCTGCGGCACTGCAGGGTCGTGGCGCCATCGCGGACCGTATGCAGGCGCCCGGCCAACATACGGGGGGCCTGCACGTCGAGGGCCTGCAGTTCGACTTCGCACTGACGCAGGAAGTCTTCTTCCTCCTCGGCTTCCAAGGCAACGTAGCGGGCGAACACCGTGGCATGCGGCTGCAGTTTGTGGGGGCGGGCCTCGCCGATTTCCAGGGTGTCGGGGCCGATATGCAAAGTGGCGCCGCGCAATTGCGCCGCCTCTTCCATGCGGTGGAGCGGCAAACGCAGGCTCAGGCGGGTGCGGCGCGACAACGCCAGGCGTGCATCCGGGTCTTCGGGGCGAATCCAACCGTTGCCGGACTCGGCGCCGTGAATAGCATGAATGCCGGCTTGCGGCTCCTCACTCAACCATGGCCAGACTTCAGTCAGTGCCTGGCGAAGCTCATGGGCGTGATCGACAGGCAAGGCCGTACAGCGGATGCGGTAGCGGATATCCAGGCTGTTTGAAGTCGCGGGGGGTGTTTGCGGCAGGTCCGGATCTTGCCAATGCATGGTTCAGGGTCGACGCGCGGTGAAAAAATTTTCCAGTTGTTCTTCCCAGTCTTGCGGCGTGTCGGGAAAAGGCGGACGCACGTCCATACTCAAGAAGCGTTCCCCCGAATCAATACGCGCATTGATTACGGTTTTGAGTTCCTCGAAGGAAGTCAGATCGTAATGTTCAATCAACAGTTCGCTTAAAGTCAGCATGGGCGGTGAGCACGATCAAGGTAGCGGGCGCGGTACAGCAGGCGTGGATGTTCCGGATGGTCGGCGTAGGCGCTGCGACAATGCAATACATTATGCGCGATGAGACCCCAGCCCGGCTGCAGGCGCAAGGGGATGCGGGCGGAGGGCAACGCTTCCAACAATTTATGAATGTGTCGGCGCGCCGGGGTGGTTTCAGGACGCCAGCGAATATGTTCCGCCCGTTCCGTGTAGCGGGTATGGAGATGTCCCTCATCAAGGGCAAACACGGGACCCTGGAATTCAGGTCGACGGACTTGTCCGTCGTGGATGTGTGCAGGCACGGTCAATGCTTGCGGATGGCTGAGTGCACGGATCCAATCCGGGTTTTCATCGCGCAAGGCGATATAAAGCAACCGGGGGTCCAGCAGGTAATTGATGCCGCCGGCGAGTGCCGGCCTGACGCAGTGCAGAATAAAACTGCGAACCCCTTGTTCCGCCGGTTGATAGTAGCCGTCGGTATGCCAGCGCAGACGCTGGCGGGTATAGGGAATAAAGCGTCGAGCCGTATCGGTGCGGGCGGTCAGTCTCGCAACCCCGTCGGGTTCCGCACATTGGTGGCGATTGAGGCGGGTCAGGCCCAATTGCGCGCCTAAAGCCAGGATCCCGTCGGCTCCCGGATCTGGGGTGGTGCGATAGCCGACGGTCCCCGCATCGTATAGCGCTTTCAGCAGGGTGCGAGTTTCTTCCTCGGACAACCGGGTCGGGTCTGCGATATCGACAAAAAGCAATGGCGCGCGACTGTGTCGCAACAAGGCTTCGCGCCAAGCTTGATAAGCGTCTGTAGGTTGCAGGTCCCACCAATCGGGTGGGGCTGCAGATGCGGTGGGTTGCTGTTCAGTCAAGCAGGTCGCGGAGGCACGCGATGCCTTCTTCCAGAACCGGCATGGCGGTGGCGAACGAAATGCGCACGTGCCCAGGGGATCCGAACGGCGTGCCAGGCACGACCGCCAGGTGCAACTGGTCGAGCAACAAGGTTGCGAAGTCAATATCGGAGTCGCAGCCCAGCCGTTCCATGGCGCCGCTGACATCCGGCAGGCAGTAAAAAGCACCGTCCGGTTTCAGGCAAGTGACTCCGGGCAAAGTGTTCAGGGCGTCGACCAGGTAATCGCGTCGCTGAGCGAAAGCAGCCACCATATCCGGCACCGAGGACTGGTCTTCCAGCAAGGCTGCACAGGCGGCGGCCTGGGCGATGGAACAGGGGTTGGAAGTGCTCTGGGACTGAACGGTGAGCATGGCGTTGATGATGGGAGCGGGTCCGGCCGCATAACCGATGCGCCAGCCGGTCATCGCATAGGCTTTGGAGACGCCGTTGATCAACAAAATTCGATCGCGAAGGTCTGGGGCGACCTGCGCAAGGTTATAGAACGGGTGATCGTCGAAACGGATTAGTTCGTAAATGTCATCCGACACCACCAGAACATGGGGATGTCTGCGCAATACTTCCGCGTAGCTTTCCAGATCCTCGCGATGCAGCATAGTGCCGGAGGGGTTGGAGGGGCTGTTGAGCAACAGGATGCGCGTATTGGGCGTGATTGCCTCTTCCAATTGCTGCGCGCTGGGCCGAAAATTCTGCTCGAGTGTCGTGGGCAGCAAGACCGGATCACCGCCGGCTAGGAGCACCATGTCCGGATAGGAAGCCCAGCAGGGGGCAGCCATGATGACCTCGCGTTTCGGATGAATGAGAACCTGAAAACAGTTGTACAACGCCTGCTTGGCACCAGCGGAGACGAGAATTTGGTCGGGCTCGAAGTCCAGGTTGTTATCGCGCTGGAACTTGTGGGCAATGGCAGCGCGCAGGGCCGGAGTGCCGCCCACCGCGGTGTAGCGGGTGTCGCCGTCCCGAATGGCCTGGATGGCGGCTTCGCAGATGACTTCCGGGGTGCCGAAATCCGGCTCGCCGGCGCTCCAGTCAATAATTTTGCGCCCGGCGGCGCGCAGACGTCGGGCAGTCGCGGAGACCGCAAGCGTTGCGGAAGGAGCGCAACGATTGACGCGCTGGGCAAACTGGTATTTCATGACCGGGATTTGGCGGGCTAGTTTACTCTACTGCCCTGCACCTAGCCGTCGCAAACCCTATACTGTACGCATTCTGTCAGTTCGATTTGATGCATGTCTCGCGCGTTTAATTTGCAGCTCCCTTTCCTCCTGCAGGAGATCAGCCTGAGGCCATTGTGCAACTGCTGGAGGGGCTGGAGAACGGCCTCAGTCATCAGAGTCTGCTGGGTGTGACGGGTTCCGGAAAAACCTTCACCATGGCGTGCGTGGTTGAGCGCATTCAACGCCCAACCATCGTGCTGGCCCACAATAAAACGCTGGCGGCGCAGTTGTACGGTGAGATGCGCGAATTCTTCCCGCGCAATGCGGTCGAGTATTTTGTTTCGTACTACGACTACTACCAGCCGGAAGCCTACGTGCCGGCGTCCGACACGTATATCGAAAAAGATGCCTCGGTCAACGACCACATCGAGCAAATGCGCCTGTCGGCCACCAAGGCCCTGTTTGAACGTCGCGACACCATCATTATCGCGACGGTGTCCTCCATTTATGGATTGGGAGACCCGCAGTCTTATCACCGGATGGTGCTGCATCTGAATCGCGGCGACCGTACGGGGCAGCGGGGCATTCTGCGTCGTCTGGCGGATCTGCAGTACCGACGCAACGAGACCGAACTGCGACGTGGCACGTTTCGCGTGCGCGGCGATGTCATTGATATCCACCCGGCGGATTCGGAGCGCGACGCAGTCCGTATCGAACTGTTCGACGACGAGGTGGAGCGTTTGAGTTTTTTTGATCCGCTGACCGGCGATATTCTGCGCGAAGTGCCGCGTCTGACTATCTATCCCAAAACGCACTACGTCACCCCGGAAGAAGTGTTGAAAGAAGCTGTGGGCGAGATTCGTCTGGAGCTGGACGAGCATTTGGCGCAACTGAAGGCCGACAACCGATTGGTGGAAGCGCAGCGTTTGGAGGAACGCACACGTTACGATCTGGAGATGATCGAAACCCTGGGCTACTGTGCCGGCATTGAGAATTACTCACGTTATTTATCGGGCCGCCCGCCCGGGGCGCCACCGCCGTGTCTGTTGGATTATTTACCGGGCGATGCACTGATGATTGTCGATGAAAGCCATGTCACGATTCCACAGTTCGGCGGCATGTATCGGGGTGATTATTCCCGCAAAAAGAATTTGGTGGACTACGGGTTTCGATTGCCTTCCGCCATGGACAACCGGCCTTTGAAGTTTGAAGAATTCGAGGATTTGGCCCCGCAGATGATTTTTGTATCGGCCACACCCGGCCCGTATGAAATGAAACTGGCGGGACAGACCGTCGAACAGATTGTGCGGCCGACGGGTTTGGTGGATCCGGAAGTCGAGGTTCGGCCGCAGCGCACCCAGGTCGACGATCTGCTATCCGAGATTCATAAAGTGGTCGCCGACGGTGATCGGGTGTTGGTGACCACGCTGACCAAACGGATGGCGGAAGATTTGACCGATTACCTGCGCGAGCATGAAGTGCGTGTGCGCTACCTGCACTCCGACATCGATACGGTGGAGCGGGTTGAAATTATTCGAGCCTTACGGCTTGGTGAATTTGATGTGCTGGTGGGGATTAATTTGTTGCGCGAAGGTTTGGATATTCCGGAAGTCGCACTGGTGGCCGTTTTGGATGCCGACAAGGAAGGATTTTTGCGTTCCGAGCGATCCCTGATTCAGACGATTGGGCGAGCGGCCCGGAATTTACGCGGACGCGCCATTCTGTATGCCGATGAGACGACGGATTCCATGCGTCGCGCCATCGCTGAAACAGACCGTCGTCGGGCCAAGCAGAAAACTTTCAACGCAGACCATAACATTACACCCAAAGGCATTGAGAAAGGCGTCTCCGACATTATGGAAGTCGCCCCTGGTGCACGGCCGGGCGGCAAGCGCAAGACTCGACACAAGGCTGTGCAGGAGCCGGTGGAAGTGTTGACTCCCGATGAGGCCGTCAAGAAAATTGCCGAACTGGAGGAACGCATGTATCGACATGCGGACAACCTTGAGTTCGAAGAGGCGGCGCGCTTGCGCGATCGGGCACGCGCACTTGCGGAGCAGGCTTTTGTGACGGCGCCCAAGGCGGCCGCTTAGTTCGGATTCAAACGCACCAAGGTGCGGCCGTGGGCGCGGCCTTCCAGAAATTCGGTAAACACATCCGGCAAATCGTCCAGTTCGACGACGCGGGACACCAGTGGTTCCAATTCTTCGGGTTGCACCAGATCAAACAGTTGCTGCCATGCAGCCCGACGCTGAGACATCGGGCAGTTGGCGGAAGTGACCCCCAAAATACTGACGCCTCGAATAATGAAGGGGGCGACTGAACTTTGGAAATCTGCTCCTGCGGCCATGCCGACACTGACGACGGCGCCCCAGGGCTGGGTCATACGCACCAGTGCGGGCAGGATGTCACCGCCCAGCGCATCGATGGCTCCGGCAATCTGCGCGCGTGCTAAACCTGTCTTGTCTCGGGGTAGTTGATCAGGTGACCAGATTTCATCTGCTCCCAGCGCCTGCAGGTCGTCATGAGCTTGCGGTTTTCCTGTCACCGCGATGCACGGATAGCCCAGTTTCTTGAGTAGCAAAATACTTAAACTGCCGACACCGCCGCTGGCGCCGGTGACCAGGACAGGCCCGCTTTCGGTATCCAAACCGCAGTGCTGCAGACGAGTGATGGAAAGCATCGCCGTCAGGCCGGCGGTGCCCAGAATCATGGCGGCGCGCTCGGTAAAAGAATCCGGAAGTTCAATCAAGAATTCGCTCGGCACTCGCAACCGCTCGCAAAAGCCTCCGTCACGTGTCTCCGACAGTCCGCAACCGGTGACCAGTACGGATTGCCCGACTGCAAACAGAGGATCCTCGCTGTGTACGACAGTGCCAGCCGCATCGATGCCGCCGTTGAGAGGGGAAGTGCGCAAAATGGGTGCAGCGCCCAGACCGGCCAATGCATCTTTGTAATTGACGGCGGAGTAACGAGGGGCAACGACGACATTGCCGGGACTCAGATCATCAAGGGCGACGGTCGTGATGGCGCCGCGTAATTGCGAGTCGTCGGAGGCAATACGCAGGGCTCGATACGTTGGGGAATTCATCCGCAAAGTTGCTGGTACAGCTGGTCCGCGCACGCACGGGCGGCGTTCATATCGGAATTTAGGACACAAAAATGACCCATTTTTCTGCCTGGGCGAGCTTCTCGTTTCCCGTATAAATGCAGATGTGCGGAAGGTTCGCGGTGCACGATGTCCCAATCCGGTTCGCCGTCGCTCCACAAATCCCCCAGCAGGTTGATCATCACCGCTGGCGTATGTTGGGCAGGTGCCATCAGTGGTAACTCACACAGCACTCGGGCTTGTTGTTCAAACTGGGAGACCGCGCAGGCATCCAGGGTGTAGTGGCCGCTGTTATGCGGACGCGGCGCCATCTCGTTGAAATAAACTCCACCGGCGGTCACGAAATACTCCACCGCCAGGACTCCACAATAATCCAGAGCTGCCGCTATAGCACGGGCACTGTCCTGCACCTGTTGCTGCATCGCCGCTGCAATGGGGGCGGGAGCGCAGGTGCGATGCAGAATTCCTCCGCGATGTTCGTTTTCGGCGACCGGGTAAATAACACAATCTTGTGAGGAGCGCGCGACAATGACGGAGATTTCCAACTGCAGTTCCAGCGCTCGTTCAAGCACACAAGGTTTTTGATTATGTGCAGAGAAAGCCTGCTGAGCTTCTGACAGGTTGCTCACATGGGCCTGACCTTTGCCGTCGTAACCTAGGCGGTCGGTCTTCAGAATGCAGGGTGCGCCCAACTGTTGCAGAGCAGGTTCCAAATCCTCGATGCGGTTGATAGCCGCATAGGGGACGGGAGGTGTTGCAGGCGTGTGACTTGCCGCGAAACGCTTTTCGGCGAGACGACTTTGAGCGATGGCAAGCGCTTGGGCGTCCGGTCGTACGGGGACCCGTGGTAGGAGATATTCAACGCTGCTTGCCGGCACCGCCTCGAATTCGTAACTGACCGCATCGCACTGAGTAGCAAGAGCCTCCAGCGCTTCGCGGTCGTCGTAAGCGGCGACCAGTTGGGCATCGGCAAAAGCAGTGGCAGGGCAGTCTTTTTCCGGCGCCAGCACGGTCACGTGGCAGCCTAAGCGTTGTGCGGCTGTGGTAAACATGCGGCCCAGTTGGCCGCCGCCGAGGATGCCGAGGCGCAGCCCAGAGGCTGGCGCGTCAGTCGAGTTTTTGTTCAAGCACGGAGCGTGTTTGCGCTTCCCGAAAAGCGTCCAAACGTGTGGCTAGGTCCGAATCCTCATTGGCCAGCATGGCGGCAGCGAACAAAGCGGCATTGGCGGCGCCTGGTTCGCCGATAGCGAAGGTGGCGACGGGGATGCCTCGTGGCATTTGAACGATAGAAAGCAAAGAATCTTGCCCATTCAGCGCGGTGGTGTTAATGGGAACCCCTAGCACTGGCACTGGTGTCAAAGCGGCCAGCATGCCCGGCAAGTGTGCGGCACCACCAGCTCCCGCAATGATAACGCGCACCCCGCGTGTTCGTGCGTCACGCGCGTATTCCACCATCAGGTCCGGGGTGCGATGCGCGGAAACCACACGGGCTTCATAGGAAATTTCCAGCGCATCCAGATGTTTAGCAGCGGCCTGCATCGTTGCCCAATCGCTATTGCTGCCCATCGCGATGGCGACCAAAGGCGCAGCGGAAGAATCAGTCACAGCTAGGTACGGGTGACATTAAATAAACGTCGAATTATAGCGGCAACGAGTTCGAGTGGTTAGTATAAAACTATAGGTTGTTACTTTCTGAACAGTAATAATGATTGCTACTGCAGCCAATCAATCACTGGGTTTTGTAGGTTTGATATGCATTTGTGCCAATTGGGGAGGCTTGATTTGTCCATTTAGAACTTTACACTCCATTCTCAATAACTGGTTAGGCATTGACAATCCATGATCCCACAAAATACCAAGAGGCGATTGTAAGTATGAAGGCAATCCAGTTTGCTACGAGGTTAGCACTCTTGTGCGCAAATGAGAAACTGTTGTTGAGTTTGATTTTCAAGAGTAACCTGGATTCTCCATGCGAAACGGGTTCCTGCTCTAGTATCCCATCTTCCTTAAAGTGTAAGTATCGCAAGATGTACCAGTAGAACTGGACCACGATTACGGCCGCACCGATGACGGTGATTCCCCAATCGTCATGAGGTGTTATACCGAATACGTTTAACTCACTTAAATTGGCGCCAGACAGTCCAGTAACTACTAATACGCCTCCGAGGGCGAGAAGGTTTCTACGGCATATTCTGGCCCGGTCGGGCTCCAAGAGCGTTTCATAGCAGACACCTCTCCTGTATCGACCTGAAGGTTCGTACACCCGCGTCAGTCCGAGCGATAAAAACAGGCATCGGCGAATTTGCGACTTTAATAGAGTGAAGCGACGATTCAGTGGAGTGCCCTTGAAATCTCTAGTGCATCCAAGTATCCGGTAGTTGCTTGTGCCTACGCAACTGTCCTTGGCGACACCTCGTCTGTTTGCGGAATTGACGGGATGATTTGCTGTTTCACGTGGTTGCTCCTCAAAGGGATTACTTGCATGCGCGCGCTTGTACGTCTCGAATGAATTGACGGACATTCCAAAGCCAAGCGCGTTGGTTATTCGTGTATGTTTCTTGAATTGCTTGAGGCACTACCAACTGCAAATTTGAATTCTCCATTTGATTCGTCTGCGACTCAGAAATCCCCGGCTCAAGTGTGAGAAGATGTTTTCTTGGAATTTTCGACGCTTCGACCAGAACTTGTCTCCATCGATCCTTACAGCTTGATTTCGCACCAAGCATGGTCAGGCACGCATCGCCAGACTCGGGGGCATCTCTGTATGCATTCTCGCTGGGAAACAGGAAATCCGGTCGATGGTTGTTCTCAGTCACGGCGCCGCGAACATAGGCAATTTTGTGAGCACAGAACACTGCCTCAAGGTGGTGTTCTAACGATTGGCCCATACGTGATTTTCTCCGGTTCTGAACACTCAGCGAGAATTGGATGAAGCCTTCAACATCAACTGCTTTACTATCGTCGCAAAATCCTTCTTCAAGGCGTGCAGTAACAATCCGTCGCTCAAGACACCGGAACAACGCTTCCTCGCGGTTTAGCCATTCTACAAGTGCCATATCGGGGTCATCCTCAGCCCTTACTTCGGGCAGAGAATCGCGGGCGAGTTCGGAGAACTCGGCGGTGTTAGGAAACACCATGCCATAAGGATCAATTATGGCATCAAGTCTGTTAGCATCCGGCTCCTCGAATTCAATGCCGATCTCGTCGAGAATAAAACGCGCGGCAAAGTCCAACTCTGGCTCGTCGTCTGCGATCTCGCGCGACACAAATGATTTCTCTGCCGGGTCAAGGTCGAAAAGCCACAAGAGTTGCTGTTCGCTGGTCGAGCCTTCCGGGGTGACAATAAAATAGAGTAACTGGTCGTTGGTCATAGCTAGGAACAGGGTATCGCGTTCCCGCATGGCTTTCGTGACTTGATTGGAAGGATAGTACAGGCGCCATTCTGGTGACCTATGCGCCTGCCGTTCTCTTGTATCGTAATGGGTTGCAGTTCCTTCAGCAGTGAATCCATTTTGATCCTCGCCCAGCCACAGGAAGGTGGTTTGGAACTGCTGATTATGAATCTCGCCAAGGAATTGACGGCGCATGGCCGACGTGGTGTTTACCTCGTGCTGATTGGACCGGCAGGGATTGGCATCCACAGCGGTTAGACGCTTAACGCCCGCACCAGCGAAATGGTCACGTAGTTGTCCGCGTCTCATTACCGCTCAGCCTCAATTCGGGTTCGTTGGATTCCAGCCATGCCGCACACCGTTTTGCTATTGTGTCGTCCGGAAGACGTGTTCGTCCCGTGATGGCGCATTCCCATATCGTAGCTACCCGCCAACCGTTATCTGTCAATGCCGAGAAGTTTTTATCATCGCGAGCAATATTCGATTTAATCTTATTGCGCCAGAATTCATCTCGAGTCTTCGGCCATCTAAACAAATGACAGTCATGGCCGTGCCAAAAACACCCGTGGACAAAAATCACTGCCCTGTGTTTCGGAAACACGAGATCTGGCTTTCCGGGCAAATCTTTGCGGTGAATGCGAAATCGAAAGCCCAAGCGATGCAACGCGGATCGGATTACCTTTTCGGGCTTTGTGTTTTCCCCCTTAATGTTTGCCATCATCCTGCTACGGACATTCGGTGTAACGGTGTCAGCAACCATGGCTCAAATGGCCACGCTAGGTTCGGGGAATAAAAACTCGTTCTGGTCAGCAGCAGGGAATTGGCGACCTTCATGAGAGAGCAATTCGGCAATGTGCGGTTTCATGAGTTGAGCTACTGCCCGGACCGCGGGTATAACTACGGCGTTTCCGAATTGGCGATAAGCTTGGGTATCCGAGACCGGAATTTTGAAATCTGTTTGGCGAGGCTTTTCGAAACCCATTAGCCGTGCACATTCCCTTGGAGTCAGGCGACGTGGACGCCGACCCTTTTGACGAATCAGGATTTCCGACCCGTCCTTGTAATAGCGGGCAGAAAGGGTGCGGGCCACATCATCCGGACCGAAAAGGGAATAGCCGAACCCGTTGCCTGCGCTTCGATGTCTTTTCTTGTAGTCCTGAAGATAGTTCCACAAGTGTTTAGTAAGCGTGTACTTCGAGTCAACATCCGGATCCAAAATCGCCCGCAGAGTAGGTGTCCGGCCAGCCGGTATTGCAAGTTCATCAAAATTGAAAGTTGTCGGTTCCCTGAATCCGACCATGAAAATCCGTTCTCGCTTCTGCGGAACCCACGGGGAGGAATCCACAACTCGTGTTTTAACGCTGTAACCTAGTTCGCTCCTAAGCACATGCATGATTGTTGCAAAGGTTTTCCCGCCATCATGTCGCTCTAGATTTTTCACGTTCTCGAGCAGAAAGGCGGGGGGGCGGTGATGGTTAATGATCTTTGCCAGATCGTAGAACAGAGTTCCCTGTGTGTTGCACAGGAAGCCATGCGGTTGACCGAGGGCATTCTTTTTCGACACACCGGCAATTGAAAATGGCTGGCACGGGAATCCTGCCAACAGGACGTCATGCGGAGGTACGGTTTCGGGCTTCTCCGCATATGGACGTATGTCACCGACAAACTCGTGGTCGCTATCAGCCGGTTCCGGGAAATTTGCTGTATAGGTTTCTTTGCAGAACCGGTCCCACTCAGACGTAAACACGCAGCGGCCACCGATTTCCTCAAATGGTCGGCGCAACCCGCCAATCCCGGCAAAGAGATCGATGAAGCGAAATCCTTCCTGACGGTCTGAGGGGCAGCGCATGTTTGCAACTTCGCGCAACTTTTCGATTTTCAGCCGGTTGATACGCTTTCCTTCACCATTGATGTAGCGCCGCACGGTTCGGGTATTGACGCCTAGCAATTCGGCAACTTCTCTAATGCCCAGCCCTGTACGCGTCATCAGTTCGGAGAACTCGTTGGTGTTTTGGGTGTCCACGCCTTCCCTCGTGTGTCAATTTTGGACATTATGTCATGATTTGCCCCAGAACGCAATCCGGCGGATTATATAGACGTTGCCGAATAGGCTACCCTGAAAGGTCTTCCATGCTCAGGATCGATAATCCCAATGGGAGCGCGTGCTGCCGTGACGATATCGGCGCACATAGAATTATTTTCCTTAGTACAGTTAGGGATTCGTTTATCACGTACGCAGGACAGTTGCTGAAGTTCGGTTGCATCAGCTAACTTCGATATGCTGCTTGGCAGGCATGTAGTAATTGTTTTTTCCATGCTTGGTTGCCGCATAATAAATTACGTACCTTATTCTTGATTTATGCCCGTGTCGCCTGTTTTTCAAACTGATCTAAATCGTTTGCCGCTTTTGAGTCGCGGCAAAGTACGCGATTTGTATGCGATTGACGACGAGCAGATGTTGCTGGTGGCGACGGACCGCATTTCCGCGTTTGATGTGATATTGCCCACACCCATTCCCGGCAAAGGTCGAATTCTGACTGCTATTTCGCAGTTCTGGTTCGAGCACCTGCAAACACTTATTCCGCATCATTGCCTGCCACTGGATTTGGAGGCGTTGCCTTTGGATGCGAATGAGCAATCTCTGCTGGAAGGACGCAGTTTGCGCGTGCGGCGCTTGCGCCCCCTACCCATAGAAGCGGTTGTGCGCGGTTATCTGGTCGGCTCCGGATGGCAGGATTACCAGGCGACTGGGCAGGTCTGTGGCATGTCACTGCCAAAAGGCTTGCGGTTGGCAGAGCGTCTTCCGGAGCCGTTGTTTACACCCGCAACCAAAGCGGCTGTGGGTGAGCATGATGAAAACATCAGTTTCGAGCAGGTTGTCGGCCTGATCGGTCACGCACGAGCGGAGGAAGTGCGTGATATGAGTTTGCGGCTGTATGCCCATGCCTGCGCCCACGCCCTCGAACAGGGCGTCATCATTGCGGACACCAAGTTCGAGTTTGGTCTGGATGATGAAGGGGAGTTGGTGTTAATCGATGAGGTTTTAACACCGGATTCTTCACGCTTCTGGGATGCGCAGGATTGGCGAGCGGGAGAAAATCCGCACAGCTTTGATAAACAGTTTGTGCGAGACTGGCTGCAGACGCAGACATGGGACAAGCAGGCGCCCGGGCCTGTCTTGCCGGAGGATATCGTGGCGCGAACGGTCGAGCGCTATCAACAAATCGGGCGTCGCCTGTGTGGCGCCGACATTTTTTAGGCGGAGAGTGGATCATGCAGAAAAACCCCCAAATTGAAAAAACGATGGAAGCGCGTGTCGTGGAGTTGGAACGCTATGTCTTGCGTTTGCGCATCGGCTTGATTGCGGTGGCATCGTTGATTATCTGGCAGGCGACCTCGGCGATGGGCTGGCTGGGGCCGATTCGCATTTATGCGACGGAAATCTATGCCAGCCACTACATTCTGGAGGATGCCGAAGAGAAAGTACACGGACGCTGGGAGGTGCCGCAGGATGCGCCGGCACAACTGACGTTGTTCGATGAAGGTCCGGATTATGTACGGTTGAATGCGGAGGGGTTGAAACACATCGGTCACTCCGACTATCCCGATCATCCCTGAACAAGAGGGGTGCATACGGGGCTTTGATTGCTTGGGAGATAGCCAGTCTGAATCGGGTCGCGTGTTAAAATTTTTATTCCCATGTCCGGCAATACCATCGGCACGTTGTTTGCCGTCACTACGTTTGGCGAAAGTCATGGTCCTGCAATTGGCTGCATCATTGATGGTTGTCCTCCCGGGTTGGCGTTGGAGGAAGCCGACATGCAGCGGGATTTGGACCGGCGTCGTCCCGGCAAGACGCGCCATACCAGTCAACGACGCGAGCCTGACCAGGTAAAGATTCTTTCCGGGGTTTTCGAGGGGCATACGACCGGAGCCCCGATTGCCTTAATTATCGAAAATCAGGATGCCCGCTCGAAAGATTATTCGCAACTGCGCGATGTTTTTCGCCCGGGTCATGCGGACTTCACCTGGCAGCGCAAGTACGGCATTCGAGACTACCGAGGCGGAGGACGTTCTTCCGCACGCGAAACGGCGATGCGCGTGGCAGCAGGTGCGGTGGCGCGCAAATGGCTGCAGGAGCGCTATGGCGTTGTCGTTCGCGGCTGCGTGCGACAAGTCGGACCGATTCGGGCCGATCGCATGGATTGGGAAGCAGTGGAGAGCAATCCGTTCTTTTTTCCCGATGCGGCGCAGGTCTCGGCTCTGGAAGATTACATGGATGAATTGCGTCGAGAGGGCGACTCGGTCGGTGCGTGTGTGGAAGTGGAAGCAACCGGGATGCCGGTCGGTTGGGGGGAGCCGGTTTTTGCCCGGCTGGATGCAGACATCGCCCGTGCATTGATGAGCATTAATGCGGTCAAGGCTGTCGCGATTGGAGACGGATTTGCAGTCGTTGATCAACGGGGCAGTGAGCATCGGGACGAGATGACTCCGGAAGGATTTCAGTCCAATCATGCCGGGGGCGTTTTGGGAGGTGTCAGTTCCGGTCAAGATGTGCGGGCGTCGGTGGCTTTCAAACCGACTTCCAGTATTCGCATTCCCGGGAAAACCGTTGATCAAGACGGGAAAGCCACGGAAGTGGTGACAAAAGGCCGCCACGATCCGTGCGTCGGCTTGCGGGCAGTCCCCATCGTGGAGGCGATGCTGGCGCTGGTGCTGGCGGATCACGCCTTGCGCCATCGTGCGCAATGCGCAGACGTGCCGGATAGCGAACCGCCGTCCGGCGGCGCGTGAACGTCGGTTTATACGCCCGGTTTTCCGGGTTTTATTTCTTTTACTTTGCCTCGCTCGGCGTCTTCTTGCCGTTCTGGCCGCTGTACCTGCAGCATTTGGGCTTCAGTGCGCTGGAGATTGGTCAACTGGTCGCCATTGTGATGGCCGCGGGGATTGTTGCGCCGAATTTGTGGGGTTGGCTGGCGGACCATACCGAGCGTCGACTGTTGATGATTCGCCTGGCGGCACTGGGTTCGGTGCTGGGGCTGCTGGTACTGCAGTGGACGACCAGTTTCAATGGCATGGCGTTTTGGCTGTTGTTGTTCAGTTTTTTTTGGTATGCCTCCCTGCCGCTGGTTGAGGGAATCACGTTGAACTATTTGGATCATTCCATACCGGCGCGTTTCGCTTATGTGCATATTCGGTTATGGGGCTCGCTGGGCTTTATCGTGCTGTGCCTGCTGTTGGCGGTGCTCACGGATCGTCCAGGGAACTGGCATTGGGTGCCTTTGGCGCTGTTGCTTTGCCACGTCGGAATCTTGCTGATGGCGTCAGTGTTGACCAGTCTTCCGCATAAGGTGGAACATCCTCCTCATGTGACACTTATTCGTCTGCTACGTCATCCGGCGGTTCAGGGGTTATTCGCGGCATTGGTGCTGATGCAGATCAGTCACGGCCCGTATTACGCATTTTTTTCAATCTATCTGGAATCGTACGGGTATCCGCGCGGGAATTTGGCGTTGTTGTGGTCCCTGGCCGTCGGCGGCGAGATTCTGGTATTTTTGTTTTTCACCCGCTATCTGGCTCACCATGAAGCGAAATGGTTGTTTGCTCTGGCTTTTTTCCTGGCGGCCGTACGCTGGGCGGTGTTGGGCTGGTTGCCCCAGTACTGGACGGCGGTTCTGGGTGCGCAACTTCTGCATGCAGCGACCTACGGACTGTATCACGCGGTGGCCATCCGGCTGATTTATCAACTGTTTCCCGGGCGCATGCAAAGTCGCGGCCAAGCGCTGTACTCGTCCCTCAGTTACGGGGTGGGGGCCTCCGTGGGCAGTCTGCTGGCAGGTCTGTCCTGGGAGCGCTTCGGTTCCGAGATGACATTTTATGGGGCCTGCGCTATTGCTCTGAGCGGCATGATTGCCGGTTGGCTGGCGGTACATTATCGGGTGCCGGTCCTTCGGCAAACCGCTTGATATAGCAGGCGTGCGGTATAATTGCCGTTCCAAAAAAGTGGCTGCAGGACGCGGCGTGCAAAATGGCGACAGCTGAAACCATGATGCTGATTCCAGGACGTTCCAGCAAACAGGGTACTTCCCTGAATGCGGGCAAACTCAAGGAAGAATATCAAACCGTCACTTCAACCATCGAGTTGAATGAAAGCACCATGAAACGCATGGGTTTGAGCATGGGAGACCGGGTTCGCCTATCTTGCGATATCGGTCGGGTGGAAGTGGTCTGCGGCAAGCCGCGCAAGGATGCAGATCTGCCGGACAATATGATTTTTATCCCGTACGGGCCGGCTTCCAGCGAATTGATGGAAAGCGATACGGCCGGTTCGGGCATGCCCATGTCCAAGCAAATGATGGTGCAACTGGAGCCGTTGGGCAAATGACGGCAAACCGATGAGGAAATCAAGATCATGAGTGACGAAGCCGCCCCCCAAACCGAAACCGAAAAGCCGAATATCCGCATCGTGGAGGATGCGACCTGCACGTTCTGCGGTTGCGTCTGTGACGATATGGAGTTGACGGTCGATTTGGATGCGAAGCGCATCACCAAGGCGAAAAATGCTTGCGTACTGGGTCGAGCCTGGTTTCTGCAGCATGGTATTGAGGACCATCCGGCGGCGATGATCGACGGCAAGGAAGTGCCTTTGGAAGAAGCCATGGACGAAGCCGCACGCATTCTTCATGAAGCGCGGTTTCCCATTACTTACGGGTTGAGTGATTCGCCGTGCGAGGCCCAGCGTGTCGCCGTGGCAATCAACGATCTGGTGCGCGGCAATATTGATACGACCACCTCGGTGTGTCACGGACCTTCGGGCATTGCCTTCCAGGGAGTGGGGGAGAGCACCGCGACTTTGGGTGAGGTGCGCAACCGTGCGGATTTGGTTATTTACTGGGGCGGCAATCCGGCCGAGTCGCATCCTCGGCATTTCACCCGCTACGCGGTGACGCCGAAAGGACGTTATATCCCCAATGGTCGCAAGGACCGCTATGTGGTGCTGGTGGATGTGCGCAAGACGCCGAGCGCTCCGGTGGCCGACCAGTTTATTCAGGTCAATCCGGGGCGAGATTTTGAGGTGCTGTGGGCGCTGCGTGCCCTGGTGCGGGGCCGACGGATTCGCGACGATATCGAGAAATTGACGGGCGTGTCCCGTGAGACGCTGGACGAGTTGGTCGAGCGCATGAAGAACTGCAACTATGGGGTACTGTTCTTCGGTATGGGATTGACGATGACGCGAGGGCGGCACTTTAATTCCGGCGCATTGCTGGCCCTGACGACGGACCTCAACCATTACACACACTTTGTGGCCAAGCCGGTGCGCGGTCACGGCAATGTCACCGGAGCGGACAATGTGGTTTCCTGGCAGACCGGCTATCCGTTCGGAGTCAATTTCCATCGCGGCTATCCGCGTTTTAATCCCGGCGAATTTACAACGGTGGACCTGTTGGCCCGTGGGGATGCGGATGCGGCGATGATGATTGCGACCGACCCGGCATCGAATTTCCCCAAGCGTGCCATTGAGAATTTGAAGAAAATTCCCGTGATTACGCTGGATGCCAAACCGACGTACACCAGCCGACAGGCGCGGGTGGCGTTCATGGTGGCCACCTACGGCATCAATACCGGCGGGACGGTCTATCGAATGGATGATGTGCCGATCACCTTGCGCCCGGCCTTCGAGTCGCCGTTTCCGACCGACGAGCAGGTGCTCAAAGGCATTCTGGAGCGGCTCCAACAACGCAAAGCAGCACAACGGGCGAAGGCAGCTTGACAGCTGCGTTATATTTTTTCATTTCAAAGGAGTCGGTCGGTCGTGGCTAAAGACGATTCGGAGTTGCGCATCATTGGCGCACGGGTCTATGATCCGACCCATGGCATTGACGGGGAAGTTCGTGAGATTCGAGTCCGCGACGGACGGGTTGTCGACAAGGTTTCCAGCGAAGCCCGCGTGTTGGATGTCAGTGGCATGGTGCTGATGCCTGGGGGCGTCGACATTCACTGCCATATTGCCGGACCTAAAGTTAATCTGTCACGCAAGCTGCAGCCGGAAGATCATCGGCTGGATGTGCATCCCGGTACGGATGTGACCCGTTCCGGCGTGGGCGGGGTGACGCCTTCGACGTTCGCGACGGGTTATCGTTACGCCATGCTCGGTTATACCGCTGCTTTCGATGCGGCGGTGCCGCCGTTGGCCGCTCGCCACGTGATTGAAGAATTTCACGATACCCCGGTAATCGATAAAGGGTTCTACGTGCTGCTGGGCAACAACCTGTTTTTGTACGACATGTTGCGGCAGGGCCGCAAGAAAGAATTCAAGGATGCGATTGCCTGGTGGGTGACGGCTGCGCGCGCCACCGGCGTCAAACTGGTCAACGCGGGTTCGGACGAACTCTGGAAAGGACGCCGCAATGAAAACATTACCAATGTCAATCAGCGGATTGAGCCGTTTGAACTGACCCCCCTGCAAGTCACTGCCGCATTCATCGAGGCGGTGGATGAGTTGGGAATGCCGCATCCCGCGCATATCCACTGCAACAACCTGGGGCATAGCGGCAATATTGAAACCACCCTGGAGACGATGAAGGCGGCCGAAGGCCACCGTGCGCATATTGCGCATGTTCAGTTCCACAGTTATGCAGGCAAGTTGGGTGAGCGGGTGAAAACCGGCTCCGAACAAATCATCGACTACATCCACACCCATAAAAACATCACCACAGACATCGGCATGGTGATGTTCGGCAAGGCCACCGCGATGACGGCGGATGCGCCTCTGGGGTGGATGTTGCGCAACAAGGACACCAAATGGATCAATGCCGATACCGAGTGCGAAAGCGGTTGTTCCGTCATGCCGTTCTCCTACCAGGACACCAATTACACGCACGCCATGCAGTGGGCCATTGGGATGGAGTTGTTTTTACTGTCCGAGGACCCCTGGCGGATCATGTTTTCCACGGATCACCCCAACGGCGCGTCATTCCGGACCTACCCGAAATTGATTCGGCTGCTGATGGATCGGGGATACCGTCAGGAAATGATCAAGCGCGTCAACCAAAAGGCCATGCGCAATTGCCTGTTGCCGCAATTGGAGCGCGAATACACGATGTATGAAATTGCGATCATCACGCGGGCGGCTCCAGCCAAGGCGCTGGGCCTGCACAACAAGGGGCATTTGGGAGTCGGAGCTGATGCGGACATCACGATTTATACCGACGATGCCGACCGCGAGCGTATGTTTAGTGCGCCGCGCTATGTCATTAAGAACGGCAAAGTTCTGATTGAGGATCATGAATTCGTTGCCGATCATACGGGCCGGTTCTTTCATGCCGAACCGAAATATGATGACGCTATTGAAAACGAAATCCGGCCATTTTTTGAAGACTTCTATTCCGTTCGGTTCAACAATTACCGGGTTCCGGAGTCCTATCTCCACGATCACGAAGTCATCCCGTTACGCAAAAACGGGAAAAGCAAATGAAGATTGGCAAGACGGAAGTCGTCGATACATTTGCCGAGGCGTTCGGCATGTGGGGCGCGCGCGTTCTGATTACTGCCGACACCAAGAGTTGGGCTCGTGCGGCCGCCCAGTCGATGACCGGGTTCGCCACCTCGGTGATTCGCTGCAAGTGCGAAGCGGCGGTGGAATGCGAAGTACCGGAGACCGATACCCCTGACTTGCGCCCCGGAATCAGCGTGCTGCTGTTTGCGATGAGCGAGAAAGACATGAGTGCGCGCCTGGTGGAGCGAATCGGTCAGAGCGTCATGACGTGTCCGACCACGGCCTGTTACAACGGTTTGGATGTGGAGCAGACGGTGCCGGTGGGGCAGCGTTTGCGCTTCTTCGGAGATGGTCACCAGATCTCCAAAGTGGTGGGGAATCGGCGCTTGTGGCGGATTCCGATTATGGGGGGCGAGTTTCTGGTTGATGATGTCTTCGGGATACAGCCGACAATTGGCGGAGGCAATTTGCTGATGTTGGGCAGCAGCCGGCAGGTGGCTTTGCGCGCGGCCACGTCCGCGGTGGAAGCCATGAGGGAAGTGGCCGGCGTGTTTTTGCCGTTTCCACAGGGCGTCGTCGGATCCGGCAGCAAAGTGGGATCCCGCTACAAAGGAATGATTGCCTCGACCAATGAGGCGTATTGCCCGACCCTGCGCGGGCGTATCGACAATTCCGCCTTGCCGGAAGGCATCGTGGCCGTCTATGAAGTAGTGGTCAACGGTCTCAATGAACAGGTGCTGCGAGACGCCATGCGCCGTGGCATCCAGGCCGCGGCGGAACGCGGTGTGGATGTGGTGAGTGCCGGCAATTACGGCGGCACACTGGGCCAGTACAAATTCCAGTTACACGAATTACTGAACGATTCGCCATGAGCATGCATACGGAGCTGCAGTTGGTGACTGCACCGGAGGTGCCGTTGGAGGCGGAATGCTTGACACCGGCTCGGATGCAGGGGTTGTCGCAGTCCGGCATCGAACGGCTTAGCGTCATGCATGGTAATCGCAGTGCCCGTCTGGGCGACTTTTTTAAGGTGACCGGCAATGGTCAGAGTCGATTGATTCTGGAAGGTGACTTGTCCCGAGTCAAATACATCGGCCACAAAATGACGCAGGGGGAAGTGCGGGTGAAAGGTTCGGCGGGGATGCATTTGGGGGCCGGCATGTCGGGCGGCTTGATCCATGTCTCCGGCGATGCGTCGGACTGGGTGGGTCCGGAGATGAGCGGCGGGCGCATCGAAGTGATGGGCGATGCCGGGCACATGGTCGGCAGCGCTTACCGGGGGCAGACCGTGGGGATTCAGGGAGGAGAGATTTTCATTCACGGCAGTGTCAAGAATGAATTAGGTTCGGCCATGCGCCGCGGCTTGATCGCGGTCGGAGGACAAGCCGGCGACTACGTCGGCGTCAACATGCGCGCGGGAACCATTGTGGTGATGGGGGAGATGGGCATCCGACCGGGAGCCGGCATGTCGCGTGGCAGCATCGTGGCGTTTCAGCCGGTAGAGATGCTTCCGAGTTTCACCTATTCGTGCTGGATGCGGCCGGTCTTTTTGCGTTTTTATCTATGCCACTTAAGCCAAAGCGGTTTTGAGATTGATGATGATCGCATGAGCGGGCGTTACCGTCGCTATTGCGGCGATGGCATTGAAGAAAACCGCGGCGAGATTCTTGTTTTTGATTCGCGCTAGGGCTGGGCTATAATTTTTTCTGCACCCGGCGCAGGACCTGCGCATTTTTTACTTTGAGGAGACCACTTAATGACTACGATCGTAACCGATAACTGCAAGGGCTGCCGGTACACGGACTGCGTGGCTGTTTGCCCGGTGTCGTGCTTTCATTACGACGATGAAATGCTTTATATCGACCCCGATGTCTGCATTGATTGCAGCGCGTGCATCCCGGAATGTCCGGTGCAGGCCATCTATGAAGAAGATGATCTGCCGGAAGACAAGCAGGAGTGGATTGAGATCAACGCGGAGCGGGCACCGGACCTTCCGGTGATTGAAGAGAAGATGGATCCGCTGCCTGGTGCGGATGAGCGGAAATCCGAATTAGGTTTTTGACACTGTGAGTCAGTTGGGAACGGAGGCGCTGCCGCTGCGGGTTGCCGTGGTTGGCGCCGGCCCCAGTGGCTTTTATGCCACCGAGGCGTTACTTAAATCGGAACTTGTCGCGCATGTCGATTTGATCGAGCGACTGCCGTCGCCGTATGGATTGGTGCGCAGTGGGGTGGCGCCGGATCACCCGAAACTCAAACAGTCCATTGAAGTGTATAAAAAAGTCGCGGCGCGCGAAGGGTTTCGGTTTTTTGGCAACGTGACCGTCGGTCGCGATGTTACTGCGCAGGAGCTGCAGGATGCTTATCACGCGGTGATCTACGCCTGCGGAGCGGAGACGGACCGTCGTTTGGGCATCGAGGGGGAGGATCTGCCTGGCAGTCATACCGCGACGGAATTCGTGGGCTGGTACAACGGACATCCGGATTATCGTGATCGCGAGTTTGATTTTTCCGCCGAGACTGCCGTGATTATTGGGCAGGGCAATGTGGCGGCGGATGTGGCCCGAATCCTGTCCAAGTCGGTTGATGAACTCAAGCACACCGACATCGCCCAGCACGCGTTGGATGCTTTGGCAGAGAGCCGCATCCGTACGATTGCAGTGATTGGACGACGAGGCCCCGCACAGGCCAAATTCACGACCAAGGAGTTGCGGGAGTTTTTGGAATTGGAAAATTGTCAGGCGGGGATTGATGCGCAGGAGTTGCAACTCAACGAAGCAAGCCAAGAGGAAGTTGCCGATCCCAAGCAAGGGGTGGTTCCGAAGAAAAACATGGCGATTTTCGAACAGATGAGCGCGGCCGAGGACCAAGGCAAGGCGCGCACTTGCCGGATGATGTTCTGCCGCAGTCCCATTCGCATTGAGGGGTCAGATCGGATTGAACGGGTGATTCTGGAGCGCAACGAGCTGTCGGGTGAAGCTTTCCGCCAAAAAGCGACCGGCACCGGCGAGACGGAAGTTCTGGAATGTGGATTGCTGTTTCGTTCCATCGGCTACCGAGGCGTGCCGATTGAAGGTGTGCCGTTTCATGATTCCTGGGGCGTGTTCCCCAACCAGAGCGGGCGCGTGACCGATGGTCCGGATGCGGCGGTTGTGCCGGGTGTTTATACCACCGGTTGGATCAAGCGAGGCCCGTCGGGCATTATCGGCACCAATCGCGCTTGCGCGGTGGAGACGGTCGGATCCTTAATGGAGGATTTGGAAACCCTGTCGCAGACAGCCAAGTCCGCGGATGCTCTGGCGGAGTTACTGGGACAGCGTGGGGTGCGCGCCATCAGTTTTGAGGAATGGCAGCGCATTGATGCCGAAGAGATGCGCCTGGGAGAACCCAAGGGCAAGCCTCGCGAGAAATTCACCCGCCGCGAGGAAATGCTCGCGGTGCTGGCTTCTTAATACTCTCGGACCTATTGAGGCCGCAGTCATGCTGCGGCTTTCAAGCCTTTCGGCGCGGCCCCAGCCAGGCCAGCAATCCTCCGGATACGAACATGCTGATGGCTACGCCGTAGAATCCCATCTCTGCTTGTCCGGCGGAACTCGCCAAAAGCCCGAGCGCGAGAGCCCCGAATCCATAGCCCAGATCACGCCAGAACCGATAGGTGCCGATGGCTGAACCGCGCCAGATGGGTGCGGCCATATCGCTGATCGCGGCACTCAGGTTGGGGTACAGCAACGCCATGCCAAAGCCGGTGACGACGGCACTGAGCGCCCAAATCTCAAAAGCCAGACTCCACATCGGAATCAGCACTCCGATTCCACACAACCACATGCCCAACACGCAAGGCAGCAGGCGACCCACGCGGTCCGAAAGACGGCCGGTCAGGAATTGGCTGGCGCCCCAGACCGTCCCGTAAATACCCACAATCCAGCCGATGCTTGCCAGGCTGAAACCATGGGTGTAGAGATAGGCGGGATAGAAAATCCAGACCAGCGTGTCGACGAATTTTTCCACCAGTCCCGCCTGGCTGACGGCGAACATGCGCCGGTCGCGCCAGGAGACGCGCAAAAATGCTTCCCAGGTTGTGGTGGGATAATCGCCGTCTGCGGTTTCAGCCTGTTCGCGTTGTGCCCAAGGCAGTGTTTCGCGTACGCAACTCAGCAGTAAAGCGATGGCAAGCAGAATAGAGGCCAGGCCAAATCCCCACAGGGCTTCTCGGGCGTCCAGTGCGGTGGCGAGATAACCGGTTGCCACGCCGGCGACTGCCACACCCAGATATCCCGAGAACTCGTCCAATCCCACCGCAAAGCCGCGTTGGCGGGAGTGCGCCAGATCCAGTTTGCTGGTTTGGGTAGCCGACCAGCACAGCCCTTGATTGATGCCCAGCAGCAGGGTCGCCAGCACAATATGATCCCAGCTGGTGGCATACAAAATCAACCATGGAGCGGGCAAGGCGCTTAACCAGCCAGCCAAAAGTACCGGCTTGCGTCCGAAGCGGTCCGCCCAGCGTCCGGCCGCAAAATTCATGGCGCCCTTCACGAAACCGAAAGCGGCCACGAAAGTCGTGAGCAGGAAATAGGATCCGCGGGGGATATCGAATTCGCTTTCCGCCAAAGCCGGCACGACGGTGCGCACCATGCCCAGCGTCATTCCGACCAAAAAAACTTGTGCCAGTTGCTGGCCGAATTGGCTGGAATTTTGTGAAATACCGTGCATTCCCAGTTATTGTAAGGGTTTGGTGCGGCAGGGGGAAAGAGGATCAAACTTTATAATACGGGACAGGTTGTATTGAAAGATTTGGGCGCGAGCAAACTGGCATGGCTTACGAAGTACTGGCACGCAAATGGCGCCCGCGCAGTTTTACTGAAGTGGTGGGCCAGCAACACGTGTTGCAGGTGCTGACCAAGGCCTTTGAAAATGAGCGGCTGCATCACGCTTACCTGTTTACCGGCACACGCGGGGTGGGCAAAACCACGCTGGCGCGGATTGTCGCCAAATGCTTGAACTGTGCCGAAGGTGTCAGCGCCGAGCCCTGCGGAGTTTGCGAATTCTGCACCGGCATTGATGCCGGCAATTTCCCGGACATGCTGGAAGTGGACGCGGCGTCCCGCACCCGCGTGGAGGAAATGCGCGAGCTGTTGTCGGATTCCACCTATGCCCCGACCCAGGGACGCTTCAAGGTGTATCTGATCGACGAAGTGCACATGCTGTCGACCCACAGTTTCAATGCCCTGCTTAAAACTTTGGAGGAGCCGCCGGCCCATATTAAATTTTTGCTCGCGACCACCGATCCCCAGAAGTTGCCGGCGACGATTTTGTCGCGTTGTCTGCAGTTTCATCTCAAGCATTTGAGCGCGGCTGAGATTGCATCGCAGTTGACTCGTATTTTGGAGCAGGAAAGTGTCGAATTCGAACCGGAGGCGGTGTCTCAGTTGGCGCGCTCTGCCGACGGCAGTATGCGTGATGGGCTCAGCCTGTTGGATCAGGCCATCAATTACTGTGCTTCGGGTCTGACCCAAGAAGAGACGAGTCGAATGTTGGGACTTTTGCCTCAGGAAAAGTTCGGTGTTTTGGTGGAAGCCTTGGCGGCCCGCGATCCACAGGCGGTTATGAAGGCCGTGTCAGGATTGCGGGAAGTCTCCCCGTCATTCCAGGATATTCTCGATCAGCTGGCTTCGGTTTTTCATGCGTGCGCCATGTCCGCGGAAGGCATTGGGGCGGAAGTTCCGGAAGAGATGCAGGCTTGGATTCCGGCAATCAATCAAGCCTACAGCGCAGCAGATCTGCAGTTGGGCTATCAAATCCTGCTGCACGGCAAACGTGACCTGCAGTTTGCGCCGGATGAACAAACCGGTCTGGAGATGACCTTGTTGCGGGTGTTGTGTTTTCTGCCATCGGACCGACAGGAAGAAGCTGAACCGCGTGCGGCTGGTACGGTTGCGACTCCGGCTAAAAAATCTTTAACTGCAAGCCGAGAGAACCACCAAGAACAAGCGACGGCTGCGCCGCCAGCCCCTGCACAAGCCATTTCGTGGGGATCGGATCTCGATTGGCAGGCGTTAACTAGGCAGTTGGATATTCGTGGCAGCGCTCGAATTTTGGCGAACCATTGTTCCGTCGAGGAAGTCGGCGAAAAATCGCTGCATCTGATGTGCGAGCGGGGTCACTCGTTTGACGATGGGACGGTCAAGAAATTGACGGCCGCACTGCAGCAGTATTTTGATGCGGAGATTGAAGTGCGAGTCGGCGCCGGAATGCCCCGGCAGGAGACGGCGGTGCAGAAAGATCAGCGACGACGTCAAGAGCAGGCTAAACAGGCGGAGCGGGAGAACGTCGAAGATCCGACTCCGCGGGCGTTGCGAGAGGAACTGGATGCCCGTCAAATTGACAGTCAAGTCAATGAGATGACGCCCGATGCGGCGCAGTCCTGATGGCTGACCCGACAGGTCCGCTATTGGAGCGATTGATCGAAGCGCTGACGTGCCTGCCGGGAGTGGGCGTCAAGACAGGTCAACGGATGGCCTACCATTTGCTGGAGCGCAATCGCCCGCGCGGGAAGGTTTTGGCAAGTGTGCTGGCCGAGGCGATGGACAAGATGCGCCATTGCGAGAGTTGCCGCAACTTCACCGAGAATCAGATTTGCGGAATTTGCGCCGATACAACGCGCACGCAGAATCAGTTATGCATTGTGGAGACGCCGGCGGATGTGCGGTTGTTTGAGGCCAATACGGATTATCGCGGGCGGTATTTTGTGCTGATGGGACGATTGTCGCCACTGGATGGGATCGGTCCGGAAGAATTGGGCCTGCCGCAACTTGAAGCGCAATTGCGCAGTGGAGAGGTGACCGAAATTATTTTGGCCTTGGGCGCTACCGTCGAAGGTGATGTCACCGCACACATGATCAGTGAGCTGGCCGGTCAGCATAACGTGGCCGTCACCCGCCTGGCGCGAGGTGTTCCGGTGGGAGGAGATTTGGAATATCTGGATTCCAGTACGCTGATGGCGGCATTTGAAGGCCGCACCCAATATTAAGTTTTTTGAGAGTCGGCTTTAGGGCTGGACTTCGTTGTTTTTTAGAGCGCGGATGCGTTCTTCCAAAGGCGGGTGCGACAGAAATAAACGTTTGAATTTCGAAGTGGGGCGATCGCCGGTGATGCCAAAAGCGGCCATTGCATCCGGCAGGTCTCGAGGCTGGCTGACTTCGCGCAGGCGCTGCAAGGCGGAGATCATTTGTTCGCGACTGGTGAGATAGGCGCCGCCGGCATCGGCTCGAAACTCGCGGCGGCGTGAGAACCACATCACAATCATCGTCGCCAAAATCGACAGCAAAATCTGGGCGATGATGGAAACGATGAAGTAGCCAGGTCCGAAACCTCGCTGAACCCGAAAGACCAACCGGTCCACCAGAAAGCCGATCACGCGCGACAAGAAGACCACGAACGTATTGACAATTCCCTGAAGCAACGCCATGGTCACCATGTCGCCGTTGGCGACGTGCGCCATTTCATGGCCGACGACGGCTTCGACTTCTTCGCGGCTCATTTGCTGCAGCAGTCCGCTGCTGACTGCAACCAGGGCATTATTTTTGCTGGCACCGGTCGCAAAGGCGTTGGGCTGGGCCGAATCGAAAATGCCAAATTCCGGAACTTTTATATGACAGATTTCGGCATGGCAACGCGCGGTGTCAAGCAGCCATTGTTCCGTACTGTTGGCGGGCTGTTCAATTACCCGCACCCGCATGGTGCGCTTGGCAATCCATTTGGATATGGCCAGTGAAATGAACGAGCCGGCAAAACCAATGACGGCGGAGTAAATCAGCAGTGCGGTCAGGTCCAAACCCACCCCTTGCTGATCCAGCAGGCTGTCGATGCCCAGCAACGAAAAGACGATACCGACAATCAGCAGGATGGCGAAATTGACGGCTATAAAAAGCAGGATGCGCATGACGGGGAATTATACGTCGCGTATTTCAAAAGTTTTATAGTTGCGCCAGCTTTTGGACAATAAAGAGCCTCGGTTGCCGCGAGTGCCTTGGTAGTCAAGCAGGTCCTTGAAGCGCAAAGTGCGGTGGGCGTTGGAAGTAAACAACACCAAAGTCTGCTGTTCGGTGATTGCGGTCAACATGTTAACCCGCTCGCCTTTCGGCTCTTGGCGCTGCTTGCGCGGCAAGTTGATAATCTGGTTGCCTCGACCACTGTTCTGCATGGGCAGCTCGCTGGCTGGCAGCAGCAGCAGCCGGCCGGCATTCGTGCCGGCAACAATCCATGTGTCTTCAATGCGGGCCACTGGTTGAGGCAACAAGGCACGGGCTCCGTCGGGGAAGGACAAAACAGATTTTCCCGACTTGCTGCGGGTCCCCAGCGAATCAGAAGGGGCCAAAAACCCAAAACCCAGGTCGGTGCCCAGCAGACAATACTGTTTTTCCTGATGCCCGATGACACCAATGAACCGGGCTCCAGCCGGGGGCGTGAAATGCTTGCTCAACGGCTCACCCAAGCCCCGGGCTGAAGGCATCCGGGCGGCGTCAATGGAATAGACGCGCCCGCAGTCATCCAAAAACCGCACCGGTAAATTGCTGCGGGTGCGTACGCTGTGCTGCAGGGCGTCATTGGTCTTGTAAGTCAAGGCGGCAGGATCAATGTCATGACCTTTGGCGGAACGGACCAGGCCGCTTTGCGACAGCACGATGGTGACGGGTTCCGACGGACTCAATTCCGCCAGATCCATCGCTTGTGCCGGAGCGGCGGCCTCGGTCAGCTGACTGCGTCGCGGATCTCCATAACGTTCGGCGTCTGCCGTCAGTTCTTTTTTCAGCAGTGTCTTGAGACGCGCGGCCGATTTCAGAATCTTCTCCAGATCGGCGGCTTCGGCGCTCAAGTCGCGGTGTTCCTGCTCCAGTTTTTCGCGCTCCAGTTTTGCCAACTGACGCAGACGGATTTCCAAAATTGCTTCGGCTTGAATGTCCGTCAATTTAAATGTTTTCATCAGCACGGATTTGGGTTGATCTTCGGTGCGGATGATGCGAATGATTTCGTCGAGGTTGGCATGTGCGATCAATAATCCGTCCAGCACATGCAAGCGTTTGCGGATCGCTTCCAGTCGGCAGGTCAGGCGTCGGCGCACCGCGGTCTTTCGGAATTCCAGCCATTCGCGCAGCAGGGTTTTCAAATCCATGACTTTGGGCCGTCGGTTCAGCCCAATCACATTGAGGTTGACGCGCGCGGAGCGTTCCAGATCCGTGGTGGCAAACAAATGCATCAGCAAGGCATCGCGGTCGACTCGGTTGCTGCGGGGGACGATTACCAGGCGAGTGGGCGTTTCGTGGTCGGATTCGTCCCGCAAATCTTCGACCATCGGCAATTTCTTGTCGCGCATCTGTTGCGCGATTTGGGCAATCACGCGCGCACCGGAGACTTGGTAGGGCAAGGCGGTCACAACGATTGCGTGTTTTTCCATTACTGCAGTGGCGCGAATGCGCACGGTGCCGGTGCCGGTGCGATACAGTTCCAGCAGTTCTTCGGGAGTGGAAATGATTTCCCCGCCCGTGGGGAAGTCCGGTCCCTGCACGTGCTTGCACAGATCTTCAATGGAGGAGCTGGGTCGTTCCAGCAGTTGGATGGCGGCAGCGACGACTTCGTGCAGATTATGAGGAGGAATATCGGTGGACATCCCTACGGCGATACCGGTGGCGCCGTTGAGGAGCACGTTGGGCAGACGTGCCGGCAAATGCTGTGGCTCCTGCAGCGTGCCGTCGAAATTGGGCTGCCAATCGACGGTATCCTGCTCCAGCTCGGCCAACAGCGTCTGCGCATAAGGAGTCAAGCGCGCTTCGGTGTAGCGCATGGCGGCAAACGATTTGGGGTCGTCGGCGGACCCCCAGTTGCCCTGCCCGGAGATCAGCGGATAGCGGTAGGCGAAAGCTTGCGCCATCAACACCATGGCTTCGTAGCAGGCTTGGTCGCCGTGCGGATGGTATTTACCGATTACGTCGCCGATTGTGCGCGCCGATTTTTTCGGCTTGCTGCTGGCTTTCAGACCCAGTTCCGACATGGCGTAAATAATGCGCCGCTGTACCGGTTTTAGACCGTCGCCCACATAAGGCAGCGCCCGGTCCAAAATGACGTACATGGAGTAGTTCAGATACGCCTCTTCGACAAAAGAGACCAGCGGACGCCCGTTTGAGGCGGTGGTCGGATCGAACAGGGAAGATTGCGCCATGACTAGACTTCCGCCAGGTGGCCTTGTTGCTCCAGCCAATTACGGCGATCGGCAGCGCGTTTGCGATTGAGCAGGCGATCCATGGCTCGGGATGCCTGGGTTTCACCCTGCCATTCCAGTTGCACCAAGCGACGGGTCTGAGGGTCCATGGTGGTTTCGCGCAACTGCGCCGGATCCATTTCGCCCAAACCCTTGAAGCGCAAGACGACTGGCTCAGGTCCTTTTTTGCGCGCTTGGGCTTGCTCCAGAATGCGGTCCCGCTCGGCATCGTCGAGCGCATAGTGCACTTCCTTGCCGATATCGATGCGGTACAGCGGCGGCATCGCCACATACACGTGATTTTCTTTGATCAGTTCCGGGAAGTGCTTCATAAACAAGGCGCAGAGCAAGGTCGCAATATGCAGGCCATCGGAGTCGGCATCGGCAAGGATGCAGATACGTTCGTACCGCAAATTGGAAAGGTCCGGCTCCCCAGGAGTGATTCCCATGGCTTGCGCGATGTCATGGACTTCCTGGGAGGCGAGGGCATGAGCTGAGTCCAACTCCCAGGTGTTCAGAATTTTGCCGCGCAACGGCAAAATGGCTTGGAAGTTTTTATCCCGCGCCTGTTTGGCGGATCCGCCGGCGGAATCCCCTTCGACCAAAAACAATTCGGATCCTTGTTCGTCGGTGCCCAGACAGTCTGCAAGTTTGCCGGGCAAGGCCGGGCCTGATGCGGCTTTCTTGCGCGTGATTTTCCGATTTTTTTGCTGACGCTGGCGGGCGTTCTCAATCATCACCGCCGCCAATTCTTCGCCCGGTTGGACGTGCTGCGTCAGCCAGGTCTCAAAGATGTCCTTGATGATGGTGCCGAGCGTGCTGGTGGTCTCGCGGCTCACCAGCCGCTCTTTGGTTTGGCCGGCGAACTGCGGTGTTTTGGTCTTGTAGGAGAGCACGTAGTTGATGTTTTCCCAAATATCTTCCGGTGCCAGCTTGATGCCGCGAGGCAGCAGGTTGCGCGTCTCGCAAAACTCTCGCATGGCCTGTGTCAGACCGGTGCGCAATGCATTGACATGAGTGCCGCCTCCCGGAGTGGGAATCAGGTTGACGTAACTTTCGTCAAGCGCCGTATCCTGTTGCGGTGTCCAGCACACCACCCAATCCACGGCCTCCGCTCCGTTTTGCTGTGAGCCGGAAAAGGGCGGGTCCGGCAGACGTTCGCTGTCGACGCTTTCGCACAAGTACTGCATCAGGCCGTCGGAGAATTTCCAGACTTGCGGTTCCTCTTTGGGTGCGTTCAGGCGTACTTCCAATCCTGGACACAAAATGGCTTTGGCTCGCAGGAGATGGGTCAGTCGAGACAGCGTAAAGGTGGGGCGGTCAAAATATTTGGGATTCGGCCAAAAGCGTAATCGGGTGCCGGTGTTGCGCTTGCCTACCTGGCCGACTTCTTCCAGGCCATCGGAGCGGACCTCACCGTTTTCAAAACTCATGTTGTAGATGCATCCGCCGCGCTGAATCCAGACTTCCAGATTTTTCGACAAGGCGTTGACGACCGACACTCCGACCCCATGCAGGCCGCCGGAGTAGCGGTAGTTCTTGTCGGAGAATTTGGCACCGGCATGCAAGGTGGTGAGGATTACTTGGACACCGGGGAGTTTCAAAGTGGGATGAAGGTCCACAGGCATGCCGCGGCCGTTGTCTTCCACTTCCAGTGAGCCGTCTTCATGTAACGTGACAATCAGGCGACTGGCGTGTTTCGACAAGGCCTCGTCAATACTGTTGTCAATGACTTCCTGGGCCAGGTGATCCGGTGAAGCCGTATCGGTATACATGCCCGGATGCTTGCGCACCGGGTCAAGGCCGGACAGAACTTCTATGTCGGCAGCCTGATAGTTACTCATCGCCAGAAAGAATTAGGATGCCGGCTTGAGGGCATGGATACAGGCTGTGAAAAAAATGTGTGCGATGCTTGAGGGCGCACAAAAATTGTCGGGAAAGCATGGCTGGAAATATTATCGCATTCAATCGATATTGCCGGATGCACCAGGTTCGCAGAAGAGTGGATCCGTTTGGGTGACACCCTGTCCACACTTGATTTTGAGCGTTCGGTACAATGGCGCGCGCATTGATATGAACGGAGTCTTTGGCGATGGCAGGTTACGGTCTCAGCGACATTAAAAATGGTCTCAAAATCATGGTTGACGGCGTGCCGCATGTGGTAGTGGACAGCGAATTCTGCAAGCCGGGCAAGGGGCAGGCGTTCACGCGGATGAAGATTCGCAACCTTCTCACCGGTCGGCTCAAAGACAAAACGGTCAAATCCGGCGACAGTCTGGAAGCGGCGGATGTGCGGGAAGTCGACCTCCAGTACCTGTACGCGGATGGGGAATCGTTCGTGTTTATGGCTCCCGATACTTACGAGCAGTACCAGATTCCGGCGGAAGTGTTGGGGGAGGCAGCGGCATGGATTCGGGCCCAGGATCAATGCATCGTGCTGTTGTATAACGGGCAGCCGGTCAGTGTCACGCCCCCGCATTTTGTGGAACTCAAAATCACGCAGACGGATCCGGGGGTAAAGGGAGACACGGTTTCCGGCGGCACCAAGCCGGCGACTTTGGAGACGGGTGCGGTGGTGCGGGTGCCGCTGTTTGTGGATGAAGGCGAGATCATCCGTGTGGATACGCGCAGCGGCGAATACGTCGCTCGGGTGCGCGACTAGTTACACACTTTCTTCTTCTGTCGCGACCTGCGGCACGAGCAGGGGCTGCCCATAAAGCAGCCGGCAATCTTGCGTCACTTCGGATGGCCATCCCAGGTTTTCCTGGTTAGTCAGCAGAATGACGGTAGAGCCAAGATGAAAGCAACCGAGTTCGTCACCTCGTTGTAGTGTGATCGGGGGCGGGCGCGCTTCGTCACGATAATTCCAGTGGGTTGGTACTCGGCTGCGGGGTGTCACGAGACCTTGCCAGGCAACCTCGATAGATGCCACGTTGGCGGCACCGACCAGCACAACCGCAAAAGACCCCTCATTCCCTTTGAAGATGCACGCGACGCGCTCGTTGCGGGCATACAGTTTGGGGATGCGCTGCGCCGCATGTTGGGAAACCGACAGTTGTCGCCCGGGGAAGTGGCGCATCTCCAACAAAGTGCCGGCGGTGGGCATATAGACACGATGACAATCTTGAGGCGACAAATACAAGGTGGCGAAATAACCTTGATGCAGCTCTGACAATTCAGGGCCCAGCAACTCCGCGGCGGTATACGTTCGGCCTTTGGCCTGGATGAGGTTGCCGTCTTCGAGTTTTCCGAATTGGCTGACACGACAATCGCAAGGAGTCGCCAGGGTCTCGGAGTTTTCCGGCCAGGGACGTCGCTCCGGCTTGAGAGATCGCACAAAAAGCGCCCCCAAAGTCGGGTAGGCCTCGGGATCCTCGATCTGTGCTTCTTCCATGTTGATGTCCACCCAGGACACGAAGTTGCGATTGAGAAAGTTTTTGACCGTGGGAGTTTCGATTTGCGCAAACCAGTGCATGACGCAAGACAGCCCGCGATGCGGCAGGATGCGGAAAAAGGCGACCCACAGATCAATCAGGCGCGTCCGCCAAAAAGCAGAATCGGATATTTTCATAATCAGGACTGTGCTGCAATCAGTTGTTGCAGGTCGGCCTGCATGGCGCTGGAAATCAACGGAGTAGTGAAAACCCCGGCCACTCGGGCTTGTGGATCAATCAGCCAAACGCTGGCGCTGTGATCGATCAGATATCCGGTCGACAGCCGTCTTTTTGCGTAAAAAGCGCCAACTTGCTTGGATATTTTACTAATTTCGTCTATATCTCCAGTAATTCCCCAAGTATTGTCATGAAAATAGCCAATAAACCGAGCCAGTTTTTCCGGGGTGTCGCGTTCGGGGTCGGTGGTGATGAATGCAATCTGCACCTGGGGGTGTTGTACGGCATTGAGAATTGCGGTCAACTGCGACAGAGTCGGAGAGCAAATATCCGGGCAATGCGTGTAGCCGAAAAACAGCAGACTCCAGCGGCCGCGGAATTGTTCAGGGGTCAGCTCCGCACCGTCATGGCGCGTCAGGCGGAAATCAACCAGGGGTCGGGCCTGATTGCCAAAAGCGGTAATCGCCTGATAGGTTGGCGGCTCTTCTGAGATCGTCCACAGCAGGCTGATCGATAAAGTGGCGGCGACAAGCACCAGCAGCAGGGCGATGAGTGGGCGTTTCATGAGAAAAAGGTTGCGGAAAATCTAGTCGGCAAAATCCGTGACCGCTCCTTCCGAGGCGGAGCGTACGCTGCGGGCGTATTTGGCGAGAACGCCGGTTTTGTAGCGGGGTCGGCGCGACTTGAGTTTGGCGCGACGCTGTCTAAGTTCTTGAGCTTTGACATGAAGAGTAATTTCCTGGCGTGTGGCGTCGATGGTAATGCGGTCGCCGTTGCGGACCAATGCCAAGGGTCCGCCGACGGCGGCTTCCGGGGTGATATGACCGATGACGAAGCCGTGTGACCCGCCCGAGAAGCGTCCGTCCGTAATCAGGGCGACATCGCGACCCAAACCGCGGCCCATAATGGCGGAGGTGGGGGCCAGCATTTCGCGCATCCCGGGCCCGCCGATAGGGCCTTCGTAGCGGATGACGATCACATCGCCGGCGCGAATGCGGCCATCCAAAATGGCGCGCAGGGCGCGTTCTTCGGAGTCGAAGACGCGGGCTCGACCCTCAAAAGAAGTGCCTTCCTTGCCGGAAATTTTTGCCACCGCGCCTTCCGGAGCCAGATTGCCGCGCAAAATGACCAAGTGGCTGTCCGCTTTGATGGGGTCCTTGAGCGGACGGATGATTTTCTGCTTTACTGGATAGTCGGGGGTGTCCGCCAAGTCTTCGGCAAGTGTCTTTCCGGTGACCGTACGGCACTCGCCGTGCAGCAGACCGGCGTCGAGCAGACGCTTGAGCAGGGGTCGAATGCCGCCGATGCGCACCAGTTCCGACATCATGTAGCGTCCCGAAGGACGCAGGTCCGCCACGACCGGGACTTTGCGGCCGACACGTGTGAAGTCATCCAAAGTCAAGCGCACGCGCATGGAGCGGGCCATGGCCAGCAGATGCAGGACGGCGTTGGTGGAGCCGCCCAGAGCGGCGACTGCCGCAATCGCGTTCAGAAAAGCCTTGCGGGTCATGATGTCGCGTGGCGTAATGCCCTGTTGAAGCAGGGCGACGGCTTGTTCGCCGGCGCGTCGGCAGTCTTGGCGCTTGGCTTGGGAGGTCGCCATTTGGGCGGAACTGCCCGGCAGGCTCATGCCGAGCGCCTCAATCGCGGAAGCCATTGTGTTGGCGGTATACATGCCGCCACAGGAACCGGCTCCGGGAATTGCGCAAGACTCGATGGTGGTCAGCTCCTTCGCGCTGATTTGGCCTTTGGCGCGCTCGCCGACGGCTTCAAAAACCGAGATGATGTCGACGTTTTTTTTGCGGTGGCGGCCGGGGGCGATAGTGCCACCGTAGACAAAGACCGCCGGACGGTTCAGCCGTGCCAGCGCAATCATGCAGCCGGGCATGTTCTTGTCGCAGCCGCCGATGGCGACCAGGGCATCAAAGCCTTCCGCCGCCGCGACCGCTTCGATGGAGTCGGCAATCAGTTCTCGCGACACCAGGGAATATTTCATTCCTTCCGTGCCCATGGAGATGCCGTCGGAGACGGTGATGGTATTGAAGGACACCGACTTGCCTCCCGCTTCGTTGGCGCCGGTCGCTGCTTGTCGCGCCAGCCGGTCGATATGCATATTGCAGGGAGTGACTTCGCTCCAGGTGGAGGCAATACCGACTTGGGGACGTTGAAAATCGGCATCGGTAAAGCCGACCGCACGCAACATGGAGCGAGCGGGTGCCCGTTCGAGGCCATCGACGATGATATGGGAATGCGGGCGGGGAAGATCAGACATAAAACCGGACTGTGGCGATGCGGTCTCGCCAATTATAGAGAACCCCTGCCTAGGCAGCCTTTTGATGCATTTGCTGGTGCATCTCCAGCAGCACGCCTTCGCGGATGGCGCCTCCGGCGGGTCGCAGTTGCTTGACTTCCAACAACTCGAACAGGGCGTGCAGAATGGCAAGGCCGCCGAGGAAGACTTGAACGCGGTAGCGGTCCAAGTGTTTCAGATGCGATCGGATGTGTTCATTGAGCAAACTGTTGACCAGGGTATCAATCGCATCCGCATGGATGAGGCCGTCGGAGATGTCGAGGGCGACCAAAGTATTGCTGATGGCGCGGATGGCGCCCGAGGCTCCATAGAGGGTATCGATGCCGGGCAGGTGAATATGGGCTTTGTCTTTGGGGGCGATGGTTTCATCCGCATATTCGACTGCGGATCGCCAGTTGGCAAGTCGTAGTCGAGTGCCGGCGAAAAACCGTTCCGTCACTACCGCACTGCCGAGTTGCCAACTCAGGATGCAGCTGGGGTGTGCACCGCTGCCGAGAATGAATTCGGTGCTGCTGCCGCCGATATCCAGGATACAGTGATCGTGGCCGTCCAGCGGTGTCGTTTGTATTACCCCGCGATAAATGTAATCACCTTCTTCCGCACTGCTGAGGACGCGGATGGGATGCCCCAGCATGCGCTCGCACTTTCGGCGGAACGTATCGTCTTTTTGGCGGCGAAAGGCATTGGTGGCAATGGCGGCAAAGCGATCGGGGCGCTGGCGGCGGATGACCTTGGACGCTTCGCGAAGACAGTTGAAAGCGGCGTGCTGGTAACTGGGGCGAATGTCGCCATTTTTTTTGAGGCCCGAGCCCAGAGAGACGTACTGTTTGAACTTGTCCAGCACGACGACACGCCCATCGTCGATGCGCGCGTAGATCATGTGAAAACTGTTGGAACCGAGGTCCAGAACGCTACACGTGGGCATCATCCAAGGTTCCATGCATGGCCATCAGCGCTTCCTGGGCTGAGAAGCGCTTGTGGCCGCGACCGATAGAGGTTTTGTCGTACGTGCCGTCGGGTTTGAGCAGCCAGCTCTGGCAGTTGTCACGAAAGTAGGTGTCGAAGGTCTCGTGCATGATCCGTTTGCGAATGGATTCGTCCAGAACCGGGAACATGGTTTCTACCCGGCGATGCAGATTACGGGTCATCCAGTCGGCGCTGGAGAGATACATTTCTTCGACATCGGAAGTGCGGAAATAAAACACTCGGGTATGTTCCAGAAAGCGGCCGATGATGGAGCGGATGTGAATCCGTTCGGACAACCCCTTGACGCCGGGTCGCAGACGGCATTCCCCGCGTACGATTAATTCAATGGTGACGCCGGCTTGGGAAGCTTCGTAGAGTGCATCGATGACTGCATATTCGGTCAAGGCATTCATTTTGGCGTAAATGACGGCTTCTTGTCCGGCGCGGGCATGAGTGGCGGCGTCCTGAATTTTCTCGATCAGGTACTGGCCCAGTGTCAAAGGCGACTGGTACATCAGGTTCAGTTTGGGCGCGCGTCCAAGGCTCGCCACCTGCAGGAAAATTTTGTGCACATCCTCGCAAAGTTCCGGATGGGAAGTCAGTAAGGCGTAGTCGGTGTACAGACGGGTGGTGACCGGATGATAGTTGCCGGTGCCGAGGTGCACATAACGACGCAGGCCATCCGCGTCCCGGCGCACGACCAGAATCATTTTGGCGTGGGTCTTGTGGCCGACCACGCCGTACAACACTTGGGCGCCGGCCTGCTCCAGGCGTTGGGCCAATTTAATATTGACTTCCTCATCAAAGCGGGCGCTCAGCTCGATGATGACCGTGACTTCTTTGCCGGAACGGGCGGCACTTTCCAGAATCTCGGTCAATTCGGATTCCAGGCCGGTGCGGTAGATGGTCTGCTTGATGGCCATGACCTTGGGGTCTGCGGCCGCTTCTTTTAGGAAGCGGATGGTCCACTTAAACGAATTGAACGGGTGATGCAGAAGAATGTCTTTTTTATCCAGAGCCTGAAACAGGCTGTTCGGTGCCTGGCGCTGGGTGAGGCCGGGCAAGCCCTCGGGATGGTAGGGGGGATAACGCAAGTCGGGGCGGTCAATCATCTCGGGGAACGTCATCAACCGGTACAAATTAACCGGGCCGTTGACTTCGTAGACATGTTCTGCCGGCAATTGATACTGCTCGCACAAAAAGCGGATGATGTCGCGCGGGCAGTCATTGACCACCTCCAGGCGCACCGCTTCTCCGTACTGGCGCTCCGGCAAGACCCCGGCCAGCACATCCCGGAGGCTTTCCACCTCTTCGTCATCGACGAACAGGTTGCTGTCCATGGTGACGCGGAACTGATGGCAACCCTTGATTTTCAGGCCCGGGAAAAGATCGTTGAGGTTATCGTGGATGATCGAGGATAAAAATACGTAGTTGTCGCCTTTTTTGCACACTTCGTCGGGCAGGCGCACAATGCGCGGGAGCGCTCGCGGGGCGGTGACCACGGCGTACTCGGTGCTGCGGCCATAGGCGTCCTTGCCGGACAGCTTGACCATGAAATTGAGGCTTTTGTTCTGCACCCGCGGGAAGGGGTGGCGGCTGTCCAGTCCCAAAGGCGAGAGAATCGGCAAAATATTGCGACGGAAATACTGACGCACCCACTGCCGTTGCTCGCGGCTCCATTCGTGGCGGCGCAGAAACAGGATGTTGCGGTTTCGCAATGCGGCGAAAACGCTTTTCTGCAGCAGTCGGTACTGCAGTTTGACGATGTCGTGGGTCTGTGCGGAGATTTCCGACAGAATCTCGCGGGCCGTCAGACCTTCACCGCTTTTGACCTCATTGCCGTACTTGACCAGTTGGCGCAAGGAAGCGACGCGCACTTCGAAAAACTCGTCCAGGTTGCGACTGGCGATGCATAGAAAGCGCAAGCGCTCCAGAATCGGATTGCTTTTGTCGGCCCCCTGCATCACCACCCGCCGGTTGAACTGCAGCTGCGAGATTTCGCGGCAGTGGTAGCGCTGTTGAGGCTCTTTGCGGTCAGCCATGATCTGTTTTCAATGCCGAATTTATGTCAGTATTTTCGGGAGACGCAAAAATCGGCAACCTGAAAGAGCGCCTCACGCCAAGCCGAATCTTCCAGATGCGATAGACAGGCCTGGGCGCGTTTGGAAAAATCCTCCGCCTGGTTGCGGGTATAGTCGATAGCGCCGCAGCGGCGCATGATGTTGCAGACTTCAGCAATGTGCTGACGTTCCCGATTCTTGAGTGTCTGCCGCAGAAATTCCTGATCCTCGGGGTCTGCACACCGCAAAGCGTATATCAAAGGCAGAGTCATCCGGCCGCTGGCCAGGTCGTCTCCCACGCTTTTGTCGGCTTCCGGGTTGCCTTCCAGATAATCGATGGCGTCATCGGCGATTTGAAAGGCTGCCCCCAGCAGGCGGCCGTAATCGGCCAATTCCTGGACCCGATCCTCGGGAGCATTTTCCAGACAGGCCGCAGTCGCGCAGGAGGCTTCGAACAGTCGGGCGGTCTTGCCTTCAATAATCGTCAGGTACTGTTCTTCGGCCAGGTCCGTCTGGCCGGCGTGCATCAGTTCCAGCAGTTCTCCTTCGGCGATTGCGGTGGAGGCTTCCGCCAGAATTTGGGTAATCTGCGGATGGTTGATTTCCGCAATCATCCCGAAAGCGCGCGAATAAAAGAAATCGCCGACCAGCACACTGGCCTCGTTGTCCCAGATGCGGTTGACCGTATCCCGGCCGCGGCGCATGTCGGAGGCATCGACGACATCATCATGCAGCAGAGTCGCGGTATGGATAAACTCGATAACTGCCGCCAGCAGTCGCGAGTCTTCAGGGCGCCGGAGTCCTCCCAGTGCGTGGCCACAGAGCAGGACGAGAATTGCGCGCAGGCGTTTCCCGCCCGATTCAACAATATAGCGGGCAATGCGGTCTGCCAGCGCTACTTCGGAGCGCAGACGCTCCTGCAGCAACTGTTCGATTGCCGTCATGTCGTCTGCGACCAACGAGCGAATTTTCTTCAGATTCATGCTGGCCTACCCAGCGAAATAGCATAAACAGAGGTCAGAGATTGCGGAATACGAAAATGCACATACACGATAGAAAAAATTATAGACCATCGTCAGGAGGCTCAAGGTAGAAGTTGTAAAATGAACGGGCAGGTCAGGGGAGCAGTTTTTCATGGAGTCAAAAGACGTTGTACAGCATTCCTCCAGTGCGTTTGCCAATTTGCTGAAAAGCGTCCGAGGGGATGCCTTGGAGATGGGCGGGCTGGTGGAACAGCACGCACGGCAGGCGGTTCAGGCGTTTGTCGAAGGCAATCAAAAGATTGCGAAAAAGATTTCGCGCGAAGATTACAAGATCAATGCAATGGAAATCCGAATCGATGAAGAGTGCAATGAGTTTCTGGCGCTGCATCATCCGGTGGCGATGGACCTGCGCACGGTGGTCGCGGTTATCAAAACCACTTGTGATCTGGAGCGTGTCGGCGATGAGGCGGAGAAGATTGCTCGGCTGGCCACACATATTGACCATTCCGCGCTTCGCAAACGGCACCTGCGCACACTCAAGCATTTGGGGCCGTTGGTGCTGGATATCCTGAGCAAGGCGTTGGACTCGTTCGCACGGTTGGATACCGATTTGGCTTTGGAAGTATTGAAAAAAGACAGTGAAGTCGATCAGGAGAATGAAGCCTGCATTCGACAAATGATTACGTTCATGATGGAAAAACCCAACGACATCCAACTGGTTCTGAATGTGTTGTGGTGCGCCAAAGCACTGGAGCGCATTGGCGATCATGCCGCCAATATTTGCGAACACGTGCTGTATCAGGTGTTGGGCAAGGATTTACGGCACGTATCGATTGAACAGGTGGAGCGCGAACTGGCAGACGCCCCGGTGCAGGTGCAGATTTGAATACAGTTGCGGGTTTTCAAAGTTTCTATGATTCACAAAATGCATAGAGATGTTTATTAAGTTTATAGGGCAGACACTTGTGTAGAGGCTAAGATAAGTATGAATGATTTTGTTGATCCTGCTGTTCAGGCAAGAAATCTCGTATGTTTCATTGGAGATCAAGTAGCGGAGATAGGAAAACCACTTGAAAGCATAAATGCTGAGTCGCGCGATACATATGAGGCAATAGGATCTCCGAGCGGAGAATTTGCGTGCAAGTTGCTGAAAGAGCTTGTAGACAAGGGTATAGTTCGAGGCAATGTTGATGTTTATAATGATAGTAATCTTTTTAATGTTGATTTGACTCTTGAAGGATGGGAATGGCACTTTGAGCACAAGCGCGGCAAACATAGTGGGAATTTTGGTTTTATAGCGATGGAGTTTGGCCAGCCGGATTTGGAGTCTTTTGTAAAAGAAGTTGTAAAGCCGAGAATCAAAGAGGAGCTAGGTTACGAACTTCTTGATATGAGAGATAACGTTGATGCTGGAATAATTGACAATATAATGAGAAATAAGATTAGAGAAGCTGCTTTTGTTTTAGCAGATTTAACGCACGATAATCGGGGGGCGTATTGGGAAGCCGGTTATGCTGAAGGCTTGATGAAGCCTGTCATTTACATATGCGAAGAAAAGAAATTTAAAAAAAGCAGTACCCATTTTGATACAAATCATTGCACGACCATTCCATGGTCCAAAGATCGATCTAATAAAGAGAAAGAAAATATCTTTCGTGAGAAATTGATAAGTACCTTGCGCTGTGTTCTCGAGAAATCTTGAGTATCAAAAATACCGTTAGGATTTTCGGACTCGACCTATCGGCATTTCCTAAGTCAGCAAAAATTCCAATAATGCTTTCTGGGCATGGAGCCGGTTTTCGGCTTCCTGCCAGACTGCGCTTTGCGGCCCGTCAATAACTTCGGAAGTGACTTCTTCACCCCGATGCGCGGGCAGGCAATGCATAAACAGGGCGTCCGGAGCGGCGCATGCCATCAGTTCCGCGTTGACCTGGTAGGCTTGGAATACGGCATTTCTTTGAGATTGTTCCTGCTCTTGGCCCATGCTGGCCCACACATCCGTGACGACCAGGTCCGCATTTGCGGCCGCGGTCGCTGGATCGTCACTCCACTGCACCCGGTCGGGCGCGAGTTCCAGCCACTCGGAGCCGGGCGCATAATCTCGCGGTGTGGCAATGCGTAGGCTGAAATCGAATTGGCGGGCGGCGTTAATGTAGGAACGGCACATGTTGTTGCCGTCGCCGATAAATGCAATCTGTCGTCCCCGGATGTCACCACGCAACTCCTTCCAAGTCAGCAAGTCCGCCAGTACCTGGCAGGGATGCAGCTGGTCTGTTAGGCCGTTGATCACCGGCACTGAGGAGGCTTGGGCGCAACGCTCCAGAGTGTCATGGGCGTAAGTACGCATCATGATGGCATCCGCCATTGATGAAAGTACCCGCGCGGCATCTTCAATGGGTTCGCCACGCGACTGCTGGGTGGCCTCGCGGGATAGAAAAATTGCATGTCCGCCAAGCTGCGCCATTCCCGCTTCGAAAGAGACGCGGGTGCGGGTGGAGTTTTTGTCGAACAGCATGGCCAAGGTTTTACCGGCCAGCAAAGGTTGTTCCGTCCCCGCCCGGCGAGCGGCTTTTAATTCCAGCGCGCGCTCCATGATCTGCTCCAGTGTCTGGGGTTCCAGATCCATCAAGCTGAGAAAGTGTTGAATGCTCATGTTCCCATCTCCTTCACAAGCGGAATAAGTCGATCGCCCAGCGATTCTGCTTCCGCATCATTCATTATCAGCGGTGGCAACAGGCGGATGACACGGGCTTGGGTGACATTGATCAGCAGTTGCGCATCCAGGGCTTGTGCAACCAGGTCGGGTGCCGGTTCGGCCAGCTCAATGCCAATCATCAGCCCCCGTCCGCGAATATTGCGAACGTGGGGCAGTGGCGCACATTCTTCTTCAAACCGCTGCCGCAAGGTTGTGCCCAAATGAGCGGCGCGTTCGTACAGGTTTTCATTTTCGAGTGTCTCCAACACAGACAGAGCCGCCCGACAGCCCAGAGGGTTGCCCCCAAACGTTGAGCCATGCTGGCCGGGAGCCATTAGTTTCGCTGCCGGTCCTTGTGCGAGACAGGCACCAATCGGGAATCCGTTCCCCAAAGCTTTGGCGAGGGTCACGATGTCCGGGACCACTTCGGCATGTTGGCTGGCGAGAAAACGACCGGTTCGACCCATGCCGCACTGTACTTCATCAAAAATCAGCAAGGCGTCGTGAGCATCGCACAAATTGCGCAAGTCGGCCAGATATGCATCGTCAGCCACATGTATGCCGCCTTCGCCTTGAATCGGCTCGACGAGAATGGCAACGATTTGGGGGTGCTGTTCGAGGGCGCTACGCGCTGCCGCCAGATCGTTGAAAGGTACGCGCACAAAATCATCAATAAGCGGAGCGAAACCTTCACGCACCCGGGTGCCGGAAGAGGCGCTGAGGGTCAGCAGGGTACGGCCATGGAAAGCATTTTCCGTGACCAGTATTTTGGGATTTTCTATTTGTTTGTGATTACCATGCAGACGGGCCATTTTCAGTGCACATTCATTGGCTTCGGCGCCCGAGTTGCTGAAAAACGCATGGGTCATGCCGGTCAGTTTTGTCAGATGTTGCGCCAATGCCTCCTGCAGTTCGATTTGGTAGACGTTGGAGGTATGTACTAGAGTTTCCGCTTGATCTTGAAGCGCGTGAGTCACGTTGGGATGGCAGTGTCCCAGCCCGCATACGGCGATGCCGGCGAGGGCATCCAGATATTCCTTGCCTTGCGCATCCCAAAGCTGACAACCCTGACCCCGTACAAAGTGCACGGGCAGGTTTGCATAAGTGGACATCAGAGAAGAGGCGGGAGGAGACATGAAACTAAAAAAAAGCAAGGCGACAGCGTATGCTGCCGCCTTGAGGTTAATACGGAGAACTGATCAGAGCGTCAGAACGCCAAGCCTCCATGACCGAAGGACACCATGGACATCAGCATGGGGATTGACAGGAGCGTATTGGTCCGCGACGCCAGCATGGCCGTCGTTTTGGCCCGGGCTTTCTCTTCGTCGGTGGCTTCGACCATACCCAAAACCTTTTTCTGGTTCGGCCAGATCAGCACCCAGACGTTGAACAGCATGATGGTGCCTAACCAGACTCCGATACCGATGTTCGTGGCTTCGAGCGTAAATGCCTGGACGAAACCGATACCCATGGTTTCCAGTGCAGCGGCACCGGTCAGCCAAGTCAGCAAAGCGGCCCAGCGGAACCACAGCAGAGCGCGCGGGGCGACGTATTTGTTGATCGCCGCGGGTCCCGGACCGCCGTCGTCTGCTAAAGCCGCATTGACAGCCGGAATCTGCACGAAATTGAAGTAGTACAACAGTCCAATCCAGATAATGCCGACAAAGACATGGGTCCAGACGATGAGCGAAGCAAGATTGATGGCGAAGCCATCGACGGCCCAGCCGATAATCGCAGCGAGAATTAGACCTGAGATCAGGGTGCCGTTGACAGATTTCAAAGGGTTTTGCATGTTGGGAGCCTCCAGAATAGATTTGAAATTGTAACAAAATTACCCGTTTTCTAACACGGCCCTAAAATCTGTTATTCATCGGGCGCAATAGCGTACAAAACAAGTCAAGCCGCAGAGATGCGGGCACGAGGGCGGTCTACCCACGCTTTAATGACTATAGAGTAAGGGCGCAGGCCAGAAAAAGTGGCCCTGCGCCATGCGTCACATAAATTTTGCTATGAGCACAACTGCCGCCACACGCTCTTGCGAAGTGAGCGAAGGATCGGCAGGTCACTCTTGCTCAATAAAGATACGTCAGGCGTACCCCGAACCGGCGCCCTTCGTTGACAATAGGCGCAAAAGTATAGTCTCGAAGGTTTGTGCTGCCATTGTTTAGCAGGCCCAATCCCGTGAGTTGGCCATCGTTTGCAAAGAAATTGCCGATTGGTACGGTAGTGATGCCGCCCACGACCACTTCATCCAGTAGATTTTTGCTAAACAGCGAGAGCTGCAACCGGCCATCCAAGGTTTCATAGGTCACACTCATGTCCAAGATATCCGCTTCGAACAACCGATGTGTGTTGCTGTCGTTCGCCGCCGCATCATCGTTATGTGAGAAGTTGACACGTGCCTGGACACGGCCGTTGAGCATCGGCATGGGCGCAGCGTAATTTAGGCCAAGGCTATAGGTCCATTCCGCCAGACGCGGAATATCCAAGTCCTCGTCGGCCTTGTCCACCATATTATCCCCGTTCAAATCTTCCCACACACTATCGTATTCGCCATCGGTATAACCGGCGTTCGCTGTCAGCGTCAGTGCTTCCGTCAGCACTGCCGCTAGTTCCAACTCAGCGCCTTGGAAGGTCGCATCCGCCGTGTTCTTGATCCGTTGCACGACACCGCCGGTGATGTTGCTCTCCTCCAATTCGCGCTGCAGATTTTTCACCTTATTGTGAAATAACGCGACGTTGGTATTTATGCGGCCATCCAGCCAGCGCATTTTGGCACCGACTTCGTAGGAGTTTTGTCGCTCATCTTCGAAGGGTTCCGGATCTTCACTTGCAGTGTGCCGGAAATTGTAGCCGCCACTACGAAATCCTTTACTCCAATAACCATACAGGTGCATGTCGTCAGAGGGACGATATTGGATTCCGATTTTGGGCGTCCAACTGTCCCAACTGTTCTCATCATAGTAGTTGTGGCTGCAGACTCCGGTTTTCGGATCGCAACGTGAGCCGGTGTCCGGTAGCTGCAAGAGGCGGCCGGGTGTGTCCAGAATTCCATCTCCGTCAGCATCATAAGTGCGGTAAAAATCAGCCCGGAAGGTTGCGATATGAGCACGCTTTTTCTCGTAGCTATAGCGCAGGCCGAAGTTCAAGGTCGTTGTGTCAGTTGCATGCACGTCGACATGAAAGAAGGCACCGCGACTCTTTTGGTCTTGTTGTCCACCCAATGTCGAGTCAATCCAAGTATTTGTGCAGGGATTGTCGACGTTATAGGGGTCTTTGGGGTCGCAGTTTTCGCTCAGGACAGCATTGGCTGCTAACAATGCTTGTTGCGCTTCCTGTTTAGCGATTCCATCAGGGATTTGAGAGACTTGTTCTGCAACTGTCTGGTACAGCACTGGCGTTTTCGCGGGCAGGATACAATTCACTCCGGGTCGCAGTCTGTCATCTTGTGGGTTACATAGTGTTGCCAGGTCCGAGTTTTGCGACCGTGCCCGGGCTGATGCGTTGCTGTTTTCTATGGCTTGGTTATTGAGAATTTGCGCAATGGGCGCAAAGCTCTCGCGGTACAACTGGCGGCGCTCCAAATAATCGAAATCCTGATCAAACCAGTAGACTCCGGCAGTCACGTCAACGGTGTTGTCCCGAAACGAGCCGAAATACCGAAATTCATTGCTGAATTGTTCCTGTCCACCTTTACCACCGCCGACGAACAAGTCGTAACGGGTCGCGTCCACATCCAACTCGGAGTCGTTGTACATGTCGCGCCAACCGAACAGATTGGTAATTGTGCCGTTACCCAGTTTCACTTTGCGGGTGATTTCCACAAATGCCGAAGTCCAGTCCGTAGCGACATAACCGGGTTCGTCGATATTGAATGTAAATTCGTCTTCATCATGAAAAGCGAAACTCTTCCCGGCAGCACCATCTGCGCGGGTTACCGCTCGTTCCATGATTGCGGTCACCGTGGTGTCGTCACTCACCTGCCACGTCAGACTCGGGCGGGCCAAGTCCAGCTCATAGGCACCGAAATCGCCCCCGTCGAACTGGTTTGACAACCAGCCGCTGTCGTCACGGTGGTAGAGTGCCAATCGGCCGCTGAGTTTGCCGGCGATAATTGGTCCGGAGACGGTCAGGCCGACAGTCTCGTCATTGCCTTGCTCGTATGTGGCAAGTGCGGAAGCTTCAAACTCGTCGGTTGGCCGCCGTGTATTAATCAGCACGGCGCCGCCGGTGACATTGCGGCCAAACAGCAAGCCTTGCGGTCCGCGCAGAATTTCGATGCTTTCGATATCGTAAAGGTCGTTCATCGAGTTGGTGGTGATGCCCAGATAAACGCCGTTGGTGAAAATACCCACCGTTGGATCGATGGAGGGGATGGATGAGATAATGCCCTGGCCGCGAATGGAGAAGTTGGCCGTGCCGCGCAGGGTGCCCACATCCATCAAGCCCACATTGGGGGCCGCGTAGTTGAGGTCCATCAAGTCATTTGCGAAACGTTGGGACAATTCTTCACCGGTATAAACATTGATGGCAAGTGGCACATCCTGTACAGCTTCGACGCGGTCCTGCTTGCGTGCGGTCACTGTGAGTTCTTCAACCTCTTCGGCTGCAGCCGGAGACCAGGCGAGAGAAAAAGCCAACAAAGTCCAGCCGAGCCTTCGAATCGGCAGGCCATGGGTAATCATGTTGGGCACGTAGTCCAACTTGTGAGACGATGTATTCAAATCCATAACTCCCCTCAGTCTAAGTCGCATCGTGCCTCAAAGTATAACGCACTTTCCCCTGTTTCCATTGCGACGGGGTGGTGGAAAAAACACTTCAAGCGATTTAGGTGCGATTTACAATAAAAGGAAAATTGTCGCCGTGGCGGCAAAAGTCGTTTTTGTTACACTCTGAAACGTTCAGGTCTGTGAGAAAATCACGAATGAATCCTGTGGAACTTGCGGTGTTTGCCAGCCGTATGGATGCGGTTTGCGAAGAGATGGGCGCCGCGCTGCGCCAAGCGGCCTTTTCGCCCAATATCCGCGACCGTCTGGATTTTTCCTGCGCCATTTTTGACCGAAACGGCGACCTGGCGGCGCAGGCGGCTCATATTCCGGTGCATCTGGGCAGTATGGCGTATGCAATGCGTGCGGTAGTAGAGCGGTTTGAATGGCAGGAAGGGGATGCCGTGTTGCTGAACGACCCTTATCTAGGAGGCACCCACCTGCCGGATGTGACCGTGCTGACGCCTTGTTTTGTCGATGGGGTCCTGGAGGGTTTTGCGGCCAACCGCGCCCACCATGCGGATATCGGGGCGGACACCCCCGGATCCATGCCGATGTCCCGAACGTTGCAGGAAGAAGGGCTGATTCTGCAGCCGCAGTACATTTCTCGCGCCGGCCAGATCGATGGGTCCCGATTAGAGGAGATTGTTGCCAAAACACGTGCGCCCCGAGATATGCGCGGCGACCTGCTTGCCCAGGTCAACGTCAATTACCAGGGCTGCATGCGCTTGCGCCAGCGCATTGAGGAGATGGATGCCCCCGCCTATACGCAAGCGTTGAAAGCATTGAATGAGTATGGACGGGTGGTGGCGCAGCAGGCACTGCAGGTCATTCCTGACGGCGTCTATTCGGCGACGGATTGGATGGAAGATGATGGCCTGGGACATGAAAACATCCGTCTGCAGGTCGAGATTCGGGTGCAGGGAGGAAATATCGAGGTTGATTTTGAAGGCACCGATGCCCAAGTGGAAGGCCCGATTAATTGCCCGATTTCGGTGACTGCCGCCAGTGTCTACTATGCGTTTCGTTGCCTGATGCCGGATTATGCGCCGGCTTGCGCCGGCAGTTTTTCGGCGATTCAGTTGAAGGCTCCCGAGGGATGTTTACTGAATGCACAGTCGCCGGCGGCGGTTGCAGCCGGAAACGTGGAGACTTCGATGCGGGTTGCGGAACTCATACTGGCGGCCTTGCGCCAGGCCGTGCCGGAGCAAATTCCGGCAGCCGGTCAAGGCACGATGAATAATTTCGCTGCCGGCTCCAGCGGCGCTGATGCATGGGCTTACTACGAGACCTTGGCGGGAGGCGTCGGCGCGCATGCCGACGGTCCCGGTCAGCCTGCGCGGCATTCCCACATGACCAACACCCGCAATACGCCGGTGGAAGTACTGGAGCAGACTTATCCGATGCGGGTGCGGCGCTACGCGGTGCGTCACGACTCCGGAGGGCAGGGTCGTCATGCTGGAGGCGATGGGGTCGTGCGGGAATTCGAGTTTTTGGTGCCGACGCAATTCAGTTTGCTGACCGAACGGCGGAGAAGTCGGCCCGAGGGCACACATGGGGGTGATGCTGGCAAAGCGGGACGCAATTGCCTCAATGGTTTCGACCTTCCCGGAAAATGCAGCCGCACGGTCGAGGCGGGAGATTGCTTGACAATTGAGACTCCGGGCGGAGGCGGTTGGGGAGCATCTCCATGAGGCGTTTGTATACAGCCGCCCAATCGCGGGCTGTTGATCAGTATGCGATTGAGGAGCTGGGAATTGAAGGATTCGCGCTGATGACGCGCGCGGCGGAAGCGGCATGGGAGGTCATTCAGACCGCCTGTCCACAATTCTCAAGCGCGGTGGTTTACGCCGGGGCCGGCAACAATGCCGGAGATGGTTATCTGCTTGCCTGTCATATGCAGGCAGCCGGGAAAGCGGTGCGCGTAGTACAGATGGTGCCAATCGAAAATCTGCAAGGTGATGCTCGCACGGCCTGCGAAGCGGCCGTACAAGCGGGTGTGCGGATCGAGCCTTTTTCAGTGGAGGCGATTATGACGGAAGATTTGGTGGTGGACGCGCTGCTGGGGACCGGGCTGTCGCGTCCTCCCGAGGGGGAGTGGGCGCAGGCCATCGCGCAAATCAATCAGGCGCCCATCGTAGTGGCGGTGGATGTTCCTTCCGGACTGAATGCCGATACCGGTTGCGCCAGCGCGGCGACCGTGTACACACAGCATACGGCGACTTTCATCACGGACAAGCGAGGCCTTTATACGGCGGATGGGCCGGATTGCGCCGGGCAGGTCACATTCTGCGATCTGGCCGTGGATGCTGGCGGGTTTGATGCAGAAAAACAAGAAGAAGTCGTGTTGCTGGACGACAGCGTGCTGGAGGCTATTCCACGGGGACGGCGCCGCAACTCTCACAAGGGACATTACGGACATGTTCTGGTAATCGGAGGGCAGGCCGGATTTCAGGGTGCGGTAGAGTTGTGCGCAGCCGCCGCCTTGCGTTGCGGAAGCGGGCGCGTGAGTCTGGCGCAGCCCCCCAACGTCGGTAGTGTGGGTGGTATGCCGGAAGTAATGCGCCATGGTGTGGAAAATCGTCGAGAGCTGAGGCCCCTGGCACAGAAAGCCGACGTGCTGGTGATCGGGCCAGGCATGGGAAGTGATGCCTGGGCACAAGACATGCTGTCGGCTGTAATGGAGATGTCCCAGCCGGTCGTCGCCGATGCCGATGCGTTGCGTCTGCTGGCGGACGAACCGCAGGCGTGTCCCGAGAACTGGGTGCTGACACCGCATCCGGGAGAGGCCGGTGCGCTTTTGGGCGTTCGCGCCCGTGAAGTACAGCAGGACCGCTTTGCGGCGGCGGAACAATTACGCAAACAGTACTCAAGCGCAATCGTGCTGAAAGGATGCGGCACTCTCGTCGCCGATGCCGGAGGGATGGGGGTCTGTGCCTTGGGCAACCCGGGCATGGCCACCGCCGGGATGGGCGATGTGCTGGCTGGAGTGATTGCCTCCTTGTTGGGGCAAGGGTTTGAAGTGGGTCTGGCGGCTCGGGCCGGAGTGTGCCTGCATGCTGCGGCGGCGGATCAAGCGAGCGGTCAGGGGATGATCGGCATGATTGCCAGCGATGTGTTTCCCCATTTGCGTGCCGTGTTGAATGCCGGGCATGCAGATTGATCTGAACACCCAGGAGCGAACGCATGCCCACGCTGCTGCACTGGCGCGGGCGCTGACCGAGCCGTGTGCGATCACTCTGCAGGGCCCGCTGGGGTCAGGCAAGACCACTTGGACGCGGGCATTTCTGCAGGCGCTGGGGCATCAGGGGACGGTGCCCAGTCCGACTTATACGTTGGTGGAGCCGTACAAAGTTGGAGATTTTCAGATCTACCATGTCGATTTGTATCGACTGCAGAGTACTTTGGAGTTGGAAGAGCTGGGATTGCGGGAGATGTTGGATGGAGGGGTGGTTCTCTTGGTGGAATGGCCGGAGCGCTGGCCGGGATTGGAGACCTTGGCGGATGTCGGCCTGTGTTTCTCGCATGGGGAACAGGCGCAGGCGCGGCGTTTGCAGGTACAGTCGCTCAGCGCCCGTGGGGAAGCCCTGCTGAGAGAGGTGACTTTCTCCTGAGGAGCGGGATTGGGGAGTTTTTGCTGCAGCAAAGATTTCCGGCGACAGATTACAATTAAACCCCATGTTGACGCGCCGCCATTTTCTGCGTTGGCTGATTGCAGGGCCGTTCCTCCTTCCCGTACTTGCGCGCGCCCGTTCCGAGTTGGTCGCTGTACGTCACAGCCTGACCGAAACTCGCAATCGCATTGTTTTTGAGTTCGACAAAAAAGTCACGTTCAGCCAGGCGGCCATCGACAACCCACCGCGGTTCTATCTGGATGTCGAAAAATCCGGCATTCGCAAAGGAGCGCGCATGAATCAGTTCGCGAGTCGCGGCATCATCAAAAGTTTGCGCACGCACGTCGCGAAAGACGGCAAGATGCGTCTGGTGCTTGATTTGCGGAGGATGGTCGTACCGGAAGTCAGCCAATGGCCGACGCAGGATGGTCGGGGGGATCGTATTGTGGTCGATTTTCCGATGAAGGCCCCGACGCCAAGCCCTCCTAAAAAGACTCCAAAATCATCCCCGCCTCCCACAAGTCACAGTCGTCGCAAACGGGTGGTTGTGATGATTGATCCAGGACATGGAGGACGGGACCCGGGGGCCGTCGGCAAGAAAAAAACACGTGAGAAGGATGTGGTGTTGTCGATTTCCAGGAAGTTGCATGCCCTGCTCAAGAAAGAGCCGAACATCGAGCCCCGCCTGACCCGCAATCGTGATATTTATCTACGCCTGCACGTACGCACGCGCCTGGCCCGTCGTTATGATTCGGGTCTGTTTGTTTCCGTGCATGCCGATGCGGCGCGACGGCGCAGTGCGCGGGGCGCTTCCGTTTATGCGGTGTCGCATCGAGGCGCCACCAGTGCTCACGCGAGGTGGATGGCAGACCGTGAAAATGCGGCAGACCTGCGCGGCGGACTGGAACTGGCGGACCGCCATCCGGTCATTCAGGATGTGTTGTTCGACATGTCGCAAAACGCCGTCAATGAATACAGTCTTCATGCCGGGACATCCACGCTGAAGTCGTTGAGTCGCGTGGGCAAATTGCATAGCCGAAAAGTGGAGCGGGCCGGATTTGCCGTGCTGAAGTCGCCCGACATTCCCTCGATTCTGGTGGAGACCGGTTTTATCTCCAACGTACAGGAAGAGAAATTACTGCGTTCCTCGAAGCATCAGCAAAAAATCGCCAGCGCATTGCGCGACGGCATTCGGGACTATCTGAATAAAGTGCCGGAATACAGTTGAAGACTCAGGGCTCGAAGTAACCCAACCACAACCCCGGTAAATCCTGTTGGGCGGGTGCCCAAAACAACTCGCCCATCGTCAGATCAAACGACGTGTCGGCAGGCAAAAACGCTCCGGCGGTCAACGCCGGGTGCCCGCCATGCAGTCGGTGCAGCCACGTCATGTAGAGACGGTCCAACTGCTGCGCCTGCAGCAGCAGGCCGTTCATCTGCGGGCCGCAAAACAAATAAGCTGTGCGCGCTTTGAGATCTTTCAGATGATGGAGGACGGCGTCATGACCGACCCAGTCCGTATCGTCAGTGACGATGACCTCTATGTTTTGCGACTCCAGAGCCTTTATGCGCTCGGCGGGAGCATCCTTGGGGGTCAGTACCCGCAGCGTCTGGTGATGTTCGGCAATGGAGGCGGGCACGTCAAAGTCAAGGCTGCGACTGACCACCAACACACTTGGATAAGGGGATGCATGATGACGGGCGCGGTAGTCGTGCAGGTCTTGGTACTCTGATTCCTTGGGCAGTTGCAGCAGGTTGCCCAAACTGCCGCGCTCCAGGTCACGCAGGTAACTGCCACTGGTGATCAGGCAGTCCGCCTGGGCCATCAGTTCGCAAAGCAGCCGCAGGTCGCGCGGGTCGGTCAAGGTGCGGGGATGGGACCATTCATCTGCACCGTCGTCGACGGCAATGGCCCCGTTGAGGCTCATGATGAAGCTGCTGTAGATGTAGGGCGTGTCTGGCTGGGCGTGATCAAGCAGATGGTGCGCGAGGCACAGACCTTCCAACGGCTGGCCCTGTCCGTCCGGAGGATACAGGCGAGTGAGAGAGAACGGCATGGGACGGCTCGGGTGGTGCGCTTTACAATACACAGCATACTCTGTTCTTTTCGTCCAGGTAAATTCCCGTGCCCGCATTTGATCTTGAAGGATTCCGTACGACGGTGCCTTATATTCACGCGCATCGGGGCCGCACCTTTGTTCTATGCCTGGAAAGCGCGGTGCTGGAACACGCCGGTGCGGGAGTCTTATTGCAGGATATTGCCCAGTTGCATGCGCTGGGCGTGCGCATCGTGCTGGTGTTCGGGGCGCGGGTGCAGCTGGATCGCGAGTTGCCGGATTCGGCAAGTCATGACGGCATTCGGGTGACTCGGGCTGCCGATATGCCCGTGGTTCTGAAAACCGTCGGCGCCATGCAGGCGCAACTGCAGGCACGTTTGTCGCAAGGCTTGATCAATACACCGATGGCAGGGATGCAGCTGCAGGTGCGTTCAGGCAACCTGGTCGCCGCCAAACCGCGGGGTGTACACGGCGGTGTCGATTTTGAACATACCGGTGAGGTGCGACGGGTTGATGCGGACGCAGTCCGTACCCAACTGCAGCAGGACGCATTGGTGGTCTTGCCGCCTCTGGGTTACTCGCCGACCGGTGAAATTTTCAATCTGAATGCGGTGGATCTGGCGCGTACAACAGCGCAGTCGATTGCGGCCGACAAGCTCATCTACCTGCACCTGGAGACACCGATACGCAGCCGTCGCCAGCGGGCAACACGCATGACCTCCGGCGATGTCATGAAAGTTCTGAAGCGTCGCAAATTGACTGCGGTCATGCGACATATGCTGCAGGCGGCTGTGGATGTCAGCCTGTCAGGCGTGTCGCGCATTCATTTGCTGGAGGCGGGCCGCGATGGGGCCTTGCCGCAGGAGCTGTTCACCCGTGAAGGCAGCGGCTTGATGATTACGCGCACCGAGCCGCATACGCCGCGACAGGCGGAAGTCGATGATATCGGTGGGATCATGAATTTGATTGAACCGTTGATTCAAGGGGATGCGCTGGTCGCGCGTACGCGCGAAGAACTGGAGTTGCACGTCCATGATTTTCGGGTGGTCGAAATGGACGGGTTGATTGTGGCGTGCGCCGGTCTTCATAAACTGGATGAAGTGCATGCGGAATTAATCTGTCTGGCAGTGCATAAGGATTATCGCCGCAACGGTTTCGGCAAGGCGGTGCTGGCGGATACCGAAGCACACGCCCTGCAGGGCGGTCTGCAGAAACTTTGTTTATTGACGACACAGGCTACACTTTGGTTTCAGGAGCAGGGTTTCCAGCGCTCTCAGCCACGTTCTTTGCCCGTGGCGCGACGCCATTTCTACAACTATCAGCGCAATGCGAATGTGCTGATTAAAACCTTGGAGCAGGCACATGGGTGACGAAATTCGCATTGATCATTTCAGTAAGGAAGACAAAGAACGCTTTCGCCAGGGATTGAACAAGGAAACCGAACTGCTCGAGGAGTGGATCAGGGGTTACCGATTCGATAACCAAACGTACAAGGTTGGATTTGAAGTGGAGGCGTGGCTGATTGACCTCGACTGCCACCCCTTGCCGCATAACGAGGCGTATCTGGAGCGCATCGACAGTCCTTTGTGTCTGCCGGAATTGTCGCGTTTCAATGTGGAGTTCAATACCGAGCCCCAGCCCGTGGGCTCCAGCATGTTGTCACTGCTGCAGCGTCAACTCAATGACTCCTGGCGGCATGCCTCGAAAGTGGCCGAAGATATGGATCTGCATCTGGGCATCATCGGCATTCTGCCGACCGTGCAGGAAAGCGACCTGACGTTGGAAAGCATCAGTTTAATGAAACGCTATCGGGCGCTGAATGAGCGCGTGATGGAATTGCGCAAGGGACGACCCATCCAGATTGATATTCGTGGACGCGATCATCTGTACAGTCTGCACGAGGACGTCATGCTGGAATCGGGCTGTACGTCTTTTCAGGTGCATCTGCAGGTTCCGCAATCTCGAGCGGTGGATGCCTACAACGCCTCCATTGTGTTTTCCGCCGCCACGGTTGGCGTGTCGGGCAATGCGCCGTTTTTGTTCGGGATGGATCTTTGGGACGAGACGCGCATTCCTTTGTTTGAGCAGGCGATCAGCCTGCCGGGCATGGCGACCGGGACCAAACGAAAAATTGGTCGGGTCAGTTGCGGAAGTGGCTATGCCCAGCAATCACTGTTTGAGTTTTTTGCCGAAAACCAGAATGCGTTTCCGGTAATCCTTCCGCAAGCCTTCGACACTCCAACCGAGGAGTTTTCGCATTTGCGCTTGCACAACGGCACGATCTGGCGCTGGACGCGCCCGCTGGTCGGCATGGAGGGTGGAGACCCGCACCTGCGTATCGAGCATCGCGTCATGGCTGCGGGCCCGACGGAAGTTGACATGATCGCAAATGTAGCCTTTTTCACCGGTTTGATGATGGCGGTACTGGAAGGGGGCGAAGTTTGTCATCGAGGCATTCCGTTTGTGGTGGCGCGTGACAACTTTTACCGGGCCGCACGTGCCGGATTGGATGCGAAAGTGGTGTGGAGTGACGATGGCGAATACAAACTTCGCGATTTGATTTTGGAGAATTTGCTGCCGATGGCTCGCAATGGATTGCGCTTGGGAGGAATCGACCAGGCGGAAGCAGACCATTATCTGGACATTATTGAAGCCCGGGTGGAGCGGGGCATGACCGGAGCACGGTGGATGCGTGCCTGGCATTACGCATTTGATGGAAATCTGGAGTCCATGGTGGGGGCGTACTTGACACGCCAGCAGCGGGGAGAACCGGTCCACCGTTGGCAGTTGTAGGCCGATCATGCTGCGGATCCTGAACGATCCGCCGGACGGTTTGGCGGAATGTCCGGCGCAGGAACTTGAATCTCTTCTGGGCGGGCCGACGCTGTTGCACCTGCCTGGGGAACGGCTCGAGCCTTTACATTTGTCGGTACTTCTGCACGGCAATGAAATCGCAGGCTGGGAAGCGGTGCGGGGAATTCTGCGCGATTTTGAACACGGCACGTTGCCACGTGCCTTATCCATTTTTATCGGCAATGTACAGGCGGCGCGTCTGGGTTTACGTCGCCTGGACGGACAACCTGATTTCAATCGCATCTGGAATGGCGGCGATGACCCGGAACATGCCATGGCGCAGGCGGTGTTGGAGGAGATGCGGAAACTTCAGCCGGTCGCCAGCATTGATGTGCACAATACCACCGGACCCAATCCGCACTATGCATGCGTCAATCGCCTGGATGCGAAGTCACTGCACTTGGCGCATCGATTCTCCAGCACGGTTGTTTATTTTCGGGCTCCTTTCGGGATGCATTCCATGGCGTTCAGCCGTTTGTGTCCGGCGGTAACAATCGAGTGCGGTATGCCGGAAAGTCCCGAGGGGGCGACGCACGCGAAAGCATATCTGGAGCAGCGGCTGTTTGAGGAAGCGTTGCCGGAAACTCCCGTTGATCCTGCAGGGAGCCACTTTTTTCACACCCGGGCGCGAGTCAAAATTCCCGAGGGAATGTCATTCAGTTTCGAGGATGAAGGGGCGGATTTTTATATGCCGAAGAACATGGTGGAGCATAATTTTTGCGAGTTGTCGCAAGGGATGGAGTTGGGGCAGTGGACTCAGGGGGTAGAACCCCGCTTGCTAGTGCAAGGCGAAGAGGGAGAAGATTTGTTCGATGAATATTTTGAAAGTGGAAACGGACGCCTGCGAGTGAAGCGACCGTTTTTCTTGTCGATGTTGACGACACGCAAGAAAATTGTGGTGCAGGACTGTTTGTGTTATGTCATGGAGCGGATGGAATTGGAAAGTACTTAATCGGGATAGTTTAGCGATCAGAATGTTGGTCCGGTCTTTCCACCTCACCATCGATGACATTCCCATGTTGTTTCGATTTTGGGCGTTCAATTTTCGGTGGGCTGGCGAACTTCAATATCCCGAGTAAAAAAGATCGTGAGGCAGGGATCAGAAGAATTGCAATCCCCAAAGCATCCGTGATGAAGCCCGGCATAATCAACAGAGTTGCCCCCAGCGTAATACTGGCATTCTTCAGCAAAACCAGATCAAGGCGTCTGACACCGGCTCCTTGTCCGAATAAATCACGCATCGCGACTTCGCGGTTGTAGCTCAACAGCAAGGCTCCAGCAATAGCGGTAGCCACTTCAAACCAAAAAACCGACCAACCGTGCTCGATAGCCGCCATGAGAATCAAAAACAGTTCCAGGAAAAAGAACAGCAGGATGAGGGCGAATATCGGCATAATCAGGGATGCAGGTGTTGTTTGACAATATGCGCCAGCGCGTGAATGTGGTGCGTGCGACTGTTGAGAGCAGGGATATAGTGAAACTTGTGGCCGCCCGCCTCACGGAATACCGCCTGGTTTTCCTGTTCAATCTCTTCGAGTGTCTCCAGACAGTCCGCAGCAAAGCCCGGGCAGAAAACATCGACGGACTCGACACCCTGCGCGGGCAACGCGCGTAAAGTTTCATCCGTGTAGGGCTCCAGCCATTTTTTGGGGCCGAAACGTGATTGGAAAGTAATCCGCCATTCTTTTTCCGTCAATTCCAGTTCAGCCGCAATTCTGCGCGCGGTGTCGTGGCACTGGTGTGCGTAGGGGTCGCCTTGCCGTATCGATTCTGCCGGCAAGCCGTGGAACGAGAGCAGCAACAACTCGTTGGCTCCGTGTTCGGTGCGGAAATTTCGGATCTGGGTGGCGCATGACTGGATATATCCCGGGTTGTCGGCGTAATTGCTGATAAACCGCGCCGCCGGCATGGAGGGCCGTTTTGAAAGCGCCTCGTTGACGGCATCAAACGTCGATGCCGTGGTGGAATCGGAATATTGCGGGTACAGCGGCAACACAATCAACTGGCGAATGCCATGACTCTTCAATTGATCCAAAGCCTTGTCAATGGAGGGTCGACCGTAGCGCATGCCCAGGGCAACATGCACGGGATGGTGGTGGTTCTGAAAGTATTTCTGCAGGGCGCAACTTTGTTTTCGACCATAAACCAGCAAAGGAGAGCCGCTTCCCATCCAGACTTTTTGGTATAGATGGGCGCTGCGTTGGGGCCGTCTGCGCAAAATGATTCCATGCAGAATGGGCCACCACAGAACAGGCGATAAGGATATGACCCGCCGGTCCGATAAAAATTCCGCCAGATAACGACGAACTTCTTCAGCGGTGGGCGCAAAAGGGGTGCCCAGATTGGTGAGCAGCACCCCGGTCGGAGTGCTCAATTCAGAAGTCACTGAACGGTATGTTCGTGCCGGCGCGAGTGCAGAGGACTGGTACGAGGGAAATGAGCGCGAAGAAATTCCATTTGGTCGGCCAGAACGCGGCGACCTTGCAGATAAATGTATTCGGCGTGCGTCGGAATGAAAGGCACGGCCAGCAGCTGCATTCCAGCCTCTTCAGGCGTGCGGCCCGCTTTTTGATTGTTGCAGCGCTTACAGGCGGTGACCACATTGCCCCACTCGTCGGTGCCTCCCATACTTAGAGGACGCACATGGTCTCGCGACAGGTCGCGGCGGGCGAAGCTTTCGCCACAGTACAGGCACAACCAGGCGTCACGCTTGAACAACGTCGGGTTGTTCAGAGGTGGGGTGTAGCTCTCGTGCAGCATACGACTGTTGCCGTAAGTGGCAATGATGGAATTTAAGTTCAGGACCGTGCGTTGGTTGGTGACGGCGTTGTAACCGCCCCGCACACGCATGATGTCTTGGCCGCCCACGTAGGCCACTTGGCCGGAGTAATAAAGTCGTACCGCGTCTTGATAGCCGATCCACTCCAGAGGCATGCCGGAGATGTCGGTTCTTAAGATCTGCTGAGCGAGTACGTCAAGCATGGCAGAAAAATCAAATTGCGCGCCATTATACGAAGTTTGAAAAGTTTGAATATGGTTTTGCAGGTGTATTAGGAACAAAAAATCGATTTTTATCTATCGGCGTGCCGAGACGGATAGGTATATGATAGGCAGATGAGACTTGCGGAGCGTTTTTTATGAGTTGGGAAAACAAAGGCAACGACGATACCTACAGCGACGAAGAAATTGAGGAGCGCCTCAAGGCGGAATTGCCGAAGTGGTATTTGGAGTCGGGCTGGATTCGCCGCAAATACCGCACGGCCAGTTGGAAAGGCACTTTGATGGCAGTGACGACCATCGGCCATTTGGCGGAGCAGGCCTGGCATCACCCGGACTTGACGGTTTCCTATGCGTTCATCATTGTGAAACTGACCACCCATTCCCACAAGGGGGTGACCAATCGCGATTTTGAGTTGGCCAAACGCATCGAAGAAACGATGATCTGGCAACCGAGTGAAGAGTCTCCTCTGGAAGGCACCCCGGATGATCCGCGGTTTGCGTACATACGCTACGATCGCTAGTTGCACTTTTTCTGTTTTTTAACTGCTGTTTTCGATGGATATCGGAATCGTCGGCCATGGGGTCGTAGGACGGGCGGTGGTTGCGGCTTTTCAGGATCAGGCTACGCTGCATGTTTATGATCCGGCCTATCCTGCCGATGAAACGATTTTCGAGGCATCCCTAGAGGCCGTTTGGCAAAAATCTGCTTTTATATTCATCTGCGTGCCGACCCCGCAGCAACTGGAGTCGGGCGCTTTGGGCGGGCCTTTTGATGCCCGCATTATTGACCCATGCATGGAGACTTTGGGGCAGCAACCTCAGGACCCAGAAAAAACCGTAGTGATTGGCAGCACCACGCTGCCGTCAAAAATCTGTGAATACAAAGAAAAGTATTCCCACTTGCGCATGGTGGTCTGCCCGGAATTTTTGGTTGAGCGCACCGCTCTGAATGACTTTCTTAATCCCAAGTTCCGCATTTTGGGTGGCGAGTCGGAAGATACCCACGCGGTGCAGGAGCTGTTCGAGAAATACAGCTGTTGTGCGCCTTGCCCGGTAGGTTACTGTGATGCGCCGGGAGCGGCCCTCATCAAATATATGGGCAACGCTTTTCTCGCACTGAAAGTGAGTATCTTGAATCAATTCTATGAGTTGTGGGAGAAGTCGGGAAGCACAACTGAATGGATTGAGCTGGCCAAGTTGTGGCACTTGGACACCCGTATCGGAAACAGCCACTATGAGGTGCCGGGCTTTGACGGTGATCGAGGTTGGGGTGGAAAATGCTTCCCCAAAGATGTAAATGCGCTATTGCATGAAGCCCACTCTCAAGGCGTGCAGTTAAGCCTGCTGGAAGAAGCGTGGAATTACAATAAATCCATTCGCGCGAATATTAATTGGGTAGCACCACCTAAATTCCCGTAAAAGTTTTAGTACCAAACCGGGAAGGGAAAGCAAAGTTGGCGAGTTATGACTCGTTTCCGTGTGGGCTGGGAACAGGCGAAATTTTGGTACGAAAAACAGGGTTTGTGCGGTTCATCCCCGCATGGGCGGGGAACAGACATTGACTCGGGCAGACGGAGCAAATCCCCCTGGTTCATCCCCGCGTGGGCGGGGAACAGATGGCTCCGCCCCACTCCTGCTCAGAAGGCTCCGGTTCATCCCCGCGTGGGCGGGGAACAGAGAAAAAACATCGTCATGGACTGCAAGGTAGACGGTTCATCCCCGCGTGGGCGGGGAACAGATCAGTGATTACCAAGTATTTGATTTTTTCTCCGGTTCATCCCCGCGTGGGCGGGGAACAGCCGCGTGACGCCTCCGCCGCCGCATAGATGACCGGTTCATCCCCGCGTGGGCGGGGAACAGCGGTGCCTGGAAGCGTGGGAGCCCGGCCAGGTCGGTTCATCCCCGCGTGGGCGGGGAACAGTACTACCGGATCACCAGTGCCAGCAAATCAGGCGGTTCATCCCCGCGTGGGCGGGGAACAGATCAAAGCCGGCGATGGCGGATCGCCGGAGACCGGTTCATCCCCGCGTGGGCGGGGAACAGCCTCGTCCGGCACGGCGCATCTTTTTATGCACCGGTTCATCCCCGCGTGGGCGGGGAACAGCCCTCACCCGAAACGGCGTATAGTTAGCGTGCCGGTTCATCCCCGCGTGGGCGGGGAACAGATTTGAGTGTGGATACCGCCGAGCGCGATGCGCGGTTCATCCCCGCGTGGGCGGGGAACAGATCGCCCGCGCACCGAGTTCAAAGTGTTGCGTCGGTTCATCCCCGCGTGGGCGGGGAACAGAACCTATTCAAATATTCTCCAGGCGGATGGGTCGGTTCATCCCCGCGTGGGCGGGGAACAGCAATGTCATTGCTGTTCGGATGGGTGCTACCACGGTTCATCCCCGCGTGGGCGGGGAACAGCTAACCCCGCCGTTCAAAGTGCGTATCAATTCCGGTTCATCCCCGCGTGGGCGGGGAACAGGGATTCCAAGATTGTCAAGTCGGCTCTTTTAGCGGTTCATCCCCGCGTGGGCGGGGAACAGTGGATAAAATCGCCGTCCCGATGGCATTGCGTCGGTTCATCCCCGCGTGGGCGGGGAACAGCCTCGTCCGGCACGGCGCATCTTTTTATGCACCGGTTCATCCCCGCGTGGGCGGGGAACAGTGAATAGGCCGCCGCATGGTGGTTTTTACGCACGGTTCATCCCCGCGTGGGCGGGGAACAGTTTGGTGCGTCATGGATGAGTAAAGAGCAGGCCGGTTCATCCCCGCGTGGGCGGGGAACAGCTCTGCCGTCTCCAAACTATTCACATAGTTTCCGGTTCATCCCCGCGTGGGCGGGGAACAGGAAAGCGCCCCCAGCGTCAAGATGAATTACTTCGGTTCATCCCCGCGTGGGCGGGGAACAGAGATTCACTAAACGTACTGGACGAGAAATTGCCGGTTCATCCCCGCGTGGGCGGGGAACAGCACATAGGTGCCGTCGGGCATCCGAACCATGTCGGTTCATCCCCGCGTGGGCGGGGAACAGATGACTTTGGAAGATGGTCCCGATTCCGCGATCGGTTCATCCCCGCGTGGGCGGGGAACAGGAGTTGCGCGTCAAAATACAGTCGAGCCGCTCCGGTTCATCCCCGCGTGGGCGGGGAACAGGGATTGGTCTAGGTAGTCGTAAATCGGCTCAACGGTTCATCCCCGCGTGGGCGGGGAACAGCTCGCGAAAGAACGCATAAGTTTCCGCGACACCGGTTCATCCCCGCGTGGGCGGGGAACAGGCAGGATTGTCGGGATTGAACCCAAATAATGACGGTTCATCCCCGCGTGGGCGGGGAACAGTCCGATTACAGGGACGAATTGAAAATCCAAGTCGGTTCATCCCCGCGTGGGCGGGGAACAGAAAGGCAATCGGCAATGGGCGGTGGTCGTTCTCGGTTCATCCCCGCGTGGGCGGGGAACAGTGGCCATGCCTGTCAACCGAAATTTCCACATCCGGTTCATCCCCGCGTGGGCGGGGAACAGCCTCTTCAAGTTAGTGGATTGAACACTCAATCCGGTTCATCCCCGCGTGGGCGGGGAACAGCAAAAATCCCGATCACAAAAGCGACGATGCCGCGGTTCATCCCCGCGTGGGCGGGGAACAGTCCGTCCAGTTCCCGTATGCGCTCAAGCCGTGCGGTTCATCCCCGCGTGGGCGGGGAACAGTCGTAAGTCGAGTTGACTCGTATCTCCAGTTCCGGTTCATCCCCGCGTGGGCGGGGAACAGAGCCGTGTAGTATTCAGCCCCGCATTCGCGGTCGGTTCATCCCCGCGTGGGCGGGGAACAGTGACTTTCTCCAATACGCGGTAAGCAATATTTCGGTTCATCCCCGCGTGGGCGGGGAACAGTGGGAAAATCGGCTTTTCGGTGGTTATTTTTCCGGTTCATCCCCGCGTGGGCGGGGAACAGCGCAGGGTGCGGCTTGGATATCCCAACGGGGCCGGTTCATCCCCGCGTGGGCGGGGAACAGGGGATGTTCACCGGCGCGGCATTGTTTGCCGGCGGTTCATCCCCGCGTGGGCGGGGAACAGGAGTTTCACGGGGTTCCGGCGAAACTGGGCGGCGGTTCATCCCCGCGTGGGCGGGGAACAGTATTCGCGTGGGCTAATCACCCGTCGGGCGGGCGGTTCATCCCCGCGTGGGCGGGGAACAGCGCCAAGCACTCGCCAATCGGGGCTAGATTGCCGGTTCATCCCCGCGTGGGCGGGGAACAGCGCGCCAACTCGCCCCATACTACCTACTACACCGGTTCATCCCCGCGTGGGCGGGGAACAGGTTCTATGCGCCTCATGAGCGCGTTCCAAGTCCGGTTCATCCCCGCGTGGGCGGGGAACAGGCCAAATCCTGCCGATACCAGTCGGGATACACCGGTTCATCCCCGCGTGGGCGGGGAACAGCCTTGCGCCTGTCGCGAAAGCCTATCGCGTCTCGGTTCATCCCCGCGTGGGCGGGGAACAGTAAATTCCTCATTCAGTAAAAAATCCAGCTTACGGTTCATCCCCGCGTGGGCGGGGAACAGGCGGTGTATGGCGACAGCGTTCCGGCAACCGACGGTTCATCCCCGCGTGGGCGGGGAACAGGCCGGGTGTATTCGCCGCCGAACCTTTAGAAACGGTTCATCCCCGCGTGGGCGGGGAACAGCGCGTTGGCGTATTCCACTGCCGTGATTTTTCCGGTTCATCCCCGCGTGGGCGGGGAACAGTCTGAATGTAAGGAAGTTTGTTTTGGCATCTGCGGTTCATCCCCGCGTGGGCGGGGAACAGCGAGGCCGTCGGTAAGGCGGCCCTCGTCCATCCGGTTCATCCCCGCGTGGGCGGGGAACAGAAAACATTGACTGGGCTCCGGATGAGCCGCATCGGTTCATCCCCGCGTGGGCGGGGAACAGCTCAACTACATCGTGCTGAATGTCGCCGAAGCCGGTTCATCCCCGCGTGGGCGGGGAACAGGAAATGCCGGCGAATCGTATCCGGTTTGATTTCGGTTCATCCCCGCGTGGGCGGGGAACAGGTTTCCCCGTTATCGCATTCTGCTTTTATCTCCGGTTCATCCCCGCGTGGGCGGGGAACAGAGTCTATGGCGTTCTCAAGCGCGTGTTCTGGGCGGTTCATCCCCGCGTGGGCGGGGAACAGACTAATTGTAAGAGTCTAAAAAATATAATTTTTTTATGGTGGCCAATCTGCACCGATTTATTTTGGAAACAATTCCTTATCTTTTGTTTATGTATCAATCACTATCTAGCGGGCTGAAACAAACCAGTTTTAAGCCATCAAAATCTTGTGGCATACGTCGATTTCGGCCCGCAGTTGCAAAATCATATCCCTGATCGGTAGGTACTGTCCAACATATCACAGCATCACCTTCTCCGATTCCAGTTTGCACCTGCCTCCATATTCTTTCTCGTACTCGCGATGAATAACGCCCAATATAGACACCGGCTCGTATTTCTAGTAACCAAACTGCCAAACGGCCTCGAAGATGCGGAGGGGCATTATTAACCGCGATGACCATCATCTCCGCTAGTCTCTTCTTCAAATGCCGGGCCTAAAGCTTCGGGTGGAGGATTAGGTTTTGGTAAATTCCCGGCGGCTAATAATTCGTGAATACTAGGAATAATTTTTTTTAGTAGACCAGATTTTCGGAAAACATCTCGACAACACAGGCGGACTGCTCGTTCGGGAGACATTTTTAAAATGCCTTTTTGCGCTTTGGCAGCTATCTGAAACGCCTCAGGTATAACAGTTTGTAATTTCCAAATATCAGCAATATCATAAACAAAACTTCGCGGTTTTCCAGTATGAAGAAATCCGATTGCTGGAGCATAGCCGGCTGCCAAAATTGCTGCTTCAGATAAACCGTGCAGACACGAGGTTGCCGACGAAAGGCAGCGGTTAGCGATATCGGCACTATCCCAATTTCTGGGATCATAATTGCGACGCGTCCAAGTCACGTTATAACGATCTGCGAGTAGTCTATATGCATGTCGTATGCGCTGCCCCTCAATCCCCCTTAGTTGGTTTACTGATCTGCGCGCAGGTGGTGTTTCACCAAAACGTCGAGCGTACATTTCTCGTACAATGCGCAAGCGGGCAGAGTCGTCTAGTGCGAGTTGGGCCTGCCATAGCAAGTTGTCGGCCCGTGCTCCACCAGGTTGCCCAGAGGAATATAGCCGAACACCAGCCTCTCCAACCCAGATAATTAGTGTGCCGACACGTCCTGCCAAAGCTACAGCGGCATGACTAATTCGTGCGCCAGGTTCCAACATTATGCACGCAATACCACCAATTGGAATGTGAGTACGTGTACCGTCAGCATTGATGGCAACGAATGCGCCATCCTTCACATCAATCTTAGCTCGCTCAACAAAAACAACTGCTGCGCGTTCTTTCAGAGGGATGGGTTTAGCTGGTGGGAGTCCCGGCAAACCCATTAGGCACGGCGAATTAGCATCAGCCCGCAACCCCAAGTTTTTGCTCGGCCAAATCCTTGAGCCAAGGCGAATAAAAACTCATCGGGATTAGTAATCTCAATTTGTCCCATAATGTCCAAGATTCCAAAAGTGGCATCTTGGCGTCGTCCTCGACCCAACTCTACGGTGAAATAATTTTCGGAAACAATTTCTCGCGCAATAAAACCCTTTGAGTTTCCTTGTTTTGTCACCCAGTCGCGAGCTACTTCTTGGGCATACTTTTGGCGCTTAGTATTTCGTTTGGCACCAGGAGGAATTTTGTGCAGCATATCCATCACGATGTCGACGCGCTGACTTTTTCGAGTACTAATGCGACGCGACCGAGTTGCGTTTGCCCGTAGAGAAAAGTTCAATACATCTCCAGGACTTAGTTTAGGTTGAAAAACTTTCGTTTCGGGTGGAGAAAAAAGATCATTGGTACTGGGTGGACGAGCCGATAATGTGTAAAAATGCCCGCGACCATTATGTCTCCACAAAAAGTCTCTTTTCCGCGTACTACTATCGGAAAACAGTGACCATATTAGGCGATGGTGTACATTTGTTGCTTGTGTGAGGTTGGTCGGATTAAGAAGCGGAATTAGTGCCGCGGTGGGGGCGTTGCGGTTTAATCTTAAGCGCGAGAAATAAAGACTCATCAGGTATTCTCCGATTGGTACCGGTAAACAAGTCGAGGACCAAAATGCCATGCTTTTCTGTCCAAGGGCTCGTCCCATCGTGTTTCGACAAGATCCGCTTTTTCATCTTCTTCATCAGCAGTGATAAGGTTTGGTCGACGAGGGTCATAGTTTGAAAAATAAGGCAGCGTAATTTGATGTAAAGCTTCTTTGAAACTTCCTGCTTGGACGCATTTGGCGGCCATAGGTGCAGACAAAGGACAACTTTTCCGACCCAAATACGGTACAAACTTTGGGTAGTTCAACGCCTTTGCTAAAGCATGGGTATCGCCACCCCATACTGCTACACCAAATGCACAGTCACTAATATATTCTCGCAATGTAATAAGCCCGTTATCGTTTGGCTTCAGTGCTGCAATAGCGTCGCGTCGAGTAGAGGGTTGTTTAATACGTGAAGGTATCGTTTGGATGGTGTGAAAATCGACCCAAGGTACAGTTCCATCTAGTATTGATACAGCTGTTTTCCATTGCTTAAGTTTATCTTGCTCATGTTGGTTGGAGCGACGCACTCCCGAGGCTGCTCCAATCAAACCTAATATTGCGGAACGCCCTGGCCATAGTAATGAACCCCGCCGTTCGTGTCCCGCAAGGTCCCCGAAGGAACCCATTGGTCCAATCAGGGAAAAAATCGTGTAATCAGTCATTGCTAATACATTGAACAGCGAAAGATTTGATTTCTTCGAGACTCCCTTGTTTATGCGGTACATTCATGACTTGGTGACGTTCTGCACAGGGGCCATATGCTTCATTCATCTGATCAATCGATGCTCCAAGCGCTTCGATAGAAGCGGCTAGAAGATCGTCACCTTGGATTGGTTTGAAAAATGCTCCGGCCAATGAGCGCGGTTGCTTGCTTCCGTATTCAGCAAGGATATAACTAGCAAAAGTTTGGTGCCCAAAACTATTGCGTTTTCCAGATGGTGTAGATGTTGCCAAGGCTTCAGCAAGTGCTCCAGCTGCACGACTGGCCAATTCTGCATCACCACTCAAGTTTTCAATCAATAATTCGGTGTCTAAGCACGCATAAGTGTAGAAAACTCCCGATCCAAATCCAGCTTCACCAATAAATCCAGCACCCGCATCTTCGGAGGACTGTTTTAAGTCGTCAACAGCAGTATAAAAGTCATCTTCTATTAATGATTGGTGCGTGGTAAAAGCATGGCTGACTTGTACTGCGGCTTCACGGTTGTAATCGGGATCGTCGGCTAGCATTCGGCCAAACATAGCTATATCGGCAGCACCATCGGCCGTACGTAATACTTCCTCTTTCAAATCCTTAATCTCGGGCATAGGCTCGCCATTCAATGTTTTGCGAGCAATTTCAATGGCGCATTCACGTTCATCGGGAGAAATAAAAGCTAACTGGCGAGTGTGAATCTTCCCGTTTTTTTCCGCTTTTTTATCAAGCTTTCCAAAAACATCAGCGATGGCCGTTGCTAAATTTTTTGCTTTTTCTTCGTCGGCACCGTCAGCAATTAGTTTGTCTCGAACTATTTCTCCAATTCGTTGCGTACGTTCTCCGAGATGTCCCGCAAGATCAGTCTGCATTACATTCGATAGACGTGCCGCACGTTTCAATGCTTGGGATGAAATGCGAAGGCGCGGGGTGCCACCGTAGAAAACTGACTTAGGATGCCCTTGGTCATCACGATTGGGGTTGGAAGGAGGGTATATAGTCAAGTAATGTAGTTGCAGAAAATGACTCATTTGTTTTGCTCCACAATAATAGGTTCAATAGTTGGTTTAGCGTCACTTGCATCGTAATAGTCGAAACACCAGTTAGTGCGAGTTTGATTATTCCAAAAATAGAGATCTTCAGCAAGCATTTGTACATTTGCCACGCCTCCGACAACTGCAAGTCCTCGAATTAATGGGCGCATCAAATCGCGCGATGTGTATGAGCGGATGAGGGTGTTGAATCGCATTTCACTAAGTTGCTTTGGATCTCCGGCTCCAAATAGTTTGGCAAGCGACTCATTGCTGTTTTCCTTAATGTGTGCCAAAGTTACTGCGATTAGTGCTAATTTGTCAGGCCCGGTTTTTTGATATCGAAGATCATGTCCCGCATCTTTTAACATGTGGTGCAAGTTGTGCACCTCTGCAATTCCAAGCGCAACCAGGGGGGTTTTTGCTCGGTGAAGTTCAGCCTTTACTCGTCGAGCATTGCTGGTATCGGCGGCAATGGTATGACTCCACCAGCTTTTGCAGATAGTTCCAATTTTTAGCTTTTGGGCTGTCATGCTGCTTCCCTATTTACTCTCGCAGGCAACTCTAATCCTAGCGCGCCATAAATTTTTTTCCCAAATGTTCCGTAACCATAAAAGGCTTTCCTCAAATTTTTTCGTGCCATCACTGCTTTTTCTCTGTGTTCTCCTTTCAGTTCGGAAAGACCCGGGATTACAACACTGTCAAACAACATTAAAGCAACGTGGCGCATCGTCTGCAGCCACTCAGTGGGAGTAAAAGGTGTGTCCCTCGAAAGATCCATAATTTTGTACTCAAATGTACGTTGTGTGAGTTTAAAAAACGCGTCGCTGATTTCCTGCTTTCTGTGAGTGTTAGTTTGTCCTCCACCTATACCATTGCAAAAAGAAGTCAACGCGAAAGAAGCCTGTTCAGCGCTTTCTACCATCTCGCAAGCATGATCTTCGGCTTTGGGGGATAGTTGGAATACAGGTTGCTTAGACCATACAAAGTCTCTGGGTTTAGCGTTTTCCATAACCCAGCCGGATACTATTAAGTCAAATTTTGCGCCATCGGATGCTTGTAAATATCGTTCAAGGTTCTCGGGTCTAAGTTTTTGTTCGCTTTTTAAAATTATTCCGCGCCAGTCTTTGTAAGCAAATGTGCCCGATTTAGGGTGCACTGGTAAAGTTTGGTCTTCTGCATGTCGATATGGTGTTAGATAGTGTTTCCAACCACTGTAATTAATTCCGTAATTCTTTTGAATTACTCCAGTAATACTGTCCGCTTCGGCGATGAGCCGAAGCCGTCGTGGTTGTCCGAAAAACACCTCGGGGTCGATTGGAGTATCTGGATTCGGTATCTTCACTTGATTTTGTTCGGAAGTTTGGCACGGTTTCATCCACGGTAATTGTTTTAATCTTTCTGGGGTGAGTGCTTGCCCTTCCGGAACGTTCGCCCATATCATTGGCCATAGACCGGGCTCGTCGGGGCAAACCAATGTCACCATTGGGCCTCCTCCGCGCATGGAAGTTCGAAACCCTTTTCCTCCACTGGGTGCGAAGGCCTGCAATGTGTATAGTGCTATGGCAGCTAAAGGTGGAGGTAGACGGTTATAACGGTCGCGCCGTACCAGCAAATCGGCATTTCTTTTTTGTGTGTTTTTGCCGGCACTATCAATAAAGAGCGCGTCTGGCGACAGTCTGTCCGAAGGTTCTGCTTGGTCTTCAAGAGGCTCCCAATCTTGAAGGAAGCGCGGACCCGAACCCATGAGATTAAATGCTGTGGCTAAAGGTAATAATGCAGACCGTAAAGAATGTGGATCTGGCCGTATTCTTCGGGCATCTAAATTGATAGGTGGGCAGGACAAATAAACGAGTCCAATTAACAGTTCATGGCAGGCAAGATTCAGATCAGGGCGAGGCCAAGCCAAACGGATAATATCGGGTTCAGCCATTTGGTCAGGCCGGATTACGTCGGGGCCTTTCCTACGTACAACAGGAATCCATGGGTCTAAAATCAAGTTGAGCATGCAAGCCCCTAACCTTATTGCTACGACGAGTACTTAGGAATCGTGTTTTATATTGATTGGTTTCACTATATCAGCAATTTTCGGGCAGGTCAAATTGGTGAAAAGTTCGGAAAGTTAAGATGTAATAATCAACCCATATTCATTGTCGTATCTTAAACCTGAACAAATTTCGCCAGATGGTTTTACAGGGGCAATATAAATTCCACGACGTTGCCACTTAGGCAGTTTATTACGCACTACGGCAATATCAGGATCGCTTTGATCAATACCATCGAGTTTCGAATAGCGTTTGGCAGACACCTTCACTTCGGAAAGAATCCAATTTTCTGCTAGTGGTACCAAGCCATCTTGACTTTCGCGGGCTAATCGAAGGGTGATTTGAGGTTCTCCTAGACGTGTCTGAAGTTTTTCTTCCTCAAAAACTTTTTGAGCAGACTCGGAATAGCTACAAGGTCTTAGCAACATACTTTGTGCTTGCTGCCGCTCGGCCATATGCTGGCCGAATGTTTCCGATTCCACCGTTCGAAGTGCTTCCGGAACATCAATAAGGTCCTCTCCGTGAACAGCTTCAATCAGGTTGTGTAATCCGCCCGGAGTGCAGATTTCTCCAGTTTCGAGAAGAACTTTTATTGTTCTCCATTGCTGATCTAGTGGGTATACCCAAGCACCAGATGGTAACATTTTCGATAACCAATGTTTATCTTTTACGTGTGCCGGATTGGGGGATACAACATAGAGTTCCGGCTTCTTGACAGGTCTGACAGTAGCAGGACGAACATCCATATGTCTCCATAGTCGCCCAGTGCGTTGAATTAAAGCCCCTATTGGTGCAAGATCGGAGATCATTACGTCAAAATCTAAATCGAGAGATGCTTCTACTACTTGTGTAGCAACTAAAACATATCCCTTAGGTCTTTGACCAAAATACCCAATTTTTTCTTGAATAGATGTTTCTTTGGAAACACGATCGGCTACTGTGAAACGGGAATGCAGAAGCTCTGACTGGACACCTGCATTGCGAAGTTGTTGAACAGCAGAAATTGCATCATCAATCGCATTTCGGACCCAAACACAAGTAGCTCCTCGCGCGGCACTTTCATACAAAATTTCTACCGCACTTTCCGAATCTATGCGCAATATTTTTACACTTCTGCAGACTTCTGCAGCCGGAGCCGGCTTATATTCTGTAATTTGTTGTCCGACAGAAGTCAACAGGGGGTAGGCATCATTTGTAATCTGTTTAGAAAATTCAACATCAAGTCCTTTTTGAAACGCAACACTATACTTGTCACGCATTTTTTTCGGCAATGTTGCGGTCATCAAAATTACAGATCCTCCTAACATGGCCTGAAACTGAAGCAATTGGCACAGTTCCTGCTCCATGTACGGATCGTATCCATGTGCTTCGTCTACAATCAAAATGGATTTGGAAAGAGCCCAAAGCCGTAATGCGTTGAACCGCGTTGGTAGCACCGCCATCAATGCTTGATCGATAGTTCCAACTCCAACATCTGCGAGAAGAACGCGGCGCCGATCATCTGCCAGCCATTGGCCACATGTGACTGGTTCATTAGGGTCCGAGCCATCTTTACCAATAAGCTTTCGAAATAATGTATTTTGTTTTGATTGTCCGTGAGTAAGAGCTAAAGATGGACGACCTTCAAATAGTTTGGGCACGATTTTTTCCAGACGGTCTAACATTGCGTTTGATGTTGCCATTGTCGGCAACGCAAAAAATATTCCGCTGCCTTTATCTAGCGCCATCATCCTAGATGCGAGCATTAGAGCTGCTTCGGTTTTACCGGATCCCGTTGCATCTTCAATAAGCACCATAGTAGGGCCTTCATCGATACAAATATCAAGAACTGCTTTCTGCATTGGGCGCAGTGTTTTCTCAGGTTGGAGAACTTTCGCGTCCGTAGTTGGTGTTGCATGATGCAGACCAGCTTTAGCAATGGCCTTTTGGGCTCGCTCTAAAGTATTTCTCCAGTAAGTGCTGATTTTTATGTCGGCAGAATAAGCAGGGAACCAATCAGAATTTGAACCAATCCAATCGGCTTGAACAGTAAAACCAGATAGCGTCCAACTCAGACCCTTTGCTTTTTGCTCACTTAGTCCATCAAGAGAAGCGTTTGGAAAAAGATCCAACATGGTGGCAATGGTTTTTTTCGCCACCCTAGTCGCGTCTGTTCCGATTGCTTCTCGCTTTTTCCTAAGTTCTCTATGTTCATCATTTGAAGGAGGACCACCGTGGTGTCCTGCGACGGACGCATATAATTGCTGTCGGACAGTTTTATTGCCTCCCAGTTTGGCGCACACCAAATCATCATTGTCTTTTAGTAGACGGAAACTCAATTGCCAGTGAGGAATGGGTTTATATTCGCGTCCACATATCATATTACGGAAGCAATTGCTTATTTTTCCTAAATCATGTAGGGCCGCCAACAATACGAAAGCGTGGTCCCAATCATTCCTCGGCGTTAATGGGCGATGCTCCGTAATTTTGGTGGCTACAGCTCCGACATCCAACATATGCCATAGGGCAGGATGGTAAATGTCCTCGATTTTTTTACCGGGCCAAGCGGCGATTTCATCAGGCGTGATTGGAGAAAGGCTCATTTGTGGGAATTCGTGCCGTGAGTTCTGTATCAGTTATTCGGCGGCATACAAAACCGTAACTTTTATAATTTATTCATATTCGATTCTAGCAAACTAGTAAAAAAATGTAATGGGTTTCTTATGCAGTATGCTTCCATCTGTCATGTAAATTTGGCGCGCGATTCGAAGCTCCGAGGCGGAGAACGTCAAACCGAGCTATTAGTGAGGGAGTTGGCCAATATCCTGCCTCGACAGCGATTGGTAATACTGCGGCGCGGTCCTTTGGCAAATCGTATGGACGATGTGCCGAACCTGCACATCTGTCGAGTCAATAACCGTTTTGCCGGAATGTTGGCTTGCCGTAAATCTGATCTGATTCACGCCCACGAAGCCCATGCTGCTCAAGCCGCCTATGCGGCAACCATGCTGGGAGGCCGTTACATTATTACGCGCCGGGTCGACAACCGGATTGGCAACAGTTTCTATACCAAAGCCATGTATAAAAACGCCAAAACGGTGGTAGCCCTTTCTTCAGTTATTGAAACACGAACCCGAGAACGGTGCGCGCATGTGCCCATTGCGCGTATTCCCTCGGCATGGACTCCAAGTGAAGCGGATGCGGAGATTGTGGAAGACATCAAGGGCCGCTACAAAGATAAATTTTTGGTCGGACATATTGCGGCGATGGACGATGAAAATAAAGGCCACCACATACTGCTGCAGGCGGCTCGAATCGTGCAGAAAGAATGTCCGGCAGTGCAGTTTCTACTGCTGGGAGGCGGCAGGTTGGAGGCGCGGTTGCAGCAACAGGCAAGTGATTTGCAAAATGTGGATTTCGCCGGCTGGGTGCCCGAACCGTTCACATGGATCCCGGCGTTCAACGCGTTTGCTTTTCCCTCTTTGATGGAAGGACTGGGTTCCATATTGTTGGATGTACTCAAGACAGGTGTTCCCGTAATAGCCAGCCGAGCGGGTGGCATTCCGGATGTGATTACGGATAGTTGTGGAATTTTGGTGCCTCCGGGGGATGCGGAAGCATTGGCTGATGCATTAATCCGCTTGTACGAATCTCCAGAACGTCAAAAAAGTCTTTCGCAAGAAGCCAAGGCTCGAGGACTGGAATTCAGCCCCCAAATCATGGCACAGAGTTATGTGGCGTTGTACCGATCCTTGGGGACCATCTTCTGAATAGCAAGTAGACGCAATGCACTTCTTATTGCTTTGAGCCATATTCGAGATTTTCGACTTGACAATTCCTGCAGAAACCCCAGAGTTTATTAGGGGTAATGGCACAAATTGACAAGTGCTCGAAATAATTTGCAGAAAACGACACTCCAAAGTTATTGGTGTATAGAAAATTACGGGAGCCGAGGTTTCATCAGAAATCTTGGACAAGTTTTTTCGTTTTTCCATCAAGTAATTCGCGCATAGCCTCATGCACCATGCCCGGAGAAATCGACGTCATGCAGGCGTGATGTTGATAAGGGCACGAATGCTGACGACAAGGACTGCATAGGGTGCGTATGGAACATATAGCCCTCTTGTCTGTGTGGGGAGGGCACACGTTGGGACTGGTCGACCCATAAATGCCCACAACGGGCGTATCCACAGCCGCCGCAACATGCATCAATCCAGAGTCATTACTGACCAGGCAGTTCAATCCGGCAATTAAATTAATGGCGTCATCCAATGAGGTTTCCCCACACAAATTTACGATTTGATGGGACGCAACCGCGGTAATCACTTCTCCAAGGGAGCGTTCCCGGTCCGTGCCGAGCACGCATACCTGGGAGCCTTCATCCACTAGCATTTTTGCCAAAGCGGCGTACGCCTCAATGGGCCAGCGTTTGGCAGGATTTTTCATCGGATTACTGGTGGCGCCGGGCACCAGCCCGATGATGTTTCGCTTTTCCCCGTAGGCAAGCTCAAATCTTTTGGAGGTTTCAATCACCTCGGTCGAATCGATTTGAAGTTTGGGGCGAGGCAGTGAAGAGGGCAGAGTCATTTCGAGCGGCGCCAGGCGCGCCATTCTGTCTCCGATATAAAAAGGGTATTCCCGAGAATCATTAATCAACCACAGGCGTCTTTTTCGGGCATAACCGATACGGGTAGAGACATGGGCGAACCACGGAATCATGGCGGATCGAGAGGTGCGTGGGATGACGATGGCTTGATCGTATTGCCCGCGCAGGCTTCGCCCCATCATCCATTTCCGTAGAAGTCCGTGACTTTCGATTTTGCCGGCAATAGCAATGTGCCGGTTCACTTGCGGCATCCGCCGAAGCAGGTTGTCCGCCCATGGGGGCGCGACCACATCGATGTCTACTGAAGGATAATAATTTTTCAATAGCATGTACAGAATTTGATTCAGGACCACATCCCCGACAGAGGTGTCGGCCACAATCAAAATTTTCTGGCAAGCAGAGCCGGTGTCGTCCGTAGAGAGGGTGTCAGGCATCATTCAATTTCCTGGACATTTTTTGAATATGCGGCCTAATGGGAATGTAAGAAGTGGCCTTGACGAATCAGGAGGGTGTGCGGCGCAAAGGGTTTCAAATTTCAGTTATTGTTCAAATCTCAACACAACTTCTTTTTGTTTGGGGGTATTGGGTTGATCCAAAACATGAGGCAGGGAAATCTCATCGGAAACTTTCCGAGGATTGTGGGCAAAGGTCATTTCTAAAGTGACAGGGTCTCCGGCTGGATCGGAATCCCCACAGTTATTGCCATGGATATGCACCAATTCGAGGGGAAAAGACTCGATAAATTTTTCAATCCTGCGCTGGTGAAGGTCCACGTCGTGGAATTCAATGACCAGCCCGCATACCTTCTCGGAATGAGTCAGTAAGCTGTCTAAAATTCGGTATTCCCCACCTTCAATATCGGCCTTTAAAAATAATGGGAAGTCGTGAACCGTATCGGTCAAGATACGATCCAAAGACAGCGATGAAGTGGAGTCGTAACCTATTTTTTTTCGATGGTGATTACGGTCTTTGCGGAAAAACGCCAAGTAATCCAGGAATTTCCAAAAATTTCGGAAAACCGAAAAAATCGATTTCCGGAAAATAAACATTTTCAAAAAGGTCAACACCCACCTGCCGAGCAAAAACTTTTTGGTCAAGGTGTGATCGTAGGCGTCTAATGGCACCTCGTGTCGTTTCAGAAAATCTTTTTCAAAGGACCAGTCATCGCACAGACCAAACGAAAGGAGATGATGCGCTTTTTGGATTGATTGGGTTTCAACAAGATACCCGCCGTCATTGTCTTTGCCCAGACGGACGCACTCATAAGTGCCGTTCGGTTGGAAGGATTTGGGGAGCATCTGAAGGGTGCTTGTCAAATTAAAGAAAGGGCAAGTCGACGGTAAAACGCGCCTTTCACATTGTGAGTGGTGCCGAGAAGAGGACTCGAACCTCCACGGGGTTGCCCCCACTGGCACCTGAAGCCAGCGCGTCTACCAAATTCCGCCATCTCGGCACGATGGGAAGATTATTTGAAGTATCAAATTGTACTTCACAAAGGGGGCTATGCTACATTAAGCCTTATGGATACAGTGTTTATAAGGGGCTTGAAAGCAAAGGCCACGGTAGGGGTATTTGAATGGGAGCGTCAAATTCGTCAGACTCTTGTGTTGGACTTGGATTTGCGTGCGGATGCCGTGAAAGCGGCGGCCAATGACGCTTTGGAAGATACGGTTGACTACAAGGCAATCAGCCAGCGCATTGTGGAACTGGTGGAAGCCAGCGAATATCGCCTGGTGGAGTCGCTGGCGGAAGAAGTGGCCAGTGTGGTGCGTCAGGAGTTTGAGGTTCCCTGGGTGCGGGTGCAGATCTCCAAACCATATGCCGTTCGCACGGCCCAAGAGGTGGGTGTGATCATTGAGCGGGGGGAGTAATGGCGCGAGTGTTTGTCAGTGTGGGGAGCAATATTGATCGAGAGCGCAAAGTCCCGCAAGCCTTGGAACATCTGCAGGCGCGTTACGGAGAATTGACCCGCTCCTCGCTGTATGAGTCTCCCGCGCAGGGCTTTGAGGGGGCTGATTTCTACAACATGGTGGTTTTGTTTGAGGCCTCCGATACCCCGTATGCAGTGAATGACGACTTGCGCGAAATTGAGGCGCGTCTGGACCGGGTGCGCAGTGAAGATCGCTTTGTGTCACGCACGATCGATCTGGATGTATTGATGTACGACGACTGGGTGGTGGATGATGATCTTCTGTCGCTGCCGCATGACGACATTCTGCATCAGGATTTTGTGTTGGGGCCTTTGGCGGAAATTGGGGGCGAACAGCGGCACCCAGTTATTGGTGTGACCATCGCCGAGTTGTGGCAGCAATGGCAGCGCGAAAATGCGGCGACCGTGCGAGCGGTGTCAGAGCCATGGAGTGAGACTGCGACCGCCGTCAACGGTCAAAATCTCGCCGGTCATATAGCGGGCATCCCGGATAAGAAATAATGCTGCCGCCGCAATATCGGCGGGATTTCCGAGGCGTTTGAGGGCCGTGCTGTCCACAATCGCCTGACGGTCGCGGCCATCGTCTTCATCAGGCCAGAGAATGGCCCCTGGTGCGATACCGTTGACCCGCACTTCGGGGGCAAGCTCCATCGCCATGGTACGAGTCAGACCCAATAAGGCCGTCTGACTGGTACTGTAAGAAAGATAGCCGCGCAAAGGGCGGGCCGCGTAGATATCCAGCAGATTAACAACACAGCCTTTGGCATCGCTCAAGTGTGAGCGGGCGGCTTCCGTCAACAGCCAAGGCGCGCGCACATTAATCGCCTGAAGTTTTTCCCATTGCTCAAGATCTGCCGGCGACCATCCGCCGGATTCGAACAGGGCGGCATTGTTGACCACGGCATCCAGTCGCTGAAATGACTGAAGCGTGGCACTGATCACGGAATAGGCGCTTTGTGGCTCGGACAGCTCTGCGGTGATAATTGCGACCGATTGGGAGCGTTGATTCTCCAGTTCGTCAGCCAGCTTTTGGGCCTCACCAAAAGAGCTGCGGCAGTGTAGAGCGATGTTGGCGCCGGCCTGATGAAGGGTGCGGGCGATTTCGGCGCCGATGCGTCGTGCCGCCCCGGTGATTAAAACGGTTCTGTCTTCAAGGCCGCCAGTGTTCATCCGTCATTTCTTTGGTAGTTCCCCTCTTCGTAATGTACATAATAAGCGAATGGCAAGCGTACTAAAGTCGGCAGTCGTCCCTGATGACTTGCAGACACTGCTGGCAAAACGGATTCGCCAACAGGGTGCGTTACGTTTCGACGAATATATGGAACAGGCCTTGTATGCGCCAAAATTCGGTTATTACGAGTGCGCAGAGCCGGTATTCGGGGAGAAAGGGGATTTTGTCACCGCTCCCGGATTAGGAGACTTGTTTGCCCGGTGCGTCGCCCGCTTCTGCAGTGAGGTGCTGACGGTCTTGCCGGGTGGTGCAATTGCCGAATACGGCCCCGGGAATGGGGATTTGGCACAGAAAGTTTTGGGCCGACTTGACTCACCGCCGAGCACCTACTGGATGATTGAGCGCTCCACCCGCCTGCGGCACCTGCATCCTCAGGAGGTACACCATGCGGACACTTTGCCAAAGGGGTTTGAAGGGGTGGTGTTGGCAAATGAATTTTTAGACGCGCTGCCGGCACGCTGTTTTGAAGTGACAGATACGGGTGTGTGCGAGAGAATGGTGAGCGTGCATCAGGAAAGTGATGAGTTATGTTGGACACTTCGGGATTCAAAAACGATTCAAAACGCAGCCGAAAAAATATTTTCGGAGGTGGGTTATCGCCCGCCGATAGGTTATCGCTCGGAATGGCGACATGAAGCATACGTCCACTGGCTGCAGGAACTGGACCGTTCCATGCAACGGGGTTTGGTGTTAATCTTGGATTATGGTTACCCGCGCCGAGAGTACTATCATCCGCAACGCAGTGATGGAACACTTCGCTGCCATATTGCTCACCAAGCCCACGAAGATCCGCTGCAGCGGCCTGGACATCAGGACATCAGCATTGATGTCGAATTCTCCAGTCTTGCTGAATTGGCAACAGAGGCAGGCTTTGACGTGATGTTGTTCACATCACAAGCGGGCTTTTTGCTGGAATACGGCTTGCTGGAAGCGATGGAGCCGCCAAGTTCTCCGGTAGAACACCTGCAGCAACTTGGCGAGGTCGATACGTTGACAAGCCCCGACAAAATGGGAGAACGTTTCAGGGCTTTGGTCTTGGGCCGTGATTATCCAGCAGGTCTCGAGACGACTGTATGCCCGGACCACCTTAATCGACTGTAATGAATTGGCTTGAAGTTCTGGTTTTGGCTTTGCTGCAGGGACTGACTGAGTTTCTGCCTATTTCCAGTTCTGCGCATTTGATTCTGGTGCCGGTCTTAATGGGTTGGGAAGATCAGGGACACGCATTTGATGTTGCGGTGCATGTGGGGACCTTACTGGCGATGTTGACGTATTTTCGGAAAGAGTTGAAAGGTATGGCTTGCGCGGTTGTCGGCGGCGTCACTCCGGAAGCTGCGGCTTCCCGTCGTTTGGCGGTGTGGTTGGTGTTGGCGACTCTCCCGATTCTCATTGCCGGCGTAGCATTGTTTGATGTTGTTCAAACGGATTGGCGAACCATCCATTTCATCGGCTGGACAACGCTGGGTTTTGGAATTTTGCTGGGTCTGGCAGACTGGCGCGGTTCCAGGGAACGGCAGGTGGAGCAATTACGCTGGAGCGACGCAATATGGATTGGGTTAGCACAGTGCTTGGCGTTGGCTCCTGGGGTGTCGCGAGCCGGTATCGTCATGACTGCGGGGTTGGTGCTGGGTCTGCAGCGAACAGCGGCTGCGCGGGTAGCATTTTTGCTGGCCATACCGACGATTGCGGCGGCGGGTGTGTTGTCTTTGGATTACTCCGTGCGTTCCCCACAACCGACGGAATGGGGCATGTTGTTGTTGGGGGCTGTTATTGCGGGACTGGCGGCATGGCTATGCATTCACTTCTTCTTGCGATTGATTGAGGCGATCGGCATGTGGCCCTTTGTCATCTATCGGGTGATTTTGGGGGGAGTGCTGTTGTTATTTTTCTAAGATTCTTTTTGGAGCCAATCGAACCAGGAACGGGTCACGGTCGCTCCCAGTCCGCCACACCGCCAGGCACCACTCGAAACAACGGGTGAACCGACGGCTTGGAAATCTTTGCTTGTTCCTGGAGCCACTCGGGTGCGCGCGTTTCGAGTTTGGTAGTGAGGTGACCCCATTCGAAATCAATCTGGCCTTTCGGCACATCAATTTGTTTTTTCGTGCCGCTTTTCGCGATCTTTCCCGCATCGAACTTGAAGCCGCGTTCGACCGACTCGGCATGCACGGCCTTGAGATATTCGGCAATGAACGCAATCGGCGAAGACTGGGCGCGAAACCGGTTCAGCTGGGGGTGGTGCCGATACCCTTTCGTCTCATTCCTCAGGACGGCTTGGGCGAGCAGGCCTTCCCGCCAAAGAGCAACCAGCCCACGGGTGTCAAGATGTTTGGGGTGAATGCTCCAAAGACGCACGTTGGTAATTTTATTTGAAGGAGAAATATCGCGACATCAACGATATGCTTGAAGGGCTTGACGCACGGCTTCCAGACGTGCAGCACGAATAAGCTCGGGAATTGGTTGTCCACTTTCTTGATTCGCTGCCGCTTGTTCGTCACAATTCAACACGGCCGCCTGCGCAGCTTCCAGGATTTCTTCCTTGCGGGCATCTCGACGCTCATCCACCGTGTCGACGGTTTGCGCAGTCCGGCAGAATGCTTCAAAACGTTCCGGACGTCGAATGCCATCCGTGGCTGCGATAAGGTCCAAAATTGCCGACGGATCTTCGACGCTTAAATTGCGCCAGTCCGCCAGATGTTCATGCAACAGTTGGCTGGCTTGAGTGAAGTCGCGAGGTGCTTTAATCGCTTTGCACCAGGAGGCAACAGATTTGGCGTCTAGCGAGAGGCAGGAGAAACGGGCGGACTCCGGCAGATCATCTTTTGCTGCCTGCAGCAGCAGTCGCGCGCTTCGTTGCGGTTGAGTCAGCAAAGGGAAAATGATCGACCAGGCACCGCAGTCGACCAGCACCTCCACAAATACCTGAGGAGCAGGCTCCATCAATGCGCGGCGCAGTTCCTGAAAAACCCGTTCCGGAATCAAGGCAGTCATCTCGCCGCTGCGCACCATTTCGCGCATCCGTTCGCGAGTCTCTTCGGCAATGCGAAACCCCAAGGGTTGAAAACGGGCTGCGAAACGGGCCACCCGAAGTGCCCGCACCGGGTCTTCGTTGAAAGCAGACGAGACATGCCGTAGCAACCGGTCTTCCAGGTCGCGTTGCCCGCCGTAGGGGTCGATAAGCTGACCTGATTCATCTTGGGCGATGGCGTTGATCGTCAAATCACGCCGCTGAAGATCCTCGACCAGAGTGACGTCAGGACTGGCTTGAAATGAAAAGCCGCGATAGCCGCGCCCTGTTTTACGTTCGGTGCGCGCCAGCGCGTATTCTTCGTTGGTTCTCGGATGCAGAAACACCGGGAAATCGCGTCCCACCGGACGGTAACCCAGTGCGGTCATCTCTTCGGGTGTGGCGCCGACCACGACCCAGTCACGTTCTTCCGCAGGAAGTCCCAGCAGTTGATCGCGGACCGCTCCCCCGACAAGATAGATTTCCATGACTATAGCGTAACGCAGACTGGCAGTGGATGTGCGTGGATGACGTACGGAGACTGATTAGGCAAAACAGTACAATACGCCATTCCTATAGGGTTTTGACGTCAAATGATTATCGAAGGTCCTGTGCGTATCAGCACGGAAACATCGGAGGATGGCGCCGGCTTTAGCCTGCGTCTAATGTTTGTGGAAGAATTCCAGCAACTGGATACGGCGGTGCAAGCGTCGCAGTTTGCGGCTTATTTGGAGGCGCTGCGCAGCCAAAGCAGCGCATTGGATGAGACCGATCCCAACCGTCAGGGCATGCTGATCGTGCTACAGGTAGGCGAACAGTTGTTGCCCTTGATTCAAGAGGGTTCTTTGCCTCTCAACGAGGAGCTGGAAATCGAAATCGACCAAGCGCCGCCGCTGGCCAGTTTTCTTGCTAACGCTTCCAGCCAAATCAATTAGTTGGAACGGTTAGTGGGTTTAATCGTTTCGCGCTATCGCATCCTTGGCAATGTCATTGGCGTAGAACTCGCGAATAGATTCCACCGTTTCCGTGCGATTGGCGCCTGAACCCACGAGACACGTCCCGGCTGTGTCGCAGGCCCACAAGATGTAAGCGGTGAACCCTTTCAAATCATCCGGAAACTGGTCCTGGTGTGGGACTCCATTCGGTTCCACGCGATCGTCCGGGACTTCCCTTTTGATGCGAGCCAATTCTTCCTGCAGGGTGCGGACGTCTTGTCCATCCCATTGTCCGACCACTGCTCCGGAACGCGAAGTAATATCGTTAGACATAACAAACCTCCATGTTGGTAAACCTATTATAGGCAGTTGTAGATAAGCGGTCATGGGCACTCCGAATGTAACGACAACATCCCTCAGTTTTTGGCGCGCGATGCGCTACTGGCTACGTTTGGGTTTGATCAGTTTTGGCGGCCCCGGCGGCGCCATCGGGATCATGCATTTGGAGTTGGTGGAGCGCCTGCGCTGGATTTCGGAGCGGCGTTTTCTCCATGCGCTCAACTACACGATGGTCCTGCCCGGGCCGGAAGCCCAGCAACTGGCCACGTATATCGGCTGGCTGCTGCATGGTCGTCTCGGAGGTCTGATGGCCGGTATTTTGTTTGTTGCACCGTCGCTTTTGATGATCATGGTGTTGGCATGGCTGTATCTGGCATTCGCGGATATTCAGTGGGTAGCGGCCTTGCTTTATGGAGTCAAACCGGCGGTGACGGCGGTCATCTTGTATGCGATCTGGCGTATCGGGCGACGTGTCTTGAGCAATGTGTTGCTGTGGGGAGTCATGTTGGGCGCATTTGTCGGATTGTTCGTCTACGACTTGCCTTTTCCGTTGATTATTATTTCGGCAGGGGTGTTGGGCTGGTTGATTTACCACATCGCGCCTGCTTGGCTACAAACTCCGGGCACTTCAGACCCGGACCTTGAAGAGTCCAGCAAATCCGTATCAATTTCCAGAAGGCAAGTTGTTCGACTTATCGGGGCTGGTATCGGCTTGTGGTTTGCAGTGTATGCGTTGGCCTACTGGCTGGATGCCAGTGGAACCCTGACCGACATGGCCGTGTTTTTCAGCAAAGCCGCGGTCTTGTCGTTTGGTGGCGCTTATGCGGTCTTGCCGTACGTCTATCAGAGTGCCGTTGAGCATTATGAGTGGTTGACGGCGGCGCAGATGATCGACGGCTTGGCGCTGCGGGAGTTGATCCCAGGCCCGCTGGTCATGATTACTTCCTTCGTCGGATTCATCGGAGGTTTCGAAGGGCAACTGCTGGGGTCGGGACAGGTGTGGACGGCCGGCGTGGTGGCCGCCTTAATCGCGGCCTGGTATACGTTTTTGCCTTCGTTTTTATTTATTTTCATTGGAGCGCCGTATATTGAAACAACACACCGTCGGCCCGCGTTTACGGCACCGCTGACCGCCATTACTGCCGCAGTGGTGGGGGTGATGCTGAATTTGGCGGCTATGTTTGCCGGATATGTAATTTGGACACACGGCTGGCAAGCAGCGCCGGACATGGATATGGCTTTAATGACGGGCTTGGCGTTGTTGGCGCTGTCGGCCGGACGTGTGCCGGTGGTGCCGGTGCTGGGGGTTTGTGCGCTGACGGGGGTAATGTTGTGGTGGATGGGAGCCGGGCCTGTCTAGCGTTCTTTTTTGTAAATCGGTGTCAGTGAAACTTCATCCCCGTGTCGCAGCCGGGTGGTGACTTCTGCAAATTGGCGGTTGACTGTCACGGTCAAGCGACTGGGATCGATAGCCTCATGCCAATCCTTGCCGCGTTGGCGTAGCCAGTACATCAACTCAGCCACCGTCCCGACTTCATTCGGGAGAGTCACTTCCAACTTTTCACGATCCAGTTTTTCCGCCAGCGTCGCAAACAGCAACACCGTCACCGTGCGGTCCCCATCGGGAGCGGCAGCCATATCGCGTTGCTCAAGACTCATCAAATACTGCTGCCAGTTCAATTGCTGGTTTTTGCCAAGATCGTAGAGCGTCTCCCAGGAATAGATACCGGTGTCGTGGCCGTCACTGAAATAAAGTCGCACCGCATAGCTGCCATACGGTTCGATCCGTTCGATATTGACGCTCTGCTTGTCGGTGACCAGGTCACCCCGGTTTCGCGCAGCCTTGACTTCGGCCGAAGGCGAGAAGACTCGCAAGTATTCGCACGGCAGCACAAAGGCGGAACCGTCGTCGAAGGTGATCCGCAGTTCCCGGGCGTGTCGATCAAGATTCAGTTGTTCAGGAACCGGAGACATAAAGGCAGGACCATTCTTTAAAATTGATGGGCATATTGGAATTGTACCGGTCTATGTCTCAGCCCTACAGTGCCGAAGAACTGGAAGAACGTTTGGAGGAACATGTCGATGCGGTGTTGTCTTCACGACGCACGGCGCAGGGACCGGCCCAGAGTTTGGCGGCACGAAGCCGGCGCGAACAGGATTTCGTGCTGCATTGGGTGGCGGCGGTCTCCCGCACCAGTTCGGAGATGGGCTATCAGGTTGCCAACTTTGCCGCAGACGCTTTGCGTCAGCTGGACCTGGAAGCCGCGGAGACTTGGATTCTGTCGGCAATGGACAGTTTTGATCGGGAGGGCTTGTCGTCCGGGATAGCACAGATTCAGGCCTTGGAGCAGTTCGCCCAGGAATACCAGGAACGGGAACAGGCCTTGACGCTGGAAGAAGTGCGCCGGGTGCTGGAAGGATTTATTCATGGTCTCAGTGGTCGCTTGCTGAAACTGGAACCGGGAGAGCAAGCCTATACGGATACGGAAACACTTTATTTGCCGGAACTGATACACCGATTCGACAACAAGCAGGACAACTTTGGATTGTATAAAGCCATGGCGGCACATCTTTGGACACAGTGCTGGTATGGCACTTGGCGACGGGCGCGCCTGACCCAGTGGGATCAATATTCAGATCCGGAGTGCGCGCTCAAGATTTTTCATGGATTGGAGGTTATACGCTTGGATGCGTGCATTTCGCGTGATTTGCCCGGGGTGGCGCGACTGCAGAGTTCTTTGCGGCAACGATTGGATGACGCTGAGCCTCCACCGGTCTGGAGTGAAGCAGTAAAAGCGTTGCGCAAACCGGGAGCAAAATCGCAAGATAGTTTGGAATGGCTGAATCAACTGTATGACGAAACCTCTCCCGCTCCTTGTTGCTATCAGGGCGTGTTGCGTCCGGTCATTGTCAAAGAAAGTTGGCAGACGCGGGTGGACAAGGAAAAGCAGGAATTTCGTGAAGCCTTGGCCATGATGCAGGACCAAGAAAGCCCGGTGCAGCCAACATCCGGAGCATTCAAATTGCCGGAAATGGATCAGATGATGGTGGATGAAGCGCCGACCACGTTGCTATTGGAAGATCAGCCGGTGGAGCCTCCAACGGAGGTGGTGCGGCTCATGGCTTCTATCCATCAGGACCTGGGGCAGATTCCCGATGAGTATCTGGTGCCGGCAGGACCCGGGGAATACGACGCACGAGCGCAAGGACGCAGTGCGGAGGATGTGTGGAAAGGGGTTTATCACGAGGAAGGGGCGCATCACTATCAGGAGTGGGATTACGCTCGGGGCAGTTACCGTAAAAACTGGTGTGTGCTGCGCGAGCGGCAGGCGCATCCAAAATTTGATGATTTCCCGCAGCGTACGTTGAAGAAGCATCACGGTCTGGCGCAGTCGTTGTGCCGCACATTCGAGATTATCCGCAGTGCTCCCAGTGTGTTGCGCCGGGAGCCTGATGGAGACGATGTCGACCTGGATGCGTTGGTCTGCGCCATATCAGATGCTCGCGTCGGCCGGGAAATGACTCAGCGGGTATTCATGCGTCAAGCTCGAAATGAGCGGAGCATTGCCGTGATGTTCATGGTGGATATGAGCGGCTCGACGAAAGGCTGGGTCAATGAAATGGAACGTGAAGCCCTGATTCTGTTGTGCGAAGCTTTGGAACGTCTGCGCGATCAATATGCGATTTATGGTTTTTCCGGCATCACGCGCAAACGTTGCGAACTGTATGGCATTAAGCGTTTCGACGAATCTTACGATGCGACTGTGGCTGCTCGCATCAGCGGCATGCAGCCGCAGGATTACACCCGCATGGGTGTGGCCATTCGACACTTGTCCAAACAATTGGGTGCTGTCGAAGCACGCAGCAAACTGCTGGTGACCTTGTCGGACGGTCGTCCAGAAGACTACACAGACTATCGCGGCGAATATGGAATCGAAGACACTCGACAGGCGCTAATTGAGGCGCGTTATGATGGCATTCATCCTTTCTGCATCACCATTGATGAGCAAGGAGTCGAATACCTGCCTCGGATGTACGGTCCGGCAGGTTACACCGTTGTCAGTGATATTCGAAGACTACCGTCTCAAGTTTCGGATATTTACCGGCGTTTGACGACTTAGCAAGTGGCAGAATTCGAGAGTAGGGGTAGTTACTTCCCTATCGGCAACTGAGCTGGATCAAGGCTTTCTACCCAAGGTAGGGAGAGTTTGCGGCCGAGAGTCAGGCAAAAACGTACGGTCTTGACACTGATGCAATGTTTGAGCAGGTCCTGCAGCACATCGGCTCTCAGGTTGTAGGTGCTCTCCATAAGTTCGCGCGCTTCCTGCAGTGGCTGCCTTGTTCCAACCTCGCTTAGCATTTCCAATAGGGCACGTTCGGGTGCTGAAACAAGCGGAGCCTCCTTGCGATTCTCGTAAGGTCGGACATGAAGCAGAGTTTGGGCTTTTTCCTTAAATATCCGCTTGCGGCGATATTCTGAGGGGAACCGGTCCGTAAACCATTCCGGAAGACGCCCTGATTCCCACCCATACAGCTGGAGGGTAGGCCGTGCTCGGACATGGTGACGTATGCCATTCCAGTCGAGTGCCGACTTACCGCCGACATGGAGTCCTGCGAAGTTTCTCTGAAGCAGTGCCAGACTGGGATATAGAGCTAGTGGGTCATTGGGGCGACAATAGACTCCGCGTGCAAGCCGTGTAAGCCAGCCCGCTCGGGCATAGTAGACGGCAAGATCAGCCGATATTCCAAGAGAGGCAAGGTCCCTTGCTGTCAGCGGTATCCCTGATGCGTTCCTCGTGTAGAGGTTATATAATTTATTTCTTTTTATCGTAGTCATACTACGATTATATAAAACAAAAATATCAAGATAGATATCTGTTCTTTAGAGGCACTTCGTCGGTATGGTTCTGTAACTTGAATACCATGGGAATGATTCGACAGAGTTATCAACTCTGCCGTCACAGGTTTCGGATATTTGTCGGCATTTAATGACTTAGCAACGTACTGAGGTGTTTTTTGATAAAAATATGAAAATCAAGATCATTTAAGTTTCGCAAACAAAAAATATCGGGTGCGCATTTCGATATAGCATAAAATCTTAACATCACAGACGAATTTGCCAGAGGAAGCGCGACTACACATGTCACAAATCGATCTTGTGCTGCCTTCTGCACCAAATTTCACAAAAATGCCGCCGCGCAATATCCGCGGCGTGCCCAGCAGAAAAAAAGAAAATCACTCCATAAAAGCTGTTATTCAGTGCCAGGATAACTTGGAGTTTATGCAGGACCTTTCCGACGAGTCTATGCAGTTAATCGTTACTTCTCCTCCGTACAATTTGCGGAAGTCCTATGAGAAACAACAATCGCTTGAAGCGTACATTGAAAGTCAGAAACAAGTGATTTCAGAATGTGTGCGACTGCTTCGACCCAATGGCTCATTATGTTGGCAGGTAGGCAATCATGTGAACAAAGGCGAGATATCTCCACTTGATGTGGTGCTGTACCCATTATTCAAAGAACACGGCCTGAAATTAAGAAATCGTATTGTCTGGCATTTTGAACATGGTCTGCATTGCTCAAAACGCTTTTCTGGACGTTACGAAACAATCAACTGGTTTACAAAAACGAACGACTACATATTCAACTTGGACCCAGTTCGGGTGCCGGCAAAATATCCGGGGAAAAAACATTTCAAGGGCCCCAACAAAGGCCGTTTGTCGGGCAATCCTAGGGGTAAAAATCCCAGCGATGTATGGATTTTCCCAAATGTCAAAAACAACCACGTCGAAAAAACTCTGCATCCATGCCAATTTCCTGTCGAATTGGTTGAGAGACTGGTGCTTTCGTTGACGAATCGCGGAGACTCTGTATTGGATCCTTATATGGGGGTTGGTTCTTCTGTCATTGCAGCAATTATGCATGAGCGTGAAGGCTATGGTTGTGACATTGTCAAAGAATATGTTCAGATTGCGCAACAGCGTGTAGAAGCTTTTCGAAACGGCACATTGAAAACCCGCCCAATGGGGAAACCCGTCTATGATCCAAAAAAATCTAATGGTGGTCACGAGTGCGAATCATAGAAATATATTCTCATTTAAACGGGAAAGAATATTTATTGGTTCATCGCGAACAGCTTTGGCGTGAGGTTGAGCAGGCCATCCACGCGGTAGACGCTAAATCTTGTCTGACAAAAGTTTCGCGCGAAAAAACGCGGCCAGGGAAGGTTTTATATTCGCCGGTGGATATGAACAAAGCATTAAAACATCAACTTGAAAATACGGGTTGGCGACAAAATCGGCAACCTTTCTGGGTAACTTCGGATGTTAATGTATTGCGTGACATATTGAAACTTGCGGCGGACCAGCAGAAAGAGGTTATAGAAGCTGCGGGACTAAAAGCCATTCCTTCATACAATCAGACGGATTTTCTAAAAGAACGAGTCGCGGTGGAAGTGCAGTTTGGCAAGTATGCATTTGTAGCTCATGATCTGTTTGTCAAGCACATGGCCTTTTTTGTATCCGGCATGATTGATGTAGGTATTGAGATATTACCGATGAAAGAATTGGAGAAAAATATGTCATCGGGTGTGCCTTATTACGAGCGTGATTTGCTTAATCTTATTCGCCAAGGCCGCAACAGTCCCGCTGTTCCTCTTGTGCTAGTTGGTATCGCACCTTAAACATAAGCAAAGCGGTTCTGAGGTGGTCCTAACTTTTTCGGACAGGTCGTTATAGTGTCCTCCAAGGGCTTAGGGAGTCATCAGACATGGCCAGAAAGAGACGCCGGTTCACGGCGGAATTCAAGAAGCGGGTAGTGCTTGAGGCGTTGCGCGAGCGAGACACGATTCAGGCAATCGCGTCGCGGCATGAAGTGCATCCGAATCAGGTGAGGGCTTGGAAACGACAGGCGGTCAAGGGCCTCGAGGAAGTTTTCGTGGCACCTGTGGGAAAGGCCACATCGGATTCCGCGAAGATGATTCAAGACCTTCATGCGGAGATTGACAAACTGACGGTTGAACGGGATTTTTTTCTGCGAGGACTGGGTCGTTGAGTCGCGCGCGGTGGAGTTTGCTGTTCGAGGAGTATGGTCCCCTAGAAATCATATCAACTGAGTACACCTTGATTTCGCCTTCAAACTGTCCAAAAAAGTAGGGCCATCCCACCAGACTACAGTCAAGTTTCAGCGAATCACCGCTGTTTCCGACGTCGCGGTTCGTACGCAACCACCGCATCAACCACGTCCGGCAGTGGGATATTCCCCACATCGCCATATTGTCCAAGTGCTTGTTCCAGTAGAGCGGCAATATCCTGGGTATCGTCAGAATGATTCAACAAATCCGCCAAGCCCAGTAAACCGCCTGCCTGTAGTTTGGCTTCCAATCGATGGGGCAGGGCTTGCGCGTGGGTGGTTTGTGCGAGGGCGAAACGCGAGGCTTCCCGCAATTGCTGAAGCCATTGGTGACAATACCGATGGGCCGAGGCGTTCAGGCACTGCACGCCTTCGCGGTCGGCCAGATTGAAGCGATGCATGTGGCGGCAGGCGCAACTGCGTGCGTTAATCGCCTTTTCGAAATGACAGCGCTGCTCGTTCAGCGCGTGGTAAGTCTCCCGATATTCCCGTTCGTCCATGCAGGGTCAGTGACGGGGCTATTTTTCCCACTCCTTCAAAATAGGTGCCTCGCGCGGCTGTCGTAGCAGGGCTTCTGCCAGTTCTTCGGTTTCAGCAAAAACGACACGCACCGCCTGAGGTTCCAGGTCCGGCTGTTTGCGTCGCTCCTCGCGAGCCAGACTTCGGGCATCCCGATAAGCATCGAATGAACTCAGGCAGGACAACTTTCGAGTAGTGGGGTTGTCGCCTTCAACCTGGAAAACAAAGTAGGGCATAAAGCGCTTGAGCCATGCGGTAAACTGCAAGCCATTATAGGCGGCTGGCATGAGCGACTCCAAAAAAAAGCAGGCGGGCGAGGCGGCTCTTGACTATATTCAACCGGGCGAAGTGCTGGGTGTAGGCACCGGCTCCACAGTCAATTTTTTCATCGACGCGCTCGCGTCCGTCAAAGGCAAAATTGATGCGGCGGTTTCTTCGTCGCACGCAAGCACCGCGCGTTTGCAAGAAATCGGCATTCGCGTCGTCGACCTCAATGCAGCTGGTCCCTTACGTTTGTATGTCGACGGTGCGGATGAAGCAACCCGGCACCGTAGCCTGATTAAAGGCGGTGGAGGGGCATTGACCGGTGAAAAAATCATTGCCCAGTGCAGCGAAACATTCGTGTGCATAGTGGACGATACAAAAGTAGTGGATTATTTGGGAGCTTTCCCGTTACCCGTGGAAGTGATTCCGATGGCGCGGTCGATGGTGGCACGTGTTTTGGTGCAGCAGGGAGGAATGCCGGAGTGGCGTGAGGATTTTGTAACGGACCACGGGAATGTCATTTTGGACGTACACAATCTACGTATAATGAATCCCGTCGATACTGAAGAGACACTTAATCAGATTCCCGGCGTGGTTACCGTGGGACTGTTCGCCCGGCGCGGGGCAGACGTGTTGCTGGTAGGTTCTGAAACGGGTGTTGAGGAGTTGAAATAATCATGGCACAGATGGCTTTTGAAAACGGACTTCGCAAGCAACTTTATGACGGTAAAGTTCTAATCGGCACGATGATCAGTTTGAATAGTCCGCAGGTTGTGGAAATCATCACGGATGTGGGTTTTGACTGGTTGTTTATCGATGCCGAGCATGGCGCTTATGGGCCGCTGGCGGTGGAATCTTTGATGCAGGCGGCGGGTACCCAGATGCCGTGTCTGGTGCGTATTCCGGTGCATGAGGAATGCTGGATTGAAAAAATGCTCGATGTAGGAGCCTCCGGCATTATCGTGCCTGAGGTCAATACGGTTGAACAGGCGAAGATGGTGGTGAATTACGCCAAATACCCCCCACAGGGAGAACGTGGCGTGGGGATTGCACGAGCGCAGCGTTATGGGGTGAAGTTTCATGATTATTTGGCACAGGCCAACGATCATTTGGTGACGGTAATCCAGATCGAGCATGTGGATGCAGTGCGCGACGTTCGTACGCTTGCGGCGGTGGAGGGCGTAGATTCTTTGTTTGTCGGCCCTTATGACTTGTCCATGAGTATGGGCATTCCGGGGCAAGTCGACGACCCCAGAATTCAAGAAAGCCTGGTGGTTACCTTGGAGGCTTGTCGGGAAGCCGGCAAGGTCCCCGGAATTTTCGGGATTGCGCCGCAGACGGTGCAGCGATATGTCGACATGGGTTTTACGCTGGTCTGTGTGGGCGTGGATGCAATGTATCTGTCGAACGCAGCCACCAACGCCTTGAAGGAACTTCGCCCATAAGCCTCGTACATACTCCGGTTTGCGAATTCGGCCGAGAGGCCCCGGTTTTCAATTTGCCGGGCACGGACGATCGCACATGGTCGTTACAGGAATGCCGTGGCGAAAACGGCACCTTGGTGATGTTCATCTGCAATCATTGCCCGTATGTGAAAGCGGTGCGGGAGCGCATCGTGCGCGATACGCGGGAACTGCGGGAATATGGCATCGCTTCGGTCGCCATCATGTCCAACGATCCGACCGACTATGCGGAGGATTCGTTCGACAACATGGTGCAAGTCGCCCAGCACTATGAATTTCCTTTTCCGTATTTGCTGGATGAAACACAGGAAATTGCACGGGCTTACGGAGCGGTGTGCACGCCGGACTTTTTCGGCTACAACGCAGATCTGAAACTGCAGTATCGGGGTCGGCTGGATGCCAGCGGCATGCACGCGCAGCCCAATGCGCCGCGCGAGCTGTTTGAAGCGATGCGACAAGTTGCGCAGACCGGCGCCGGTCCGCAAGAGCAGACGCCCAGTATGGGTTGCTCGATTAAGTGGAGCCGGGGGGACTGAGTTCCGATAGTGGCCAACGGGCGCGGTTGTTGATGCGCCCATCGCCGGGTGTTTTTGCATCTGCAAGACGCAAAGCGCCTGCATAAGCGATCATGGCACCGTTATCGGTGCAGTATTCCGGCGGAGGCCAACGGACTTTCTGGCCTCGATCAGCCAAAGCCTGTGCGAGGCGTTCACGCAGACGTCGATTGGCTCCCACGCCGCCGGCAACGATGAGATCATTCAAGTCACTGACGGCAAGGGCTTGTTGTGCTTTGGCAACCAGCACATCGACCACGGCTTCTTGAAAACCGGCCGCAATATCTGCCGCCGCTTTTGGATCGTCCGGATATTGTTCCGCGATGCGACGGGCATGCGTCTTTAGACCGCTGAAACTCATGTCGCAGTCATCTCGGTCCGTCATGGGCCGAGGAAAATCGAAACGCTGAGGATCGCCGTTTTCAGCCAACTGAGCCAAGGCCGGCCCACCCGGATAAGGCAGTCCCAGGATACGCGCGGTTTTATCGAAAGCTTCGCCGACCGCATCATCAATGCTTTGACCGAGGTTGACATAGGTGCCGATGCGATCAACCCGCACCAGCAATGTGTGTCCTCCCGAGACCAGTAGCGCGACAAAGGGCGGTGCCAGGTCCGGGTCGCCCATGAGAGGCGCGAGCAGATGGGCTTCCATGTGGTGAATGGGAAGCGCCGGACGGCCTGTTGCATACGCCATCGCACAAGCAAAGGCGGAGCCGGCCATGAGTGCGCCAATCAGCCCCGGCCCGGCGGTGTAGGCGATGGCATCCAGGTCTTGGGGAGTGCAATCAGCTTCCTGAAGCGCTTCCATTGTCAATTGCGGCAGGCGCCTTACATGATCGCGCGAGGCCAGTTCGGGGACAACACCGCCATAGGGTTGATGTGTCTTGACTTGGCTGTACAGCCGATGCGCGAGCAGGCCCCGCTGATGATCCCAGACCGCGATTCCCGTCTCATCGCAGGATGTTTCAATGCCAAGGACACGAGCGGAAGAAGCCATGTTTCGAGTCACAACAAGGAGATCAAACGTGCCCGGGAAAGGGGCTGCTTATTTGCGCCGTGGCACGGTTTCTGGTAAAGTGCGCCGCTCAATTGAGGGATCTTCGGCATGTCACGCATCTGTCAGGTCACGGGCAAGCGCCCGATGTTCGGCAACAACGTCTCGCACGCGCATAACAAGACGCGCCGCCGCTTCCTGCCCAATCTCCACACCCAGCGTTTTTGGGTGGAGAGTGAGAATCGTTGGGTCAAACTTCGGGTTTCGCGCCAGGGCATGCGGATTATTGACAAGAAAGGCATTGATATGGTGTTGGCGGAATTGCGCGGCCGTGGTGTGAAGGTTTAGTTGTCATGGCCAAAGCCGTTCGCGAGAAAATTAAACTGGTCTCCAGTGCCGGCACTGGACACTATTACACGACAACGCGCAACAAACGTACGGCCACCGGCAAGATGGAAATCAAGAAGTATGATCCCGTCGTGCGCAAGCACGTGCTTTATAAAGAAGCCAAAATCAAATAAAGACAGGCACCCCGCCTGTTACCCATCCCTTATTTACAGTTACCGTTCCGGGCACGGGCAACCGCATTCGCCCCGGCTGTTCCAACAGCACTCGCCAATAGTGTCTTTTTGCTGATCTTTCCAGCTGCCGCAACTGCCGCCCGTGGTGCGCTTGCCCAGCGGGTCCTTGATTCGAAAGGCATAGCGGTCTTTCACGTTGATCGTGATGTATTTGTGGGTCGGCTGGGTTTGCGACTCCGCGGCAATTTCCTCTTCATCGTCGTCAAAGGGGTTGAGGTCCTCTATCGTAGAACAGGCGCTCAAGGCAAAGGGAAGGGTGAGGCAAACAATCCAAGCGTAGCGTTTCATAGGACTCCTGGGTTTAGTGTTCAGAATGTAAAGTCAGAGGAATCAGGTAGGTTGCAGCGAGTAGCGGCAAAGTCTTCGGGAGAATTCCTGTAGCACGTCAATGCCGGTTTGTTCGGCTTCCGCACACCACCGGTCCAGGCGCTGGTGCATGACGCGCAGGCCTTCATTGCGAGCCCGGAAGATTTGCTGCAGACGTTGGCGGAAAAGCAGGACTTCCTTCAAGTGGGGATGGAGGTCCAGCAGAAACTGCAACTGGCTGTGGTCTTGCTCGGTCAACTGGTGTTCTCGCGTCAACAGGCGTTTGCGTAATTTTTTCAGCCACTGGCGCGAATTGCGGGAGGCGCGTCGCGCTTCTTGGCGCATGGCTGGCAAGACAACCAGGTGTGCGTAATGGCTCATCACGGTGATACGGCTTCGGATAAGGGCGCGGACGGTGTCGAGATCAAGTTGAGTTTTGTGGGGCTGAAGTTTCAGACGTGGCGCTTGCCGCAATACTTTGGCGAGGCGCAAAAATTTCAGAACCCGGATGTAGCCCCAGCCGAGATCAAATTCCGAATGTTTTAGAGAAAAGCGGGCGGAGTAGGGATATGCATGATGGTTGTTGTGCAACTCCTCGCCGCCAATCAAAATGCCCAGTCGCGAGATGTTGGTGGAGGCGTCCGGAGTGGAGAAACTTCGATAGCCAAACCAGTGCCCGACTCCATTAATCACACCGGCGGCAAAAAACGGAATCCACAACATTTGAATCGCCCAAACCGTCAAGCCCGGCAGTCCGAACAAAACCACGTGAATGGCCAGCAGGCTGAGAATGCCGGTGCCTGAGTAGCGCGCGTAGAGATGCCGCTCCAGAAAATCATCGGGAGTGCCGTGGCCGTAGCGGCGAAGCGTCTCGTTATTTTCAGCTTCGCGACGGTATAACTCGGCACCCGACCAGAGTACGGTGCGCAAGCCCAGAACGGTCGGACTGTGCGGGTCGTCGCACGTCTCGCACAGGGCATGGTGCTTGCGGTGTATCGCCACCCAGGCCCGGGTGACCATGCCTGTCGTCAACCACAGCCAGAAACGGAAAAAATGTCGGACCGGCGCACTTAATTGGAGGCCACGGTGCGCTTGGTCACGATGCAGATACAACGTGACCGACACAATCGTGATGTGCGTCAGCGCCAAAGTGACCAGCACATAACCCCATACCGGCAAGAGGAATAAACCATGCCAGGGCGGTAGCCACTCAATCATAGAAATTTCGAGTAAATAAGAAGGTCAATGATCATGCCTTGCGGGCGAGTTGAATATTACCATACCGATCCATTGTGCCTTGCCAACCGGGGGTGATTTTCAGGGTGGCGGTGGTCTCCAACACAATGGCGGGACCTTCAAGGCATTGTTCGACCGCCAATTGGGATCGATCATAGACAGCAACCGATTCTTTAAAGTCCAGCGTGGGGACGTGGGCGCAGGGAGAAGCGGGTGTTTCGATTGGCCAGCGGGGCAGTTCCGGAGGCGAGGCGGGATCTTTCAGACCCAGCCGCAGCGTCACCAACTCTACCGGCGCATCCAGCGCGTGTCCGTAGCGTTCTTGATGACGCTGATGGAAGTCAGTCTGGGCTTGCTCGATCGAGGTCCAAGGTAACCGCAGGGTAGAGGACTGACCTTCGTAACGCACGTCCACATGTCGGAATTCAATCCAGGTGCGAGTGCCTTCCATATCCATTTCGGTGTGGATTTTGTTGCCAATTTCGATGAACTTTTCGTTGATGTCCGCATCACGCATGTCCTGCAGGCGCTGCAGGATGGCATGGGAAGATTCGCGACTTCGTGAAGCAAGTAATAGACCCAACGCCGAGAAGACTCCCGCATGGGCCGGCGACATAGCGTGCGTCATGCCCATCGCCTCGGCCAAGTCGCATAAATGCAGTCCTCCGGCGCCGCCGAACGCCATCAGAACAAAATTTTTGGGATCGTAGCCTTGACGTACTGAAACCACGCGCAGGGCATGCGCCATGTTCTCATTGGCGATGCGCACAATGCCGCGGGCCGCGTCCGGCACATCCAGTTTCAATGTGTCCGCCAATTCAGCGACCGCATGCTGCGCGGCTTCCACATCCAGTGGCAGGTCGCCGGCCAATCGTGTTTGTGCGGGCAGCCAGCCCAGCACGGCATGAGCATCGGTGACAGTCGGCTGGGCGCCGCCCCGTGCATAACAGGCGGGTCCGGGTTGACTGCCGGCAGATTGAGGTCCGACGCGCAGCAAGCCACCGCTGTCACAGTAGGCGAGCGATCCGCCACCAGCTCCGATCGTATGCATCTCCACCATGGGGGTTGCGACCGGATACTCGCCAATCGTCCCTTCAGAAGTCAGACGAATGCCATCATCGAGAAGGGCGACGTCTGTTGAAGTGCCGCCCATATCGAAACTCAGAATGCGTCTGCAGCCGGCTTGGCGGCCGATGTGAACCGCGGCAGCCAAGCCGCCGGCCGGACCCGACAGGAGTAGACGCACTGCATGATGTGCCGCCAGCATGGCCGGAATGGTTCCACCATGGCTTTGCATCACGTCGATACTAGCATGCGGCAAGGCCTGCTGTAACGCGGTGATGTAATAGCCGACTTTGGGACCGACGTAACTGTTCAACCAGGTCGCAATGCCACGCTCATATTCGCGAATTTCGGGAAGCACATCGGAGGAGCAGGAGACGAAAATGGATTCCGGAATGATTTCCTTGATCTGTTGCTCAAAACGGTCGTCGACATAGGAAAACAGGAAATTGATGGCGACGGCCTCGGGTTGGGCCTTCTTCAGGGCCTGCCGCAGAGCCTGCAGGTCGGCATCGGTCAGCGGCTCCAGAATTTCTCCGTTCGGACCTATGCGCCCGCCTGTCTCAAAGCATAAATCTTCCGGAACCGGAGGTGTCTCCACGGTCGGGGTCAGGTCATACAATGCCCGTCGCGCCTGACGACCCAGCGTTAGCAGATCCGCAAAATCGCGGTTGGTGATGAAGGCGCATCGGCTGCCTTTGCGCTCCAACAGGGCGTTGGTGGCGACCGTGCTTCCGTGCGCAAGGTAAAAAGTCTGCTGTGCATCAATGCCCAAATCGCGCAGACCGCGCAAAATAGCCTGCTCGGGTGCCGTCGGTTCGGACAAGACTTTGTGCACGCGCCAGCCATCCGCATCCCGCACAATGAAGTCGGTAAAAGTACCGCCTGTGTCAATCCCGACGCGCATCACAAAAGTGCTTTTTGTCGCAAGTTGTTAAAATGCTCAAAGTCTGCAAAGCTTGAAAAATTGACCGTATTGAAGTCCGATGGAGTCGTTGTGCCGCGTTTCATACAGCTCGGATTCAAAACCCCAAGCCGCGACTGAGGACACGCTTCTTCGCATTGTATATGGTGAGCGTTCGGATGCCGAAGAAGGGTGTCTGCAACTTGCCATTCCGCCTGTCGACCCGCCAGCTCTGCAGGAGTACTGGAGGAGTCCCCGTATTGAACGGCGAGGAACCAGTCAAGATTTTTATTACGTTTGCTTCGGCTCGCTGATGCTGGCGTATGCGGTGTTTCCGGAAGACAAGGGCGGTCTGCAGTCACTCACGCACCATATCTATAAAACGCTGCTGGCGCTGGGGCGCGAGCAAGGCTATCCCTGGATGTTGCGAATCTGGAATCATTTCCCGCAGATCGGCGCCGGCGAAGGCGGCATGAATCGGTATCAGCAGTTTTGCGAAGGGCGCCGCCGCGCCATGCTGGAGGATGCGCAGGGCCAAGATATTTCCTTGCCGGCAGTTACCACAACCGGCAGTCAAGGGCCGGGATTTGCGATTTACGTATTGGCGAGCCGCAAGCCAGGTTGCGCTTTGGATAATCCACGGCAAACCGCACCACCGGATTATCCTGAGAATTTGGGCCCTCACGGCCCGTCGTTCTGCCGAGGCATGGCGGCGTATACGGATGACGGGGCCCCGATGCTTTATTTATCCGGGACCGCTAGCATTGCGGGTCATCAAACTCTGCATCCCCATGATGTGGTCCAACAAACTCGGGAAGTCTTGCGAAACCATGAATTGGTGATGGCGCAGGCACACTTGAAGGATAAAACGTTTCCCGAGCAGTTGCAGATGTTACCGTTTGAGAAAGTCTATTTGAAAGATCCGAGCAGCCATGAGGCCGTGCGTCGCGAGTTGGATGCAGTGCTCGGACCGGGACTACCGCGTTATTTTCTGCACAGCGATTTGTGCCGGGAAGACTTGGCGTTGGAAATGGAAAGCGCTTACTTGCTGTGATTTCTTAGGAGATTCAGGTCTCGCCGATTTCCAAATCAGTACGCCAGACCACGTGCATCACATTACTGCGGATATTGGGGCCTTTGGGGCCGCCATGCGAAATGCTGTGGCTTTGTTTCCCATACACGTAATCCAAATAGGCAAAAACTGCATCCGCAAGGCCCTCGCAGGGGAGTTTGAAATCCGAGGTCACCTGCAAATCGGTCTCGCCTTCGACCTGAATGACGTGTGCGATGTGGTGGGAATGCAGACGGCCCTGATACTCCACATCAAACAGAACGCGCGAGACGATGATTTGACCGTCTTGGCGAATTTCGTCGGGGAACACGCCGTGGAAAGTGCAGGATGCCTGGCTCATCAGTAAGAATTCGTTGCCTGATAAATCAAAGTGTAGCGAAAATCTTTGGAAGACGGGTGGCGAAGGGATTCCATAACCCATTCGCGTATTGACCCCTTTGCGCAGTATCCGCTAAAATACCTTCCCCGCCTTGCTACGGAAATTTCTTTTAAATGGCTCGTATTACTGTCGAAGATTGTCTGGAAAAAATGGACAATCGTTTTGATTTGGTGCTGATTGCGGCGCATCGCGCCCGACAACTCAAAATGGGCTCCGAATCGGTTTTGGAAAAGGACGAAGACAAGCCGACGGTCATCGCCTTGCGTGAGATCGCCGGAGGCTTGGTGAATCGCGAAGTTTTGGGTCAACCGCTGACGCAGCCTGAAGCAGAGGACGCATTGGATCCGGCAGATGTGCATCGCCAGGCGGCAGAGATGGAGCCCGACAGTCTTATTGCCGAGAATGACGACGAGGAATTGGATGCGCTTGACGAGGAGACGGCTGCCGACGCATCACCGGAGGATGCCGCAGCGCCGTTTGAAGATACCGTCGCCGACCCCCAGGCCAATGAGGAGCGCAGTCCTTCGGCCGAGTAATTTCAATGGCGGCCACGGCTGAACCGGCAGTCGCGCCGGTTGCGGAGGTGCCGCACGGTTCATTCCGTTTCAGCGCCCTGTGTGCGCAAGTAGGGGAGTACCTGGAAGCCGCACAGGTACAACGCATTTATCAAGCTTATTTATTCAGTGCCGATCGGCACGAAGGGCAATTCCGACAGACCGGGGAACCCTATATCAGCCATCCGCTGTCGGTGGCCAAGACACTGGCCGATTTCCATCTGGACGGAGACACCATCGCGGCGGCCTTGCTGCATGATGTCATTGAGGATACCCCCACGGCACGTGATCAGATCGTGCAGAAGTTCGGTGAGGATGTCGCCTATCTGGTCGATGGCGTCAGCAAATTGACGCATCTGGATGTTGTTTCAAGAAGTGAGGCGCAGGCCGAGAACTTCAGCAAGATGATGCTGGCGATGGCGCGTGACATTCGCGTCATTTTCGTCAAACTGGCAGACCGCCTGCATAACATGCGGACTCTGCAGGTGCTGAACTCCGCCAAGCAGCAACGCATCGCCCGCGAGACGTTGGAGGTTTATGTCCCGATCGCCCGACGCCTGGGCATGAATGCGATGTGCCTGGAATTGGAGCGACGGGCCTTTGAGGCGCTGCATCCCTGGCGCAGTCGAATTCTTGCGGACTCGATTCAAAAACGCATGGGCGGGCAGCGTGAGCGCATGAATCAGGCGCGCGATACGTTGCTGCAGGCGCTGAAGGAACGGGACATTGAGGCGCAGGCGGAAGGGCGTGAAAAAAGTATCTACAGCATCTATAAAAAAATGCGCGACAAAAATTTGTCGCTGGCGGAAGTCTTCGATGTGTACGGTTTTCGGATCATCGTCAAGACGGTCGATCAATGTTATCGAGCCCTCGGTGTGGCGCACAGTTTGTACAAACCTGTGCCCGGCAAGTTCAAGGATTACATCGCCATTCCGAAAGCCAACGGTTATCAGTCGCTGCATACCTCCCTGAATGGTCCGGGCGGTACGCCTTTGGAAATACAGGTGCGCACCCATGAAATGGAACAGGTGGCGGAAGGAGGCGTTGCCGCGCATTGGAAATATAAATCAGGTGACTCAATTTCATTGCCGGCCCACGCCCGCACCTGGATGCAGAACGTCATGGATTTTCGCCAAGCCGCTCCCAATTCAATGGAATTTTTGGAGCACGTCAAGGTCGATTTGTTTCCCCATGAAGTGTATGTGTTTACGCCGAGAGGCGACATTCTGCGCCTCCCTCAAGGCGCGACGGTACTGGACTTCGCCTATGCGGTCCACTCTCGAATCGGCGACACCTGTGTCACCGCCAAAATCGATCACATTTCTTCACCGATCAGTACGGAATTGAAGAATGGACAGACTGTGGAGATTGTCACCAATCCCGACAGCACACCGTCGGCGGCATGGCTGGATTTTGTGGTGACGGCCAAAGCCCGGTCGTCCATTCGTCAGTATCTGAAAGGTCTCAAGGAAGAGCAGGCGGTCGCGCTGGGACGACGATTGCTGGAGCAGGCATTGAGCCGATTCGACACGACTTTCGAAGAAGTGTCGCAAGAGCGCAGGACAGAGACCCTGCAGGTCATGAATATTTCGGATGTCTCGCAACTCCTGCAAGGCATCGGCTTGGGGAGATTGATGGCTCCCATCGTCGCCTACCACCTGGTGCAGGAGCCGGCTACTGCCTCGCGCCGTTCCCGAAACTGGTTGGAACGTCTGACGGGTCGTCGTCAGGATCAGCCTCTGGCACTGCAGGGCACGGAAGGCATGGCAGTCACCTTTGCCAAATGCTGCCGGCCGATTCCGGGGGATGCGGTCGTGGGCATCGCGACCGCCGGACATGGCCTGGTGGTGCATCGTAGTCAGTGCAACAATCTCAAGCGCTTGCGCAAATCTCCCGAGCAGTGGATTCCCTGCGAATGGGCCGAACAGGTGCGAGGTGAATACCCGGTCTCGGTGCGCGTATCAACACGCAATCGCCGAGGTTTGCTGGCGCGGATTGCGACCGCCATCGCGGATCAGGACAGCAATATTATTGGGGTGAATTTGGATGAAGCGCACGCCAGCAGTATTAATATGGGCTTTATTCTCAATGTGCGGGATCGGGTGCATTTGGCCAACATTATCAAGGCGGTGCGGCGCCTGCCGGGGGTGCACAAAGTCGCGCGTCTGATGGGTTGAATGCATGGTAAGGTATGCGCCACTTGAGAATGTATCGAAATTGTTTTTAAGGGAAGAATTTTCATGCCGCGCACGATTGTCTCAACATCCGACGCCCCCAATGCCATCGGCGCCTATTCGCAGGCCGTCAAAAGTGGCGATTGGGTGTTTTTGTCCGGTCAAATTCCTCTGGATCCGGCCACGATGGAGTTGGTGGAAGGCGATATGCGCGCACACATCAACCGGGTGTTCGATAATTTGGCCGCGGTTGCCGAAGCGGCCGGCGGCCGCTTGGATGCCTGTATCAAACTCACGGTGTATCTGACCGACTTGAGTCATTTTGCGTTGGTCAATGAGGTAATGGAAGAACGCTTCGAGCGTCCGTACCCCGCTCGAGCCGCTGTCGGTGTGGCCGCTTTGCCGAAAGGGGCGGCGGTGGAGATGGACGCCATCCTCGATTTGCGCGTCTAGTCTGGCGCGGAGGCTCAGGTGGACTCCAGCGCCGCCGAGTCGACGACAATTGCGTATTTGGAAAAAGCGCTGCGGGATTTGCCCGGAGTGGGCCCGAAGGTTTGTGAAAAGCTGCAGCGTCTGGATATCTATCGCATCGATCACCTGCTGCTACATCTTCCCAAGAGTTACGAAGACCGCACGCGCACCGTACCGTTGGACCAGTTGCGACCCAACGAACGTTGTCAGGTAGAAGGGATTGTTAAAGAGGCGCGGGTCGAGTACTTTCAAGGGCGTCGTCTGCGGGTGTTGCTGGAAGATGATTCCGGCGGCGCGTTGGAGCTGATGTTCATGCGTTTTGCGCCGTTTCAGCGTCACAGCTTGGTGACAGGCGTACGCCTGCGCTGTTTTGGTGAAGTGAAATTGTGGAAGAGAGCCTGGCGCATGTACCACCCGGAGTATGAAGTGGTATCGGCGGGGGAGGCCCCCGCAACACCGTCGGCATTGACTCCGTTGTACCCGACGACAACGGGTCTGGCGCAAGTGTCCTTGCGCAAACTGATTCAACGCGCCTTGCGCTGGGCGCAGAAGCACCCGCGCGCGCTGCTGCACCCGGAGTGGGAGCAACTGTTCCAAAGACGAAATTTGCCTGGGTTTATTGAAGCCCTTCATGATCTGCATGAGCCCCGTTCAGACGTAGAGATGCCGTCGATAATCGAGCAGGCGCGTCAGCGTTTGATCATGGAAGAGTTGGCTGCGTATTTGATGGTGTTCAATCGCCTCAAAAGCCGGGCGGTGCAGCATCGCGCTGATCCGATTGTGGAAGGCGAAACTTTGATTGCCGATTTGAGACAACGCCTGCCTTTTAGGATGACTGATGCCCAAGAGCGGGTAATCAGTGAAATTCGGGAAGACTTGGGACGCCCTTGTCCGATGATGCGTCTGCTGCAGGGCGACGTGGGTTCCGGTAAGACGTTGGTGGCTGCGGCAACCGCGCTGTGTGCGGTCGCGTCCAAGATGCAGGTGGCTGTGATGGCGCCGACCGAACTGTTGGCGGAGCAGCATTACCGCTGTTTTCGAGAATGGTTGGCGCCAATGGGTATTCGTATCGCCTTGTTGTCCAGCAGTCAATCCAAAAAAGTAAAAGAGGCGGAATATGCGCGGATTCGCGATCATGTGGTGAACATTGCGATAGGCACGCACGCACTGATCCAAAAAAAGGTGAAGTTTGATCGTTTGGGACTGTTGATCATCGATGAGCAACAACGATTCGGGGTGCAACAACGCCTGGCCCTGCAGCGCAAGGGAAGCGGCAAGAAGTTGCGTCCTCACCAGTTGGTGATGACGGCGACCCCGATTCCTCGAAGTTTGGGCATGGTGTTTTATGGGGAATTGGATTCCTCCGTGCTGGATGAAATGCCGCCAGGACGCCAACCGGTACAGACCGTGGCCATGTCGGAAGAACGGCGCGAAGAGTTGATGCTGCGCATTCGCGATGCCTGTCGGCAGGGACAGCAAGCCTATTGGGTCTGTACGCTGATTGAAGATTCTTCCGTACTGCAATGCGAGGCGGCAAAAAGCTCGTGGGAGAAGTTGTGCCAGGCGTTGCCGGATTTAGAGGTCGGTCTGGTGCACGGCCAGATGAAGGCGGCTGACAAAGATCAGGTGATTGAGGCGTTCCGGGCGGGTCGGATAGATTTACTGGTTGCCACCAAGGTCATCGAAGTGGGTGTAGACATTCCCAATGCGTCGCTGATGGTGATTGAAAATGCCGAACGCTTGGGCTTGGCGCAGTTGCATCAGTTGCGCGGTCGTGTTGGGCGAGGCGAACAGCAAAGCAGTTGCGTACTTTTGTATAAACCCCCGCTGCAGGAGACGGCGCGCGAGCGCATTCGCATCATGCGCGAGACGACCGACGGGTTTGAAATTGCTCGACAGGATCTGAAACTGCGCGGCCCGGGGCAATTGTTAGGAACCCGACAGACCGGGGAGAAAGAGTTTCGGGTGGTGGACCTAACGCGCGATGAGCAATTGCTTCAAAGTGTGCGCGAGCTGGTACAGGATGCGGCGCATGAAACCCCGGAAGTGATGGATGTGATGATTGAGCGCTGGCTGGGCGAATCGCGGGAATTGGGTTCGGTTTAAAGGCTGCTAAAACAGGCAGCAGGCCAGTTCGAAGTCGACGTTTTCGCGGGCTTGGCAGGGACGCTGCGGCAGTTCGCGACTGTCTCGAAAAACAATCGAGAAGGTGCCGCGACTGATACTGGTTTCCGGATAAAAAGGTGACGCGGCGGGAAGGCGGATACGAAGCATCTGATGCGTGCGGTTGGCATCCAGGGTTTGTTCGTACCAACCGTTTTGTGCGGTGACAGGCTCAAAGGAAGCGCTTTTGCGAATCATATCCAGAATCATGCCGGTGATGCGCGTAATCGGTTCGAGCGGTGCGCGCCATAGGTTTAGCAATTCCGCATGATTGATTTGCGGGTTGTCCAGCCAATGCTGCAGTAATGGGATATCTGTTTCACTGCGGCAACCGGACATGGGCATGCGCTGATTAATGGAGTTGAGTAATTCGTTATCGCCGGGATATTGGTGAGTGGGGTATTCAAGGTTGAAGACTTCATCGCGTAATTGCTGATGCAGCAGAATCGCGTCTCGCACCCGTTGCGGATTCGCGCCTTCGGCACCACTCAAGACATGCAGCCAGGTGAGGCGTTGATCCAATTCGCGAATCAAATCCCGTTTGATGTTATGTCGGTTGAGAAGTTGGATTAATTCCAGTAAAGCATCAAGCATGGCCCGGCGTGCCCAGACTTCCTCCGAAGCACTGTGGTAGTCGCATTGCCGATTAAGAAAATCAATGCGCATAAACATCCGGATGCGCGGATTACTCGCCTGCTCGTAGACGGTCAAGGCTGTGGAATCATTCATGTGCAAGGTATTGTTGATGCAGCTGCTGTACGGCGCCAGCCAAATCTTCGGGACTGCCGGAGTTGTCGATAATATCGTGAGCGTGCTGCAGACGCTCGGCAGAAGACAATTGGGCTTTCAAAATGGCCTCGGCTTGTGCGGCATCCATGGCGGGACGCTGCAATAGTCGCTGACGCTGCAGATCGACGGGACAGTCGATGACGAGAATACAATCCACCTCCGACTGCCATCCTACTTCTATCAGCAAAGGCACGACCGCAATTGCATATGCAGTCGACTGTTGTGTGAACCAATCGCGGATGGCTTCGAGTACGGGAGGATGAAGCAAAGCCTCAATGTCTTGTCGCAAGTGATCGTCCTGGAACAACTGCTTCCGTAACAGCGGGCGGTTCAGATTGCCGTCCGCAAGCAGGACTTCGCTTCCTGCACGCTGCACAACCTTTTCAAGGAGAGGCTGACCCGGCCGAGTCAAGTCGCGGGTCAACTCATCGGCATCAAGCACCGGTACTCCGGCATCACGAAATAACTGGGCGGCCTGCGACTTGCCGCAGGCAATGCCGCCGGTTAGGCCAACTCGAATCATCTCAGGATCATGACGTCGTCCAATCGATGAGGCAACTCCGGCCATAACAATAGCAAAAACAAGGCGGAAGAGATTGCCGGCGAAAATCCCATTAATTGTTGAGCGCGTCCGCGAAGCATCTGGATGCCCCAGAATAAAAACAACAACACAGCCGTCAACATCAGCAGCCAGCTGAGTTGTCCCCAGCCGACCCATGCGCCGCACATGGCAAACATCTTGAAATCGTCATGACCCAAAAGGGTCTTAGTCGTCAAGGTGCGAAACAGATGATGCAGCAGCCAAAGGGAAGCATAACCCACCAGGATACCAACGACTGCATCGTGCAGGGGCGTGAACATGCCGTTGAGGTTGACCAAGAGTCCCAGCCATAACAGCGTCTGAGTCAGGACATTGGCAATCACACGTGTCTTCAAATCAATCACCGTAATGGCAAGCAACAGCCAGCCAAGAATGGAAAGCGCAATAAGTTCGGCCAGACTCTCGGTGGCCAGCATGGCGACGACCGGTACAAAACCGGCGGCCAGTTCCAGCAGAGGATAGGATTTTGCGATTGAAGCCTTGCAGAAAGCACAACGGCCCTGCAGGCGGAAATAACTGTAGAGAGGGATGAGATCGCGCCAACGCAATATATGCCCACAGTGATCGCAATGCGGGTTACGCAATAAAGTGTCGTAACTCAATGGGCGTCCCTGTAAGGGAAGGCGTGTCGTCAACGTGCCCAGAAAACCGCCGGCCACTGTTCCGATTGCGAACAAGGCGAGAAGCAGGAGATTTTCGTGGAAAGGCATGAAAATGTGTGCAAGCCCAATTCTTATTGTAGGGGTGTGAATTGAAAAATCGGTAAATCAGGGAGCCTGCAGTTATTGTCCATATCAACAGCCTTGATACCTAATTGGATTGGAGCGTGTTAGGGAGTCCGAACGGCTAGCGGGACAATCGGCTTAGGAAAAATTTGGCGGTTCGCGTATCGGGCCGCGCGAGAGAAGTTTGAGTTCCACGCCGCCGAGAGGCGCAAAGCATTCGCGGGTAAACTTCGCCAGGTCAGGGGGGCATGTATGCTTATCATGTACGACATCGTGCAGGATGGTACGCACTTCTTCTTCGACTGAATGGTGATGTTCGGCGGCGCGCATGCGGAGACGTGTCATCACATCACTGTCGAGATCGCGGATCATGATATTTGCCATTGGCTGAACCTCTTATATGGTGCGGGAGGCATCCAAACTAACGGTTGCCTGCAGCGACAACCAAGTATACGTATCGAGTTTCAATAGATGGTTTTGCATAATTCATCCAAGATTGTGATACTTGGGTTTATGAAACGAACATCTTTCATTGCGCACTTGAGTTTGACCGCCGTCATGGGACTGGCGGTGTTGGGCGTCAATGCCGTTGCCGATGATGAACCCTATCGCGTGGAAGTTCTTGCGGCGGAGTTGGAGTATCCGTGGAGTCTGGCCCAACTGCCCGACGGTTCGTTATTGATTACGGAAAAGCCGGGCTCATTAGTACATCTGAGCGCAGACTACAAGACCCGTCGCGAAGTGGCAGGGGTTCCCGAAGTGGCGTGGGTGGGTCAAGGCGGTTTGCTGGACGTGGTTATCCATCCAAATTTTGCGCAGCCGGATGACCGTTGGGTGTATCTCAGTTATAGCAAGGAATGTGCAAGCGGTTTTACGACGGCACTGCATCGTTACCGTTGGCAGGAAGGTGTTTTGGTTGACGGGAAACTGCTTTTCGAAGCGCAGCCATGTGGAGGATTGACTTGGCACTTCGCGGGACGCATTGCCTTTGATGACAAGCAGGACGTGTACCTGGCAATCGGCGATCGGGGTGAGCGGAAACGAGTGCAGAGTTTGGAGACCCATTGGGGGAAAATCATTCGTCTTCACGCGGATGGGCGCGTACCGACGGATAATCCGTTTGTAGGACGTGAAGATGCGTTACCGGAAATTTATTCGTCCGGGCATCGCAACCCACAAGGGATGGCATGGCATAAGCGCAACCGGGAATTATGGCTGCATGAACATGGTCCCCGAGGCGGGGATGAGTTGAATCGGGTCATCATCGGGGCAAATTACGGCTGGCCCCTGGTGACCCACGGTCGGGAATATACCGGCGGGGTGATTAGCGAGCACACCCATGCGCCAGGAATTGAGCCTCCCATTCTGGATTGGACCCCTTCCATTGCACCGTCAGGCTTGGCCATTTATGACGGGCAACCGTTTGCGGCATGGCAAGGAAACTTTTTGGTGGGGGCACTGAAATTTCAGCAACTGCACCGCGTACAGTACGAATCCGACGGTCAAGTGCGCGAGTGGGTGTTGCCCAAGCCGCAAGGCATGCGCATTCGTGATGTGCGTGTTCTGGAGGATGGTTTGATTTACGCGTTGATTGATGCGCAGGACGGGCAATTGTTGCGCCTGGTGCCTGAGGCGTACAATCCTTAAAGTCATCGAAACTTCCCCAATCTGATGTCGAAGCCTGATTTTCCGCCGGTGCGTCTTGTGCAGTTCAATTCGCTGGTGGGCGATATCGACGGCAATTGCGCCCGCATGGAGGCGCAACTGAAAGCCTGTTCCGAACCTTCAGTCTGGGTCTTTCCGGAGTTGGTGCTGTGTGGATATCCTCCGGAAGATCTGTTGTTTCGAAAGGATTTTTTGGTGCGGATGGAGCAAGCCGTATCGCGACTTGCCCAGGCGTCCGGGGATCATTGGGTGATTTTGGGGACTCCCGTGCGGGAAGGGGAAAATTTGTACAACTCAGCCGTCGCGCTTCATCAGGGGACGCAAATTGCCCTGGGCCACAAACGGCTGTTGCCACAGTATGACGTGTTTGACGAGCAGCGGTATTTTGTGTCCGGGGAAAAATTAGGTTTGGTTGAGGTCGCAGGCCGTCAGTTAGGGTTGCTGGTCTGTGAGGATTTGTGGCAGCCGACACTGGCAGCGGAACTGGCGGCAGCAGGCGCGGAGGCATTGGTCTGTCTGAACGCTTCGCCTTTTGATGATTCGAAGCACAAACGTCGCCTGGAGACCGCACGTACGCGAGCGCGGGAGACAGGTCTGCCGGTGTGGTATGTCAATCTGGTCGGAGGGCAAGACGAGTTGGTATTCGATGGAGGAAGTTTCGCGTTGGATGCGACAGGGGAGCGGGTTGCTCATGCACCGGCATTCGTCGAATCCGAAGTGGTTTTGACGGAACAAAGTGAAGGAGGATGGAGTGGCACGCCGCAAGCGCCTGATTTGGACACCGATGAAGCGTTGTATCAGGCGCTGCAACTCGGGGTGCGGGACTATGTGGTGAAACACCAGGCACCGGGAGCATTGTTGGGACTTTCCGGAGGGATTGACTCGGCGTTGACCTTGGTGATTGCTGCCGATGCGTTGGGTGCTGCACAACTGGAAGCAGTCTTGATGCCGTCACGCTACACGTCGAATGCCAGTGTCGAAGATGCCCGTGCCTTATGCGCAAATTTGGGTGTCGCTGCACGCGAATTGTCAATTGAGCCTGCATTTGAAGCCTTGTTGAAGACGGTAGGGCCGCAAGTCGCGGCGAATGATTTGGTGCAGCAGAACCTACAGGCCCGTATTCGTGGTCAGTTGTTGATGGCGTTGTCTAACGAAAGCGGCAAATTGTTACTGACGACAGGAAACAAAAGTGAATTGGCCGTCGGTTATGCAACTTTGTATGGGGACATGGCGGGCGGTTTTGCTCCGCTCAAAGATGTCTACAAGACTCGAGTATTCGAATTGGCGCGATACTGCAATCGCATCCAACCTCGAATTCCTGAGCGGATTATTGAGCGACCTCCGTCGGCCGAGTTGAAAGAAGATCAGAAAGATACCGATTCGCTGCCCGAGTATGCGGAGCTGGACAAGATTTTGCGTCTGTTTATTGAGGAGGATTGCGCTCCGGAAGATATCGTCGCGCAGGGATTGGACGAAGCGGTGGTACGGGATGTGGTGGCCCGGGTATTGCGCAATGAATACAAGCGCCGTCAGGCGCCGCCTGGAGTCAAAACGACTTCTCGGGCATTTGGACGGGATCGGCGCTATCCGATTACGTCCGGCTACCGAGTCTGAAGAAAATCAGTTCGTCTCGGCCGGTGGATCTGATTCCTCGGCAGCGGGTTGAGCATCATCCGTGGAGGTGGTCTCGGGGATAGGGCTGGTTTCTGAAGCCATCACCGGGTCTTCTTCGACCCATCCGAAAAGCTTCAAAAATTGGTGCCACGGGTTATCCGCGTCGAAGGAAGGATCCGGGCGATAGCCGGATGGGACTTGCGAGACAACCACTTTGTCAGGGGTGCGGGTAGCGGCATAACCGCTTTCGGTTTCAAGATCCAGCCGGACCAGTTGGTATTTGCCGCTGAAATTGTCGGGAGGCAAATCCTCGATATCGAATCCTACCCAAGTGGCTCCTTCGTCGACGGCCTCACTGATCCAGTCGCCGGTTTCCGACCAGAACGACGGCTCTTCTTCTTCGGCAGTTTTTTCGGCCTCATAGTTCGGGAAATTCAAGTCGCGAACACGCTTGGCATCATCGGCCAGTTTGGTCATCTCCAGATTGCGGTAGCCTTGTTCCAGATACCAGAGCAAATCACCCATATAAGGAGTGCCGTGATAACGCTCCAGCGCATACTTGGATCGATTGATGACGGCCACATAGGCTTTGCGGCGCAAATAAAAATCGGCCACATGCAGCTCGTAGCGTGCCAGCAGGTTGCGCAGGAAGATGGTCCGTTGACGGGCATCCACCGCGTAGCGCGAATCGGGATAATTGGTGACAATCAGGGAGAAGGTCTCAAATGCGGTCTCCCAAGGAGTGGGATCTTTGTTATGGCGAATATAGGGCAGCACGTAATGCAATAAGGTGCGCCCGAAATCAAAATAGGCGATTCCTCGTAGGTAGTACGCATAGGCGATGTGGTCGTGGACGGGATTTTGTTCGATAAAACGTTTCGTGACCGCAATGGTCATCGCGTACTCTTCTTGGCGGTAATGGGCATACGCCATTTCCAGCATGCCTTGCTGTGCATAGGCGTCAAAAGGATAACTGCTTTCCAGATAGTCGAACGTTTCAATGGCTTTGACAAAGTTGCCATTGCGTCGATAGGCAACGCCCATCGAATAAAGTTGTGCCGCGTTCTTCCCCTCGTATTCATTTTCGGGGGCATCTGGTAGCAAACCGCAACCGCTTGTCAAGGTCGCCAAAGCGATCAGTGCGGGCAAATAAACTAGGCGAATCATCGCATCGGATTATAACAATCGCGGATGTTACGATAGAGAACCTCCCATGAAAACAAATGTGCAGAAGGACGGGGCCCCTTTGCGGTTGCGTTTGTCCGAAGAAGATCTGGGTCAACGTTTGGATGTCGCGTTGGCGCGGCGGTTGCCCGAGTTTTCGCGCCGCCAGCTGCAGACTTGGATGCGCAACGGTCGCGTGTTGGTGGAAGGCGAGGTGGTACGGCCGCGCGATCGGGTGAAGAGCGCAGAAGACATCGAAATCTGGCCGCAGACGACCGCCCAGACCGATGTGCTGCCGCAGGACCTGCCGCTGTCACCTCTTTATGTCGACGAAGATCTGATTATTTTGGACAAAGGGGCGGGTCAAGTGATGCACCCCGCTCCCGGACATGCAGACGACACAATACAGAATGCGCTACTGTTTCATTTCCCTGCCACGGCCAAGGTGCCGCGGGCGGGTATCGTGCATCGCCTGGATCAGGATACGACAGGGCTGGTGGCGGTCGCCCACAGCCCGCGAGCGGCTGTGGCGTTGACGCGCCAGTTGCAGGAGCGCACGTTGCGACGGGAATATCAGGCTTTGGTCCAGGGCGAGTTGGTTGCGGGGGGCGTGATTGATGAACCCATCGGCCGACATCCGCAAGCCCGTCAGCGCATGTCCGTGCGTCAAGGAGGCCGAGAGGCGATTACGCATTACCGCGTGCGTCAACGTTTTGCGGGATTGACATTGCTGGATGTGCGGTTGGAGACCGGTCGCACCCATCAAATTCGAGTGCACATGGCCCACTTGGGCCACCCGGTTGTCGGAGATTCGGTTTATGGAGGTCGACGGCGCCTGCCGGTCGGGCTCACAAAATCCTTGCGCACCAGCCTGGAAAATCTTGGGCGCCAGGCCTTGCACGCGTGCAAACTGCAGCTGGAGCATCCTGACGATGGTCGGATTTGCGCTTGGGAATCGGAGTTGCCGGAAGATTTCCAGAATCTGGTGACGCAACTGCAGGCTGGACATGACTGACATTGAGTGCTTGTATCCGGATTGGCCGGCACCGCCGCAAGTACGAGCGGCGTGCACCACGCGGTTGGGAGGCGTGAGTCGGGCTCCGTACGCGGAATTGAATGTGGCGACCCATGTGGGGGATACGAGTGAAGCAGTCGAAACCAATCGGGCAATGCTATCCCAAGCCTTGGCGCTTCCTAGCGAACCGGCCTGGTTACAACAGTGCCACGGCGTGCACATCGTCGATGCGCACACCGATGAGCGGGAGGCGGATGCGAGTTTCGCGACACGCCCCGGGGCCGTGTGCGTGGTGCAGACTGCCGATTGCTTGCCGGTGCTGTTGTGTTCGAAAACAGACTCTTGGATTGCCGCAGTGCATGTCGGCTGGCGGGGCCTGGTCGCCGGCATCGTGCCGGCAGCAGTGGCGGCGTATCCGGGAGAGCCGGAGGATTTACTTGCTTGGTTGGGACCTGCCATCAGCGCTTCCCACTATGAAGTCGACTCGCCGGTACGGGAGGCTTTGGGATCCGAGTTGTCGGCTGTGGCATTGCAAGAGACCGGGCGCGTCGGGCACTGGCATCTGGATTTGGTGGCGGCGGCACGATGGAGTTTAAGTCAAGCCGGTGTTGATGCGCATTTTGGAGGCCGCTGGTGCACCTATTCGGATGCGCGACGTTTTTATTCCTACCGAAGGGAACCGACTACCGGGCGCATGGCGACGTTGATTTGGTTGACTTGAAGTAACCGCGGCGCGAGAAGAGGCCACCTCTTTTGCGTTGAATTCTCCGCATCCCTCCCCCAAATTAAAAGGCACTGTTGCCTGTTTATTTGAGGGAGATCATGCGAGTCGACAAGATGACTCAGCCATTCCAGCAAGCGCTGATGGAAGCGCAGTCGCTGGCGGTTGGTCGCGATTCGCCGGAAATTCAGCCGGCCCATTTGATGTTGGCGCTGCTGGATCAAAAGGATACGGCCGCCAGCTCAATCTTGCGCACCGCAGGTACGGATGTGCAACGTTTGCGTCGGGATCTGCGTGAACACATTGAGGCGTTGCCGCGCCTGACCGGAGAGCGGGGCCAGGTAAGCGCCTCATCGGCGCTCCAGCGTCTGCTGAACATCACCGACAAACTGGCGCAGGATCGGGGAGATCAATACATCTCTTCGGAGTTGTTTCTGTTGGCCGCCCAACAGGATCAAGGTGAGTTGGGCAAGATGCTGCGGGAGTGCGGCGTCGACGGTGAACAACTGCGCCAGGCAATCGAGGATCTGCGCGGAAGCGAGCCGGTCACGGATCCCAATGCCGAGCAGCATCGCCAGGCTTTGGAGCGTTATACCGACGACCTGACGCAACGTGCCGAACAGGGAAAAATTGATCCGATTATCGGTCGCGACGAAGAGATTCGTCGGGCGATTCAGGTGCTGCAGAGACGCACCAAGAATAATCCGGTTCTGATTGGTGAGGCGGGGGTTGGCAAAACGGCCATCGTCGAAGGTTTGGCGTTGCGCATCATCAATGGCGAAGTGCCGGAAAGTTTGCGGCATTGGCGCGTTTTGGCGCTGGATCTGGCCGCTTTGATTGCCGGCACCAAATTTCGGGGGGAATTCGAGGAGCGCCTCAAGGCGGTATTAAAAGAACTGGTCCAGCAAAAGGATGAAGTGGTGCTGTTCATTGACGAACTGCATACCTTGGTCGGGGCAGGACGTGCGGAAGGTTCCATGGATGCCGGCAACATGCTCAAGCCGGCGCTGGCGCGCGGAGAGCTGCACTGCATCGGGGCCACGACTCTGGACGAGTACCGCCAAAACCTGGAGAAGGATGCGGCGCTGGAGCGGCGCTTTCAAAAAATCATGGTGTCCGAACCCAGTGTCGAGGACACCATCGCCATCTTGCGGGGAATCAAAGAGCGCTACGAGGTCCACCATGGGGTCGAAATTACCGACCCGGCGTTGGTTGCGGCCTCGACACTTTCAGCACGCTATCTCACGGATCGGCAGTTGCCGGACAAAGCCATTGATCTGATCGATGAGGCGGCTTCGCGTATCCGCATGGAGGTGGAATCCATGCCGGAAGAAATGGATCGCCTGGACCGACGCATGGTGCAGTTGCGCATCGAACAGCAGGCCTTGAAAAAGGAAGATGACCCGGCCTCGCGCAAGCGCCTGAAGATATTGGAGGAGGAACTCTCTCGCCTGGAACAGGAGTACGGTGATCTGCAGGAGACGTGGAAAGCCGAAAAGGCTTCGATTACGGAGACGGCGAGTTTGAAAAAGGAGTTGGATCAGGCCCGCCTGGAAATGGAACGCGCCCGTCGAGCCAATGATTTGAACCGAGCCGCCGAGCTGCAGCACGGCGTCATTCCGGATCTGCAGCGCCGTTTGGAAGAAGCCCACACGACCGAAAAACCGGCCATGACCTTGTTTCAGGACACGGTCACGGATGAAAGTATTGCCGAGATTGTGGCTCGGGCGACGGGCATTCCGGTGGCACGTATGCTGGAAGGAGAGCGCGCCAAACTACTGCGCATGGAAGACGCGCTGCACCAACGTGTGGTGGGTCAGGATGAGGCGGTACAGGCGATCAGCCATGCGATTCGCCGGTCGCGTTCCGGGTTGACGGACCCTGATCGTCCGATTGGCTCGTTTCTGTTTTTGGGCCCGACCGGTGTTGGTAAAACCGAGTTGTGCAAAGCGTTGGCCGAGTTTTTGTTTGACGACGAGGCGGCCATGGTGCGGGTGGACATGTCCGAGTTTATGGAGAAGCATTCGGTGGCGCGACTGATTGGAGCGCCGCCGGGTTATGTGGGCTATGAGGAAGGCGGCAAGTTGACCGAAGCGGTACGCCGCCGTCCGTATGCAGTGATTCTGCTCGATGAGATCGAAAAAGCCCATCCGGACGTGTTTAACATCTTGTTGCAGGTGCTGGATGACGGGCGTCTGACCGATGGGCACGGTCGTACCGTGAATTTTTCACAGGCGGTGGTAGTGATGACTTCCAATATTGGCAGTGACGTGGTGCGGCGTATGGCGCGGCAGGCGCACGCGGATCTTCAGGCGGCGCTTCAGCAGCAGCTGACTGAGTATTTTCGTCCGGAATTTATCAATCGGATTGACGATGTTTTGGTGTTCCGTGTTCTGCAGCGCGAGCAAATCCAGTCGATTGTGCGGATTCAGCTGCAGCGCCTGCAGACGCGATTGGCGGAGCGTGATTTGAAGTTGGAAATCACAGACGAGGCTGTAAATTTCCTTGGGGATGAAGGCTATGATCCGGAGTATGGAGCGCGTCCGTTGCGCCGCGTGTTGCGTATGCAGATGGAAAATCCGTTGGCGCAAGCGCTACTGGAAGGAAAGTTTGAGCCCAATCAGACCATCAAAGTGGACCTGAAGGACAAACAGCTCAGTTTTCAGTCGGTGTAATCTGCGCCTGCAGAAACGCGACGATTTCGTCCGCGGCAACTTGTGTCGGCTCGCTTTGGCGGCGATGCTGATATTCCACTCGATTCTCGTTTAGGTTGCGTTCGCTGATGACAACGCGATGGGGAATGCCGAGCAAATCCGCTTCGGCGAACATCACCCCGGGGCGCAAATTGCGATCGTCCAGCACAGTCTCAATGCCCACGTCCTGACATTGTTGATAAAGGGCATCGGCCTGCTCCTTCACGGAGGCGTTGCGGTCGGCGCCAATGGGACAGAGGATGACGGTAAAAGGCGCGATGGCATTGGGCCAGATAATGCCGCGTTCATCATTATTTTGTTCGATGGCCGCTGCGACGATGCGGGTGATGCCAATCCCGTAGCAACCCATGGTGACAATATGCCGTTCGCCTTCGGGGTTGAGTACGGAACAGTCCATGGCGCGGCTGTACTTGTCGCCCAACTGGAAAATATGTCCAGCCTCAATGCCGCGCGCACTGCTGACAACTCCCTGGCCATCGGGACTGGGCTCGCCGGCTTCAAGATTGCGCAAGTCACAGACGGTGCCTAAATTGGCATCACGCTCCCAATTTACTCCGGTGTAATGCACCCCTTCGCGGTTGGCGCCGCAAATAAAATCGGTCAGCGCCGCGGCACTGGCGTCCACATAGAGTGGAATGTCAAGACCGACAGGACCCAGTGAACCGATTGGGCATCCGAGCCGGGCTTTGATATCCGTTTCATCCGCCATGCGTAGAGGGGCGGCGACGCCATCGAGTTTGGCGGCTTTGGTCGCATTGAGGCGATGGTCGCCACGCAACACGAGTGCCACCAAAGGTTCTGTCTCGCCACAGACAATCAGGGTTTTGATTGTCTGCTCCATAGGTGCATCAAGAAACTGTGCGACTTCCTCAATGGTGCGTTGCTCAGGGGTGTCAACGGAGGTGAGAGACTGTTGGGGTGTTGCTTTGGGTTCGGTGGGCGCAGGTGCGGGGGCCAGATCGACGTTGGCGGCATAGTCCGACGTGTCGGAATAGACAATCTCGTCCTCTCCGGAGTCGGCCAGCACATGGAATTCGTGCGACAAGGCGCCGCCTATGGCGCCGGAGTCGGCGCGCACATGGCGGTAATGCAACTCCAGACGATCGAAGATGCGGCAATAGGCCTGGCGCATTTCCTCATAGGTTTCATTGAGGCTGTCGGCATCCATGTGAAAGGAATAGGCATCTTTCATCACGAATTCGCGAGCGCGCATAACCCCGAAGCGCGGGCGGATCTCATCCCGAAATTTGGTTTGAATCTGATAGTAGTTGACCGGCAGCTGGCGGTAACTGCGCAGTTCTTTACGGGCGATGTCGGTGATGACTTCTTCGTGAGTCGGACCAAAACAAAATTCACGTTGATGACGGTCGGATAGGCGCAACAGCTCCGGGCCGTACTGTTCCCAGCGTCCTGATTCCCGCCACAATTCCGCCGGCTGCACGGCCGGCATCAGCAATTCCACCGCTCCGCTGCGGTTCATTTCCTCGCGCACGATGGCTTCCACCTTGCGCACCACTTTCAAGCCCAGCGGCATCCACGTATAGAGTCCAGCGGCAAGCATGCGAATCAGGCCTGCGCGCAGCATCAGGCGATGGCTGATGACTTCGACTTCAGCCGGGGTTTCTTTGAGGGTCGTAAGAGGAAAACGGGACAGACGCATCAGTGCATTGAAGAAATCGCGTGCGACGGGCTATGATACCGAATGCGAGGATTTGCCGTAGGATATGTATACCGGAAATTCACGGTTTGGAGAGCGTGCCCGATGTCGGACCGGCGTTTGAAAGCTTTTTACACGGTCGCACGGTTGTCAAGTTTCACGAAAGCGGCCAAGATGTTGCATTTGACGCAGCCGGCGGTCACGTTCCAGATTCGGCAGTTGGAAGATTACTACAAGACGCGGTTGTTCGACCGCACGCACAACAAAATCACGTTGACCGAAGCCGGGCGCACGGCTTATACCTACGCGGAAAAGATTTTCGCGCTGTACCACGACATGGAAACCGAAATGAACCGCATCGCCGGGGATTTGACGGGACCGGTGACGATTGCAGCAAGCAACACTCTCGCGGTGTATCTGTTGCCTCGCATGCTTCGAGAATTTCGCGGCGAACATGCGGACATGGTATTGCGGTTGCGTGTCTCCAATACCGAGGGCGCGGCGGCGATGGTCGAAAGTGGGGAGGCGGATATCGGGATCGTGGAGGGACCCGTGTCGCATCCATCTCTGGATGTCAAGACATGCAAAACGGATGAACTGGTGGTGGTCGCGCCTCCGAAGCATCCGCTGCTACGCGCGAAGTCGGCAAAGGTCAGCGATGTCCTCCAACATCCCTTTATCATGCGCGAGGAGGGCTCCGGCACGCGCGAGGAGATTATGAATTACCTGAAAGACCGCGACATTGATGTGGCTCGTATGCACATCGTGATGGAATTGGGTGGACTGGAAGCCATCAAGGCCGCCGTGGAATCCGGGATGGGTGTCTCGATTCTGCCGCGCGAGACTCTACATAAGGAATTGGCCTTGAAAACCTTGGGGTGCGTTTCCCTGTCGCCGGCCCTGACCCGCAAACTGACCCTGATTCAAATGAAGCAGGCGCCTTGCCCGCCGGCAGTGGGAGTGCTGCTGGAGTTTGTGCATGACTTCTGTGCTACACCGGAGCCGCAGTCATGAGTCAGGTTGTACGCGACTGGTATCGGCGCAATTTCCAAGATCCGCAGACGCTCACCTTGCTGCTGTTGCTGGGTTTGGGTCTGGCGGCGGTCCTGTTTGCCGGACAAGTGCTGGCCCCGGTGCTGGTCAGCTTGTTGCTGGCGTACATTCTGGAAGGGTTGATTCGGGTTCTGGAGGCTCGAATGCCCCGTATTTGGGCGTTTCTGACCGTGTATTTGCTGTTTGTGGCGGGATTGGTCCTGTCGATTTTCCGTCTGGTGCCGTTATTGTCACAACAGGTGGCGGAATTGGCGGCGCGTCTGCCGAGTATGGTAGCGGCGGGGCAACGTTGGGTCGAATCACTGCCGCAACGCTATCCGGAGCTGATCAGCACCGTGCAGGTGGATCAGTTGTTGCTGGAGGTGCGCACCAGCATCCTGGAGATGGGCGAGCAGTTGATCCGGTTTTCTTTCGACACAGTGATTGAAATACTGCCCTTGGTGGTGTATGTCATCGTGGTGCCGATTCTGGTGTTCTTTTTGCTGAAGGATAAACAGCGCATTCTGGATTGGGTCCGGGCCTACATGCCGGCGCGACAGTCGCTCAGTTCCACGGTGTGGCGCGAAATGAATGTGAAGGTTGCCAGCTATTTGCGCGGCAAGCTGGTCGAAATTCTGGTGGTCTGGGTGGTGACGTTTGTGGCGTTTGCCTTGTTGGGACTGCAATATGCGCTGCTGTTGTCGTTCTTGGTCGGATTGTCGGTGGTGATTCCCTATGTGGGAGCCATCGTGGTGACGGTGCCGGTGGCGCTGGTCGGTTTGTATCAGTGGGGATTGACGCCTTTGTTTGGTTACATGATGCTGGCGTATGTGGTGATCCAGTTTCTGGATGGCAATGTGCTGGTGCCGCTGCTTTTTTCGGAAGTGGTCAATCTTCACCCCATTGCCATTCTGTCGGCCATTTTGATTTTTGGGGGACTGTGGGGGTTTTGGGGAGTCCTGTTCGCGATCCCGTTGGCTTCGTTGATTGATGTGGTGTTGCGCTGCTGGCCACGCCAGCACGCCGCCGAAAAAACTTAGCCGGCCAGCGCCTTCGCGGCACCCAGAACTTCCGCCGCGTGGTTGGCGACGCGCACTTTGCGCCAGACCTGCTGCACTTTGCCGTCCGCATCGATAAGAAAAGTACTCCGTTCAATTCCGCGCACCTTGCGGCCGTACATATTTTTGAGTTTCATAACGTCGTAAAGCTGGCAGGCGACCTCGTCGGGGTCCGCAATCAGCTCGAAAGGAAACTGGTGCTTGGCTTTGAAGTTTTCGTGGGTTTTGAGCGAGTCGCGGGAGATGCCGAAGATGTGGGTTTTGCAGCGTTTGAATTTTTTGTAAAGATTACGGAAATCCTGGCCTTCCGTGGTGCACCCCGGGGTGTGGTCCTTGGGGTAAAAATATAAAACGACCGCCTGACCCTGCAGGTCGGACAAGCGGATGGTGTTGCCCCCGGTGGCTTCCAGCTCAAAATCCGGTGCAGCGCTGCCTGCTTCCAGAGCGGCTTCAATCATGTTTCCACCTCCACAATAATCCAATCAGCATATCACAGGTGCGGGGTTTTGGGGCAGGTCAAAGACGCGGGTTTGCTAAAATAAAATTTGGACGTGGCGCGTATTCCCGAATGTTTCAGATCCAAGGCAGCATGGTGGCGTTGGCAACGCCCATGGCCGCATCGGGAGAAGTGGATTACGCGGCACTGACCCGCCTTGTCGACTTTCACCTGGAGCAGGGCAGTGATGCGCTGGTGCCGGTGGGCACAACGGGTGAATCGGCCACCTTGAGTGTGGCGGAACACCAGGAAGTCATCCGCCACGTGGTGACGCAGGTGAAGGGTCGGATTCCGGTCATTGCCGGCACCGGAGCCAATGCCACGGATGAGGCGATTGAATTGACACGGGGGGCACAGGAAATCGGCGCCGATGCCTGCCTGCTGGTGACGCCGTATTACAACAAACCCACCCAGGAAGGCTTATACCGACATTTTCGAGCAATTGCCAAAGCCGTGTCGATTCCGCAGATTTTGTACAACGTACCCAGCCGCACGGCCTGCGACATGCAACCGGAGACCGTCGCCCGATTGGCCGAATTGGAGGTGGTGGTGGGCATCAAGGAGGCCACGGGAGAACTGGAGCGGGTCCAACGCTTGCGCGAATTGTGCGAGGATACTTTCATGCTGATTAGTGGAGACGATGAAACAGCAATGGAAATGTTGCTTCACGGCGGTTGCGGGGTGATTACCGTGACCGGCAATGTGGCCCCCAAATTAATGCACGAGATGTGTATGGCGGCCGTGTCTGGAGAGACCGAGACGGCTCAGGCCTGCAACCAGAAACTGGAACTTCTGCATCGGGAGTTGTTTGTGGAGTCCAATCCCATCCCGGTGAAATGGTGTCTGGCGCAAATGGGATTGATTCCCGACGGCATCCGATTGCCGCTGACGCCACTGTCGGATGCGTATCATGGGCGTTTACGGGCCGCCATGCAGGCGGCGGAGGTATTGGCATGAAGCGCGCTCTCTGGATTTTGGTTTGTGTGGCACCCCTGACGGGTTGCGGGGATGAACCCCTGACGATTGAAGAACTGGTGGGCGATGCGTCCGAGGCGATTGAAACCGGTTGGTTTGGGGGAGAAGAGGAGTACGGCGCCAGTCAGTCTATAGAGGCCTTGAAAGTGCCTCCTGATTTGAGTTTGCCGGACACGGGTCAGCAATTGGTCATTCCCGGCCTGGAAGGCATCAGCGCCAAACAGACCGGTCGCGGCACATTGGCTGCGGTTCTTCCGGAATTTGTGGAGATGAAAGTGCGCCGCGAAGGTACGGTGCGGTGGCTGGAAGTAGGGATGGATCCGGTCAGTCTGTGGCCTCATTTGCGAAGTTTTTTCGAGGACCAGGGGTTTGAGCTGGTGCAGGAGGCTCCCATTGCCGGGATACTGGAGACCGACTGGCGCGAACAGCGCGATGAATTGCGTACCGTGGCAGGCGAGCAGGCCGATCGTTATTACGCGGCGGCACGTGAGAAATACCGGTTGCGGGTGGAACGCGAACCCAACGCCTTTTCCAACGTGTTTATTGCCCATCGGGGCATGGAAGTGGCGGGTGTGGACGCCGACCAGACGGTGATCTGGAGGCAGGCATCCCCGAATTTGGATCGCGAAGCGGAAATGTTAATGCGCCTGATGGAGCACCTGGGCACTTCGCGCATGGAAGGTCTGGCGACTTTGGAAGAAGAAGATGCGCAGCAGGCGGTCAGTTTGGACCTGCAGTACATTGGCGGGGTGCCGGTGCTGATGGTGGGAGACGACTACAGCGGCGTCTGGCGCCAGATTGGGGTGGCGCTGGAACGTTCGGGATTGCCGATTCTGGACTCCGATCGCGATCAGGGTACGTTCGTCATTCGCTATCGAGGACGCGCCGCACCGACCAAAGAAGGATTGCGCGTGGAGGTGCATTTGCTGGCGCGTGAATCGGACATGACCTTGGTGACGGCGCATCGGCACAAGTCGGAGCAGCCCTTGTCACGCGAAGTGACACGCGACGTGCTGCGACATGTGGTTGCAGCGTATGCGTTGACGCCTCTTACGGCGCAAGCGGAGTAAATCTTTGTAAGACGCCGAGGGTGGCGTCGATTGAGTTAGTCTTCGGACTTCGTGGTGACGGCGGCCGACTGCATGCGCGACATGGCCAGATAGGTAATGTTGCCACTGCGCGAACTGACATCGCGGGTCTTGTCTTTTTCGATACAGGCGTAGGCCGAGTGGTTGTGAATGGATTCGAAGTTTTCCGACTCCACCTTGTAGGCGCGAATGCGATCGTCGGCATTGAGCTGTACCGCAAGGTCGCGCACCATGTCTTCCACGAATTTCGGGTTGTCGTAGGCGCGTTCGGTGACGTATTTCTCGTCCGGACGCTTCAGCAGGCCATACAACTCGCAAGAAGCCTGCTTTTCCGCCAACTCAATCAATTCTTCAATCCAGACCGGCTGGTTCATCGTGACACTGATCGTGATATGGGAGCGTTGATTGTGCGCCCCATAATCTGAAATACTTTTGGAACAAGGACACAGACTGGTCACCGGAATGGTGACTGCGGCCGTCAGGTGGGTTTCTCCACGGTTGATGCGGCCGGACAGACGTACCTGGTAGTCGAGATAACTGCGCACACCGGAGACCGGAGCCGCCTTGTTGACGAAAAACGGAAAGGTCATGTCGATAGCGCCCTGCTCGGTTTGCAAGCGCGTGGCCATTTCACGCAACAGGCTTTGAAAATCCCGCAGCGACAAGGCTTGGGTGTGGTCCTGCAGCACATGAACAAAACGCGACATGTGGGTGCCCTTGACATCGGGAGGCAGGTTAACCGTCATGGTCAGACGCGCCACTGTGGATTGCGGCACTCCGCTGCGGTCCACAAACTGCATCGGATGCAGAATATCCTTGATTCCGACTCGGTCGATCGGAATCGCTCGCGTGTCTGCCGAACTTTGCGCGTCGTGCAGAGAGTCAATAGGCGAGGCAGGTTCAGCCATAAATCACAAAATTCGCAAAGAAAATCGTTGTTAATCTTACTGGGGAATCAAGGGTTCAGCAAGTAGATGCCCTGTCGGAGGAAGGGGTGAGTGTCGCAAGTGCAAGGATGTACAATGAATTTGTGGATGCGTTGAGCGAGTTGTGCATGCGCAATTTGCTTGAGGTCAAGGCGCCCGTAGCTCAGGCGGATTAGAGCATCGGTCTTCTAAACCGAGGGTCGCAGGTTCGAGTCCTGCCGGGCGCGCAATGGTGAGCGTAGCTCAGTCGGTAGAGCACAGGATTGTGGCTCCTGAGGTCGCGGGTTCAAATCCCGTCGCTCACCCCACCCCAAAGAACCCTTTGCGCATCCCAAAGCCTGCTCGGGCGATCGAAAATTTTCAAATTGGCTTTGACTTTGACAGGAATGGTTGGTGATATTAGAATTTTTCAGCCATGTCAAACTATAAAATTCAAAGGGCTAGGGCCTTCCGTTCAGGTTTTTTTGACGGATTAAATTTCTTGGCCGGATTTGGTGAAAGGGACTCTTTGGAGGAAAGAAGTCGCCGGAGGATTGAATCTTACGATTCCACTTATCTAACGGATTCCGGAGATCTCGAACGGATTGGACGCGACATGAAGAAAGCGTTTTCAGATGTGAAAGAGGGCCGGTAAAAAAACCGAAAAAACGAGCAACCCGTCGAAATTTGTTTTTACAGAAGGCGGTGTTCTAACAACTAAACCTCAGTTTTCTGATTTCCCGAAAGGGAGCGCAAATCGTTGGCATCTTTCGTCACGGCCACGGGTGACGTTGACACAAATCTCGCCAAATCTTCCCCAAAATAGACCGCGCAACGCGCGGGTAGGGAAAGCAACATATTGGTATCGATCAGGTGGCGCTGGGTCTGCCGTACGTTGCGCATGTCGGTTTCACGTTCGGTCAGCACCAGATCCGCTTCCAGATTTCGAGCCTCGTCATAGGCCTGGATGTGACCGCTCATGCGGGCCAGCCAAAGCGCGGTATCCGGATCATTGACGCGGTAGGTGAATTTCAACAGACAGTTTTCCGTCACTGAGGACACCACTTGTGCCGGATCGATGTCCGCAGGCACATTACGCAAATCGTTTAGTGTCTGATGGGTCATCACCAGATGGGCGCGCTTGTCGCGAATGGAAGCAAGCGCTTCGAGAACCGGGGCACTGATCAGGTAACGCAACTCGTCCAAAAACAGGCAGACATGGCGGGCATCCTCCCGCGGGCGTCGTTCGCAGTGTTGGATTACCGACAGCACAAACATCTTCTGCAGTTTGAGAATACGGGCGTGCCGCAGGGCGCCTCGCACATAAATGACGGCGCCTTCGGCCACGGCCTGAGTGAGATCCACGCCTGAATCTATTGAGGCTTGGGCGGCAGGAGTACTGGAGATTTCCGCCAGGTCCGCCATAAATTTTTTGGCATCGCGTGCAATGCGTTCGGTTTGTATTTGGCGCAACAGCGCCGGTAGGGGTTCCCCATCAAACATTTCGGCACACGTGCGGGCCGCCTGGCGATCGTGCAGACGATAAAAATCTGCTTCGGTGCCGCGCTCGCCAAGCCCGAAGCAGGCGACCAGCAACTCCTCAATTTCGTCCGTCGTCTTGTCCCGCAGCGGATGCCAAAGTGGTTCATCGGCCATCAGATCAAGGTGATAGTAGGGAACGCCTGCTTCGGCTGCGGCCCGGGCCAGCACATGGGGCGCGTATTCATCGTTTTTCGGATCGATGGCAATGACGGCTTCCCCTTGCCGGATGGCTTGCGTCAGTAGCACTCCGGCTAAGACGCCTTTGCCGGTGCCGGTCATGCCCACAATATCCACATGCGACTGGCGCCATACGGCCTGATCGATGCGTACTGCTTGGCCTTGAGGGTCGAGACCTGCGAATATCGACTGGGGGTCGTCGCAGAAAGTCAACGGATCGTACACAGCGCCCGCTTCCGGCAGAAGCTGGCGAACGGTTCGAATATCCGTGGAAGTGTCATGGCGATGCCGGCTCCAACGCGGGCGCCACACTTGCGTAAGATCCGCAAAACGGCGGGTTGCCCAGACCGAGGCCAAGGCGGCGGCTAAAAACTCTGCAAGAAAAAGGCTGATATGCCAGTGGGGGTGGTCTGAACTGAGAAGATGGGGCAGCAGCACGATAAGGCTGATGAACACCACCGCGGATAGGCAGAGGAATTTGAAAGACAGGCTGGTGCGCACCAGGCCCAGTACCAGCAAGATGCCACATGGAAAGCCCAGCCAAAACCACCCGACCGAGTAGACCGCCGTGATGACTGCGTAAATTTCAAAAGGTGACATAGAAAGAGCGTTTTAGCAAGCGGAATTACGAGAAATCGGCCCCGTAGACCCGGGCATGTCGGCATTGAAACACACTTTGAGCGATTTGCCTATTCGATTCAAGGCATATTGCGCCGCGTCTGCTACACTGAAACCATACCGGTGTTGTGGGCCATTAGCTCAATGGTAGAGCAACTGACTCTTAATCAGCAGGTTCGGGGTTCGAGTCCCTGATGGCCCACCAGCGCGGCAGTAAATGTCGCAATATGCTATAATTTGCGCCAAAGAACCTTGGGTTCCCGAAGCAGAAACCCCCGTCAAGGGGGTTTTTGTTAGGTGCAGAGGATGGCGATGAGAACCGATGGTACGACGCGGGAAATACTCGCTCTTGTGGCTCCCCAAATTGAAAAGATGGGCTATGAGTTGTGGGGCCTGCAGTGCCATTTGGGCGCACGTCGCGGGCGGATTTGTATTTACATTGATCACCCGCAGGGCATCACTCACGCCGACTGCGCGAACGTCAGCGACCAGATCAGTGGTCTGCTGGACGTGGCGGATCTGGTACGCACGGCGTATCATCTGGAGGTTTCCTCTCCAGGTCTGGATCGGCTGCTGATGTGTCCGGAACATTTTCAGCGCTATCAGGGAGCCTCGGTTTCTGTGCGTTTGCGTTGGCCGTTACAGGGCCGGCGTCGCATGGAAGGACGCATCGGGCAAGCCGATGAACAGGCGGTGGAAATCTGGGAGCAGGACGAATGTTTTTTGACTCCCTATCCGGCCATCGCCCAGGCGCGCTTGCATTATCAGGAGGAATGACAAATTTATGAGCGACGCGGGTTTTGACATTTTGCGAGTGGTCGACACTGCCGCCAATGAAAAGGGGGTAGAGCGCGAAGTGATTTTTGAGGCGTTGGAAGCGGCGTTGGCTGCGGCCACGCGCCGGGCGCTGGGCAATGAGGCCGATATCCGCATTGATATTGATCGCGACAGCGGGGACTATGCGACGTTTCGGCGTTGGCTGGTTATGGCGGACGATGATCCGGAGTACGAGTCGCCGGAAAAACACATTTTGCTGAGCGTGGCCCAGCAGCGTGACCCCAAATTGGCGGTCGACGACTATATTGAAGAGTCGATTGATTCGGTGGATATTGCCCGGGTGACGGCGCATACCGCCAAGCAGGTGATTGTGCAGAAGGTGCGCGAGGCTGAGCGGGCGCAGATCGTGGAGGCCTACGCGGACAAGGTGGGCGATTTACTGGTCGGTATTGTCAAGCGCGTCGAACATTCCGGCGCCTACATTGATTTGGGCGGAAATGCCGAGGGTTTTATTGCGCGTGAGGAGACAATCCAACGCGAAATCATTCGGGTGGGCAGCCGTCTGCGTGCGTATTTGAAGGAAGTGCGGCAAGAGGCGCGCGGCCCGCAACTGATTCTGTCCCGCACAGCGCCGGAGTTTTTGATCAAGCTGTTTCACCTCGAAGTGCCGGAAATCGAGCAGGGTCTGATTGAAATTGTCGGGGCGGCCCGGGATCCGGGAATTCGCGCCAAGATTGCCGTGCGCACCAATGATTCCCGCCTGGATCCGGTGGGGGCTTGTGTCGGTATGCGCGGTGCGCGGGTGCAGGCCGTCTCCAACGAGCTTTCCGGGGAGCGGATTGACATCATCACCTGGGACGAAAATCCCGCCCAATATGTGATTAACGCCATGTCGCTGCCGTCCGTCGACGAGATTGTGCAGGACGACGAGAGCACCACGATTGATATTGCGGTTGAAGAAGACCGGTTGTCGCAGGCGATCGGGCGCAATGGCCAGAATGTGCGCTTGGCCAGCCAGTTGACGGGTTGGACACTGAACGTGATGACCGCCAAGGAACTGCGCGACAAGGTGGACCAGGAACAGCGTGTGCTGGAAGAACGCTTCCAGGAAGAACTGGATGTGGACGAGCATATTGCAGCGATTTTGGTGGAAAACGGCTTTCGCGATGTCCGTGAACTGGCGTATGTGCCGGATCAGGATTTGCTGCAGATTGAAGAATTCGATGAACAGGTTGCGATTGAGCTCAAGGAACGGGCCCGTGACAGTCTTGCGCAGAGCATGGAAGTGGAGGAAGAAGAAGATATTTTGTTGATCGAGGGTATGGACATCGATCTGGCGATGCAGTTGGCTTTGCACGGAATCACCAGCCGCAGGCAGCTGGCGGAGATGGCATTGGATGAAATGCCTGAAATCCAGGGCCTGGAGGATGAACGCGCCGGGGCTTTGATTATGAAGGCGCGTGAGAATCTGGTGATGCAGGTGAAGTCGGAGCAGAAGGAAGCGCCCAAGGTCGAATAGAGGTTTTTCGAAATGATGTCTACCGTCGCTGAATACGCTCCCCAGCTCAACATGTCCGCCGAGGACATGCTGGAGTTGTGCAAGCGTGCCGGTTTGACGAAAGAGACGCCGCAAGATGCGCTCAGCGCCGACGACAAGCGGCAACTGTTTAATTACATGCGCAAAAACGGCACTGCGCGGGTGGCGCAGGTGCGTTCGCGGCAATCGTCCGGACAGGTAGAGATCCCGCGAGCCACCGGGCCGGGGCGCAATCGAGTCAAGGTTCAGATTAAGGGGAAATATCGAGTCGTCGCCCCGACCGCATCCGAAACTCCGGAAGCGCCTACGAAGCAAGAAGTCGAAAAACCGGTCGAAGAGATAGAGGAGAGCCCACCGAAAGAAACCTCAAAACCGGAGAAGGAGAAAGTGGAGGCATCGGCAGCGGAGCCGAAGAAGAGTGAGGCCAAACCCCGGGCAAAACCGGACGCACCTCCTCGGAATGCCCGCAAAGCCAAGTCGCGTACCCGCACTCGCGAGGATCAGCGCAATAAAGCCGACCAGGATCATGAACGGCAGCGCACGCGCCTGCATATTGAGAACCAGCGTCGTCCGCGGCATCAGCGGCCTAAAAAACGAAGTCAGGTGGTGGTCGATAACAAGCACCAGTTTATGGAGCCGACCAAGCAGATCGTGCGCGACGTCGCCATCGGCGGAGCGCTGACGGTGGCCGAGTTGGCGATGGCCATGACCGTCAAGGCCTCCGAGGTGATTAAGACCCTGCTTGAAATGGGCGAGACCGCCACAATCAACGACACGTTGGCGCCGGACGTGGCGGAACTGGTGGTGGAGGCCATGGGCCACAAGGTGCAGCGGGTGCAGACAGAAGATGTGGAAGCAGAGTTGCTTCTGGATTCCGCCCCTACGGGAGAGCCGCAGCCGCGGCCTCCGGTGGTGACCATCATGGGGCATGTGGATCATGGCAAAACGTCCCTGCTCGACTACATTCGCAAGACCCGTGTCGCCGCAGGCGAGGCGGGAGGAATCACCCAGCACATCGGGGCGTATCAGTTGGAAACCGAGCGAGGGCAGATCACGTTTTTGGATACACCCGGTCACGCGGCCTTTACGGCAATGCGGGCCCGGGGTGCGCGTTGTACGGACTTGGTCGTCTTGGTGGTCGCAGCCGATGACGGGGTGAAGCCTCAGACAGAAGAGGCGGTGCGCCATGCGCACGATGCGAAGGTGCCGCTGATTGTGGCGATCAACAAAATGGATCGCGACAATGCCGATCCTGACCGCGTACGCACCGACTTGGCGAGCTTGGGTGTGCAGCCGGAGGAATGGGGTGGGGATACGGTGTTTGTGCCGGTGTCGGCAAAAACCGGCGAGGGCATCCCGGAATTGCTGGAAGCCATTTCTCTACAGGCAGAATTGCTGGACCTCAAAGCGCCGAATGAAGGCATGGCCAATGGCGTGGTAATCGAATCCAGTCTGGATAAAGGGCGCGGTGCAACCGCGACCGTACTGGTGCAAGCCGGATGTTTGCGTCGCCGTGACTTGCTGCTGTGCGGACAGGAATATGGGCGAGTCAGAACCATGTTCGACGATGCAGGCCAGACGGTCAAAGAGGCGCGACCCTCATTCCCCGTGCTGGTGCTGGGACTGTCCGGAGTGCCTCAAGCCGGTGACCCTGTCCACGTGCTGGCGGACGAGCAGAAAGTACGCGAGGTTTCCAATCACCGAAAGGATGCGGAGAAGCGTCGCAACGCCAGTGAATCGCGTGAAGCCGGATTGGCCTGGGCCACCCAGATGGGTGAAGATCCCAAGGCTGCGCTGAATCTGATTATCAAAGCGGATGTGCGGGGCAGTAATGAAGCCTTGCGCGAAGCGCTTGACAAGTTGTCGACGGAAGAGACCCACATCAAAATTGTGCTATCCGGCATCGGTGGAATCAATGAATCCGATGCCTTGCTGGCAGACGCATCGAAATCCGTTTTGCTGGGGTTCAATGTGCGCGCCGACAGTGCGGCGCGACGCACCATCACCGATCGCGGCCTGGACTTGCGCTATTACAACGTGATCTACGAGTTAATCGACGACGTCAAGGAGATGTTGGAAAAACAACTGGCTCCGGAAGTGCGCGAGGAAATGATCGGATTGGCGGAAGTACGCGACGTGTTCCATTCCAGCAAGATGGGCGCAGTGGCCGGCTGTCGGGTGTCGGAAGGTTCGGTACAGCGGGGCTACCCCATCCGAGTGTTGCGCGACCATGTGGTGATTTACGAGGGCGAGTTGGAATCGCTACGTCGACACAAGGACGATGTTGAAGAAGTGGCCAGTGGAACCGAATGCGGCATTGCGGTGGCCAACTACAACGATGTGCAGGTCGGCGATCAGATTGAGGTGTACCGGCGGGTAGAGACGGCGCGCAAATTGTAAAAATCCGTTTTATCAAACCCACGGTCATCCGCACACACGCTTTTGACTGTTATGACAAGCAAAGCTCCCAACCAGCGCTGCATCGCAGTGGGCGAGCAAATTCGTCGTTTTTTGGGCCCGGTCCTGCTGCATGAGGTCAGCGACCCGCGACTGGGGCAGCTGACCATTTCCGAAGTGGTGATGAGCCGCGATCTTAAGCATGCGGCGGTCTACGTCATTCCTCCACAGCGACCGACGCCTTGCCGTCCCGCCGAACTGGAGGCAGGTCTGCGGAGTGTGACTCCGTTTTTGCGGCGTCGACTGGGTGAGCGCGGCGGTTTACGCTATGTTCCCAAATTACGCTTTGTACTCGATAACACGACGGACAGGGCGCAGCGTATCGAACAACTGCTCAAGCAGACCGCACGTTCCGACGCGCCCTCGTGACCAGGACGTCCCCCACCGGCTGGGTGTTGTTGGACAAGCCGGTCGGGCTCAGTTCGGCGCAAGCCGTCGCGCATACCAAACGTCTGTACGAAACGCCTCGGGCAGGCCATGCCGGCACTTTGGATCCCCTTGCCAGCGGGCTGCTGGCAATCGCCCTGGGTTCCAGCACCCGCTGGTGCGGTTATGTGCTTGAGGCTCCAAAGGCCTATCGCTTCACATTGCGCCTGGGCCAGGAGACCGACACCCAAGACGCTGAAGGTCTGGCGCGCACCACCGAACCGCCGGTCGAAGTTCCGGCCATGGAGCGGGCTGACATTGAAAGCTTGTTGGCTAAATTTACGGGCACGATTCGACAACAACCGCCGATGCATTCGGCCGTCAAAATTGATGGGACACGCCTGTACAAGTTGGCGCAGCAGGGTATGACGGTTGAGCGCCCTTGGCGCGAAGTCCATATTGAGCGATTGACTCTGCTGGATCGGCGGGAAACCGAATGGGATTTGGAGGTGCGCTGCAGCAAAGGTACGTACGTGCGCACACTGGGCCATGATCTGGGCCAGGCCGTCGGTTGTGGCGCCTATGTCAGCGCCTTGCGACGCACCGAGTTGGCGATTTTTCAGGAATCGCAGGCCGTCACCTTGGAGCAACTGCAGAAAGAATCGGAAACGGCCCGACACGCGCGGATTTTGCCGCCAGACATTGTGCTGCCGGATTGGCCTCGCTACTCCTGCACCACCGACGAAGAAAATGCGTTGCGCTGCGGCCAGACTTTGATTTGTGAAAACATCAAGGGCATGGTGAGACTGCACGATGCGCAGGGCGAATTCTTCGGCATTGCGGAAGTCTCCGAAGAAGGGGTGCTGCGTTCCCGAAGGTTAATGCCGGACCCTTTGTAAAAACCTGAACGGGCGCGTAACGGAGAAGGTTTGCCTGCAATCGTCAGTACAATGAATTTCCAGTATTTGCTGTAGGAGTAATTGGAGATGCCCGAGGAAAAAGATACGGCGCTGGTAGCGGCGGTGCGCGAGTTGACCAAAGAATTCCGGCGGGGCCGACGCTGGCGCATGTTGTTCGGGATTTTCCCGGTATTAATCCTGTTTTTGATTTTTGTGACGGTCGTCAGCGAGGAAGCCTCCGTCGCTCAGCGACACTCGGAGCATACGGCCCAGATTGATATTTTTGGCCTGATCGTGCCTCTGGAGCGCAGTAGTGCGGAGTTCGTAACCCATTCCTTGCGGTCCGCTTTCGAGGCGGAGGAGGCCAAAGCCATCGTATTGCGCATCAATAGCCCCGGAGGATCGCCGGTCCAGGCAGATCGCATTTTCTCGGAGGTCCAACGTCTGCGGGCAGCGCATCCGGAAAAACCGGTTTATGCAGTAGTGGAAGATCTCTGCGCCTCGGCCGCCTATTACATCGCAGTGGCGGCGGACGAGATTTATGTCAATCCAACCAGTTTGGTCGGATCGATTGGTGTCATCAGCAGTAGCTTTGGCATGGTGGACCTGATTGACGATTTGGGAATCGAACGGCGGGTCACAAAATCGGGGCGTCATAAAAACATGTTGGATCCGTTTCTGCCGGAAGACCCGGAAGCGCAGCAGCATCTGCAGGACCTGATCGACGAGGTGCATCAACTGTTTGTGCGCCGCGTCGTCGAATCAAGAGGCGCCCGACTATCGGCCAATGAAACCGATATTTTCGACGGTCGGATTTGGACGGGGGCACAAGCGCGTGAACTCGGCATGGTGGATGGTTTTGCGGATGTGGGGCAGGTCGCGCGTGACATCGCCGGAGTCGAAGATGTTGTCGACTACACCTACGAGCCGGATTTTCTGGAGCAGATGTCGGACCGCATCGCTTCTCGTCTGGGTAGTCTGGTGGAAAACTGGCTGCGTACCCCGACGCTGTACTAAATCGCCAGGCGTTTGTTTTTGTAGTGTTTTAGTCGAGGCGCCTGCTGTTTAGGCGTCTCCGTATAATTGCGTCGCATTCAGGGTTTCTCTAATCTTTATGTCTGTTTTGGTCTGCGGGTCCTTGGCCTATGACGTGCTGATGCGCTATGACGGGCGCTTCAGCGACGCCATTTTGGCGGATAAGAAAGAATTGCTGAATGTCTCTTTTCTGGCACACCATATGCGTCGGGAATTCGGCGGCTGCGCGGGCAACATTGCCTATAACCTGGGCTTGCTAGGCATTCCGTCCCGCCCCATGGCGACCGTCGGGCGGGACTTCCCCGATTACGCCCAATGGATGGACAAGCATGGCATCAATCGTGAGAGCGTCAAACAGTTGGAGGATACGTATACGTCCCAGGCGTTTATTACGACCGACGTGAACGATCAACAAATCACCATTTTCCATCCCGGCGCGATGAATCGCTGCCATGAACAGACAATCCAACCGGATGGCATTCGTGTGGGCTTAATTTCTCCGGAAGGACGTACGGGGATGATCGAACATGCGCAACAGATGGCCGATGCCGATATTCCGTTTTTATTTGATCCGGGCCAAGGCATGCCGATGTTCGAGAAGGAAGATTTTCTGCAGTTTCTGGAACAGGCGACCTGGGCGGCATTCAACGAGTATGAAATGGAAATGATGCGCAAAAAAGTGGACTTGACGGTAGAACAACTGACCGAACGGGTCGAAGCCGTCGTGGTGACGCATGCCGAGAAAGGGTCAAGCATTTACCGTTTCAAGCAGCCGGTGCTGGAGATTCCAGCGGTTGCTGTGGAGCAGGATGTGGATCCGACCGGTTGTGGCGATGCGTATCGTGCGGGCCTCCTGTATGGCCTTCTTAATGACATGGATTGGGAGACCAGTGGCCGCTTGGGCGCTTTGATGGGTGCTTGCAAGGTGCAGCACCAAGGGGCGCAAAACCACACGTTGGTGCGGGACGAGTTGTTTGATGAATTTGCCAAACAGTTCGGCTATTCGCCGCACTGAATTTAGACGCTTAAACTGATAATCGGCCATTCCATGCGCAATGCATGGGTACGCAATTGTGGATCCGGATCTACGGCAAAAGGGACATCCGCGAATTCCAGCAGGGGGACATCCGTGAAGGAATCAGAGTACGCCCACACCTTGCCCAGTTCAACCTGCTGCTGCTGAGCCCAGGCGAGAATGCGTTTGGGTTTTTGCTCGCCGTAGCAAGGCCCATCCAACAGTTTCCCGGTATAGCGGCCGTTTTGCATTTCCGGGTGTGGCGCAATGAGGGTTTCGATTTGGAGCAACTCGGCAATGGGTTGCGCGATAAAGGCGTTGGTCGAAGTGACGATAATCTGGCGAAAGCCTGCCTCGCGATGTTTAGTGATGAGGCGCTGCGCTCCATTTCTGAGAGCGTCACGAATTTTTTCTTCCAAAAAACTTTCCCGCAGACGGGACAGTTGGTCGGGTTCGATTTCACTCAACGGTTTCAGCACAAACTCCAGGTATGTGTTTGGGTCCAGCGTGCCGGCTAAATATTGATCGTAGAACTCTTGATTGCGTATTTGATAAGCCTCGCCGTCAATGACACCGGAGTTTGAGAGAAATTGGCCCCATTCATAATCACTGTCGCAATGGATCAAGGTGTGATCCAGGTCGTACAAAGCCGTTTCGTTCATCCGCTTAAATCACTCGTTCAAACGTCAGAAGAGCGCCGGGCGAAGGACTGCCAGTAAGACGATTGCAATGAGAAACACGACAGGTACTTCATTGAACCAGCGATACCAGACATGACTGTGGGTGTTGGCGTTGCGGGCAAATTGGCGGTACAAATAAACGCACCACAAGTGATAGCCGACCAGGCCAGCCAACAGTATCAATTTGAGCTGCATCCAGTCGGCTGCCCACAAGTCGGGGCGGTAACCCATAAGCCAAAAGCCGAAGATAAGGGTGAGGACACCGCCAGGTGTGGCGATGCCCCAGAGTAATTTGCGTTCCATGACGCAGAAGCGCTGAAGACTGATCGAGTCGTCGCTCATGGCGTGGTAGACAAACAGACGCGGCAAATAAAACAAGCCGGCGAACCACGTCACCATAAAAATCAGGTGTAGCGCCTTGACCCAAAGCATGGGCGTAGTATAGGACAGATAAGGGAATTCTCCGCCATTCTATGTTGGTGCTATACTGGGAGAACAATTTGCTCGTCCCGTGGTTGCTGATAATTCTTAAGGCGACCGTCATTTAGGATGGCCTTGGTTCGAGCACAAATTCAAATAAAGCCGTGGACACCAAATCTGCCCAAGAGATTACGCAAGTTTCTCAAGCTGATCAGTGGGACAGAATGAGTGAAGAGGGCGAGAATAAATTGGAAGAGAATGTCATTGCTGAGACATTTGAGGCAATGAATCTTGAAACTAGTGCGAAGCGAATGCATTTCCGGTCGTTAGCTCGATTGGGAAAAGTCTTCGAGGTGACAAAAAATCAGAGCAACGAAGTTGCCGAAACAAGAAACAACACCTCAGGAAAAGCTAGCCATGCCCAGTTGGAATGAACTGCTTGCCGAGACGAAATCTGCATCGAACGTTTATGATACTTTGCGGCGAAAGTATCTTTCCGAAATACGAGAAATTACAAAACGTAACGTCATAGCATATTATTCCGGCTGGTTGCAGAAGTCTGGAAATCCCGCGCTTTCTAGCGACGTCATCGCGCAGATAAGTGATGATGATAAGAACGGTTTTATGAATGCTGTCCACAAACTCGATAGAAAGCTTGGCTTGGACATCATTCTTCATACTCCTGGAGGCGATCTTGCCTCCACAGAATCTTTAGTTGATTATTTGCGCTCCATGTTTGGTACAAATATACGGGCCATTGTTCCACAATTGGCCATGTCGGCTGGCACCATGATAGCTTGCGCGTGTAGATCGATAATTATGGGGAAGCATTCCAGTTTGGGTCCTATCGATCCACAATTTGCGGGTATTCCGGCCCATGGCGTCGTTGAAGAATTTAAACGGGCAAAAAAAGAGATAGAGGAATCTCCGGGTGCCATTCCGGTATGGCAGCCGATTATTGCTAACTACAGGCCCACACTGATTGGCGATTGTGAGAAAGCTATCGCATGGTCTAATGAAATAACCGAGGAATGGCTGAAAACGGGAATGTTTGTGAACAACGGAAGTGCTGCCCAAGAGGGCGCAAATACCGAAGATATCATAAAAACCATTTTGGACGAATTAGGTGACCATGCATTGACGAAATCACATAATCGGCATTTATCAGCCGGCCGTTGTCGTAGGATGGGTTTGAAAATAGAGAACTTAGAAGACGATCAAAAACTTCAGGATGCCGTATTGTCGTATCATCATGCTTGTGTCCTCACTTTTGCATCAACCCACGCATGCAAAATAATTGAAAATCATGACGGAATTGCCTTTGTCAAAATTGTCAATCCTCTTGTTGTTAATCAGCCAATCATTGCTTCCCAAGAGCCAGAATAATAAACAGCAGTGGGTTGGGAATCACCGACTGCTTGGTATTACGGTCTTATACTGACGTCACCCACAGCGCTTTTTCGGAAGCGAGGCGGTGTGAATTTTTAAAAGTAGGGGATTAGGTATGAACGGTATAACTTCCATGTCCGGTAAAATCAAAATTCAGGTTTTTCAAGGCGTATCGTGATTCAAGCAGGAATTGTGGGCGCGACGGGTTACACCGGCGTGGAATTACTTCGGCTGTTGCATGAGCATCCGGAAGTGGAGGTGGTTGCCGTCAGCTCCGACGCAGAGGCGGGCCGTCCGGTTTCCGAAGTGCACCCGCATTTGCGTGGGTGTGGTCCCTTGAGTTACACGGCGCACGAGCAAATCTATACCGAAAAATGCGACGTCATGTTTTTTGCCGCGCCCAATGGCACGGCCATGCTGCATACTCCCGCATTGTTGGAGCGAGGCATGAAAGTTATTGATTTAGCAGCAGATTTTAGGCTTTCCGATCCGCAGGTTTGGGAGCAATATTATGGAGTCGCACATGCGTGTCCGGAATTGCTGGAAGAGGCGGTTTATGGCCTGCCGGAACTGCATCGCGAACGTGTGCGTAATGCTCGCTTGGTGGCCAACCCGGGATGCTATCCGACCGCAGTCGCATTGGGCTGGCTGCCGTTGCTGGAAGCGGATGCCTTGGATCGGCAACGCTTGATTGCTGATGCCGTCTCCGGTATCAGCGGTGCTGGACGGCAGGCCAGTACGCCGTTGCTGATGGGCGAGATGGCCGAGAATTTCCGCGCCTATGGGGTGCATCAGCACCGGCACGAACCGGAAATTTCCCAGACTCTCATGCAGGCGTGCGGCCAGTCGGTAGCGTTGACGTTTACCCCTCATGTGGCGCCCATGACGCGAGGCATTCTGGCGACCCTGTACGCCTGGACGGATCAATCGGAGCAAGACATTCAGCAAGCCTACGTGGAGCGGTACGCCGAAGAGCCTTTTGTCGACGTGATGGCGCCGGGCAGTCTGCCTCAAACCAAGGGGGTACGGGGCTCCAACGTTTGCCGAATCGCGGTGCATGCGAAGTCTGGCGGTCCTCTCATTGTTTTGGCTGTGATTGATAATCTCATCAAGGGAGCGGCAGGGCAGGCGGTGCAGAACATGAATTTGATGTTCGGGTTGTCCGAGACGGCAGGGTTGCCTCGCATCGCGTTGCCTGCATAACACGTTCGCGCATGAGCGATCATAAAAAACGGATCCTTATCATCGTGCTGGCCACCAGCGCGGTCGCCTTGGGCGTGAGTGTCTATGTGGTGAATGTCGTGCTCAGCGATTTGCGCGAGGCGCGTGCGCAACAGGAACTTAATCTGGCGGCAGCACTGCAGCGCAAAGAAGAATTGTTGGAAGCCCATGCGTTTGCGAAACGGCAATTGGAAGTGGTGCGCCAGGCCCAGGAGCATCTGCGCGAGATTCTGAAAATGCGAGAAATGGAATTGCGTGAAACGCGCGAGCAGTTGGAATTGTATGAGAAAGTGGTTGCGCCGAAAGGACCTTCGGGTTTGCGCATTCACGGCCTGCATTTGATGCCGGCCGCCCAATCAGGTCATTGGGATTATCGTTTGGTGTTGTACCAAAAATACAACGATAAAAAAATCGCGGAAGGTCACTATGATTTGTTGCTTCATGGCCAAACCCAGGGGACGGACACGCAATACCGCTTGTCGAAGCTGCTGGAAGATCAAGAGGCCCGGTCGTTTGCATTTCGGCACTTTATGACCCTGGAGGGGAGTTTTGAAATGCCGAAAATGTTTGATGCCAAACGCATAGAAGTGGAAGTGTTGCGTACTGGTCGCAAGGGGGAGCCTTTGCGCGAAAGTTTTGATTGGGCGACAGTTACCGCGGCTTTGGAGTAGAACCGCATGGTAAAATTGGCTTCTGGAGGAGACCTTTTTTGAGGATGTTTTTATGAGCGAAGCAGCATTAGATATGACCAGTGCAGACGCGGCGCCGCTGATTTTCACCGATGCCGCTGCCGGCAAGGTGAAACAGTTGATTGATGAGGAGAAGAACGACGCGCTGAAATTGCGTGTTTTCGTCAGCGGAGGCGGTTGTTCCGGCTTTCAGTACGGTTTCACGTTTGATGAGACCGTCCAGGACGGCGACACGGAGGTCGAAAATGGCGGCGTGACGCTATTGATTGATCCGATGAGTTTTCAGTATCTGGTCGGTGCCGAAATCGACTATACGGAAGGTCTGGAAGGCGCCCAGTTCGTGATTCGCAATCCCAATGCGACGACCACCTGCGGTTGCGGGTCGTCTTTCTCTCCGTAATCTCAAGCCGACCAAATCGCTCCTAGCACAGCCGCCTGACGACTGCCGGTAATGGCGGTCAGGTCGACGGCCTTGCCATGCATGCGCTGTCGTGCCAGCCATGCGAACAGGCAGCATTCCACCCACTCAACATCCAGGCCGTACGTATCCGTGACTTCGACGGGTGCGGAAGCATGCTCAGCAATGCGTTCGGTCAGATAAGTATTGCGGGCACCGCCGCCGCACAGCAGAATCCGTTCGCATGGTGTGGCAGTGCTTTGAAGTGCGAAAGCGATACTTCGGGCAGTTAGTTCGGTGAGCGTCGTCTGTACGTCTTGGGGTGGAGTCGGGTAGCTATCGATCAGGCTTTCCAGCCAAGGTCGGTTGAAGTACTCGCGGCTGGTGCTTTTGGGGGGTTCCTGAGAAAAATACGGATCTTTCAACATGGCGTCCAGCAGGTCCGGCTGTACGGTGCCGGTGCGGGCCCATTGACCCTCGCAATCGAATAATTCGTCCAAGTGCAGTTGGCTCCATTCATCGAGCAAGCCTCCGCCCGGACCGCTGTCGAATCCGGTGATCTTGCCTTCCGTCGGCAACAAGGTCACATTGGCGATGCCGCCAATGTTGACAACGGCTCGATTTTCCGTGGTGCTACGGAACAGTTGCTCGTGCAGTAGCGGCGCGAGAGGTGCTCCCTCTCCTTCATTGGCAAGGTCGCGGCGTCGAAAATCGCTGACGACCGGCATTTCGCAGAGGTGGCTGATGACGTTGGGATCCAGCAACTGCAGGGTCAGCTTCGGGGTTTCGCGGGTCTGGTGAAGCAAGGTTTGCCCATGCACTCCAGCCGCCGCAATCTGTGCGGCGCTCAGGCCGCTGTCCTTCAGAACTTGATGAATACTCTGAGCCATACAGCGGCTCAAGGCGTGTTCGACCAGCGCATATTCGCGCAATCCATGGGGGTTGAGCACCAGATTCTGCAGTTTGTCGCGCAACGTGTCGGGGAAGGGAAGCGCGTGGGCCGCAAGCAGTTTCGGTTGCGGCGGCTGAAAATCGAAGATCGCAGCATCAAGCGAATTCATGCTGGTGCCTGTCAGGGCGCCCAGATACAGTTCGCTCATGGGAGGTTGGCGTAGGCGGCGGGCGGTTCCAGCGGCTGTTCCAGAGCATGCAGTGCGACGTGCGTCTGTTCTTTGAAGCGGGTTTGTTCGGAAGCGGGCAAAGGCCTGGGTTTGGGCATGGTGACAGAAAGCGGATTGCGATGAACGCCGTCGATTCGAAATTCATAATGCAGATGCGGACCGGTGGCCATGCCGGACTGGCCGACGCGGCCAATGTACTGCCCTTGCTTGACGCGGCTGCCGACGCGCAGACCGGGAGCATATTTTGAAAGGTGCGCGTACACCGTGGTGTAACGGGTGCCGTGGCGAATGAAAATCACCCGACCGTACTGGCCTTTGCGACCCCGGTGGGTAATGACCCCGTCGCCGGTGGCGTAGACCTTCGCACCAATCGGAGCCGCATAGTCGACGCCTCGATGCGGTCGTACGACTTTGAGAATCGGATGCAGACGAGCCCGGCTGAAATGCGAACTAATCCGCGTGAAATCGACCGGTGTGCGCAAAAATAATTTGCGCATCGGCTCACCCTCTGGAGTGTAGTAGTGCGCGTTTCCTTTTGCGTCTAAATAGCGCAATGCGCGATAACTGCGACCTCGGTTGACGAATTCAGCCGCGAGGATCGGCCCATCTTCAACATGTTCGTTGCGTACCCAGTGTTCGTCCCAGACAAGCGTAAAGCGATCGCCGGCACGCACATCAAGCGCAAAGTCAATATCCCAAAGAAAGATGTCGGCCAGCTCAAGAATCTTCGGTGCGGACAACCCTGCATCTTGTCCGGCCTGGAACAAGCTTTGGGTAATGGTGCCCTGCGTTGTTCGACGGCGGGCTTCAACCGCCAGCTCGACACGCTCCATGGAGTAGGTGCCCTGTGCCTCGCGGCGATAATGCAATTCCGTCGACGGGCTGCGCTGTAGAACCAGATGAGACAAGCCGTCGGCATCTTTGCGCAACCGCAGAACCTGTCCCTGGTGCAGTCTATGCAGAGGTTTCGCGACCTTGCCCGAGCGTAGCAGTGCGGGGAGCGCTTCAAACAGCTCGGCACGTTTCAAAATCGAAGAAAGCGTGTCGCCGGAACGCACCGTGACTTCCTTATCCCACTGGGGAACAGGTGCGGGAGTCGGGATGGCGGCTGGGGTCGGGGCTGTAACTGGAGCGGGCGTTGAAAATGAAGGGCTTGGGAGAGATGCGACCTGAGGGACGGGCGTCGTCGCGGCGACCAATGTTTTTGCGGAGGTGCGCGTGTAATCAGGCGTAAATGACGCGATGCCCAAGACAGCGATTACGAGTGCAATAACCGTCCCGTGCCGACGCAGCAAGGGCATCAGTTTGGGCAGGGAGAATAGGGGAAAACGCATCCCAAAGGAATATTTTTTTGGCAAGCGCGTCAGAACTTTACCGACTCGCCTATAATCCGTCAAGACGCAACGGCGAGTATCCAGGGCTTTTTGCGACCGCGAAAAAGTATCTTGGTGATGCGATGAAATGCGTTTTTTGATGTTCTAATATCGATCCCTGACGTTTTTTATCATGGCCGACGCGATTCTTGAGACGTTGCTGCGCGGTTGCGAACAAGTGTTCCATCGCGAGGACTTGGAAGCCCGCCTGCGCGAAGGGCGGCCCTTGCGCGTCAAGGTGGGATTTGATCCCACCACTCCCGATCTGCATCTTGGACATACGGTGCTCATGCACAAGATGCGCCAGTTTCAGGATTCGGGTCACCAGGTCATTTTTCTGATTGGCGATTTCACCGGACGCATTGGCGACCCGTCGGGCCGAAGTGCGACGCGCCCGATTCTGACCGAGCAGGAACTTCAGGCCAATCAGGAAACGTATCTGGAGCAGGCGTTCAAGGTTTTGGACCGGGAACGTACCGAAGTGCGTTTCAATTCCGAGTGGATGACTGAGATGACGGTGGAAGAACTGGTGCGTCTGGCATCGGAACACACCGTGGCCCGCATGTTGGAGCGCGATGATTTCTCAAAGCGTTATGCGGCGGGTGAGCCGATTGCCATCCATGAGTTTCTGTATCCGCTCATCCAGGGTTATGACTCGGTGATGCTGAAAGCAGATGTGGAACTGGGGGGCACGGATCAGACTTTTAATCTTCTGGTGGGGCGCGAGTTGCAAAAACGTCGTGACCAGGCGCCGCAGATTGTGATGACATTGCCGCTGTTGGAAGGCACCGACGGTGTTCGCAAGATGTCGAAGTCGTATGACAATGCGATCGGCATTCGTGAAGAGCCGGTGCAGATGTTCGGCAAAGTGATGTCCTTGTCCGATCCGATGATGTGGCGTTATTTTGATTTACTGAGTTTGCGCCCGGCGAGTGAGATTACCGCTTTGAAGGAGGAAGTTGAGAAAGGTGCCAACCCGCGCGACGCCAAACTGGAGTTGGCCGATGAGTTGGTGGCGCGTTTTCATGGAGTTGAGGAAGCGCAGCAGGCGCAGGCGGATTTTCTGCAACGCTTTCAAAAACGAGAGATTCCGGAAAACCTGGCAGAAATTGAAATCCAAGCCTCCGACAACCTGCCGCTGCCCAATGCCTTGGTGCAGGCCGACTTGTGTGCTTCGACTTCGGAGGCGCGGCGCATGATTGCCGCCGGCGCGGTACGGATGGACGAGAAAAAGATTGAAGATCCGAAATGCACGGTGTCGGTGGGTCAAACCGTCATTCTGCAGGTGGGCCGCCGCCGCATGGCGCGACTGCGCATCCTCCCCGACTAGGAAGCGCTGTCAGGATTTTCCTGGAAACCGACGATCCAACCCTGTTGAATCCAGCGATGCAGGGCGTGTGCGGTCGCGGGTGAATTTTGTTCCGGTAGTTTGTTGAGTCGCGCGTCCTGGCGCAAAGCTTCCCATAATTGTTGATCCTCGTCCGTCAGGCGTGTCACGGTGACCTCAAAGTCGCCGACGGGATGCACAAAACAAACCACAGGGCCTTGTGCTTCAAGGGTGACCGGCGGTTCTTGATGGGCATGCCACACGGCGTCTACGGGATGCGTGAAGTGCAGAGGGCGCAGGGTCTTGCGCAGCATCAAACAGACATGTGTTTGCTGTTTTGAGTCGAGTGCTTGAAAAGAATCCCAATCGAATTGCGGCTCTGCCGCGGCAAAACGCTGGCAGTGAAGCGCCCATTCCAGTTGCGCCAGTTCGCCCAGATAATCGAACTGCGCTAATTCGTCATGCGTCTCTTGGAGATGCGCCAGCAGTCCCGGCACAAAATCACCGTAGTCATGCAAGTCGGGCGCGGCGGCCTCAAAGGCCGGAATTTCGCGCGTGAGCAGTTGTCGCCAATAGCGCGGCCCCAGTATTTCGCAAGTGACCGGGTAGGCGGCCTCCAAAGCGGCCAAATGTGTGCCGCGGATATTGTCTCGGTAAGCATCCAGGCGGCGTTTGGCGGCAATCCCGCGGGTGGGACAGATCAGCGCCGTCAGTTTCGGATCGGATTCTTGGGGGCGTGTGACGGCCCCCAGCATCAAAGTCTGCAGTTGCGCCAGTTTCATGCCAGGGCCCGTTGATAAATGTTTGTGAGACGTTGCGTTTCCTGCCAGACTTCCGACCATGGCGGAAGTTGTGTGTCCCATTCGAATAGGACGGGGAGTTGTGGCAGGCGGGGGATGGCGCGGGTAAACAAATCCAGAACCGCATCGGCGACGGGACCGCCGTGCGTGTCAATCAACAGCCCGTCTCGTGCCTCGTGGCCGGCCAAATGGATCTCCGCCACGTGCTCCCAAGGCATCGCTTCCAACTGGGCGAAGGCATCCTGGTTGTGATTGACAGCGTTGACGTAGACATTATTGATGTCGAGCAGCAGCTTGCAGCCGGTTTTCTCGCACAAACTTCGCAAAAACGTGCCTTCATCCAAAGTGGAATGCTGATACTCCAGGTAAGTGGAGATGTTCTCGACCAAAATAGGCTGATCCAGGAAATCCTGCACTTGGCCGACGCGGTCGGCGACGTGGTGCAGTGCTTCTTCGGTCCAGGGCAAGGGAAGCAAATCGTGGCTGTGAATCTGGTGTCGAGCCGTAAAAGCCAGATGTTCGGAAACATGTTGGGCTCCCGTGCGCTGCGCCAGACTGCGAACTTTCGCCAAGTAGTCAAAATCAAGCGGGTCCACGCCGCCTAATGACAGGTTGACGCCATGCAGCGCAACCGGATAACGCTCGGCAATGACTTCCGCCTGGCGTCTCAATGCTCCACCGGCGGCCAGATGGTTGTCGGTCAGCAACTCAAACCAAGGAACCTTGGGTTGCTGGGTCAGGATATCCGGAACGTGGGGGCCGCGTAAGCCGACCCCCAGTCCGGTCAGGGAAGCCATACGTGGAGTCGATGGCTTGAGGTGGATTTATTTGGCCGGTTTCGTGGCGTGTACGGAGCCTCCGACAATTTTGTCGCAGGTGCCTTCCGGCACATAAATCCACTCCGTGCTCATGCCGTCTTCAGGCGCTTGTCCGGCACATCGATGGGCACCGTCGGTTGCACCGCAGTCGTTCATGCCGGCCTTCGCGATTCCGGTACATTTTTCCCAATTTTTGGGCGCATCCGGCACTGCCATTGCGGCACCGGTCGTAATGCCGGAGCCCAGCGCCAAAGCAATCAGACTGGATGCCAAAGGAGTAGGTTTTTTCATGGTGGTAGAACCTCAAATGTGTAATGAAGGAGACGACAAGCGCCATCGAATTTCCTGAATAGGACTAGGATCCAAAGTCAGGGTTCCCTCTCGGGGGTTTGTTAAAATGCCGAAGTTACGGGGCATGGCGCAGTCTGGTAGCGCACCTGCTTTGGGAGCAGGGGGTCGTGGGTTCAAATCCCGCTGCCCCGACCAGTGTTGAATTCTGCGCATGGCGGTATTGTAAAACAGCAATATCGGCGTGATCGAGACGGAGAGCTTCGCTGGCGTATCCCTGTCGCGTTTGGGTGTTGGATGATGTCCGTTTGGAATGCCGAGCCGTCCACTTTGTATGTGATTGCCACGCCGATTGGCAATTTGGATGATCTGAGCGCCCGGGCGGCGGATTTGTTGCGCAGTGTCGATTGGGTTGCAGCGGAAGACACCCGGCAGACACGCAAGTTGATGACCCATATCCAGGCTTCGGCGCGGCTGCACAGCCTGCACCGAGGCAATGAAGCCCGCAGTGCTGCGGCATTGGTGAAATCTTTGGCGAAAGGGGCCTCCGGTGCGTTGGTGTCGGATGCCGGCACACCGCTGCTCAGTGATCCGGGGCGTTGGTTGGTGGCGGCGGTCCAGGAAGCCGATCTGCTGGTGTCGCCCGTGCCGGGACCGTCGGCGGTCGCGGCCGCTCTTTCTGCCGCCGGATTGGATGCCGGTCAGTTCGTCTTTGCCGGCTTTCTGCCGGCGCGCGCTCCGGCCCGGCGCCAGATGCTGGAGCACCTCGCGCAAGAGACGCGCACTTGGGTGGCATATGAAGCTCCGCACCGCGTGCGGGAGACATTAAGTGATCTGCAGAGCATTTTGGAGGCGGAGCGGACGATGGCCTGGATGCGGGAGATGACCAAGCGCCATGAGCAGATATGGCGGGGTCGTGTCGGTGAGGTACAGATTGAGCAGGTACCGGAAATGGGGGAGTTTGTGCTGGTGGTCGAGGGCGCCAAAGCGGCCCAAACGTGCTCGGATGCTGAATTGGATGCCTTTCTCGGGCCCCTGCTTGCCGCGGATATCGGGGTGCGGGTGGCCGCGGAATTGGCGAGAGACTGTCTGAAGGTGCCGCGCAAGGCGGCTTACGAGCGGGCGCTGCAGCTGCGTACGCAGGGTGAGGCGCCGGATCGTGGAGTATCATAGTCGTCAAGCGGGCCGGGCAGCCGCTGCCTGATGGCAGAGGAAAGTCCGGGCTCCACAGGGCAGGATGCCAGGTAACGCCTGGGGGGCGCAAGCCTACGGCCAGTGCCACAGAAAAAATACCGCCGAACTTCGATTCGGTAAGGGTGAAAAGGTGCGGTAAGAGCGCACCGCGCGGCTGGTAACAGACGTGGCAGGGTAAACCCCATCCGGAGCAAGACCCAATAGGGGAGCAATCGTGTGGTCCCGCACGGCTTCCGGGTAGGTCGCTAGAACGAGGCGGCGACGTCTCGTCCAGATGAATGGCTGTCTTCGACAGAACCCGGCTTACAGGCCCGCTTCCTTATCTTTCCAATCCCGCCTGAATCGGCGGCATTCCTACCGGGCCCAGGGCCGACCAATCTTGCGCTGGTTGCGCGGGGAGGAGATTTATACGGAAAAGAAATAAGTGTCTGTAAGCAGATTGTATTTTTTGGATTTGTGGTATAGAATGGGGTATCGTGGTTTTATGTGGGGATTTGGGGGTTAGATGTTGTATCGAGGCTCCAGTCTTCTGACGTTGGACAGCAAGGGCCGTATTGCCATGCCGTCGCGTTTCCGGGAATCGCTGCAGGAAGAATGCAGTGGCCGGGTCATTGCGACCACGTATTTCAATTACAGCCTAGCCATTTATCCCCTTCCCGTATGGGATGAATTGGAGAAGCATCTGCAGGGACTCAACAGCAGCGATCCGCTACAGCGCGGTGTGCGAGAAATGTTCCTGGGGCATGCCGATGAACGTGAATTGGACGCGCAGGGCCGGATTTTACTGGCGCCGGCATTGCGCGAATATGCACGATTGGAACGGGACGCGAAACTGCTCGGTGATGGAGATAAATTTCTGGTGCGCTCACAGGCGATGGACGCGCAGTGGCTGGAACAGGTCAATGAGCGTTTGAATGATCCGCAACACACCAAAGCCCTGAAGAAATTCCGCTTGTAGTTGTGGAGGAAGCTGCGCATGAGCCAGTGTTGCTTACGGAAGTGCTGGAGCAGCTGCACATACAACCGAGTCGCCTCTACGTGGACGGCACTTACGGCCGGGGCGGTCATGCGCGCGCAATTTTGGAACGTTTGGGCCCCGAAGGCCGCTTGTGGGTGGCGGACTGGGACCCGCAGGCATGTGCCCATGCACAGCGCACTTTGGGGACTGATGCGCGGGTGCATGTGGTGCAGGATTCTTTTGCGCAATTGCCTCAGCATCTGCGAGCCGCAGGACTACAGGGAGAGGTCGCCGGTGTGCTTCTGGATGTCGGTCTTTCCTCGGCGCAGTTGGATGCGCCGGAACGGGGCTTCAGTTTTCAACAGGACGGCCCTTTGGACATGCGCATGAGCGGGCAAGGGCGTACTGCAGCCCAATGGTTGGCGCAGGCGCCGGAGAAGGAAATCGCCGATGTGCTGTGGCGCTGGGGCGAGGAGCGTCATGCCCGTCGCATTGCCCGCGCCATTGTCACGGCGCGCACCGAGAACCCGTTGACGCGCACGCGAGAATTGGCACAGGTTATTTCGCAGGCGATGCCGAGCCAACCTGCGCGGTTGCATCCGGCCACTCGAAGTTTTCAGGCGATTCGCATTCATGTGAATCGGGAGCTGGAGCAACTGGAGCAGGCGCTGCAGCAATTTTGGGAGATGCTGTCCGCAGAAGCACGGCTTGTCGTGATCAGTTTCCATTCTCTGGAAGATCGAATCGTCAAGCAATTCATGCGCCAGCACAGCACGGCGCCGTCTGTCAGCCGCCATCGCCCGGCCCCCGCGTTCACGCCGACTTTGGAGGCGTACCCACTGCAGCGGCCGACACCTGAAGAAATCGAACGCAATCCGCGTGCCCGTTCGGCGCGTTTGCGCAGCGCCCGGAGGCTGCCATGCGCGACCTGACATTGTGGGGCCTGTTGTTGCTGGCCAATTTGGCGGTCGCCATCGGCATGGTGTACGTCAAGCATTCCAACCAGGTCTTGTTCAAGGAAATCCAGGAACAACGGCAGACCTATCACCGCCTGCAGACCGATTGGGGGCGTCTGTTGCTGGAGCAGGGGGCCCAGTCCGCCTACCCTCGGGTTGAACGTCTGGCGGCGGAGCGCCTCGACATGCATCGCCCGGATTTATCCCGCATCCAGTTGCTGAGCCGATGAACGTATCATCCCGTCGAGTGCCCTGTCACTGGAGTCGTCGACTCGTGCTCGGCCTGTTTCTGCTGGGAGCCACCGGCCTGATCGCCCGTGTGGTGCAACTGCAGTACGCCGAGCATGATTTTTTGCTGGAACAGGGAGAGATTCGCCAAATCCGCATGGTGCCGATACCGGCGCATCGCGGCATGTTGCTGGATCGCCGAGGGGAACCGCTGGCCATCAGCACTCCCGTGCAGTCGGTCTGGACCCATCCGGCGCGCACATTGACGGCAGACCCCAAGCATTTGGAGGCGTTGGCCCGGCAATTGAAACTCCCGGTCTCGGAGTTGCGGCAATTACTGAAAAAACGTCAAGACCGGAAGTTTGTCTATCTGCGTCGACAGCTGACACCTGCACAGGCACAGGAAGTGATGGCGTTGGAGGTCCCCGGCGTGCATCTGCAGACCGAATACCGCCGGTATTACCCGATTGGCGAGGCCGCAGCACAGTTAATCGGAGGCACGGACATCGACGATGTCGGGCAGGAGGGGCTGGAGTTGGCGTTTGATGCCCGCCTGCGCGGACAGCCCGGAGTCCGCAAAGTGCGGCGCAATGAACGCGACCAGATTATCGATGATTTGACGCAGGTGCGGGCGCCCAAACACGGCGGCAATCTGCGCTTGTCCATTGATCGGGGGCTGCAGTATTTCGCCTACCGCGAGTTGGATCATGCGGTGCGCACCCATCAGGCCCGTGGCGGCTCGGTCGTGGTGTTGGATGTCATCACCGGCGAAGTTCTGGCCATGGCACAGGCCCCTTCATTCAATCCAAATATGCGAGTCGCGGCCGAGCCGGCGTTGCGCCGCAATCGCGCCATGACCGATTTGTACGAGCCGGGTTCCGTAATCAAGCCTTTTACGTTATTGGCGGCTTTGGCCAGCGGTCAATACGATCGCCAGACCCGCATTGACACTGCGCCGGGGTATTGGGTTTTGGACCGGCACCGGATCAGCGACATCCGCAACTTTGGAGAGTTGGATCTGGAAGGAGTGTTGGTGAAGTCCAGCAATGTGGCGATGGCGCAAATTGCGTTTCAATTGCCGCCCCAGCTGCTGTGGGAGACGCTTGACGGCTTGGGCTTTGGACAGCCGTTGGGCACCCACTTCCCGGGAGAAGCGATCGGAGTGTTACGCACTCCGGACCAATGGGCGCGTCTGGATCAGGCCAGTTTGGGCTATGGCTACGGCCTGTCAGCGACCCCGCTGCATATGGCGCAAGCCTATATGGTGTTGGGCAACCGGGGCGTGCGCCACTCGGTCAGTTTTTTAGCCAATCCGGAGACAATCAGCCAGCGGGTGCTGCCAAGTTATTTGTGCGAGCAGGTTCTGCACATGCTGGAGGCGGTCGCCAAGCCGGGCGGCACGGCACAGCGCGCAAATTTGCCGGGCTATACCTCCGCAGTCAAAACAGGCACGGTGCGTAAATCCGTCGGCGGCGCCTATTCGGAGAAACATCATGTGGCACTGATTGGCGGGTTGGTGCCCAGTCGCCATCCCCGGTTCGCCATGCTGGTGTTGATTGACGATCCCAGATCCGGCAAATACTTCGGCGGTCAAGTCGCCGCACCCGTGTTTCAACGAGTGGCCTGGGAGGCCATCCGCCGTTTGAATGTGCCGCCGGACCTGCCGGTGCAGATGGTGAAAACACACCCGGGAGATGCGGTATGAGTGTTTCCGCACCTTTGTCGGGATTGCTGAAAGGATTGGCCGAAGTCTCGATGGATTGCGAAGTCCAGGGCATTCAGTGCCGAAGCTCGGCCGTTGAGTCCGGAGAGTTGTTTGCCGCCATGCAAGGTTTGCAGCAGCACGGTTTGGACGGTTTGGAAGAAGCCTTGGAACGGGGCGCCGCCGCCGTGATTTACGAGCCGGATTCACGGCAAGCCCAACCCGATGCGGAGGTGCCGTGTGTGGCGGTGTCCGAATTGTCACGTCATCTGAGCGAGATCGCCGGGCGCTTTTATCGCCATCCGTCGCAAAGCCTGCCGACCATCGGCATCACCGGGACGGACGGAAAGACATCGACAAGTCATTTGATTGCGCAGATTTTGAATTCCCTGCAGCGTCCTTGCGGAGTAATTGGAACCTTGGGCGCAGGCCCACTGGAAGCACTGTGTTCGACCGGACACACCACTCCAGATGCAGTACGCCTGCAGGCGGAGTTGTTCAAGATGGTCCAACGCGGTGATACCGCGGCCATTTTGGAAGTCTCCTCTCATGCCTTGGCGCAATATCGCTGCGACGCGGTGCGTTTTGAGACGGCTGTTTTCACCACGCTGGGTCACGACCATCTCGATTACCACCGCACGCAAGAAGATTACGCCGCTGCCAAACGACGCCTGTTTGTGGAGCTGCAGCCCAAGCGGGCCATTCTCAATGTGGATGATGCATACGGGCGGCAACTGGCGCAGGAGCTGGAGTCGAAGACCGAAGTGCACACCTGTGCCCTGCAGGAAGTCGCGGATGTGACGGCACGCGAAGTGCGTTTGCAGCCGCAGGGTCTGGAATTCGAATGGGTCCTAAAAGATCGCCAATATTCTGTCGCGGTGCCCGGTCTATACGGGCGTTTTAATGTCATCAATTTACTGCTGTCGGCGAGTGCGGCACAGGCGCACGGCGCGTCGCCCGAAGACATCGCTCAGGCCATGTCGGCACTGCGGCCGGTTCCCGGGCGCCTGGAATGTGTCGCCCGTCAGCCATGGGTGTTTATCGATTACGCGCACACCCCGCAGGCGCTTGAGGCGGCGCTGCGGGCCTTGTCCGAGCATTTCGAAGCACCTCTTCATTGTGTGTTTGGGTGCGGAGGCGATCGTGATCGCGCGAAACGTCCTCGGATGGGCACGGTGGCCGAGCAGTGGGCGAGTCATGTCACGCTGACAAGCGACAACCCGCGAGGAGAAGCGCCTCAGCAAATTTTGGATGAAATTGCGGCCGGCATGTCGGCGCCGAGCTCCGTATCGATTCAGCCGGATCGTGCCCAGGCCATTCGGCAGGCTGTGCAGAAAGCCGGATCCGATGAGGTGGTTTTGATTGCCGGCAAAGGCCATGAAACCGTCCAGGAAATCCAGGGAATCCGACATCCGTTTTCCGATCACGCCCACGTGCATGAAGTGCTGGAGGCGCGCGCATGATGTATTTAGCTCAAGCGGCGGAAGTGTTCGGGGGCCGTCTGCACGGTACGGATCGGCTCTTTTGCGGAGTCAGCACCGATTCGCGCACTCTCAAGGAAGGCGAATTATTTGTGGCCCTGCACGGAGAGCGTTTTGACGGCCATGATTTCGTTGCAGACTGCGCGTCCCGCGTCGCGGGCGCGGTAGTGGCACGTCCGCTGGATGCGCCTTGTGCGCAAATTGTGGTGCCCGATCCGCTGGCGGCGTTGCAGACCTTGGCGCATGAATGGCGTCGGCAACAGCAAAAGGTTGCAGTTGCCGCCATTACCGGCAGTAACGGAAAAACCTCCACGCACGAAATGCTGGCGACCATTTTCGCCGCGCACGGGGAGACTCTGGCGTCTCCCGGCAATTGGAACAACCATATCGGGGTGCCGCTGACGCTGTTGCGCCTGACCCCGCAGCACCGTTATGCCGTCATTGAAATGGGGGCCAATCACCCGGGTGAGATTAGCCAACTGACCGCCATGGCCGAACCGCAGGCCGCCGCCATCACCTGTGTGGCGGAAGCGCACCTTGAAGGTTTCGGCAGTCTGGAAGGCGTGGCTAGTGCGAAAGCGGAAATTTTCGAAGGGCTTCGCGGGCAAGGGGTAGCGATTATTAATGCGGAGGATCGTTTTGCTCCGCAATGGCACCGCACCGTCGAAGCCTCGCGCATCTTGACGTTCGCCATGGCGCCGACTGAGGCCGATGTGGTGGCTGCCGCAGAAGCGCCGTCGACATTGACGTTGTGTTACGCGGGGCAATCGGAACGAATCGAGTGGCCTTTGGAAGGCACCCACAACGTTCGCAATGCGGCCTGCGCGGTGGCGTTGGCGTGCGCGCTGGAAGTACCCTTTCAAAGTGCCGCGCAGGCCCTGTCCGGGTTTCAGCTCAAAGCGGGAGGACGTCTGCAGTTTCTGCAGGGCTGCTCCGAAGCGCAAATTATCGATGACAGTTACAACGCCAATCCCGGATCGTTCCGGGCGGCGATTGATGTGCTGGTGGCGTTGCCTCAGGAGCCCTGGCTGGTGATGGGCGAGATGCAGGAACTGGGGCCCGATGCTGAGGAACACCACCTCGAAGTGGCGCGGTACGCACGAGCGGCGGGAGTTCAAAGGTTGTATGCGCTGGGCACTTACGCCCGGCAGTGTGCTGAAGCGTTCGGGTCAAAAGGACAAGCCTGCAGCACGCAACAGGAAATCGCGGATGCGTTGCGGACCGATATGGGGGCGCATTGCGCCATCCTTGTCAAAGGTTCGCGCGCCGCCCAATTGGAGCAACTGGTCGCGCAGTTGGTTCCGGGAGGACAGGCCCATGCTGCTTGAACTGTTTGCCTGGCTGGAAAATTATGACCAGGGTTTCTCGGTCTTCCAGTACTTGACCGTACGTGGAATCATGGCGTTGCTGACCGCATTCGTCTTGGCCCTGTTGATCGGTCCTTCCGCAATCCGGTGGTTGAAGACGAAGCGCATCAGCGAAACCATTCGTGAGGACGGCCCGTCCTCCCATCAGTCCAAAAGCGGCACGCCGACCATGGGCGGCATGTTCATTGTTTTGGCCATTATTGGCTCCGTGCTGTTATGGGGCCCTTGGGACAGCCGTCATTTGTGGGTGCTGATTGCGGTCACGATTGCGTACGCGAGCATCGGCTTGTTGGACGACATGCTCAAGCTGCGCCACGGCAAGGGGATTACCGCGCGGTTGAAATTCTTCCTGCAAGTGCTGGCCGGCACCGCGATTGCCATGGTGCTTTATGTCAGCGCCGTGGATCCCGTGGAGACTCGGATGTTTTTCCCGGTCATCAAGGAATGGCAGTTTGATATGGGCTGGGTGTTCGTGCCGGTGGCCGTCTTTATGCTGGTGCTGATGAGCAATGCGGTGAATCTTACCGACGGTTTAGACGGTCTGGCCGTGATGCCGTCGGTCCTGATCGCCGGCGGTTTGGGCATCTTCGCCTATGCGACGGGCCACACCGCTTTCGCTGATTACCTGGGGATTCCGTACGTGCCCGATGCCGGCGAAATGATTGTCTATTGCGCCGCGCTGGTCGGGGCCGGATTAGGGTTTCTGTGGTTCAACACCCATCCGGCGCAAGTGTTTATGGGCGATGTGGGGGCCTTGGCCATTGGTGCGGCGTTGGGCGCCATCTCCGTGATGCTGCGGCAGGAAATCGTGCTGTTGGTGATGGCCGGCGTCATGGTCATGGAGGCCGCGTCTGTGGTCATGCAGGTCGCTTCGTTTCGTCTGACCGGGCGGCGCATTTTCAAAATGGCACCCCTGCACCATCACTTCGAATTGATGGGCTGGCCGGAGTCGCGCATTGCGGTGCGCTTTTGGATCATCACGCTGGTATTGGTGTTGGTGGGCCTGGCCACCCTAAAAATTCGCTAGTGGGAAAGAGGAAAGGAATGTTGGCTGCTGCACACTCACGCACGATGATCGCAGGTCTGGGAGTCACCGGACTGTCCGTGGCGCGTCATCTGCGTGTGCGCAACGAGCCGTTTGTGGTGTGGGACACCGCGCCGCCGCCGGCCGCCTTGGAGGAATTGCGTGCAACCTGGCCGGATGTGACCGTCATCTCCGGAGAATTGGATCCTCAAGCCTGTGCGGAAACCGACACCATCATCGTCAGCCCGGGAGTGCCCCTGAATCATCCGGCGCTGTCCGCCGCCTCCCAGGCCGGGGCGCAGATCTACGGCGATATCGAACTGTTTGCGCATGAAGTGAATGCACCCGTGCTGGGCATCACCGGCAGTAACGGCAAAAGCACGGTCACCCTGTGGGTGGCGCATTTGCTTGAAGCCTCTGGAAAGACCATACGCTGCGGCGGGAATCTGGGCGAGCCGGCACTGTCGCTGTTGAGCGATCCGGCACCCGATGCATATGTGCTGGAGTTGTCCAGTTTTCAGCTGGAGGCGACCGAAACCCTACAGTGCAAAGCCGCCGCGTTGCTCAACATCAGTCCGGAACACCTGGACCGACACGGCAGTTTCGAGGCGTACCGCGACATTAAGCATCGTCTCTACCGTTTTGCTGAAACCGCCGTATTCAATCGTCAGGATTCCCATACACGCCCCGGCATGACGTCGGCTCAAACGGTCAGTTTTGGTTTGGATGTCCCCGTAAAGCAACGAGACTTCGGGTTGCGGGAGCATGAGGGACAAATGTGGCTGTGCCGGGGCTGGGATCGCTTGCTGCCGGCAGAGGAATTGAGTCTGGCGGGGCAACACAATCTGGCCAATGCCCTGGCGGCTTTGGCACTGGTCGAAGCCTTTGGAGTGGAGCCGGCGCAGGCCGCGTCGGCATTGTCGACCTTCCAGGGACCACCGCATCGACTGCAGAAGGTCGCGACGGTTCGTGATGTCCATTGGTACAACGACTCCAAGGCCACCAATCTGGATGCCATGCAGGCGGCGCTGACCGCATTCGAGCAGCCGAGCATTTTGATTGCCGGGGGACGTGCGAAGCAGGATGACTGGAAGCGGGCCACAGCCGCAGTGGCCCGTCACGTCCGCGCAATGGTGTTGATCGGTGAAGCAGCTGAAGACATGGCGCAGGCGTGGGGCGAGCATGTGCCGACACATCTGGAATCCGATATGGAACACGCCGTGGCGCGGGCCAGCCAACTGGCTCAGCCGGGTGAGAACGTCCTGCTGTCGCCGGGATGCGCAAGTTTTGATCAATACGACAACTTCGAAGCGCGGGGCGACGACTTCATTGCTTGCGTGCAGGCGCTGGAGGCCAGCGATGCCTGAACGACTTTCCGCTTTTGACGTGCGGGTTGCCGCCATGCTGCTGGCGCTGGGGCTGGTGGTGATGACCTCGGCATCGATGGAAGTGGCGATGCGTGATCACGGCAATGCGCTGTTTTATTTCTGGCGGCAATTAATGCATCTGTTCATCGGCGGAGCGCTGATGATGGTGTTGGCGCAGATGCCTCTGGAATGGCTGCGACGGGGGGCTATGTACGGCGGCATTGCATCGCTGATTGTGCTGGCGCTCTTATTAATCCCCAGTCTTGGCATCAGTCATACGGTCAATGGCAGCACACGCTGGTTGGTGCTTGGGCCTGTGCAGTTCCAGCCGTCGGAGCTTGCGAAACCGGCGCTGATTCTGTGGCTGGCGGCATACATGACCAGCGGCCCGGATGCGATGCAGATGAGTTCGAGACGGACCTGCAAAGCACTGGGCGTTCTGGTGCTGGTGGCAATGCTGCTGCTGTTGGAGCCGGACTTTGGTACGGCTTGCGTGGTTGCGGCCACCGCTATCGCGATGCTGTTTTTGTGCGGCGGCGCCTGGCGGGTGCTGCTGGCGAGTGCGTTGGCGGGAGTGTTGGCCATGGGCAGTCTGGCACTGGCGGTGCCGTATCGATGGATGCGTCTGCAGTCGTTTCTGGATCCATGGGCGGATCCGTACGGCAATGGCTATCAGTTAACTCAGTCTCTGATTGCGGTCGGCAGTGGCGGCCTGTGGGGGCAAGGGTTGGGGGATGGCGTGCAGAAGCATTTCTACTTGCCGGAAGTGCATACGGATTTTGTGTTTGCGGTCGCAGCGGAGGAATTGGGGACTTTGGGGGCTGTGGCGATCATCGTGCTGTTTGCCCTGTTTGTGTTGAGTGCCTTCCGAATTGCCCGTCGCGCTTATGAAGGGCAACAGTATTTTGGCGCCGCGTTGGCCTACGGCATCGGTCTGTGGATCGGCCTGCAGGCGTTTATCAATATCGCCGTGAATTTGGGAGCCTTGCCGACCAAAGGATTGACCTTGCCGTTTATGAGCGCAGGAGGAAGTTCTCTGGTCGCGACCATGGCGGGGCTGGGTTTGTTATGGCGGGTGCGTCATGAAGCGGCCTTTCCGACTCAGCGCAGCCGCGCGCGATCATCTCGGAAGCGGGCATGAGTACGCGGCGAATCATGATTTTGGCGGGCGGCACAGGAGGCCACGTGTTTCCTGCGCTGGCGGTGGCGGAAGAGCTGCGGACTCGCGGCGCGTCCGTGATCTGGGTGGGTACCCAAAACGGACTGGAGGCCAAGCTGGTGCCGCAGGCAGGATTTCCGATTGAGTGGATGCAGTTGCGCGCCTTGCGTCGTCGCAACTGGATGGGATTGCTGGGCATAGCTCCAAGCGTCCTTCGCGCCGTCCTGCGGGGCTGGGTCCTGTTGAGTCGTTATCGCCCGGCAGTCGTTCTGGGAATGGGCGGCTATGCCGCATCCGCGGTGGCGCTGGCGGCCTGGTTGCGCCGCATTCCGCTGGTGGTGCATGAACAAAACGCGGTCGCCGGTTTGACCAATCGCATTCTGTCGCGTCTGGCGACCCAGACGCTGCTGGGATTTCCGCGGGCTCGCGGCATTCGTCAGGGAACGCATGTGGGCAATCCGGTGCGCATTTCATTGCTGTGCGCGGCCAAGCCTTGGGAGCGCCCTGAAAAACGCCCGCTGCACCTGTTGGTGATCGGCGGCAGCCAGGGCGCTGAAATTTTCAATACGACCGTACCGAAAGCGGTGCAGGCGATGCCGCCGGAAGTACGACCTGAAGTCTGGCATCAGACCGGTTCTGATCCGCAGACCGTGGCCGAGCGCTATCCCGACCCGGATCGGACTCGGGTCAGTGGGTTTATCGATGCGATGGATCAGGCCTATGCCTGGGCGGATTTGGTGTTGGCCCGAGCGGGGGCCATGACATTGGCGGAATTATCAGTTGCGGCTCGCCCCGCCTTGCTGGTGCCGTATCCCCATGCGGCGGACGATCACCAATGGGGCAATGCATCCCAGTATGCGGATGCCGGCGCGGCGGAAGTATGGCGGCAGAATGAATTCAGTGTCGAAAAATTGGCTGCCCGGCTGCTGAATTTCGTCGCTGATCCGTCGATTCTGGAAAACATGAGCGCGGCGGCGCTGCGTCAGGCGCGCCCCCACGCGACTCGGGATGTTGCTTCGCGTTTGCTGGAGTTTTGTCCATGAGCGCGACGCCTCGCCACATGCCGATGCGCCAGATTCGGCAAATTCACTTAATCGGTATCGGTGGCGCCGGCATGAGCGGCATCGCTGAGATTTTGTGTGGATTGGGCTACATGGTCTCGGGCAGCGATCTGCGAGAAAACGCGCAGACCCGTCGCTTGCGCGAGTTGGGGGCCACCGTCACGATTGGCCACGATGCCTCGGCCATTGAAGGGGCGGATGTGGTGGTGATTTCAAGTGCAGTGCCGGCTGAGAATGTGGAATGGCACGCGGCCCGCGAGGCCGGGATTCCTGTGGTTCTGCGAGCTGCCATGCTGGGCGAGTTGATGCGCTTCAGTTTCGGCATCGCAGTGGCCGGCACGCATGGAAAAACCACGACGGCCAGCCTGATTACCCATTTGCTGGCGACCGCAGGTCTCGACCCCAGCAGCATTATCGGAGGCCGTTTGCGTCACGGCAGCTCCCACGCCACCTTGGGTGAGGGCGATTGTTTGATTTGCGAGGCGGATGAGAGCGATGCGTCGTTTCTGCATCTCCAGCCACTGACAGCCGTGGTGACTAACATCGACAACGATCACTTGGTCAACTACGACGGCGATATCGAAAAACTGACGGATGCCTATCGGAAATTCTTGTTGAACTTGCCGTTTTACGGCTTGGCGGTACTGTGCGTGGACGACCCGAGACTGGCGGCCATGCGCCCGGACCTGGGACGCCAAACCGTGACCTACGCCATCGAAAACGATCAAGCCGATCTGGTCGCCACCGAGATCCGCTATGAGCGCTCGGGAAGCACCTTCACTTTGCAGGTTACCACCACTGGACAGACGTATCCGGCGCGCTTGTCGCTGCCTGGGGAGCACAACATACGCAATGCCCTGGGGGCCGTCGCCGTAGCCCGAGATCGAGGCGTGGATATGGAGACAATCCTGGCCGGACTGGAAAGCATTGGCGGGATCGCCCGGCGCTTTGAAGTCCATGGCCCGTTGTCGCAGACCGACGACATTTTGTGGGTGGATGACTATGGACATCATCCCACCGAAATCGAGGTGACCTTGGCCACATTGCGCCAAACCTATGCCGATCGGCGGTTGGTATTGGCATTCCAACCTCATCGCTATACCCGCACCCAGGATTTATTCAATTCCTTCGTGCATGTATTGCGTCAGGCCGACGTGTTGCTGCTGCTGGATGTTTATCCGGCGGGCGAGACACCGATTGCCGGGGCGGACAGCAACGCACTGGCACAGGCGCTGACTGCCAATGGCACTGCCGTGGAGCGGGCTGCGGATGGAGAACAGATGATGGCGGCACTGCGCCGCATTCTGCGGCCGGGGGATGCGCTGTTGACGATGGGCGCGGGCAGCATCGAACGCTGGGCGGCGCAATTGCCGACGCACTGGACCGAGACGGAGGCAGCTTGAGATGGCGGCGAACGGATCAGAAGTGCGCTCCCAAGTGCCCATGTCCGACTGCACCACTTGGCGTTGCGGAGGGACGGCGGATGCGGTTTATGTGCCGCAAACGGTGGAGCAGCTCAGTGCGTATCTGGCCACGCTTGAGGAGGATGTGCCAGTGACCTGGTTGGGGCGGGGCAGCAACGTGTTGATACGGGATGCGGGCTTGCGCGGCGTCGTGATTCAATTGCGTGACCCGATGTCCACGATTGAAGTGACGCCGCCGGATGTGCGTGCCCAGGGAGGCGCCCTGTGTGCGAGCGTGGCCACGCAAGCGGCCTCGGCGGGTTTGCGGGGTTTGGAGTTTTTGGCCGGCATCCCCGGCACTCTCGGCGGGGCGCTGGCGATGAATGCCGGTGCGGCCGGCTCCGAAATCTGGGATCACGTGGATTTTGTTGAAACCATCGACCGCCGCGGAGAGCGCCACGTTTTCAAAGCCGGCGAAATCCGCGTCGGCTACCGTTTCGCCGAACTGCCGGAAGGCCATGGAGTGGTTTTGGGGGCTTTTTCATTGACCCTTGATGTGGACCAGCAGGCCCCGGCACGTCGCATTCGGGAATTGATGCATAACCGCCGGGCCACGCAACCTATTTCGGTGCCCAGCGGGGGCTCGGTGTTCCGTAATCCACCGGGGCAATATGCGGCCAAATTGATTGAGGCCGCCGGTCTCAAGGGTTACTGCATCGGCGATGCGCAAGTCAGCCCCTTGCATGCCAATTTCATTGTCAATAACGGCCATGCGAGTGCGGCGGATATTGAGCAGCTCATCGCGCACGTGCAGCGCACCGTGCAGCAGCACAGCGGGGTGTGTCTGGAGCTGGAAGTGCGCATTTTGGGGGAAGGGAAATGACGGACTACGGTCATGTGGCGGTCTTGATGGGCGGTTGGTCAGCAGAACGTGAGGTCTCGCTGGTCTCCGGAAACTGCGCCCATAAAGCACTGCAAAAGCGGGGCGTGAAGGCTACCGCGGTGGACCTGCAGCGTGAGGATCTGCCGGAACTGGCGCAAAAGAAATTCGCGCGGTGTTTCATGGCATTGCATGGCACTGGAGGTGAAGACGGCGAGGTCCAGCAGGCGTTGGATGCAATGGCCATTCCTTATAGCGGTAGCGGTGCATCGGCCTCGCGCACCTGCATGGACAAGATGGCCACCAAACGCCTTTGGAAAGACATCAACTTGCCGACTCCCAAAGCAGTTTTGGCCGACCCGGATCAACTGGAAGCCCAAGTCGAAATGTTGGGGATGCCGATGATTGCCAAACCCCTTGAGCAAGGCTCCAGCATCGGGGTGGAAATCATTCGCCAGCCTGAGGAAGTGCCGGCGGCGGTGGAACGCAGTCTTCAGTATGGCGGGGTCGTCATGTTGGAGCGTTTGATTGATGGGACCGAATATACCGTGGGCATCCTGCAGGGCCAGACCTTGCCCATCATTCGGTTGCGTCCCGCCAATGAATTTTTTGATTATGAAGCGAAGTACGAATCCTCCGAGACCGGTTATGACATTCCCTGCGGGTTGCCGGAACCCATGGAGAGCGAGCTGCAGAGTTTGGCGTTGCGTGCGTTTGAGTGCACGGGCGCGCATGGATACGGTCGGGTGGATTTGATGCTGGACGAATGGGAGCGTCCGTGGCTGTTGGAAGTCAACACGGCGCCGGGGCTGACCCACCACAGCTTGTTGCCGATGGCCGCAGAGGCCGCAGGCATCGAATACGAGGATCTTGTCGTGCGCATGCTGGACACGTCGTTTGTGGAGTTGGAATCTCAGGAGGCCGTCAATGCCTGATCTGATGCGGGTTCGGTATTCGCAGGTGCTGTCGTGGGCGTTGGCATTCGCCATCGTCGTGACCGGAATTGGCTGGTGGCTGGTTGACCCGGCCAATCTGCCGGTGCGGCGCGTACAGCTGCAGGGGACGTTTGAACAATTGGCGCCTCAAGTTCTGGAGCAGGAAGTCGCGGCGGCGCTGCGCGGCAATTTTCTGACCCAGGACCTGACCGAACTTGAGCAACATCTGCTGCAGCATCCTTGGGTTGAGGAGGTTCGGGTGCGGCGCATTTGGCCGCACACGCTGCGCATTGACATTACGGAACAGGTCGCAGCGGCCCGCTGGATGGATGGCCGCCTGCTGAATGCCAAGGGAGTGCATTTCTCGCCCCCGCAGGACATGGAACGGGGCCTGGTCCACCTTTCCGGCATTCCCGGACGAGAGCCGCAACTGATTGAGGTGCTGCACCAGGCGCGCGCCATGCTGGCGCCCCATGATTTGCAGATCACTCATATCCACGAGCGCCGGGATCGTTCCCTGACGCTGACTTTAGAGCCGCCGATGCAGTTGGTGCTTGGCAATACGCAACCGCTGGAGCGCCTGCACCGCTGGCTGCGTTATCGCGAGGCTTATCTGCCCACGGCACCGCGCAGTGCGACCGTTGTGGATTTGCGATATCCCAATGGTTTCGCCGTTCGCCCCGTTACGTCTTTAACCTCGTCTTGACGAACTTTCAAGGAGATTACCCATGACCCAATCCAATCCCGCCATTGCGGCACTTGATTCGCAAGCACCTGGCTTGTTGTCCCGGACCATGTCCCTGTTTGGGCGGCGTCGTCCGCATTCCGATCAGATTGTGGCGCTGGATGTCGGCACCTCAAAGATTGTGGCGGTGGTCGCGACTCAAATGGAAGAGGGAGGCGTGCAGGTCGAAGGATTCGGAAGCGCGCCGTCGCGAGGCCTTAAAGCAGGCGCGGTGGTCAACATTGAAGAAACCGTTGATTCCATTCGCAATGCCGTCGATGAGGCCGAAGCGATGTCGGAATGTGTCATCCGCAATGTCAACGTGGGCATTGCCGGCAGCCATATCGGCAGTACGAATGTCGATGGCGCCATTCCCGTGCGCGAAAACGAAATTACGCCGGCGGTGGTGGAACGTGTTTTGGAGACGGCAAGCACCGTCAAAATCCCGGATGACAAGCGCATTTTGCATGTGCTGCCCCAGGAATACACCATTGATGACCAGTTCGGCATCCGCACGCCGCTGGGCATGTCCGGGGTGCGGTTGGACGCGAAAGTACATCTGGTTACCGCCGGTGCGGGTCCGTTACAGAACTTGCTCAAATGCGTGCGCCGCTGCGGACTGGAAGTCGATCATGTGGTGTTGGAGCAGTTGGCTTCGGCGCAAGCGGTACTCAGTCCGGATGAGCGCGAATTGGGCGTCTGCCTGGTGGATATCGGCGGCGGGACATCCGATGTGGCGGTGTACTACGCCGACGCCATCCAGCACACGGCGACGATTCCCATCGCGGGCGACCACGTCAATCGGGATATTGCCATTGTGCTCAGCACCCGCGTTGCAGATGCCGAGCAGCTCAAGATTCAACACGGCGATGCCATTCACGATCCCGAACTGGAAGACGGCATGCTGGAAGTGTCGGGGTTGGGAGACCGTCCGACCACGCAACTGCGCCGTTCGGTTTTGGTCGACATCATCCGTTCGCGCTACCGGGAATTGTTCGAACTGATCAATGACAACTTGCGTCGTTCGGGCTACTACGACCGCATCCAGGGTGCGGGCGTGGTTCTGACAGGCGGCGGGTCGATGGTCCGCAATCTGCCTTTGCTGGCGGAGGAAATTTTCAATCGCCCCGTACGCATCGGTTCCCCGCACGCTGCCCGGTTTCGGGATGAACGCTTCAAACAGCCCCTTTATGCGACCAGCATCGGGTTGTTGACGCATCAAGAACCCACTCGGCAGGCACATCGCCAGGCCGAGGCTGCAAAAAGTTCGTGGAGGCAGCGCCTCTACGAATGGGTTTGATTTATCACTTCAATCATTTCAACTACTCAGGAGCATTAACCATGACTGCATCCAGTAATTCCGGCCCGAAGGGCCAACCAGAACGTTCGAACGTCGCTGATCTGGCGTTTGGACTGGTCAAAAACGATCCACCCCAGGCCCGCATCAAGGTCATGGGCGTGGGTGGCGGCGGCGGCAATGCCGTACAGCGCATGGTCAGGGATACCATCGACCATGTGCAGTTGATCTGCGTCAATACCGATTCGCAGGCATTGCGCAGCGTCGACGTGGAGCGACAGGTTCACATTGGTCGTGAGACGACTCAAGGATTAGGCGCGGGCGCCAACCCCGAGATGGGGCGCCAGGCGGCAATGGAGAGTCGTGATCAACTGTTGGAGTTTGTACGCAAAACGGAAATGCTGTTCATCACCGCCGGCATGGGAGGCGGCACCGGCACCGGGGCTGCTCCGGTCATTGCCGAGATGGCGCGCGAGTTGGATATTCTGACCGTTGCCGTGGTAACCATGCCGTTCAAGTTCGAAGGCGTCCAGCGGCGTCGGGTTGCCGAACAGGGCATCGCGCAGTTGCGTGAGCATGTCGACTCGCTGATTACCATTCCCAATGATCGACTGCTCAGTGAACTGGGCCCCGATGTGGAGTTGGATGAAGCCTTCAGCCAGGCCGACGCCGTGCTGCACAGTGCCGTTCGCGGAATCTCCGATTTGATTACGCGACCGGGACGCATCAATGTCGACTTTGCCGATGTCCGCGAAGTGATGGCGCAGCAGGGGCTCGCCATGATGGGATGCGGCATGGCGACAGGCGCCGACCGTGCCCGAGAAGCTTCCCAGCAAGCCATCAACAGCCGCTTTTTGGAAGACATTGAAATTATCAATGCTTGCGGCATGCTGGTGAATGTCACCAGCAATGGCAGTTTGACGCTGGGCGAATACAACGCGATTGCCGAAATGCTGCAGCCGCTGCAGGCGGATGACGCCAAGGTGGTAATTGGTACTGCGGTGGACGAGCAAATGGAAGATCGTCTGCAGGTCACCATCGTGGCGGCGGGTTTTGAGTCGGAGACGCAGCTCAAGATGGAGCCGCCGGCGAAGGCCCCCGCGCAGCCCAATTTGGTGAAAATGCCACCCAAGCACGGGGAAGCCCGCGAGGCAGCCCAAGTGCCCGGAGGCGCACCTGCAATGGCGATGGAGGCAGACCATCCGAGCCAAAAGGTGGTCGGCGCGGACTGGAGCAACGATGCCATGCGCAACTCGTTCAACATTCCGGCGTATCTGCGCGGTCAGCACGATTAAGCGGGAAGCCGAGGGTGAATATGCGGGAAAAGGGCGGAAATTATGCGTTTTTGCATGGTTTTAATGTATAATGGCCGCCCAAACCTGCAGCCGAAGTGGCTTTTCGGTCTGTTTTCGGGTCCATCCCTTCGAAAAGATTTGTTGACATGATTTACCAGCATACGCTCAGGCAGAGCATTTGCGCGGAAGGCATCGGTCTGCATTCTGGCGAGAAGATCTCCATGCGTTTGAGTCCGGCGCCCGTCGATACGGGCGTGGTCATTCGCCGGACCGACTACGATCCCGCCGTGCGCATTGATGTGCATCCCAAGCATGTTTCGGCGACCCGGTTGTCGACGACATTGTCCAACGGCGATGTGCATGTCTCGACGGTGGAGCATCTGTTGTCAGCCGTCGCCGCTTTGGGAGTGGACAATCTGTATGTGGACCTGGATGCGTGCGAAGTGCCGATTATGGACGGCAGCGCCAGCCCGTTTGTGTTTCTGATCCATTCCGCGGGCCTGATTGAGCAGGAGGCGCCCAAGCGCTACATTCGCATCCGCGAGCCGGTGGAAGTGCGGGCGGACGATGATTCCCGCTGGGTACGGTTTGAGCCGTACGATGGCTTCAAGGTGGCGTTCACGATTGATTTCGACCATCCGGTCATTCGGTCGACCCGCCAGCGCACGGTGCTGGACCTCTCCAGCACGTCCTATATCAAGGAAGTGTCACGGGCCCGGACGTTCGGTTTTCGGGACGAGGTGGAGCAGTTGCGCGAACGCAACCTGGCATTGGGTGGCAGTTTGGACAACGCGATAGTGTTGGATGACAACCGTCTGCTCAATGACAGCGGCCTGCGTTATCCGGATGAGTTCGTCAAGCACAAGGTGCTGGATGCGATCGGCGATTTGTACTTGTTGGGCTATAGCCTCATTGGCTCCTTTGAGGGCTATTGCTCAGGGCATGAGCTGAACATTCAGTTGTTGCGCAAGTTTTTGGCGACTGAGTCGGCGTGGGAACACGTCAGTTTTGAGGATGCGCAGGAAGCTCCCGTTTCTTTTGCGCAGACCAGCTTAGCCTGAGGACATCTCGTCCTGGCTGGCATGACGGGCTGCGACGCGAATTCGAATGCGTTGCAGAGGTTGTGTCAATTGCTCCTTAAAATCCGCATTAATACGTTTCAGCAGTTCATGCTGTTGATAGTGAATCAGCGATGCATGACTGGCATTGTTGACTGTCACGGTTAAGGTGGTATTCTGAATGCGGCTGCACCAGCAATCCTGTCGAAAAGGCTCGGGCAATTCCTCGCGTAGCGCGTCGGTCAGGGCCAATTGCAGGCGAATGCGCTGAAGCGTGACGGAGTCAAGATGATCAAGAAGCTGTCGCATCTGAATGCTCGGGGGAAGGACCGCTTGCGCGCTATTATCGGCTATGTGGCCATTCGGGTTCCGCCCGCCGCATGGCGGCGCATCGGGGTGGGTGCGGTCGCGGCGGTGTTCCTGACTCAAGTCGCACTAGTGGCGTTTCATCAGGGCGGTCTGCATCAGCGGCAACTCGCGGTAGATGCGGTACAGGAAGCACTGGCAACCCACGAACTTACTCTTGAACAGTTACGCCAGGAGAGTCGGAACCAGACCGATGCGATGTCCGCACAGGTGGCGCGTCTGCAGGCGCAGGTGCTGTCGCTCAATGCGCTGGGGGAAGTGTTGACGGAAGTAGCGCAGTTGGAAGAAAAAACGGAATTTCAGTTTGGGTCCGAACCGGCGTTGGGCGGGCAGGCGGATCTGGCTCAGGCCAGCTTGAAGCCGGCCGAGTTGCTGGCTTCGGTCGATACGCTGTACCGTCAGGTGGAAGATCAGAGCGTACAGCTGAAAATCTTGACGGAACTGCTGCAGTACCGCCGTTTGGCGAGCGAAGCTTATCCCAGCAATTGGCCGGTACGCGGAGGATGGATTTCTTCGTACTTCGGGATGCGCAAGGATCCGTTTACGGGGCGCCGAGCGCATCATAAAGGTGTCGATTTCGGGGCCCGACATGGCGGCAAGATTTATGCGGCTGCGACCGGCATCGTGGAATTTTCCGGTCGTCGCAATCAGTACGGTCTGATGGTCGAAATTAATCACGGGGGCGGCTACCGCACCCGCTATGCACATGCAAGCAAATTGCTGGTTGATGTCGGTGAGACCGTACAGCGCGGCGCGTTGATCGCCTTGGTCGGTTCGACGGGCCGCTCAACGGGGCCGCATCTGCATTTTGAAGTTCTGAAGAACGGTCATCGAGTCAATCCTTTGAATTTCCTGTCGGCGCGGCGTTGAGGCGCGTGCCTGACTATAATGGTCGGTCGCCCAGGCCGGTGCCGTAATGTTTCTCAAAATCGCCCGAAAAATCTTCGGTAGCCGCAACCAGAGAACGCTCAAGCGCCATCGTCGCACCGCGGCGGACATCAATCAACTGGAAGCGCAGATGCAGGCTCTTGAAGCCGAGCAGTTGCGCGAGCGTGCGCAACAGTGTCGGACTCGTCTGCAGAATGGAGAGACTCTGGATGCGTTGTTGCCGGAAGTCTTCGCTTTGGTGCGCGAGGCCGCCCAAAGAACGCTGGGGATGCGTCATTTTGATGTCCAGCTGATTGGCGGCATGGTGCTGCATGAGGGAGGCATCGCCGAGATGCGTACGGGGGAAGGCAAGACGCTGGTTGCGACCTTGCCGGCGACCCTGCATGCGTTGGCAGGAGAAAGCGTGCATGTCGTGACCGTCAACGACTATCTGGCGCGACGCGACGCCGATTGGATGCGGCCGATCTATGAGCAGTTGGGCTTGACGGTCGGCGTCATCGTTCAGAACCTGACCGGCGAGCAACGTCTGGAAGCGTATTCGGCCGATATCACGTACGGGACCAACAACGAATTCGGGTTCGATTATTTGCGTGACAACATGGTGTTCAAGCCGGAGCAGCGTGTGATGCGGGGCCGGGATTTCGCCATCGTCGACGAGGTGGACTCGATCCTGATTGATGAGGCGCGCACGCCTTTGATTATTTCAGGGCCGACGGAAGACCGTACCGACTTGTATCAGCAAATGAATCAGCTGGTCGGTCACCTCAAACCGCAGTTGGAAGAGGACGGTCCGGGCGACTATCGAATTGATGAGAAGGCGCGCCAGGCGTATTTGACGGAAGCCGGCCATCATCATGTTGAGGAGATGCTGTCCCGCGCGAAACTGATTCCACCGGGCGCTAGTCTGTATGAGGCCGGACATATTCGTCTGCTTCATCACGTCAACGCCGCATTGCGTGCGCGCACCTTATTTGAGCGGGATCGCGATTACATCGTGTCTGAAGAGGGCAAGATCGTCATCATCGATGAATTCACGGGCCGCAAGATGCCGGGGCGGCGCTGGTCCGAAGGCCTGCATCAAGCGATGGAGGCCAAAGAAGGGGTTGCGGTGGAGACGGAAAACCAGACCGTCGCATCGGTGACCTTCCAGAACTATTTCCGGCTGTATTCGCGATTGTCCGGGATGACCGGGACGGCGGACACGGAAGCTTTCGAGTTCCAGGAGATCTACGGTTTGGAGGTGGTGGTGATTCCCACGCACCAGCCGATGGTTCGCGAGGACCTGGGAGATCTGGTGTTCCTAACCGTGCGCGAGAAGTATGAGGCCGTACTTGAAGATATCCAGGACTGCGTGACGCGAGGGCAACCGGTACTGGTGGGGACGACATCGATTGCGAATTCCGAGGTTCTGTCACAGATGCTGCGCAAGGCCAGCATTGAGCATCAGGTGCTGAATGCCAAATTCCATGAGCAGGAGTCACGCATCATTGCCCAGGCGGGTCGGGCCAGCGCGGTCACCATTGCCACCAACATGGCCGGTCGTGGCACGGATATTGTGCTGGGAGGCGCACTCGAGACGACGGCGGAAGAGAACGCGGAGGCCGAAGCCGACTGGCAGCGTCGGCATGAACAAGTGGTTGCGGCGGGAGGCCTGCATATCATTGGCACCGAGCGCCACGAATCCCGGCGGGTGGATAATCAGCTGCGCGGTCGTTCCGGTCGGCAGGGCGACCCCGGATCAAGTCGGTTTTATCTGTCGCTTGAGGACAATCTGATCCGTATCTTTGCTTCGGAACGGATGGCCTCCCTCATGCAGCGTCTGGGCATGAAAGAGGGCGAAGTGATTGAGCATCCCTGGGTGACCAAGGCCATTGGGAACGCGCAACGCAAGGTGGAAGCCCGCAATTTTGATATTCGCAAACACCTGCTGGAGTTTGACAACGTCATCAACGATCAGCGCGAAGTGGTGTACGACCAGCGCAATCAGATCATGGACACGTCGGACCTGTCGGACCATGTGCAGACGATGCGGGAAGAAGTGGTGGCCCGTATTTTCAGCACATATATTCCGCCGGAAAGTATGGAAGAGCAATGGAATACCGAGGGTTTGGAACAGGCGCTGTTGGAGACTTTCGGGTTGCAGCCGGCAGTACGTGACTGGCTGGAGAAGGAGCCTGAAATCCTAGAAGAGACGCTGCTGGAGCGGGTGCAGCAGGGTGTCGTGGAGATGTTGGAGGCCAAGGAAGCGGAGGTCACTCCGCCGGCCATGCGGCAGTTGGAGCAGGATTTGCTGTTGATGACGCTGGACATGCATTGGAAGGAGCATCTGGCCATGATGGACCACTTGCGTCAGGGCATCGGCTTGCGCAGTTATGCGCAAAAGAATCCCAAACAGGAATACAAACGCGAGGCTTTTTCCATGTTCCAGGAAATGCTGGAACGCACGGAGCATGATTTCATTCGCATGCTGTGTCTGCTGCAGTTGCGCTCACGCGAGCAGTTGGATGATCTGGAACGGCCGGCGACTGCGATGTCGAAACTGGATTACGGCCATCAGGAAGTCAATGCCTTGGGTGATTCGGCGCCTTCGGCTCCGCCGGCTGCGGGCGCACGGCAACCTGTGAGTCCGAAAACGCCGATACGCCGCGCTGAAGTCAAGGTCGGTCGCAATCAGCCGTGTCCTTGCGGTTCCGGCAAAAAGTACAAACATTGTTGCGGCGCGAAAGCGCGCCAAACCGCATGAGCGACCACGCAGTCCCGGGTGTGCGCCTGGCGGCCGCATGTGCGGGTCTGTATTCGGACTCACGTTTGGATGTCGCGGTGCTGGAAGCCGCTCCCGAAGCTCAGGCGGCGGCCGTCTTCACGACCAATCGATTTTGCGCGGCGCCCGTAGAAGTGGCCCGTGCGCATTTACAGGCCACAGCCCCTCGGCTTTTGCTCATTAATGCCGGATGTGCCAATGCGGGCATGGGGGCGGACGGTTTGGCGGACGCACATGCGTGTTGTGCGGCAGCGGCAGCAGTGTTTGGAGTCGAGCCTGAAGAAGTCTTGCCTTTTTCGACCGGGGTGATTGGTCAGCGGTTGCCGGTAGAGCGTATCGAGGCGCAACTGCCCACGCTGAATGCCGACTTGTCGGAGGAGCATTGGGATCAGGCGGCCCAGGCAATTCTGACCACTGACACTTGCACCAAGCTGCACAGCCGTCAGGTCGAAGTCGCGGGCCAGACGTTACATGTCACCGGCATGGCCAAAGGTGCGGGCATGATTTGTCCGGACATGGCAACCCTGTTGGCGTTTGTGGCGACGGATGTGGTGGCGGATGCGCCCACACTGCAGACGGTGTTGAACACAGCGATGAAAACCTCTTTTCACGCCATTACAGTCGACGGCGATACGTCCACCAATGATGCCTGCGTGTTGCTGGCCACTGGCGCCAGCAAGGTGGAATTGGCCTCGTTGTCATCGGAGGAAAAAGCGGCTTGGGAGCAGGCGGTACAGGAGGTCTGCACAGGCTTGGCGCAGGATTTGATTCGGGATGCGGAGGGAGCCACACGTTTTATCACCGTTGAGGTGGAGCAGGCCTCCTCTGAGGTACAGGCGCAAGCGGTCGCACGGGCTGTCGCTCATTCGCCGTTGGTGAAAACAGCGGCCTTTGCGGGGGATCCGAATTGGGGCCGCATATTGGCCGCCGTCGGGCGCAGCGTGGATGCCGATGTGCGCATGGAAGATATTGATATTTGGTTGGATGAGGTGTGCATCGTCGCTCACGGCGCCTGTGCCCCCGATTATCAGGAAGCAGATGGGCAGCGTGTCATGCAGCGTCCGGAATTTGCAATTCGCATCAATCTGCGAGCCGGTTCTCAAGGCGCCCGTCTTTACACCTCGGATCTCTCTTACGAATACGTAAAAATCAACGCCGAATATCGGACTTGAAAAAATGTCGGATTCGCCGGTCTCCGTCGTGGCAGGTGCGGTGTTGAGTCCGGATGGTTCGGAAGTTCTTCTGGCTAAACGACACGCCCACGCGCATCAAGGCGGGAAGTGGGAATTTCCGGGAGGTAAAGCGCAACCGAACGAAACGGCGCCTCAAACGTTGATGCGCGAGTTGGAGGAAGAAGTCGGAATCCAGGTGCAGGGTTGGCAACGTCTGATTCGGATGCCGTTTATTTATCCCGAATTTGCGATGGATTTTGAAGTGTTCAAAGTCACGCAATGGAGCGGCGAGCCGTACGGACGCGAAGGTCAGGAAATCCGCTGGGCTCCCGTGGAACAGCTGCGCGAATGGGTCACGCCGCCCGCCAGCCGACCGGTCATCCGCGCGCTACAGTTGCCCGGGCAATACGCAATCAGCGCGGATCCCGGCGAGGATCAAAAAAGTTGGCTGCAGGACCTGTCGCGGACACTTGAGAACGGGGTGCGCCTGATCCAGTTGCGAGCCCACTCACAGCCGACGGCTGCCTATGAGGCTTTGGCGGGTGAAGCAATCGCCCGCGTGCATGCAGCGGGCGCCCAGATACTTTTGAATGCGGCTCCGGAGCTGGCGGTGCGGTTAGGGGCCGATGGTGTGCATCTCACCAGTGCTCGACTGCAGAGTCTGAGCCAACGGCCTGTGCCGGATCATTTGTGGCTGGGCGCCTCTTGCCACAATGAGGAAGAACTTGATCAGGCGGTGCGCATCGGAGCGGATTTTGCCGTATTGTCGCCCGTGCGGGACGCTTTGGGTTGGGAGCGTTACGCGGCCCTGCTGGAAAAAGCGGCCCTTCCGGTGTTCGCGCTGGGCGGCATGAAGAAGGGGGATGAAAAAACCGCCGTTGAGTATGGCGGACAGGGTATTGCTGCGATTCGCAGCTTGTGGGGCTAGACGCTGGATTCAGCTGAACAGAACACCGATAAAGAAAGTCGTCAGGTAGATGACGATGAGGCCTAGCATGGAGAGTAGGCACAATGTCGTCAAAGGATGTTGCGGGCGGCGCGGCCAGAGCAAGGTGCCCGCGCAGGCGGTGAGAAAAGAGGCGATGGCCAGGATTTGGATGCAGTGGGTTTGACAGGTACGTTGCGCGAAAGGCCCTCCCAACATATTGACGACCAGCACAATCGTCAGGGTCCAGCTGATGAGAGCGGCCAGCACGGTCCAGAGAGAAATATTGGTGTAGTTCTTAAACATGGCGCGCGTTGCGTTTTAGGCTCTCCATTCTACTGAAGCGGGGTATCATAGGAAAGATTTTTAGTGGACAGGCCAGAATGTTTAAAACGGCAGCGGAAGCCGAACGTGGATTTTACGAGGCGTTTGCTCAGCAGAATGTTGAAGGCATGATGCAGGTGTGGGCGGATCATCGGCCCGTCTACTGTATTCATCCCGGGGGCGCGCTGTTGGTCGGTCGCGAAGAAATCGAAGACAGCTGGCGACGGATATTTCAGGCCGAGGCACCGTTTCATTTTGAATTGGAGTACCACTTCCAGCAGGAATATGCGCACCAGATGGCGATTTCGCAGGTGACGGAAACCCTGTACCTCCAACAACACATTGTCGGGGTGGTTTTGGCGACCAACAGCTTTTGTGTCACGGAGGAAGGTTGGCGCATGATCCTGCACCATGCTTCGCCCCAGCCTGTCGCCGAGTCTTCTAGTAGCCCGGTTTTTCACTAGCGACCACCGCCTGCAGTCCCCGGCGGCAACTTTCGTGTGCCTGTTCGTGCATGCCTAAGTGCTCATAGGCCTCGGTCAGTTCCCAGCACAATGCGGCATCGGATTCGGGGCCGAGGCGAGCGGCCACCTGCAGATAGTTGAGCGCTTCATTCCAGTTGCCCAGTCGGGCATACAATCGGGCCAGGGCACGCAAAACGACGATGCGTTCGGGTTCGCGTTCCAGCCACTGGGTGACACATCGAATACGTTCTTTGGTCACGGTTCCGGGTAAATTGGCGTAAAGCTCGACCGCGGCATCATCCGGGTGCCGGTCGCGCAAATAAGTTTCCAACTCCGGTTTTTCCTGGTTGCAGCGATGCAGGCCCTGCAGGTAGACATGGAGCACGGTGATATCGTCGCGAGCGGTCCCCAATTTCGGCCAGAGGGCATGTAATTCCGGCCCATCCGCATGCTCACATAAATGCTGGGCCGCTTCGCGCCACCATTGTTGAATTTCAACCTGAGGCAATTGCGAGTGGGTGACCGATGACTGGCTATGTTCGAGCAGGCGCATCCAACTGCCCAGTTCCCGGTAGCAGCGCGCCAGATGACGAAGCGTGCGAGGGTGCTTCGGATCACATCGGTCCGGTGCCTGCAGGACTGCCAGCGCTTTTTCCCATTCGTGGGCGGCCATCAGACCATCGGCCTGCAGCAGGGCACAGACCGGCTGGTATTCAGGTTCGGTCACGGCCCGCAGATGGGGTTCCCACTCGGAGAGCTGATCGGTGCGAATCGCGGCGGCAGCGGCCAAAATGTGGAGGAGTGATTGTTTGGGGTCTTGCTGTGCGGCCTGCTGCCATTGACGTTGTGCTTCATCCGGCTGATCCAGTAACCAGGAGCGCAATCCCTGAGCCAACAAGGCATCCGCCTTTTGGCGACGACGGCGGCGGCGACGGAGGTGAAAGTTTCGGGGAGCGGAAAGCAGGCGTGCGGCAATCCAGATGGAGGTGCTGAGGACAAAAAAAGCACAAATTCCCAAAAGCAACGCCATCAGCAAAGAGATGTCCACCGTGAAGTCGGCAATATGCACGACCACCCGTCCGCCGAAATATTGAGCGACCAGAGCGCTCGCAATCGCGGCCAAAACCGCTACGAGAGTCAGTACCAGCAGTCTCACTGTGTTTGCGCCAGGGTATGCTGCAGATGCGCGAAGTCGATGTCGGGTGGGAACGGCTGTTGGCCGCGAAGGCTTTCCAAGTCCTGTTTCAAGGCGGGATAGGCATCGTTCAATGCAGGCTTATCCAACAAAGTGAGGGCATGTTCAATCGACTGGGCGTAATTGTCGGCGCGGTGCGACTGTAGTGCCAGTCGCGCCAGATACATCTCCGTTTGGACTGCGTACAAAATCAAGGCATGTTGGTAGGCGGAGATGGTCTTTACGGCTTCCGGGGCGCCACGCTGTACGTTGAGATGTTCCCCGAAGTTGGTCAGTAAGTCATCCCAAAATTCGCCCCAGGTGCGCAGGGGGGTGAGTTGGTTTTGTTGGGCGACATCACTTTGCAATTCTCGAATTGTGTCGCTGAGTACCAGCCAACTGGCGGTCAGAATGCGATGGGCCCGATCCGCTTCTTGTCCGGAATAACCTTCCAGTGTCGCAAGTGCCACATCCATTTGTTGAATCAGGTTGCGGTAGCGGACATCGTCCAGGGAATCCAGCGTACGTCGAGCTTGGCGTATGGCGCTGAGCGTGCCGAGATAGTCCTGCAGATAGTCCTGTTTGTATTGAGCGATCTGCAGCAAAAAGGCGACCGCTTCGACGGAATACTGGCGAGGGTCCGGAGCAATGGCAATCGGAGCCAGTTTTTCCTGCAGAAGGGTTTCATAGGCGGTATAGCGCACCCGTAACTCTTCCAAAAACTGATCGACCACTTCCTGGGTCTGGTGCTGCTCACTTGACAGGCTGGCAATCCGTTGATCCAGCTCTATCAGTGCTTGGTGGGCCGTCTGGTGCGTATCAATCTGGCGATCGCGCAGTTCCTTGAAGCGGCTGTGACTGTCGCTCCAATGTACGTAGAACAGGGCGCCGAGAAACAACAGGCCCAGCCAGCCCACGGCCGTCACAATAAACAGCAGACGGGTTCCTCGACTCATGGCACTGCGGGCGTCTGCGCGAAATACTTGTGGATAGCCTCCAGCATGGCATCGTCTCCCGGATGTTCGGCAACGCCCCCAATTAAAGCGTACTTCATGGTTCGGCAGGCCTCTGCGATGCGGGCATTGCCGGCGAGCAGCGGGCAATTGAGAAGCCGGGAAGAGTCGTCAGGAGCCACACATTCAAGCAAATTAGCGGCGATTTCGGTGCTGGTGATGCAGATTAATTCGGGATCTCCGCAAGCTAAATCTGCGAATGAAAGCGGCTGATCCGGAGGATCTCGGCGATACACCTGGAGATAGCGCACCTCGGCGCCGCGCTGTTGTAGATTCTCTTTCAGCAGTTCTCGACCACTTTGACCCCGGACGATGATGATGCGTTGCCCTGGCAAAGCTTGCAGTTCGTCCAGGGCCAGAAAAGCTTCGCTGTTGTAGGGAGCGGGCGCGCTGAGTGCGGGTTCCAGGTTTGCGTCGCATAGAGCTCGCGCGGTGGCGTGGCCGATGGCCGCAAACCGCAAGTTTTGAAGATTGTGAATGGAGGAGGCGTGTGGGGCCAGTCCGCGAACCGCATTGGCGCTGACAAAAATAATCAGATCCGCTTTCTCGATCTGCACCAGTTCTTCTTCCGCAGGCGTCTGCAGAACGATGCGCAAGCCGGGGAAAACACCGGCGTTCGCTCCCTGTGCCTGCAGTTGGACAAGCAGGGATTGGGCCTGATCGATGGGGCGCGTCAGCAGAATGCGGCGACCAGCCAGCGAAGCGTTCATGCGAAGCCCGGAACCCCCAGGTCTTTCAAAATGGCACCACCGCCTTGTTCGAGCAGACTGTGGGCGGCAGCCTCGCCGGCCACCTCCGGAGCGCCGTCACTTTCGGCGTAAAGCAACTGACTGCCATCGGGACGCGCCAGACAGGCGCGTACTTGTACTTGCGTCGTGTTTTCGCAAGTCGCATAGCCGGCCAGTGGGATTTGGCAACTTCCCTGTAAAGTGCGGCTGATCGCACGCTCGGCGGTCACGGCAGCGGCTGTTTGCGAATCATGAAGCGCTTCGGCCCAGTTTCGGGCCTGCTCATGGTCGCAGGCGATTTCTATTCCCAAAGCGCCCTGGCCAATCGCCGGCAGGCATTGAGCTGCTGAGAGTGTTTGGGTGATATGCGCATCCAGACCCAATCTTTCCAAACCGGCTCGGGCTAAAACGATTGCGTCAAAATCGCCCTTTTCCAAGCGCTTGATGCGGGTGCCGACATTGCCCCGCAATTCGACAAAGCACAAATCAGGGTACTGCGCCTGCAGTTGCGCACGACGGCGCAGACTGGAGGTTCCCACGCGGCTGCCGGGTGGCAAGGCGTCAAGAGTGCGGTAATGCGGAGCCAAAACGGCATCCCGCGGGTCAGCGCGCACGCTGATCGCCGAAATCTCCAGACCCGACGGCAGTTGCGCGGGAACATCCTTCATCGAATGCACCGCCAAATCAGCTTCACCACGCAGCAGGCTAGATTCCAACTCCTTAATAAATACGCCTTTCCCCCCAATAGTGGAGAGGGGTTGCTCCAGCATCTGGTCTCCCTGGGTTTGTATCGGAAGTAACTCCGGTTCGATCTGGAAATGTTGCTTCAAGGCCGCCGCGACCCATTCGGCCTGGCACATGGCCAAGGGGCTGCGGCGGGTGGCGATGCGGCAGCGTAAATCGCTCATGAGGGTTTCGGCGGGACGAGACGAATGGGACGTTCATCCGGCTCATAGCAGCGATCGCTGATGAAAGCGATATCCCAGCCGCCATCGCGGCGATGACGGTATTGGATTTGCTTGAGATCGGGCAGCGACGTTCCGATCAAAGCCAGCACCAGACCCGCCTGGGCCTCGTCGCCACGCTGTAGTGCTTCGGGAATCATGCTGGCGGCGAATTGTGCCCGTTGCAGCGCGTTCGGATCTTTGTAGTGCACGCCCGCCACCTTAAAGCCGGCATTCAGTTTCGCCTCCAATTGTGCAACGGCCTGCTTTTGAGTGTCACTGAGCGGGATGCGGCGATCCAGGTGCATTTCCGGAGCGCCGTTGATGAGGACCACGACTTTTTGTTCAAAGTCCGAGGGTGTGGAAGGGTGGGCCATTGCAGTTGCGCCGTCCAAAAATCGGAGGTCGGCACGCTAAAATACGTGCGATTACGGAGGGCGATGTGCCTGATTCTACAACGAAGCCTTGGCAAGGGCGGTTCGCACAGGCGACCGATGCTCAAGTTGAGGCTTATACATCCTCCGTCCATTTTGATGGGCGTTTGTACCCTTACGATATTCAGGGCTCGCAGGCGCATGCCCGAGGTTTGCTCAAAGCCGGAGTATTGAGCGAAGCGGAATGCACGACGCTGGTTGAAGGCTTACAGCAGGTTCGGGATGATCTGGATGCCGGTCGGATTCAATGGGATCCGGCGCTGGAAGATGTGCACATGAACATCGAAGCGCAGTTGGTGAAAGCGGTGGGAGATGTCGGGAAAAAACTTCATACCGGGCGTTCCCGTAATGATCAGGTGGCCACTGATTTGCGCTTGTACACCCGTACCGCGCAGGCGCAACTGGATGAACAGTTACATCAGTTGCAGTCGGCGCTGGTGACACGTGCGCAGGCGGAGGCGGAAACGGTCATGCCGGGTCTGACTCATCTGCAGACCGCCCAGCCCGTCACATTGGGCCATCACCTGTTGGCCTGGTATGAAATGTTGCGGCGGGATCGGGCGCGGCTGGCCGATGCTTTCCAGCGCACCAATACCCTGCCGTTGGGCGCTGCGGCCCTGGCTGGTTCCGGTTATGCGATTGATCGGCATTATGTGGCGGAATTGCTGGGGTTTGAGGCCGTTTCGGATAATTCCTTGGATGCGGTCAGCGACCGGGATTTTGTGATTGAGACGTGCGCGACCCTGAGTCTTCTGATGGTGCATCTGTCGCGCATGGCGGAAGAAATCATCCTGTGGGTGAGCCCGCATTTCAAATTCGCCAGTCTTCCGGACGAATTGTGTACCGGCTCCTCTTTAATGCCGCAGAAAAAGAATCCGGATGTCTTGGAACTGGTGCGGGGCAAAAGCGCGCGGGTCTGCGGGAATCTGCAAGCGGTGCTGATGCTGATGAAAGCCCAGCCGCTGGCCTACAACCGCGACAACCAGGAAGACAAGGAGCCGTTATTCGACAGTATGGATACGGCACTGCACAGCGTGGCCATGCTGCAGACGGCGGTGGCGGCTCTACAGTTTGATTATGAGCGGATGGCCGAGGCAGCAGGCGCCGATTATGCGGTGGCGACGGATTTGGCCGATGCCCTGGTTGCGCGAGGCGTTGCGTTTCGGGATGCCCATCACATTACCGGCCAACTGGTGGCCCATGCGGAGCAGCAGGGGGTGCGGTTGGATGAGTTGGAGCTTGCGCAAGCGCAAACATTCAGTTCGGTGATTGATGCCGAACTGCTGGCTTCTCTGACCGTGCAGGCGTCGGTTGCAGCGCGTAATCTTCACGGCGGCACCGCCCCCCAGCAGGTTCATGAGCGGGTCGCGCAGGCGCAGGAAGAGTTGAGTACGGGTTCACTCACATTGCCCAAGCAGCCCTAGCGGGCTGGCGTCAGGCGCGGGCGCAAAAAATCTCCCAGTTCGGTAATTTCAGGTGTCGTGACTTCGTGCGCGTAAGCGCCGTGGCTCCAATGTACAGTCGCGCCATGCCGACTCAGCCAATCGCGAGTGATTTCGCCATACTTGATGGGGATGACTTCATCGGCCGCACCGTGGGCGACGAAAAAAGGTGTCGTCCATGTTAATTGGGCGGCTTGGCTTTCCAGATGGGCATCCTGCGGGATATAGCCGGACAGACACACGCTTGCGGCAAGCGGTTGAGGGTGGGTTAGGGCCGTGTACAGCGCCATCGCGCCTCCTTGTGAAAAGCCGCCGATTGCGACCTGCGCAATACCGGATTGTTGTTGGTTTTCGATTTCTTTTCGGATCCGTGCGGCACTTTGCTCCATTCCATCCAAATCGCTGATTACGCGCTCGCCCGGTTGGGGAAGGATGTCAAACCATGCCGGTGCAACCTGATGCTCGAACAGGGTGACGGGTCGCGAGGGTGCCTGGAGGGCCAGCACGCGCAATCCCGGACAACGCAGTTGGCGACCTAGAGTAGCGAAGTCATCGGCTGTCGCTCCCAAGCCATGCAGCCAAATTAAAGTCGCTTGTGCGGGACCGTCTTCGGGCTCTTCGACAAGCAGTTCGGGTAATGACATGGGGAATGGAAACAGCGGCGCAGACGAGCGCCCAAGTTTTTATCTCTCCGGCAAATTATGCAACAGCAATTCTCACCTTCGTCGGAACGGGAATAATTGAAGTGTCAAGTACAATGAAAATCTAAAGTTGGGTGTCGAGAAATAATGATTGACTGGATTCGAGAAGCCCCCAAAGTATCAGGCTGGTTTAAGCGTGGGCTGTCCTGCCTTTGCATGTGCGTGATGCTGTCGGGAGCGCTTGCCGGATGTGGGCAAATGGGGCCGTTAGAACCTCCTCCAAGCGCGTCTGCCGGGGATTAATGGAAGACTTCACCTATCGTGAAAATCGGCTTTATGCCGAACAAGTGCCTTTGGCCGATATTGCCAAAGCGTACGGCACTCCCTGCTTTGTTTATTCGTCGTCGGCGATTGTCCGCCATGTACGCGAATTGCAGGAAGCGCTGGAAGGCCAGGCTCATCGTATTTGCTATGCGGTCAAGGCGAACAGTAATTTATCGATCCTAAAACGCCTGGCGGCGTTGGGGTGTGCCTTTGACATCGTCTCGGGTGGTGAATTGGCGCGAGTTCAAGCCGCGGGAGGGGACGTGTCGGCCTCCGTGTTTTCCGGTGTGGGCAAGTCTGAGGCGGAAATTCGTCAAGCATTGGCTGCGGGCATTGGCGCCTTTCATGTGGAATCCGAATCCGAATTGCAGCGCATTGATCGAATCGCCGGGGAAGAAGGCGTAATTGCCCCGATTTCCTTGCGGATCAATCCGTCTGTCAATGTGGACACCCATCCGCACATTGCGACCGGGTTTCGAGGCAGCAAATTCGGCATTCCGATGGAGGATGCGCTCAACATGTACTGCTGGGCAGCGGAACGACCGCAGCTGAAACTCAAGGGGATGGCTTGTCACGTCGGCTCGCAACTGGTGGATGCCCAGCCTATTGTGGAAGCGGTGCAGCAACTGGTTCAGCTGGCGGATGAACTCAACGAGAAGGGCATCGTGCTGGAGTATATCGATGCCGGTGGCGGTTTGGGTATTTGTTACAACGACGAACATCCTCCCCAGGCGCGCGCGTATGTGGAAGGTCTGCAGCAGGTGCTGGCAGGACGTGATTTGACGCTGGTCATTGAGCCCGGGCGTTTCGTGGTGGGGAATGCAGGTATTTTGCTGACGCGGGTGGAGTACATCAAGCAGACATCGGGTGGGTGTTTTGTGGTGGTGGACGGCGCAATGACCGAACTGATGCGACCGGCCTTGTATGGGGCCTGGCATGCGATTATGGCGGAGCGGCGCCTGAAGGATCAAGAACCGATGGTTTGCGACGTGGTGGGGCCGGTATGCGAAACAAGTGATTGCCTGGGCCGTTCTCGGCGTCTGGTGACGGCGGAAGGCGAATTGCTGGCCGTATTCTCCGCCGGTGCCTATGCGGCTTCCATGGGCAGTTTTTACAACGCAAGACCCGCCGCACCGGAAGTGCTGGTGGAAGGGGAACGGGCTTTACTGATACGAGAGCGGGGCGAAGTGGAGCAATTGTATGCAGGCGAGCGGCTCCTATAAAATGCTGGGACTGATGCCCTCAGGAACGTCTTGATTATGAACATTCGTCTGCTGACTTGCTTGTTGTGGTTTGTCGCGCCCTTGGTGCATGCGGAATGCGCGCGTGAAGACGTGCAGTTTTATTTGGAGCGTGGGTTTACGCCTGAGCAGATTACGCAACTGTGTTCCGCGACTCCAAAATCATCGGGCTCAAAACAATATCAGTCCTATGCCGATGAGTATGTGGACCGACACGATCATGAATATCAGCAACGGATTCGTTTGGAGCAGGAGGTGGCCCTGCGCGGAGCCATTGAAGGAAGTGACATCCGCTTGCGCAATGGCTACCTTTCGTATATTCGCAAACAATGTGTCAGTGAGGGCGTAGAGAAAGATCGGGCCTTTGGCCTCAAATCCTGTCCCAAGGTCCGGTATCGCATCAAGCTGGCGGGTTTGGAGATTGACGAGAAGGAATACAAGAAACGATTCCTTTACGGACAGCGTATGGTTCGGGTGATTGGACAGATTATTCGCGAACCGATGCCGGATGCGTTTGCCGATATTCCGGACGAGTATTGGCGCGACCAGCTGCGGAAAAAGTTGGAGACTGGCAACTCAACAAAGATTCCTTTACGCACCGGCGTGGACTTTCATTTTGTGCGCAATGCCCTGGTTGACATAGTGGCCTTCGAGACACGTCGGGCAGACCGCGGATCGGAAGATACGCTTGATGATCTCGGTGAAGTGCTCAATTAATTTCGTCTCCACAAGGTAAAAAAGCACTATTCGCGCTTATTCTTGAAGGTATCGAAATAGCATAAGTTATTGATAAAAAGTGAATAATAAATAATTTTATAGTCGCCATAATAATCGTTATGGGGCTCGCAACACTTTTTTGCTAAACTTAGTCCGATACACCCATGGCAAAGGCGAAGGTCTTTGTCAGTAAACCTGGATCAACAGAGGTTTTCAACCAGAGGTTTCATATGCCGACTTTTGTACGCACGGACAAATGTGACGGATGCAAAGGCCAAGACAAAACGGCCTGCATGTATATTTGTCCTCATGATCTGATGCGCCTGGACAAGGACGGATCAGAAACGGGTCACGCCATGAAGGCGTATAACCAAGAACCCGAACAGTGCTGGGAATGCTATTCCTGTGTCAAGATTTGCCCGCAGCAGGCGATTGAGTGTCGCCATTACGCGGACGTAGTGCCGTTGGGCGCTTCGGTGCAGCCGCTTCGAGGCACCGATTCCATTATGTGGACGATCAAGTTCCGTAATGGCACGATGAAGCGCTTCAAATTCCCCATTCGAACGACTCCTGAAGGTTCTGCCGACCCGTTTGGCGGCGAACAGGAAGCCGTGATGGCGGAAGGCAAGGATCACAGCACGCTGTTTACCAAAGGCACGCACAGTTGCGACATGTCGCAGTTTGCCAGCTAAAACCAGCAAAAAGAATATAGTGGAGGAGCCGTCATGGCTGAATTTGGAAATCCCGAGATCGTAGAAGAAGAAGTTGATATTCTTCTGATTGGCGGGGGCATGGCCTGTTGTGGTGCAGCGTTTGAAATCTCGCGCTGGCTCGAAAAGGCGCGTGCGGAAGGCACCGATCTCAGTGTCAAACTGGTCGACAAGGCTGCGATGGACCGCTCGGGTGCGGTAGCGCAGGGCCTGTCCGCCATCAATACCTACATGGGTGAAAACGATCCGGCAGAGTATGTCCGTTACGTGCGAGGCGACCTGATGGGCATCGTGCGCGAAGACCTTGTCTATGACGTCGGTCGGCATGTCGATGATTCGGTACACAACTTCGAGAAATGGGGTCTGCCGATCTGGAAGCAGTCCGGCGATGAAGGCAAAAGCCTGGTTGATGGTGGCAAGCCGGTCCGCTCGGGTCGTTGGCAGATCATGATCAATGGCGAATCCTACAAATGGATCGTCGCCGAAGCGGCTAAGAAGGCTTTGGGCACCGAGAACATCGACGAACGTATCTTCATCGTTCGCCTGATTACCGACAAAAACGATCCGAATCGTGTCGCCGGAGCTGCGGGCTTCAGCGTGCGTGAGAATCGTATCCATATCTACCGCTTCAAGTGCTGTCTGTTGGCATGCGGCGGTGCCGTCAACGTGTTCCGTCCCCGTTCTGTGGGTGAGGGCACAGGGCGTGCCTGGTATCCGGTTTGGAACGCAGGTTCCACCTATTCGATGGCGGCCGAGTGCGGTGCGGAATTGACCATGATGGAAAACCGCTTTGTACCGGCGCGTTTCAAGGACGGATATGGGCCGGTCGGCGCTTGGTTCCTGTTGTTCAAAGCCCAGGCCATGAATGCATTTGGTGAGGATTATCAGGTCAAGAATGCTGAAGATCTCAAGGTCTACGGTTATGACGCATACGCCAGTGGCCACAAGATGGGCACGTGCTTGCGCAACCATCTGATGATGAAGGAAATGAAGGAAGGGCGCGGCCCCATCTTCATGGACACTCCGACAGCGATGGCAAAACTGGCTGAAAACATGACGCCGAAAGAGATCAAACATCTCGAAGCCGAGGCTTGGGAAGATTTTCTCGACATGACGATCGGACAGTGCGGCGTTTGGGCCGGTGAAAACATCGAACCGGACAAGGAAATGTCCGAATTGATGCCGACCGAGCCGTATCTGCTGGGTTCCCACGCCGGTTGTGCGGGTATTTGGGTCTCGGGCCCGGATGATCTGCCGGGCGCACCGGATCATTACCACTGGGGCTACAACCGGATGACGACCGTACACGGATTGTTCACTGCGGGAGACGGTGTCGGCGCATCAGGCCACAAATTCTCCAGCGGGTCGCATTCGGAAGGCCGTATTGCCGGCAAGGCGATGGTTCAGTTCGCAATCGACAACATGGACTGGAAGCCGGAGTTGTCGCGGACCGTGGAAGACATTGTCGAAGAGATCTATCAGCCGGTTCGGAACTTCCTGGAGCACAAGGACTACACGACGGCGATTGATGTGAATCCGCATTACATCACTCCGAAAATGTTCCAGTTCCGTCTGCAGAAAGTGATGGACGAGTATGTTGCGGGAGTCTCGACGATGTACCAGACCAACAAGAGCATGCTGGAGTTGGCCGAGCGCAAATTGGAAATGTTGCGCGAAGACTCGCTGAAAATGCGGGCCAAGGACCTGCATGAACTGTTGCGGGCATGGGAGAACTACCATCGTCTGATTGCAGCCTTTGCGCATATGAAGCACATCAAATTCCGTGAGGAATCTCGCTACCCGGGCTACTACTACCGGGCGGATTTCATGGAGATCGATGATGAGAACTGGAAGTGCTTCGTCAATTCCCGCTTTGATCGGGAGACTGGCGAATGGATGGTCAAGAAAGTTCCTTATGTGCAGCTCATCAAGCCTAGCGATGAAGAGCCGGAAGGGATGTCCCGTCCTGGCTCTCCCTGCTGAGCATTTTTCTTGAAAATAACGGGAAGGAGGCGTAAGCTTCCTTCCCGTTTTCTTTTTAAGCGACAATAATGACGATGGATATGCAGCAGCGCATCACGGACAAACTAACCGTTGAATTGACACCGGTTTATTTGGACGTGGAAGATGAAAGCTACATGCACAATGTGCCCCAGGGGGCACAATCGCATTTTAAGGTGACGGTGGTGGCCCCGGAATTCACGGGACAATCTTTGGTGCAGCGCCATCGGCGCATTAATCGAATTCTCGCAGAGGAATTGGCCGGGCAAGTACATGCCCTTGCACTGCATACCTTGAGTGAAGATGAGTGGCGCACGAATCCGGACGTGCCGGACAGCCCGCCCTGTCGGGGAGGAAAGGCACAATCCTAAACGCCGACTTGGCGAAAACCCTGGACCGGTTCAATCACTTCGATTTCACAGACCGTTCCGGATTCGAAGGCAACCCAATCACCCCCTTGTAGATCAATCACAGGTTGCCCTTGCGCATGAATGCGCAGATGTCCTTCCAATAAGAAATATTCTTCCGGAATCACAATCGTGCGGGCCGTGCGTCCGGGCGGTGCATCCCATTCCGGCCAATCCTCCACAGCCCAGACCTCCAATTTGCCGGGTGGCACGCGCTTTTCGTAACGGATCATGGCTCAGTGGCTGTGAATTATTCAGCCCACCTTACGATTTCAATGCATCCTGCATCTGCATTTCAGAGATGGGCAATTCCAGTACCGCATGGAAAGTATGTTGCTTTTCCAGCAACGTGAATTTTTCTCGGTGGCCAGGCTCCATAATGACGATCGTACGAATATCGGGGAGCTTTTGGATTGAAGCAATCATGGATTCCAGGCTACTGGTGCGATCACGGAAATCAGATTGAAAGTTGAATTCGCAAACAATGACGTCGGGCGGTTGACGACGAATGGAGGCTAATGCTTTGCGCATGGAGACGCAGATTTCGACCGTATAGCCCAAGCGTTGATAAAGAGGCTTGAAATCAGGATATCCGCCGAGTTCAATAATGGCGAGCAAGCGTGCTTCGCTCATGCGCCGGGTTCGGCTTGGGCATTCGCGCCGGCAAAAGGAGCCACGGTGCCGGTATGAACATGACCGTTGCCAAGCCCATGTTCCAAATACAGTTCGAGGTTGATGCGAATGACATCAAACGCAATTTGATCCCATGGGATTTCTTCCGGCTGCACCAGTTGGGTGTCGGAGGACTCCGGCCCCGGAGAGGCCTGGCCGTTTAGAAGGATGCCGGAATAGATTGCGTAGATCTGCGATACATGGGGCAGGCTGTAGACGCTAAAAAGTTGAATGTCTTGTATTTCGGCGTTGGCTTCTTCCATACACTCGCGGCGCGCGCATTCTTCGAGGGTCTCGTGATTTTCCATAAAGCCGGCCGGTAACGTCCATAATCCGTAACGAGGCTTGATGGCGCGTTTGCACAGCAAAATTTTTCCTTCCCACTCAAGTATGGCGCCTGCGACCGTCAAGGGATTGCTGTAGATAATGTAGCCGCATCGTTGGCAGACGTGACGCGGCTTGGTATCGCCTTCAGGAATGCGATAGAGAAGTTCGCCGGAGCCGCATTGCGGGCAGTAAGACGGATCAATACGCATCAATCAGAGGGCGCATTACCCGTTTCAATGGGTCGGCGTGGATTACGAATCCACTCGCTCCAAGACCCCACGTAGAGTTGCCCGGGCTCCAAGCCGGCGTAGGCCATGGCTAAAAGGTTGTGGCAGGCGGTCACCCCGGAACCGCAAGAATGACAGACGGGTTGGGGATGGTCGGCAATCGCCTGGAAACGTTCGCGTAGAGCTTCGGTCGAGAGAAATGTGCCGTCATCATTCAGATTGGCACGGAAAGGCATGTTTTGTGCTCCCGGAATATGTCCTGCTTTGGTATCCAGGGGCTCGACATCTCCGGCAAAACGAGCCGGGTCTCGAGCATCCAGCAATTGAATATTTTGTTGTTCCAGCTGGGCCTCCACTTGTTCGGTGGACAACCAAAGAGAACGGTCGGGCGTAATCGGATAGTGACTGGCAGCGCTTGTCGGGACTTCGGTCGATACCGGGCGGTTTTCTTGGATCCATTTGGGCCAACCGCCGTTGAGCACAGAGACCGCTTCATGACCGATCCAGCGCAGTAGCCACCACATGCGACCGGCTATCGCACCACCCGCATCGTCATACACCACCACCTGTGAGGTCGGCGTGATACCGTAGGATTCGAGTCGGGCTTGAAAGATTTCCGGCTCGGGCAGGGGATGACGTCCGCTGGTGTCACTTGCGGGGGCCGCCATATCGACATCCAAATCCACGTAGTGTGCGTTCGGGATATGCCCACTGCGCCATGCGGTTGCGCCGACTTCCGGACGGCTCACATCAAAGCGACAATCCAAGATGACGACACTGCCTTGCATCAGCAATTTTTCCAGTTCGTCGGTCTCAATTAAAGTGGATTGCATGAGGGTTTAAGTACCGGCTTTGAAGGCGTTTGTGTCCGATGAAAACGAAGTCACAGGCGCAAAAGTCATTATACGGGCGCTATGCTTGCGCGATGAAAATCGCTCGTAAAGGCGCAGGGTATCCTTCAATCGTGCGGGTGGAGTCGGCCGGGTCCAAGGCATTTTTTAAAGAGTAAAAAGGCATCCAGTCAGTGCTTCGCTGTTCGGAGGGTGTGGTGCTTGTACAGTCGATGGGTTGCGAGGTTCGAAACCCGATTTTTTCCAATTGCGTCTGGATGTAGTCGGGATGCAGTAGCATGGGGACATTACGCATATTGGCGTAGCGGGTTTCGATTGGAAGGATGCCGGAAGAGGGTGTTTGGGTGCAGACAAGGGTCTCCAACACCAGTTCGCCGCCGGGGCGTAAAAATTTGTGTAACTGCTGCAGGTGTTCTTGAGGATTCTTTTGGTGATGCAGGACGCCCATCGAAAAAATTGTGTCGAATGAGGCTTTGGGTAAGGTTTCAAGGCGCGCGGGGACCATCCAGGCGGGAAAATCGGCAGGAAGAAAATGTGTCACGGCGGCGAATTGCCAATGCGACAGCCATGAAGGCTCGACCCCAAGCGCTAGACGAGCGCCTTGACCGACCATGCGCAGCAGGTAATAACCATTCCCGCAACCGACATCCAATATCTGACGATCCTGCAGATTAATGTGTGAAGCCAGCCGGTCCCATTTCATGTCGCTGCGCCATTCGGCATCAACGGAAATGCCGAACAGGGAGAACGGGCCTTTGCGCCACGGCACTAAAGTGCGCAGGGTACGGTGCAGAATATCTTTCTGGTGTGAATCCAATTCATCGCTGCCGCCAATAATCGGTTGCGAGACATCCAGCTGAACCGTTTGCGCTTGGCATGCAGGCAAAGCTTGGACTGCCTTTTTCCAGTCAACAAAATCGCCGTGTTGCGGATCTTGCCAGCACTGTTGCGCAGACGCAATCCAGTCTCCGCAACCGGCGTGTTGAAGGAGGTCGGTCAGGAATTCTTCCCGTTCCGGCGAAAAGCCAGTATGGAGGTGAAGTGCAGACATTGAAACCAGGTATGGATTTGATGAAAACCGGCGGTATGCAGGCGTTCGCGGTGAGTGGCAAGCGAGTCGCGAACCAGGGTTTGTTCCAAAGCCGCGCGTTTTTGGCTAATTTCCAGTTCACTGTAACCCTGCATTTTTTTGAAAGATTCGTACCGAGCCTGCAAGCAGCTTTCATGCGGCTCCTCAAATTTAATCTTTTCGGTCAATATGAGCACGCCTTCGGGGTGCAGAGCGTCGGCGATACGTTTGAGCATTGGCAGGCGGTTGGCAACATCCAAAAACTGCAGCGTCAAATTAAGGACGACGACGCTGGCGGTGTCGAACTTCACATCACGAATATCGGAGCAAAGGTATTGGATGCCGGAGTCTGGAGTTTCAAGACAGCGCGCAATCATTTCGCTTGAGGAGTCAATGCCGATGACACGGCAATTCTGCGGTACCCGTGCCTTGAGAATGCGGGCGCCAGCTCCCAAGGAGCAGCCCAAGTCGTAACAGCAGGTTTCGGGTTGCGCAAAACGAGAGCCCAGCACTCCAATACCGTGGATTAAAGAGGCATATCCGGGCACCGAGCGTTCCACCATGTCCTGAAAAACTTCAGCGACTTCGGCATTGAATTGGAAAGGTGCTTCCGGTCGGGAAGCGGCGTACAACTGATCGCAGGTGCGCTCGGATGTGGGTTTAGGCACCTTTGAAATGCGTGCCTGGCGTGAAGCCAAAAATCGTTTCCAAATCCAGTTCCCGAATCAGGGCATCGACGGCTTCCTGGCCGTGCTCTTTTTGTACTTCGGCCAGAATCAGGCGCGCTCCATTGCGCGTGTAGCCTCCGGCGACTTGTGCCTGCTTCTGCAGGAGTTCGCGTGCTTTATCAAGAGTCATGTGGTAAAAGAGGGGAGTTTGCGGGCGACCGTAATATTCTTGAGTTGAGCATACTCCGGCAACCCCTGTTTGAAGGGAGGAGGCTGTTCCCCGCGAATCAGCGGTTCCAAATAAGTCCGGCAGCGTTGGGTAATTCCGAAACCGTCCTTCGTAATATAACTGCGAGGCATCATGCGTTCTTTGTTGGCGACTTTTGAAAGAGCCGTCTGTCCGATACGCCAACGATAGGGGTGGTTTGAGGTACGCAGAATGGTGGGCATGAGAGCAGTTTTCCCGTCAAGAGCCAAACGAACCGCGGCGCGTCCGACTGCGTAGGCTTGGCGCAAGTCGGTTGCCGAGGCAATGTGGCGGGCTGCGCGCTGCAGATAATCGGCAACTGCCCAATGGTATTTGTAACCCAGATGTTCCTTGACCAATTGGGCGAGGACGAGCGCATTACCTCCGAGCTGGGCATGACCGAATGCATCACTGCTGCCGGCTTCAGCAAGAAACTTGCCATCCGAGGTGCGCACACCCTCGGAAGCGACAATGGCGCAAAAGCCGAATTTCTTCACGCAGTACTCCACGCGCTCCAAATAAGCTTGAGACTCAAACGGGATTTCCGGAAACAGGATTAAGTGTGGCGCTTCTTCAGGTCGTCGGGATGCCAGACCGCCGGCAGCGGCAATCCAGCCGGCATGTCGTCCCATCACTTCAAGGATAAATACTTTGGTGGAGGTGGCTGACATGCTGGCAACATCCAGGCCTGCCTCGCGGATGGAGGTGGCGACGTATTTGGCGACCGAACCGAAGCCGGGGCAGTTGTCAGTGATGGGAAGGTCGTTGTCCACAGTTTTGGGTACGCCAATGCTTTGGATGGGATAGCCGACTTGTTCGGCCAATTGAGCGACTTTCCAGGCCGTGTCCTGAGAATCGCCGCCGCCGTTGTAAAAAAAGTAACCAATATTGTGTGCTTCGAAGACTTCCAGCAAGCGTTCGTATTCGGCGCGATGTTCCTGCAGGCTTTTCAGTTTGTAGCGGCAGGAGCCGAAAGCCGCGCCAGGCGTGTTGTACAAGGCGCGAATGGTGCGTGCGGTCTCACGGTTGGTGTCGACGAGATTTTCATGCAGCGCACCCAGAATTCCGTTGCGTCCCGCGTAGACGTTTGCAATTTTGTCTCGGTGGGCCCGCGCCGTTTCAATGACGCCGCAAGCGGAGGTATTGATGACGGCCGTAGGGCCACCTGATTGCGCATAAAAAGCGTTGCGGCGGGTCATCACGAATCAGCAGTAGCGGTGCGTCCCGTCATGCGGGCAAAATCGGCTTGGGTTTGCAGCAACTGCACGACGCATTCCGCCAGTTCCGTGTATTCAGTCACATCCGGGCCCATTTGCTGCAAATCATTATAAAAAAACTGGCATCGATAGCAGCTTTCGGCCGTTTTGATGACGACGAAGTTGCAGTCGTTGACGGCCCAAAACAGTGCGGGACACGGGGTGCCGGTTTCGTCTTGGGGGCGCAAACGAACCTCCACATCAGCGGCATGCAGTTCTATCGCGCCTTGGTTCCAGCGTTCATCCACTGTGGTACGGATAACCCATTTTTCGCGTTCCGTGAAATCTGGAATGGTCGAGTCCATGACTGCGGTGTAAAACTTGTGAAGGGTGGGTGGAGGTCGAGACACCCTTTGTGTCTGGCTACTGTTGGCGCAATTCGTCGGAAATTGCCATCGGTGACGGATAAAACAGAACAATCCAGTAAGACGAAATAATGAAGGTTATCAGAGTCGTTGTTTGAATCACAGAAGCGGCCGTCTCGGTAATCACGCTGTTGGTCAGAGCCAAGACGGAGATCAGCAGAGAGAATTCACTGATATTGCCCAAGCGCACACCGATTTCTTTGGAGCGCTCGGGTTTGATGTCGGCCCGTGTGAGCAACACCCGGAACAACCAGGGCTTGCTCAGCGTTATGAATGCAACCAAAAGTAAGGACGGCAGCAGGACATCCCCGAAGTTGTGCCAATTGTAGGTAGCGCCGATGGAGAAGAAGAAAATAACCAGAAAGAAATCGCGCAAAGGCCGAAGCACTTCGGCAATGTAGTTTGCGATGGGGCTGGCCGCCAATGCGACACCGGCGATAAAAGCCCCGGACTCTGTGGATAATCCCAAGAAGGCTCCGGCTTCCGCCATTCCCAGACACCAGCCAATGACGACCAAAAAAATGTATTCCTGAAACTGGTCGTAGCGGGCGAACAGGGGAGTCAGAACATAGCGCTGGGCCAACAGCGCCAACCCCGCAACCGAGGGCACGCCCAATGCCATTCGTAAATATTCGTTGCCCACGGTCAGGCCCCCTTGCGATTCGATAGCCAGCAGAATCGCGATGGCGATCAAATCCTGGAGCAGCAGGATGCTGATCATCAATTCGCCCGTCAAGCGATGGTGCAGGACCGTAGTCGGCAGCAATTTCAAGCCGATAATCGTGCTGGAAAACATGAGTGCGGCGCCGACGATGAGCGAGTCCACCATGCTGAATCCCAGCGCATACACAATACCTGCGCCTCCGGCAGCAAAAAACAGGCAGGTCAATATCGTAATCACTGCGGTTTTCTTGAACAAACCCAGCAATTTTTGCGGCGCCATGTTCAGGCCCAGCAGGAACAACAAAAAGGTAATTCCGATATGTGAAATCTCCTTGACCATATCCACGCTGTCTACCCAGCCCAGGCTGTAAGGACCGATGAGGAGGCCTAGACCAATGTAAGCGACCAGTAGAGTCTGGCGAGCAAATAAGGCAAAAGTGGCTAGAATCGCCGCGCCTGTAAAGATCAAAAAGATCGCTAAAACGACAGTATGATCACCCACAATGCTTTAAATTAAGGAGATGTGTTGAAGGGGAATGAATCTTGATGACCGCCCGTTATTCTAGCAAAATGAGTGATTCAGATGCATATTGACAAGGAACAGGGACGGCTTCAGGGAGTGCGATTTGTCGCATCCCCCAACTGCGACGAGCGCCCTGACGGTTGTCTTCCGGATGTCATCGTGGTGCATGGTATCAGCCTGCCACCTGGGCAATTCGAGGGTCCGGCGATAGAGCAGTTGTTCACCAATGTGCTGAATATTGGCGAGCATCCTTATTTTGAGCAACTGCGGGACCTGCGGGTCTCGGCTCATGTTTTAATCCGCCGCGATGCTGAAGTGGTGCAGTTCGTGCCTTTTCACAAACGTGCGTGGCACGCAGGAGCTTCCGAATACCAGGGCCGCACGGGATGCAATGATTTCTCGATTGGCATCGAATTGGAAGGATCGGATGAACAACCCTATGCCCAAGGGCAGATACAGGTGCTCGCAGAGATCATCCAGGCGCTACTGCACACATACCCCACGTTGAGTTCGGAACGCCTGGTCGGTCACAGTGATATCGCACCGGGGCGCAAGACGGATCCCGGTCCGCATTTTGACTGGAGCTACCTGCACCAGTTGCTCGAGAGCTCCGAGGTCTAGTCGGTAGGAGGCTTGAGCTGTAGCGAGACGGAGTTAATACAGTAACGCAATCGTGTAGGAGGCGGGCCATCCGGGAAGACGTGCCCCAAATGTGCGTCGCAGTGGGCGCACAAAACTTCAATACGCCGCATGCCCAAGGTGTGGTCTTCTTCTTCGGCAACGCAGTCAGCTGCGACCGGCTGAGTGAAACTGGGCCAACCGGTGCCCGAGTCAAATTTGTGCTGCGCATCAAATAAAGCCTGCCCACAGCAGGTGCAGGTGTAAATGCCGGGTTCTTTACAGTCCCAGTAGCGGCCCGTAAAGGCCGGTTCCGTGCCTTTACGGCGACAGACGGCATATTGTTCAGTAGTCAGTTGGCTGCGCCATTCGGCATCGTCGCGCTGCAGTTTCGACATGATGGTTTGGTCAGGCAAAGAAGGTCATTATCGCAAAATATTTGAAGCTTTTTTGGGCCCATTGAGAGGAAGAGTCAAGTGCGATAAAAACTGGGTTCTTATGTGAGAATTAGGGTACAATGATGGGCAGTCTGACCTTTGTATGACCATTTTTTGAGGAGTCTGACATGAGTGGATGGGCTTGGATGGCGATTGGTGCCACCGTTCTTGCTGTGGTGATTATGCAGATCGCCGCACGCATCAAATAATCTGGCCAAAATTTCAGCCGATTTTGTGGAAGGGCGCATGCGTGCGCCCTTTCCTGTATTTTAATCTTGTGGTTTTGTTCGAAACCAGATGTCTTTACGATCGTCGACACTAGCCCAGCGCATTGACAGTTTGCGGGCGGCAGGGGCGACGTCAACCTTGCGTGATATTCGTGTGGGCTTGGAGCGAGAAGCGCTGCGGGTCAACGAGCAGGCACACCTGAGCAATCGATCTCATCCATCGGAGTTGGGTTCGGCGCTGACGCATCCCTACATCACGACCGACTATTCCGAGGCACTGATTGAATTAATCACGCCTCCCGGAGACTTGGAAGCCACCTATCAATTCTTAACCGATCTGCACCATTACACCTATGCACATCTGGACCAGGAGTATTTGTGGTGCGGCAGCATGCCTTGCGTGATTGCCGGAGACCCGGACATTCCGTTGGCGTATTACGGAGAATCCAATGCCGGGCGTATGAAAACCATTTACCGACGCGGCCTGGGGTATCGCTATACCCGCTCCATGCAGGTCATCGCGGGGGTACATTTCAACTGTTCCATGCCGAAGGCCTTTTGGGATTGTGAATTAGGGGATCAACCCAGCCAAGCAGATATTTCCAAACGTTATTTGGGGGTTGTTCGAAACTTTATGCGATGCAGTTGGCTGACCGCTTACTTGTTTGGTGCGTCGCCGGCAATTTGTCGACGTTTTGTGCTGCAGCATCCCAGTCACTACCAGTTGGAGACATTTACGCCCGGCACGTTTTACAGACCCGATGCCACCTCTTTGCGTTTGGGGGGCATTGGCTATCAAAACAATGTGGAGACACGCACAGGAGTGCGTCCTGAATACAACGATCTTTCCAAATATCTCGAAAGCCTGCACCGGGCGACCAGCACGCCTTGTTCCGAGTATGAGCGTATTGGCGTAAAGCGCGACGGCAAGTACTTGCAGCTCAATGCAAACCAATTACAAATTGAAGATGAGTTCTACAGTACCGTGCGACCCAAATGCGTGCCCCAAAAAGACGAGCGGCCCATTCGTGCGTTACGCTTGCGAGGGATTGAATATGTGGAATTGCGTTCCCTGGACATTAATCCTTATGATCCTTGCGGAATCAGTTTGGAGGCGTTGCGCTTTTTGATGGCACTGGTGGTGTATTGCTTGTTGGAGGATAGCCCGCCCATGTCGCAGCACGAGCAGGATATTGCCAACAGTAACATGCTGCAGGTTGCCCACAACGGACGAAACTCCGACACCGTTGTGCGGTGCGGCAACGATACGGTCAGTGTTCGCGAATGTGCCCAGGCATTATTGGCTGAGATGCAACCGGTATGCGCGTGGCTGGATGAAGCGTATGGGCGGGATGATTTTCAAAAAGCCTGGCAAGAGCAACATCAAAAAATCCAGGAGCCTGAGCAGACATTGTCGGGCAGAATGGTTACCGAGATGCGCGAACAGGGATCCGCGTACGCAGAATGGGTCGTGGTGCGTTCGCGCGCTCACCGGGAAAAGTACCTGCAGCAGGCACCCAATGCGGCTCTGCATACGCATCTGGATCAGTTGGGGCAACATTCACATGCTCAACAACAGGCGTTGGAGGCCGAGGAGTCTCAGCACCCGAATCTCTTTGATGATTATTTGGCGGCGTACCAGGCACAGACATGAGTTACAGCATTCTGGACATGCGCGGGTTATGCATTGACAGCGTAGTGCAGGAGCCGCGGAAGTGGGCGTTTTGCTTTGCCGCTTCGAAAATTGAAAAAATTATGGACAACGCGGAACAGCGTACGCTTTGGACGCAAGCGGGCGCCTTGGAAGTGACGCGGCCCAAGGCCGATTTTGTTCTGCCCGAGACTCCCTTTGTGATTGCCCATTCCGATGTTGAGGACGGACTTTACACGCAGCGCGATATGATTCGCATTCCCTTGAACGCGACCGGTGGAGTCGTACTTGTGCTGCAATGCGAAGGTGTGGCCGAGGCCTTGCGTGTCGAAGGCGAAGACATTCAATTGAAGTTGGAAGGTCAACCCCGTTACGTTCGTCATCTGGAGCGTGAGAAGTAGTAAAGATGGGTTGCATCGGGTCGTTGTTTTTGGCGCTGGGGTTGATGATTCTCGGCGGATCGTTTTTTGGTTTTTGGGGAGCGGTATTTGGGGCTGCGATCGGTCTCATGTGGGGAGGGGGCTGGTCCCAGTCAAGGTCAAGTTTTGAATGGGGCAGCGCAAAAGAGCGACAGGAGGAATTTCGGCGTGTCTCTTTTCTGCTGATGGGCTGTGTCGCGAAAGCGGATGGGCGTGTCTCGGAGCGAGAGATTCATTTCGCCGAACTTGCCATGGATGCCTTTAATTTGGAAGGAGAACACCGCCGACAAGCGATCAAATATTTCCGCACCGGCGTGCGAGGAGATTTTGATCTGCAGTCGGAACTTGAAAAACTACCCGAATTGTGCGGTGGCAGTATGCATCTGGCATCTGCTTTCATTGAGGCGCAAGTTCTGATTGCAGGGGCGGATGGAGAGTTTTCTCCTTCGGAACAGGAGCTGATCTGTCAATTCTGCGATGCGATCGATTATCCGCATGAACTGATGTGGCGGTATGTGGATGCGCATCGTACCGGTCAAGGCCGTCACCAAAATCGTTCGCAAGAGTATGATTTGGATTTGGAACAGGCCTACCAGCTGTTGGAAGTCGAGGCATCCGCTTCTACCGAAGAGATCCAAAAAGCGTATGCCCGCAAAATGAAGGACTTTCATCCGGACAAACTGGCCTCCAAAGGCTTACCCAAGGAATTTATGAATTTTGCAAATGAGCAGACCAAAAAATATACAAAAGCCTATCAAACCATCAAACAGGCACGGAGGTGAACAATGCGCTTGGTAACCGTCCAATTTGAGCAGCACACTTGGTTGGGGGTGCAGCAGGAGGATTTGGTGTTTTTACCGGCTCGGCATGCTTCGAATATGCCTGCAACCATGCTGGATTTGATCGATGGCGGAACCGAGGCGCTGGATGCCGTTCGCGGCGCCTTTGCGTCGGCGCCTATGGAAGCGTTTGTGCCGGCCGATCAGACGGAATTACTTGCCCCCATTCCGCGACCGCGCCAGAACATCATGTGCATGGGGCTGAATTATGCAGACCATGTGGAAGAGGCCTCTGCTTCATTGGGCCGGAGTAAGGACTTGCCGAAATATCCTATTGTGTTTACCAAGGCGGCCAATAGCGTCAATGCGCCTTATGGAGACATTCTCTACGATGCGAGCGTGTCCGACAAATTGGATTGGGAAGCTGAACTGGGCGTGATCATCGGTCGTTCCGGTCGAGGCATAACCGAGGCCGAAGCGCTGGACCATGTCTTTGGTTATACCGTGATTAATGATGTGTCGGCACGCGAGCTGCAGCGTCGGCACAAGCAATTTTTTATCGGCAAAAGCCTAAGCGGTTTTTGTCCGATGGGTCCGTGCATTGTGACGGCGGATGAAATCGAAGATCCGCATAATTTGGAATTATGGTGCCGGGTCAATGGCGTGGAGAAACAACATTCCAATACGAGTTACCAGATCTTCCGCATTGAGCAGCAGATTGCGACTTTGTCGAAAGGTATGGTGCTGGAGGCAGGCGATATTTTGGCAACCGGCACTCCCAGCGGGGTCGGGTTTGCGCGCACACCTCCCGAATATCTTCAGCCGGGGGATGCCGTGGAATGTGAAATCGAGAAAATCGGGACGATCTGCAACCGCATACGCGACGTGGGGTCGCAGGCGGAATCCTGAGATTACCAGTAACTTTCGGTTGTGATTTGACCGGGGGCGCTGCGCCGATTGCGTGCCATGCCCATCTCGCGCAATAGCGCGGAAGTATCTTTCACCATTTGCGGATTGCCGCAAAGCATCACTTGGGCACGGTCAGGGGCGAAACTCATACCCGTGCGCTCTGCCAGTTGGTTATTTTCGATGGCCTTGGGGATACGTCCCCCCAAGGCTGTCGGATGCTCCTCGCGGCTGACGATTTGAACGTATTCAAACTGATCGGGATGTTGTTCCTGATAAGTTTGAATCGTCTCCTGGTAGCTGAGTTCTCGAGCGTAGCGCACGGCATGCACCAATGCGATTTTTGTGAAACGTTGCCACGGCTCCGGAGTACCTAGCATGGACAAGTAAGGGCCAATGCCGGTGCCGGTCGAAAGCAGCCACAGGCATTCACTGTCGGGTACTTCGTCGAGCACGAAAAAACCCACTCCCAGGGAGGAAACCCAGATCGAGTCATCGGGAGCCAGACTCTCCAGGCGCGATGAAAGAGGTCCTTCCGGCACGATGATGGAGTAGAACTCCAGGTAGGGTGCTTCGGGAGGATTGACGAACGAATAAGGTCGCGCAATACGCTCTCCGTCGATATCCAGCGCCAGACGGCCAAATTGTCCGGCCACAAACCGGACCTCGGGGGCGTGGATGCGCAAGGAGTATAGTTGGTCGGTCCAGTGATAGTTCTCTACCACGGTGCCGGATAGCCACTCAGTTGCCATATCAGGTCAGCAGCAGATCAAAATATCGTCACCTTGCACGCGCACGGGATAAGTGCGCAGGGGATCTTCGGCGGGCTCTTCCATAGCCTGTCCCGTACGCACATTGAAGCGGCTGTTGTGCAGGGTACATTTGATGAGTTCGCCCTCCAGGCAACCCAGTGAGAGTGAAGAGTCTTCATGTGTGCAAGTGTCGTCGCAAGCGTATACCGTACCCGCCACATTGGCGAGTAGGATGGGTCGGCCTTGATGTTCAATACGAAGCGTATGTCCTGGCGGAATTTCGGATGCTGAGGCGACCTTTACAAAGGAATTTGGCATAATCGGCAAGGCATTGCAAAGCAATTATAGCGGTTGGCGCCTTGCGTCCCAGCACTTCTGGCAATCAAGTATGAATTATCTGCAGCGAATTCAAGAGGCGCGCCGAGTCTATGCGGTGGCGGAGCCTACACCCTTGCAGCGCGCTCCCAGATTAACCGAGCGGCTGGGGTGCGATCTATGGTTGAAGCGTGAAGACCTGCAGCAGGTTTTCTCGTTCAAACTGCGGGGTGCCTACAACAAAATTGCGCAACTGGACGCGCAGCAACAGGCTCGCGGCGTGGTGGCGGCTTCTGCCGGTAATCATGCGCAGGGCGTGGCGTTGGCGGCGGCAAAATTGGGGTTGGATGCAGTAATCGTGATGCCGCGTACAACGCCTCCAATCAAAGTCAATGCAGTACGGGCACTGGGAGCGACGATTATTTTGGAGGGCGACGATTACGACTCGGCGCAACAAGTGGCCTTGGCAAAAGCCGAGGCGGAGACACGCACGTTTATTCCTCCGTACGACGATCCCGATGTAATTGCGGGTCAAGGCACGATTGCGATGGAACTCTGTGAGCAATGTGAAACACCGCCGGACGCAGTATTCATTCCAGTGGGAGGAGGAGGCCTGGTGGCGGGAATGGGTGTGTGGTTACGCCATGCATGGCCCGACACACGCATTATCGGAGTGGAGCCGGAGGATGCGCCGTCGATGGCGCGTGCGCTGGAGGCCGGCGAGCGCGTGCGGCTGGAACAGGTCGGTCTGTTTGCCGATGGGGCGGCTGTGCGCCAGGTGGGCAAAGAGACGTTTCGACTTGCCCAGGAATGTGTGGACGAAGTCATTCTTGTTAGTGTGGATGAGATTTGCGCAGCCATTAAGGATATGTTTGAAGATACTCGCATGTTGGCAGAACCGGCCGGTGCGTTGGCGGTTGCCGGCGCCAAGCGCTATGTGCATGATCGTCGGGTGAAAGAGCAGTCGCTGATTGCCATCAGCAGCGGTGCCAATATCAATTTTGACCGTTTGCGTCATGTTGCCGAGCGCTCAGAATTGGGTGAGGGTCACGAAGGTATTTTTTCGGTGACCATTCCGGAGCAGCCGGGCAGTTTTTTAAGTTTCTGCAAGGCAGTGGGCAATCACAGCATCAGTGAATTCAACTATCGATACGCGGATGAGGCGGACGCGCAGATTTTTGTGGGCATCAAGTTTCGGGATGCGGAGGTTGAAAAGGCGGATTGGGTGTCGCACCTAGAAGAATGTGGTTATCGAGTGCAGGACTTGAGCGACAATGAAGCCGCGAAATCCCATGTGCGTCACATGGTGGGGGGACATACGCAAAGTTCCCAACGCGAAATTTTTTATCGTTTTGAATTTCCGGAGCGCCCTGGAGCGTTATTGAATTTTCTCTCCAGCATGAGCCGCTCCTGGAATATTAGCCTGTTTCATTACCGCAATCATGGTGCAGCCTACGGGAGAGTATTGGTGGGTCTTCAGGTGCCCGAAGAAGATATGGAGAAACTGCGCGAGTTTCTGCAGACGGTCGGTTATCGTTACTATGAAGAGACCGACAATGCGGCCTGCCAGACATTTTTGGGTCGCACGGCGAAGATGAATTGAGCAGGCGGCGTCCAGCAGTCCTTGAGATTTGAGTATGTATAGAGTTGGTAGTAATTTCTGGCTTTATTAGGAGATGCGATTGTGCAAAAATGTTATAAAAAACGTACAAATTGAAAATATATTATTTTCATTATGGAATAAAGTATTGTCTAGCATGCTCGTAAGCGTTTTTCAATGGTGAATAACTGCGCGATGTTAGTTCTTTGTATATCGTCGAGGATATTTTTCTGCAGAATACACGATCTTTGTATATTTGCTGAGGGCTTTTATTTTCTTGCTGTACGGCATAACCGTGTATATCAAGTAGTCGCTCGAAAAGGCCTTTCAGAACTTTAATATGCTCATCTGGCAAATCTAGGCTCGCGGGTGTTTCTTCATCAAATAGTTTTCCTGTGGCTGTTGATTTCAGAATAGCGTCGTGTAAATCACAATCCTTTTCTTTCGATAACATGCGTTTAATTACCGGGAAAAAGAATAGAAGTCGCATATTAGCGATAAAAGAGAACTTGCCGAATTTAATAATTTCTTCCTTAATGCCTTCCTCTTCCGAATCATGGCTGGATGAGGACCTCTGAGGGAATTCATCTTTCCACTGCAGATATACATCGTGGGCACGCAGAAGATCTATGTCTTTTTGGTAGTCAACGTCCCTTCTGTGAAAAATTTTCTTGTATGTTGACTCATGTGAAAATATATTGCCAGGGTTTCCATATGAAGTGAAAGGTTCTTGTGCATAGAAAGCCAAAACGAGCTTTCCATAATCGTAATTACTAATAAATTGCCAACTTCTCAAATTCTTTTGTTCTCTTTCTCTTTTATTAAGTTTTCTAGCAGCACTTCTCTTTATTTCAAGAAAGATTTTGGGTTCTTGATTATGCAGATCCTCTTTCAATTGTCTCTGTTCGGGCCGGTTTGCTTTTAAATCTCGATCTGTGATTGGTTTTTGGGCATTAGCGGCTTCAGCGAATTGATCAAATCGTTCCTCATTGTCTTCCCGTATTACCTTGCACAAAACTTGAAAATCATCGCTGAAATCTTCATTGCTAATTCTGGTTGTGGTCTGTGCGCCATTGATAATTGAAAAATCGTACAAAGTAAGCTTGTTCCCATCTGGATAGTAGTCTCGACAGCCAATAGTAATTCCGTTGTTTTTTATCCAAAAATATTTTGGATCTTTTCGAATAGTGTCCCTCAAAGCATTATCTACTTGTTTTTTGGCAGTTATATATTCACGTAAATTTTGTCCAAAAAGTCCGTTTTCATGATAGAGATTATGCAGTCGTTTGAGTGATTTTGCGGAGGCACTAACTATCATACACTTGTCTTTGTCTGCTTCATTATTCGTTGGTGAGTATATAAGTTCTCCTATGCTCGTGTTAATTTTTATACTATCTTCAGGAACAGACCTTGCAGGCTTGTAAATCGCTTCAATATATTTTTCTAAGTCTTCCCGTGAGTGTAGCGAAACATAATATGGGCGTAAACTTTCATCGTCGGATAGATGTTTTTCTATTACTGCTCTTTTCTTGGTTGGGATGCTTGCGGTAGTAACAATTGAGATTTCTACTTTGTTTCTACCTTGTATGCAGTCATCGGCATTATGTAATGCTTTCGTAAGTTTTGCGTTGAATAAAGTAGTGGAACCTGCTTTCCACTTTTCGATACTCTGCCTAATTTTGTTGGCGGCATTACTTGCTTGTTCTTTATCAAAAGAATCTGTATTTTTGGCTTGAATCAAATATACGAGTTCTCCTTCTAGCTCTTCCCCTACTACGACCGCATCAATACCTCCATCATTTTTCCCATCCGTTATTTGCGATCTATAATCGGCAGGCCGATATTCTCCTTGTTGTAGTCGATATTTTATGAATATGGGGGCAAGAAGTTGCTCGTCTTTAAGACTGTCGAATGTTTTTGCCTCTGCACGAAGTTCATTAAGAGCCTCTTGAATGAAATTTGTAGTCATGGTTTTCTTAGTAATAATTGGTCTGAAGCATCCTGTCTGTTGCAGCAACTTTCATAACCGTAGAATAAGGTCTGTATTTATACGCTAAATAAAATCATGAAGAATTAGGCGAATTACTGCACAGGTTTATAATTCTTATTTCTTAGTGTCTTCCTCATAATTCTACAATACTCCGCCTCAGTATCGATACCAATACTATGGCGATTTAACTTTTTTGCCGCTATTAATGTGGTTCCAGAACCGGCAAAAGGGTCCAAAACAAGGTCTCCTTGGTCAGTGAAAAGCCGGATGAACCAGTCGGGTAGGGCGATAGGGAACGTAGCGGGATGATTTTTATAACTACACTCAGTTGAATAATGTAGTACGTTAGTTGGGTAGGCGTAATCACGCCCAACCCAATTGGCAACACGTTTCCCAAAGTTGTTTCCTGTACGCGATATGTCTCGCATTTGATCAGTTTCAGAGATGGACTTAAGACGATTATTTTTCCAATCTCCCATGGGAATGCGGACTTCTTCTTGGCGCATTTTGAAATTCTTGTTCAAGGTGAAATGCAAAAGGCGCTCCCATGAATCACGAAAACGATTTGGCCATTTCCCAGGATAGCAGTTTTTTTTGTGCCAGCAGTACTCCTCTACCCAGCGCCAGCCCTGCTGTCGCAAAGCGAGAATTAATTCCAAAACATATGTATGCCGTTCTCCGTTGACAGCAGGTTCTTTTATATTGAGTACAAACGAGCCTTCAGGCTTTAGGCATTTTTGAAAAATAGCAGCACGAGGTAGAAACCATTCAACATAATTGCTTGGAGAAAGCCCCCCATAAATTTTCTTACGCCTATCAGCATATGGTGGAGAGGTAAAAATCAAATCAACACTGTTAGTCCTAATTCGCTTTGGGATTACATGTAGACAGTCACCGCAAAAAACATTTGTTGCTATAGCAGTCTTTGCGAAAGAACATGAGGAAAGATGGTCGCGTTTGGGGGGAAGTGCGATAGTGCGGCGGGAGGTTTTGGGGGAAGTATGTAGTGTTTTCTTAGTCATTGTGTTTATTATATTTCGCTTCATACAAGAATTATAAACAATAGAAATTCACACTGGTTTCGCTATGTTTTTGAAAGGATATTGATATGACTTTCTCAAGAGTATTGACATGTTTAGTCCTGCAAATCAAAAGCCCGCTTGCGCGGGCTTTTGATTTAATGCAGAAAACGCTGCGAACGATATTTATCTTTTCTTTCGCGCGGTACGCTTTTTAGCTGCTTTCTTTTTCGCCACCTTTTTCTTGGCGGCTTTCTTTTTCGGAGCAGCGCGTTTTTTCGCTACTTTCTTCTTAGCGACTTTCTTTTTCGCCGTTTTCTTCTTAGCCGTTTTCTTTTTTGCGACTTTTTTCTTCGCTGTTTTCTTTTTCGCGGTTTTTTTCTTGGCCGCTTTCTTTTTCGGCGCAGCGCGTTTTTTCGCTACTTTCTTCTTGGCGACTTTCTTTTTCGCTGTTTTCTTCTTAGCCGTTTTCTTTTTTGCGACTTTTTTCTTCGCCGCTTTTTTCTTCACAGCGCGTTTTTTTACGACTCTGCGTTTCGCCGTTTTGGGTGCGGCTTTCTTTTTAGCGACGCGCCGCTTCGGGGAAGCTTTTTTCGCCGCTGTTTTTTTCTTTACAGCGCGACGTTTTTTTGTCGTTGAGCGTTTAACAGCCATGGAATGTTTTCCTCAAAAAATAAAACACAGTAGCGTCAGGACCGGGTCTGCATTGAGCTAAAAAATCAGCATCCTGACAGGAATTTTTTGCGCGCTTCAAAACCCGCGGGTCTTAAGTTGCGCAAAACGACGCCAAGGCGTCGAAAAAGTTGAAAATCGAAAAAGTGCACTCCGCCCACCACGTGTCAGGTCGCGTCTCTGAACCGAAAGTTCAGGGGGGTTCCTAAGAAATGATGCAGGCTTCCCGCCGGTAAAGGGCAGTACCGCACAACGCCATTTGCACGTCGGATCCCATAAGGACGTGATAGGTTCACGGGCGTGAGCTGACCGAGCGAACGGAGGCACACAAAACGATTGGCGACAACGGGTGTCGACATTACGAAACATTGGCTTTTTTTGCCTGTTTGAGAACTTCGGCAGCGCGCTGGGAAAGCGCTTCGAGACGCGGTGCGGGGTCCACCGCCGGCGACTGCGAAAGTTTTATGTATTCATGGCTGAGGTTTAAGGCCGTCACGACTGCAATTTGTTCTGCGGACGCATGCGGGTCGCTGGCCTGCACCTTCTTCATCTGCTTGTGCAGATGGTCGACAGCTTCGCTGAAGGGTTGATGCTGTCCCGGTGGGCAGGTGACCTCGTACGTCTTTTGCAGAAGTTGAAAACTGACGCGCGAGGATTCCGTATTCATGAGGTGGGACAGTGCGGTCGCAGTTGTGAGAGTACGCGCTCGATCGTGTTTTGCGCCCGTTCGTTTTTGAGGCGTAAACGGCGTTGTTGTTCTTGCAGTTGCTCGCAGTTTTCGATGAGCAGGCGGTTGGCTTCAATCAGGCGCTCGCATAGAGCGGCCAGTGCTTCGACGTTGCGTTCGAGAACAGGCAAAGTCGACTCCGAGTGCGATTGTTTTTTTGCCACGTGCAATCAAGCAGATTAATTAAGTGCTTTTGAGTATAACAAATAAATTTGTAATGCGTAAACCTTTTGTGTTGCATTTTTTTAAGCCCTTATGTTTGTCGGGTGCACTGCATGCACTATCGCTGAAGGTTACGAATTCGGAGAGGTGAAAAAAAAATTGCAGCGAGTGAATGCCTGCACGGAAGGAGAGGGATTAAAAAACAAAGCGCGCAAACTGCGCGCTTTATTTTTTTTGTCGAGAAAGTTTCTTTATTCTTTCATCGCGGCAATGGCGGCCGCATAATCCGGTTCCTCACCAATTTCGGGAACCAGCTGCACATACTGAACGACATTGCTGGCATCCAACACGAGAATGGCGCGTGCGGTGATTCCTGCCAACGGCCCTTCGGAAATCAGGACGCCATAGTCGCGGGCAAAATCGTTATTGCGCATCATGGACAGGGTGACCAGATTTTCCGTGCCCTCCGCTGAGCAGTAGCGATTCATGGCAAACGGCAAATCCGCGGAGATCACCACAATGGCGTTTTTACCGGGGAGCTTTTGTGCTTCTTCATTCAACTTGATCGCGGAAGTTGCGCACACGGGGGTATCCAAGCTGGGCAAAATGGAAAGCAACTTGCGCGAGTCCCCAAAAGTGCTAAGCGTCGCATCGTTGAGATCACGGTCTACCAAGGTGAAATCGGGTGCGTCACTCCCGACTTTCGGCAGTTCTCCCTCCAACATAATTTCCTTGCCATGTAGTGTCACAGTGGTCATAGGCAAGCGGCTCCTGTGCGAAATCAGAGTAAATAACGGCTTGCCATTGTATACCGATTTGGGTTCCATGTAGAATGACCCAATCAAACACATTACTTCTGCAGGGTATGCAGCAAAGTCTTTTTACGTCCGAGGCAGTCTCGCGCGGACATCCTGACAAAGTGTGCGACCAAATTTCAGATGCGGTATTGGATGCCGCACTGGAACGGGACACCAATGCACGTGTGGCCATTGAGACCATGGTCAAGGATCAGCACGTCATTCTGGCCGGGGAATTGTCGCTGGGGAGTCATGCAAGCCCGCTGCAGGCGGAAGATTACGAGCGCCTTGTCCGCGAGGTCATCGCAGACATCGGCTACACCAAAGAGTTGCGTGTCGACTTTGATGCGGAAAGTTGTGTGATTACTCAGCACATCGGCAAACAGTCGGAAGATATTGCCGAAGGCGTCAATGAGAATCCGCAACAGCAAAAAGAATTGGGGGCAGGCGATCAGGGCATCATTTTTGGTTATGCGTGCGATGAGACGGATTATTGGATGCCGGCGCCCATTTATTACGCCCATGCCCTAATGCGTCGCCATGAAGAGGTGCGCTGTGGGGGTGAGGAAGGGGCGCATTTGCGCCCGGACGCGAAAAGTCAGGTAACCTTTTCATATGATGCGCAAGGGCGACCGACCCAAGTTGCTGCGGTGGTGCTGTCCACCCAACACAGCGAGGCGCTTGAGTTGGAGGAATTGCGTCAGTTGGTAACCCAACACATTATCGATCCGGTCATTGGTCCCGACCTGCGGGCTCCGGATTGCGAGATCATCATCAATCCAGCCGGATCTTTTGTGATTGGGGGACCGGTGGGGGATTGTGGCCTGACCGGGCGCAAGATTATTGTGGATACATACGGAGGCATGGCTCGCCATGGCGGCGGCGCTTTTTCCGGGAAAGACCCTTCCAAAGTAGACCGCTCGGCGGCTTATGCGGCGCGTTATGTGGCCCGCCATGTGGTCGCTGGAGGATATGCGCAGCGCTGCGAGGTGCAGATTGCCTATGCCATCGGTCGTTCTGCGCCCGTGTCGATACGGGTTGAAACTTTTGGGACAGGCAAAATCCCGGAGGCGCGTCTGCAGGAAGTGCTGATGGCGGGAGAGGTGTTTAACTTGTCGCCAGGCGGTATCATTGACATGCTGGGTTTGATCGGAGAACAACGACCGTGTTATCGCCGAACCGCCGAGCATGGTCATTTTGGCTATCCGGAAGGCACCTTCCCGTGGGAAAATACAAATCGATTGGAACTGCTGCGCGCAGCACTTGGAGAATAACGAATGACTGAACCTGCAACTCAAATTTCTGTGGATTACGAAGTAGCGGACGTGAGTCTGGCCTCGTGGGGACATCGTGAAATTGCGATTGCCCGCACGGAGATGCCGGGTTTGGTCACGCTGGCGGAAAAATATCGCGACGAGCAGCCGCTGGCGGGGGCGCGCATTGCCGGTTGCGTCCATATGACGATCCAAACGGCCGTGCTGATTGAAACCTTGGCCGCACTCGGCGCCGAGGTGCGCTGGTCTTCGTGCAACATCTTTTCAACCCAAGACCATGCGGCGGCGGCCATTGCGGATCAGGGAATTCCCGTGTTTGCCTGGAAGGGTGAGACGGAGGAGGACTATGTGCGCTGCATTCGGCGCACCATCGAGGGTCCGGACGGCTGGCGTCCCAATTTGCTGATTGATGATGGCGGGGATCTGACGCAGATCATGCATGACGAATATCCGCAATTGCTGGAGACGGTTCGGGGAGTGTGTGAGGAGACGACCACGGGAGTCAGTCGTCTGATTCAGATGCATCGCGACGGGGAATTAAAAATCCCGGCGTTCAACGTCAATGATTCGGTCACCAAATCCAAGTTTGACAATACCTACGGCTGTCGGGAATCGTTGGTGGATGGCATCAAACGGGCCACCGACGTCATGTTGGCGGGCAAAGTATGCGTGGTCGCCGGTTACGGAGGGGTCGGAAAAGGTTGTGTGCAGTCCCTGCGAGGCCAGGGCGCCATTGTGTGGGTCACAGAAGTGGATCCGATTTGTGCGCTGCAGGCTGCGATGGAAGGACTGCCGGTGGTGACCATGGAGGAGGCTGCTGCCGAGGCGGATGTTTTTGTGACCGCGACCGGTTGTCTCAATGTAATCACCCGGGCGCATATGGAACAAATGAAAAACGAGGCCATCGTGTGCAACATCGGTCATTTTGACGATGAGATTGACGTTGCCTCGCTGTCAGACTGCACTTGGGAGGAAATCAAGCCGCAGGTGGACCACGTCATATTCCCGGATGGCAAGCGCATCATTGTGCTGGCGCGCGGCCGATTGGTGAATCTGGGTTGCGCCACGGGCCACCCGAGTTTCGTGATGTCGTGCTCCTTTTCCAATCAGGTATTGGCGCAGATAGAACTGTGGCAGCGCGCGGACACCTATGGCGTAGGTGTGCACATCCTGCCCAAGCACCTGGATGAGGAAGTGGCACGGCTGCATCTGGACAAATTGAATGCGCATCTGACCGAGCTGACAGCAACGCAGGCGGAATATTTGGGTGTGCCTGGTAGTGGCCCGTACAAGTCGGACTTGTATCGATACTGAGCAAACGACCGCGACGTCCCATGACGGAAATCAGTCGCATTGCGGTGGTGATGGACCCACCCCACCGCATTCAAGCCTATAAGGATTCTACGGTTGCCCTGATGCGGGCGGCGCAAGAACGTGGTGCGGAGTTGTATATCACGCAACTTCATGATTTGCGTGCCACATTAAAAGGTGTGGAGGCAGACCTTATCCAGGGAGAGGTCGACGAAAAGGAAGATGCATCATGGTGGCATGAGCAAGCGCGGGTGACGCAATCGCTGGATGAGTTCGATGTGGTGCTGATGCGCAAGGATCCGCCGGTCGACTTGGAATATATTGCGGCACTTTGGCTCCTGGATCGAGTGCATGCAGCGGGCACGCTGGTGGTCAACGCGCCTCAGACCCTGCTGTGTATGAATGAGAAGTTGTCGATTCTGCAATTCCCCGAATTGGCGCCGCCGTTTCTGGTGAGTGCGCAACGGGATGCGCTGTTGGCGTTTTTGGAAGAGCACGGGGAGATCGTTATCAAACCACTCGATCTTATGGGTGGGCAGCTTGTGTATCATCTTCGACAAGGGGACCCCAATTTGGCGACAATCATCGAATCCCTGACAAATCAGGGGGTTCAACCCATTATGGCGCAGCGTTTTCTGCCGGAAGTGCTTGAGGGAGATCGACGTTTGCTGTTGATCAATGGGGTGTTGGTGCCGGATGTGGCGGTGCGGATTCCCCCGCAAGGGGATTTTCGGGCTAATATGGCACGTGGAGCGCATTTGCGCGTGGAGCCCGCCACGGCGGAAGATCAGATGATTGCGGAACGTTTGGGGGAATCTTTGCGGCAAGCCGGAGTCTATTTTGCCGGGGTGGACGTAGTGGGTCGCTGGGTGACGGAAATCAACATCACATCACCGACGTGTATTCGTGAAGTGGAGGCCCAGACCGGGCGCACCATCTCAATGGATTTTTGGGATGCGGTCGCCGCCGATTTATCCGGATGACAAAGATGCGTGTGTTGACGCCCCCGGCTTCCAGCAACGAGCGGATGGTCTTTTTCGTGTTTTTGGCGGTGGCGGTGCATGGCCTGATGCTGTTTGGTACGGTATGGTCGCAACCGCAGGCCCGTGCGGCGGATGACTTCAAGGTGGTATGGGTGGCGGGCATAGAGGCTGCAGGTGATTTCGCCGGAAGTGCTGCGTCGATGTCTGGGGGCGCGTTGGAATCTGAAACTGCAGGAGGGGTTGTGGAGGAGCCCACCCTTCTGACCTTGGAGCAGGAGTACGTTCGCCAGTGGGTGCAGCGCACGGAGCGTGTGGGAGCGCATCTGGCGAAAGGATTGAAGGGGGAAGTTGTGGCGCATGTGACCGTCGGAGCGGAAGGGGCGGTGCGCCATGTTGCAGTGGAATCGGGTCCCACGGCGTTGTCGAGCGTCGTCCAGCGCATTGTGACCCATCCGCAGTTGCGCACGCCGTTCCCGCCTGCGTTGCGAGCGTTGCGTGAAGAACTTCAGATTAGCCGTCGGTGGTTATTCGGCGCCACGGGCACGGTACAAGTACAGGAACGCTCATGAAGAATTTACGAGGACAATTGCTGGTCGCGGCACCCGATATGCAGGATACCTTTTTCCAGCGGTCCTTGATTTTGGTGTGTGAGCACAAGGAAGACCAGGGAGCGATGGGCTTTATCGTCAATCACCCCTCGGAAATGACCCTGCGCGACTTGCTGGAGGATTTGGATATCAAGCCGGAGGTGGACCGAGGTTTGGCTCAGCCGATTTATTTGGGAGGTCCCGTTCAGCCGAGTTTGGGATTCGGTGTCTATGAGGGCGCGTTGGATCTGTCGGACAGCATGGCGATTGATGAGACGTTGCGAATGACCGCCTCGCGCGCCCTGTTGGAGAAATGTGCAGCGGGGGAAGGTCCGAAGGACCTGTTACTGACCATGGGTTATGCCGGCTGGTCGCCCGGACAGCTGGAGCAGGAGATGCAAGTCGGGGCTTGGTGGGTGGCGGAACCTTCGAGGTCGATCATGTTTGAATTGCCGGCGTCGAAGCGTTGGGATGCGGCGGTTGCTCAATTAGGCATGGATGCTTCTGCGATGTACTATGGCAGCGGACATGCCTGAGGCTCGTGGTCTGGTCCTGGGATTTGATTTTGGTTTAGCCCGTATCGGTGTGGCGGTAGGTTCTCTCGAGGCAGCGACCGCCCATGGGGTGGATGTCGTGCGAGTGCGAAACGGGGCGGTGGATTGGGAAGCCATCGACCAGTTGATGACCACCTGGCAGCCGGAGTTTCTGGTAGTGGGGGAGCCGCAGGCGCACGCGAGTAGCGCCCCGGAATTACTAAGCACCATGCGCCGTTTCTGCACCGAACTGGAGACCCGCTATCACCTTCCGGTGGACCGAGTTAATGAAGACTACACGTCCGCATGTGCGCAAGACGAATTACGTGCGCAGCGGCGTGCCGGAGAGCGGGGACGCATCGAGCGCGGCGAAACTGATAAAATGGCCGCCGCTTATATTCTGAACACGTGGCTTTCGGAGCGCGATGCCGTCGCACGAAAAGATTGAAACAGGCGCAGTACTAGCCCACCTGGGCGACGCAGTTAAATCTTTTTTAGCGACCCGCGGTATTACAACGCCGGTATTTGTTGGGATTCATACGGGAGGCGTCTGGGTGGCGCAGGCGCTGCACGAGCATTGCGCCGTCTCTGAACCCCTGGGCATGTTGGATGTCAGTTATCATCGCGATGATGTGGCTCGCACCAGTGTGCGTCCGCTCAAACCGGTCCACATGCCGGCCTCTTTGCAGGACCGGGATGTCTTGCTGATTGATGATGTGATCTATACCGGGCGGACAACTCGGGCGGCATTGAATGAACTGTTTGAATATGGTCGTCCGGCTTCCGTGGCATTGGCCGTGCTGGTGGACCGTCCGGGGCGCGAAATCCCGATTGCGCCGGACTTGGCCGGCATGCGGCTGGAATTGGGGCCGTCGGATCGAGTCAAGCTGCAGGGTCCGGACCCGATGGAGTTGGTCATTACGCGACCGACCGAATCTCTTTTGGAAAACACAGACCGGTGAGCTTGCAGACTTCTTTCTTCTCCGCGCCGGCCGCGCAATGCCAGTTGGATGACCAGGGGCATCTCCGGCATTTTCTTACCATTGACGGGCTGCCGGCGGAGTTGTTGGAAGAAATCTTGCGAGTTGCGCAATCGTTTCAGGCCGGACCCAAGGCTACGACACGCAAAGTGCCGCTGTTGCGGGGCAAAACCATCGCGAATCTATTTTTCGAGGCCAGCACTCGCACCCGCACCACCTTTGAATTGGCGGCCAAGCGCCTGTCTGCGGATGTTTTGAATCTGGACATGGCGACGTCCGCCACCAATAAAGGGGAAAGCCTGCTGGACACGCTGCAGAACTTACAGGCGATGCATTGCGATATGTTTGTGGTTCGCCACAATGAAAGCGGTGCGGCTCACTTTATTGCCCGTCATGTGGCGGAACATGTCAGCGTGATCAATGCCGGGGACGGACGGCACGCGCACCCCACGCAGGCGATGCTGGATGTGTTTACCTTGCGCCAGTATTTCTCTGACTTCGGGGCGCTGTCGGTGGTAATCGTCGGAGATATTCTGCATTCTCGTGTCGCACGTTCATTGATTCAAGCGCTGCGCACATTGCGCGTCGGCGAAATTCGGGTGGTGGCGCCTCGCACGCTATTGCCACCGGAAGTGCAGAATTTGGGCGTGGTGCCTCTGCAGTCGATGGAAGAAGGGCTGACGGGCGCGCAGGCGGTCATCATGTTGCGTCTCCAGAAGGAACGCATGCACGGCAGTTTTGTGCCCAGTGAAGAAGAATATTACCGGTTTTACGGTCTGACGCAGGCGCGGGCGGACTTGTTGGCCAAGGACGGCATTGTGATGCATCCGGGTCCGGTGAATCGCGGGGTGGAAATTGAATCCGCGGTGGTGGACGGACCTCGTTCGGTGATTCTGCAGCAAGTGCGCAACGGCATCGCCGTGCGCATGGCAATTTTGTCGATGGCAATGCGCCGGGGTACGTAATGGCACGTTTGGCAATTCAAAACGGTTTGGTACTGGATCCGGACAGCGGCCAGGAAACGGTGCGCGATGTGTTTTGCGCGGGCGGAAAAATCGTCGCCCTGGATGCCCCTCCGGAAGGCTTCGAAGCGAAGCGCACGATTGATGCAGAAGGTTGTCTGGTGATGCCGGGCGCCGTAGACCTGGCGGTGTGTCTCAACCCGCTGGGTGAGCAACGCGCCAGTGTTGCCAGCGAGACTCGTGCGGCGGCCGCAGGTGGGATCACGACGGTCTGTGTGACCGCCGAGACCGAACCGGTGCCGGATTCTCCGGCTGCGGTGCATTTGTTGGTGGAGCAGGCGCAACAGGCGGGTTGGGTGCACCTGGAAGTGTTGGGTGCCGCCATGCAGGGATTGGGGGATACGCATTTGGCCAGTATGGGGGCGTTGCGCGAGGCCGGTTGTGCGGGAATCAGCAATGGCTGGCAGCCGTATGCCAACCTGCTGGTATTGCGTCGTGTCATGGAATACGCGGCCAGTCAGGGGATGACGCTTTTTTATCACCCAATCGATCATGCGTTGGCCGGAGAAGGTTGTGTGCATGAAGGCGAGTATGCGTCGCGCTTGGGCTTGCCGGGCATTCCGCCGGCGGCGGAGACAGCGGCGTTGGCGCAGATGATGGCGCTGGTGCAGGATACCGGGGCGCATGTGCATTTTTGCCGTCTGTCGTGCGAGGCGGCGGTGGACATGTTGGAAATTTGCCACCGCTCCGATTTGCCGGTGACGGCGGATGTGGCCATTCATCAGTTGCTTTTGACGGAAGAGGCGGTGGATGACTTCAATGTGAATGCCCACGTGCGACCGCCCTTGCGCACCGCAAGAGATCGGGATCGGTTGCGTGAAGCGGTTCGAGACGGAGTGATCAATACCATTTGTTCCGACCACCAGCCTCTGGATCCGGATTCCAAGGCGGCGCCGTTTGCGGCCACGCGCCCGGGCGTTTCCGGCATTGAGACTCTGGTGCCATTGACAATGACCCTGGTGTCCGAGGAGGTGTTGACGCGGCAAATCGCGGTGGAGCGATTGACGGCAGGGCCGGCGAAGATTTTGGGCCGCACGGCGACCTTGGAAGTGGGTGCGGCGGCGGATTTGTGCGTGCTTCGTTTGAATGCGCCGTGGCGGTTCGACAGCGATGCCATGCTGAGTGCGGGAAGGAACACACCTTACGCAGGTTGGCAATTGCAGGATCGGGTTGAAATGACCCTCTGCGGCGGTCGCATCGTGTATGAATACTCTCCGGACTGATGCGTGAATCGCGCAATGTGATCTACAGCCTGCAGGCACCCATCGTGCAGGTGCGTCACCTGGAGGCGGACCAGCATGTCCTGACGGTGGAGGCCCCGGAGATTGCGGCCAGTGCAACCCCAGGCAGTTTTGTGCATGTGGCGCTGAATCAGGAATGCCGCAGTTTACGGCGACCGTTTTCGATTTTGTGGTGTGATCGCGAGTCCGGCACGATTGAAGTGCTGTACAAAGTTGTGGGCAAAGGCACGGCGACTCTGGCGCGTCTTCAGGAAGGGCAAACGCGCCCGGTGCTCGGTCCCATCGGCCGAGGCTTTGATTATGATCCGACTCATGACCGACCGCTGCTGATCGGCGGCGGTGTGGGCATTCCTCCGATTTTGTTTTTGGCCCGCGAAATCAAACATCAAGCCCAACCTTTTGTGATTATGGGTTCGGAAGTGCCTTTTCCTTTCCCCAGCCGCCCCTCGACCATTCGTATTCCGGGGGTGCCCGAAGAGGTGATTGCAGGGATGGGTTTGCTGGAGGACTGGGAGGTGGCCTCGCGGCTGTGCTCGTTACAGGGCTATCCCGGTTGTCACAACGGTTATGTGGACGCTTTGGCACGTCTTTGGTTGGAAGCTCAAACGGACGCATTGCGGGCCCGCGTGGCGGTGTATGCGTGTGGACCGATGCCGATGCTCAAGGCCGTTGCCCGTCTGGCAAAAGATTTTGACTTGCCCTGTCAGGTGTGCGTGGAAGAGTACATGGCGTGTGCCGTCGGAGGCTGTGCAGGCTGCACCTTGCCCGTTATGGGGCCGCAGGGATTGACTATGAAGCGGGTTTGCGTGGATGGGCCGGTATTTGAAGCAAAATCGGTTTTTTATGCTTGACGGTCGGTCTCTATAATGCGTTTGCATGGAAAATTCACTGGCCGAACGGCTAAAATCCTTGCGTCTGCGCATCCGCGAGGCGGAACGCCGCGGGGGCCGTGCCCCCGAAAGCGTGCGCCTGCTGGCAGTGAGCAAGCAACAGGATGTGGCGTTAATGCAAGAGGCGGCACAACTGGGGGTTTGCGATTTTGGTGAAAATCATCTGCAGCCGGCTTTGCAGAAAATGCAAGCGTTGTCGCAGTGGAATCTGCGCTGGCATTTCATCGGTCCCATTCAAAGCCGCAAGACCAAAGAAGTCGCGCATCGCTTTGATTGGGTTCATAGTGTGGACCGTTTGGAGATTGCCCGCAGACTTCATGAGGCGCGTGCACCCGAACGCCCCAAGCTGTCGGTATTCGTACAGGTACGCATTGGCGGAGAAGTTTCAAAATCCGGCATTGAGCTTGAGGCTGTCGAATCCTTTCTGCAGGAATTCAAGGCGTTTGACCGGCTGCGGGTGTGTGGTCTGATGACCATTCCGGCGCCAGTGGATACCTACGAAGCGCAGCGAGCGCAATTTGCCAAATTGCGTGCGTGCCAAGAGCGATTAAATGACAGTGGGTTTGGCTTGTCGGAGTTGTCGATGGGGATGAGCGGTGATTTTGAAGCGGCCATCGCCGAAGGCGCAACATGGATTCGTATCGGCACGGACTTGTTCGGACCGCGCCCGGTGAAGGAGGAGGCACATGTCTGAGACCCCGCGCATTTTGTTGATTGGCGGCGGCAACATGGGGCGTGCGCTGGTCGGAGGATTGCTGAACAATGGCTGGGATGCCGCACGGATTGGCGTCTCGGACCCGGACCCGTCTACCCATGCGCTTTTACAACACCAGTTTCAGTTGAAGCGCCTGTATTACGACAACACGCTGGCCTATGCCAAAGTGGAGCCTGACGTGGTGCTGTTTGCGGTCAAGCCCGGCGGCTTGCCGGCCACGGCGACCGATCTGGCCCCCTGGATGGTGCAGGAACATCCCTTGCTGATTTCGATTGCGGCGGGGGTGCGCAGCGAGGATTTAGCGCGGTGGACTGGCGGCCACTGCCCGGTCGTGCGGGTCATGCCGAATACTCCGGCATTGGTCGGGGCCGGCATGAGTGTGTTGTACGCGCAGGACGAGGTGTCGGACGCACAATGTCTGCTGGCCGAAAAAATCATGCAGGGGTTGGGTGAGACCTTATGGGTGGAGGAGGAGACACTCATGGATGCAGTCACCGCAGTCTCGGGGAGCGGGCCTGCTTATTTCTTTGCGTTTATGCAGGCGATGATGGAGGGCGCCTGCAAGATGGGATTGAGCGAACAACAGGCGCGCACGTTAGTGTTGCAGACGGCGTTCGGGGCGCAGAGGTTGGCCCAGGAATCGGAGGATTCCCTGCAGGAACTTCGTGACAAAGTGACCTCCAAAGGCGGCACGACGGCAGCGGCGATGGCGGTGTTGGACGAAGGCAGATTTCAGGATCTGATGATGCAGGCCCTGGAAGCGGCCCGGCAACGTTCCGAGGAGTTGGGCGACGAAAGCAGTCGGGCCTGAGATGACCGGGTGGTTTCTGTTATTGCTGACCGCGTATCTTTACGTGGTGATTGTGCGGTTCCTGCTGCAGATCAACCGCGCGGATTTTTATAATCCGCTGTCGCAGGTTCTGGTGCGTTTGACTGATCCGCTGTATTTGCTGGCGCAGCGTTTCGTGCCGCGTATTCGCGGGGTGGACCTCTCTTTAATTCTTGTCGCTTGGTTGCTGAGCTTGGCTATCTTTTATGTCGGCGGTTTCATGCGTGGTGATGTCCCCTGGGTAATGATGGGGGTGATGGGGTTTGCGGACATCGTCTCGAAAACCTTGAATGTCTATGTGGTGGCGCTGTTTATCTCCGTCATTGCCAGTTGGGTGCAGGTGAGCATGGGCTCGGCGCCGTTTCCTCATTTGCTCCGTCTGGTGCGGAGTATCACCGAACCGCTGCTGTTACGGATTCGCAGCACCTTGCCGGCGGTCGGCATGTTTGATTTTTCACCGATGGTGGCGCTGATTGGAATCTTTGTGGCGCAGTCCTTGCTGAATCAAGTGGTGATGGTGCTTTGGAGAATGTGGTGACGGCGCTATCAGGTCGGGTTTGAAGATATTTTTTGACCGCTTGTGCGTGTCACATCTCTCACTGGGGAGTGTGGCGTTTTTATGAGCGCAAGTGTTCCAGCCAGTTGTTGAATAATTGCCGGGAGACTTGTTTCCAGGAGTGCCGCATGTCTCCCGTCATCTCGGCTTCCGGAAATTTTTCAATTAAGGTTTCACTGCGTGCCTGCGATTGGGCCCATTGCTGAAAACTTTGGGCCGATTGCAGGGCATGGTCGGAGAATGCGTGCTCAGGCACCGGGGGGTAATCCGGACGCTCGTCGCTCAAGTAGCGCCACACCTCACGCTTGTATTCCTTCAATAGGCTGATGGCTTCATATTCGGGGTGTCCCTGGAAATAAATGCGCCGACCATCCGGCTCGACCGCCATCTGTACTCCAGCCTCGGGTCCTGTAATCAGTACTTCCACATCATGGGCGCACAGTTCCTGTTCCGAAATATCATTGAAACGGGAATGGGGCATCTCGAAAGACTGGGGCAGGCCGGCAGTCAGCGGGTGATGGGGAGCACGCACTTCATGGGTAAAAATTCCCCAGCGTTTGGCCGGCAGATGACGACGTTTAATGTCATGGAAGATTTGCGCACTGGCATGGGCCGCAAGGCAGGAGCACACCACCGGCAATAGGCGCTGGTCGGATTGGCGCAGGACGGTCTCCAGTGCGTCCCAAAACGGCTCTTGCGCCAAATGCGGCTGGGTGACGTTGGCGCCGGTGATGATCAGCGCATCCAGTTCTGTCTGAGCAATCGCCGAGCAGTCCTGGTAATGCTGCTGGAGATAAGCGTGTCCTTCGGTTTCGCGGGGAACGCCGTCGATGCAGAATCGATGCACGACGCAGACGCAGGTATCGTGACTGTCGAGCAGGTGCAGAAACTGCCGTTCCGTGGCGGCCAGGGCCCGGTCCGGCATCATGTTGAGCAGGCCGATATGAAGTGAGGGGGTGTCGGAGGGGATTTGATCGATTACGCGCGCACCCTGTTGTGCGACGCGGTCAAGACTCGGCCAGTCTTGTTGGCGCAACAACGGCATGGGGATTTCAGGGGGTGCGGTCGATGGCGCGCGCGACCAGATCGACGAAGCCATCCGCATTTTCGACCTGCTCGACTTCATCCATACTGACGGTGTAGCCGTACTGCTCGGCAATCGCCTGATAACGCTCCAGGCGGTCGTTCAGCAAACGCGGGAATGCCCAGCGGGTGAAGTCGTCGGCATCAATATCCTCGTACTGTTGAACACGGTGCTCCTGACAGAAATCACTCAAGGCCTGGTCCAGAAACTTGTCTGGATAGTACAGAGGCTTCGGGCTTTCGGCCTGGCGGGTACAAAGTTCCTCAATATGCTGGGTGTCCGCGTGAATATAAAGAATTAACGTATGCTCGGCGAGCAGTTCAAACACACTGCGGTCTTTCAGTTCACAGAGACTGCCGCCGGCGTCGTTGACGAAGTGCGGATAGCCATAAACTTCCTGTCCTTTGCGGATGAAATCCGGCACATCCCGCATGGCTTTGATTTCCGCATCGTGATGCAGCTGCAGGCGGCGTCGAAACTCGTCGAGCGTCAAGCCGTCCTGGTTGGGTTTGCCCAGGAAAGTGGAGACGGGTTCCAGATTGTCGACCGTAATGTTGTTGCAGATATAGATGGAGTCGGAGCGCAGCAAATTAGCGAGAAAAGGCACCTCCATCATCTGCTGTTTGAGGTTGTCCAGAATGTTTTCGCTCAGGTAGCGGGTCCCAATCCGATAGTCGCCGGAGTAATGGAACCACTGCTGCTTGTCCAGCCGGTTGGACAGGCGCGTTTTGCCCACTCCGGACATGCCGAGCAGGGTGACGGCCTTATGAGGCAGGTCGCGAAACGCTTGCGAGGTCAGGCGCATAACAAATACCGCAGGAGTGGACCACTTCCTAAAGTGCCGGGGAACGAACCACCATCAGTTTGTCGGCCTGCATATCCTCATAGGTATAAGGAATGCCGCCAACTCCGTAACCGGACTGCTTGAGACCGGCGAACGGCATCCAGTCGACACGGAAAGCCGTGTGGTTGTTAATCATCACAGTGGCCGCTTCCAGTTGGTGATAGCAGTGGAGGGCGGTGTCCAGGTTGCGGCTGAAGACAGCCGCCTGGAAAGAAAACGGGCAATCGTTGGCTTGGGCGATGGCGGCATCGAGATCGTCGAAGCTGTAGACACAGATGACCGGCCCGAAAACTTCATGCACACTGACGTTGGCGTCAGCCGGAGGGTTCAGAAGCACAGTCGGCTCGTAAGTGGTTTCCGACAACCGCCGTCCGCCACTGATAAGTTCGGCACCGGCGTCGACGGCTTCTTGGACCCAAGCCTCAATCCGGTCCGCTTCCGCCGGACGAATCAGGGGGCCGACATCGGTATCCGGCAACGTCGGGTCTCCCACTTTCATGGCGGCGCCCTGGCGCGCAATTCCGTCGGCGACATCCCGGGCGATTGGTTGTGCGGCATAGACACGCTGCACCGATACGCACACTTGACCGGCATGGTAAAAACCGCCTTTCGCCAGTAAAGGCAGGGCGTCGTCGACATCCGCGTCGGCAGCCATAATGACCGGAGCGATGCCGCCGTGTTCCAGTGCGCAGCGCGCTCCGGGGGCAAGTTTGGAGCGCAACATCCAGCCGACCTGGGCACTGCCGATAAAACTGAAGAAAGCCACGCGCGAATCGCCGATCAGCTGTTCGGAAATACTGTAGTCGTCCAGGTTGATGGCCTGCACGTAGTCCTCCGGCAATCCGGCCTGGTGCAGGATTTCCACAAAGCGCAGACAAGACAGAGGCGTGTCCAAGGCCGGCTTGACAATGGCCGGGCAGCCGGCGGCAATGGCCGGGCCGATCTGGTGCACAATCAAATTCAGTGGATGGTTGAAGGCGGAAAACGCCAAAACCACGCCCCGTGGGTACTTGCGCGTGAAGGCCATGTGGTGGGCGGAAGCCGCGTTCAGGCCCATCGGAATTTCCTTTCCGCCTTCGGTGCGCAAAACTTCAACGCAGCTGCGCATCCCGTCAACGGCGCGGGCGGCTTCCACACGAGAATCGGGTAACGGTTTGCCGCCTTCACGAGCAGCTTCGACGGCCAACTCTTCACTGCGCTCACTCATTATGTGTGCGGCTTTTTCCAGCACTTCAATGCGCTGGGCAGGCGTCAACCAGCGGGACTTGTCCTGATAAATGGCAAAGGCGGTCTCCAGGACTCGCTCTGCCTGCTGGGCATCAAGGACATCAACCGTGGCGATGGGCGAGCGGTCCCAGGGCGCGTACACGGTGGCTTGTTTGCTACAGGGGCCGATATGAGGCGCGAGTGCCGAATAGTGTTGCATGATGCCGGATCAACGGGGAATAGCGGGTAATCTGGAATTTTACCGCAAAGCGCTTGTTTCTTGAGGGAACGCCCTCATTCCCCGGTAATGATTTGCGTAGGGGGTGCCGGTTCATCGACTGGAATACTGAAAAAAAGTGGCTTGTCCGGCAATATGCGGCAATCTTTCGGTAAGGACAGAGTTGCGAGTGGAAAACGGCTCAACCGGGACGTTTCCGACTGAATTTTTGTCTCCAAACGTCCATATATAGTGTCCAAAAAAATAAGCACGAGTTATTGTTTTTGTAGCAAAGTATGGTATGGTATGCGCCGCACTTCGCACTTCGAAAACTGTCAAGCGCTTCCACCCTTTGTCTTGATTCTCAGAAGATGATTTCTATGCTAGCCCTAGGCAGCACGGTGGATTGCTGCGTTGATGAATATTTCGACGACAGGGGAGCACAAAATTATGCGGCGTGCTGTTTTATTACGTGAGAACGATCGGGTGAGCCTGCGGGCGTAATTGTTGATTGGGGATCGAATGTTTATGAACGTGTCTGCATTACTCTTGGATACCCTGGATACCGGTGCCGAGCGGCGGCATCAATTCTTGCCATTGTGGAGCGGCCTTTTGCTGTGCTGTGCCATTTTGCTTTTCCCCCAAACCGCATTGGCCCAAGGATTGGCGCTGAGTTCGACGACGGTGACTATTCAGGAAGGCGCGACCGGGACGTTCACAGCGGCGTTGACGTCGCAGCCGACGGCGACGGTGACGGTGTCGGTGACCAGTGACGATACCGGAGCGGCGACGGTGAGCCCGGCGGCGCTGACGTTCACGACGACGGATTGGGCGACGGCGCAGTCGGTGACGGCGAGCGCGGTAGAGGATGGTGACACGGCGAATGAGACGGTAGCGGTGACGCTGGCGGCGAGCGGTGGCGACTATGCAGGGATAAGCGCGACGGCGACGGTGACGGTGGACGACGACGATACGATCGGGTTGGTGTTGAGTTGGATAGATGTGGAGACTCGGGAAAAACATTTCTTCTACCCGGCATTCCCGGTGGCGTTGGGATCGCAGCCGAGTGCGACGGTGACGGTGACGGTGACGAATCCGGACCCGGGGGCAGTGGAGTTGACTCCGACGGCGCTGACGTTTACGACGGCGAACTGGAGCACATCGCAGAATGTGTCGGTAATCCCAGAGGACGATGATGATGCGGCGGATGAAACGGTGCTGGTGACGTTGACGGCGAGTGGTGGCGACTATGCCGGGGTCAACGGGACGGTGACGGTGACGGTGATTGATAGTGAGACGGCGGAGATGACGTTGAGTGGGGCACCGGTGGCACTGACGGAAGGCGGCACGGACGGGACATTCACGATGGTGTTGACGCGCGTGCCGACGGAATCCGTGACGATGGCGGTCGCGAGTAGCGATACGGAAGCGGTGACGACGAGTCCGGCGGCGCTGACGTTCACGACGACGAACTGGAATACGGCGCAGACGGTGACGGCGAGTGCGGTGGACGATGATGATGCGTCGGACGAGACGGTGACGGTGACGGTGACGGCATCGGGGGCGCGTGAATATGAGTCGATGACGAGGACGGCGACGGTGACGGTGACGGACGACGATACGGTTGGATTGACGTTGAGCGGGTCGCCGGTGGCGTTGACGGAAGGCGGCACGGACGGGGCGTTCACGGTAGCGTTGGCGACGCAGCCGAGCGCCGAGGTGACGGTATCGGTGGCGAGCAGCGATGCGGGGGCGGCGACGGCAAGCCCGGCAGCGCTGACGTTCACGACGAGCGATTGGAACACGGCACAGTCGGTGACAGCGAATGCGGTGGACGATGACGATGCGACGGATGAGACCGTGACGGTGACGCTGGCGGCGAGCGGCGGCGACTATGCCGGAATAAACGCCACGGCAACGGTGACGGTGGAGGATGACGAGACGCCCGGGTTGACATTAAGTGCGCAGAGCGTGGCGGTGACGGAAGGCTCTGCCGGGACCTTCACGGTGGCATTGGCGACGCAGCCGACGGCGACGGTGTCGGTGTCGGTGACCAGTGACGATACCGGGGCGGCGACGGTGAGCCCGGCGACGCTGACGTTTACGACCAGTGATTGGAACACGGCGCAGTCGGTGACGGCGGCGGCCGTGAACGATGCCAATGCGACGGATGAGACGGTGACGGTGACGCTGGCGGCGAGCGGCGGCGACTATGCCGGGATAAGCGCGACGGCGACGGTGTCGGTGGAGGATGACGAGACAATCGGCTTTGATCCCAAGAATGCGGATGGCTTTACATTAAAGGAAGGTGATAGCGGCGCATTGTTCCCGGTGGTGCTGACCTCACAGCCGACCGCGACGGTGACGGTGACAGTGACGAGTTCGGACACGGGGGCGGTGTCGTTGCACTCGGCGGTGTTGACGTATACGACGACGACTTGGGACGAAATACAGTCTCACTGGGTGGACATGAGGCCGGTGAACGATGCCGATGCGGCGGATGAGACGGTGACGCTGACGATGACGGCGAGCGGCGGCGACTATGAGGGTGCGACCGACACGATAACGGTCTATGTGGACGATGACGAGACGGCGAGATTGGCGCTGGATGGGACACCGGTGGCATTGACGGAAGGCGGCGCGGACGAAACGTTCACGGTGATGCTGTCACATGTGCCGACGGAATCGGTGACGGTAGCGATTGCGAGTGGCGACACAGGCGCGGCGACGGTGAGTCCGGCAGCACTGACGTTTACGACGAGCAATTGGAACACGGCGCAGACGGTGACAACGCGCGCGGTGGACGATGACGATGCGACGGACGAGGGAGTGTCGGTGACGTTGACGGGGTCGGGGGCGCGTGAATATGGGTCGGTGACGGCGACGGCGACGGTATCAGTAGACGATGACGATACAGAGGGATTGACGTTGAGTGCGACGAACGTGTCGCTGACGGAAGGGGGCACGGACGGGGCGTTCACGGTGGCGTTGGCGACGCAGCCGACGGCAGAAGTGACGGTGTCGTTGAGGAGCGGAAATGCGAGTGCGGTGACGGTGAGTCCGGCGGCACTGACGTATACGACGAGCAACTGGAACACGGCGCAGACGGTGACGGCGAGCGCGGTCGAAGATGACGATGCGGCGGATGAGATGATCACAGTGGGATTGTCAGCCGATGGTGGCGATTATGGAAGAGTGGACGCCACGCTGACGGTATCGGTGGAGGATGACGAGACGCCCGGGTTGACATTAAGTGCGCAGAGCGTGGCGGTGACGGAAGGCTCTGCCGGGACCTTCACGTTGGCATTGGCGACGCAGCCGACGGCGACGGCGACGGTGACGGTGACGGGGGCCAGCAGCGATACGGGCGCGGTGACGGTGAATTCGGCGGCGCTGACGTTTACGACCAGTGATTGGGGCACGGCACAGACGGTGACGGTGAATGCGGTGCAGGATGATGATGCTTCGGATGAGACGGTGACGGTGACGCTAGCGGCCAACGGCGGCGACTATGCCGACGTGAGCGCCACGGCGACGGTGTCGGTGGACGATGACGATGCGGCGGGATTGACGTTGAGTCCGACGACGCGGGTAATCAGCGAAGGGAGATACGAGAGCTTCGCGGTGACGTTGGCGACGCAGCCGAGTGCGGAGGTGACGGTGTCGGTGACCAGCAGCGATGAAGACGCGGTGACGGCGACTCCGGCGGCGCTGACGTATACGACATCGAACTGGTCAACGGCACAGACGGTGAGAGTAGAGGCGGTGGCCGATGACGATGCGGCGGATGAGACGGTGGCGGTGACGCTGGCGGCCGAGGGCGGCGACTACGCCGACGTGAGTGCGACGGCGACGGTATCGGTGAACGATGATGAGACGACGGGATTGACGTTGAGCGCGACGCGCGTGTCGCTGACGGAAGGCGGTGAGACCGAGTCGTTCACGGTGGTGCTGGCGTCGCAGCCGACGGCATCGGTGACGGTGGCGGTGACGAGTTCGGATGAAGGCGCAGTGGCGGCGACTCCGGCGGCGCTGACGTATACGACGAGCAATTGGGCCACGGCGCAGACGGTGACGACGCGCGCGGTGGAGGATGACGATGCGTCGGATGAGGCGGTGACGGTGACACTGGCGGCGAGTGGCGGGGACTATGCCGATCTAAGTGCCACGGCGACAGTGTCGGTGAGGGATGACGACACAGTGGCACTGACGTTGAGCGCGACGAGCGTGGCCGTGGCGGAAGGGGAGACCGGGACGTTCACGGTGGCGTTGGCGACACAGCCGAGCGCCGAGGTGACGGTGTCAATGAGGAGTACAGATACGGGCGCGGTGACGATGAGTCCGGCGACGCTGACGTTCACGACGGGCAATTGGAACACGACGCAGACGGTAACGGCGAGCGCGGTCGAGGATGACGATGCGGCGGATGAGACGGTCACCGTGGGATTGTCCGCCGGCGGTGGCGACTATGCGAGTGTGCGTGCCGAGGCGACGGTGACGGTGGAGGATGACGAAACAATCGGATTGGCGTTGAGCGCGACGAGCGTGGAATTGACGGAAGGCGACGCGGTCGGGACGTTCACGGTGGCGTTGGCGACGCAGCCGACGGGTTCAGTGACGGTATCGGTGAGCAGCAGCGACACGGGCGCGGCGACGGTCAGTCCGAGGTCGTTGGTGTATACGACCAGTGATTGGGACACGGCGCAGACGGTGACGGTGACGCCAGAGAGGGATGACGACGCTTCGGATGAGACGGTAACGGTGACGCTGGCGGCCAGTGGCGGCGACTATGCCGACGTGAGTGCCACGGTGACGGTGACGGTGACGGACGATGAGACAGTAGGGTTGACGTTGAATCGGACGACGCTGACGTTGGACGAAGGAAGGGTCGGGACGTTCACGGTGAGATTGGCGACGCAGCCGAGTGCGGCGGTGACGGTGTCGGTGACGAGCGCAGATGAAGGCGCAGTGGCGGCGAGTCCGGCGGCGTTGACGTTCATGATGTCGAACTGGACGACGAATCAGACGGTGACGGTGAGCGCGGTGGAGGACACGGACGCGACGGATGAGACGGTGGCGGTGACGCTGGCGGCTGAAGGCGGCGACTACGCTGGGATAAGCACCACGGCGACGGTATCGGTGAACGATGATGAGACGACCGGATTGTCGTTGAGCGCGACGAGCGTGTCGCTGAGCGAAGGAGGGAGCGAGACCTTCACGATGGTGTTGGTGTCGCAGCCGACGGCATCAGTGACGGTGGCGGTGACCAGCAGCGATGTGGGCGCGGTGACAGCGAGTCCGGCGGCGCTGACGTATACGACGAGCAATTGGAACACGGCGCAGACGGTGACGGCGAGCGCAGTGGAAGATGATAACGCATCGGACGAGGCGGTGACGGTGACATTGACAGCCAGCGGTGGCGGCTATGCCGATCTAAGTGCCACGACGACGGTGTCGGTGAGAGATGACGATACAGTGGGATTGGCGTTGAGTGCGACGAGTGTGGCAGTGGCAGAAGGCTCCACCGGGACGTTCACGGTGGCGTTGGAGACGCAACCGAGCACCGAGGTGACGGTATCGTTGAGGAGCGGGGATGCGGACGCGGCGACGGTGAGTCCGACGGCACTGACATTCACGACCACGAACTGGAACACGGCGCAGGCGGTGACGGCGAGCGCGGGCGAGGATGACGACGCGGCGGATGAGACGGTCACAGTGGGGTTGTCAGCCAGCGGTGGAGACTATGGGAGAGTGAGCGCCGCGGTGACGGTGACGGTGGACGATGACGAGACGATCGAACTGGCATTGAGCGCGATGAACTTGGCATTGACGGAAGGCGGTGCGGCCGGAACCTTCACGGTGGCGTTGGCGACGCAGCCGACGGCAACGGTGTCGGTGTCGGTGGCCAGTAATGATACGCCCGCGGCAACGGTTACTCCGAGGTCGTTGGTGTATACGACGAGTAATTGGGCAACGGCACAGACGGTGACGGTGAACGCGGTGCAGGATGTCGATGCAGCGAGTGAGACGGTGACGGTGACGCTGGCGGCCAGCGGCGGCGACTATGCTGATGTGAGCGCTATGGTGACGGTGGCGGTGACGGACGACGAGACAGCGGAATTGACGTTGAGCGTGGGGGACCGTTTGGAGGTGAATGAAGGCGTCACCGGAACATTTACCGTAGTGTTGCCGCATGTACCGACGGGATCGGTGACGGTATCACTGACGAGCGCGGATGCAGACGCGGCGACGGTGAGTCCGGCGACGCTGACGTTCACGGCGGGTGATTGGAGGACGGCGCAGACGGTAACGGTCTCCGCAGTGGAGGATACGGACGGGACGGACGAAACGGTGACGATCTCGCTGGCAGCGTCAGGCGCCCGCGAGTATGCGACGGCGCGCGGCACGGTGACGGTGGAGGTCAAGGATCCGGACGAAACGACTCAGGAGAAAGAAGTGGTGGAAGAGGTACTGGCGGATGTGTCGCTGGGGTTGCTGAGGAGTGCTCGAGATGTGTTGCACCAGCGGTTCGAGGCTGAGCCGAAGACCGGTTTGGAGATGGACTTGTCCGGCGCGTTGCGCGCCCTGGAGACGGATTCGACAGGTTCGACGGGTTCGGCAGGGATGTCGGAGGCATTGGGCGACAGCCACTTCACGCTGGCGTTGGACGGCGAGTCGGGTCAGGGATCCGGCTGGACGATGTGGGGACGGGGTAGTTATATGGACATTGAGAATGAAGGCCGCAGCGATTCCGATCATGAAACCGAGCTGCAGACAGCCTGGCTGGGCATTGATCGTCGCTTTGGCGACGATGTGATGGGCGGCGTGGCGCTGTCGTATGCGGATGTGGAGACCGACTACAATCTGAAGTCGACGGGAGAGACGGTGAGCAAGAGCGAACTGGAGATGGAAATCACCAGCATTCACCCGTATGCGCGTTGGGAGACGTCTCCTGGATCTGCAGTGTGGGCGATGCTGGGCGTCGGTCAGGGCGATGTGGAGCTGACTTCGGCTACCACCGAGAATAAGACGATTGAGAGCGATGTGGATTACTGGATGGTGGCGTTCGGCGGGCGCGAGTTGCTGAGTCCGATGTCAGGGATGGAGTTGGCGCTGGTGGCGGATGTCGGTTATGCGCGTCTGGAGACGGATGCGACGGCGGAGGAGTCGGCGATCAGTGATCTGAGCGTGGAGTCGTGGCAGGCGCGTGCGGGAATTGAAGCGCAGGCGGACTGGGGCGACGGAGTCAGCCCGTTTGGGGCAATCTATGGCCGCTACGATGGCGGGGATGGCGCGGAAGGCGTCGGTCTGGAGTTGCGTGGCGGATTGAGTCTGGCGCAACCAACCTCACGACTGCAGTTGGATATCGAGGGCCACTGGGTGGCGGCGCACAGTGAGAGTGATTATGAGGAGTGGGGCGCGAGCCTGACGGCGGCGGTATTGCCGGCGGCGGATCGTCGCGGTTGGTCGTGGAAGGTGCGTTCGGGCCTGGGGCAGGAGGCGAGTGATTCGTCGGTGCTGTGGGGAGACGAGCAGCTGGAATCGTTGGCCGGTTCAGAACAGTGGCGCGGATTGTCGCTGTCGGCCTCGGTGGGCTGGGGCTTTGGCTTGGCGACGGGTCGCGGTGTGTTGACGCCGTTTGCGGAAGCAACGATGACATCGGGTGAATGGGATGAGGCGAAGCTGGGACTGCGTTACATCCTGCCGGAGACCGAGAAGTGGTCGTTGGAGTTGTCGCTGGGTCAGCGCAAGGATGAAGAGGTGGGCAATTTCATCGGCATGGAGTTCAGTTTGCGGGATTAACCCGGAGCGACGCCAGGCGCATTATTCTTAAAAGAGAGACGCTGAGAATTTCCTGATGAAAGGCCGGGAGATCAGCGCGCCCGGCGAGTATGGCTCCAGGCATCAAATACGGCAGCCACGGTCAATCCGCACGACTCGTTCCAAACGGCTGGTTGTGCCAGTCCGGGCAGAAAAAATTCCAACCCACCGTCGAAGTAATACGAATTATTGTTTTTGCCGCAAAGTATGGTATGGTATGAACTCAAGTTTGTACTTCGAAAGTTGTCAAACGCTGCTACTCTTTTGTCTTGTTCTCGCAAAAGATGATTTCCGTACTAACCTCAGGTGGCGTAGCCGGGTGCTGTGGTGAGTGTCTCAACGACAAAGGGAGCAAAATTCAGGGGGGGGGGGCGCAAAAATATACGGCGCGCTGTTTTCACGTAAAAACGATTGTGTGAGCAAGCGGACATAATTGTTATAGAACACTGAATGTTTGTGAACGCGTCTGCATTACTCTTGGATACTCTGGATACCGGTGCCGGGCGGCGGCATCAAACGCATCGATCCTCGCACTGCGGGACGGCCTTTTTAGGGGGTGTTCTCGCATGAAGGTTTTAATCACCACACCGGCGTCGGACCATCCGGTTCGCGCTTTTGGGAAAGAGAAGCCTCGTCGGGCGGCTCGTTTGGGATTGCCGTATGGCCTCGCGGCGCTGTTCCTGCTGTTGACGACACCGTTCATCCAGGCGCAGGCGGCGCCGCCGGAGATTGAGCGATGGGAGCGCTCCAGCCCGAACACGGACGATCCTGTCTACAACGTGGACAGTGTGACGTGGCGTCTGCAGTTCAACCAGTGGGTCGACGATGTGAATAACGACTTCCAGTTGGATAACTGCAGCGGGTGCAACCTCAGTATCAGCCCCTCCAACGGGCGGGGGTCGGTTTTCCATGTGACCCTCACAAACATAGGCAGCATTGCCGCCCATGTCACGATGAGCATCAGGAGCAATCATGACATTAGGAATTCAAACGGCGAGCGTCTGCCAAATAACAGACGCCATGGTACTGTGGTTCATGAGCCGGTGTACACAATTCGAAATAGGCCTTATGTCCGAAGAATTTTCCGGCATGACCCGACTCAGTATCACACCAATGCAAACACACTGACTTTTGGATACGAGTTCACTGAGCCGATGAGAAATGTTGATGCTTCGGACTTTTATATCCAGAATTCAAGCGCCGATATTACTTCAGTGACCACCAGCGATAACATAAATTATTTACTCGAAGTGTCTGGAGGAAATCTTGCAGACATGAATGGTGAATTAAAAATATATTTAGACAGAGACCATAATCTGGAGGACACAGATGGCCACGTTTTGGTGACTAGGTCCCCCCAACATGGTGACGAGAGAGCTTACGGAATAGACAATAGAGCTCCGCTATATCGTTATATGAGAAGACAGGACCCCACGTGGCAAACAACAACCGGGCACAGTTTAACGTTTTTGGTCAGGTTCGACGAAGATGTTGTGCCTCAAAACAAGCATTTTGGCTTGCTGAATACCAACATGACGGGATCAGGAACCTTTATTCGCTCGTCTGCCTCATCAGTCACGAAACATCAGAATAGTGAGAGAGAATATCTGGTAAATTTCAACAATCTGAATAATTTGGATTCTTACGCATCAATCTTTTTGAATGAACGCAGACCATCCAGCTTTAGGGTTCCGGACAAGGCTGGGAATCGAACTAGCGGTGCTTTTTATTGGACTGACAGAGACGACAGGAATTTTTATTACACCCAGTGGTACGATGTAGACAATATTCATCCATATATAACATTCCGATATTGGGATGCTGAAGACGAAACCTATCGGGATGTCGGCGAGTACATGACTGTTCGCAATCCCTATGTCCGAATGGACTGGAATGAGGACGTGACCAATTTCGTGGCGAGCGATGTTCAAGTGTCGGGAGGGAGCATCGCCTTCTTCAATGATGACGAGGATGCAAATCGTAAATTCGGCATGCGGTTGACGGCGGCCGCGGAAGGAAACGTGACAATCTCGGTGCCGAGAAACGCTGCGGGAGACCGCCTTGATAACGAAAGCGTCGCCTTTTCGAAAACGGTAATTTTCGACTGGACGGCGCCCAGGGTGAACAAGATCGTGCGACAGAGTTCCCTGTGGCGGACGCCGCGCCTGACGAACAGTGACACCCTGACATGGAGAGTGACGTTCACCGAGTCGGTTCGCAATGTCAATGCCGGAGACTTCACCTTGTTGGGCGGCGCCACCGGCTCGTTCACGGTGAAGGAGGTCGAGGGGACGTCGGGGGTGCGATATGACGTGACTGCCAAAGACGGCAATCTTCGAAACTTCAATGGGGAGGTCTGGCTCGGTTTCAAATCGGGCCAGAATATCGCCGATCCGGCGGGTCATGCATTGACCAATACCGCGGTGATCGGAACCAACGACGATTATCTGCTGGATAATACGCCGCCCACGGTAATTTCAATCACGCGGCAGGACCCGACAAGCGTTGAGAGTCGCTCGACCGCTCGCGTGACGAACAGCGATGCGGTGACATGGAGAGTGTCGTTCAGCGAGCCGGTTCGGGATGTGAATGCGGGAGACTTCACCTTGTCGGGCGCCACTGGTACGTTGACGGTGGCGCATGCGTCGGGATCGTCGCAAACGCGATGGGATGTGACCGCCGCCGACGGGAATATGGCGAATTTCGATGGCGTCGTTACTCTCGGCTTCGACTCCGATCAGAATATCAGCGATGCGATAGGCAATGTCCTATCAAACAAGACGCCCACCGGAACGAACGATAACGACTATCTGCTGGACAACACCGCGCCGACGGTTGCCATTGAGGGAGTCCCGGCGACGGCGAGCGCGCCCTTTACGGCGACGTTGCGATTCAGCGAGACGGTGAGCGGTTTCGAGGTCGGTGATATCGCCCCCACCGGGGCCAGCCTGTCGTCCTTTACGGCCACGCAAGCCGGACGGGTATGGACGGTGCGGGTGACGCCGAGTGCAGACTATCGTCTCGCCGTCGCGGCCGGGATTGCCTCGGACGCCGCCGGCAACGGCAATGTCGCCAATGATGGCGAGGGTGCCCAAGGGCGCTATGCGGCGATAGTTGCGGAGCCGGAGAACCTGACGATCTTGGAAGGCTCGTCGGGGACTTTCACGGTGGCGCTGGCGGCGGTTCCGACCGGGACGGTGACGGTGTCGCTGACGAGTCAGGATACCGGAGCAGCGACGGTGAGTCCGGCAACGTTGACCTATACAACCACGAACTGGTCGACGGTGCAGACGGTGACGGCGAATGGGGCGGAGGACGATGATGCGACGGATGAGACGGTGACGGTGACGTTGGGGGCCCAAGGCGGTGGTTATGCGGATGTAAGCGCGACAGTGACGGTGACGGTGGCCGACGACGATGTGTCGGGCGCGGCGCTGACGATGGCGCCGGAGAGTCTGACGATTGCGGAGGGTGAGTCGGGGACCTTCACGGCGGTGCTGGCGGTGGTGCCGACGGGAACGGTGACGGTGGCGGTCTCTTCGAACCATGACGAGGTGGTTGTCGATCCTGCCAGCCTGACTTTCACAACCTCGAACTGGTATGTGGCGCAGACCGGGACGGTCAGCGCGGCCGAGGATGACGATGCGGCGAACGACAGCGCTACGCTGAGTGCCGACCCCTCGGGCGGCGGCTATGGCGATCTTGCGGACAGCACCATGCCGGTGACGGTGACCGACGACGATGTGTCGGGTGCGGGGCTGACGATAACGCCGGAGAGTCTGACAATCGCGGAGGGTGAGTCGGAGCCCTTTACGGCGGTACTGGCGGTGGCTCCGACCGGGACGGTGACGGTGGCGGTGTCTTCGAACCATGGCGAGGTGACTGTCGACCCGGCCAGCCTGACTTTCACGACCTCCGACTGGAATGTGGCACAGACCGGGACGGTCAGCACGGCCGAGGACGATGATGCGACGAACGACAATGCCGAGTTGACCGCCGACCCCTCGAGCGGCGGCTATGACGACCTTGCCGACGGCACCCTGCCGGTGACGGTGACCGATGACGATGTGTCGGGCGCGGCGCTGATGATGGCGCCGGCGAGTCTGACGATTGCGGAGGGTGAGTCGGAGACCTTCACGGTGGCGCTGGCGGTGGCTCCGACGGGGACGGTGACGGTGGCGGTCTCGTCGAACCATGACGAGGTGGGCGTCAACCCTGCCAGTCTGACCTTCACGACCTCCGACTGGAATGTGGCGCAGACCGGAACGGTCAGCGCGGCTGAGGATGACGATGCGGCGAACGACAGTGCGACGCTGACCGCCGATCCTTCGGGCGGCGGCTATGGCGATCTTGCGGACGGCACCCTGCCGGTGACGGTGACCGACGACGATGTGTCGGGCGCGGGACTGCTGATGGCGCCGGCGAGTCTGACGATTGCGGAGGGGGAGTCGGGGACCTTCACGGTGACGCTGGCGGCACTGCCGACGGGGACGGTGACGGTGGCGGTCTCTTCGAACCATGACGAGGTGGCGGTCAATCCCGCGAGCCTGACCTTCACAACTTCGAACTGGAATGTGGCGCAGACCGGGACGGCCAGCGCGGCCGAGGATGACGATGCGGCGAACGACAGCGCCACGCTGAGTGCCGACCCCTCGGGCGGCGGCTATGGCGATCTTGTGGACGGCACCCTGCCGGTGACGGTGACCGACGATGATGCGACGGGCGCAGGGCTGCTGATGGCGCCGGAGAGTCTGACAATCGCGGAGGGCGAGTCGGGGACCTTCACGGTGACGCTGGCGGCGGTTCCGACCGGGACGGTGACGGTGGCGGTCTCGTCGAACCATGACGAGGTAACCGTCAACCCCGCCAGTCTGACTTTTACGACTTCGAACTGGAGTGTGGCGCAGACCGGGACGGTCAGTGCAGCTGAGGATGACGATGCGGCGAACGACAACGCGACGCTGAGTGCTGACCCCTCGGGCGGCGGTTATGGCGACCTTGCCGACGGCACTCTGCCGGTGACGGTGACCGACGACGATGTCGCAGGCGCGGGATTGACGTTGGCGCCGGAGAGCCTGACGATTGCGGAAGGTGAGTCGGGGACCTTCACGGTGGCGCTGACGGCGGCGCCGACCGGGACGGTGACGGTGGTGATTTCCTCGAACCATGACGAGGTGAGCGTCGACCCCAGCAGCCTGACTTTCACAACCTCCAACTGGGCTGCGGCGCAGACCGGAACGGTCAGCGCGGCCGAGGACAACGATGCGGTGAACGACAGCGCCACGTTGACCGCCGACCCTTCGGGCGGCGGCTATGGCGACCTCGCGGACGGCACTCTGCCGGTGACAGTGACCGACGACGATGCGGCAGGCGCGGGACTGACGCTGGCGCCGGAGAGTCTGACAATCGCGGAGGGTGAGTCGGGAACCTTCACGGTGGTGCTGGCGGCGGCTCCGACGGGGACGGTGACGGTGGCGATCTCTTCGGACCATGACGAGGTGACGGTAAGCTCCGCCAGTCTGACCTTTACGACTTCGAACTGGAGTGTGGCACAGACCGGGACGGTCAGCGCGGCTGAGGACGACGACGCGACAAACGAGAGTGCCGAACTGACCGCGGACCCCTCGGGCGGCGGCTATGGCGATCTTGTGGACAGCTTCCTGCCGGTGACGGTGACCGACGACGATGCAGCGGGTGCAGGGCTGACGCTGACGCCGGAGAGTCTGACGATTGCGGAGGGCGAGTCGGAGACCTTCACGGTGGTACTGGCGGCGGTGCCGACCGGGACGGTGACGGTGGCGGTCTCGTCGAATCATGGCGAGGTAACCGTCAACCCCGCCAGTCTGACCTTCACGACCTCGAACTGGAATGTGGCACAGACCGGGACGGTCAGCGCGGCCGAGGACAATGATGCGGCGAACGACAGCGCCATACTGACCGCCGATCCCTCGGGTGGCGGCTATGGCGATCTTGCGGACGGCACCCTGCCGGTGACGGTGACCGACGACGATGCAGCGGGTGCGGGACTGACAATAGCGCCGGAGAGTCTGACAATTGCGGAGGGCGAGTCGGGGACCTTCACGGTGGCACTGGCCGCGGTGCCGACAGGAACGGTGACGGTGGCGATTTCGTCGAACCATGACGAGGTGACGGTAAGCCCCGCCAGTCTGACCTTCACGACCTCGAACTGGTCGACGGCGCAGACGGTGACAACGAATGCGGCCGAGGACGACGATGCGGTGAACGACAGCGCCACGCTGACCGCCGATCCCTCGGGCGGCGGCTATGGCGACTTGGCGGACGGCACCCTGCCGGTGACGGTGACCGACGACGATGCGGCGGGCGCAGGGCTGACACTGGCGCCGGCGAGTTTGACGATCGCGGAGGGCGACTCGGGGACCTTCACGGTGGTGCTGGCGGCGGTGCCGCTGGGGACGGTGACGGTGGCGGTCTCATCGGATCATGGCGAAGTAATCGTCAATCCGACCAGCCTGACCTTCACGACCGCCAACTGGGATGTGGCGCAGACTGGGGTGGTGAGTGCGGCCGAGGACGACGACGCGATGAACGAGAGCGCTGAGCTGACCGCGGATCCCTCGGGCGGCGGCTATGGCGACTTGGCGGACGGCACCCTGCCGGTGACGGTGACCGACGACGATGCGGCGGGCGCGGGACTGGTGCTGGCGCCGGAGAGTCTGACGATTGCGGAGGGCGAGTCGGGGACCTTCACGGTGGTGCTGGCGGCGGTTCCGACCGGGACGGTGACGGTGGCGGTCTTGTCGGATCATGACGAGGTAACCGCGAGCCCGGGTAGCCTGACCTTTACGACCTCGAACTGGAATGTGGCGCAGACCGGGACGGTCAGTGCGGCCGAGGACGATGATGCGGCGAACGACAGCGCCACACTGACTGCCGATCCCTCGGGCGGCGGCTATGGCGATCTGGTGGACAGCTTCCTGCCGGTGACGGTGACCGACGACGATGCGGCGGGCGCGGGACTGACGCTGGCGCCGGAGAGTCTGACAATCGCGGAGGGCGAGTCGGGGACCTTCACGGTGGTGCTGGCGGCGGTGCCGCTGGGAACGGTGACGGTGGCGGTGTCTTCCGACCATGACGAGGTGACCGTCAACCCCGCCAGCCTGACCTTTACGACCTCGAATTGGAATGTGGCGCAGACCGGGACGGTGAGCGCGGCTGAGGACGCCGATGCGACGAACGACAGCGCCACACTGACCGCCGATCCTTCGGGTGGCGGCTATGGCGACCTGGCGGACGGCACCCTGCCGGTGACGGTGACCGACGACGATGCGGCGGGCGCGGGACTGACACTGGCGCCGGAGAGCCTGACAATCGCGGAGGGTGAGTCGGGGACCTTCACGGTGGTGCTGGCGGCGGTGCCGCTGGGAACGGTGACGGTGGCGGTGTCTTCCGACCATGACGAGGTGACCGTCAACCCGGCCAGCCTGACCTTTACGACCTCGAACTGGAATGTGGCGCAGACCGGGACGGTGAGCGCGGCCGAGGACGCCGATGCGACGAACGACAGTGCCACGCTGACTGCCGATCCCTCGGGCGGCGGCTATGGTGACGTTGCGGACGGCACCTTGCCGGTGACGGTGACCGACGACGATGCGGCGGGCGCAGGACTGACGCTGGCGCCGGAGAGTCTGACAATCGCGGAGGGCGAGTCGGGGACCTTCACGGTGGTGCTGGCGGCGGTGCCGACCGGGACGGTGACGGTGGCGGTCTCGTCGAATCATGGCGAAGTAACCGTCAGCCCCACCAGCCTGACCTTTACGACCTCGAACTGGAACGTGGCGCAGACCGGGACGGTCAGTGCGGCCGAGGACGATGATGCGGCGAACGAGAGCGCCACACTGACCGCCGATCCCTCGGGCGGCGGCTACGGCGACCTTGCGGACAGCACTCTGCCGGTGACGGTGACCGACGACGATGCGGCGGGCGCAGGGCTGACGCTGGTGCCGGAGAGTCTGACGATCGCGGAAGGGGAGTCGGGGACCTTCACGGTGGTGCTGGCGGCGGTGCCGACCGGGACGGTGACGGTGGCGATCTCGTCGAATCATGGCGAAGTAACCGTCAGCCCCGCCAGCCTGACCTTTACGACCTCGAACTGGAGCGTGGCGCAGACTGGGACGGTCAGCGCGGCTGAGGACGACGATGCGGCGAACGACAGCGCCACACTGACCGCCGATCCCTCGGGTGGCGGCTATGGCGATCTGGCGGACGGCACCCTGCCGGTGACGGTGACCGACGACGATGCGGCGGGTGCGGGACTGACACTGGCGCCGGAGAGTCTGACGATTGCGGAGGGAGAGTCGGGGACCTTCACGGTGGTGCTGGCGGCGGTTCCGACCGGGACGGTGACGGTGGCGATCTCTTCCGACCATGACGAGGTGACGGTAAGCTCCACCAGTCTGACCTTCACGACCTCGAACTGGTCGACGGCGCAGACGGTGACAACGAATGCGGCCGAGGACGACGATGCGGTGAACGACAGCGCCATGCTGACCGCCGATCCCTCGGGTGGCGGCTATGACGATCTTGCGGACGGCACCTTGCCGGTGATGGTGACCGACGACGATGCGGCAGGCGCGGGACTGACACTGGCGCCGGCGAGTCTGACAATCGCGGAGGGCGACTCGGGGACCTTCACGGTGGTGCTGGCGGCGGTGCCGACCGGGACGGTGACGGTGGCGGTCTCATCGGATCATGGCGAAGTAATCGTCAATCCGACCAGCCTGACCTTCACGACCTCGAACTGGAGCGTGGCGCAGACTGGGGTGGTGAGTGCGGTCGAGGACGACGACGCGCTGAACGAGAGCGCCATGCTGACCGCGGACCCCTCGGGCGGCGGTTATGACGATCTTGCGGACGGCACCCTGCCGGTGACGGTGACCGACGACGATGCGGCGGGCGCGGGGCTGACGCTGGCGCCGGAGAGTCTGACGATTGCGGAAGGCGAGTCGGGGACTTTCACGGTGGTGCTGGCGGCGGTGCCGACCGGGACGGTGACGGTGGCGATCTCGTCGAATCATGGCGAGGTGACCGTCAACCCCACAAGCCTGACCTTTACGACCTCGAACTGGGATGTGGCGCAGACCGGGACGGTCAGTGCGGCCGAGGACGATGATGCGGTGAACGACAGCGCCATACTGACCGCCGATCCCTCGGGTGGCGGCTATGGTGACCTGGCGGACGGCACCCTGCCGGTGACGGTGACCGACGACGATGCAGCGGGTGCGGGACTGACACTGGCGCCGGAGAGTCTGACAATTGCGGAGGGCGAGTCGGGGACCTTCACGGTGGTGCTGGCGGCGGTGCCGACGGGGACGGTGACGGTGGCGGTCTCGTCGGATCATGACGAGGTGACCGTCAACCCCGCCAGTCTGACCTTCACGACCTCGAACTGGTCGACGGCGCAGACGGTGACAACGAATGCGGCCGAGGACGACGATGCGGCGAACGACAGCGCCATGCTGACCGCCGATCCTTCGGGCGGCGGCTATGACGATCTTGCGAACAGCACCCTGCCGGTGACGGTGACCGACGACGATGCGGCAGGTGCGGGGCTGATACTGGCGCCGACGAGTCTGACGATTACGGAAGGGGAGTCGGGGACCTTCACGGCGGTGCTGGCGGCGGCGCCGACGGGGACGGTGACGGTAGCGGTCTCATCGGACCATGACGAGGTGAGCGTCAACCCCGCCAGTCTGACCTTCACGACCTCCAACTGGAATGTGGCGCAGACCGGGACGGTCAGCGCGGCCGAGGACGAGGATGCGGCGAACGACAGCGCCACACTGACCGCCGATCCCTCGGGCGGCGGCTATGACGATCTCGCGGATGGCACCCTGCCGGTGACGGTGACCGACGACGATGCGGCAGGCGCGGGGCTGACGATAGCGCCGGAGAGCCTGACAATCGCAGAGGGCGAGTCGGGGACCTTCACGGTGGTGCTGGCGGCGACGCCGACCGGGACGGTGACGGTGGCGGTCTCTTCCGACCATGACGAGGTAGCGGTAAGCCCGGTCAGCCTGACCTTCACGACCTCCAACTGGAATGTAGCGCAGACCGGAACGGTCAGCGCGGCCGAGGATGACGATGGGACGGATGAGAGCGCCACGCTGACCGCTGATCCCTCGGGCGGCGGCTACGGTGACGTTGCGGATGGCACCCTGCCGGTGACGGTGACCGACGACGATGCGGCAGGCGCAGGGCTGACGCTGGCGCCGGAGAGTCTGACAATCGCGGAGGGCGAGTCGGGGACCTTCACGGTGGTACTGGCGGCGGAGCCGACCGGGACGGTGACGGTGGCGGTCTCGTCGAATCATGACGAGGTGACTGTCGACCCGGCCAGCCTGACCTTCACGACCTCAGACTGGAATGTGGCGCAGACCGGGACGGTGAGCGCGGCCGAGGATGACGATACGACGAACGACAGCGCCACACTGACCGCCGATCCCTCGGGCGGTGGCTATGACGACCTTGCCGACGGCACCTTGCCGGTGACGGTGACCGACGACGATGCATCGGGCGCGGGGTTGACGTTGGTGCCGGAGAGTCTGACGATTGCGGAAGGTGAGTCGGGGACCTTCACGGTGGTACTGGCGGCGGTGCCGACTGGAATGGTGACGGTGGCGATCTCTTCGGACCATGACGAGGTGACCGTCGATCCGGTCAGTTTGACCTTCACGACCTCAGACTGGAATGTGGCGCAGACCGGGACAGTCAGCGCGGTCGAAGACGACGATACGGTGAAAGACAGTGCCACGCTGACCGCCGACCCCTCGGGCGGCGGCTATGGCGACGTTGCGGACGGCACCCTGCCGGTGACGGTGACCGACGACGATGTGTCGGGTGCGGAGCTGACAGTGGAGCCGGCGAGTCTGACAATCCCGGAGGGTGAGTCGAAGACCTTCACGGTGGCGCTGGCAGTGGCGCCGATGGGGACGGTGACGGTGGCGGTCTCGTCGGACCATGACGAGGTGACTATCAATCCGGCCAGTCTGACCTTCACGACCACGAACTGGAATGTAGCGCAGACCGGAACGGTCAGCACGATCGAGGACGACGATGCAACGAACGACAGCGCCACACTGACCGCCGACCCCTCGGGCGGCGGCTATGGCGACCTCGAGGACGGCGCCCTGCCGGTGACGGTGACCGACGATGATGGGTCGGGTGAGGAACTGACTTGGGAGAAAAAAGTGGTGGAAGAGGTGTTGGCCAATGCGTCGCTGGGGCTGTTGAGAAGTGCCCGGGATGTGTTGCGCCAGCGGTTTGAGGCCGAACCGAAGACTGGTCTGGAGATGGACTTCTCCAGTGCGTTGCGCGCCCTGGAGACGGATTCGGAGAGTCAGGGCCGTTCGGCAGGGATGTCGGAGGCGTTGGGCGACAGTCACTTCACGCTGGCATTGGACGGGGAGTCGGCCCAGGGGCCCGACTGGACGCTGTGGGGACGGGGCAGTTATATTGATGTAGAGGGCGAAGGCCGCAGCGATTCCGAGCATGAGATCGATCTGCAGACGGCCTGGCTGGGTCTCGACCGTCGCTTTGGCGACGATGTGATGGGCGGCGTAGCGCTGTCATATGCGGATATGGAGGCCGACTACAGTCTGAACCCGACCGGAGAGGCATTGAGAAAGGGCGAGCTGGAGATGAAGTTGACCACGGTTCATCCGTATGCGCGTTGGGAGACATCTCCGGGATGTGTGGTGTGGGCGATGCTGGGCGTGGGCCGCGGCGATGTGGAGTTGACTTCGGATATCACCGACGACAAGACGATTGAGAGTGATGTGGATTACTGGATGGTCACCGTGGGCGGGCGCGAGTTGTTGAATCCGATGTCGGGGATGGCGCTGGCGCTGGTGGGGGATGTCGGCTATGCGCGTCTGGAGACGGATGCGACGGTGGAGGAGTCGGCGATTAGTGATCTGCGCCTGGAGTCATGGCAGGCACGTGGAGGGATTGAAGCGCAGGGGAACTGGGGAGACGGGGTCACTCCGTTTGGGGCGATCTACGGCCGCTACGATGGCGGCGATGGCGCGGAAGGCGTCGGTTTGGAGTTACGTGGCGGGTTGAGTCTGGTGCAGCCGGCCTCCCGATTGCAACTGGATATCGAGGGCCACTGGGTGGCGGCGCACAGTGAGAATGATTATGAGGAATGGGGCGTGAGTCTGATGGCGGCGGTGTTGCCGGCGGCGGATCATCGCGGTTGGTCGTGGCAGGTGCGCTCGGGCCTGGGCCAGGAGGCGAGTGATTCGTCGGTGCTGTGGGGCGAAGAGAAGCTGGAGTCGCTGGTGGAGACGAATCAGTCGCACGAGCTGTCGCTGTCGGCCTCGGTGAGTTGGGGCTTTGGCTGGGCCGGTCGAGGCGTATTGACGCCGTTTGCGGAGGCGGCGATGACGTCGGGCGAATGGAGTGAGGCGAAACTGGGGTTGCGTTACATTTTGCCGGAGACGGAGAGATTGTCGTTGGAGTTGTCACTGGGACAGCGCCAGGAAGAAGAGATAGGTAATTACATCGGCGTGGAGGTCGATTTGCGGAATTAACCCGAATCGACACCAAACCCAGCACTCTTAATTAAAAGAGAGACGCTGATCCGGGCAGAAAAATCCCGCTTCACTATCAGTTGTTCGAAGGGAACGCAAAAAACTCTTGAGCGGCGCTCTGCGTCTGCGCCGCCAACTCATCAACAGGAATATCCAGCAAAGCAGCGGCTTGTTCCGCAATATGGGGCAGCCACATAGGCTCGTTGCGGCGGGTTTTGGGTCGCGGGCGCAAGGTTCGCGGCAACAGGTAGGGGGCATCCGTCTCCAGCAGCAGTCGATCCCTGGGCACTTCGGTGACAGCTTCGCGCAAAGCCTGACCTCGGCGCTCGTCACACAGCCAACCGGTCACACCGATGTACATGCCTCGCTGCAGGCATGCCTGCAGCAGCGAAGATCCTCCGGTGAAGCAATGCAGAACGACGCGAGGCGGGCGCGGGGACGCAGCATCGAAAATACTCAAAAAATCTTCATCCGCATCCCGGTTGTGGAGCAGTGCCGGCAATTCCAAAGTGCCGGCCAGTTCCAGCTGTGCTTGAAAAGCAAGTTGTTGCGCTGAGCGTGGCGACAGATCCCGGTAGTAGTCCAGGCCGCATTCTCCAATCGCAACCACACGGGGGGCAGCGCTGAGCCGGCGCAGGATGTCGGCACTGTCCGGTTGCCATTCCCGGGCCTGATGGGGGTGGACGCCCACGGCTGCCCAGCAATCACTGTGCTCACCTGCCAGCTCTACACAAGCCTGGCTTTCTGCGAGGCTGGCGCCTGCAATCAGGAAACGTGTGACGCCGGCGTCGCGGGCACGTTGTAGGACACTTTCGCGATCTGCGTCAAATGACTCGTGCGTCAGATTGCAGCAGATGTCAGTCAGTTCCAAGGGACGAAGTTTCGCAGTAGACGCAGCGTTCCTGGCGCATTTGAGCGATCGGTTTTTGGCAGGTGCGGCATAGTTTTGGGTAAGTGGCGCGCATTTGGGGATCGACCGCCAGACGGTTGTCGAAAACGAAGCATTCTCCCTGCCAATGGCGGCTGCCGCACTGTTCAAAATAATTCAGAATACCGCCGGACAACTGCCACACATGGGGATGGCCCTGGCTTTGCAACCAGTCGCTGGCCAGTTCGCAACGGATACCGCCGGTGCAGTAGGTGACCAACGGCAACTCGTCGGGCGTCAGACGTTCGGAGAGTTCTTGAAAGTCACGGAATTGCCGTAGCGGCAAGGTGACGGCCTGATCAAACCGACCCAAATGAGTTTCATAGACGTTGCGCACATCCAGCAGGCGAAGGGGGCGTTCCTCATCCAGCCATTGGCACAGTTGTTGGGGGGAAAGATGGGCTGCGGGACGGCGCTGAGCGACGGGCTGTTCCATGGACACAGGGAGCAGGGAAGGTCGCATACGCACAACCAATTTGGAAAACGGCGGCTGTGAAGCGCGGCTATGTCGAAAGCGCAGTTCTTTAAAAGGGCTTTCTTCCAGCAATTTTTGTTCCGCGGCGGCAATGGCGGCTTGCGAGCCGGAGAGGCTGAGGTTGATGCCTTCCGGTGCCAACGTGATGGTGCCGGTCAGTTGTAAGGAAGCACAAGTGTTGGCCAGATTCCGGCGCAAGGCTTCATTCGGAGCCATGTCCAGAAACTGATAGGCAGTCGTTTGGAGCTGCGGAGGAGACATTAAAACTGCTCCATTTCCGTGAACAAGCCGACGCGCAAGTCCTGGGCGGTATAGATGTCCCGATTGTCCACCTGCACCCGCCCGTCCGCGATGCCGATAATCAGGGAGCGGGTAATCAGGCGCTTGATGTCGATACGGTAAGTCACCAGTTTGTTGGCCGGAGTGACTTGGCCCGAGAACTTGACCCGCCCGACGCCCAGGGCGCGCCCGCGGCCTGGATAGCCGCGCCAGCCCAGGAAGAAGCCGGTAATCTGCCACAAGGCATCCAGTCCCAGGCAGCCCGGCATGACCGGATCGCCCGGGAAATGGCATTGAAAGAACCACAGGTCGGGACGGATGTCGAGTTCCGCTTGGATTTCGCCCTTGCCGTACGCACCACCCGTTTCGCTGATGCGGGTGATGCGGTCCAGCATCAGCATCTGCGGGCTGGGCAATTGCGCGTTGCCTTCGCCGAACATCTCGCCGTGCGCGCAGCGCAGCAAGTCTTCGTAAGAAAAATGGTCCGGAGTGTTCATCTTGATCTAGGTGCCGGATTGAGGGAGGCCCGGCAGTCGGATTGCCGCATTCTAGCGTATTTATTGACTCGGCTTATATCGATACTTTGACAAGGTCAGGCGGCATCCAGTTGCGCATCCAGGCGCATACGGCCCAAAGCAAGTCGCAGCTCTCCAAAAGTTTGGACGGGAATAATCCGCGTATCCTCAATCACGGCCTCGAAAGGAGCTGGGTTGGAGGTATGGAGCAGGATTGGGTGGTTTTCAGGACTGGCGCGACGCAACTTGCGCAACTCATTGGGTAACAGAATATCTTCGTCCGCATTGGGTTCAATAGCGGTGCATAAAGCCCGGGTTCGCTCGGCGGCGAAAGCGATTTCGTCCGCAGAGAGGCCATGGCCGAGGTAAACGGGATTCCAGCCGTATGCGCGGGTTGCCACGGCCAGACGCAGCAGTGGCAATTCATCCTCATGCGGAATCCCGCTGGCCACAATAACCCGCAAATCCGGTTCGGAATGAGCGCTGAACTGCCCTGCATAACGCAGCAGGTGTCCGCGGATGACCCCTTCCGCCAGACGTTTTTGCGCTAACCGCATGGTCCCTTGGCGACATTCGTCCTGGATATGCTGCACCAGTGGGGCGATCAGGTCTTCCTGCATAAACGGTTCGGCCAGTTGCGTCTCTGCCTGATAGAGGGTGTGGAACAGTTGTTGGGGATGCAGCCGGTCTACGGCCTCCACACACTGGTCAAAATATTCCATCACCGCTTCGGTGCGTGGACGGGTGGCATCGCCGGATGCGGTCAGGACCTGGGCCTGTTCGTCCTCCTCCACCATGATGGACAATTCGGCGGTCGATAATTGGGCGACATCGCTGATGCGTCGACCGGCACGGGTGGCGTGCCCCAAAAGTCGCAGTCGCTCGATATCCTCATCGCGATAAAGCCGATGTCCGTTTTTGGTACGTTGCGGTTCAACGGCCTGATAGCGGCGTTCCCAGGCCCGCACTAGGTCGATATTCAAGCCGGCGCGGCGCGCGGCGATTTGGATGGGATGCAGTGAAGTGGAGGCCATAAAAACATATACCCTTTGTCAAGGTTTTTGTACAGTAATTATATAGCTATATAAGGAATAATGCTACATTTGTCATCTTATTGTCATGGATATATGTATATATAAGATTTGCGCGGTGGGGTGGATGTGATAGATTAGCTATCAAAGATTGCTATTGAGGCAATCGCAGAACTTGAAATCAGGAGAGACTAAATGAAAAAGTTCTTCATTAATGTCCGCTACTTCCTCGCGCCGCTGTTGATTTTATCATCGCTGTTCGGAGTGGTTGCGGGCGGTCCGTGGGTCTGGGTAGGTGTCGCACTGATGGGCGTCGGTATTCTGGTGGATACCATCACGCCGGATCGTACGATGGGTGCCGGCTTTGACGAAGACGGCAACACCTATGGCATCGCGGCCCTTCAAAACGGCGTCATGTACAGCATGTTGGGAGTATTTGTGCTCCTGCAGTTGGCGATTGCGTGGCGTATTTATCAATATGTGACCGGTGTGGAAGTCGGAGGCATGGGCACGTTCCTGGGCCTGACCTATCATGACGGCATTACCGGTACGCAGTTGGTGGGCGCGGTTATTTCGACCGGCATCTTCGCTGGCATCGGCATTATTTACGGGCATGAGTTGGCGCATACCAAAGGCTTCAGCTTTTTGATTGCTCGTTGGATGATGGCGCTGTCGGGATCGTCGCATTTCTGCTATGCCCATGTATACAACCATCATCTGGAACTGGGTTGCGAAGACGATCCGGCCACGTCGCCCCGAGGCCGTAGCATCTACGCGCATCTGCCGAAATCCTATTTCGGTCAGAGCAAGTTCCTGTACACGATGGAGAAGCACCGCCTGGAGCGACTGGGCGTACCCTTCCTGTCCTGGCAGAACCGGTGGATTCGCGGTTATGCCATGAGTCTGCCGACGATCTTCCTGTTCTGGTTGGCCGGCGGCTGGCTGGGCATCTGCGCGATGCTGCTGATCTGGATGATCTCCAACTTCGAGTTGGAAGCGCTCAACTACATGGAGCACTATGGCCTGATTCGGGAGCCGGACCAGCCGATTGATTATCGCCACAGCTGGGACAACAGCACGGCGTTCACCAGCTGGTTCTTCATCGAAATCGGCCGTCAGGCAGATCACCATGACCGTGGGGAAACCCATTTCTGGGAATTGGATGAAGTGGGCGCACCCAATACGGGCATGGGCTACTTCACCTTGTTTGCCCTCGCTTTGGTGCCACCGGCATTCCATAGCTTCATGAAGAAGGAACTTCAGAAGTGGGATGACGGCGAAGCCTCGGAAGGTGAGCTGGAGATCTCTCGGAGAATCAATAAGGTGGCAGGCTACGCCTGATCCACGCCTCCGTTACTTGCGGAGTAAGGCGCCCCCATTTATGGGGGCGCTTTTTTTTAATCCACCGGCGAACAAAATACAATAGCGTCCATGAACACCCCCAAGCCTCCGTCCGCACCTCCCCGGCTCAACGGCGCCGGGGCTGCCACCGAAGGCCTTTCCGTACTTCAGCAACACCGATTGCGGCTGGAGGCGCAACTCAAGCGTCTGGATTTACCGGATGCCGAACGTCTAGGAGTGCAGCTGGAATTGAGTCGGGTGCTACTCGATGTGGGCGAAGCCTCCGCGGCGTGCGCCATGGGCCGGACGGTGCTGGAGAGTGCGTTAGCCTGCGACCAATGGGCGATTGCGGCCGAAGCTTGCCACATCATGTATTTGAGTGAACAGGAGGAGGCCGTGCCGGCACTCGGACACGGCGTGTGGTTGGCAATCGCTTGTCCGATTGATCCGGAATTGAGTCTGCAACTGTTGCGAGATTTGGTGGAAGAGATGCCGCCCCAGGCGGATGGTGCGGCGGTCGCCGCCATGCTCGGATATTTTCTGATGGAACAGCGCACGGCCGAGTCCGAGCGCGATCGGTTGGTATTCATGGCAAAACAGCTGGTGGCTGAAGTCGCCGAGCATCATCGGGGAATTACCGATGACGAAGCGATTGGCATTTGGGTGCAGATGCACGAGCTGGATGATGTGGACGTGCTGCTGGAGCGCATGGCGCGGATGTTGGAAGTGATTGTGCCGACATGGTGGTTTGATCGGGAGGCGCTACGTGCGCGTTTTCCCGGTGTATCGGAGTGAAGCGCACAGCTGCCAGTGCCGCGATTGCCCCGGACCTGTTGAGCCGGCGCATTATTCATGTCGATATGGATGCATTCTATGCGGCAGTTGAAGTGCGCGAAAATCCTGATTTGCAGGGCAAACCGTTAATTATTGGAGGCCATCCCGAACGGCGAGGGACGGTGGCCACGTGCAGTTACGAGGCGCGAGAATACGGGATTCATTCGGCCATGCCCAGCGGGCGCGCGCAAAAGCTGTGTCCGCACGCGGTGTTCATGCAGCCGCGCTTTGAGTTGTATCGGCAAGTCTCGGCGGAGATCCGGGAGATTTTTCTGTATTACACGAGCAAGATGGAGCCTCTATCGCTCGATGAGGCGTTTTTGGATGTGACCGGTTGCCGTCTGTTTGGCGGGGTTGCGACGGATATTGCCCGCGATATCAAGCGACGCATTGTGAAGCAGACCCGTTTGACGGCGTCGGCGGGCGTCTCCTACAACAAATTCCTGGCCAAAATCGCATCCGACATGAACAAGCCGGACGGCTTGACGGTAATCCGTCCGAAAGATGCTCCCCAATTAATTGCGGAGTTGCCGATTGGTAGATTTTTCGGTATCGGACCCGCCACCGAACGCAAGATGCATCGACTGGGGATTCGTACGGGCGCGGATTTACGCCAGTGGCCGCTGGAAAAATTGCGGCCTGTCTTCGGCAAGCATGCCGAGTACTATCACCAGGCCGCGATGGGCATGGATACTCGAGAAGTGATTGCGGAACGACCGCGCAAGTCGGTCGGTTCGGAGACGACATTCCTGGAAGACCTCAGAAATATGGAGACGATGCTTGAGGCGTTGAAGCTGCGAGCGCGCGAAGTTGCAGTTGATTTGCATGAGCGCCAAATGTCCGGTCGTACCGTGACCGTCAAAGCCAAGTTCAGCGACTTTACGCAAGTGACCCGCAGTTACTCATTTCCGCAGCCGCTCATTTCCTATCGGCAGATGACGGAAGTTTTGGAAGAATTGCTGCATCGTGCCGTGCCCCAGGGGCGTGCGGTACGCTTGTTGGGGGTGACGGTGTCGAATCTTGTGGTGCAGTCCGGAGAAGACAAATCCGGGCAAGCCAGCCTGCTGTGAAAAGTCGCTTCAGGTGTGCTAGACTTGCCGCCTTCTAGTCAGGATATTTGGACGATGTTGAACCGTTACACCCCTCACGCTGTATTTGCCTTGTTGTTGGTCCTGTTGGCCGGGACGATCTATGCGGTGCACAAGCCGGCGCCGTATTCCGAGGGAGTGTTTTGGCAAGTCAGTCGTGACGGACAGGTTGTGGGCCATATTCTCGGCACGATTCACAGCAACGATGAGCGCGTCACCCGCACTCCAGAGTCGGTCATGCGTGCGTTCACCCAATCATCCGGTTATGCAATTGAGGCATTTCCCGGCAGCGAGATGTGGAATCCCTACCATGGCTACCAGAACATCCGCCGGCGCATGATGCTGGAAGATGGCAAAACCCTGGAGGAAGTGGCCGGCAAGGAAGTGGCGGACAAGGTCTACAAAATTCTGAAACTCAACCAGGCGGACGATCAGTATGCGCGACGGATCAAGCCTTGGGCGGCGATCCACAGTATTTCCATCAAATCAGAGCACCAGGGACCCATTATCGATCAGAAGCTGCTGGACCTTGCGGTGCTGCAGGGCAAGGAGTTGTACCAGATTGAAAGCCCCGAGGAGTTGCTGGCCGCGTTTTACGCGATGCCCATGGATTCACAGGTATCGCTTTTGAAGGACAAATTGGCGGCGTACCCGGACCTGCGAAACACGATGGAGCAGATTGTGCAGGCCTATGAGAAGGAAGACCTTCAGCGCATGATGGACTTGTCGACGGATTTCATCGACAAGGATCCGGCCAAGCGGGCACATCGCAAAGCATACGTCAAACACGCCATTGATGACCGAAGCGTGGTGATGGCGCATTACATGCAGGGGCCGTTTGGGGAAGGCAACGCCTTCGTCGCGGTTGGGGCCCTGCATCTGTATGGCAAAAACGGGGTGTTGGCGCTGCTGCAGCAACCCTTATTTGGCGGTTATCAGGTGGAGCGGGTGACGACCCGCCCCTAAGTAAGAGGCGTTTAGCCGGTTTCAGCTACGCCCGTATACGGGCACGACCGCCCCATTGACCGAATTATTGGAGGGATCCGCCAAGTGCGCAATGGCGGTTGCGAGGTCTTGGGTCGGCACCCACTTGGAATGATCTGCCTTGGGCATATCGGCACGATTGCGTGGGGTGTCAATAGTACCCGGCAAGATGCAGTTGACGGTGATGCCGTCCTCGGCGCACTCTAAAGCTAAAACTTCCGTAAGAGTGATGACCGCGGCTTTGGAGACGCAGTAAGGAGCCATTTTGGCTGCGGGTTTGCGCACGGCGCGGGCGCCGACATTGACGATTCGGCCGAAGCCGGCGGCCCGCATAATCGGAATGACGCAAGCGCAGGCCCGCCAGGCGGTGACGGCATTAATGTTGAGCATCTCCATCCAGTCTTGCGGAGTCGTCTCTTCCACGCGCTTGCCCATCGCAAAGCCTCCTGCGATGTTGGCGAGAATGTCGATGCGTTTGTAGGAAGTATGAATACGTTCGAAAGTATCGCGGACTTCCTCTTCATCCGTCAGGTCGCAAGCATAAGCATCGACATCCAAGGCTTCAAGATGCTCACGGCTGCAGTCAATGGCAACGACCGTCGCGCCCAGGTTCTGGAAATGTTGCACCACCGTTTGCCCCAAGGCGCCGCCGGCGCCCGTCACCACTGCAATACGATCAGCCCAGTCTGTCATCGAAGTCTCAACGTTGTGCCCATACGGGGAAATCTCCAAGCACGCCAAAAACCACATCTCCCAAAGTGATGACCGCAAGTGTCAGGAAGATGAGTGACACCAGGTCCAGCCAGATGCCGGCGATAATCATTTTAATGATAGGAATCCGTTTGGTGCCATAAACCACGGCGTTCGGGGGTGTGGCCACCGGCAGCATGAAAGCGCAGGAAGCGGCCATGGCGGTGGGAATCATCAAAAGCAAGGGGTTGACCTCAATGCCTTGGGCAAGGCTGGCCATGATCGGGATGGTGGTGGCCACTGTTGCGGTATTGGAGGCCAGTTCCGTCAAACTGGTTACGAAGGCGACCGCTCCGACGACAATGACGCTGGCGTGACCACCGCCGAGCAGGACCTCAAATTCCTGGGCAATCCAGCCGGAGAAACCGGATACCGAAAACCCCTTGGCCAGCGCCAAACCACCGCCGAACAAAATCAAAATATCCCAAGGCACCTGCTGCAGGTCCTTGTGATCCAATAATCGCCCGCCGGTGCTTTTGGCGGTGATGGTGAATAAAGCCAAAGCCATGGCGATGGCGACGGTGCTGTCGTCAATCAGGGAGCCTACGCCCTGGATGGAGAAATAGCCCAGCAACAGATCTAGGTAGTGGCTCCAGCCGTAAAGGCCGAATTCGGGTCCCAGTAAATGTTCCTTGCGCGTAAACCACAACAACACGACGGCCACAAACACCACCGCAAGGCGTTTTTCTTCCGAACGGACGGGTCCGAGGCCCTGCAACTGTTGCCGGAGTAGATGGCCGCCGTCGAAAGGGCCGCTGGCCGGCAAGGGGAAGATGACATGGGTCAGCAGCCACCATGCCAGAGCCAGAAAAGCGAGAGAGAACGGCATTGCCATCATCGACCAGGAAGCGAAGGAAATACCCGGACCGTCCGGAAACAGTTGCTCAAACTGGGCGGCAAGAATGGCATTGGGTGGGGTGCCGGTGAGAGTGGCCATCCCGCCGATGCTGGCCGCGTAGGCCAATCCCAACAGTAATGCCAGAGAAAAGTTGTGGTCGCGTGAGGTCAGCGTCTTCCCGTCGCGGCTGTGCGATTCCTCGAAGAGCAAAATCACCGACAGGGCGATGGGCAGCAGCATGACGGTCGTTGCCGTGTTGGACAGCCACATGGAAAGGAAACCGCACGCAAGCATGAAGGCCAGCACAATCGTATGCAAACGGCTCCCGACGAAGCACAGAATATTCAGGGCGATGCGTTTATGCAGGCCCCATTTTTTGATTGCGATGGCCATCAAAAAGCCACCCAGAAGAAGAAACGTGACCCAGCTCATGTACTGACTGGCCACGTTGTGGAAACTGATGCTCAGATCGCCGGGCGTAAAGTCGCCGAGCAGGCTCGCTTCACTGAAATCAATCTTGCGAGAAACATCCACGTGTCTTCCGTGCATGATGCCCAGCAGGGGGAAAAGCGCCAGGGGCATCAAGGCGGTGGCGGCCAGTGGAATGGACTCGCAAATCCACCAAATCGCCATCCAGGCGGTCACCGCCGCCATGCGGGTAATCAGCGGGTTGTTCGGATCAAGATCCGTAAAGAAAAGGATGGCGAGAAAGGCCAGGGGGCCCAGCCACAGACCCACCCGATTGCGCAGCGTGACTTCCGAATGCGCGGGGTGCGCGTGTTCAACAAACACGGCAGTGGCGCTTTAGAGGAAGTCTTGGAAGGGCCGATTCAATCCCACACGAGCGCGCCGCCGGTCTGGTATTCGGTGACGCGAGTCTCGAAGAAATTCTTCTCTTTTTTCAGGTCCAGGGTTTCCGACATCCATTGGAACGGATTTTGCGCTCCGGGGAATTGCGTCGGCAGGCCGATTTGGGTGAGTCGACGATTGGCAATGAAGTGCACATACTCCTCGAACATCGGCGCGTTCAACCCCAGAATGCCTCGGGGCATCGTGTCGTGCGCGTAGGCGCATTCCAGTTCAACGCCATCCAGAATCAAATCGGTCATCTGCTGCTGGAATTCGGAAGTCCACAACTCCGGGTTTTCCAGCTTGATCTGGTTGATGACATCGATGCCGAAATTCATATGCATCGATTCGTCGCGCAGGATGTACTGGAACTGTTCGGCAACACCCGTCAGTTTGTTGCGCCGACCCATGGAGAGGATCTGCGAGAAGCCGACGTAGAAGAAGATTCCTTCAAACACGACGTAGAAAGCGACCAGATCCCGGAGCAGGCGCTGGTTGTTTTCGAAGGTGCCGGTTTGAAAGTTGGGGTCGCCCAGGCTTTGGGTGAAGGGCAGCGCCCATTCCGCTTTGCGGGCGACCGAGGGCAGTTCCCGATACATATTGAAAACTTCGCCCTGATCCAGGCCCAGCGACTCCACGCAATACTGGTAGGCATGCGTATGGATAGCTTCCTCGAAAGCCTGACGTAGTAGGTACTGGCGGCACTCCGGATTGGTGATGTGGCGGTAGACGGCCAGCACCAGGTTATTGGCGACCAGCGAATCGGCGGTGGAGAAAAAGCCCAGATTGCGCTTGACGATGGTTCGCTCGTCTTCGGTCAGGCCGTGCGGGTTTTTCCACAGCTCAATGTCGGCCGTCATGTTGATTTCCTGCGGCATCCAATGGTTGCTGCAGGCGGCCAGATATTTGTCCCAGGCCCAGGTGTACTTAAAGGGCACCAGCTGATTGAGGTCGGCCCGGCAATTGATGATTTGTTTGTCGTCCACCTGGATGCGTGCGGCACCCATGTCGATATTTTCCAAGCCCGTGGCACCCGCTCCTTCATCGGGATGCGCGGTGGGAATGGCGGTCGGTTCGACCGCGGCTGGGGCAGGGGTTTGCGGTGTCGGGATGTCCAGTTCTACAGCGGCCGGCGGCGGAGGTGGGGTGCTCGGCAGGCTGAACGGGTCGTCCCATGCAGAAAACGTTGGGGAGGTCATGATCGTACAGTTTCTCCGTTGTTGTTATCGCCTCAATTTTTTTTGCCGATACGCAGGCATACCATACATCTTGTGTCGTACGCCCCGCAGGGTGCGCATATATAGCGCTTTGACTAAGAGTTTAGCACGAAATCCCGCTTATTGGCAAGCCTCACATTCCGCGTCCATGGAGCAGGCCGGAGCACTGGCGCCGTTGGCTTTTGGATTGGGCTCATCGAGGGTGACCGCATTGAGGTTGCTGCGCTCATCGCCGGTGCTTTTTTCGACGTGGGTGGCCCCTAGCGAGCGCAGGTAATAGGTGGTTTTGAGGCCGCGCACCCAAGCCAGTTTGTACAAATTGTCTAGGTCGCGCCCGGAAGGTTTCGCCATGTACAGATTGAGCGACTGCGCCTGGTCAATCCATTTCTGTCGACGCGAGGCGGCTTCCACCAGCCAGCGCGGGTCCATCTCAAAGGCCGTGATGTACAGCTTTTTGATGTCGTCGGGGATTCGTGGAATATCCTGCACACTGCCGTGGTAGTGCTTCAGGTCGTTGATCATCACTTCATCCCACAAACCCAACTTCTTAAGATCGCGCATCAGGTACAGATTGACGACCGTAAATTCGCCCGACAGATTGGATTTGACGAACAGGTTCTGGTAAGTCGGCTCAATACTTTGGGTGACGCCGGTGATGTTGGAGATCGTCGCGGTCGGTGCGATGGCCATGGTGTTGGAGTTGCGCATGCCCTGCTGCACTTTCTTGCGCAAGGCTTCCCAGTCCAGAGTGCGGTCGGTATTGACCTGATAAAACCGCGAATCGCCCCGCGTGTTCTGGACCCGCGTCATGGAATCAATCGGCAGGATGCCTTCCGCCCATAGCGAGCCTTCAAAGGTGTCGTAGGCGCCGCGTTCCTCAGCCAGTTCCGCGGAAGCCGAGATGGCGAAGTAACTGATGGCTTCCATGGAGCGGTCGGCGAATGAGACCGCTTCCTCACTGGCGTAGGAGACGCGCAGTTTGTGCAGGGCGTCCTGGAAGCCCATCAACCCCAGGCCCACCGGTCGGTGGCGCAGATTGGAGCGGCGCGCCTTGTTGACGCTGTAGTAATTGAAGTCGATGACATTGTCGAGCATGCGCATAGCGGTGCGCACCGTGCGCTCGAGTTTGTCCATCATCAGGCCTTCTTCATTGGTGTGGGCACTGAGATTCAATGAGCCCAAATTGCATACGGCGATTTCATCATCGGACGTATTGAGCGTGATTTCGGTGCACAGGTTCGAGGAGTGCACCGTGCCGCGATGCTGCTGGGGAGAGCGCAGGTTGCAGACATCCTTGAACGTAATCCAGGGGTGGCCGGTTTCGTACAGCATGCCCAGCATCTTGCGCCACAAGTCCGGCGCCGATACTTGCTTGAAGTTCTTGATTTGGCCGCTGGCCGCCATCGCCTCATATTCGGTATAGCGCTTCTCGAACGCATCGCCGACCAGATCGTGCAGATCCGGGGTGTCGGCGGGGCTGAACAGGGTCCAGGTGTCGCCGTCGGCGACCCGTTTCATGAACAGGTCGGGCACCCAGTTGGCGGTGTTCATGTCGTGGGTGCGGCGCCGGTCGTCACCGGTGTTTTTGCGCAACTCCAAAAATTCCTCGATATCCAGATGCCAGGTTTCCAGATACGCACAGATCGCGCCTTTGCGCTTGCCGCCCTGGTTGACCGCAACCGCCGTGTCATTAGCAACCTTGAGAAAAGGCACCACGCCCTGCGAGCGGCCGTTAGTGCCCTTGATATAGGAGCCCATGGCGCGCACCCGGGTCCAGTCATTGCCGAGACCGCCGGCATATTTCGACAACATGGCGTCGTCCTTGATGGAGCTGAAAATCCCATCCAAATCGTCAGGCACGGTCGTCAGGTAGCAGGAAGACAACTGTGGGCGCGGGGTGCCGGAATTGAACAGGGTGGGGGTGGAGCTCATAAAGTCGAACGACGACAGCAGGTTGTAGAACTCAATGGCCCAGGATTCGCGATCGACTTCCGGCATAGCCAGGCCCATGGCGACCCGCATGAAGAACGCCTGGGGCATTTCGAAGCGGGTGCCTTCGGAGTGAATGAAATACCGGTCGTAGAGGGTCTGCAGGCCCAAATAAGTGAACTGCAGATCGCGCTCAGGCACAATCGCGGCCGCCAGCTTCTCCAGATCGAATTCCTGACTGAGATTCGGACTTAGCAGGCCCAACTCGGCGCCGCGGCGAATGTAGTGAGGGAAATACTCTTCGTACGACTCGGCTCGCTCAAGGGGCTGCTCCGAGGTGCCGCCGACGAAGTTCTGCGCCTCCTGGCGCAGGTTGTACAGCAACAGGCGCGCCGCGACGTAAGTGTAATTGGGCTCTTTTTCGATCAGGCTGCGGGTGCTGATGGTCAGCTGACTGTGGACATCCGCGATCGGCACCTCGTCGTAGAGGTTGCGGAAGGTTTCCTCCAACACGGGTTCCGGGGCAACGTCCTCGATGCCCTCGCAGGCCGTGGCGACCAATTGGTGCAGGTGTTGGCGGTCCAGAGGCTGCAGAGTGCCGTCCGCCATCTTGGCCTGCAGGTGCGGCACGTGCGGATGAGCCTCTCCGTTGCGTTTACCGGTCTCCTGTTCGCGCCGCTGCGATTGTTTTTCTCGATATAGGACATACGCCCGCGCCACCTTGTGGTGGCCGTTGCGCATCAGGGCCAATTCAACGTGGTCCTGGATGTCCTCAATATGAAAAGTACCCTTGCCGGGATGGCTGCGGGTCACTGCATGGACGGTCTGGCGGGTCAAGTCCTCGGCCAGAGTGTGAATCCGGCTGGAGTTCACACCGGAGTCGCCTTCGACACCCAGAAAAGCTTTGGTGATGGCGACTTGAATTTTGGTCTCGTCGAAAGGCGTCAATTTGCCATTGCGGCGAATGACCTGGTACTGCCCGGATGCAGTGCTGTCAGTGGGGGAGAGCGGAGGGTGCGAAGGAGAGGTTCCGGTGACGTAATCGCTGACACCGGCAGGCATTTCAGTCGTCATAAGCAGAAAATAAGGTGATATGGAAACCCGGGTGAAAAAACGGACACCTACAATATATCGGGTCTGGCCGGCAAGTCAAGTCAAGATGTGGAGTAATGGCGGGTTTTGCAGGTTATAAGAAGTGGACAAACTGTTGAGAAAATTAAAAACGCCTATAAATTCAAAAACATTGCTATCGAAGTCCTGGTTTGAAGTGATTGGAATGGAAAAAGACGTCATGCGGATGCAGAGGCCGGCATGTCGGGCATGCAGGTGCATCCGTCTGGTATGGTGAGCGGTTATGAGTGCTTTTCCCACTTCGTCTGATGTTCGTGCGGCTGCCGACCGTTGCGTCAAGTGCGGGCTATGCCTGCCGCAATGTCCGACGTGGCAAATCCGACGACAGGAAAGCGACTCGCCCCGCGGGCGGGTGGAATTAATTGCCGCCCTGGCGGGTGAACGACTGGAGGCCAATGCGGCAGTCCAAACACATCTCGATGGCTGCCTGATGTGTCGTGCCTGTGAGACTGCTTGCCCGGCGCATGTCCCGTTTGCGGACTTGATGGATCATGCCCGGCAACATTGGTTTGCCGGAACCGTCTGGCCGACGCGGCTAATGGTTGTTCCTTTCTTAAGAAATCTTGTGCGTGGGCTGCTTTGGCTGGCGGTCGTTGGTCGAGCAAAATCCTGGATCCCAGGCGGCTGGTCCCGACGCGGGCGGCAACTGCTCGGTTTGTTGCCGGATTCGATCGTATTGCGCAAACGGTCGTTGGCCAAGGAAGGTCAGGGACAAGTCGGCATCTTCGTCGGGTGCGTGACCGATGTGGTGGATCGGGCGACGCTGAATGATGCGGCCGTGCTCATTGAGCAGGGTGGATTTCAGCCGGTCTGGTTGGACGATGCCGCGTGCTGCGGGGCTTTGGACCGGCATCAGGGGGGCACGGCCCGCGCCGATGCGCACGTTCGCCGCAATTTGGAGACGCCCCCGACATCGCTGGAACATATTGTCTCCGTGGCCACCGGATGTGCCGCCGAGATGCAGGATTATGCGTCCTATTGCGACGATCCGCGGGTCGCTGAATGGTCTGCCCGGCATTCTGAGATTATGGCTTTTCTTCAAAAGCAAGAATTTACTTTTCGACCCCTGGCGGGCACGGTGTTTTTGTATCACCCCTGTACGGCTCGCAATGCCTTGCGGGAAACCCGTGCGGCCGCCGATTTGTTGCGCCGCATCCCGGATTTGCAGGTCCTTGAATCGTCCAGCATGTCCTGTTGCGGGGCCGCCGGCACCACCTTGTTTCGGGCTCCCGAGCAGGCGCAGGCACTGTCAGAAAAAGTTCTGGACGAGTTCAGAGAGAGTGGTGCGCAGATGCTGGCGACGTCCAACATCGGGTGTGCGCTGCATTTGCGCAGTGCCCTGCGTGCTGCCGGCCTCTCGGCGGCGGTGGTGCATCCCGTAAACTTATTGCGGCAACAACTGCCCAAGTAAAAAATGAGGCATCTGACGAGCTTGGATCGGGCCTTGGGTTCTGCCGGGGACTGGTTGTCGGACTTGCGTGCGCTGGCCGGTCCAGGGCGCCCGTGCCCTGGAGACGATCAGCAGGACAGGAAGCTTAAGCAGACGCATCGCAGTCTTTCCGGAGCGTTGATGCGCGTCAACCATTCGGGGGAAATTGCGGCGCAAGGGTTGTATGTGGGCCAAGCCCTGGTGGCGCGCGACCGTGCCGTGCGCAAGCAGATGCGCAAGGCGGCGGTGGAGGAAGCGGATCACTTGCGCTGGTGCCGACGGCGTCTACGGGAATTGGATGCCCAACCCAGTGTGTTGACACCGGTATGGGCGGCAGGCTCGTTGGCCATCGGGATGGTGGCCGGACTTGCGGGCGATCGTCAAAGTTTGGGTTTTTTGGAAGAAACCGAGCGGCAGGTTGGGGAGCATCTGGAATCGCACCTGCAGCGCTTGCCGTTCGCCGACAAGCGCAGTCGCGCGATTGTCCTGCAGATGCGCAAGGAAGAAGAGCAGCATCGGCGCGAGGCCAAGACCGCCGGTGCGGCGGAAGTGCCGGCGCTGGTCAGTCTCGGCATGACCGTGACGGCGCGCATTATGACGTGGACGTCGGAACGCATTTAGAAAGTCGGCCGAATCGGTCTTAAAACCCCTTAAATTTGAAAGTAATTTCATTACTTTCGGTCTTTTTTGACAACCATCCGGAATGATTTATAGTAAAAGCACGGGGTGTTTTCGGGCATTCCGTATACCAATTTGGGGAATAGAGTGATGACCAATTCCACCCAGGCAACGGAAGGGTTCGAGAGGGTACGGTTGCTGACTTCCCATCTCTTCACACAGAGACACCGCGTGCGGGTCGCGCAGCCTCTTTGGGCTGGCAGGATTCGGATGAAGAGATCGGATAATGAAAATAATAACCAGCTCTCCTCAGCACGCACTTATCCATTTTATTGCCCGCCATTACGCGCTTCGCAACTGGAATGTTTTGAGCCACCTGGGCCTGTCGCGCCGGGCGATCCGTCTGATTGCCGGCTTGTCCGGTCTGGAAAGCAACCTGCTGGGCGTACGCCTTTCTCCCCTGGTTGTCTGGCGGCTGTATTTCCCAAATCTGTACCGATATATTAGCCAGACGCAGAAAAGCGAGGCGTCCGCTTCTGCCTGCAGTCAGCAATTTGATACCGCAGGGTTGTGGCTGAGCGTTTTCAGTCACGTCGTCGGGCTTTATTACGACAATCAACGCGAAGAACTCCACAAATGGGGCCTGGGTCTGGAAGAGGCGGAATGCATTCGGGTGCTGCCGGCGACGACCGTGCATCTGATGTCTCCGAATTTCTGGCGTTTTGCGTCGTTGAAAGCGGATGCGACGACCTTGGAGCGGCTGGTTGCCGAGGCGGTCAGGCAAGCCTATCAGATCAGCCAGTTTGTGCTTCTGGTGCGCGCGGGCGCCCCTCGCGATATGGTGGCGCGGTACTACGGTGTGAGCCGAGATTGGTACACGCAGGCGCGCACGATGCGGGAACGGGAGTTTCGGGGGCGTCCGCATATCTTGTCGGACGACTTGCAGAGGAAATTGTATGAGCTGTTTGTGCGCTGCTATACGACGTATATCGGCCCCACTGAACCGATGGGCGATCCGAGTTTCTTCCTGGATATTTATGAACGCCTGGGTCGCCGTACGCAGCTGCGGGATATTTGGGCGATGGTGCAGGAGTGGTTTGAAACAGAGGGTTTTCAGCGTCAGCTGAAAGTGAAGGCGAGGACCAAAGCGATGTTTCAGGAAGGGTTGCGCCATACCCCCCATATGGCGCCGCGTGTGCGCAGGCGCTCCAAAATCTCCTGTCCGCCCGCCCGTATCGCCGGGTCTTTTTCACGGCCCATGTCGTCGGCGAGGCGGTCCAGATGGGCACTGGCCGGCATTGAGGATTGATCCAGAAGAAGGGCCACCAGCCGGGCGCTGGCGGGGTTGAGTTCCACGAACTTGACCGCATCCTTGGGGTCACGGAACACCAGTAAAAAAGTGGGGGTGTCCGGCGGTGCTTCGGGCTGGTAGTGTTCGTTGATACGATGTACCGGATAGGTATAGGTGCACAGTTGCAGATGAGGTGTCCAGGCGAGCGGATACTCCAGTAGCGGACCGTCACGCTCCAGGGTGGCCCCGGTTTCGGACATTTCGGCATCGGACAGGCGCACCGCCGTGTCGGTCCATTCGTAATGCGCCAGCTCCGGCAGGTAGGGGTGGGCATCGGGGATTTGGGTCTCCGGCTGAGCTAGGTAGGCAACAAATTCTTCACCGATTCGGTGGAAGTAGGGTGTGCGGCAGCCATGACGCGCAAAAAAATCGTAGGCCAGATCGGTCAGTTCCTCCTCCGTCAAAAGGCGGGCAATTACGGGGAAAGAGCCGCGCAACAGGTTGTAGATGTTTTTGGAGAACAGGTCGCGATAAATGGCCATGCGCCGATCTTCGATATCGGCGGGCCCGGGTTGCTGCCGGGGGTCGCGCAGGTGTGCGCAAAAAGCTTTTTGGATGCGCTGGAATTCCGGCAATGACGCCATCACATCAGGCCGCGGCGGCTTTCTGTTCCTGGAGATTGCGAATGCGCCGCACTTCGCCGAGCAACTGGTCGATCGGGGGGAAGTTGAAATCCCGTTCCAGCAGGGTCGGCAGCGGCCCAAAGCGCTGGTAGGCCGCCTGCAGCAGGTCCCAGACCGGTTCGATCACATCGGCGCCGTGGGTGTCCACAATCAGGTCTTCGGCTTCGTTGAAGTGGCCGGCAATATGACAGTAGGCAATGCGCGAGGCCGGCAGGGCCGCCAGGTAATCCTGTGCATCGTAGCGGTGGTTGACGGCGTTGACGTAGATGTTGTTGACGTCCAGCAGCATCAGGCAGTCGGCTTCTTCCAGGACGGCGCACACAAAATCGATTTCGGACATCTCCTGCCCGGGAGCCGCGTAGTAGGAGACGTTTTCGATGGCGATCTTTCGCTCCAGAATATCCTGGGTCTCGCGAATGCGCGCCGCGACGTGCTGCACCGCTTCTTCGGTAAACGGGATGGGCGCCAGGTCGTACAGCTGCGCATGGTCGGAACAGTAACTCAGGTGTTCGCTGTACAGGCGCACGTGGTAATGGTCGAGGAACCGGCGAATGTCGTGCAGCAGGTCGCGATCCAGCGGCGCTGGGCCTCCGAGCGACAGGGACAACCCGTGGGTCGTAATTGGATGGCGTTCCGCCAGGGTGTCGAAGCGGGTCTTGAGGCGCCCGCCCAGGCGAATCCAGTTCTCGGGAGCGACCTCAAAAAAATCGATGGCGCCTGCCTCGAAGTCCATGAATTCCTGCAGGATGTCGCGTCGCAGGCCCAGGCCCGAGCCCTGCAGGTCGAGGGGAGGGGCTACCGACTGCATCGCCGGGCGATCCAGTAATCGAGGCTGAGATAGCGTCCGGCGCCCACGGTCAGCAAGACCAGAAGCATCACAAAATAAGTGGCGGCGAATTCAATGCCGTTGTTGAGGATTACAAAACTGCCGTGTTCGGTCAGCCAACTGTAGTCTTCATGCTCGCGCAGCAGACCTTTGGCGATGCTCAGCCGTTCGATGGCTTCCTGCGTGCGTGCGGTAGCGAAAAAGCCGTCGGCAGTGGCGATGGCCAGCCAGCCGTTCTTCCAGTGCACCGCAAGGGCGGCGACCAGCATGGTGAACATGAGCGGAATGGAAGCCCAGCGGGTGAACAGGCCAATCAACAGTAAAACGCCGCCGAGCAGTTCCGTCCAGCCGGCCAGGGCGGCCATGAGGGTCGGAAGCGGGAAATCCAGGCCGTGCGCAAACCACTGAACGACTCCGGCATTGGGCATCAGGGTGGAGAAATCAATCTTGTTGGCGCCCGCCTGGATAAAAATCGGCGCCAGGTACAGACGCAACAGCAACGGCGCCAGGAAATCAATGGCGCGGACCTGTTCGGGAAGCCAACGGTTGATCTGGCCGACGTAATAGAGCAAATTCATGGTGCCTTTAGACGCCCACATCCCCCGAAGGTTTTGGGCTTACCAAGGTAAAAAGGGATGAAGCCGGCGATGTCGAAGTCTTCAACATCGCCGGCTTCCAAAGTGATCAGCGATTCAGCTTATTCTTTCTCGCCGCACTTGCCCTCGCCACATTTGCCTTCACCGCACTTACCTTCGCCGCATTTACCTTCTTCGGCGCCGCCGTCTTCAGCCTCGCCTTCTTCGGCGCCGCCTTCTTCGGCGCTGCCGTCTTCAGCTTCACCTCCTTCGGCGTCGCCGCCTTCAGCTTCGCCTCCCTCGGCGTCGCTGCCTTCGGCTTTGTCTTCGCCGCATTTGCCTTCACCGCACTTGCCCTCGCCTCCGTGACTGCCGGCGACTTGGATGTGTGCGGAAGACATTTCCGTCAGACTGAATGGATTTTCGCCGGCGGTTGCGCTGGTACAGGCCAACATGCCCGTGACGCCCAATGCGACAGCGATAGGAGAAAGTTCTTTTTTATTCATGGAGAAATCCCTGTGAGTAGTGGTTGAATGTAAGGGTTCATGGATTATAGCACCATAGACTGGAGCCTCTCACACAAGTTCCGAACGCTCAAAACTTCTTGTCCGGCCATTCACACAGTTCGGCGACACAGCAGGCCGCGCATCGGGGTTGGCGGGCCGTACACGTGTAGCGTCCATGCAGAATCAGCCAGTGGTGCGAATCCTGAAGAAACTCTTTCGGCACACGACGCATCAAGGCTTCTTCGACGGCGCGCACGGTGCGACCGGCAGCCAGGCCGGTGCGGTTGCTGACCCGAAAGATATGCGTGTCGACGGCCATCACCGGCTGGCCGAAAGCCGTATTGAGAATGACATTGGCGGTTTTGCGCCCGACGCCAGGCAAGGCCTGTAGTGCAGCACGGTCGGCCGGCACTTTCCCGTCATGTTCGCACAGCAATTGCTTGCAGGTCGCGATGATGTTGGCGGCCTTGGTGTTGTGCAGGCCGATCGTACGGATGTAGGGTTTGAGGCCGGCCACGCCCAGTGCAGCGATGGAGGCGGGGGTTCGGGCCCGGGCGAACAATTTCCGGGTGGCCTTGTTGACGGCGACATCGGTGCATTGGGCCGACAGAATAACCGCAATCAACAGCTCAAACGGATTGCGATACCGTAGTTCGGTCGTCGGCTGCGGACGCTCCGCACGCAACTGCTCAAAGAATTGCTGACGCTGGCGGGCCTTCATCGGGCCGGCGGGTCTCGGCGTTGCCGCGCCCGCTTCACGGCTGCGGCAATGGCAGCTTGCTGAGACTGGGAATCGCCGTCATAGAAGCGGCGATGGGTGTCCTGCAGGGCTTGGGTGTGGGCTTGTGTTTTTTGGCGCAGACGCTGTTGGCGATGCCGGGCGCGATCACGAGCTTGTACCCGATAGGCGTGATCGCGGGGTGCATGGTCCGAGTCGGGACGCCATTCGATACAGTCGACCGGGCAGACCGGCAGACACAGGGCGCAGGCCGTGCATAAATCCGGCAAGACAGCATGCAGATGGCGCTCGGCGCCGGCGATGGCGTCGAACGGACAGGCGTCGATACATAAGGTGCAACCGATGCAGTGCTGGGGTGAAATCCAGACGACCTGCGCCGCAGGGGTCATTTGATTTTCTGGCCCGGCTGGGCCCCTTCATCGACCGTCAGCAAATAAACTCCGTCCGTATCACCCGCCGCCAACACCATTCCTTCGGAAGTGCCGAAGCGCATTTTGCGCGGCTTCAGATTCGCCAGCACCACCACCAATCGCCCTTCGAGCGCCTCGGGCTCATAGGCTTCGCGGATACCGGCAAATACGCGACGTTCTTCCCCGCCCACATCCAGGGTCAAGGCCAGCAGTCGGTCGGCGCCTTCGACCAATTCAGCTGCGATTACCCGCGCGACGCGCAGGTCCAGCTTGGCAAAGTCTTCGATCGTGGCGACTTCGTCTGTCGATTCCGCAGAAGCGGTTTCAGCGGTTTCAGTGGCGTCCTTGCTATCTTCCAACATGGCGTCTACGTGTTTGGGATCGACCCGTGCGGATAGGGGGGTGAACGATTCAATCGCGCAGTCTAGCAAAGGGGTCGACCGCGATTCCCAGCCAAGCGACTCAATATTCAGAAAAGCTTCACTTTTCTCGGCCAAAGTCGGCAATACCGGCTTCAAATAAAGAATCAAAACACGAAACAGATTAAGCCCCTGCGTGCAGGCCAGCCAGGCTTGTTCGCGGGTGGTCTCGTCGCGTACGGTCTCCCAGGGTTTTTGGGTGCTGAGATATTGGTTGGCCGTATCGGCCAGAGCCATGATGTCGCGCATTGCATGAGAGAAACGACGGGCTTCGTAGTGAGCGGCAATCGCTTCAGCCGCATCGACAAACTGCTCGAACAGTTCGGGCTTCGGCAGGCGGGCCGCGAGCCGACCGTCGAAGTAGCGCTCGATGAAGCTGGCGCTGCGACTGGCGATATTGACGACTTTGCCGATCAGATCGCTGTTGACGCGGGCGACGAAGTCGTCCCCGTTGAGGTTGATGTCGCTGATGTCGGGAGATAGTTTGGCGGCAAAGTAATAACGCAGATGTTCCGGATCCAGATGCTGCAGATAGGTACGCGCCTCAATGAAGGTGCCGGTGGATTTGGACATCTTCTGCCCATTGATGGTCAGAAACCCATGGCAATGCACCGCCGTCGGCGTGCGGTATCCGGCGCCATGCAGCACCGCCGGCCAGAACAAGGTATGGAAGTAGGCGATATCCTTACCGATGAAATGGTGCAGCTCGGCAGTGGAATCGGGCTGCCAATAGGCATCGAAATCCAGACCGTGTGCCTCACAGTAGTACTGATGGCTGGCCATGTAGCCGATAGGGGCATCCAGCCACACATAAAAATACTGGTTCGGAGTATCCGGAATTTCAAACCCGAAATACGGGGCGTCGCGGCTGATGTCCCAGTCGCGCAGGCCGGCGTCAAACCATTCATCCAGTTTGCGCCGGATTTCCGGTTGCACTCCCTCTCCGCCGGCCCATTCCTTGAGAAATTCGGTGAAGTCACCAAGGCGGAAAAACAGATGCTCCGTCTCTTTCAGGACGGGGGTGGCGCCGGTGAGCGTGGAACGGGGATTGCCCAATTCGGTGCAGTCGTAGGTGGCGCCACATTTTTCGCAGGCGTCTCCATACTGATCTTCCGCTTGGCAACGCGGGCAAGTGCCGCGTAAATAGCGGTCCGACAAAAACAACCCGGCTTCGGGATCAAAATACTGGGAAATGGTCTTGCGCCGAATATGCCCGGCCGATGCCAGCGCCTGATAAATACCCGTGGACAGCGTGCGGTTTTCGTCGCTGTGGGTGCTGTGGTAATGGTCGAATGCAATCAGGAAGTCGGCAAAATCCTGGCGGTGCTGGGCACCGATTTCTTCAATCAGTTCCTCCGGGGCAATCTGGCGGCGTTGGGCCAGCAGCATAATCGGCGTACCGTGGGCATCGTCGGCGCAGACGTAGGTGCAGGCATGGCCGCGGAGTCGCTGGAAACGCGCCCAGATATCGGTCTGAATGTATTCCACCAGGTGCCCCAGGTGAATCGGCCCGTTGGCATAGGGGAGGGCGCTGGTGACCAGAATGCGGCGGGGCGTAGGCATGAGGACGGGTCGCGGGATGTGGGGTGCAGCGCGAGTCGGTGGCGGCTGCATGCGCACGCCCCATTATAATGAGCGGCCCTGCCAACGCTTGCCGGATTGCGTTATGGAACTTGAAATTTATCACCAAACCTTATGGGCCGCTTTTGCCATTGCCGCCGTGCTGGGCGCAGTGGCCTTCAAGACCAATTTCTGCACCATGGGAGCCGTGTCGGATCTGGTGAACATGGGAGACAGCGGGCGCATGCGCGCCTGGGTTCTGGGCATCGCGGTGGCCGTGCTCGGTGTGGCCGTACTGGAATATCTGCAGCTGGCGAACATGGCGCTGACCGCAGATGCGCAGACCGGTCGCCCGCCGTATCGGGCGCCGATCTTTCCATGGCCGCGCTTTATCATCGGCGGACTGCTGTTCGGCATTGGCATGACTCTGGGTTCCGGTTGCGGCAACCGCACTATGGTGCGCATCGGCGGGGGTAATCTGAAGTCTGTTTTGGTGCTGATGACGATGGGCATTGCCGGATACCTGATGATTTTCACGAATTTCGGTTATTACGTGTTTCTGCAGTGGATGGAGCCGGCGTTTGTGAATCTGCCCAACTGGGGAGTGGAGGATCAGTCCCTGGGCGCGGTTGCGACCGGCCTGTTCGGGTTGCCGGCCGGTTTCGCGGCAACCTTCGCCAGCCTGCTGGTGGCCGGGGTGCTGTTGATTTGGGTGTTGCGCTCCCGTGAGTTCCTGAGCAGCCGTGACAACGTGCTGGCCGGGGTAGTGCTGGGCTTGTGCGTGACGGCCGCCTGGTATGTGACCGCCGGACCGATGGGTCAGACCTTACTGGAGGAGTTAGCCTTTCTGGAGGGCGCGGAGCAGCCGTATGGCGCCGGCGCCCAGTCCCTGACCTTTGTGCAGCCCGCGGCCGTGCTGATTCGGTTCCTGGAGACCGGCCTCTCCAGCCAATTCGTCAACTTCGCACTGATTGCCGGTGCCGGTGTGATTGCCGGTGCTTTTGTGTATGCATTGGTGGCGCGGCGATTGCGGGTGGAGTGGTTCCAGTCCGGCGGAGACGTCATGCGCCATGTGCTCGGCGGGTTGCTGATGGGTTTCGGCGGAGTCCTGTCGATTGGCTGTACTATCGGGCAGGCCGTCTCGGGGGCGTCGACACTGGCGCTGGGGTCGTTTCTGACCTTCGCCAGCATCTGTCTGGGCAGCGCATTGACGATGAAGGTGCAGTACTATCAAATGGTCTATGAAGAGGAAGCGACCTTTGGCGGCGCTTTGCTGACCGGTCTTGCGGACCTGCGTCTGGTGCCCCAGAGTTGGCGGCGCTACGAAGCGATTTGAGGAGGATGCGGGTCGTTAGCTCAGCCAGGTAGAGCACCGGACTTTTAATCCGATGGTCGCAGGTTCGATTCCTGCACGACCCACCACCTTTATGGCTCCACATAGGGAGGAAGTCCCGCCGTATTTGTGTATAATTTGAGGTAGTGCCATTCCTTTGGTAGGACACTGAGTTTAAGGAGGAGGTTTTATGACGCAAGTATCCAAGATTAAAGTCCCGGAAGGACATTCCCTGCACCATGTTTGTTGCCCGCATGATTGCCCGGACACCTGCTCGATGCTGGTGACGCGGGACGACCGCACCGGCCGTGCGGTACGTGTCCAGGGCGATCCCACCCATCCGGTGACACGGGGGTATTTGTGCAATAAAGTCAATCATTACTTGGATTTGGTCTACAACGACAACCGGGTGCTATACCCGCACCGGCGAGTGGGCCCCAGAGGCCCAGGCGCCCGTTTTGAACGCATCAGCTGGGACGAAGCCCTGGATATGGTGACCGACAATTTCAAAAAAGTCGTCGCCGAACACGGTTCCGAAGCAGTACAGCCGTATTCCTATTCCGGCACGCTGGGCATGCTGAATTACTGGGCGATGGATCAGCGCTTCTGGAACAAAATGGAAGCTGCGCGTCTGGAGCAATCCATCTGCATCTACGCGGCCATGTGGGCCGGCATTCACACCTACGGCGTGGCCAACGGTCCGGCCATTCAGGATGCGGCTCAGGAAGCCGATCTGATTGTCCTGTGGGGTGCCAACCTGGTCAGCACTGGGGTGCATGCCATTCCTTTCATTCGTGAAGCACAGGAACGCGGCGCCACATTGGTGGTCATTGATCCCCGAATCACCCGTACGACCATGATGGCGGACTGGCACATCCAGCCGCGTCCGGGCACGGATGCCGCACTGGCATTGGGCGTCATGAAAATCATCGTGGATGAAGGATTGCACGACGAGGAATTCCTGCGTGAGCAGACCTTGGGCTGGGAGCAGTTCATCAACGAGAAACTGCCGGAATACCCGGCCGATCGGGTGGCCGAACTCACGGGCGTGTCTGAGGAAGACATTCGAAAATTCGCCCTGATGTACGCCAACGCGAAGTGCTCCTTTATCCGTGCCAACTACGGCTTGAACCGCCACCAGAATTCGGGGCAAACTTGCCGAGCAATTCTGGTCATGCCCTGCATCACAGGGTCGTGGCGTCATCCTTCCGGCGGCGCGGCGTTTGGAACCTTGGAGGAAATGTGGCTGCAGTTCAATCTGCCCAAGCTGCAGCGTCCGGATTTGGGCAATCGTGCCGAGAAGCGGGTCGTCAACATGGTGCAGATCGGTCGCGCCCTGGCCGACCATATCGGCTCCGACGATCAGCCGATGGACCCGCCGATCAAATCACTGTTCGTGTACAACTCGGATCCGGCCAACTGTGCGCCGAACTCCGGCAATGTGCGTCGTGGCCTAATGCGCGACGACCTGTTCGTGGCGGTGCATGACACCTTCTGGACCGACACCTGCAATTACGCGGATGTGGTCCTGCCGGCGGATACGCAGTTCGAACGCATGGACCTGCATGCCGCATACGGCCACTGGCACTTCAACCTCAACAAACCGGTCATTGAGCCGCTTGGCGAGAGCTGCTCGAACACCGAACTGTTCCGTCGGATGGCGCAGAAGATGGGTTATGTGGAAGACGATGACAATGCATTCACCCAGACGGATGAGGAAATGATCCGCGACATTCTGTTCGATGAAGAAGTCAATCCGCTAATGGAAGGCATTACTTACGAGCAGTTGGTGGAGAACGGCTGGGCGCGAGCGAGCGAGAAATCCAAGCGCCGCGACTTCCTCAATATTGGTTGGCCGACGGCCAGCAAGAAGATCGAAATCTTCAGTCAAACACTGGCCGATGAAGGACAGGACCCGCTGCCGACCTACAACCCTGAAGTGGAAGGGCAGGAAGATCCGAAACGCAAGAACTACCCGATTCAGGTGCTGAGTTCTGCGGCACATTATTTCATTGGGGATTCGTTCCAGTCGGTTCCGCGTCTGCAGGCCATGATGTCTCGCCCGACGGTGGAGATGAGTCCCGGCGATGCAGCCCAACGGGGTATTGAAGATGGCGATCTGGTGCGCCTGTTCAATGACCGCGGAGAGACCTACTGCTATGCCGTGATTATCGACGGTCTGCTGGACGGTGTGTGTGCGACCCAGAAGCAGTTCAAGGGAAGTAACACGCCCGGTGGAATTAACGTCAATGTGTTGAATTCGGAGATGCTCACCGACTTTGGCATGAGTCCGACGTTTTATTCCTGCCTGGCGGAGATCGAGAAGGCCGACGACGAAACCACCAAGAAAGCGCGTTTCAAAGAGTTGGGAGGCGAGGAAGGTTATATCGCAGCCTGGCGTAACAAGAACAAGGACGCCGATGTGTCCGATGAGCAGATTCTGGAATATGCCAAACAGGAGCATCCGGGAGTTTTCAACTGATGGCACAGGAACTTTTTTCGGGCCTGCGGGACCCCTTGGGTCTGCCGCAGCCCAATCGTGAAATTCAAACCCTGCGTGTAGGTTTTCGGGACGGCGAAATCAAAAGTATTCGCAATCTCACCCACGACACCTATGAAATCGTGGTGCATTGCGAAAATGAGCGGAAAATCGGTGAAGCCGGACAATTTTGGACTTTGCGGGTGCCGGGCATTCGCAAGCCGCGTCCGTATTCTTTTGCACGGGCGCCCGAATCCGAAAACGAGGGCGAGCACACGTTCTTTATTCGTCTGGTCCCCGGCGGCGAATTGTCGGAATGGCTGGCGACGGAAGATCGAACGGGCACGTCGGTCACCTTGTCAGGACCGTTGGGCAAGTTCAGACTGGATCCGTCGACTGAGGATATGGTCTGCATCGCGGGCGGATCGGGCATGAGTGCGGTCTTTTCCGTCATCGAACATGCCGCCAATCTGCAGGTTCCGCGCAACTGCTATTTCTTTTACGGCGCACGCGCTCAGAAGGACCTGTACTTGGCCGAAGAAATTGCCGCACTGCAGGCGCGCTGGCATCCGGATTACAAGCTGGAGTTCACGCCGGTGCTCAGCGAAGAGCCGGAAGACTCCGATTGGAGCGGTGGACGCGGGTTTGTGACCGACTATTTCAAGAGCACTTATCTGGATAGCGGCAAACTCGATATTAACGCTATCAAGGCATATTTCTGCGGACCGCCCCCGATGATTGATGCGGGCATTGCCGTGCTGAAAGAGGCGGGCCTGGCCAGCGAGAATATTTATTACGACAAGTTCGAAGATGCACGCTCACCGGTGCCGGTAATCGACAATACCAAATGCGTGTTGTGCGATGAATGCCTGATGGTCAAACCGGTTGAGAACTGCATTGTGGAAGCCTCACGTTTGCGTCAGACCAATGGCAAGACGGCGGGTTCCATGGATTTTGAAAAGGTCGAGCCGGGTGCCACTTCGGGGCTTTACTACAACACGCTGTACATCAACGAAAAAGAATGCATTCGTTGTTATGCGTGTGTGGAGATTTGCCCGGCGAAAGCGATTTCGCCCGAGTTTGAGCCACAACCCACAACACTGGCGCAGACAATCAGCTGAATAGATTTTTCAGCATAATCTGGTAACCATTACGCCCGTCTTGAACGGGCGTAATTTTTTCAACACTACACAACTTGAGGAAATCGTTGTCGTTATTTAAAATACTCTTGAACTCCTCGAAAGTATGATAAAAATTGTGCTGCTGCTTAATAAGTATGAACGTGGTAGACTCCCGTCAGGCAATAATTTTCTATCTTGACCAAAGATTTTGTTTCTATCGGCGGGCGGGTATCGCTAGATTTTTTGAAGCATGTACAGGCTGTGCCAGTGTCAGAGGAAAATGATGTCATTACCGTTGCAGTTGCCGAACAGGGAGAAGACCCGCAGTGCGAGGGTGGAGGTCTCTCGTTATCCCAGGAGCATCTGATAATTTAATTGATGATCTTCATGAGTAACCGTTTATTTTGTGCATGCCTTTTTTGGTTTGTTGTAAATTCTAGTCTTGTTTTCTTTGCTATAACGCATGACCAGCAGCAAGAAATAATTAAACCGCAGCAAGTAACAAGATGGAATTACGAGAGATATATTGCCCAGTTTGAAGATGAGTTTCCGCCGGGCACTCCGGTTTTAAATGTAAAAGAATATTTGCTAGAACATGAAGTTCCATATGGCTATATATCTCCCAGAAGGTTGTGTGAGATGCTACAGTGGGGAGGGGGTGCTCCAGAAGCGAAAAAATATGTAACTCCGGATCGAGACACTCAGCCCTGCACTGTTGGCGGTGCCCCGCCCGATATTGGTTCTATCAAATTCATGTTGAGAGACATTTATTTTGAAGCCTTTATCTTTGCGAGTGCCAGCCTTCAGGTGAGAATTTATTTTTCCGAGAATGCAGGAATTTTAGGAATTGCTTCGCAAATTTATTATTCCGGATTTTAATGCTGCATGTGGATCAGGTAAAAGAAATCTTTGAGGTGGCCCCACTTCTTTGGACAGTTTGGGGGCGAAATTAAGGTGTACTCCGGTTGATTTAATGCCCTCGGTGAATGAGCCTACCAAAGGTAGGCGGTTGGTGTCAAATACAGTACTTCGATGACGGCGCACACGCGCGTGGGAATGCAGGTCGATTACGACTGAGAAGTTGCCTCCGAACGTGACGATTCTTCCCTGCACTGGATTCCCCGAAAGAGTGCAGCGAAGCGGAACAGCCGCCAAGCAGTTGGGCGCGACGGCGGGTTGGTAATATCGCGACGATCGGCTGATGCCGAGCAGCACGCACTGATGCGTGACGCTCAGGGGGGTGGGATTCCTCGAATATCAAATGCCGCCGCGCACGACCCACCGACCCATCCTGCGCAGAAAAAATCCTGCTCCATCGTCGGTTCGCTGATCTTCGCGTGAAGCCCTCGGATCGTCTTCTCGGGATCCAATGCGGCCTTCCTCGCCGGTGCTGCGAAGACCTTCCCAAGGCTTTCGATCGCCTACCGTTTCCAGACCTTCACCTGGTTCGGATGCACCTCACACCGCGAGGCGATTGCCTGAATCGTGTCTCGTTCGCGCAACGCCTCAAGCGTTACCCGCTTCTTGAATTGCGTCGTGAATCGGCGTCTCTTTTTGGCTATGTCTGATGACTCCTTAAGCCCTTGGACACTTTAACGACCTGTCCGAAAAAGTAGGACCACTCGATACTATTCGTCTATGCTTGCTTTTGTGGTAACCTCTGGGCTAGGTTGGACACGACACATGTAGGGGACACTTGCGGTGTGGGGCTGGGGAAGAAAAAACTCTTTCCAAATGCAAACTTTATTATGTCTTTTCTGAATCATGCCCCTTCTATATGGCGTATTTTGCTGGGGTTTGTCGCAGCAATTTTGGTGGCGGCCGCTTCTTTCGCATTATTTGTCGGGGTCGGTGGCGTGTTGGCTGGCATAACAACTTGGAGCGAGTCGTTACAGGCAATAGCTTATTTCCCTGTAGTAACGGTAATGGCTATCCCAGTTGTGGTTGTCGTATATATGCCCTTGTACCTGATAGCCTTGATTGTTCGGTGGACCAGCGCTTGTCATATCGTAGGCGTAACGTTTGTTGTTCATAATTTGCTCGGTTTGTACCTTACCAAATGGCCTCTAAAATTAACAGATGTGATGGATTATGTATATGTAATGGGACCCTCCTTCGCAGCTGCTATAGGCGCATTTGCCTTTTGGATGATTGCGCATACAGATTTTCCAAGGTTGAACAAGAATTCCCTTCTAGCGACACGTGTCGCAACTGGCTTAATTGTAGGAATCTTGGCCATTGCCATTTTGGTTGGGCTGCTCATGTTGGGGCTGTGGCTATCGGCATCCTAGGCATGGCGTATGGTTAAGGAATGAAAACCCGGGAGCCGCCCTTTCACTGCTATTCATAGCGATGGTAGGACTGGCAACTATGCTTGTGCCGGTCGTTTATCTTCCACTTCATCTTGTAGAAGTGGCATATCAGGGATAGGTATGTATTGAATGACAGGGTGTTTTAACCCATTTCATGGATATTGGATGATGCAGACTTCATAGATTTTCAATTTTTGGATGGCGAATCTTGCGCAATTGCGCCACCATGTCTGAAAGGCTGATCACTTCTGCCCAGTCGCCGAGCGGATAGGATTCTTCACCGGAATGAACAATAAATGTGCGTGACGGCTTCAGGTCTTTCTGAACACTTTTGATGCCAAGCCGGTTTATAGCGCCAACATTGAACTTGATTTCAATAAGCCAACGCCCATGTATCGATCCCAAATCCAATACAAGATCGGCTTCAGCTCCGTCGGCGGTACGGTAAAACCCAGCACGCATATACGGGTTAGCCGCCAGTAACGTTTCGATAACAAGCCCTTCCCAACTAAAACCCATGACCGGATGCCGCAGTAGTTCTTCCGAAGTCGCGATATCCAGAAGGGCATGAACCATTCCTGAATCTCGAAGATATACTTTGGGAGATTTGATCAGCCGTTTTTTGGTATTAGTCACCATCGGTCGAAGATGGCGGATTAACAGAAGCTTGTCGAGCAAGTCCAGGTAGCGTTTCACCGACGGCGCCGAGACACCCAAGCTTTTGGCCAAGGCGGAAGCATTGAGTAGTTGGCCTTGGTTGTGTGCCAGCATGCTCCATAACCTTTCCATGGTCGGCAGGGGCACCCGCATACCAAATTCGGCAATTTCCCTTGCCAGACATGTACTGATTAAGTTTTTGCGAACGAGGTAACTATGGTGCTCATCCTCTGCAAGAAAGCTGTCCGGGAAGCCGCCGCGCAACCACAGGTGCATTTTTGCTTCTTGGGTCGCCTCCACCTCAGATACTGTCAAAGGCGGCAGATACATATGCTGAATACGGCCCGCCAAAGTTTCTGATTGGCGCATGAGATCGATTGAGGCAGAGCCCAGGAGCAAATATAGGCCGTGCCGATGTCCCGTTTGCCGACCTTGATCGATTAGTCCTCGTAAGCTGTCAAATAACTCCGGAGTGCGATGGATTTCATCCAGGATAACTAACTTGTCCAAGTGGCCGGACAAATATTGCCAAGGGTCTTCTAGGAGTTGTCGATCACGAGGGTTCTGTAAATCCAGATAGACGGATGGTCGCGATTTGGCAATCTTTTTTGCCAATGTCGTTTTGCCGATATGCCTCGGACCCAAGAGTGCGACAGATGCCTGAAAATTCAAGGCATCAGATACGCTTTTTTCGCTTTCTCGTTCAATCACCCCGCATATTGTGCATAAAATGTTCAATATGCGGGATATATAAATAAATTACATTTATATCAACAATATATAACCATGTAAATTTTTAAATACACACTAAACTATGGTGATTCTTCCCGTTCCTCTCTTTCACAGGCTGAACAGCCCGAAGCGAACAAGCAACGGATTAGCCGCAGCCTCCGGCCGTGACCGTAATCTTGCGCTCGGCACGAAAGACGCCGTTCGCAGTATGCACAATTGCCGTCACCCGCGAGGTCTCACGCATTTTGGCGCGGATGGAAATATAGGGTTCGGTGCGGTCATCGATATGCACGACCGAAATCAGGGGGGCTGGATTGGCCTCAATCAATAGACTGATTTTTTGTACGCCGTCCACCGGAGCATAGACTTGGATCGGCACCTTGCTGCTGTCTTCGGCAATATCCGGAGCCTTAACTTCAATAGAGGAGTGTTCCTGGGCCTGCTGATCCCCGACCAGGGCAGCCAAGGCGGTGTCGTAATTTTTGGCGGCGAAAGATTCGGTCAAACCGGCAACCAAAGGAGCCGCTAGGGCCCAGCCGCCGAAAATGGCGACCATTCGAAGGAATGTTCGTCGCGATCTTTGCCAAACAGAAAATGTTTTCATGTGAGCCATTTTACTGGTTCAATATTTCCCTTGCGCCATGCGGATAAGATCCGCCCGCCGCTGATTGATTTTTGCCTGGTTGACGGAATTTGCCTTGGCCTGTTTTTCAGCCAGAGTAAGTTGCTGGTTGGCCTGATAAAACTGTGCGCGGCTGGTGTAGTAGTCCGCCAATGCAATGTGCGAAATAACCGGTTGATCCGTCGCGTTGGCGGCCTCCGCGATAAGTCGGTATGTTTGCGGATCTTCAATGCCACGGCGCAATCGAACCCGCGCCAATTTCAAGGCGTCCCGAGCACGACCGGCATCCAAATAGGCCTGCGCCAGATACCACTCAACAGCGAAATGCATAGGGTATTCCTGGTGTAGTTGTTCCAGTTGCTGCACCAGATTGGACCAGTCACGCTCATGTTGTAAAGAACGAAGACGCGCCAAGGTTACCAGTAAATGCAGGTCGGGGACATCGGTTTCAAGGTTGGCCAATATTTCAGAGGCGCGTTTGTGGTTTCCCTGTTTTTGCCAGGCGACGGCTGCGCCGTATTGCTCAGCGGGTGTGGGTTGGTGTCCTGCAGCAAGTTTGTTTCGGTAAAGTTCGAGTCGTTCATGCGCGGGGGCGAGCAATGAAATCATGCGCTCACGGATGAAATGAAAAAGGTCTCGGTCCTGGATGAAGGTGCCGGCGTATTGTTGTGCACGATCACGAGCCTCCACAATGCGCGAAATACTGGTCGGGTGGGTACTCAGATATTCGAGGTCCTCGCGATATTGAGGCTGTCGGCCCTGCATCAGTACCTCAAAAAAATTGGCGACACCATTGGGATCAAAGCCGGCCCGCGCCAGAAACCGGGTTGCGAAGCGGTCTGCCTCCTGTTCGCTTTCACGCGAGTGATTCAGGTATCGTTGCATTTCCGCAGCCTGGCCCAGGACAGTTGCGGGCAGGAGTGCGGACAGGTCATACAGGCCGGCCAGCAAAATTCCCGCGCTGGTCAAAATGCTGAGGTTGGAGTTCTGCATGCGGTCGTACATGCGGGCCAAATGGCGTTGAGTCACGTGCGCCATTTCATGCGCGACGACTCCCGCCAGTTCGCTTTCGTTACGGGCTTGAGTAATCAGTCCCGTATTGAACGCCAGCAGGCCGCCCGGCATCGCAAAGGCATTAATCTGTCGGTCGCGAACAATCAAGAAGTCAAATTCCTGCTCGATTTCGCCTGCGGTGCGGATGCGCTGCACCAAATCCTGCATATAAGCATTCGATTCAGGGTCTTCGCTGATGGGCAAATTCCCGTACAACTGGGCTCGAAGCATGCGCTTGATGCGAGCTTCTTCGGCCTGGGTCATCGTGCGGTCCGCGACTTCGCCGACGCTGGGCAATTCGGAATCGTCGATGATCGGGGACTCGGCGCGTGGAACCGACAACACAATCAGCGCCGTTGCAGCCAGAATCCAGATGCCCACATAGCGGCGATCGACAAAATGTTTCATGGGCAACCAGGCGCGGGGAAGAAATACCGACTTTTATTGTAGAACGACAGGCGGGAGTGGAAAGTTAAGACTTTGCTAAAATGACTGCTCAAGCCTTTTTGAGATATTTCTTATGCCTTGGAGCAATAACGACGACGGCGGCAATCCGTGGCAGCGCAATGCCAGGCAAGGCCCACCGGATTTGGATGATCTACTGGGTCGTTTCATGCGCCGTCTGTTCGGTTCTGGCCAAAAAAGTTCCGGTAATGACGGGGGGACCGGTAAATGGCCTGTCGGCGGCAGCGTGATTGCGGTCACGTTGCTCATTCTTTGGTTGTTGTCAGGTTTTTATATTGTCGAGGCCAGTGAGCGGGGAGTGGTCATGCGTTTCGGCAAGCATGAACGCACGACTATGCCGGGACCGGGCTGGCATATTCCTTATCCCATTGAGGCGGTCAATGTGGTCAACGTGACCGGTAACCGCAGTGTCGAGAAGCGTACGACCATGTTGACGCAGGACGAGAACATCGTTGAGTTGAAGTTTTCCGTGCAGTACCGGCTCAAGAACGCGGAAGACTATCTGTTCAATGTCGAGAACCCGGATATTGAATTCGATCGGACCTGCCGCTTCAAAAGCACGATCTGCGGCGTACTCGATAGTGCCATCCGCACCGCCGTGGGACGCAATAACATGGATTTCATTCTGCGTGAAGGGCGCGCGGAAATTGCCAGCCGGACCATGGTGCTGATGCAGGAAATTTTGGATACATACGGAACCGGGATTGAGATTCTGACCATCAACTTGGAAGATTCGCAGCCTCCCAACGCAGTGCAGGATGCCTTCCAGGACGCGACCAAGGCACGCGAGGATATGGAGCGATACAAAAATGAGGCGCAGGCCTATGCCAACGAAGTGTTGCCTCAGGCTCGCGGTAAAGCAGCTCGCATGTTGGAAGACGCAAAAGCTTATCGGGAGCAGGTCGTGGCCAATGCCGAGGGTGAGGCAGCCCGCTTTACGCAGTTGCTGCTGGAATACCAAAAGGCACCGGAGGTCACGCGCCAGCGTATGTATCTGCAGGCCGTCGAATCCGTATTGTCCAACAGCTCAAAAGTCGTCGTCGATGTCGACAATGGCAGCAACATGCTGTTTTTGCCATTGGATCGAATGTTGGATCGGCGGGGTACTTCCGACTCCAGCCGTTCGGACACCACTTCCGAACGATCAGGTTCAGGGGTGGGAGCAAGTAATTCCAGCGGCCGTCTTCGGCAGGGGCGTTAAAAATGAGCACGCCAGTTCGTATGACCTTGTTAGGCATCATTGTGGTGTTGGTGTGGGCGTCGACCTTTTATGTGCGCCAGACGGAAACCGCAATCGTCTTCCAGTTGGGAGATATACGTAAAACGGGCCTGCAGCCGGGTCTGCATTTTCAAATGCCGTTCATCAACAACGTGAAGAAGTTTGATGCCCGCGTGTTGTCGTTGGATTCCAAACCGGAGCTGTTCCTTACCAGTGAAAAGAAAAACGTTTCGGTGGATTTCTTTGTCAAATGGCGCATCGAGGATGTGAGTGAATACTTCCGGGCGACCCAAGGCGATCGTGCGCGGGCCGAAGGACGCCTGACGCAGATTGTCAAGGACGGACTCAAAAACCAGTTCGGCGTGCGGACCATTCAGGAGGCTATTTCCGGGGAACGTCGGGAAATTATGGATGTGCTGCAGGTGCAGTCGAATGAAAATGCCAAGGAATTGGGGATTCGGGTGGTGGATGTGCGCATCAGCCGCATTGAATTGCCGGATGAAGTCAGCGATTCGGTGTATCGGCGCATGCGTGCCGAACGCAGTCGCACGGCCAAAGACTTCCGGGCTCGTGGCCAAGAGACGGCGGAGCGCATTCGCGCCGATGCGGACCGTCAGCGCACGGTGATCCAGGCTGAGGCGTATCGGGACGCGGAAAAAATTCGCGGTGAGGGAGATGCCCTCGCAACTGAGATTTACGCGAAAGCCTACAACCAGGACCCCGAGTTTTTTGCCTTCACCCGAAGTTTGAATGCGTATGTCAATACGTTTCGTGAAAAAGACGATGTCTTGGTGATGGAGCCGGATTCGGACTTTTTCCAATACTTCAAGCAACAGAAGCAGTAACTTTATACGCCCGCCATGCAGTGGGAGTACGTCTTGGTGGCCGTCGCCCTGGTGGTGATTTTGGAAGGCTTGATTGCGCTGGCGAATCCGGCAATGGCGCGGCGCTGGATGCAACGCATGATGGAATTGACGGACCAACAACTTCGATTTGCCGGACTGGTTGGTGTGACCGTGGGGGTTGTGCTGTTGTATCTGGTTCGCCTGCTGTCGTGAGCTCCATGCGTCACGAGCCTTTGCCTGAAGGCATCGAGGAATCTTTACCGAATCAAGCACGGAGACTGGAAGCGTATCGCCGCACCTTACTGGACTGTTTTGAGCACTGGGGCTACCGACTGGTGGCGCCGCCGCTGGTGGAATTTCATGACACGCTTGTCGCCGACAGCGAATCACTGGAGCGCCAAACCTTTCGCTTGACGGACACCTTGTCCGACTCTGTACTGGGAGTGCGAGCAGACATCACTCCGCAAATTGCCCGTATCGATCGCCAAAATATTGCGCAAGATCAAGTCGCCCGACTATGCTATGTCGGCTCCGTATTGCGTGCGCATCCGGAAGTGTTGGGGGGCACCAGAAATCCTATCCAAGCAGGCGCAGAGTTATATGGGTGTGACGACGCATCGGGAGATGCTGAAATTGTGGCACTGCTGTGCGCGGCCCTGCAGGCGGTCCAATGTGAATCATGGTGCTTGGGGTTGGGACATGCCGGCATCTTTCGAGCGCTGGCGGAACAGGCGGATTGGGACCAGAGCGATTGCGAACAGTTGTTTGGTTTGCTACAGCGCAAAGCCAAACCGGACATTTCCGAATGGCTGGCCGAGCATCCGGCGGATAAGGAAATTATGACGGCCATTGAGAAATTGCCGGACCTGTCGGGACCCGATGAGGAAGTGCTGCAGCGAGGAGAGCGAGCCCTGGCATGCATCGGTGAGCAGGCTGCTTCAGCACTGCAGATTTTGCGTACCGTCGCTCAGCGTGTTCGGGCCGAATATCCGCAAGTGCAGCTGCATTTCGATTTGGGTGAAGCCAGCGGCTTTCACTACGAAAGCGGGTTGGTGTTTGCAGCTTATAGGGCAGGGCAAGGTCAGGAAATTGCTCGTGGCGGGCGTTATGATGCGCAAAACCGACGCCCGGCGGTCGGTTTCAGTTTAAGTCTTCGCACGCTAACCCAATGCGGTGATTTGGATGTGGCGGAACCCAAAAAAATCTTTGCCCCCTGGGGAGAGGATTCGGTAAGAGATGCCGCCATTATTGAATTGCGCGCATCCGGGCGAGTGGTAATCAGCGCACTGGACCCAAACGATACGGCCCAGGCACAAGGCTGCGCGGAGCAGTTGGTTTCCGAGAACGATCAGTGGGTTGTGCAGGCGATTGACGAATGAGCCACAGTATCGTTGCTGTCGGAGCCCAATGGGGGGACGAAGGTAAAGGCAAGATTGTCGACTTGTTGGCGGCGCAAGCAGATGCAGTAATTCGTTTTCAAGGCGGACACAACGCGGGCCATACCCTGGTCGTCAAGGGCCGCAAGACCGTATTACACCTGATTCCTTCGGGAATCCTCAACCCCGGTGTTGAATGCTTGATTGGCAACGGCGTCGTGTTGTCACTGCCGGCACTTTTCGAAGAAATCGACTACCTGCTGGAGCAGGATATTCCCGTTATGGAGCAGTTGAAAGTTTCGGCTTCCTGCCCTTTGCTCTTACCGGTTCATGTGGCATTGGATCAGGCACGCGAAACAGCTCGCGGGAATAACGCTATCGGCACTACTCTACGCGGCATTGGCCCGGCGTATGAAGACAAAGTCGCTCGACGCGGTTTGCGGTTGGGTGACTTGTATGAAGGGGACGCTTGGCAACAGCGTCTCGATAAGCTTTTGGAATACCATAATTTCATGTTGGAAAATTACTACCACACAGAGACTTTGGAAGTCTCTTCCGTGGTGGCGCAACTGCAGGAGTTTGCCGAACGTTTGCAACCCTGTGTCGTTGATGTTTCCGAGCGTTGCGCGACCCTGCGCAAGAAAGGGGCAAATTTGCTGTTCGAAGGGGCGCAAGGAGCATTATTGGATATCGATCATGGCACGTATCCGTATGTCACTTCCAGCAACACGATTGCGGGTGGAGCCTGTACTGGCGCTGGTGTAGGGCCGCGCGAAATTGATACGGTCTTGGGTATTGTCAAGGCATACACCACGCGGGTGGGGGCTGGGCCATTTCCGACGGAACAGCACAATCAATGGGGCGAGCTACTGGCACAGCGCGGTGCAGAAGTCGGGGCGACGACAGGTCGTGCGCGTCGCTGCGGTTGGCTGGATGCGGTGGCCTTGCGTCAGTCTGTGCGTGCCAATGGGATCAGCAGCATCGGTCTGACCAAGTTGGACGTATTGGATGCTTTTGAGACGATCCAAATCTGTACTGCCTATGATGCGACGGGCGCTGCACCGGTTTATGAGGAATACCCCGGTTGGAGTTGCAGTACGGCGACAGTCCGCAAGTTTGAGGATTTACCGAAACCTGCGCAAGATTATGTGCAGGTGATCGAGGAGTACACGGGTGTGCCGGTGGATCTGATTTCTACGGGTTCCGGCCGCGACGATGTCATCATCCGCAAACCACTGTTCCAATGAGACTTCGCCGCGTTTTGACGCGGCTGATTTTGATTACGTTCTGCCACCTGAGCGTATTGCGCAACACCCCCTGACCGAACGCAGCGCCAGCCGCCTGTTGGTGTTGGATCGTCAATCCGATACCCTGCAGGACCGGATGGTCAAGGAGTTGCCGGATTTCTTGAACTCTGGCGATGTACTGGTATTCAACGATACGCGCGTCATTGCAGCGCGACTTCACGGACAAAAGTCGACGGGCGGGAAGCTTGAAATTCTTGTTGAAAGGATCTTGCCTTCGAATCGCGTGCTTGCGCAAATGCGCACCAATCGTCCGCCGGCACTCGGCAGCGAAATTCACTTGGCCGGAGATGTCGCCGCAGAGGTTGAGGAACGGCAGGGAAGGTTTTGGGTACTGCGCTTCCCGGCAGAGATCGACTTGAATCAATTTTTGGAAGGTCACGGGCAAGTGCCTTTGCCGCCGTATATTGAGCGCCATCCGGATGCCAGTGATCAGGAGCGCTATCAAACTATTTATGCTCAGACTCCCGGGGCGGTTGCTGCACCCACAGCGGGTCTGCACTTCGATGCATCGCTGATGAGCCGTCTGGAAGACCTCGGGGTCGAATGCTTATACGTGACGTTACACGTGGGAGCGGGTACTTTTCAACCAATTGAGGCAGAAGATATTCGTGATCATCAAATGCACGCCGAGCGACTTAATATCAGTGAAGAGATATGCGAGAAGGTCAATCGGGCTCAGAAGCAGGGTCGACGCATCATTGCCGTAGGCACCACTTCGGCGCGCGCCTTGGAATCCGCGGTCACCCAAGAAGGTAGGCTTGCGCCGTATGTGGGAGAGACGCAACTGTATCTTTATCCGGGACGAAAGTTTGCGATACTTGATGGCCTGCTGACCAATTTCCATCTGCCAAAATCATCGTTGCTGGTGATGGTCAGCGCGTTTGCCGGAAGAGAAAAAGTGTTACAGGCGTATCAACATGCAATCGAGCAGAAATATCGGTTTTATAGTTATGGCGATGCCATGCTGATTGTGTAGTTCAATGCAGTTTTCCGTGACTCACACCGATGGTCTCGCGCGATGCGGCACGCTGCATTTCGAGCGCGGTACTGTTCAGACTCCTGCGTTTATGCCGGTAGGAACGCACGGGGCAGTGCGTGCCCTGACTCCCGAGGAAGTGCGCAGCAGCGGTGCCGAGATTATTTTGGGGAACACGTTCCATCTGATGCTGCGCCCCGGTACGGAAATCATCAAACAGCACGGCGGCCTGCATGAGTTCATGCAGTGGTCTGGTCCCATCCTGACGGATTCCGGAGGTTATCAGGTGTTCAGCTTGGCATCGCAGCGCGAAGTGCAGGAGGCAGGGGTCACGTTCCGTTCACCGATCGACGGCGACGAGGTTTTTCTTGATCCCGAACGCTCCATTGCTGTACAGCATGACTTGAATGCCGATGTGGTCATGGCGTTCGATGAATGCACGCCGTACCCGGCAACCCGGGAACAAGCGCGGGAATCCATGGAGTTGTCCCTGAATTGGGCGCGACGAAGTCGTCAAGCGCACGGGGAGCATTCGGCCGCCTTGTTCGGGATTGGACAAGGGGGCATGTATCCGGATTTACGGCTGGAATGTCAGCAACGGCTAGAGGAGATTGGGTTTGACGGCTATGCCTTGGGAGGATTGTCGGTGGGGGAAAGTCTTGAGGAACGTATGTTGGTTTTGGAAAGTGTGGGTAAACATTTACCGGAAAGTCAGCCCCGTTACTTAATGGGAGTGGGTCGACCGGTAGACATTGTGATGGCGGTACAGGCGGGTGTGGATATGTTTGACTGTGTTATACCGACACGCCATGCGCGGAATGGACACTTGTTTACACATGACGGAATCGTGCGGATTCGCAATCAGCGCTATGCGCAAGACACCAACCCTGTGGAGCCGGGATGCACCTGTTATACCTGCCAGAATTACTCCCGGGCATATTTGCGCCATTTGGATCAAACTCGCGAAATTTTGTTCTCTAGGTTGGCGACCATCCACAACCTGCATTTTTATCAATCGTTGATGCAGGAAATTCGGAAAGCCATAAAAGAAGGGACGCTAGCCACTTTGGCGCATTATTGGAAAGGAGTGGATCAGGAGGAAGAAGGTTCCGATTAATCAAACGGAGGCAGGTCTTTCACCTGGTCGCCCACTCGAATTCCGGCACGTTGTGTTGTACCGGCCCGAAGTTCCAGTACGTATTGGGTACGCGGTGCGCCGACGATGAAGGTTTCGGAATAGGGCACGGTGTGGGGCACAATCTTGAGAATAGTGCCCTCTTTGTCAATGAACAGCATATCCAACGATAGGGGCGTATTTTTCATCCACATGGTGCGGACAGAAGGCTGCTCATAAACGAACAACATACCCATATCTTCCGTTAATTCTTTTCGGAACATCAGTCCACTCTGACGTTTTTCCGGAGTGTCTGCCAACTCTACTGAAAACTGGTGTTGGGCATGAGCACTGACGATATTTAGAGGCCATAAATCTTTAGTATCAGCAACTTTCTGTTGCCATATCCAGCCGGCAAAACCCAAGCCAACGGCCAACACGACAAGTGTAAGGTTAGTGGTTTTTTTCATGTGAGAAACGTTGGCCAGATCAGATCATATAATGCCGCAGGGCGAGGAACTAGACATGTTAGCAAGGGCATCTGGTAATGTAAAAACTCGGGAACTGTACCTGCATACAGAAGATTCCTCAAGGCAAATGAGTCGCTTCGGTATCTGTGCCTGTAAACCATAGGTCAAGAAGTTTATCAAGAGGAATATTGGAGAATGAGAGTATGCGATTTCAGAAAATGATGGGCAAGATAGTCGCGGTTCTGGCAGTGTTGGTGTTGGCAGGGGTGTTGCTCAACCCGGGGTGTCAAAATTCTGAAGAGGTTGTTTCACGGGAGGGAAGGCTCGTCTACATTATCAGTAATCGCGTGGAAGAACGTGATTTGGCCTCAGGCAAAACTACCGTACTTTATCGTTATCCAGGAATCTATTTGGACCCGAGTACTTTGGTGAAAATTGACAAAGAAACTTTTATCATTGCTGATGAGTCAGCGCGAGGTATGTACCTGCTGGTGAATGGGAAAACCCAAGCGTTGGGGAAAGGTTATGGCCCAGTGTATTTCCCAAAACATGAGGTATTGTTATATCTAAAAAAAGAGATACGAAAAAACCCACAAATACCCGCATGGGAGCAGCGCAGTATTACCTATTTGTATGAGGCCAAGTTTCAAGAAAATCAACTTGCATCTCAACGCAAGTTGTTGGAACCTTTGCTCGGAGGATCTTCCCCTTTTTATCCTTTGGCCTTGTCAGATGACGAGCTGCTTGTTGAGCGGCTGGATGGTACATATGCGAAATACGATATCCGGACAGGTCAATTGATGGATATTCCTATGCGGGTCAAGCGGCAGGAGTGTCGTATCGATACGTGGCGATCAAAAACGCAAGAGTTTATATGTTTTAAGAGTACGCGGGTGAAAGGTAAGCGGTGGTCGAATGATGAATATTTTCGTGTTGATATGGAGGGCAATTGGACTTCTACGGGCTTGCGTTATGCGGTCTTTAAAGAAGATGAGAACTGGTTAGTATTCTTGAGATCGCGACTGCGAAAGAGGATATATTTCAAGCGCGTCTACATGCCCGAGACTGATTCAGCATTAGTGCGAACGGCTTTTAGCGACTTTGGTAGTCCGGATATTCTGGTTTATGATTTTGCAACCGGAACGACTAAACTGCTCGCTGAAGAAGTTCCAGCTTATGGAAATAGTGTGCTTTGGCTGCCGCCGACCGCACAAGATTAGAAGTTCTGGATATTAGCGACGGCTATGTAATTGGTACAGCATAGTCGCGTGAAAACATAATAATGAAATCAATAGTCATCATCGGTTGTGTCATAACCCTCGCGTTAGCGTGTGGAAAGCATGGATTTGCTGACTATCAATCAAATTCGAATGAACTACCGGTCGCACAGGGTCGAATTGTCTATGTGTGGGGAACTAAAGTCGCAGAGTATGATTTGGCCAATGAGGCTCATAGAGTGTTGTACCGTCACGCAACTCCGCTCGATTATGTCACAAAGGTAGATGATGCCTCTTTTATTGTTTCTGAAGAAATGACCCGTCAGATGCTTCTAATCTCCGATGGAGAGGTGCACAGATTGGGCGAAGGTTTGAATCCAGTGTACGTTGCGAGCGAAAAAAAATTATTGTTTTTCCGACCTATTGAAAGAGATACAGATACGCTGCATGACATACAAATCGCTTATTTGTATCACGCGGAGCTGCATAATGAATCCTTAACAAATCTTCAGAAAGCATCTGATATTCCTCTGACAAAGTTTGCCCTAGCGCTTTCCGACAGTAGAGTGCTTGTTCTTTTGGAAAATTGGCAACATGCCGAATATGATCTGCAGTCCAACAAGCTTACTCGTCTTCCGATAGTTATGCGTCCGATAGAACAATTGTGTTCTATCATGTCATGGAGGTCGCGGACTGAAGAATTTGTTTGTTTGACAGTCGACATGGAGAATCCAAGGCGTAACATTTTTGATGGGAACCAGTATTATTTGGTTGATTATGAAAATCGTCGCAGACCTTTGAACATAGCTAATATTCCGATAGAGGAGGAGGGTCAGGCAGGACAAAATGAAATACTGGACACAACGTCGTATATCTTCACCCCAACCTATATTTCTCAAAAAGATTATGTTTTTGTATCGGCAGTACGCTATGAGGGTGACTCTTACCTCGAAATCATCATGGACCTTTTTGTTTACGATTACAAAACAGAGATTTTAAACAAGGTTGTGAGCAATGAAAGAGAAATTGTGATTTTGCAGGGGACTCCGCACTATTGGTCTGATTCGGTCCGGAAACCTCCGACGTGGGAGGAAGATGCTATGGACGGTAGCATCTTATATGTTTCGTCGTTGCTGCCCGAAGAGAGGGTAATGGAATATGATTTAGTTTCAAGCGAGAAAAAAGTGCTGTATAAGCAAACAAAAAAACATTCCGGAATATCAAAACTTGAAAAAGTCAGTAAAAAATCCTTCATCTATGAGCAATCAGGCAACATGTTTTTAGTGGCACAGGGCCAAAAACACCCGTTAGGAGCAGGACATTCACCTACATTTTTCTCTAAATATGGCAAAGTTTTGTATATGCAGATACGGCAGGAAGAAACTGAAAATCACGATGAGCAGGGTCATCATGCCTCTCTTATGGAAGCGGAACTGAACGATTTTCAGCTAGTTTCGCCGCGCAAAATAAATGTTAGTCTGACGGGAGATTTTAATATTTTTAAGCTTTCCGCCGACACCCTGCTAGTAGAAAAACCTGATGGGCAATACATGAAATATAACTTGGAAACCAACACGCTGAGCGAATTGCCGATTACAAGAACAGAATGCGATGTGAAATCATGGAGGTCACGCACCGAGGAGTTTGTATGTGCTGACCAGACTGAAAAAGCTGATCACTTTTTAATCAATTTACAAGGGCAAAAACGGCCTTTGAACCTCAATTCGGCAACGGCTGAAGGGAAAGAGCACTACGAAGAAAAATACGAATTTACGCGGACGTATATCCCCACGAAAGATATCGCTCTTATCAAAAAATCTAGTTGGCGAACGAAATTTGGAGACTTGTATGCGTATGAATTTGCCACCGGAAATATCCGGCACATTGCTCGTGGTCCTTCATTTTCACCGACCTATTATTGGTTTCCGAACAATTGATTGAATTTCCACTGGCTATGCGTTGCCAGGTCTGTAAATTTAGGAGGAAACACTTTGGCCCAACTGCCTCATAGCAGGTATGGCATAATACTTTTTCGCAATTTTCCGCCATTCTCTGGCGACGATTTATGGTTTTTATAAGCGACGCGCTGGCACAGGACGGGGCCTCCCCGATGAGTGGCTGGTCCATGTTTGTCATGATCGGGATTTTCTTCCTGATCATGTATTTCATGATCATCCGCCCGCAAAACAAGCGTGTCAAAGAGCATCGGTCGCTGGTTGATTCCCTCCAGAAAGGGGATGAGGTGTCGACCAATGGTGGGTTGATGGGGCGTGTTCGCCATGTGGGCTCCACGACCGTGCGATTGGAGTTGGCGGAAGGAATAGAAGTACGTTTGCGCAAGGACGCGGTGAGTAACGTGTTGCCTAAGGGCTCGCTCGCCAAAAGCGACTAACCAAGGCGCCGCATTCGCGACGTCTCCGTAAGCTCAAGTTTATGAAAACCAACCAATATCCTTGGTGGAAAAACCTTCTGGTTGTCGGGGTGTTGCTAATTGCCGCACTGTATGCCGCCCCAAATCTGTATCCCTCGGATCCGGCGGTACAAGTCTCCTCCACACGTATCGCTATGAGTGACAAGGAGTTGAAACAGGTCGAACAGGTACTCAAGGCACAAAATCTCGCATACAAGCACATTGAAATTGAGGATGAATCGCTATTAGTGCGGTTCGAAAACCCCGAGGCGCAGTTGCGAGCTGCGGATATTCTGCGCAAAACACTGTCGGATCGATTTTCGACCGCCCTGCATCTGGCGCCCGCAACCCCCGCGTGGTTGGAAGCTTTCAGCGCACATCCGATGAACTTGGGCTTGGATCTGCGCGGAGGTGTGCATTTTCTTTTGGAAGTGGATTTGGATACTTCGATCAGCCGGGCCTACAGCCGGCACGCTGCGGATATTCGAACGTTGCTGCGCGAGGAGGATATTCGCTATCGCAAGGTTGAAGTGGTCGGTGAAGAGATTCGGGTTTTTTCACGCGATGCTGAAATTTCCGATCAAGTCGAAGACGTGTTGAGTGATGAATATTTCGACCAATTTGAAGTAGAGACGCGCACCATCGACACACGACCGGCTGTCGTTATGCAGTTGCAGCAGAATGCGCGACGTGACATACGACGTAACGCCATCAGTCAGAACTTGATTACATTACGCAAGCGCGTCAATGAATTGGGTGTTGCCGAGCCGGTTATTCAGCAGCAGGGCTTGACACGTATTGCCGTACAGTTGCCGGGCGTACAAGACACGGCGCGGGCCAAGGAGATTCTCGGGGCGACGGCAACACTGGAATTTCGCCTGGTGGATGAGCAGGAAGATCCGTATTTGGCGGCCGAGACCGGCAAAGTGCCGCTGCAGGATGAGTTGTATTACGAGCGTGACGGTAATCCGGTGCTCCTCAAGCGCAAGGTCATGCTGCGAGGAGAGCGGATTGTGGATGCCTCGTCGGGCTTTGACGAGCGTGGCTTGCCGGCCGTGCACATCACTTTGGACGGAGACGGCGCCCGGCAATTCTCAAAGGTAACGGGGGAAAACATCAAGCGCCTGATGGCGGTGGTGTTTATTGAGCAGCGCAGCGATACGGTGGTCATCAACGGAGAGCCGCGTACCGTTTCGCATGAAACCCGGGAAGTCATCAATGTGGCCCGTATTCAGGACCAGTTGTCCAAGCGCTTTCAGATTACCGGACTGGATACATCTCGTGAAGCCCGCAATCTGGCGCTGTTATTGCGTGCGGGTGCCCTGGCTACGCCCATGCACATTGTTGAGGAGCGCACGGTTGGGCCCAGTCTGGGCCAGCAAAACATTGATTTGGGAGCACTGTCGGTGCTGATTGGGTTCGTGCTGGTGATGGTGTTTATGCTTTTGTACTATCGGGTCTTTGGGCTGATTGCAAATATAGCGTTGATGGCCAATCTGGTCTTGATTGTGGCGGTGATGTCCATGATTCCGGGGGCGACGTTAACATTGCCGGGCATTGCGGGCATTGTGTTGACGGTAGGTATGGCGGTAGATGCGAATGTACTGATTTTTGAGCGCATCCGTGAAGAGCTTGCGTACGGAAATTCACCTCAAGCCAGTATTCAGGCCGGCTACAGCAAAGCGTTGTCGACCATCGCCGATGCCAACATTACCACCCTGATTGCAGCGATTGTGCTGTTCGCGTTTGGCACCGGGCCTATCAAGGGCTTTGCGGTCACCTTATCGATTGGTATTGCCGCATCCATGTTTACCGCCATCATGGGCACGCGGGCGGCGGTCAACTACATTTATGGACGCCAGCGGGCGGCGGTTTTGAAGGTCTAGCATCATGCGACTTTTGCCCCAAAAACTTTCGATTGACTTCATGGGTCGTGCGCGCGCGGCCATGTATTTGTCCGGTGTGCTGTTGCTGGTTTCCATTGGGTCGTTGATTATGCAGGGCCTTAATTTGGGCGTGGATTTCGAAGGCGGCACTTTGATTGAAGTCGGTTATCCGGAGCCGGTGCAGCTGGATTCTGTGCGGGCGCAGTTGCAGTCCGAGGGTTTTGAACGTGCTGTCGTGCAGCACTTTGGTTCGTCACAGGACGTCTTGGTGCGGATCAAGCCGGACGCCCGTCCGCAAAGCGAGTTGAGCAATGAGGTATTAGATGCGCTACGCGGACAGCAGGAAGAGTTGCAGTTGCGGCGGGTGGAGTATGTAGGGCCTCAAGTCGGAGAGGAATTGCGCGACGAAGGGGGATTGGCCATGTTGTACGCGCTTGCGCTTATTCTGATTTACGTGGCGTTACGATTCGAGCACCGCTTTTCATTCGGTGCAGTAATCGCGCTGGTGCACGATGTCATCATCACGATTGGTTTCTTTTCGCTGACCCGTGTTGAGTTTGATCTGACGGTGCTGGCCGCTATTCTGGCGGTGATTGGTTATTCCTTGAATGACACTATCGTTGTCTACGATCGAATCCGCGAGAATTTTCGCCAATTACGCCGCCATTCCAGCGTGGAAGTGCTTAATGTTTCAATCAATCAGACTTTGGCACGAACTCTGATGACCTCGTTGACGACGTTGCTGGTATTGCTGGCTTTGTTCTTTTTCGGCGGTGAAGTCATTCACGCCTTCTCGATTGCTCTGATTGTCGGCGTGCTTGTGGGAACGTATTCTTCGATTTACGTGGCCGGCAGTTCCCTGCTGGCTTTGGGGATCAGTGGTCGAGACTTGGAGATAGTCACTCCGGAAGAAGTGGACGACCGTCCCTGATTCATATCATTCGGTTATTTCCTGTAGGCGTTCGCGCATCGCTTTCATCATGCGCGGCGGCGCGGCGATAATATTGCCGCTGTCCAGAGGGTCGCCCTCATAGATGTCCTGCACGATGGCACCTGCTTCGCGGGCAATCACAATTCCGGCAGCGATATCCCAGGGTTTTAAATTAAATTCCCAGTAGCCGTGAAACCGGCCTGCGGCCACATACGCCAGATCCAAAGCCGCCGAGCCAATACGACGGATACCGGCGGTGCCCGGCACGAGGGCCTTCAGGGTCGCCAGATAATGCGAAAAATTTGACAGGTCGCGAAATGGGAAACCTGTGGCGAGAAGCGTGTCGTCGAGGCTTTCGGAATCACGCGCCCGAATGCGTCGCCCATCCAGATAGGCCCCACGTCCGGTTTCGGCGGTAAAGAGTTCCTGTTTGAAGGGGTCGTAGATTACTCCGAGGACAAGACGCTTCTGTTGACGCAATGCGATGGAGACAGCGTAATGGGGGATGCCGAAAAGAAAATTGGTCGTGCCGTCCAGGGGATCGACCAGCCATTGGAATTCGGCCTGCGTCTCGGCTTGGTTGCGCTCTTCCTCGGCCAAGATCGCATGTTCCGGATACGCTTTGTTCAAGCGGAAAATAATCTCCCGTTCGGCTTCCAAATCGACGTTACTGACAAAATCATGCGCCGACTTGCGCTCAACGGCCAGGCGGTCGGTAAATTTATGATTCCGAATGATGATCTGTCCAGCGGCCTGGGCTGCATCGACGGCAATGTTCAGTAACGCGCCCATGGAATCAGAAATCTTTTAGTGTGTTGGTGGCTGCAGGGCACGGAGTGCGGGGGTTATTGTGGCGTATATTGAAAAGTTTCGCATTTTTGCGGCAATATTCGGCATGTTTCTGTTATAAAATACAGCGACTTTCTCCCAAAGACATCCGCAAAGCAGAAGTCGAATTGGCGTAGACCCCAAATCAGTTGAGAAAAGGTTATTTCATGCGCATCATCAAGCCTTATTTCACCCAAAACAAAATTACTTTCCTGCTGCTGCAGACGCTGGTGGTGTCGGTGCTTGTTGTGGCATTGGTCGCCTGGCAGCACAAAATCATTGCCGAAGTGTATTGGGGACCGCTGGCGACGGAAATCGGAATCGTCGTCAATAGTGTCATTCTTGTGCTGTTTTTTCTGGCGTTGGTGCGGATGTTGTATCTCCTGTTGTTTTACCGCCGTGAAAATCGCGCCATCAACCAATTCGACGAACAAATGGATTTTGGGCTGACCGATGCCGGTGTTGAGAATATCGAGAGCTCTTTGGTGGTGCGCCGTTATCGAACTCTGCAGCAGGGGCGGTTGGAGTTGGAACAGCCTCAGCAGTCTGCCTTGTTGGGCATTCTGTGGAGTCAGGAATCAGCGCGTCTGAGTTTGGTGCGATTGATTCAAAATGTGATGATTTTGTTGGGCGTCTTCGGCACGGTCGTGTCGTTGTCTCTGGCCTTGATTGGGGCATCGGAGTTGTTTACTTCGGCACAAAACACCAGCGGCATCACCTCGGTCGTGCGGGGCATGGCGACCGCCTTGTCGACCACCATGACCGCGATTGCCGCCTTTTTGGTGCTCGCGTTTATTTTGTCTCGGGTCACCAATGCCCAAGCCTATGTCTGCCAGCGTATCGAATCCTTGACTTTGCGCCGCATGATGCCATTGGTGGCGCGGGCGACCGGCAGCTTGTCGCAAAATCTGCTCTACTCCCTCAAGGGTCTTCAAGAGGTTGTTCAGGACCTGAAGACCACCCACGAAGAACTTCAGAAGCAAACCGAGTACTTGGCACAGCAGCATGAAGCCCGAGGCCAACATGAGCAGATGTTGATTGAGCAATTACGCCAGAGTAACCGGCTGCTGCGGCAGGGCTTTCGACTGCCGAACACAGAAAACTAATGCTGGACCAGCATACGCCACTTTCGGCGAGCGGCTCCTCAATGACGGGGGAGGAGAACTTCTGGCCGTCGTTTACCGACGTCATGATGGTCGTCGTCATTGTGTTTTTACTGGCCAGCACGGCGGTCGTGCTGCATAACTGGGATTTGGTGAATCAGGTGCGCGCCGTCATGATGTTGGAGCAAGAAGCGCGCCAGGAAGCGGAAGGTCTGGATGCGCAACAGAAACTGCTGCAGGAGGAATTGCGTCATGCTCGCGGGCGTATCGCTCAAGCCTCCTCGGAGTTGATACGCAAGGAGCAGGAATTATCCGAAACCAGCCAGGAATTGGTCGGGGTGCGGGATCATGTTAGTGAACTGGAGGCGATGTTACTGAGTCTCCAAAATGTTCGCCGACGTTTGCAGGCCAAGTTGGAGACCGCACAAGAAGAGCAGATACAGCAAGAAGCGGACTTGCTGTCTGTGCAGCAGCAGCTGGAGCAAATGCGCCGCGAGAAAACAGGTTTTGAGCAGAGGTATATCGCTGTCGACGCGCAACAGCGGCAAACGCAGGCGGAGCTGGAAGACCTTCGCACCCAGTACGCGAACGTCGAGAAAAAGTATTTGGCTCTGGTCAAGCCGGCTCGCAGCGCTTTGGGCAAAACCGTCGTGCTGGTGCGCTACAGCAAACAAGACGGCCAGTCGGTCGTTGCGTTAAAATTTCCCGACGCACAAACCTACCAGCCCATGAGCGAAGAAGATTTGCATGCGCAATTGACCACTCTCAAGGAAGAGCACGGGAACAATTTGTTTCTGCGCGTCATCATCCCGGAGAACAGCGGTTTGAGTTACGACGAAGGCTGGCGGTTCTCGCTGGGTCTGCTCAAACGCTACGATTACTACTATCAATAATTTGATGCGGTTTCGCACGAACTGACAACCAAGGAAGCCCCAGTTATGACTGCATCCGTTGTGGTGGAGAATCTCGTCAAGATGTACGGCGACCTGCGGGCAGTCGACGGTCTGAATTTTCGTGTCGAAGCGGGTGATGTGCTCGGCTTTCTGGGGCCCAACGGGGCCGGCAAGTCCACAACCATGAAAATGATTACCGGCTTTTTACCGCCGACCTCGGGGCACATCTCGGTGTGTGGACATTCGGTTGGAGAACGGCCGCTCCAGGCCAAGCGTTGTCTGGGTTATTTGCCGGAAGGCGCACCCGCCTACAGCGAAATGACGCCGTGGCAATTTCTGAACTTTATCGCGGATATTCGCAAACTTGAGAAACGTCGGGAACGATTGGATCAGGTTATCGGTCAACTGGATTTGGAACCGGTCCTGTACCGCCCGGTGGACACGCTGTCAAAAGGTTATCGACGTCGTGTAGGGCTGGCGCAGGCCATGCTGCATGACCCTGCTGTGCTGATTATGGATGAGCCGACGGATGGGCTGGACCCAAACCAAAAACAGCAAGTGCGTCAATTTATCAACGAAATGGCCCGCGACAAAATCATTATTGTTTCGACCCATATTTTGGAAGAGGTCGAGGCTATTTGTACTCGCGCCATGATTATTGCTCAGGGGAAAATGCTGGTGGATGAAACGCCCGAAGCCCTGCGGGCACGCTCACGGTACAGCAATGCAATTACCATCCAGCAGGAATTGTCGGACGAGGTGCGACGCGCGTTGGCCGATCTGGAGGAGGTCGCGTTGGTCGAGCCGGAACGCACCCAGGGAGTGACTTTGATTCCCCGTGCCGGACGCACCATCGAAGATTCCGTGCGACGTGTGCTGATGCGCCACGGCCTGCAGAATGTGCCTTTGTTCATCCAGGCCGGTCGGCTGGATGACGTATTTCAAAGTTTGACTTGCGAGCCGCAATGAGCAATTTAGGCGCCATCTTCCGTCGAGAGCTGATCGGTTATTTTCAAACGCCGATCGCCTATGTGTTTATTATGATTTTCCTGCTGTTGTCGGGAGCCTTGAGTTTCTATCTCGGCAACTTTTATACGCGGGAGCAGGCGGACTTGGATTCGTTTTTCTCTTTTCATCCGTGGTTGTATCTATTTTTGGTCCCGGCAATCGCCATGCGCCTGTGGGCGGAAGAGCGTAAAACCGGCAGTATCGAATTGCTGATGACGCTACCGGTGACGGTGACGGAGGCAGTGCTGGGGAAATTTTTAGCGGCCTGGATTTTCACCGGGATTGCGTTGGCGCTGACCTTTCCCATTTGGCTGACAGTCAACTATCTGGGTGATCCCGACAATGGCGCCATTTTGGCCGCTTACGTGGGTAGTTTTCTGATGGCGGGGGGCTTTATGGCGATTGGATCCTGCCTGTCGGCGACAACCCGCAATCAGGTGGTCGCATTCATTCTCAGCGTCGTAGTCTGCTTCCTGTTTTTGTTGAGCGGCTTCCCGCTGGTATTGGATTTCTTCCGGTTATGGTTGCCTCAGCCCATCGTCGACGTGATTGCATCGCTGAGTTTCATGACGCATTTTTCTTCCATCAACAAAGGCGTGATTGATTTGCGCGATCTGGTGTATTTCGTCGTGCTGATCGCGGTGTGGTTGTACGCCAACACCATCATCGTGCGTACGCGCAAGGCGGCTTGATGATGGCTCAACGACGTGCTCCGGTAGCAATTGGCCTGGGTCTGCTTGCGGTCTTGTTTGTTTCCACAATCATGTTCAGCAATTTGATGCTGGACAACCTGCGCCTGGATTTGACGGAGCAGAAGCTCTACACCATCAGCGACGGTACGCGCAAAGTACTGGAGGATATTAATCAGCCCATCACGCTGTATCTGTTCTTCTCGGATCAGGCCAGCGCCGGCAATGCTCATCTGCGCAATTATGCGAGACGTGTACGAGAGCTTTTGGAGGAATACGTTTACTACTCGGAAGGGCGATTGACTTTACAAGTCATCGATCCGCAACCGTATTCCGAAGAAGAAGACCGAGCGACGGAGTTTCGGCTGCGCGCCGTTCCGGTTCAGGATGGCAACAACCTTTATTTTGGGCTGGTTGGCACGAATGCGGTAGATAGTGTTGAAATTATTGAGTTTTTCCAGCCTGACCGTGAGACGTTTTTGGAGTACGATATCAGCCAGCTCATTTACGGGTTGACGCATCCGACCAAACCGGTGGTGGGCATTGTGACCGGGCTGCAGATGTTTGGCAGTTTCGATGTGGCGCGGCAACAGCCCATACCGCCCTGGGCCATGGTGGACACGATTAAGCAGATTTTTGAAGTACGCCAAATTGATCTTGAGGCCAAAACCATCGATTCGGACATTCGCGTTTTGATTTTGGCGCACCCCAAGGCATTGTCTGAAAGCCTGTTGTACGCGATCGATCAGTTCCTGATGCGTGGCGGGCGCCTGATGCTATTCGCGGACCCTTACGCGGACAAAGATCCGATGTTCCAACAGGCGAGTAATCCCCCGGACTCCGGAGGCATTCAAGCTTCGGACATCAAATTGCTTTTGGATGCATGGGGGCTTCGCATTGATATGGATCATATTGCCGCGGATCGCCGCCAGGCGGTGTCGGTGCAGAGTCCCAATCAACTGCGAGCAGTACGCCATGTGTCTTTTCTTAATGTCAGTGAAGATGCAATCAATCAGGAGAATCTGATCACTGCGCAATTGAATCGAGTCATTTTCGGATTTCCCGGTCATATTGAGACGACCGAAAAATTTGAAGGGGAGTTCGTGCCGTTGCTGCAGACAACCACCGATTCCCAAGCTTTGGCAAAACAGCACTATCGATATTTGCCGGATCCGTCTACCTTGTTGGACTTTTTTGAGCCGGGCGGGGAGGCTTTGAATTTGGCTGCCTGGGTTCGGATACAACCTGCCAGCATGTTCCCGGATGGCCCCCCGGAAGGAGCGGAGCCTCCAGAGGGAGGCCACCTCAGCAAAGCGAAAGAGCCGCTTGATGCCTTGATCGTTGCCGACAGTGACATGCTGTCAGACACTTTGTGGGCAAGAGTCCAAAACTTTTTTGGACAGCGCATTGTGCAGCCCTGGGCCAGTAATGGCGATTTCGTATCCAATGCGCTGGAAAGTCTGACAGGCAGTGGGGACCTGATTGGGTTGCGCGGACGCGAGCACTTCTCACGGCCTTTTCATGTGGTAGAAGAATTGCGTCGGCAGGCGGAAGACCGTTTGCGGACCAAAGAGGAAGAACTGAAAGCGCGTCTGCAGGAAGCGGAGGGAAAAATCAACCAGCTGCAACAGCACAAGCAGGAGGGCGAGCAACATTTGCTGACGGACGCGCAGCAGTCGGAAATCGATTCCTATCAGCAGGAACGTACTCGTGTTCGGCGCGAACTGAGATCGGTGCGGCATGAATTGGATCGTGATATCGAGCAACTGGGCTTCATTTTGCGTTTAATCAACATCTGGATGGTGCCGCTGCTGGTGACGTTGGGGGCAATTGGTTTGTGGCTGTTTCAACGGCGCCGCCGGGCGCAGAGGGTTCCCACGTGAGTACGCGCGAGTTGGGTATTCTGGCGGTTTTGGCAAGTGTCATGCTGGCACTCGCTATTGGCGCATACAGCATTCGTCAGGCCGATCGGGGGCATGAGTATGTCGGCACGCCCTGGATGGAAACTTTCGATATCAATGCAGTGACCGGAATCGATATCGAAGGTCCCGGGAAAGTCATGCAGGTGTCGCTGGTTCGACGCCCGGAAGGCTGGGGAGTGGCGCAGAGGGAGTATTACCCGGCGAAAGTGGGTTCAATCCGCAGTTTGCTGTTGGACCTGTCGGGAGCCAAGTTATTGGAACGCAAAACGGATGACCCGACGCAACACGCACAACTTGGACTCGGCCGCATTGATCGTACGGAAGCACGAGGCCAGCAGATTACGTTGCACTTCGCCCAAGGTTCGCGCACCGTTCGTCTGGGAACGCAACCCAGCGGACGCACGGCCACTTTTGTACGCAGCGGAAACGATACACAAGCCTGGCTGGTGGATCGCACGTTCAATATTCCTTCGGAGGCTCGGCGCTGGTTGGAGACGGATTTGCTGGACATCGATATGGAGCAGGTGCATCACATGCGAATTTCCCATCCGGACGGAGAGGTGATTGAAGGGAAAGTAAGCGCTTCAGACGCGGCACGCTTCGAAGTTCTCAATGTGCCGGCAGGGAGAACATTAACAGGCGAATTCGTATTGAATCGCGTGGCGTCCGCCATTACCAGTTTGTCTTTGGAGGATGTTATGCCGATAGCCCAGGCGCAGGCGTATCTGGCGCAGACGCCACAGATTGCCTATGACCTTTATGACGGCTATATTCTGGAAGCGCAGATGTTCCAGTTGGAGCACGAACGCTATGCTCGTTTCTCCGTGCGCCTGAAAGATTCGATTGATTCGACCCACCGGGCTGAGGCCGAGCAGTTGGCACGTCGCCTGCAGCCGTGGGCGTTCCGAATTCCTTCGTTTGCCTACGACAGTATGGCGCTACGCTGGTCAGATATTCTTGAAGAGGAGATGGCGGAGCCTGCGGCTAACTGAGCTGGGCCAAATATTTTTCCGCATCCAAAGCCGCCATACAGCCGGTGCCGGCGGACGTGACCGCCTGCCGATAGACGCGGTCCATCACATCACCCGCCGCAAAGACTCCCGGGCAACTGGTTTCGGTAGCATTGCCGTCCATGCCGCTGTGGACTTTCAAATAACCATCCGGAAACATTTCCAACTGGTCTTGGAACAGCCGCGTATTCGGATCGTGGCCGATAGCAATAAAAACGCCCTGTACGTCTAGTTCCTGTGTTGCATCTGTCTGCACGTCTCGCAGCCTGACTCCGGAGACGGCCTGGTCGTCTCCTAACACTTCGTCCAACACATGGTTCCAGACAATCTGAACCGGTCCGTCGTCCGCAAGTTCCAGCAGATGGTTCTGCAGGATTTTCTCTGCCCGCAAGGCATCGCGGCGATGCACAACAGTGACCGAAGAAGCAAGTTTGCTTAGATAAATGGCTTCTTCGACCGCAGTATTGCCGCCGCCGATCACTGCGACGGGTTGATCCTTGAAGAAAAAGCCATCACAGGTTGCGCAAGCGGAGACGCCTTTTCCTTTGTAGGCCTCTTCCGACGGCAGACCCAGATACCGGGCGGTCGCGCCGGTCGCAATAATGAGCGCATCACAACTGTAAGTGCCGCTGTCACCTTCCAACTGGAACGGTCGGGATGACAGGTCCGCACGTTGAATATGATCGAATTCGATGGGCACCTGATAGCGTTCGACATGCTGGTGCATTCGGGCCATCAGATCGGGGCCCTGCAGGCCTTCGACATCGCCCGGCCAATTGTCTACATCGGTGGTCAGCATCAACTGTCCCCCTTGCTCCATTCCGGTGACGAGCAGCAGGTCCAGGTTCGCGCGGGCCGCATAAATGGCGGCCGTATAACCTGCCGGGCCGGAACCCAAAATAATTAATTGATGATGGCGGGGTGATGCAGTCATACGTAATTCCGAAAGAGACTAAAACGGCTTGATAAAAACTCAAGAGGGTCAAAATGTTGGCGTCATTATATTAGGTTGAAATAGCCCAATTAAATTCTTGCTTTTCTCAATATTGATCACTGTACAGACGAAATGGGCTCCGCGCACATATGCTTGAGTATCGAGCCGTGGTGAGGGCTGTTTTATAATGCCTTGAGCGTTCTCGCGTTTCTTGGTCTTGTGAAAAAGCCTGCGTCCAAACGTATCCGTTCCAAATCTCCACCACCCCGCATGTCTCCCATGTTTCGGGAAGGCGCGTTGTTGATTTTTGCGGCATTGTCCGTTTATATGATGGTCGCTTTGGTCAGTTTTCATCCGGATGATCCGGATTGGTTGGATACGGGCCAGGGAGCAATCCGCAATGCTGCAGGGCAAGTGGGGGCCGCTTTGGCGGGATTGCTGTTCTCGCTTTTCGGACACATCGCGTACCTGGTGCCGATGATGCTGGCGTACAACGGTTGGCGCATTTATCGCAGTTCAGCACCGGCTCCGGGCACAACCCAGACATCAAATTGGAAAACAACCGCCAGCTATTGGGCAGGTTTCCTAGTGACGCTGGCTTCAGCATGTTCTTTGTTCAGCATTTATGTGTTGGCGCCTGAATTGCCGGTTGGGAGCGGCGGGATGCTGGGACGCGAAGTCGCGAGTGGTTTTATTTATGCATTCAGTGAAGTTGGGGCGACGGTGTTGCTGTTGGCGTTACTGTCGGCGGGGCTGACCATTTGGACCGGGTTTTCATGGCTGAAGGCTTCGGATGTGTTGGGTCGATTCTTCTGGACTCTGGGCAGTGGCACGATTGGCGGGATACGTTGGGCAATAGAGTACTGGCAGACTCGTCATGACCGACAGCAAAAGGAACAGCGCCGGGCCCGCGCTCGACAGCGCAAGAAAGATCGTAAGGAATTGACGCGCATTGAACCCAAAGTCAAGGTTGAGCCGGATATCAAACGTGTGGTTCGCGAAAAACAAATTACGTTGTTCCCAAGCGACAAGTCCAGTGAATTGCCGCCTCTGGACCTGCTGGACACGCCCTTGGAAGGAAGTTTTGGTTATTCCGAAGAGACTCTGAACAACATGTCGCAACAGATTGAAATGAAATTGGAGGAATTCAAAATAGAGGTTTCGGTGGTAGCCGTGACCCCGGGACCAATCGTCACTCGTTTTGATTTGGAACCGGCCCCCGGCGTGCGCGGCAGCAAAATCAGCAGTTACGCCAAGGATCTGGCGCGGGCATTGTCCGTGGTGAGCATCCGCGTGGAAGAAGTGGTCGAAGGGAAATCGGTCATTGGTCTGGAAGTGCCGAACGAAGACCGTGAGATGGTATTGGCCAGTGAAATCATTCGGTCGGCCGCATTCAATAACTCTTCCTCATTGTTGACTTTGGCGCTGGGCAAAAGCGTCAGCGGACAGCCGGTCGTATGTGATCTGGCAAAAATGCCGCACTTGCTGGTTGCGGGCACCACCGGTTCGGGCAAATCGGTGGCGGTCAATACCATGATTATGAGTTTGCTATACAAGGCGTTGCCGATTGATTTGCGCCTGATTCTGATTGATCCCAAAATGCTGGAATTGGGTATTTACGAAGGGATTCCTTATCTGCTGACTCCGGTGGTGACCGACATGAAACAGGCGGCGCATGCGCTGCTGTGGTGTGTCGGAGAAATGGAGCGTCGTTACACACTGATGGCGAAACTGGGGGTCCGTAATCTCGATGGCTACAACAACAAAATCAAAAAAGCCCAGGCAGAGGGCGAGCCGTTGAAGGATCCGATGTATACCAGCTCGGGAGAAGCTGACGAGGCGCCCGAACTGGAACGCCTTCCTTACATCGTGGTGATTATTGATGAATTCGCCGATATGATGATGGTCGTGGGTAAGAAAGTGGAGGAATACATCATCCGATTGGCACAAAAAGCGCGGGCAGCAGGCATTCACCTGATTTTGGCAACCCAGCGCCCGACGCGCGAGGTTATTACCGGTCTCATCAAATCCAATATTCCGGCACGGATGTCTTTCCGGGTCGCTTCACATATCGACTCCCGTACCATTCTTGATCAGGTAGGTGCGGAACAATTGCTGGGTCATGGCGACATGCTGTTTTTGGATGCTGGAGATCCATTGCCACAACGAGTACACGGCGCGTTCATCTCTATCGACGAAGTCAACCTGGTGACCAAACACTTGCGAGAACATGGCGGGGAGCCGAAATATCTGGAAGACGTCATTCGCGAAGACATGCCCGTTATTTTGCCGGGACAAGCCGAGGATGGGAGTGAAGAAGGGGAGGCGGACCCGTTGTACGAACAGGCGGTGGAGATTGTGGTGCGCGAGCGAAAGGCGTCCGTATCCTACCTGCAGCGCCGCCTCAAGATTGGTTACAACCGGGCCGCGCGCATGATCGAGCAAATGGAAGAGGCACAAATCGTAGGTGCCGTGCAGTCTTCGGGAGCTCGCGAAATTTTTGTGCCTCCACCCGAGGAAAGCTGATGTCACAAAACAAAGGAGTTCGAGCAGCCCTCCGGGGGAGCGCTTTGGGCGTGGTGCTATGCGCGATGGGAGCGCAAGCCCAAAACATTGTGCCGAATTCCCTGCAACACAATCCCATGCCGACGTTGGCGCGCATCGCGGATACGGGTGCGCCTTCGGGCGACGCCCAGTTGCGGGAGTTTTTGGCCGAGACTCAGGCTTTCACAGCGTTTTTCCAACAGACGGTACTCACGGTCGAGGGTGAGTTGCTATCCACTGGCCGCGGCAAAGTCAGCATTTTGCGACCGGCGCACATGCGTTGGAAATACGAAGCCCCGGATGTGCTGGAGTTGGTTTCGGACGGCTTGAATTTCTGGTCTTACGATGCAACTTTGGAGCAGGCCACCGTTATGCCTCTGAAGCAGGTGATGGCGGAGACGCCACTGGCTTTTTTGCTGAACCAGAAACCTCTGGAAGAGACCTTTGAGGTGATGGAGGCTACACATGTAGATGGGGTGGAGTGGGCAAGTCTGCGGCTGCGTGAGGCGGCGACTTCGCCGGCTATGATTGAAATTGGTTTTGTCGATGGCACCCTTCATGCCTTACGTTTCACCGATCAGTTTGAGCAGGTTGTGCAGATCCGATTCGAACTGATGGACACCAATCCCGCTCTGGCGCCGGAAGATTTTGCCTACCAGCCTGTTCCAGGCACGGATATCCTGGGCACGCCTGCTGAATGACGGAACTGTTCGAGACCCGCACGGAATTTCGTCCTCTTGCGGACCGGATGCGGCCGCGTCAGTTGGAAGATTTCGCAGGCCAGCAACATCTGCTTTCTCCCGGTCTGCCACTGCAGCAGGCCATCGTGGCCGGCAAGCTGCACTCCATGGTGTTTTGGGGACCGCCGGGCACCGGCAAAACCACGTTGGCTTGGCTGGTCAGTCGTTATGCCCAAGCGCAATTCGTAAGCCTTTCGGCGGTCTTGGCCGGAGTTAAGGAAATTCGTGAAGCGATAGCCCAGGCTCAGACGGCTCAAGCAAACCAGCAACAGGCTACGGTTTTGTTTATTGATGAAATTCACCGTCTCAACAAGGCCCAGCAGGATGTGTTTTTGCCTCATATAGAAGACGGAACCATTTTTCTGTTGGGAGCGACGACCGAGAACCCTTCGTTTGAACTCAACAATGCATTGTTGTCGCGAGTGCGCACATACGTGCTACAGGTATTGCAGGCTGAGGATTTGGAACAGGTTCTGGAGCGCGCTTTGCAGGATAAGGAACATGGTCTTGGAGACTTGAACCTTGCATTGGACGAAGAGGCTCGAACCCTACTTATTCGAGCGGCGGATGGGGATGCGCGGATCCTGCTGAATCTACTGGAAATTGGAGTGGATCTGGCAGAAGATCGAGAGGGTGAAAAAGTTGTCAATGCCGATGTAATCGGGCAAGTCGCAAGTCAGGGGGTGCGTCGTTTTGATAAAGGTGGAGAATATTTTTATGATCAGATTTCCGCTCTGCATAAATCAGTGCGAGGTTCCGATCCGGATGCTGCGCTGTATTGGCTATGCCGCATGTTGGACGGAGGTTGCGATCCACACTACATTGCCCGGCGCGTCGTGCGCATGGCGAGCGAAGATATCGGCAATGCAGCCCCGCAGGCACTGAACCTGTGCTTGTCGGCATGGCAAGCTTACGAACGTTTAGGCTCTCCCGAAGGAGAATTGGCGCTTGCGTCAGCCGTTATTTATTTAGCCTGTGCGCCGAAAAGCAATGCAGCTTATGCAGCGTACAAAGCGGCCATGGCCCAAGCTCGCGAATCTGGCACTTTGGAAGTGCCGATGCATCTGCGCAATGCTCCCACACGTCTTATGAAAGAACTGGGCTACGGTAAAGATTACCGTTATGCCCACGATTACGAAGGGGCTTATGTCCCCGGCGAAGTGTATTTGCCTTCTGAATTGGAAGGCACCGAGTTTTATCAGCCCTCCGAGCGAGGGCAGGAGAAGTCCGTTGCCGAATGGTTGCGCCGCGTGCGAAACAAGGCACGCACGGACGCCGCCTAACTGGTTTCTTCTGGAGTGAAAGCCTCGGTCGGGTGACCGGCTTCAATCCATGCTTTGATGCCGCCGGCCATGTGTGAGACGTTTTCAAAGCCCATTTCTTTTAAGGTATTCGCAGCCAAAGCCGAGCGGCCGCTGGTGCCGCAGTACAGAATGAGTTTTTGGGCTTGCGCAAAGACGGGGCGATGCATGGGGGAGGAGGGGTCGGCATAAAACTCCAGCATGCCACGTGATGCGTGATGTGCCCCGGGGACGGTGCCGCTGGCTTCGAGTTCGTGTCGATCACGCACGTCGATGACGGCAACGTCAGAGTCTTCAAGCAGTTGCGCGACGGACGTAACGGAGACTTCGTCGACCTGATCTACAGCTTCCCCGAGAATTTCTCGAAACCCTTTCTTAATTTGTACTGGCATGAGGTTCTCCTTTCCGTGGATGTGTTTGGATATCGTAGCGGATTGCAGCAATCCGCGTATTGTGAAAGAAGTATTGAACCTTTTGGGATTTGAAAATTCAAGATTTCCCAAATAAGAATGTTATATAAAAAGTATATTTCATGCTAATATGTTCTTTTTATAGAACAAAATATAAAACTATGAGCAAACCAACCCTGCGCGGGTATTCTCGTTACGGACGCGAGGCGGCTGAACTTTTAGGCCTGCTGATCCACAACGCCCGTGTCGAGCGGCAACTGACGGTTGCAGAAGTCGCCGAACGCGCCGGCATGTCGCGAGGGCTGGTGTATCGAATCGAAAAAGGCGATTTGGGTTGTTCTGTCGGAGCGGTCTTCGAAGTGGCGGCCATTGTGGGGGTTCGGTTGTTTGATGCCAATCCCGCCACTTTGACACGTTATCGTGACATGACGCGAGAGAAATTCGTATTGCTCCCCAAAGCGGTGCGTCGCAAAGCAAGGAAAGTGAAGGATGACTTCTAAGCGACGTTACGAGGCCGCGTACGTTTGGATTCATTTACCCGGCGCAAGTAAGCCGGTCGTAGCAGGACGGCTTGTGCCGGAAAACAACCAATTAATCTTCAATTATGGCCAAAGCTACCTCGCGCGTCCCGATGCGATACCTGTCTATGATCCAGAACTTCCGTTGGAGTCAGGGGTAATCGACCCCAAGCCGGATTTTGTTATGGCCCAATGCCTGCGCGATGCGGCTCCGGATGCTTGGGGGCGTCGTGTCATTATTCATAACCTTTTTGGTGCAGATGATCGGGATGCAGGTATTGATGTTTTGGATGAATTGATGTTTCTGTTGGAATCCGGGTCTGATCGATTTGGCGCGTTGGATTTCCAGCAGTCGTCAACAGATTATGTGCCTCGCATGTTGCCGTCGGCAACGCTGGAGGAACTGTCGTACTTCGCCGACTTGATCGACTCGGGTGCGTCTTTGCCGCCGGAGTTGGCTCAGGCGCTTTCCCCTGGCAGTTCGATGGGTGGGGCACGCCCCAAAGCCACTCTCGAAGACGGAGGGCACAAGTACATCGCGAAGTTTTCGTCTTCGAAGGACATCTACAACGTGGTGAAATTTGAATTCGTGGCGATGCGTTTGGCTGCTCTTGCGGGACTTTCAGTGGCTCCCGTCAGGCTTGAGCGCGTTGCCGGTAAAGATGTTCTTATGGTGGAACGTTTCGATCGGGTCAAAGAAGAAAATGGCTGGCAGCGTAAAGCAGCCGTATCTGCCCTGACGTTGTTGGAATTGGACGAAATGACGGCGCGCTACGCGAGTTATGAAGATTTGGCTGTTATCATCCGCCATCGTTTCTCGGCCCCTCAAGCAACGTTGCACGAGCTTTTCAAGCGGCTCGTTTTCAACGTTCTTTGTGGCAATACCGATGACCATGCCCGCAACCATGCGGCATTTTGGGATGGCAAGCAGTTATCCTTAACTCCCGCTTATGATATTTGTCCACAAAGTCGTATGGGGAATGAAGCCAGCCAAGCGATGCGGATTATCGGAGACAGTCAAATGAGTCGTCTTGAGACGTGTCTTCAGGTAGCTCCCTGTTTCTCGCTGAATACTCAAACAGCAAAAGAGATGATTGAGAATCAAATCCGTACTGTTTGTTTGGCCTGGTCCGATGTGTGCGCTGAGGCGGACTTGGCGGTTGCCGAACAGAACATGCTTAGACACCGAATGTTTTTTAATCCATTTATTTTTGAGGGTGCTCCGGAAAGTCTTCGGCAGGCTGCTTCAAAAATTTCGTGACGGCCAGGACTAGCAGGCTGTGTCGCACTTGATCGGATTTCTCGGAACGTGATTAAATTACTGTTGCAGTCAATAGAATGCCATGGGCTGGACCAAACCGCCCAAAAATTTGTTGTATTGCCTTGGTGCTCGTGATGCAGTCTTTAGAACTTCCGCTAGGCCCGCTGATTATGGATGTGGCAGGTACGGAACTGCAGCCGGAAGATCAGGAGATTCTGCAGCATCCGCTGGTCGGTGGGGTGATTCTGTTCACGCGGAATTACCGGACGCCGGAACAACTGGTTGCCTTGATTCGTCAAATTCACGCAGTGCGCACGCCGAACTTGGCGATATGTGTCGATCAGGAAGGCGGCACTATCCAGCGTTTTCGGGAAGGGTTTACGCCATTGCCTCCGGCGCGATTGTTCGGTAAGTTGTATCGCCGCGATGCGACGACGGCTTATCAGGCCTGCAGCGCTATGGGTTGGCTTATGGCTGCAGAATTGCGGGCGGTCGGCGTCGACATTTCGTTTGCGCCAGTGGTCGATCTGGACTGGGGCAGTAGCGAAGTCATCGGGGCACGAGCCTTTCATCGCGATCCTTTCGTGGTGTGCGACTTGGCTTCTCGTTACATTGCAGGGATGCACAAAGCCGGCATGAAATCAGTGCTCAAACATTTTCCGGGTCATGGGCATGTGACGGCAGATTCACATGTGGATATGCCGGTCGATGAGCGGTCTTATGAGGAGATTCGCAAAGAGGACTTGGTGCCTTTTGAACGTTTGGGTGCGACGCATGGAGAGGGGCTGATGACTGCGCATGTGATTTTCTCGCAGGTGGATGAAATTCCCGTGACGTTTTCGCACAAATGGTTGCAGCATGTATTGCGTGGACAACTGGGTTTCGAAGGGGTGGTGTTCAGTGACGATTTGAACATGCATGCGGCACGTGTGCATGCGCCGGTGGCGCGACGGGCACAAGCGGCATTTCAAGCCGGCTGCGATGTAGTGCTTTTATGTAATAATCGGCAGGCGGTGATGGATGTTCTCGATCAGTCGGGCAATTACCACAACCCGGTTTCAAGCATGCGCTTGCTACGTATGCGCGGCAAGCCGGCGGACCTGGGTTTGGAGGATTTACATCAAACACCACAATGGCAGCAAGCCGCAGATATGGCGGCGCGTCATGTTGACACTCAAGAACCGGAATTGGGATTTTGATGAAATTTTTTGAGGATTTTTGGAAGTATCTGTCGGAGCAGGGCTGGCTTCTTGAATTGCTGGCCGTGGTGGCGGGCATGCTGCTCGCCAGCCTGTTGGCGAGACGGCTGATGACTTTCCTGCAGCGCTCCGCAACCCGCAATGCGCGCGTCTGGGATGATGCTCTGGTGCATGCCGCCCGACGTCCGGTTCAGATGCTGATCTGGTTCTTTGGACTATTGCTGATTGCCCAGATTTTGCTGGGTGACTTTATCGAGGCGCAGTGGTTTGCACATCTGCGCGCGGTCGGCCCGCTTATTTTCCTGGGTTGGTTCCTCATCGTGTTGATTCGCGAATACCATCAGCTGGTCAGCGAAAAATATCGGGAGACAGGTGCCGACTTTGATCAGGACATGTATGCCGCCGTTTCTCGCGTTCTGCAGGCACTTGTCATCATCGTTATCGGCTTGACAGTGCTTCAATCCATTGGAGTCGGAGTATCAGGCATTTTGGCGTTCGGCGGTATTGGCGGTTTGGTGGTTGGTTTTGCGGCCAAGGATCTGCTGGAGAACTTTTTTGGCGGTTTGATGCTGCACATGGACCGTCCATTCAAGACGGGAGATTGGATTCGGTCTCCGGACCGGCAGATCGAAGGGACTATTGAGCATATCGGTTGGCGTCAGACCCGGATTCGCACGCATTCCAAGAATTTGGTGTACGTGCCCAACGGCGTGTTTTTAACCATCGTCATTGAAAACCCAAGCCTTATGACACATCGAATGATTCGGGAAACCGTCGGGCTGCGTTACGACGACCTGGACAAAATGCAGAACATCGTGGCGGAAATCAACGAACATCTCATCGACGCACAAGACTTCGATCCCGATATGCCAATGCTGGTGCGCTTTGAGTGCTTTAACGCATCATCCCTTGATATTCTGGTTCAATGCTATACCCGCACGGTACATCGTGCAGAGTACATGGCCGTCAAGGAAGCCTTGTTGTTTAAGATTGCGGATATTGTGGCTCGGCACGGGGCGGAAATCGCTTTCCCGACCCAGACCCTGCACGTGCAGACGCAAACCCCGGCCGCATCGGATCCAAAAGCCGACGTCTAGCGGAGCTTCAGGGGGTATCGACCTCGCCTATATCCGGTTGGGGGACCGGAGTGACGAGCGCCAAAATGCCAATGTGCGGATGATCAAGATAGTTGAGTTCGCCCGGGCGTAGTTTTCGGAATGCCTGGACAGGCACTCCGACTCTGCGAGAGGTTTGATACCAAAGGTTGATATCCAACTGCAGATATTTTTCACGCGACAGTTCCATCGTACCGTCGAGAGAAGCGCCGTCGCTGGTTGCATTCAAACGCACTTCCATGGCCCGGTCAGGGCTCAATGCCGGCTGCTGCCAAGCGGCATGCTTGAGGACTTTGTAGTGGGTTGACTGCTCCAGTTTCAGCCGCTCTATCATCATCGGCTGGGTCAACTCGTTGAGACGCAGGTAGCCATTGAGACATTGTTCGACGTCTTGCTGAGTTTGCGGAGCCGCGGTTTGCGTCGGGTCGGCATCTGCCGCAAGGCATGCATAGCGGCGAAAATCCACCGCTCCGGACGTGTCAATCGTATTTCCTTCGGCGGGAACCGGGGGGATTTCTTCCGATTGCGTCAAGTTCATAAAGATCAGCAACTCCACGCGGTACAAATCCAACGGCGCGGCGACCAACATCGTGCTGGTGCCGGCGAGCAAAGTGGTGATCAATAAGCCGCGTGCCGCAAGCGCACAAAAAAATCTAGGCATGTTTGTCAGAGATCAAGAACTTCAATGGTGGAGTGCAAAAACTAGTTTAGCACTGTCGATTCGGCGGATTTAGGAGTTGTCAGCCATTGTGAAAACTGGCCAATCATCTGAATTCGATCTTCACGTTCGGGCATGTCGGCCTGAAACAGCAAGCGCATTTTGCCATCCAAATGGCACATTTCCGGATGGGTCGCAATGACGCGCAGGATTGCCTGACGGTCGCGGTGTTGGGCGTTGAAAGTCAAGCGTCCCCCCTGTTCATGCAGTTCGATTTTCTGCAGCATGCGGGTCGCACCGATATTCAGTTTCACGCGGGTAATCGCAAAAAGCGTCAGCGCCGCCTCCGGCAAGGGGCCGAATCGGTCGACCATTTCGACTTGCAGATCTTCCAGTTCTTCGGGCGTCGTGGCACTGGCAATTCGTTTGTAGAGCATCAGACGCAAATAGATGTCCGGCAAATAGTCGTCCGGGATCAAGGCGGGCAAGCCAATTGAAATTTCCGGCCCATGCTCCAGCGGTTTGTCGAGCTCCGGCAGGTCGCCCCGTTTGAGAGTGCGGACAGCCCGTTCCAGCAGTCGCTGGTACAGCGCGAAACCGACCTGTTGAATTTGGCCGCTTTGTTCTTCGCCAAGCAATTCTCCGGCACCTCGGATTTCCAAGTCGTGGGTGGCCAGCATAAAGCCCGAGCCCAGTTCTTCCATTGACTCGATGGCTTCGATCCGCTTTCGGGCGTCCGGGTTGAGCGTTCGCAATGGGGGACAAGTCAAATAAGCGTAAGCCAGATGGTGCGACCGACCGACTCGTCCACGCAGCTGGTGCAGTTGCGGAAGTCCGAAGCGTTCGGCGCGGTCGATGATGATGGTATTGGCGGTGGGGATGTCGATGCCGCTTTCAATAATGGTGGTGCAGACCAGGATATTGAAGCGTTGCTGATAGAAATCGAGCATGACCGCTTCCAGATCACGCTCGCGCATTTTTCCGTGCGCGGTGCGCACATCGGCCTGAGGAACCAACCGGCGCAAGGCGGTCGCGATTTGCTCGATTGATTCCACACGATTGTGCAGCACATACACTTGGCCGCCGCGTTTGAGTTCGCGCAGGCAGGCGTCCCGAATCTGTTGATCATCCCAACGCACAATGTAGGTTTTGATGGCATGGCGGTGGGCCGGAGCCGTCGCGATGATGGACAAGTCGCGCAGGCCGGAAAGCGACATGTTCAGAGTACGGGGGATGGGGGTGGCCGTCAGCGTCAACAAGTTGGTCTTGGCTCGCAGTGCTTTTAGTTTTTCCTTGTGCCGTACTCCAAAACGTTGTTCTTCATCAATGATGACCAGCCCTAAGTTCTGGAAGTGCACATCATCCTGCAGCAGGCGATGAGTGCCGATAAGAATATCCAGTTCTCCGTTGGCCAGTTTGTCGAGGACGACGGCTTGCTCGCGGCGGCTCTTGAAGCGGGAGATCGACTCAATGCGCACGGGCCAGTCGGCGAAACGGTCCGAAAGAGTTTTGCCATGCTGTTGGGCAAGCAGTGTGGTGGGAGTCAGGATGGCGGTTTGATAGCCATTGAAGGCCGCAACAAATGCCGCCCGCATACCGACTTCCGTTTTCCCGAAACCGACATCACCGCAGACGATCCGGTCCATTGGCGCCGGGGCCTGCAAATCTATTAGCACCTCTTGGATGGCTTGGGCTTGATCGGGGGTTTCATCAAACGGAAAAGCTTCGGCAAAACTTTGGTAATCAGCCGGAATCCGGAATGCCCCGCCTTCCTGGGCGGCCCGGCGGGCTTGGACTTCCAGTAGTTCCGCGGCCACATCAAAAGCCCGTTGGGTGGCTCTGCGTTTGGTTCTCTGCCATTGGTCGCCTCCCAGGGCATGCAGAGGGGCCTGTTCGGGATCGGCGCCACTGTAGCGGCTGATGCGATGCAGCTCGGTAATCGGGACGTACAGCCGATCCGTATCCGCATATTCGATGTACAGAAATTCGTGGGCTACGCCATCGACTTCGAGTTTTTTCAACCCCTGATAACGGCCGACTCCGTAGTCTTCGTGTACCACGGGGCTGCCGATATGCAGATTGGCCAGTTCGGCCAGCAGGGTTCGCGGGTCCTTGCGGCTGCGTTCACGCTGTCGCTGCGGGGCCCGATGCGGGAATAAGTGAGTTTCCGGAATCACGGCAATGCCTGCTTCCGGCAGGGTGAAACCCTGTTCCAAATCGGCGACGGTCAATCCGAAAGAAACGGACTGCTCACAGAAATCGCTCCAGTCTTTGACTTGGCGGGTCGTAATGTCCAATCCCCGCAGACGCTCCTGCAGTTGTTCCCGCCGGCCAGGAGATTGAGCCGTAAATAAAATTTTCTGTGGGGCGCTGGCCAAAAAACGTCGCAGAGCACGCGCCGGTTCCTTGTTTTGCGGACGAATGCGCAGGCCCGGCAAAGCGTGTGTGGGGTAGTTGAAAACGGGGTGTGCACCCTTTTCTTCGACTTCAAAATTGCGCAGATTGATGCGCGGGAATGGTGCCAGGGCGGTCTCGAATTCTGTTTCATTCAAATAAAGCATCTCCGGCGACAGAGGAGGGTGTTCCACATCCGAGCAACGGCTTTCGAAACGCGCTTCAACCTCTTCGAGTGTTTGCGTGACGGCTTCTATCGTGTCATCCCAGCAAACGGCCAAGGTATGAGCGGGAAGGTGGTCGAATAGACTGGCGGTGCTTTCGAAAAATAAAGGCAGGTAGTATTCAATGCCCGCCGGGCTTTGGAAGTTGCTGATGCTTTGATAGACAAGACTGTCGGACGGGTCGATGTCGAAAGTCATGCGGAATTGGCGTCGAAAACGCTCCACAGTCTCCGGTGTTAAGGAAAACTCACGGCCCGGAAGCAGTTCAATCTGTTCGATGCGAGTGGTTGAAATCTGGTTCTCCGGATCGAATGATCGGATGGAGTCGATCGTGTTGTCAAAAAAATCCAACCGGCAGGGCTGGGCGGCTCCCATGGGGAAGACATCCACAACGGAACCGCGAACGGAAAACTCTCCCGGGGTCAGAACGGTCGAGCAGGCTTGATAGCCCATCAAATCCAGTTGTGCTCGCAAGGCATCGATTTCAATGTCCGTCCCGCACTCCAAAGGCAGGATGCGGGCACGAAGGTAATCGCGCGGACACAGGCGACCCAATAAAGTTGGGGCGGCCGCAATCAGCAGGCCGCGCGCTTTCTCGCTTACCAGGCACCGTAAAGTCTGCAGGCGCTGCGAGATAATTTCATTGTGAGGAGAAGTCAGGTCATACGGCAGTGTTTCCCAGTCAGGGAAAGACAGCAAGGGAATGTCGCGGCCTCCGAAAAACCGGCACTCGGCCTCCAGGGCGGTTTGCGTGGCGATGTCTGGCGTGATGACCAGTAGCAGAGCCGAGGTCTGCTCGGCGAGTTGGGTCAGGGCCAGCGCACGGGACGCTCCGTACAGTTGCCCGCATTCCAGTACTGCAGAAGGTTCAGGCGGAGTTAGGGAAGGGAGCATGGCGGGCGAAAAAAAACGGGAGCCGCGACAGCAGCCCCCGTTTCAGGGTTGCGGCCGGGCCGCACAAGTTGTGATCAAGCGAACATGTCGTCTACGATGTTGTTGTACCAACTGTAGGCGTACTGCACTTCGCGCTCCAACATGGCGTCCGAGGCATCCGACGGAGTCAGTCCACCGGTGATCTTGGCGATCTTGCTCTTGTCTTCCGCCAGACGATAGACCGCGGCGACGGAAATTCCGTAATCCGGCGCAATCAGGCTGTAGCAGGTATTGACATAAGAGGGTGCCCCCGGCTCCTGCTCATTGAGCAGAGCAATGACCGCTGCCGCACACACTTTGCCTTGCGAATTTGCCGCATAACCGGATTTGGGCATGCCGGTGGCAATGCTGGCATCCCCGATCACATGGACATTCGGAACCAGTGTGGATTCGAAAGTATCGAGATGAACCGGGCACCAGCCGGATTTGTCGGTCAACCCCGCAGCGTGCGCGATGTGTCCCGCTTTTTGCGGAGGAATAACATTGATCACTCCGCCGGTGTGAACATCGCCAAACTTGGTGGTGACGGACATCTCGGCCGTATTTACGGACTCAATGCCGCCGGCAGTGTCAGTGCCGGAGACCCACTCGATCATCCCGTCGTAACGCCGCTCCCAACCTTGGGTGAACAGCCCCATTTTGGAGAACTTGTCTTTGGCATCAAGCACCAGAATCTTGGATTTGGGCTTGTGCTGTTTCAGGTAATGGGCCACCTGGCAAACGCGCTCGTAGGGCCCGGGCGGGCAACGAAACGGATTGGCAGGAGGACAGATAATGAAGGGGTCGCCGTCATTCATGGCTTCCAACTGTTGGCGCAGCAGCGCCGTCTGTTCGCCGGCCTTCCAGGCATGAGGCATTTTTTCCGCCGCTGCCTCGTCGTAGCCTTCGATGGCGTTCCACTGCAAATCAATACCGGGACTGACGATCAGTCGGTCGTAGGAATGACTGCCGCCGTCATCGGTTTTGACGACGCGGGCCGTGGTGTCGACTTCCGTGGCCTTGGCATGCACCATGGTGATGCCGTGACTGGCCATGTTGCTGTAATCGTGCTTGATGGTCTGGATGTCGCGATCGCCGCCGAGGACTTCATTGCTCATGAAGCAGGTGTAGTAGTGGGTATTGGCTTCAATCAGGGTGACCAGAAGGTTGTGGTCGGACATTTTTAGATATTTGGCGGCAATGGCGCCGGCGGCACCGCCGCCAATCACCACTACGCTTTTATGCTCGCCCAGAGCAATCTGCGGGAATCCCGCTCCCAAAGCGCCAGCGGCAGCCAAGCCTCCTGAGGTTTTCAGAAAGCCGCGTCGGGTAATCGATGTCATGGTGTATTTCCTCCGAATGCTTACTGCTGGCTTGCGTAGTAGTTAATCAGGCTCGTCAGATTATGCGAGCCATTCTCTTCCATCACGTCGGAAAGACGCGATTTCATCTTTTTGGGCATTTCACGATGACCGGCAGTGAAGTCATCCAACGAGTAATGCAGGTAGGTAGCCCACTGTCCGGCCAGAGACATCATCCCGTCTTCGGTGGAACGTCCGCCGTCTTCATGACATTTCTCGCAGTTGTCCGCGTGCAGGGCTTCTCCTTCCAGGGCCAGGTCGGCGTCAAAGGTTTGCGGAGCAGGCACCATTTCCATTCCTTCAAAATAATTCGCCATCGCCTTGATGTCTTCGACGGTATAACCTCCGGCCAAGCGGTTCATGATGGTGGAGTTGCGGGCGAAGATTTCGACATCTTCCAAAGCCAGGTCCGCCTCGACAATTGCGCGCGCTTGCTCCAGGTCATCCGCGTGTTTGTAGGAAAGCATGGTGCCGATAAAGTAAGTGGCCGACATGCCGGCCAATGAGGGAATGGCAGGGCCTACGCTGTTGCCGTTGGGCCCATGGCAGGCGACGCAGGCGCCGGTCAGCATGGGAACGGAGGCTGTCATGCCTTCCGCCGCGTGCAGCGTCGGTGACAAAAGCAACAGGCCGAGCAGCACACTTCGGTGAAATTGCGAACGCATAAGTGGAAAGTCCTCCTCCGGGATACAAATTTCGACAGGCCAGATTACATGCTGTCCGTCTTTATATTAACACACCCCATGTGGGGTCAAGAGAATTGTCTGGTGAGTTGGCACGGGCCTTCCTCTCCGCCCATCATCGAAGTTGTGCGGTAGAGGGACGCGGGCGTCGGGGCATCTTGTGGGCGACTCCCTTGTGGCATTCGATGCAGGTTTTCCCGCGCTGGGGTGCCCGGTGGTGTTTTTTGCGGGCCGTGCGATCCTGCTCTTTCAGATCCATGGCGGCATAATCATGACAACTGCGGCATTCGCGCGAGTCGTTGGCTTCCATTCGCGCCCAGACGCGAGAGGCCATGTGCCAGCGATGGGCTTCGAATTTTTCTTCGGTATCAATGCTGCCGGTTAATTCTCCCCACACATCCCGGGCGGCGATAAATTTGGCGCCCAGTTTTGGCCCCAGGGACTGCGGCACATGACAGTCGGCACATTGCGTGCGTACGCCGGAAGCATTGAGATAATGGACGGATTCCATCCACTCGGCTGTATTCCACTGCATCGAGTGGCAGGAGGTGCAGAACTCGGTCGTGTTGGTCGCATCCAGTACCATAGATGCGCCCATGGAGCCGGAAAACCCTACCACAATCAGCGCAGCCGCGACCGCGGCAGAACCCATTTTCCACATGGTATCGCTAACTGTACTCTCAAGCGCCCGCTGTGTCAAAGCCGTTGCCGCTGATGCTTGAAGTACATCAGCTCGGTTGCGTGCGTCACGGACGGTGTCTGTTTCGCGATTTGTCTTTCACCGTGGAGGCCGGACAGGTCTGGCAAGTGCGCGGCGCCAACGGCAGCGGCAAAACTTCGTTGTTGCGCATGTTGGCCGGATTGGCGCCAATGGATCAGGGACAACTGCATTGGCCGTACGGCCGTGAGCCGGTATTGTGGCTGGGGCACCGCCCCGCAGTGAGCGCGGGTCTGAGCGCGTTCGAGAATTTGCGCTACCTCGCGGCTCTGGAGGATGAGGATCCTCATGCAGTGGCGACGGCATTGGATGAAGTAGGCCTGGGCCCGTGGAGCACGGTGGCCGCAGGCCGGTTGTCGGTCGGACAGCTGCGTCGGGTGGCATTGGCCCGGTTGGCGTTCAGTCGCCGGTTATTGTGGATTTTGGATGAGCCTTATACGTCTTTGGATACCACCACGGTGCATTGGCTGGAGGCGCAATTAGAGCGTCAGCGCCGGCGCGGTGGGGCGGTGGTGATGGCGACTCACTACGACACGTCAACCCTTCGAAGCAGCCAGATTCTGCAGTTGGGTGTGTGATGGGGCGGGCATTCGCTGCATTGTTGGGCCGCGAAGCCAAATTAGCGTGGCGGCGACGCGGACAACAGTTGCAGCCGCTGTTGTTTTATGTCCTGGTGATGATGCTGTTTCCGCTGGGGATGGGTCCGGAGCCGGAACAGCTGGCGCAGTTGGCGCCGTCACTGTTGTGGGTGGCCGCGCTGCTGGCCGCGTTGCTGGTGCCCGGGGCTTTGTTTGCCGCTGATTTTGAAGACGGTAGCATTGAGTTGTGGATGACCTGCGGGGTGCCGCTCGCCTGGTTGATGCTGGCCAAATTGCTGATCTACGCGGCCATCGTCACTCTGCCTCTGCTGTTATTGAGTCCTTTGCTGGGAGCCTGGTTTGGCCTGCAGGATGAGGCGCTGTGGATGCTGCCATTGACTCTGGCGCTGGGGCTGCCGGTGTTGTGCTGGGTGGGTGCTTTGGGAGCGGCGTTGACGTTGGGTCTGCCGCGGGGCGGGATGTTGATTGCTTTGATCGTGTTGCCGTTTTATATCCCGGTCTTGCTGTTCGGTTCCAGTGCGGTGCATGCCGCCGCGGAAGGGCGTCCGACCGAGGGAGCGGTGGCACTGCTGGCCGGTTTGGGATTGATTGCCGGCAGCCTGTCGCCTGTTGCGGTGGCTGCGGCACTGCGTGCCGCGCAGGAATAAAATAGGCACTTCATGTTTAAGTATTTTGCGCCGCTGGCGGCTCCGCAAACCTTTTACGCCGTGGCGACCGCCTGGTCGCCGTGGTTGTTTGGCATCACGTTGCTGGGATTTCTCGTCGGCGGTTACTGGGGCCTGTGGGTGGCTCCGCCTGATTACCAGCAAGGCGAAGCCTACCGAATTATCTATGTGCACGTGCCCTCCGCCTGGATGTCACTGATGGTGTACGTCGTGATGGCTTCTGCGGGAGCAGTGGCTTTAATCTGGCGAATCAAACTGGCGGAAATTGCCGTGTATGAATGCGCGGTACTGGGGGCTTCGTTTACGGCGTTGGCCTTGGTGACCGGGATGTTGTGGGGCAAACCCATGTGGGGGACATGGTGGCAATGGGGAGACGCTCGACTGCTGTCGGAATTGATTTTGCTGTTTTTATACATCGGTGTGCTGGGATTGCACAATGCCGTCGCCAACCCCCGCAAAGCGGCACGGGTGGCTTCGGTTCTGGCCTTGGCCGGGGTCGTCAATGTTCCCATCGTGCATTTCTCGGTGGAATGGTGGAATACCCTTCACCAGGGGGCGACCGTCAGTAAATTTTCAGCCCCCTCGGCGCACCCCAGCATGCTATATCCCCTGTTGCTGATGGCTGTGGTGTTTCTGCTGTATTTTGTTTCGGTGCTGTTATTGCGTATGCGCGTACGCATTCTGGAACGCGAGGCCGACCGTCAATGGGTCAAGGAGCTGCAGCATGGCTGAGTTTTTCGCCATGGGTGGCTATGCCTTTTACGTGTGGAGTGCGTATGGGCTGACGGTGTTGGTCCTGCTGCTCAATGTGGTGATACCCGGGTGGCGCCTGCGCCGCCAGCGTCGCGGGAAGGGCCGGACATGAATGCCGCGCAACGCCGCCGGATGAGCCTGGTGCTTCTGGTGACCTTGGGGGTCGCAGCAGGGGTGGGGTTGATGCTGTACGCCTTTCAGCAGAATCTGTTGTACTTTTACAGTCCCTCCCAAGTTGCCGCCGGCGTGATCGCGCCCGAGACGACGTTCCGACTGGGCGGTCTCGTCGAGAAGGGCAGTGTCGTGCGCGGCGCGGACGCGCTGGAAGTGGAGTTCAAATTGACGGATCGTGCTGAATCGCTGCTGGTGCGTTATCGGGGATTACTGCCGGACTTGTTTCGCGAGGGACAAGGCATCGTCGCCTTGGGCCAACTGGACAATCAAGGTGTTTTTGTGGCCCAGGAAGTGTTGGCCAAACACGATGAAAACTACATGCCGCCGGAAGTGGCGAAAACGTTGAAAGAAGCGCCAAGCGAACCGCTCGGAGTCGCCTGGTGATCCCGGAGTTAGGCCATTTCGCCCTGGTGCTGGCCTGCATTCTGGCCGCACTTCAGGTCGTGTTGCCGACCGCCGGGGTGATGCGGGGCGATCCCATCTGGACACGCAGCGCCTATTCCCTGGCGCGAGGCCAAGCCCTGATGGTGTTGTTGTCGTACCTGGCTTTGACCTGGTCATTTGTCGTTCACGATTTTTCCGTGAGTTATGTCGCGGGCAACTCTAACGTCGATCTGCCACTGGCGTACCGCATTTCGGGGGTCTGGGGAGGGCATGAGGGCTCCCTGCTGTTGTGGACTCTGGTGCTGGCGGCCTGGACCGTGGCCGTGGTGACACTAAGTCGAAGATTGCCGCCTGCTTTTCGGGCGCGCGTTGTGGTGACTCTGGGGTTCGTCAGTTTTGGCTTTCTGCTGTTTATGCTGGCGACTTCCAATCCCTTTGACCGTCTGATTCCGCCAGCCGCGCAAGGCAGTGACCTTAACCCCTTGCTGCAGGACCCGGGCCTGGTGATTCACCCGCCCATGCTGTACATGGGCTATGTGGGTTTTTCGGTCGCTTTTGCCTTCGCAATCGCGGCATTGTGGAGTGGACACTTGCACGCGGCGTGGGCACGCTGGACACGCCCGTGGGTGACGGCGGCGTGGATGTTCCTGACCCTGGGCATCGGCTTGGGGAGCTGGTGGGCGTATCAAGAGTTGGGCTGGGGCGGCTGGTGGTTCTGGGACCCGGTCGAGAATGCCTCGTTTATGCCGTGGCTGGCCGGCACCGCACTCATTCACTCGTTGGCGGTCACGGAGAAACGCAACGCCTTCAAACGTTGGACGGTCTTATTGGCGCTTCTGGCGTTTTCCTTGAGTTTGCTGGGTACGTTTTTAGTACGTTCCGGGGTGCTGGTTTCGGTTCACGCCTTTGCAAATGATCCGGAACGCGGAGTCTTTATTTTGGGATTTTTGGCTGTGGTGACCGGAGGCGGACTGGGCCTGTATGCGTCACGCGCACACCGTATTGAAAGTTCCGGGCATTTTGAATTGCTGTCGCGCGAGACCTTTTTATTGTTCAACAATGTGCTGTTGCTGATTGCCACCTTCGCGGTGCTGTTGGGCACGCTGTATCCGCTGTTCATGGATGTGCTGGGACTGCCGTCTATGTCGGTGGGACCGCCGTATTTCAATGCGGTGTTTGTGCCACTGATGTTGCCACTGTTGTTTTTGGCGGCGGCCGGGCCTATTTCTCGTTGGAAGAAGGTACGCGCTCGTGAAATGCTGCGCCGGCTGCAAGTGCCGGCCATGCTGGCGGTGGCTTTGGGGGTTGCGGTGCCGTTGGTGGGATTTGGCGAAGGCACGGCCATCACCATGGCGGCAGTAGCATTGGCTGTGTGGTGTGCGACCGGGGCATTGACGGCGCTGTGGCGACAATTCTCACGGATGCGTCGGGGAACAGATGCCTGGTACAGCCTTCGACATGTGCCACGCCATATGGTCGGCATGACTTGCGCTCATGTCGGGCTGGGCGTGGTGGCGTTCGGAATCGCATTGACCAGCGCTTATTCGGTTGAGCGGGAACTCGTCATGCGTCCGGGCGAGGCCACGACCTTCGCGGAGCATGAGTTTCGATTTGTCGGTGTGCGGCAAGTAGAAGGCCCCAATTACACCGCTCAACAGGGGCAACTGGTGGTGACTAAAGCGGGAGAGCTTGTCGCAGATTTACGACCAGAGAAGCGGGTGTACCGAGTGCAGACATCGCCGATGACCGAAGCGGCGATTCATTCCACGCCGGCTCGTGATATTTATGCGGCGCTGGGAGAGCAACAGGGCGATCAGGGTTGGGGCGTGCGCTTGTACGTCAAGCCCTTCATCCAATGGCTTTGGGGCGGGGTTTTGCTGATGACCCTGGGCGGCTTGCTGGCCTTGTCAGACCGGCGCTATCGGATGCGTCGCAAGCGGAGGCGTCGCTGATGCGTTCCTGGCTAGTTTTCGGATTGTTTGCGGTGCTGGTGGCGGTTCTGGCCATCGGACTCACCCGCGACCCGACGCGCGTGAGTTCTCCGCTGATCGACCAGCCCCTGCCGGCGCTGCAGGCGGAACTGTTGGAAGTGCCGGGCCAGCCATTTGAAATGGCCCAAATGCGCGGGCAATGGTCCTTGCTGAATGTCTGGGCGAGCTGGTGCGTTACGTGCCTGGAAGAACATTCCTTGTTGATGCGCCTGTCCAGCCAGATTGCCTTGTACGGCGTTAATCACCGTGACCTGCGTGACGACGCGCAAACCTGGTTGCGCCGCTACGGCAACCCTTATCGAGCGAGTCTTTTTGACGAGCAGGGGAATGTGGGAATCGATTTGGGGGTCTATAAAGTGCCGGAGACGTTTTTGGTGGATACGCAGGGCATCATCCGCTACAAGCATATCGGGGCGTTGACCGAGGAAGTCTGGCGGTTCGAAATGCTGCCGCGCATCCGCGGCGAGGTTTCGTCATGAGCAGATTCATTTGGATATGGGGACTGTGGCTGTTGGCGGGGACTGCGACCGCCATGGAGCCTGATCAGGAGGAACGTTATCAGGCGCTTTTGTATGAGTTGCGTTGCTTGGTGTGCCAAAACCAGTCGCTGGCGGATTCCAATGCTGAACTGGCGGGCGATCTGCGTCGCCGCGTTCGAGATTTAATGGATAAAGGATTGACAGATGAGGAGATTTTCTCGCATCTGCAGTCGCGCTATGGGGATTTTGTTTTGTATCGGCCGCCCTTTGCATGGCGCACGGCCGCACTGTGGGCAGGGCCGTTTGTGCTGTTGCTCTTGGTCAGTGGCCTGTTGCTGTGGCGTATTCGAAAACGGCACGCTCGAAGTCCGCAAAGTCTGTCGGAGACAGAGCGACAGCGTTTGGAGAAATTGCTGCATCGGAGGCGCGACTGATGTGGGAGCTTGCGCTGGGGGTCTTGTTGCTGCTGGCATTGGCGGTAGGTTTTGCAATCTATCCGTGGCGCAAACGGGTTTCGAAATCGACCGAGCCGATGGACGAAATCCTCGCCAATGCTTATGAATTACGGCGTGATGAACTCCAGGAAGATGTCGAGATCGGCTGGCTGGCGCCGGAACTGTACGGAGAAGCGGAAGACGAGTTGGATCGCGGGCTGCTGGGGGATGTGCAGCAAATAGGCGAGGAGTCGAATGAAAGCCAATCCACCGCTCCTCGGTGGATGGCCGGTGTTGTCGCGGCGGTGATTGTGGTCGGAAGTTTGGGGGCATTTTTGATGTCCAGCGAATTGATGCGGATTGTTGTACTGAAAGAAATGCCGGATGCCGAGACGCAAGTGGAACTGGTACTTGAGCGCCTGCGTGCCGAAGTGGAACAGCGTCCCGATGATGCGACGGCGTGGGCGAATTTGGGCGACTTTTATCGATCCGATGGTCGGGGAGCCGAGGCGGTAGAGGCCTGGACGCGGGTAAACGAGCTTTTGGATTACGGCGATGCGTCGGCTTTGGTTGCATTGGCAGATGCGCTGGCGGTGGCCAATGGCGACTGGTTCTCTGAGCAGGCGATCGCCTATTTGGCGCAAGCGCTGGTGTTGGATCCGAACCACCTGGAAGCCTTGTGGCTGGCCGGTTGGGCGTCCCAACAGCAGGAGCGAACCGACGCGGCAATCGATTACTGGCAACGCCTGCTAGCGGTGTTGCCTGAGGAGGAGACCGGAGTACGTTCGACAGTGCAGGCCTGGCTGGAGCAAGCTCAAGGCGTCCAGACGCCTGTGAGCACGCCTTCGGTCGAGGTGTCCGTGACGTTGGCGCCGGAATGGGAAGAGGCGTTCGATCCGGCTGCGACTTTGTTTGTGTATGCGACAGCCGCTGAAGGGCCTCCGATGCCATTGGCGATTTGGCGCGGACAGGCCGATGACTTGCCGGTGCAGGTGACACTGGATGACAGTTCCGCCATGATGCCGCAAATGCGTCTGTCCACCGCTACGCAAGTCATCGTCAAGGCGCGAATCAGTGACAGCGGTCTGGCGCAACCTCAAAGCGGTGATTTAATGGGATTGAGTGACCCGCTGGCAGTCGAAGCAGGCGCCAAGGCTTCCGTGGTTATCGATCAGCGCGTGCCATGAGTCTTCCGGTCACCTGGTTGGTTGGTTTGCGCTATTTGCGTGCTCGGCAACGGCACCGTTTTATTTCCTTTATCTCCCTGGTCTCGACGCTCGGGATTGCTCTGGGGTTGACGGCGGTCATTACGGTGACTTCCGTGATGAACGGCTTTCATACGGAAATACGTGATCGTCTTTTGGGCATGGTGTCCCACCTGACAGTCACAAGCATCGGAGGGAATCTCCGGAACTGGGCCGGGGTGGCGGAGCATGTAGAGAAAAACCCGCATATTGTTGCCAGTGCGCCTTTCATTGAAGCGCAAGGGATGCTGACTCATGGGTCCCGCGTCAGCGGGGTGGGATTGCGGGGAATCGAGCCCGTGCGTGAAGCGCAGGCCTCGCGGCTGGTTGAACATATGGTCCAGGGCGAATTAAATTTCCTGGCTCCCAAGTCTTGGGGCATCATTCTGGGCCAGGAATTGGCCCAGCATTTGAGCGCGCGAGTCGGTGACCAAATCACACTGGTGACTCCGCGCGTGGCCAGCACGGTGGCGGGTATGCTGCCGCGCCTGCGGCGATTTACAGTCGTGGGAATCTTTCGTTTCGATATGCACCGTTACGACCGCAACCTGGCGCTGATCCACCTGGATGATGCGGCGCAGGTGCTGGACATGCCCAATGAGGTTACTGGCCTGAAAGTGCGAACTCAAGACTTGTTTTTGGCGCCTTGGATTGCAGATCAATTGCGCGATGAGATGCGGGGAATTTACTGGGTTTTGGATTGGTCGGATCGGCATCGTGGATTTTTCCAGGCCGTGCAGATGGAGAAGACCATGTTGTTTCTGCTGTTGATGCTGATCGTGCTGGTGGCCGCATTCAATATTGTCTCGGCATTGCTGATGACGGTCCTGGAGAAACGTTCCGATATTGCGGTGTTGCGCACACTCGGTATGACCCGACAAAATATCTTGTCGGTGTTTCTCCTACAAGGCATGGCCATCGGCGTCGTGGGGGCCTTGCTGGGAGTTGCAGGCGGGGTCGCGTTGTCCCTGAATCTGCAGGTGGTAGTGGGCGCCATTGAGCAGCTATTCAATTTCAAGGTGTTCGCGCCCGAGGTGTATTACATCAGCGAAATTCCCTCGCTGTTATCTTGGAGCGATGTCGCAATCGCCGGCAGTGCCTCAATCGTTTTGGCGCTGCTTGCCGCACTTTATCCGGCACGCAAAGCCTTGAATGTAATGCCGGCGGAGGCCCTGCGTTATGAATGATTGCGTGTTGCAGTGCCGTGACCTGACCAAGTCGTTTGGCACGGGCGCCTTGCGCGTCGATGTGTTGCGGCAATTGAATCTGCAGGTCGAAGCCGGCACCAGTGTGGCCATTATGGGAGCTTCCGGCAGCGGCAAGAGCACACTTCTGCATTTGCTGGCAGGCCTGGACCGTGCCGACACCGGCGATGTGGAAATGTGCGGTCGGCAATTGGAGACTTTGGGAGATTTAGAAATGGCGCGGCTGCGCAATCGGCATCTGGGGTTTGTGTATCAGATGCACCATTTGCTGCCGGAATTCACGGCGCGGGAGAACGTCGCCATGCCGGGATTGATTGCCGGAGAGGCGCAAGCGTACGAGAAGGCGGAATCGTTACTGGCGCAAGTGGGGTTGGGGAAACGTCTGCAGCATCTGCCGAGCGAGCTGTCGGGAGGGGAACGACAACGTGTGGCGATTTGCCGGGCACTGTTGATGAATCCGGATGTGGTCTTGGCGGACGAGCCGACCGGCAATCTGGATCCGCAATCGGCGCGTGAGGTTTTCGATCTTCTTTTGGAACTCAATGCCCAGCGCCAGTTGGCACTGGTTTTGGTGACCCACAACGATCAACTGGCGAAGGAAATGGGCAAAGGCTATCGCCTTCGCGAAGGTCAGGCGATTCAAGAATGGTAGAGAGGCTTTAAGTCTTTGGGCCTTTCACAACAAGGCGTGCACTTGCTTTCGTAGCACAGGCACCAGTTCCTCTTCAAACCAAGCGTTGCGCTTCAGCCAGCCGTTGTTGCGCCAGGAGGGATGAGGCAGAGGGATTTTCCCCTCGGGCAGGAAATCCCGCCAGGCGGCCACATTCAGCGTGACACTTTTTCGATCCTGATTGCCCAAGTGCCAGCGTTGCGCGTGCTGACCGATCAGAAGCAGCAATTCAATTTGAGGCATGGCGGCGAATAATCGTGCTCGCCAATGCTGGGCGCACTGTGCCGGAGGAGGCAGATCGCCTCCATGGGCATCTTGGCCGGGGAAGCAAAACGCCATCGGCGCGATAGCGACACGCCGGGGATCGTAGAAGTCGGATTCACTGATATCGAGCCAATCGCGCAACCGTGCGCCAGAGCGGTCATTGAAGGGGATTTGGGTGCGGTGCACTCGCGTCCCCGGGGCTTGTCCACACACGCAAATCCGTGCGGTACTGGACAGTCGGGCGACCGGGTTGGGCGCATGCCCGCACACAGCGAACGTCTCGGCGCAGCGAACGCACTGACTTAGAGATTTGGCTAAAGACCGTAGTTGACGCTGCTGTTGGGAGGACGGGGCGGGAGCAACATGAACTCCGCCGTAGCACGCGGCCATAAAAGTCAATCAAGTATGTCGTGGATGATTTTGTCGACTTTGCGCTTGTGTCGGGTTCGCCAGACGCGGGTGACATACCAGCGCCAGTAAAGTCGGACACTCACATAACCCACGGCAGCTGCCAGGGCGCCGCAAATTATTGAGCCGGTCAGAAGCGGAATGCCGATGTGCGTCAATTCTTCCGAGAACCATGCCCAGCTCCACTCAAACTGCAGGTGAGCTTCTTCCATGGGCATGTCAAGTATCCAGGCGCCCACCAGATAACAGGAAACAAATATGAAGGGAATGGTGAGCGGGTTGGTCGTCCACACCATGAGGAGAGCGATTGGTAAGTTGGAAGCAAACAGAATGGCCAGTCCGGCGGCGACGACCATTTGTCCGGGAATGGGCAGAAAGGCGCAGAACAAGCCGATGCTGAAAGCCCGGGCAACGGAGCGGCGGTTCAGATGCCATAAATTTTCCTTCAAGGCGGGGGCTCCGAACAGCTGTAACGTCCGGTGCTCGCGCATCCGCGGGTGGGAAAACCATTTTTTGAAAATCTTACGCGCCATGGGACTGGGTACAGCTTTGCGTGCTACGCATACTCTACAATATCAACCCTTGTTTTATCAATATTTTCCTGCGGTTCATGCTCGAATTGGTGCAAGCCGGCGGTTGGGTGATGGCGCCCATTTTGCTTTGTTCGATTGCGGCGTTGGCCATTATTTTGGAGCGCAGCTGGGCGTTGCGTCCGCAGCATGTGATGCCGGAAGGGTTATTGCCGCAAGTGCGGACATGGATTCAGGCGGAAACTTTGGATGTCGAACGTCTCGCGGTGCTGCGTGACAGCTCCGCTTTAGGCTGCGTGTTGGCGGCAGGATTGGGTGCGCAGTGGCGCACCCTGGAAGAACGCAAGGCGGCGATTGAAGATACGGGTCGGCAAGTGGCGATTGGCCTGGAACATTTTCTGGGGACTTTGGGAACCATTGCGATGATCACACCGTTACTGGGTCTGCTGGGGACCGTGTGGGGCCTGGTCGTGGTCTTTGAGCAAATTACCGTCGTCGGCATTGGCAAGCCGGCGGATTTGGCCGGCGGGATTGGTCAAGCGCTGATTACAACGGCTGCCGGTCTGGCGGTGGCCATTCCGACGCTGGTGTTCCATCGCCATTTTCAGCGCCGGGTCGCGGTACTGACCAGTCGAATGGAAATGGTGGCGCATCAATTGGTGGATGTGCTGCAGCAACGTGAGCAGCAGATGTCATGAAGTTTCGCATCCCGCGTGAAGATGCGCTCCAGATTCAGTTGACGCCGCTGATTGATGTGGTGTTTTTGTTGTTGCTGTTTTTTATGCTGACGGCGACGTTTAGTGAACTTAATTTTCTGGATGTACAGTTGCCTCGTGCCGATGCCGAGTCTGCCGTGGCGGGTCCTCGAATTGATCTGGGAATTGATGCTTCGGGAGACATTTATCTGAATGGCCAGTTGCTGCCACCCGATGACGACTTTCTGGAGCAGCGTCTGCGCACGGCGGTGCAGATGCAGCCGGATGCACAAGTATTCGTACATGCCCATGCCCAGACTCCTCATGAAGCAGTCGCCCGAGTGATGGCTCGAGCCCGAGCCCAGGGGATTTCGGAACTGCATATCGCGACACTGAGCGAACGCTGAGATGGATCATATAGAGCGCCGCTCCGGCGCTGATATTTATCGCAGGCTTGTGCATTTGGCCCTGCAGGGGCAGGCAGTCACCCTTGCGTGGGCAATCGTGGGCATGGTGATGGTGGCGGTGAGCGGTCCGGCCTTGTCGGCCCTGATGGAGCCCATTTTGGATCAGGCGATTTTGGCGCAACGGCCGGAAGTAATCCAGTGGATGCCGATCGCACTGATCGGTATTTTTGCGTTGCGTGCGGTCGGCTCGTACGTGAGCACTTCCTGCATGGCCCAGATTGGCACTCGGCTGGTGCGTGATTTGCGGCGGCAGATGTTTACCCGGCTGCTGAATTTTCCTGCGGAAGTCCATGATCACACCGCATCGGGAGACCTGCTGGCGCGCATCACCCACCATGTCGAAGGTGTCGCCAATGCGGCATCCAAAGGTCTGACCATATTGATCCGTGACTCCCTGACGGTGTTGGGCCTGCTGGCGTGGATGTTCTACGTCAGTTGGATTCTGACCCTCGCCTTTCTGGCTTCCGCTCCGGTTTTCGCTTGGCTGATTCCCAATACCAATCGACGGGTGCGCAAGTTAAGTCACCGTGCCATGGAGGCGCTGAGTCATACGGTGCGTGACGTGCAGGAGGCGATTCAGGGTTATCGCATCGTCAAGGTTTTTCAGGCGGAGGAAATGGAGCGGGCCCGCTTTGATGCCACGACCGAGAATTTTCGCCAGCGGCGGGTACGTGCGGAGCAGGCCGCGGCGCTGATGTCATCCACCATTATGTTGCTGGTGGGCATCGCGTGGGCGGCGATTGTTTATCTGGTAACCCTGCAGGGAATGCTGGAGACGATTACGGTCGGCGGCTTCGTCTCGTTTATGTTCGCCATGCTGATGCTGTTGGCGCCGGCGCGCAATTTGGTGCAGGTCAATGCCCAGCTGCAGCAGAGCATTGCGGCCGGACAACAGGTGTTTCAGTTGTTGGACGCTCCCATTGAGCAGGATCACGGCACCCTGAGCAAGTCGGAGTTGACGGATTCCATTGAATTCGATCAAGTCAGTGTGCGCTATCAAAATGCCGAACGTGATGCCCTGAATAACGTGTCTTTCACGGTGCGCCGCGGCGAAACCGTGGCTCTGGTGGGCCGTTCCGGGGCCGGCAAATCGACTCTGGCCAATTTGCTGCCGCGCTTTTATATGCCCAGTGCCGGCGAAATTCGTATCGATGGGACTCCTGTGGAACAGTTGAAGTTGGAGGATTTGCGCGGCATGATCAGTTATGTCGGCCAAAACGTAGTGCTGTTCAACGACACCTTGCTGAACAACATCACCTATGGAGTCGATTCGGGTCACCCGCAGGACCTAGAGCGGGTCATGCGTTGTGCGCATGTGGACGAATTCGTGGATCGGCTGCCGCAGGGAGTGGAGACCGTAATCGGGGAAGGGGGCGTGCAGTTGTCCGGTGGTCAGCGCCAACGTCTGGCATTGGCTCGGGCGTTATACAAGCATGCGCCGATTTTGATTTTGGATGAGGCAACCTCGTCGCTCGACAGCGAATCGGAACGCTATGTCCAGGAAGCGTTGGATGAAATGCTGGGCACGTCGACGACTTTGGTAATTGCCCACCGGTTGTCGACCGTGGAACGGGCGGATCGATTGATCGTGCTGGAGCATGGAGAAATTGTGGAACAGGGCACCCACCGGGAATTGCTGGCGCAACAGGGCGTCTACGCCGGTTTGTATCGACGAGAGTTCCAGGTGTCGCCCGCTCAAATCGAAAAAGTGGAAACCCCTCAGCGCGGCGTCTTGCGGTTGGAGGAACGTACGCTGCATCAGTCCTGGACGACACGCGCGGCCGAAGCGGTCTGGTATCGGGGCAGTCGCTGGGTATGGCCGTTGCTGCCCCTCAGCTGGTGTTATGAATTTGCCGTGATGATGCGCCGCCTGTGGCGACGCTGGATTAATCCACCCCAAGCGTTACCGGTGCCGGTTGCAGTGATTGGCAATTTAAGCGTGGGGGGCACCGGCAAAACCCCTCTGGTGATCTGGCTGGCGCGACAGTTGCGTCACCATCATCTGGCGGTCGGAATTATTTGCCGAGGCTATCAGGGTTCAAACTCGACTTGGCCGTGCGAAGTAACGGCGCACTCGGACCCGGACGAGGTGGGTGAGGAAGCGGTGTTGATGGCAGTCCAGACCGAATGCCCGGTTTTTGCCGGACCTGATCGGGTGGCCGCCGCGCAGGCCTTGTGTGATGCACACCAGGTAGACCTTATTTTGTCGGACGACGGTCTGCAGCATTTGGCCCTGCCAAGACAGTTGGAAATTCTGGTAGTGGATGGTGAGCGGCGTTACGGCAATGGCTTTTGTCTTCCGGCCGGGCCGTTACGGGAACCATTGGGTCGAGCGCGTTATGCGGACTGGGTGTTTGTGCATGGAGAAAACCCTAAAGCAGGGGAGCATCGCTTCGATCTGCAGGTGCTGCATTTACGCGCCTTGATCGATGGTGCGACGCAACCGTTATCAAATCTGGCCGGACAGGAAGTCCATGCGGTCTGCGGCATCGGCAATCCGCATCGTTTTTTGGAGTCGCTGGCGGCCGCCGGCATTAATGCGATTCCGCACATCTTTGAAGATCATCATCGCTTCCGCTTGGAGGACGTGGATTTTGAGGATGGCCGTGCAGTCATCATGACTCCGAAAGATGCGGTGAAGTGCGCCCGTTTTGCCCATCGGCGGTGGTATTCGCTGGAAGTGGAAGTCACCATGGAATCCGAGGTATCCCATAAAATACTGGAACACCTGCGTCAGACCCCGCGCACTCGCGCCATTGCCCATGAAGCCTGAATTGCTTGATATTCTGGTTTGTCCGGTCACCAAGGGGCCGTTGCTGTACGACCGCCAGCGCGAGGAGTTGATTTCATTGTCGGCGCGGCTGGCATATCCGATTCGTGAAGATATTCCCGTACTCCTGGAGGAGGAGGCTCGCGAACTGAGCGACGAGGAGCATGAAGAGTATCGCAAACGCTCATGACTGCGCCGTTTTATGTGGCGATTCCGGCACGAAGCGCTTCGACCCGTCTGCCCAATAAACCGCTGCTTGAGATTGCCGGACGCCCGATGCTTCAGTGGGTCTATGAACATGCTTGTGAGAGTCAAGCGGTGGCGGTAGCGATTGCGGCTGGGGATGAGGCGGTGGTCGAATGTGCACAGTCTTTCGGGGCTCCGGTCTGGTTGACTCGAGCGGAGCATTCAAACGGCACAATGCGTTTGGGTGAACTGATGGAATACACGGATTGGCCCGAGGAGGCCGTGGTGGTGAACGTGCAGGCCGATGAGCCTTTGTTGCCGCCGGAATTAATGGCGCGCGTGGCTCACAATTTGGCGGCGCGGCCTGAGGCATTTGCGGCCAGCTTGTGCGAACCGCTACAGGCCGGCGATTGGGAGCGTTCGCACGTGGTCAAAGTCTGGAGGGACGCGGATGACTATGCGATCGGCTTCAGCCGCCATCCGCAAAGCGAACTACAGGAAAGATGTTGTCGCCATTTGGGAATTTATGCTTATCGACGAGCAGGACTGCAGCAGTATGCCGAGATGCCGGTCGCACCGCAGGAGCAGCAGGAATCTTTGGAGCAATGGCGCCTGCTGCATCAGGGTTTGAAAATTCATGTGGACGAAGTGCCGGCCGGTACGCCCGCCGGTGTGGATACTCCGGAAGATCTGGCGCGGGTGCGCGCTGTGGTGAGCTGAGCATGAGCAATCCAAAACATGCCTTGCTTCTGGTTGCGCACGGCTCTCGCGTGGAGCAGGCCAACAGCGAAGTCGCTCAACTGGCGCAGCGAATGGCGGCTTTGGTTGATTCTCCGTATGCGCAGGTTGCCCATGCCTTCCTGGAGATTGCGCAGCCAAGTATCCCTGAAGGGATTGACAGCTGTATCGCACAAGGTTATGAAAAAGTGGATATATTGCCTTATTTTTTGGCGGCAGGCCGGCATGTGCGTGAAGATATTCCCGAGATCGTTGAACAGGCTCGACAGCGGCATCCGCAGGCGACTCTCAACGTGTGTCCGTATCTGGGCCTGGAGCCACAGTTGCCTCAAGTACTTCTGGACCTGGCACGTGGCAACCAAGGCGATTGAGGCCGCGCGAGGGAATCGGAAGTTTCGTGAAGCCCGCATTGCTAAAATAGTGCCAACGCCTCGTCCCAGGAGCGCGAATCGCATGTTCCCCATTTTCTCCCGTGTATTTTTTCGGTCATCTTTAATGATGTTGGCCGCGTCGGCCTGTTTGTATTCAAGTCCGACTTGGGCGCAGCAGGCAACAACCGGATGCGACACGTTAAATGGGGACGCACTGGCGGCGGGTAACAACATCATCACGGTTCAGGCCGATTGCACCATTGCCCAATCGGTTGATTTCAAAAACGACGACTCCAGCGGGACTGCCAGTGATACAGATGCCGATTTGCTGACGATCGGAGAAGGTCATGCGTTGACCTTCAATGCAGGCCTGACGATGACGAATCTGGAGCATCTAGTGCTGCAGAGCAGCGCAACAATGTCGGGTTTGAGCGATCTGGATTTGGAAGGCGGATTGAGTATGGGCAGTAAGGCCAGCATTACGGGCTTGACCGATCTGGACCTGGAAGGCGAATTAATTATGGGCAGCGAGGCCAGCATTGCGGGTCTGACCACTTTGACGGTGAAGGAGGATATGACACTGGACTCGAAGGCGGCTTTGGACGATCTTACAAACTTGACCGTCGAAAGACGTGCTGCATTAGGTCGAGAGGTAAAGCTGACGAAACTGGAGACATTGACTTTCAAAAACCAAGGGGCCCGGCTCTATTTAAGTATTGATGCCGAAATAAGAAATTTGGAAGGCTTTACCACCCTGACGGCGGACAATGGAGGTTCAGAAGAAATTCAGGGCTCTGTTTCCAATGACGGCACGCTGAAAGTAAAGTTTGATGTCGGGGAAGGCAAACACTTCACGGTTTATAACCGGCATGAAATGATCATCAGCGACGAGAGTACTTTCGGCTGGGATGGAACGACAACTGGGGATATTGAAAACAATCTGGTGAGTCAGTATGGCCGTGTCATCATTGAGCGCAGCGATGCGCCGGCGGCCGATATGAAAGTACGGGAAGTTCGAATTGAGGATGGGCATCTTGTGGTCAGAGGGCAAATGAACTTGGGGGAGGGCACTCTGCAGATTCTGAACTTCGGCAAACTGATCTTTGAAATCGCCGGAGTCACTGACGGCGCCATCGATGCCGGCCAAGTCAAGGCGGGCACGGTCACTTTCCCCACCGACACGGCAGCCGAAGGCGCGAAAGTCGGGGTGCGGTTGGGCGAGGGAGTGTCGGGCACAGGTCTGGCCGCCGCGAGTGGAGTGAATCTGGTCGAAGCGGGGACTTTACAGGGGTCGCCTGCACTGGAAAGTGCTGAGGATATTTACGGTCTCAGTGGTGCGGAATTGAATGTTGATACCACAGCGGGAACGCTGCGACTGTCTTTTGCAGAAGATCCAGGCGGCACGGGTACCGCATTGTTCGCAGTGCCGGATCCAACACCCATTGAGCGGACAAGCGCGCAAAGTGGTTCAGGTGGAGGCGCAGTTCTGGGTGTCATCGGGGTCGGTGCACTTTTATGGTTGCTTCAGCAAGCCGCCGAAATTGAGTTGGATTATCGGGAGCACGGTCTGACCGGATTGCCCATGTTGGCAGTCGACGGCGAGGCGCAACGTCGGAACGTGGCCGATCGCGCTTGGTCTGCGCACCAGCGCATGGATGAGGATCGTGCCCATCAGGCTTGGGGCATGCAGGTGCTCAAGCGAGGCAGTTGGGGAGTCGGTTTTCTGATGGGTCAGTCACAGGTGCGCGAGGAGACGGCCGTCGGGCAGCCCATGCATGTGGCGACACAGACACGGGGGGACGAATATGCGATGTATGCAAATTGGGCTGAAGGTGCTTGGAGTGGCTCCATGCTGCTGGCGCACAGCCGTCAGCGGGCACGCGGTCACTTGAATGACTTCAGTGGTGTCTACTCCCTACGCACAACGGGACGCGGCTATCTCGCGCAAGCCAGCGTGGGTCGGGAATTCACATACCACGGTTGGCGCTTGCGGCCTCGCGTTTCAGTGATGGGCATGCGGGTTGAAGAAGATGGGTTCCGGGTCGCGGATGATGTCTTTTCCGTACAGCGCAGTGCCGCACACTGGCAGGGGATGTTATGGGGCGCCAGTTTCAATGCGCATTACGATTTGATGCGCAACACCGGACGCTTCTTGCGCCTGCGGGCGCGTTTGGCGACGACCCAGCCGTGGAAGAGCAGGGGCTCGCAACAGCATTTCACGCATCAGGACCATACAGGTGCTCTGACCTATTCCTCTTCGGCACACACCGGATCAGCTTTTGAGCATACTCAATATTCAATGGGTTTGGGCCTGCAGGCGGGGCAAACCCAAGGCTGGCGTTTTGGCAGCGGTTATTTGGCGGCGACCGATGAGAACGGCAATCTGGACCATGGGCTGATGATGGGCGTGCATCGGGCATTTTGAGTCCTTTAGCAATCAATCAAAAAATTATCGTTGCGACGGGCGGCAAAAATAAGCACCCATTCCGAGCAAGGGGAATCGGTTAAAATTGACGGGCGCGAAGCAGATATGCGAAAATTGCCGACGTGGCAAAGCGGGAATAGCTCAGTTGGTAGAGCGTAACCTTGCCAAGGTTAAGGTCGCCGGTTCGAACCCGGTTTCCCGCTCCAATTCTTCTCGTCTCCTCGCAGGCACCCCAGCAAGGCTGAGTGGCAGAGTGGTTATGCAGCGGCCTGCAAAGCCGTGGACGCCGGTTCGATTCCGACCTCAGCCTCCAATTCACATACAGAGTTAAGTCTGCTCATGCAGGTTGTCCCAACACCTTCAGACCCGCAACATGCGGGGTTGAGTCATATCGAAAACAATGCTGATTGGGAGATTGAACAACGCGAGGGTGTGACGTACGTCACCGGTGAATTTTGGACGGCCGGTCAGCGCCAGGCACATCGGCTACATGAAATTAGTTACCGTGCCTGTTTCAAGCCGCAACTGCCGGAATTTTTCATCAAACAACTTACGAGTCCGGGCGAGGTTGTTTATGACCCATTCATGGGGCGGGGCACGACTCCTCTGGAGGCGGCACTGCACGGGCGCATTCCTTATGGAAACGACTGCTCGCCATTGTGCAGAGCTCTGGTCGAACCTCGTCTAAATCCACCCACACTAGAAGAAGTACGCACACGGTTGCAGGAAATTCCCTGGCAGACCTTCCAAACCTATGAAAGTGAGGAACTCCTGACCTTTTATCATCCCGATACACTGGCGCAACTGGAAGGGCTTCGCACTTATCTGCAAGATCGGGATTTGGACCGCACGGACCAGTGGATTCGCATGGTGGCGCTCAATCGTCTGACGGGTCATTCATCCGGCTTTTTCTCGGTCTACACCATGCCGCCCAATCAGGCAGTCTCGCTGGAGCGCCAGCAGCTTTTCAACAAACGACGTGGACAAACTCCACCCTTTCGGGATGTGCCGGAACGTATCTTGCGCAAGTCGAAATCATTGCTGGCTCAAGGTCGTATAAAGGCATCTCGGTATTTACTTTTGACGCAAGATTCCAAACATACGCCGCAAATCAACGATGGCGAAGTGGCGCTCACTGTGACGTCTCCGCCGTTTCTGGATGTGGTGGATTACCAAAATGACAACTGGTTGCGCAATTGGTTTTTGGGGGTGCAGGAACCCCCGGCCTTGTCAATTCATCGAAACATTGAGGCGTGGCAGCAGTTTGTGAAAGATACGTTGACGGAATTGACACGTGTTACACGAACGGGCGGGCATATCGCATTTGAAGTGGGCGAAGTACGTTCCGCGTCGGTGCAGTTGGAATGTCATGTCATCGCAGCGGCAACGGGATTACCTCTGCGGGTGCAGTGGGTGCTAATCAATCAACAGAGCTTTACCAAGACGGCAAACTGCTGGGGCGTCTCCAATAATACTCGAGGCACAAACACCAACCGTATAGTGTTGTTCGAGAAACATACAGATATCAGATAGACACTGATGCGCTCCAGAGCGAGAGGGGCGACAAATATATCATCATATCAATGCGTTAGATGTGTTTCGGTTCGAAATCTACACTGCCTGGCACGCGCCGTCAGGCGCATTGATTTCTTCTTGGGTATTGATAACGATGTTGCCCGATGCCGTACACCCCGACACGGAAAAGCAGAGCGCCGGAAAACGGATCGCCAAGGCCGGGACGCATCTGACCAGGCGTACCGTGGAGGCCCTCCCTCCCGTCTCCGGGGCGCTTGCCCGGCACGCACGAAACTCCAACTCCGGAGAGCGAGGCGATGCCGATGAGGTGGGTGGCGCGTGGTCGTAGGGAGGGCGGGAGCCGTCTGGCCGGCCATGCCGCCCAGACGCCCCGTCAGAAGTTCAGCCGCAGGTCCACCCCGATGCGAGTGTTGCGCTCGCCGCCTGCGCGATGGCCGACCGTCAGGGCAGCGTCGATGCCGTTCCGGACGAAGCCGATGCCCGTGCGGTAGTGTTGCGAACGCGACCCTCCACTGAACGTCAGTTCCGCAAATGGCGTCAGCAGGCCGCCGCTGGTGGTCGCGACGCCGTAGCCGGTGTGCGCGGTCAGCGACAGGCGCTGCGGCGCAGCGTTGCGCTCGGCGTCGAACGGTCGTTCTTTCGCCAGGGTGCCGTCCTGCTGCGGCCCCAATGCCGACACGAGCGCGAGCGACAGGCCGTGCCCGCCGGCGGCTGGGTTCAGCCGCGCTTCCAGGCTCGCGCCCCATTCCCGCGTCCCGTCTTCGGAGTGCAGCGCCAGCCAGTGGCCGGATGCATCAAGGTCGAAGCGTGAGCCGGGAGACGTCAGGTGCGCGCCGCCGCTCAACTCCACGCCGACCCCGGTCACGCCGTCGCCTCCATCCTTGCGAACCGTCAACGCGCCGCGCGGCTTAAGCAGCCAGTTCGACCCGGAGGAGAGCGCGAGACCGTCATGCGTGGCTTCCGCGCCGCCTTTGAGACGCCAGTTCGTCGCTTTCAGATCGCCGATCGCCGTTGCCGACGAACCGTCCGTCTTGATCCGTGCCAGGCTCACCCCGCCGACCGCCGACCAGGAGAAGCCGCCTTGCCGAGCCACCGGAAGACGTCCGCTTACCGAACCCGCCAGCAGCGAGAGGTCCGCCTTCTCCGTATTGCCGTCCGGCGTCCGATGCTCCGCTTCGCCTTCGCCCCGACCCAGCACCGTGCGCAGGGTGCTGCCATTGCCGGTTGTCACCTGCACATAGGGCCAAACCGTCGTTAGCGAGGTCTCCAGACGGCCCCCGGACTCGTCCTGTCGGTAGTCCGTCTCGCTCTCGCTATGCGAGAGCGCCAGACCGGCCATTAGACGCCCGCCCGGGCGCGCATCCACGCCTAGCCAGCCCGTCCATTGCTCGCCGTCCCAGCTGTTGCCGTCCTTGCGGCCCTCGAATGCCCGCCAGTCGCCTCGACCCCACACCGTCCAGCCGGGATTATCCGAAGCCTCGCCCGAAGCCGCCAGCGGCAGGGTGAAGGCGCTGCCGCGCAACAGGGACGATCCGCGTACCGAGTAATCCACCGGCGTCGCCCGGTCGTCCCGGCGGTCCAGCCGGTGGTCATCGACGACCGGCAGCGTGCCGCCGATCCGCCGGCCGGCTAGCGACAGGTTCGGCCCGCCCGGCACCGCATCGAAACGCTGCCCGATAACATCGACCGCACCGGTGAGTGTCGCCCGCGCCGCCGCCGCCAGCATGGGCTTCAGCGCCTGACGCTCCATTTCCACTGTCGTCACCTCGATGTTGAACGTCAGGCTCACGGTGTCGCCGTCCGCGTCGGTCGCGGTGTAGGTGTACGCCGTCACCGCCTGGATGCCCGTGGGCGTGCCGGAGAGCGTGCGCTCCGCAGCGCTGAAGGCGAGGCCGTCCGGGGCGTCCGGACTCAGGCTGTACGTCAGGGCGCCGTTGCCGCCGGTGGCCGCGGGCAGGTTCAGCGTCGTGATTGTCCTGTTCTGCGTGTAACCCTGATCATCGACCGTGTTCGTGCCGAAGTCCGGCATCTCGTCCATCACGATCGTGATGTTGAACGTCAGGCTCACCGCGTCGCCGTCCGCGTCGGTCGCGGTGTAGGTGTACGCCGTCGCCGCCTGGCTGCCCGTGGGCGTGCCGGAGAGCGTGCGCTCCGCAGCGCTGAAGGCGAGGCCGTCCGGGGCGCCTGGACTCAGGCTGTACGTCAGGGTGCCGTTGCCGCCGGTGCCCGCGGGCAGGTTCAGCATCGTGATCGCCGTGTTCTGCGTGTAACTCTGATCATCGATCGTGTTCGCGCCGAAGTCCGGCATCTCGTCCATCACGATCGTGATGTTGAACGTCAGGCTCACCGCGTCGCCGTCCGCGTCGGTCGCGGTGTAGGTGTACGCCGTCGCCATCTGGGTGCCCGTGGGCGTGCCGGAGAGCGTGCGCTCCGCAGCGCTGAAGGCGAGGCCGTCCGGGGCGTCCGGGCTCAGGCTGTACGTCAGGGTGCCGTTGCCGTCGGTGGCCGCGGGCAGGTTCAGCGTCGTGATCGCCGAGTCCTGCGTGTAACTCTGATTATCAATCGTGTTCGCGCCGAAGTCCGGCATCTCGTCCATCACGATCGTGATGTTGAACGTCAGGCTCACCGCGTCGCCATCCGCGTCGGTCGCGGTGTAGGTGTACGCCGTCGCCGCCTGGCTGCCCGTGGGCGTGCCGGAGAGCGTGCGCTCCGCAGCACTGAAGGCGAGGCCGTCCGGGGCGTCCGGGCTCAGGCTGTACGTCAGGGTGCCGTTGCCGCCGGTGGCCGCGGGCAGATTCAGCGCCGTGATCGCCGAGTCCTGCGTGTAACTCTGATTATCAATCGTGTTCGCGCCGAAGTCCGGCATCTCGTCCATCACGATCGTGATGTTGAACGTCAGGCTCACCGCGTCGCCGTCCGCGTCGGTCGCGGTGTAGGTGTACGCCGTCGCCGCCTGGCTGCCCGTGGGCGTGCCGGAGAGCGTGCGCTCCGCAGCACTGAAGGCGAGGCCGTCCGGGGCGTCCGGGCTCAGGCTGTACGTCAGGGTGCCGTTGCCGTCGGTGGCCGCGGGCAGGTTCAGCGTCGTGATCGCCGAGTTCTGCGTGTAACTCTGATCATCGACCGTGTTCGCGCCGAAGTCCGGCATCTCGTCCATCACGATCGTGATGTTGAACGTCAGGCTCACCGCGTCGCCGTCCGCGTCGGTCGCGGTGTAGGTGTACGTCGTCGCCATCTGGGTGGCCGTGGGCGTGCCGGAGAGCGTGCGCTCCGCAGCGCTGAAGGCGAGGCCGTCCGGGGCGTCCGGACTCAGGCTGTACGTCAGGGTGCCGTCGCCGTCGGTGGCTGCGGGCAGGTTCAGCGTCGTGATCGCCGAGTTCTGCGTGTAACTCTGATCATCGATCGTGTTCGTGCCGAAGTCCGGCATCTTGTCCGCCACGATCGTGATGTTGAACGTCAGGCTCACCGCGTCGCCGTCCGCGTCGGTCGCGGTGTAGGTGTACGCCGTCGCCGCCTGGCTGCCCGTGGGCGTGCCGGAGAGCGTGCGCTCCGCAGCGCTGAAGGCGAGGCCGTCCGGGGCGTCCGGACTCAGGCTGTACGTCAGGGCGCCGTTGCCGCCGGTGGCCGCGGGCAGGTTCAGCATCGTAATCGCCGTGTTCTGCGTGTAACTCTGATCATCGATCGTGTTCGCGCCGAAGTCCGGCATCTCGTCCATCACGATCGTGATGTTGAACGTCAGGCTCACCGCGTCGCCGTCCGCGTCGGTCGCGGTGTAGGTGTACGCCGTCGCCGCCTGGGTGCCCGTGGGCGTGCCGGAGAGTGTGCGCTCCGCAGCGCTGAAGGCGAGGCCGTCCGGGGCGTCCGGACTCAGGCTGTACGTCAGGGTGCCGTTGCCGTCGGTGGCCGCGGGCAGGTTCAGCGTCGTGATCGCCGAGTTCTGCGTGTAACTCTGATCATCGACCGTGTTCGCGCCGAAGTCCGGCATCTCGTCCATCACGATCGTGATGTTGAACGTCAGGCTCACCGCGTCGCCGTCCGCGTCGGTCGCGGTGTAGGTGTACGTCGTCGCCATCTGGGTGGCCGTGGGCGTGCCGGAGAGTGTGCGCTCCGCAGCGCTGAAGGCGAGGCCGTCCGGGGCGTCCGGGCTCAGGCTGTACGTCAGGGTGCCGTCACCGCCGGTGGCCGCGGGCAGATTCAGCGTCGTGATCGCCGAGTCCTGCGTGTAACTCTGATTATCAATCGTGTTCGCGCCGAAGTTTGGCATCTCGTCCATCACGATCGTGATGTTGAACGTCAGGCTCACCGCGTCGCCGTCCGCGTCGGTCGCGGTGTAGGTGTACGCCGTCGCCGCCTGGCTGCCCGTGGGCGTGCCGGAGAGCGTGCGCTCCGCAGCGCTGAAGGCGAGGCCGTCCGGGGCGTCCGGGCTCAGGCTGTACGTCAGGGTGCCGTTGCCGCCGGCGGCCGCGGGCAGGTTCAACACCGTGATCGCCGAGTTCTGCGTGTAACTCTGATCATCGACCGTGTTCGTGCCGAAGTCCGGCATCTCGTCCATCATGATCGTGATGTTGAACGTCAGGCTCACCGCGTCGCCGTCCGCGTCGGTCGCGGTGTAGGTGTACGCCGTCGCCGCCTGGGTGCCCGTAGGCGTGCCGGAGAGCGTGCGCTCCGCAGCGCTGAAGGCGAGGCCGCCCGGGGCGTCTGGGCTCAGGCTGTACGTCAGGGTGCCGTTGCCGCCGGTGGCCGCGGGCAGGGTCAGCATCGTGATCGCCGAGTCCTGCGTGTAACTCTGATCATCGACCGTGTTCGTGCCGAAGTTTGGCATTTCGTCCATCACGATTGTGATGTTGAACGTCAGGCTCACCGCGTCGCCGTCCGCGTCGGTCGCGGTGTAGGTGTACGCCGTCGCCGCCTGGCTGCCCGTGGGCGTGCCGGAGAGCGTGCGCTCCGCAGCGCTGAAGGCGAGGCCGTCCGGGGCGTCCGGGCTCAGGCTGTACGTCAGGGTGCCGTTGCCGCCGGTGGCCGCGGGCAGGTTCAGCATCGTGATCGCCGAGTCCTGCGTGTAACTCTGATCATCGACCGTGTTCGTGCCGAAGTTTGGCATCTCGTCCATTATGATCGTGATGTTGAACGTCAGGCTCACCGCGTCGCCGTCCGCGTCGGTTGCGGTGTAGGTGTACGCCGTCGCCGCCTGGCTGCCCGTGGGCGTGCCGGAGAGCGTGCGCTCCGCAGCGCTGAAGGCGAGGCCGTCCGGGGCGTCCGGGCTCAGGCTGTACGTCAGGGTGCCGTCGCCGCCGGTGGCCGCGGGGAGGTTCAGCGTCGTGATCGCCGAATTCTGCGTGTAACTCTGATCATCGACCGTGTTCATGTCGAAGCTCGGCGTCGCGTTGTTGGCGGTCGCCGTCACCGCGACCGAGGCGGTGCCCGAGCCGCCCGCATTCACGGCGCGGACCTGGAAGACGTATTCCGTGCCGTTGGTGAGCCCGGTCACGGTGTGGCTGGTGGTGGAAGCGTCGCTGTCGGCAATGTCCGCCCACAGGCTATCGTCACCGTCGGAGAAGCTCGTGCCCGCCTTGTGGCGCAACTGGTACTTGGTGATGCCACTGTCGCCGGGATCGATCCAAGTCAGGACCGCCTGCCCGTTGCCCGAGGTGGCCGTGAGCCCCGCCGGCGCGGCCGCCGCCGCGATGACGGTGACCTTGAAGCTGTCGGACCCCTCGGCTCCAAAGGAGTCCTCTACAGTCACGCTAATGACTTCTTCGCCAGGCGTGTGGGCAATCACTCTAAATGCGCCCCAACTTATGGCTCTTGTGTCGACGTTATCGCCGTCGTCCGGGGTGCGATAGAGCAAGCGTATATCGTCACCCTCGTCATCGACGAACATGTCCGTCAAGTTGACCGTCAATGTGTTGCCGACCGCCAGGGTTTGATCCGGATAGGGTGGACTCTTCGCCTTCGGGGTGGTGTTGATCGTTGTCACGACGGCGGATGTCGAGACCGACAGTCCGTAGGGATCCGTCCCCGTCACGGTCATTGTCGTTCTCTCCACCGTCCCCGCCGCTCTGTAGCGCAGATAGTGCGCGTCAGGATAAGTCGTAGTGAATCCGGTCACGATCTGCACGTCGAGATTGGTTTGCTCCGGGTTCGCCGTCCAGGTGAAGGTCAGCTCGTCGCCGTCCGGGTCTGAGAATCTTGCGCCAAATCCTTTCGTCAACCTGACATTACGGTAACGAGAGGGCAGAATTACTGCGTCGCGTCCGAATACGGAGCCTTGAAACACCGGTGCCCGGTTGTTGGCGCGCGGCAACATCGTGAGGGTTTCGGAGGCCGGCCCGGCACCACTGGCGTTCACCGCCCGGATCTGGAAGGCCCAGGTGGTGCCATTGGTCAGTTCGGTGACGGTATGCGTGGTCGTGGTCGGGCCGCTGTCGGCGATGTCGCTCCAGGTATCGCTGTCGGAGAAGCTTGTTCCCACCTTGTGGCGAAGCTGATACTTGGTGATGGTCGTGTCGGAAGGATCGTTCCAGCTCAGCGTCACTTCGGCGTTGCCGCCCACCACTCGGAAGCCGCCCGGTTGCAACGGCGCGCCCAGCCGCAGCACCACCTCTGAAGCCGGGCCTGGGCCGCCGGCATTCACGGCGCGGACCTGGAAGACGTATTCCGTGCCGTTGGTGAGCCCGGTCACGGTGTGGCTGGTGGTGGAAGCGCCGCTACCGGCAATGTCCGCCCACAGGCTGTCGTCACCGTCGGAGAAGCTCGTGCCCACCTTGTGGCGCAACTGGTACTTGGTGATGCCACTGTCGCCGGGATCGGTCCACGTCAGGACCGCCTGCCCGTTGCCCGAGGTGGCCGTGAGCCCCGCCGGCGCGGCCGCCGCCGCGATGACGGTGACCTTGAAGCTGTCGGATCCCTCGGCTCCAAAGAAGTCCTCTACAGTCACGCTAATGACTTCTTCGCCAGGCGTGTGGGCAATTACTCTAAATGCGCCCCAACTTATGGCCCTTGTGTCGACGTTATCGCCGTCGTCCGGGGTGCGATAGAGCAAGCGTATATCGTCACCCTCGTCATCGACGAACATGTCCGTCAAGTTGACCGTCAATGTGTTGCCGACCGCCAGGGTTTGATCCGGATAGGGTGGACTCTTCGTCTTCGGGGTGGTGTTGATCGTTGTCACGACGGCGGATGTCGAGACCGACAGTCCGTAGGGATCCGTCCCCGTCACGGTCAGTGTCGTCCTCTCCACCGTCCCCGCCGCTCTGTAGCGTAGATAGTGCGCGTCAGGATAAATCGTACTGAATCCGGTCACGATCTGCACGTCGAGATTGGTTTGCTCCGGGTTCGCCGTCCAGGTGAAGGTCAGGTCGTCGCCGTCCGGGTCTGAGAATCTTGGGCCAAATCCTTTCGTCAACCTGACATTACGGTAACCAGAGGGCAGAATTAATCCGTCGCGTCCGAATACGGCGCCTCCTAACACCGGTGCCCGGTTGTTGGCGCGCGGCAACATCGTGAGGGTTTCGGAGGCCGGCCCGGCACCACTGGCGTTCGCCGCCCGGATCTGGAAGGCCCAGGTGGTGCCATTGGTCAGTTCGGTGACGGTATGCGTGGTCGTGGTCGGGCCGCTGTCGGCGATGTCGCTCCAGGTATCGCTGTCGGAGAAGCTTGATCCTACCTTGTGGCGAAGCTGATACTTGGTGATGGTCGTGTCGGAAGGATCGTTCCAGCTCAGCGTCACTTCGGCGTTGCCGCCCACCACTCGGAAGCCGCTCGGTTGCAGCGGCGGACCGGCCCGCAGTACCACCTCCTCTGAAGCCGGGCCTGTGCTGCCGGCAGTCATCGCGCGAATCTCGAAGGCATATTGGGTGCCGTTGGTGAGCCCGGTCACGGTGTGGCTGGTGGTGGCGGCCCCGCTGCCGGTGATGTCCGCCCAGGTCGCGGTGGTAGGGACGCTTGAGCCGGCGCCGTAGCGGAGCTGGTATTTGGTGATGCTGGAGTTGTTCGGGTTATCCCAGTTCAAGGTAATTTGGGCGTTGCCGGCGGTGGCACTCAAGCCCGTTGGCGCTGCGAGTGCGGGTACGGAGGCCGGTGTTGCGGTCACGGTGTTGGAGGCGCTGCTGTTGCCGCGGACATTCACCGCGCGGATCTCGAAGGCGTATTGGGTGCCGTTGGTCAGATCCATCACCGTGTGGTTGGTGGCGGCGGCGGTGCTGTCGGCTATGTCGGCCCAGGTTGCGCTGTCGGGCACGGTCGCGCCTGCGCCGTAGCGGACTTGGTACTTGGTGATGTTGGTGTCGGATGGATCGCTCCAAGTCAAATCAACCTGGGTATCGCGCGCCGTCGCCGCCAGGCTGGTTGGCGCGACCGGCACTGTGGCTGGGTTCGCCGTCTGGAAAACGATCTTCTGATCGCCGATTGCGAATTCGATGTCGAAGTCGTTATCGCCTAGGCTGTCTTTCAGGTTGCCATCGAACGTCGCCGTCCCATTCGTGATTTCGTAGATGGACCCGGTGAGATTGGCGCTGTCCAACTGCAGCAGCTTGAAATGAGTACTGAACCGAATGTGGTAGTTGGAGCTGTAGTTGGCCATGTTGGACAGTTCAGTGGTGCCGCCGTAGGAACTCTCGCCGGTGGTTACGAATTCCGGCAGCGAGCTGTAGCGCTTGATCGCGATGCGGTTGGGCGGATGAATCCCCCAAATATCCGTATCGTCCATCCGGATGTTCGTGACGTCTGACGGCACATCGTCTTGAACAAATTGGAAGTCGGAGACATCCAGGCTACCCGAGGCGGCGATGGTGACGGCGGTGCCGTTATCGGAGAAGGTGTAGGTCAGCGTGCGTGGCTGGGTCGGAGTGGCTGTCACGGTGTCGGAGGCGTCGCTGTCGCCGGTGGCGTTGACGGCGCGAATCTCGAAGGCGTATTGGGTGCCGTTGGTCAGATTCATCACCGTGTGGTTGATGGTGGCGGCGGTGCTGCCGGTTATGTCGGCCCAGTTGGCGGTGGCAGGGACGCTTGAGCCTGCGCCGTAGCGGAGCTGGTACTTGGTGATGGTGGAGTCGTTCGGGTTGTCCCAGCTCAGGGTGGCTTGGGCGTCGCCGGCCGCGGCGGTGAAATTGGTGGGTGCGTTGGGCACCTGAGCCTGGGCGACGGTGCCGGTCGCGAGCGCAACGACCGCCAGTGAAAATGCCGCGAATGGAGCGAGCTTTCTGGTCATGGCCGCAGTCGCCCTGCTGATACGCGGTAACTGGCAACGTTCGCAGCCACTGAATTGCCTGCCCCTACGGCGACTATGCCGAGACGGCCCGGGTTGAGCGTTTCCTGTGGGTGCAGGTTTTTTCGCCCCCGGAATTTTGATCTAACCGGATAGGACTCTTGTACCCAAACAAGGTCACGGAGTTCGGTGCCTGCTTCCTCAATCACTTTCCGGACTCCTTAGGCCTCCTGATCGAAGAGGTCGCATTTGACCGTCGCCCATCAATTCGGCGATGCCGTGCTCGGTTGTCCAATTCCGCCCGCCGAGCCGTAACAGGACTTGAAATGAAAATCAAGCATTTGGGAGGCAAATTCGAAGAAAATGATTCGTTATCATATCATTCTCACAGCGCAGGGCTTGCACATCCGGCGATCCGGGATTGCGGCCGCGCTTGCCGCACGCCGGGCGAAGAGGGTGGCATGAAGCGCTTCCTTGACCCGCGTGCGGAGAATGCCGGAGCTTCTGCCAGGGCTTCCATCGCGCTCCGTCACCTGGCGGCTGTCCCGCTTCGCTGCACTCTTTCGGGGAATCCGGTGCGAGGAGGACCGTCACGATCGGAGGCAATCTCTCAGTCGTAATCGACCCGCACTCCCACGCGCGTGCGCGCCGTCTATCGAAGTGCTGTATTTGACACCAGCCGCCTACCTTTGGTAGGCTCATTCACCGAGGGCATTAAATCAACCGGAGCACACCTTAATTTCGCCTTCAAACAGCCCAAAGAAGTGGGACCACCTCATGTTCGATAATCTGCACAATTACGCCATGAAAGTTTGGGTTGTTTTTTTGTTATTGTTTCCTGCAATTTTGGTTGCTGATACCGAAAGCGGGTTTAGTTCTAGTGGTTCAGGGTCTTTTCTTGGCAAATTGGGAATAGAGGAGAAAAAGTATTACAGTGAGGAATGCAGAGCCTTGATTATCCTGTCACTGGAGGATGCCGATAGTGCTATATATAGAGACGTTATGGTAGAAGCCAGGGATAAATTGATGGATATCGGCCTTGCCAGCATAAATTCCATTATGGAACATGACTCTTTAGATATGCAGAAATTTCCGGTATTTGCATTTCATGTTAATGTTGAGAGTCAACGAAAGGGCGGTCATGAAATTCATGTAATCTTAGGTTTCGCGCATAAATGTGAGAACCGCACTAGGCATGCGGAAGGGATTGCCGATGAGCTTATGACTGTGGCCGACTTTTCGAACTATCAAATCGTGTCTGACAATGTAAAAGGGTTAGTGCCATGTGGTACGTATATAGATTCAAGGTGCTAGCCGGGTAGTATCAGGGGTACGCCAAGACAAGATGGAACACACCGAAATAGTCAGGGTGGTTTGTAAAATCAAGGCGATATGTTAATTCCCCGCTGGCACTTGCTTGTGTAACTTCCGCGCAATATCCGGATAAGTAATTTTCAGTTATCGGATTGATTATGTTTTCTTTCAGTCACGCTCCTCCGGCATCCCGAATTTTTCTTGGGTTTCTCATGGCGATTCTGACAGCGTCTGTTTCATATGCTCTGTTTTTGAGCATGGCTAATGCATTGATAGGGCACGATACGTGGTTTGTTTTATTCAGTGGAGGCATTTTTGTTATTCCAGCAACAATCGTGGCGACATCATTTGTCATAGTTGTGTACCTGCCCCTTTATTTGGTCGCGTTAGCAGGTCGGTGGACTAACGTCTACTACATTGTTGGCTGGACATTTGTCGTCAATAGTTTAATTGTTTTTGCTCCCGCTTTTCATTCGATTTGGGATGCTGTATTAGAGGGAAGAGGCACTACATATAGAATTACGGATTCTTGTCTCGCGGCTATAGGCGCATTTGTGTTTTGGCTGATTGTGCATGCGGAGATTCCGAAACTGCGCAAAAATATTCCTTCAACTCCAAGGATTGCGGCCGGTCTTATTGCTGTGATCTTGTTCGCTGCAGTTTTCAAGTCGGCATTGATGGCACTGGTTTTACTGGGGATCTACTTGCCACTGTATCTACTTGCAGTCGTGTACAACAGAATCAGCTTCTGGTGGCTTGCCGGTTCGGCTTTTTTCATCAACACGCTTTTATTCATAGTTTTGGAAACGATGAAGTATATATTTAACGAGGGGATCGATTTGCTAGCTTCGTACATGCAGAGTCTGGTAACTTCTGTGCTAGTTGCTGCGGGTGCGGGGGTTTTTTGGTTCGTTGTATACGAATTTCCTTTTCAGGACTTTTTGAAAAAACCCGAACATTTTTGAATGTATTACTAATTGTGTCGTGTAACTGCCATGAAAGAAAAAATCATCTTAATATTTCTAGCCATACTCATTGTGGTCGTGGGCTCTTGGATTCTGGCGAGATTGCCGATGTACTTATGATTGTGGTCGACTTTTTAAACTATCCAATTGTGTCTGACAATGTAAAAGGGGTAGTGCATGTGGCACGTACATAAATTCAAGGTGCTAATCAGGTAATATTATGGGTGCGCCAAGACGAGATGGAATACACCGAAATAGTCAGGGTGGTTTGCAAAATCAAGGCGATATGTTAATTTCCCACTGGCACTTGCTTGTGTAACTTCCGCGCAATATCCGGATAAGTAATTTTTAGTTATCAGATTAAGCATGTTTTCTTTTAGTCACGCTCCTCCGGCATCCCGAATTTTTCTTGGGTTTCTCATGGCGATTCTGGCAGCGTCTGTTTCATTTGTTTGGGCTGCTAGCGCACCTGGTGCGTTCATGGGACAGTTTTATTTATCCGGCATGGCTATTTTTTTTATTCCAGTGGCACTGGTGGCGACATCATTTGTCATAGTTGTGTACCTGCCCCTTTATTTGGTCGCGTTAGCAGGTCGGTGGACTAACGTCTACTACATTGTTGGCTGGACATTTGTCGTCAATAGTTTAATTGTTTTTGCTCCCGCTTTTCATTCGATTTGGGATGCTGTATTAGAGGGAAGAGGCACTACATATAGAATTACGGATTCTTGTCTCGCGGCTATAGGCGCATTTGTGTTTTGGCTGATTGTGCATGCGGAGATTCCGAAACTGCGCAAAAATCTTCCTCCAACACCAAGAGTTGCGGGCGGCCTTGTTACTGCGATTTTGTTTGCCGCAGTTTTAATGGGGTTAATTAAATTGGCTGAAGACGCATTTATCTTCTTTCCCGGAGGAGGCTTTTGGAATTTTTCTCTTTGGTCTATTGTGGTTGATATATGCCTAGGGCTGGTTGTATCGGGAATCTACTTGCCACTTTATCTACTTGCCGTCGTATACAACAGAATCAGCTTTTGGTGGCTTGTCGGTTCGGCTTTTTTCATCAACACACTCATACCCACGGTTTTGGTAACGATCAATTTTAAAGAGAAGTTCGATTTACTAAATTCGTACACGCTGATCCTAGAATCTTCTGTGCTCGTTGCTGCGGGTGTCGGGGTTTTTTGGTTCGTTGTGTACAAGTTGCCCTTTCCGCACTCTTTGAAAGAATTCGAACACTCTTGAATGTATTAATAATTTGTGTCATATGACTGCCATGAAAGAAAAAATCATCTTAATATTTCTAGCCATACTCATTGTGATCGTGGGTTCTTGGGTTCTGCATAAGATTGTGTGAACTGACTCCCGGTGAACAATAATGATGGGTCTATCGTTGAGGACGCGACGATGGGCGGTTATTTCATGTGGAGGCTATTGGGCATATCGACTGATTGAGTTTCATTAATAGGCCCGGGTCAAGGATCAACGTTGCCGTATAATTCAAATTGCCTTGGCTGCCGGTCGAGCAATAGGCTTAATAAACGGGCGTGGCGGAATCGGTAGACGCAACGGACTTGAAAATTTGAGTGCACTTTGGGAAACCGAAGATGTAGAACTGCCCAAATTCGGGGAATCCTGTGAAATGGCGATCCCGAGCCAAGCCCGAAGCCGTAAGGTTTCGGGAAGGTGTAGAGACTAGACGGGCAGCGCCTAAGACGATGGTTAGGGCGAAGGGATAGTCCGGACCACAAACCTCGCTCCGGCGAGGGCGGCGAAAGCCGTAGTTGGTGTGAAAATCCGTGGGACATAAGATGTCTGTGAGGGTTCGAGTCCCTCCGCCCGTACCAGCACCCTAAAATCCTCCATATTGAATACTTGACTTATTTAGTCAGGTATGTGTAAAATATGCGCCACACCAAGTTCGCAGGAAGTGGAGGCTTGCGCGATGCGGTTGAATACAAAAGGTCGGTATGCCGTAACGGCGATATTGGATGTGGCGCTCCATGGGGCGGAAGGTCCGGTGCGCTTGGCCAGTATTGCCGAGCGTCAGAACATCTCGCAGTCGTATTTGGAGCAGTTGTTTGCCAGTCTGCGGCGTGCCGGTTTAGTTTCCAGTATCCGTGGTCCTGGCGGCGGCTACCGCTTGGCCCATGACGCGCAAGAGATTTCCATTGCCCAGGTCATTGCAGCGGTCAATGAGCGTGTGGATGCTACCCGTTGCGGGGGGCATGAGAATTGCCAGGAAAACGAGCCGTGTTTGACCCACGGGCTTTGGGCGGAGTTGGGTGAGGAGATTGAGCGGTATCTGCGCAGTGTCAGGTTATCGGATGTGTTGCAGTGGCGACAGGTCCGGCAGGTAGCGCAACGTCAGAACTTGAAATTTATGGAGATGCACAAATACTCCGATCTGAAAGGACAGGAGGTCCGCGTATGAACGATTTAACGTTACCGATTTATCTTGATTATTCCGCAACCACGCCGGTGGACCCGCGGGTCGCAGACAAGATGCATCAGTTTCTTACCCTTGGTGGCGAGTACGGTAATCCCGCTTCGCGCTCGCACCAGTTTGGCTGGCATGCAGAGGCTGCCGTGGATGAAGCGCGCAATCAGGTGGCGAAACTGATTAATGCCGATCCACGTGAAATCATCTGGACCAGCGGGGGCACCGAATCCGATAATCTGGCGATCAAGGGTGCTGCACATTTCTATAAAAAGAAAGGGCGCCATATCGTGACCGTGAAGACGGAGCACAAGGCCGTATTGGATACGTGCCGGCAGTTGGAGCGAGAAGGTTACGAAGTCACGTATCTGTCGCCCAAACCTGACGGGCTGCTGGATTTGGATGAGTTGCAGGCAACCTTGCGCGAGGATACCGTGCTGGTGTCGGTCATGCATGTCAACAATGAGATTGGTGTTGTTCAGGATATTGGCGCCATTGGAAAGATGACGCGCGAGCGAGGCATCATTTTTCATGTGGATGCCGCCCAGAGCACAGGCAAAGTGCCCATAGACGTGGCCGCCATGCAGGTGGACCTGATGGCTCTTTCGGCCCACAAGACGTATGGTCCGAAAGGTATCGGCGCGTTGTATATCTGTCGCAAGCCGCGCGTGCGTCTGGAAGCCCAGATGCATGGAGGCGGGCATGAACGTGGTTTGCGTTCCGGCACCCTGCCCACGCATCAAATCGTCGGCATGGGAGAGGCCTTCCGGATTGCGCGAGAGGAGATGGCGGAGGAGACCCAACGCATCCGCGCTTTGCGTGACCGCTTGTGGACAGGCCTGCAGTCCATGGAAGAGGTTTACCTCAATGGCTCGCTTGAGGATCGCGTGCCGGGAAATCTCAATGTCAGCTTCAATTTTGTCGAAGGCGAATCACTGATCATGGCACTCAAGGACATTGCCGTATCCAGTGGTTCTGCATGCACCTCTGCTTCACTGGAACCCAGCTACGTGCTACGCGCTCTGGGTCGGAACGACGAATTGGCGCACAGTTCATTGCGCTTTTCAATTGGACGTTTCACCAATGAGCAGGAAATTGATCATACGATCACACTTATTCGCGAGGCGGTCAATCGTCTGCGCGATTTGTCGCCCTTGTGGGAAATGTACCAAGAGGGAGTGGATCTTGATGCGGTCGAGTGGGCCGTTCACTAAACATTTTTAATTTGAGGAGATTACGATGGCTTACGGAAAGAAAGTTCTGGATCATTACGAAAACCCACGGAATGTGGGATCGTTGGACAAAAATGATGCCCAGGTCGGCACGGGCATGGTCGGTGCACCGGCTTGTGGCGACGTCATGAAACTGCAGATCAAGGTCAATGATGAAGGGGTCATTGAAGACGCCAAATTCAAGACCTATGGCTGTGGTTCGGCGATTGCCTCGTCCAGTTTGCTGACGGAATGGGTTCGTGGCAAAACACTGGATCAGGCCAGTGAAATTCGCAATACCGATATTGCCGAGGAGTTGGCGCTTCCTCCCGTGAAGATCCATTGCTCGGTGTTGGCGGAAGATGCGATTCGTGCCGCGATTAGTGATTACCAGAGCAAGCAGGACAGCTCGGTGACGGAAGAATCGCTGGCGGAAGCAGTTTGACACCACTCAAATTCTAGCCGTGGCGATTTCAATTACCGAAGCTGCAGCGGGACAGATCCGCACGCACTTGGATAAGCGTGGGCATGGCTTGGGCCTGCGCTTGGGCGTCAAAACCACCGGATGTTCCGGGATGGCGTATGTGCTGGAATTTGCGGATGAAGTGGAAGAAGGAGATACGGTGTTTGAAGACAAGGGCGTCAAGGTGGTGATTGCTCCCAAGAGTCTGGTGTATTTGGATGGCACGGAATTGGATTACGCGCGCGAAGGTCTGAATGAAGGGTTCCGATTTTCCAACCCGAACGAAAAGGCGCGTTGTGGTTGCGGAGAAAGTTTCAGTATCTAAGCAAGCCGACAGGAGGCGGCGATGCCGCTTGAAATTCCCCAAAATCACTTTGAACTGTTTCAGTTGCCGAGCGGGCTTGACGTGGATACCCAGGTACTGACGCAACGCTATCGCGCGCTGCAGAAAGAGCTGCATCCTGATCGTTTTGCAGCAGCCAGCGCACGCGAACAGCGTTTGGCGGCACAAGCGGCAGCCCATGTCAATCAGGCGCATCGCGTTCTCAAGGATCCCCATCAGCGTGCGGCCTATCTGCTTGAGATGCAGGGTTTGAAAATCGATGGCGAGAAGGACACATCCCAGGATACGGATTTTCTGATGCAGCAAATGGAATGGCGCGAACGACTGGAAGAGTTGGAGGATATGGCCCAGACAGAGGCCTATGCGAAAGAGTTGAATCAAGAAGCGGATGAATTGTGGGAAGGGTTCCGGCAACATTGTGAGAAAAACCACTGGGACCAGGCGCGCGAGACATTGTTGAAACTGCATTTTTATCGTCGCTTGAAGCAACAGCTGCAGGCGACCCAATCCCGGCTTTCGGGGGTTTGAGAGTATGGCGCTTTTGCAGATTTCCGAACCCGGTCAGGCGCGTGCCCGTCGTCGGGCGTGTGGCATGGATTTGGGCACCACGCACTCGTTAGTCGCCGTGGCTCAAGAAGGCCAAGCCGTCACCTTGCCCGATTCGCAAGGCCGCCATCGATTGCCTTCCGTGGTGCGTTATGGCGCGGATCATACCGTTGAGGTGGGTGCGGCAGCTCTGAAGGCGGCCGCAGAAGATACAAAAAACACCTTTGTTTCGATTAAACGTGCAATGGGGCGAGGTTTGAATGACTTGGGGGATCGTTTTCCGCAGGCGGAAGAAGAGAGAGGAGTTCCTCGTTTTCCGACAGTAGCCGGACCCAAGACAGCGATAGAAATCTCTGCAGAAATTTTGCGGGCCCTACGCAATCGGGCGGAAGTTGAACTAGGGGGAGAACTGGAAGGGGTGGTGGTGACCGTTCCTGCGTACTTTGATGAAGCGCAGCGACAGGCCACCAAAGATGCGGCGCGTCTGGCAGGTTTGAAAGTGTTGCGGCTGATTAGCGAGCCGACGGCAGCCGCGATTGCTTACGGCTTGGATCAAAAAGACGATCAGGAATTAATTGCCGTATTCGATTTGGGTGGCGGCACTTTTGATGTGTCTATTCTGCGCTTGAGTGGCGGAGTCTTTGAAGTATTGGCAACGGGCGGAGATACCGTTTTGGGAGGTGACGATTTCGATCATATTCTGCTGGAGCAGATTGCTGCAGAAATCGATCTGGATCTGTCCGATGTAGCTGTGAAACGAGTGTGGTTATTGGCAGTCCGCGAGGCTCGCGAAGCGTTGTCACAGCAAGAGCAGGCAGTCGTGTCCTGCGGGGATCAGTCTTGGACTTTGACACGCATACAACTGCGGGAGTGGACCCAGCCATTCCTACAGCGCATGTTGGAGTGTTGCCGCCGGACACTTGAGGATGCCAGTTTAAAACCTGATGATATTCAGGAAGTAGTGATGGTGGGTGGCGCAACGCGCACTCCGCATGTGCGTGATGCCGTATCAGATTTTTTCAACCGTGAAGTGCATACTGATATTGATCCCGACCGTGTGGTGGCGTTGGGGGCCGCCATGCAGGCCGATGTGCTGATTGGGAATGCGCATGACCAGGAATTGCTTTTGCTGGACATCATTCCATTGTCCCTGGGCATTGAAATTATGGGCGGATTAACCGAGCGCATTGTGGAGCGTAATACTACGATTCCTGCTCATTACGTACAGGAATTCACGACCTTCAAGGATGGGCAAACGGCGTTGGCGATTCATGTCGTGCAGGGAGAGCGGGAGTTGGCAACAGATTGCCGCTCGCTGGCACGCTTTGAATTACGTGATATTCCGCCTATGGTGGCGGGCGCAGCGCGCATTCAGGTTGAATTCCAGGTGGACGCCGATGGGCTGTTGACGGTGGAAGCGCGTGAAAAAACCAGTGGCGTGAGTGCCAGTGTGTCGGTGAAACCTTCGTATGGCTTGGAGGAGACGGAAATCAAGAAAATGCTGCAAGATTCTCTGCAGTATGCCGAGGAGGATGTGGCGACGCGCGTCTTGCGTGAACAGCGGGTGGAGGCTGATCGTGTGCGCCAGGCTGTGGAGGATGCGCTAGCTGTGGATGGCACTTTGCTCGAAAGTGAGGAAGAGCGCGCGACCATTGATGCCTCGCTGCAGCAGTTGGGGCAAGTGTATGAAGGAGAGGATCCCGATGCGATTCGCGAAGCTGTCAAGGAGGTGGAGCGCGCCTGCGAGAATTTTGTGGAAAGGCGCATGAACCAAAGCATTCAAAGTGTCATGAAAGGACAACAGGTTGAAGCTTTTCAGGAGGTCGATTGATGCCTCGCATTCGCTTTTTGCCGCACGAAGAACTCTGCCCCGAGGAGAAAACGATCGAGGTGGAGCCAGGGATCAGTATTTGTGACGCGGCGTTGTCGCAGGGAATCGAGATTGAGCATGCGTGCGAAAAATCGTGCGCATGTACGACCTGCCACGTGTATGTACGCGAGGGCGGAGAATCCTTGAACGAGGCAAGCGAAGACGAAGAAGATTTGTTGGACCGTGCCTGGGGATTGGAGCCCGACTCCCGTCTGAGTTGCCAGGCCCTTGTGGGGACGGACGATTTGGTGGTGGAACTGCCCCGCTATACTATCAACCAAGTTTCAGAACACCATTGAGAGGTTTTTGATGTCACTACGGTGGACGGATTCGCTAGACATCGCCATCGAACTGGCGGAGGCGCATCCTGATGTGGACCCGCAATACGTGCGTTTTACGGATTTGCGTGACTGGATTATGGCCCTCGAGGAATTCGACGACGACCCGGAACGCTGCGGCGAGCGTATTCTTGAGGCAATCCAGATGGCTTGGATCGAGGAATGTGACTAGCCGCTGAGAGTTTTTGGTCAAAAATCTCAAAGGGAATCAAGGCTGCGGCCTAGGATTCGCAAGTTTCAGTAGCAGCCCGTTAAAGAAAGGATATGGCGAAATCCTTTCTTAGCGAAGTTTCTTAGGAAACTTTTTTACTTAAGAGCGCCTTTTTTCTAGCTGAGGGGAGGGGCTTATGCTAAAATTTGCCGCACGTCTGCGACCTGCAGGCGTTTATTATTGACGTTTTTCAAGAAGGCTCACAGGCACACGGATGCGCGTTATTTTGCTGGGCGGCCCAGGCGCAGGCAAGGGCACGCAGTCTGCTTATATTTCCGAGCGGTATGGAGTTCCGCAAATTTCAACAGGCGACATGTTGCGCCGAGCGGTTGCCGATGATACGCCATTGGGTCGTGAGGCTAAAAGTATCATGGAAGCAGGTGGCTTGGTGCCGGACAAATTGATTTTGACGCTGGTCGAAGAGCGCATTGAGGAAAAAGACTGCCGCGATGGTTTTTTGCTGGACGGGTTCCCGCGAACGCTGGCTCAGGCTGAAGCTTTGCGCGCATATGGGATTGATATTGACCATGTGGTGGAAATCCGCGTAGATGATGAGGAAATTATCCGCCGCATCAGCGGACGGCGGGTGCATCCGGCGTCGGGACGCGCCTACCACATCGAGTTCAACCCGCCCCAGACTGCCGGGGTGGATGATGTCACCGGTGAGCCCCTGATTCATCGGGATGATGACCAGGAGAACGTGGTGAGGCGACGTTTGGAGACGTATCGGGAACAAACCGCCCCTTTAATTGACTATTATTCCAATTGGGCTGAATCCAGTGGTGAGGGTGCTCCCAAATATCACCGCATCGAAGGCACTGGGCCGATTGAGCGAATTCGGGATCAAATTTTTGCGGAATTGGATTAGAATTTATTAAGCGAGGAGAATAAAACGCATTATGGCAACGCCAACTTTTTTCACGGGCATCCTGGGGGTTTTGATTGCGATCTCGGTGGTATTGTTTATTGCCGCACAAATTATTGTGCAGCCGGACCCCAAACTGGATGATCCGCGAGTATCGGGCCTGATTGAAGAGCGTATTGCGCCGATTGGACGCCTCAACAGTGGGGATGCTCCAATCGTGGCGATGTCCGTGTCACTAGTTTCAGAGGCTCAGGCAGCGCCGGACTTTTCTACGGGAGAGGCGGTATACGAGGCCGTCTGCCTGGCTTGCCATACATCAGGAGTGCTGAATTCGCCAAAACTTGGGGATAAGGCCGGTTGGGAGACGCGCTTGCCAAAAGGGCGCGATGTGTTGATTGCAAGCGTCGTCAATGGTTTGAATTTAATGCCCCCCAAAGGTGGACGGCCAGACTTGACCGACGGCCAGATAGAGATGGCGGTCGATTACATGTTGGAAAGTTTGGATTGAACGACTTCAGGCGTCGTTCTTCTCTTCTTTTTCTTTCGCTTCCAGGGCATCCAGACGCGCCTGCAGTTCGTTGAGCCGTTTGCGGGTACGGGTCAGCAGTTGCGTCTGCACATCAAATTCTTCCCGGGTTGTGACGTTGAGGCTCTGCAGGACACTCTCGAATCCTGACTTTATGCTTTTCTGAACCTCGACGCGGGTGTTGTCAACGGACTCGGGAAGCATATCGGTCAAACGAGTGACCAAATCTTCAATTTTTTTGGGATCCAGAGTAATCATTGAGCGGCGCTCCATATCTCTCATTGTAACAAAGCCTTCAAATATTCTAATTGCGACTGGTACTTAGCACGGATGGCGTATCGTAGAGATAGTTCAGAGACGATGCGGCGTGATTGATAAAATGTGAGGAAGCCAAGGAGCGATTGTCGTGAGTGATGTGAAAAAATCGGGCCCGCCGCCTGCTTCGCCGGTGCAGCCGGTGGAGTTGTCCCTGGACAGCAAGTTCCAGTTCCGCTGCCATAAGGATATTGCGTGCTTCAATGCGTGTTGCCGCAATATTGATTTGCTGTTGACGCCTTATGATTTGTTGCGTCTGAAAAAAGCCCTAAATCTGACTTCCAGCGAATTTGTCGCCCGCTATACGGTTCCGTTTGAAATGGACGCGCATGGCATGCCCGGTTTGAAAATGGCGACGAAACCCGGCACCACCGAGTGTGTGCATTTGACCGAACAGGGTTGCGGTGTCTACGCCGATCGTCCCGCGGCCTGTCGCTATTACGCTCTGGGCAACATGGCGGTACGTAAAAAAGACTCGGACACGGTGGAGGATGCGTATTTCGTGGTCCGTGAAGCGCATTGCCTGGGGCATGAGGAGCCTCATACTCAGACAGTGGCCGAATATCGGACCGAGCAAGGATTGGATCAATACGATGAGATGAATCGGCGTTGGCGCCAATTGATTCTCAAAAAACGTTCGGCAGGGCCGACCGTGGGGGCGCCCTCAGAGCGCAGTCTGCAGTTGTTTGATATGTGCAGTTACGACCTGGATGGTTTTCGGGAGTTTGTGCAGAGTCCGGCGTTTCAGAATATGGTGGAATTGTCGTCACAGCAACGCGAAGAATTGGAGGATGATGAAAAACTGCTGCAGTTTGCGATGAAGTTTTTAGAACAGATTCTCTTCGGCGGAGATACCGTGAAAATTCGTAAAGGAGCCCGTGAAGCGCGCATTAAAGAACGGCAGAAAATTTGGGGAGAGCGCAAGGAGCAGCACAAACAAGAGCATCGAGAAAATCTACAGAAGCAGCAGTACGGGGAATAATATTATGGATGCCGAAGTGCGGGCACTTCAAACGGCGTTTGGACTTGAGTGGGATCAGGTGCAAGTGGGCATATTGTCGGATACCCATGGCTGGATTGACCCGCAGGTGCGGCAGGTACTGGCGGATGCGGACTACATTGTGCACGCGGGTGATGTATTGGAGCCAGAGGTGCTTGAGACATCGGCAGACCTGGCAAAATCAGGGCAGGTTCTGGCCGTGGCCGGCAACAATGACTACCGTGCCAGTTTACGTTCATGGGAATTGCCGAGAGTTGCGGAAATCAGGCTGCCAGGAGGTCTTTTGGTGGTGACGCATGGTGATGATTTTGGGGCTTTTCCCGAGCATGCGCTGCTACGGCGCAATTGGCCCCAGGCAAGAGCGATTGTGTATGGGCATACGCATCGATTAACCTGTGATCAAGAAGCAGCGCCATGGGTGCTCAATCCAGGCGCGGCCGGTCGTACCCGTCTCCATGAAGGACCGTCGTGTTTGATGTTGACTGCCCAAGAGTCGAAATGGGTGGTGCACTCGTATCGGTTTGCTTCCAGTCAAGAACACTGACATGTTGTCACCGCGCCGAAAACTACTGCCAATGCTGGAGTCTTCCGGCATTCAGGAAAACGGCCCCAATCCTTGGGATTTCCAGGTCCACAACCCGCAGGTGTACGCGCGGACACTTATGCAGGGTTCCGTGGGGTTGGGCGAGGCGTATATGGAGGGCTGGTGGGATTGTGCGGCGCTGGATGAATTTTTCGTCCGCGTCTTGAAAATGAAATTGGGTCATCGGGTACGAGGCTTGCCCAAATGGAAAACAGCCAGCATTTCACGCATGCAGAACATGCAGAACAAGTGGCGCTCAAAAACGGTTGCAGAAGTCCACTACGATGTGGGCAATGATCTGTACAGCAAAATGCTGGATGCACGAATGTTGTATTCCTGTGCCTATTGGGCGCGTGCGCAGACATTGGAGGAGGCTCAAGAAGCCAAGCTGGATCTGATTGCCTGCAAGCTGGACCTTCAACCGGGCATGCGGATTTTGGATATTGGTTGTGGCTGGGGTGGCGCTTGCCAGTACTTTGCTGAGCGTTACGGCGTGCAGGTCGTCGGCATTACGTTGTCGGCCGAGCAGGCTACTCTGGCACGGGAACGTTGTGCCGGGCATGCAGTTGAAATTTTGCTACAGGATTATCGGGACTTGCCTGCCAATGAGCAGTTTGATGCGATTTACTCCATCGGCATGTTTGAACATGTCGGCTATAAAAACTACCGGGCTTTTATGCAGCGTGTGCATAACTGGCTGCCTTCCCACGGGCGTTTTCTTTTGCACACAATCGGAGGGAAGGTCAGCATGACGCACGCCGACCCTTGGGTGAACAAATATATTTTCCCTCACGGCATGCTGCCTTCCGCTGCACAGATCGGCAGCGCCATTGACGGGTTGTTGGTGTTAGAGGATTGGCACTGTTTCGGTTTGGATTATGATCGGACCTTAATGCAGTGGTTGGCGCGTTTTGAAGGCGCTTGGGATACGCTTCGTCATGCGTACGATGAGAGGTTTTATCGGATGTGGCGCTATTACCTGAGTGTCTGCGCAGCATCGTTTCGGGTGCGGGACAATCAGTTGTGGCAGGTTTTATTGGTTCGTGACGGCTTGCGGGAGCCGCCACCGGCATGTCGTTGAGGACAGTACGCAACAACCCTTCTCGGGTAATGTTCCCGCTTGTTTGAACTTTCCTGCCGGAGAGTGTTGCGGCGACGAGGCCTATTTTTTGGTGATCTCTTCGAGTTGGCGCGCGCGGATGATCTGTCCGTCCAGCCCGGCTTCCTTGGCGCTGCTGCCATATGCAACGGCCATCAAGGTGCTGTAGTAGGTGACCGGGATGTGGAAGTTCGTGCCATAGGTTTTGTTGATCTGGTCCTGATACACCTCGACATTCATCTGGCAGACTGGGCAGGGGGTCACAATCATATCGGCGCCGCCATCGTAAGCAGCTTCGATGATTTCCTTGATTAGCGCCTGGCTTTTTTCAGGTTCGGAGAATGCCAGCGCCCCTCCGCAGCACGACACCTTGCGATCATAGTTTTCGACTGCATCGGCACCCAGGGTTTCTACGAACTTGTCCAAATATTTCGGGTTTTCGAAAGATTCACCTTCGATGCCGAAGGGACGGTTGGTTTGACAACCGACGTAGCCTGCGATTTTGATGCCTTCCAGGGGACGGGTCACATGGCTGCCGATTTCCTCGTAGCCGATATCTTCAATCAACACTTCCACCATATGCCGAATCCGATTTTCATTTTTGAATTCAAGTCCGGCTTCACGCAGGGCCGTGTTGGTTTCGGCCATCAATTCATTGTCTTCATCCAGGCGTTCCGCCGTTTCCCGAGTGGCCAACCAGCAGGCGGCACAGGTTGCGACGACATCCTGACCGGGGTTATGTTTTTCCGACAAAGCCAAGTTGCGCGCGGACAAGGTCAATCGCGGCAATTCGCCGCCGCCGCACCAGCCAATGGAGGCGGAGCAACAGTTCCAGTCCGGGATCGTGTTGAGCTTGATATCCAGCTCGTCACACATGGTCTCAACAGATTTCAGGTAATTGGATGACGAGGCTGCCTGTTGCGAAGAGCAGCCGGGATAAAAGGAGTATTCGTGTTTGGCCATGGTATTAGCCCTCACTAGTTTGATTCAAACGCGCGTCTTCAAGTTCCTGGGCCTTCTTCAGCATCGCATGGAAGCCCTGTTTATCTTCAACTTTATGCCCACCGACGATTTCCAGGGGGTTGAGACGCTTGGAAAGCAACATGCCCAAACCAATCCACTTCATTTGCCAGGATTTTTTGATGCCGGCGATCAAACCGTTCATAAAGTAAAGGCGCATAGCAAGTTTGGTTTCGTTGACGCGGCCTTTTTTGGCCAGGTTGTTCCAGAACATTTCCGAAAACTTAAAGGTGGGCTGCTCTTTTGGAGCGAGACCCAGGCGGCGGGCGTAGTGGGCGAGCCCATGCATGATGTGGGTAATCGGCAATTCGCGCGGGCAGCGCACGATGCAGTTGTAGCAGGAGGTACACATCCACATGGAGGTCGAATTTAGCACTTCTTCGCGCTGGTTGGCGCGAATCATCATGAACAATTCCTGCGGGGGGTGATCCCAGTGGGGGCCCAAGGGGCAGGAACCGGAACAGACGCCGCACTGAATGCACATCTTGACCCATTCGCCTTCCTCGACATTGTCGCCAACTTCTCGCAAAAAGTTATTGCGGTAGCGTTCAACCATCTCGACGTTGAGTGCTTCAGCCATGGTAGTGCCTAGAATTTCAAGGGGCTCAGGCCAATCCGTTCGATGGTGTCGGCCATGTCGTTAATCAATTGGGGAGCCCGTGTGATGTCGGTAATGGCCACCTCATGAGTGCCAACCCGCTCGGTCTCCAGGTTCAACTGTTCCAGCGTGTCATCAATCTTGCTCATGCGATAGTGGGCCATCTCCGAGCCTTTCACGAAGTGGCATTGATAATTTTCACCTTTTTGGCAGCCCATCAGCAACACCCCGTCAAAACCACTGTTCAAGGCGTCTGTCACCCAGATTGTATTGACGGAGCCCAGACACCGCACCGGAATGATGCGGCTAAAGGGACTGTACTCGATGCCGTTTTGTGCTGCCATATCAAGCGCGGGATAAGCATCGTTTTCGCAGGCCAGGACCAGAATGCGCGGCTTTTCATCAAATTCTTCCGGCACATCCACATTTTTGATCTGCTGGCCAATGGTGTCCACCGAATAGTTGTTGAACGAGATGACACGAACGGGGCAGGCGCCCATGCAGGTGCCGCAACGACGGCAACGTGACTCGTTGAATTGAGGGTAACGCTGCTCGTCTTCGTCAATCGCGCCGAAAGGACATTCAACCGTGCAGCGTTTGCATTGCGTGCAGCCTTCGCGTCGGAAACTTGGAAAACTCAAATCGCCGGACCGTGGATGTGCGGCGCGACCTCGACCGGCATTTTCGACCGCCTGGATGGCTTTTAAGGTTGCTCCCATCGCGTCTTCGCGTGCCTGCAGCATGTCCATGGGCCGGCGCGTCGGTCCGGCCAGATAAATGCCGGTGCGGCGCGTTTCGTACGGGAAACAGATGAAGTGCGAATCGGCAAAACCGTGCGCCAATTGTGGGATATCGGGACCCTGGCGATAGGTCAGGTTCAAAATGGATTCGACCGGCACCGTAGAGACGGAACGTGCATCCCCGTTGCCGCTTTCGCCTTCGCCGTCTTCTTTTTCTTCTTCGGCTTGCTGGCTTGGGTCAATACCCGCATTGGCGACCAGCCCGGTTGCCAGCACGACCATATCAAAATCAATGGTCTGCTCATCATCCAAAATCAAGTCGTGCAGCGTGACGCGCAAACGGTCGGGAGTGACTTCCACTTGATGAGCGATGCCTTTGGTGAAGATAATTCCTTTGTTTTGGCCACTGCGATAAAAATCCTCGCCCGCTGAACCCGGAGTGCGCAGATCCGTATACAGTACGGTGGCGTTGACGGTTGGATCCCGGTCCAGGAAATACATCGCCTGCTTGATGCTGGCACTGCAGCAGAAGCCTGAGCAGTAGGGCAGATGGCCTGGTTTCTCACTGCGCTGGCCGGCGCATTGAATAAAGAGTACATTTTCAGCCGCTCGCCCATCAGAAGGACGGGTAATCGGCCCACCTTCGGCGGCTCTGGCGAGGTCCTCCATTTCCGCTTGAGTCACCACGTCGGGACTGTCCGCGTAAGCGAATTCGGGGAGATTGTTGGCGTCGTACGGACGAAAGCCGGTTGCCTGCACGATGGCGCCGAAAATGACCGTGCGTGTCGCTCCGCTCTCAGTACTGAGTTCGACCTCAAATCGCCCGGGGGCACCGCTGGTACGGGTCACGGTAGTGTGGGTCAATGTCGTGATGCGGTCGTGGGCACGTACTTCGGAGACCAACTCTTCAATTCCGGAGAGTTCCGGTTCGGCATAGGGGCTATGTTGCGGGATACGGCGATGCAGTCGGGCTGCCATACCACCGAGTTCGCCACTTTTTTCGACCAGCGTGGCGCTGTAACCGGTGCGGGCCGCTTCCAAGGCCGCGGTCAGGCCAGTCATACCTCCGCCGACGACCAGGATTTGCTGGTTGAGGGTTTGCTCAGCACTGGATTCAGGCGGGGTCATGTGCTGTACTTCCGCACAGCCCATCCTCACGTAATCATCCGCCATTTCCTGGGTCGTTTCGCGGGCCTCCTCCGTATCGGGCCGGACCCAAATCACACCTTCACGCAAGTTGGCGCGGGCGAGGGCGATATCGTCGAATCGAAAAGCTTCCGTCTTGGCGCGCCGCGAACAGGCGGCGATCATGGCATGGGTGGTCTCGCCGGAGTCAATGTCGGCCTGAATTGTTGCCACGCCGTCGGCGGAGCAAAGAAAATCATGTTGGACGACACGAGGCATTTTGCCTTCACGGGATGCAATGTTTTCCAACTGCGCCATGTCCAGGCGTTCCTTGATGCCGCATCCGCCGCACAGGTAAGCGGTCAGTTTTTTGTCCGTGCTCATGAGGATTCCGTGGCAGCCACCCGATTGACAACCTGAATGGCTCGCAAAGAGGCGGCGGTGGCGCTTTGAACGGAGCGATTCACATCCAAAGCCTCGCTGGAGCAACCGGCGGCAAAAATGCCATCCGCGCCGTTGGGTTCAATAAAGCCGTCCTGGTTGACCTTGATGTCCATAGGGAAAGTATCGCGGGGCACGGAAGGCTCCATGCCGATCGCCAATACCACCAGGTCGTGCGGTGTTTCATAGCGATGATAGCCTTCGGTGTCTACGCCCTTACAGACGGGGTCACCGGTTTTAGGGTCCACATCAATGCGGGCGACCTTGGATTTAATGAAGTGGATATTGGGATCGTCCTGCACTTTCCGATAAAAGTCTTCAAAGCGGTCAATGGCTCGAATATCAATATAGTAGATGGTGGCCTGACCGTCGTCGCCGAATTGCTCTCGCAAGTAAGTGCTTTGCTTAAGAGAGGCCATACAACAGATGCGGGAACAATGCCGCAGATGGTTGCGATCCCGTGATCCGGCACATTGGATGAAGGCGATATTTTTGGCTTCGCGTCCGTCGGAGGGGCGCACCAATTTTCCTTGGGTAGGTCCGAACGGATCCATCATCCGCTCCATTTCAACGCTGGTGATGACATTGTCAATACGATCGTAGCCGTACGGATGAATGCGGGCAGCATCGTAGGGTTTCCATCCCGTTGCCCAGACAATCGCGCCGGCCTGCAGTTGAATTTCTTCCTCCTGCATCTCCAGATCAATCGCATCATAGCGACAGGCTTGGCGGGCACGTTCGGCATCTTCCGTGCCGAGAATGCGGGGGTCGATTACGTACTGCTGCGGATAAGCCATGTTGTACGGCAGCCAAGCGCCTTTCCGGGTGCCCAGGTTGTAATTGAATTCGTCTTCAAACTCCGCTTCCACTGCGCGTCCACAGTCGCCGCAGGCGGTGCAGTTGCTATTGACGTAGCGGGGCGCCAGACGTATGGTCAACGTATAGTTGCCGGCCTCGCCGGTGACTTGGGTGACTTCCGCCAGCGTCAGCAGGTCAACCCGCGGGTTTGCTTTAAGACGCCGCTGGTTGATTTCCAGTCCGCAGGTGGGATGGCAAAGTTTCGGGAAATATTTGTAAAGCTGAGAGATGCGTCCGCCGACAAAAGGGCGCTTTTCAATGAGCACCACATCTTTGCCTGTTTCTGCCGCCTCCAGAGCAGCTGTAATACCACTGATGCCTGCACCAACAACAACAATCGTTTGGTTTGTCGCGACGATGTTCATAAGGGATAGATTATATCAGTCAGTCAGGCTTATCGACCTTTGGAAGTCATTACGATTTTTTATAAATAAGAAATAAAATTTTGATAAACAAACAATATTTATATTATGAAAAATCGGGCAACTTCGGCGATGGGTTCAGTTTTCGAAAGCGTTGTTTCTGGGTGACTTTTATCTGACCTGTTTCAATGTCCTGCATCCAGATTAAGGGACATGGCTTGTTCAAGCGCGGCAAAAAAATTTTGATAGGGTTCGGAATCGGATACGGCTTTCATTCCATACTGTGCGCTCGCTCGCACCATTATCTGGCCGGAAACTTGTTTACGTATGGTTACGGTCATACGCATTTTGTAGCCATCGAGTTTTGTGGCGCTAATCACGCCGAGATTTTCATCCGCCTGATCAATAACAAAACCCAAGTCCTGCAGTGTCGCCAGCACCGTTTGAACGGCCGTACGCCTGTCTTCTGTATCGAATGAGCGAGTCTGTATGGAGCGTAACTCAGCTTGGCTTTTCTCGGTCGAGAGAATGTATTGTTTGGAGTCTTCGACACAGGCGGGCAGAAGAAATACGCTCGTGAGAATCAGAGCACAAGTTCGGGTGTGAGAAAAAATGCGATTCATATGTTTTGACTTTGGAGGAAGACAGATTGTGAAAGCCTAGAAAAAAAATCTTCGTAGAGCTTGGGTTCCCTTAAGGTTTCGGCTTTAGATATTTCCATGGCGGTATTCCAGACGATGCGCTGGAAAGTCGCCCGCACGACAGTTTTTTCATCACGCCCGGGCCCGACAATGATTGACACACGTATTTTTTGGTTGTGGTCCCAAGGCGCAGCCACCCCAGTGAGTGCCAGCAACAAGATAGAGCTGAATACCTGATCGGTCTCCACAGCCTCGCGGTTTTTCGAAGCCACCAAAAAACCGCTCTCGGATGAGCTTTCGTCAATCGCAAAACCAAGATCAAGCAGCACTTCGGAACAAGCGGACAGTATCATCAGTTCATTTTGCGTATCGTATTGCCGGCTTTGGACTTGCCGTTGAGATAACTCGCCGGGCTCCAACTCAAGTGCTTTCGCCGGGCCGTCAAATCCGCCCTTGCAGCTTGCAAGTGTTAATGCCAATAATCCTATCGCAATTTGGTGTCTGCAGAATTGTGAAATCACGAAAACTTGAGAAGCGGCGGTAGCGGCATGTAGTGGCTTTTACTCGGGAATCTTTATCAAATTGAGAGTTATGGTTGAGGTATGCGAGCCGCAGTTAGCCGGACTCCGGCAACGCTTCCAAGGATAACGCCTCGGAGAGCGGGTCAAAAAAATGTGTTTGGTAAAACTCGGCAGAATCGATTTGATTGCCGCCCTCAAAATCAGGGTAGGGTTTGACTACGGCATTGGCCCGAACTAACGTTCGAGAGGCTTCGCTAGGCTGTACTACGACAGTCATTTTCAGCATCGCCATCTTTTCGGCCGTAATGGTTTTAGTGGCATAGTCTGCATCCAGTACCGCGTATCCCAAATCAAAGAAAGTGTTGATGATGTGCCGATACATTTTTTCAGTATCGGGTGTTTCAAATATTCGGCTTTGTATGGCACGCAATTCAACCGCACTTTTCTCGCTTGTGATTACTTCGGCCGCCTTTTTGGTGGTCTCGCAACCACTTAATATCAGGGCCGCCAGACAGCCGGACAAGACAATAAAAAAGTTTCGGTTCATAGCGTCTGACCTTCTATGAGCAGGGCCTGATCCATTTTTTCGTAAAACTCTTGGTAAATTTTTTCGTCGTCGATAAATTCAATTCGCCACAGGTCGCCATAGTTATTGGTGAGCCGTCGTTCAAATGATATCCGTACTTCAGTTTGTGGCGTTTGACTCTCGGCATCATCCGGTGAGATTACCATAATCGCATAAATGTCTTGGGATTCGTCCCACACGGGCGAATGGCTTGAGCCCAAAGCCGCTGCCAGAAACATCAAGAATATTTGTGTCGCTACTTGACCGGATTCTGCGGCTTCACGTTTTTTCGTGCCGACCACTAGGCCGGTTCCTTTTGATGTCTCGTCGATGGTGAAACCCAGGTCTTGGAGAACTTGCAGGCCGGCCAACATAATACGCTCAGATTCAAGCGTGTCGAAATGGCGGGTTTGTCGGTCCCTGAGGTCGGGCAATGTGGTGTCTTCGTCAAGACTCGACATTTCTCCGACTTCCATGGCCCACTTATTCGGATCGTACTGGCAACCTCCCAGTCCTAGCGCGAAAACAATAACCCAAAGAGTCGAAGTTTTTTTCTTCATTTTTTCAAGTATGAGTCCCCGTGACTTAAGAAGGCCGCATGAGCCCATTTGCTGGTAGTTTAGCACAGAGCAGACTTCATTCTATGGGGAATTAAAACCGTGAAAATCAGCAGAAATAGAGGTTGTGATTGACTTGTTTTAATCACGCCGCGGCAAGTACTTGAGCCGCCTGTTGGTCGGCATGATAGGAGGACCTTACCAGGGGTCCACTGGCCACTTCGAGAAAGCCCATTTGCCGGGCCTCTTCTCCAAGCTCATCAAATTCTTCCGGCGCAACATAACGACGGACCGGATGGTGGTGCCGGGTCGGTTGCAGATACTGCCCGAGTGTGAGCATTTGGCAGCCGGCATCGCGTAAATCTCGCATCACGTCATGCACTTGTTCCAAGGTCTCGCCCAAGCCCAGCATCAGACCGGATTTGGTCGGGATATGAGGATGCATTTCACCAAACCGGCGCAATAAATCAAGCGAGTGCAAATAGTCTGCTCCCGGGCGCACGGCAGAATACAACTGGGGCACGGTCTCCAGATTATGATTGAAGACATCGGGCAATCCGGGATCCAATTCTTCGAGGGCACGATTGAGGCGGCCACGGAAATCGGGGGTAAGAATTTCAATGCGGATGCCATTCGCGTGTCGGCGAATTGTGCGAATACAGGTAGCGAAATGGGCAGCGCCCCCGTCATGCAGATCGTCCCGGTCTACCGATGTCAACACCACATAGCGCAAAGCCAGTTGAGTGATGACCTTTGCGAGATTTTCGGGTTCGTTCGGGTCGGGAGGCAGCGGTCGCCCGTGTGCGACATCACAAAACGAACAGCGGCGGGTACACAGGTCACCCAGCAGCATAAAAGTGGCGGTGCCGTGCCCAAAGCACTCGGGCAAATTAGGGCATGAAGCTTCTTCGCATACCGTATGCAGCGCATGATCGCGCAGGGTGTCGCGCATGTGTCGGACACGAGAATTGTGGGGAAGACGGATTCTTATCCAGGCGGGTTTCCGTTTTGGAGACGCATCGGCTTCCCAGTGCACGGAGAACCGCGCCAGCTTTTGCTGTGCCGTCTGCCGCGTGCCGGCCTGGGTGGTCATGAGGAAGCGGGGCGGGAGTAAAGTTCTTTTACAAGAAGGGGGAGTAATTTGGCGGCAGTCTCCTGGACATTCCATAAGACGCCGTGTTCGCGCAAACTGGTGGCTTGGAGTCCCGGTTTACCGCAAATGTTGATATGCCGAAATAGTGTCAGGTCCGGAGCCACATTCAACGCCAGGCCGTGTGAACTGTAGCCGCGACTGACATGCAGTCCGATAGAGGCAATTTTTTCTCCGTTTATGTAGGCGCCCGGCATATGGGAGTCGCGATGGCCGGCCAGCCCAGCCTCGGCAAGCAACGCCAAAACCGCATTTTCAACATGGCGGACCAAAGCCCGTACTCCGATGTGCAGTCGGCGCAGATCCAGCATCAGGTAGACCACCAACTGGCCCGGGGCATGGCAGGTTACTTGCCCGCCACGACGGCTGCGGATTACAGGGAGAGAGTTGTGAGGTTGGATATGCTGAGGGTCGGCACCCACGCCCAGAGTCAGTACTTGCGGATGCTGCAGCATCCAAATCTCGTCAGTGCTTTCGCCTGTACGGGTTTCCACATGATGCTGCATGGCGTCTGCACATGCCTGGTACTCGCGCATTCCCCAATGTCGGACTTGGGGCAAGGGGGTCATGAAATGCCGCAGTACTCTTGATACCAGTCGCGCAGACGTTGGGCGTGAGGTCCGATGTTGCCATCGCCTACGGGCTGGGTATCAAGGGTGACAACCGGCATGACGCCGCGTGTAGAGCCGGTCACCCACACTTCTTCAGCACGGCGCAATTCGCTGACGGTCAGGGGACCTTCCTGACAGGCCATCGAATGGTCGTGCATCAGTTTCAGAACCAGTTTGCGAGTGACTCCCGGCAGAATTTTCGGAGTCAACTCGGGAGTGCGCACTTGACCCTCCACCACTGCAAAAACGTTGCTGGTCGCTCCTTCCATGACGTATTCGCCGCGATGCAGAATCGCTTCGCCTGCCTGGTGATCAACTGCACTTTGAGTGGCGAGTACTGTTTCAAGCAACATGGTGGATTTGATATGGCAACGTCCCCAGCGTTCATCCTCACGGGTGATGGCAGGAATCGAATCCGGGATAGCCGGCAAAGGCTGGCACATTGCAAAGACAGTCGGCGGGCCATCCAGGAATTGTTTCCGGAAAGGCCCGCCATCGGGGATTACGCCGCGGGTGATTTGCAGATAGACAAAACTGTCGGGCGCCGGCGCCTGGGCGATTAATCGGCTGCAGATTTCCCGCCAACCGTCGGCATCCGGAGCGCCTTGAATGCTGACACTGGCCAAACTGTTATGCAGGCGCTGCAGATGGTCGTCGAGGCAGCGGGGTTGGTGTTGATAGACGGGGATTAATTCATAGATGCCGTCCCCGAACAGAAACCCATGATCCATGATGGGAATGGTCAGGCCTTCGAGGGGAAGAAATTGGCCGTTGTAGTAGGCGGGATAACTCATGGCGTTAGTTTAACCACAAATAAAAATGGTCGACCAGCCGCGAGAAAAAGCCGGCTTCGGGCACATTGTCCAGCGCCAGGGCGGGCGCTTTCGCCAAGATGCGTCCGTCATGGCGCAGCGCGATCCAGCCGACTTCCTGCCCTTGGGTCAGCGGCGCGCGCAATTCCTCATCCAGATGGTAGGTTGTCTTCAATTTGCGGTGTTGATTGACCGGCAAGGTCAGGGTCAGGTCACGGGCGACACCGATTGCAGTGGTCTGGTCGTCGGAGAACCATACGGGAACCTCGGTCAGCGGCGTGTTCGCCGCATGTACGGTTTGGGTGCGATAGAAACGAAAGCCCCAGTTCAACAAGGCGCGGGTTTCGCGAAGACGGGCCCCGGTGCTTTTCGTGCCAAGCACCACGGATACCAGGCGCATGTTGTCCAAATCCGCACGCTGAGCGCTGGCGGCCAAACAATACTGCGCGGCTTCCGTAAAACCGGTTTTGATGCCATCGACGGAATCGTCCATCCAAAGCAGGCGGTTGCGGTTGGGCTGGGTGATGTTGTTCCAGGTGTACTCACGTTCTCGAAACAGAGCGTAGAGTTCGGGGAACTCACGGACCATGGCGGCAGAGAGCAATGCCACATCGCGGGCTGACATATAGTGATCGGAACCGCCCAGCCCGGAGGCGTCGGTGAAATGGGTTTGTTTCAGGCCCAATTGTTCGGCCTGGGCATTCATCATGTCGACAAAGGCCTCTTCGCTTCCGGCCAGGTGTTCCGCCAGGGCGATGCTGGCATCGTTGCCGGACTGTACGATCACGCCACGCAGCACATCGATCAGAGGGACTTGGCTGCCCACTTCCAAAAACATACGGGAGCCGGGCGCCCGACGCGCTTTGGTGCTGATCGGAATTAAATCCTGTTCGGTGACAAACCCATCGCGCAGAGCCTGAAAGACCAGATAGACGGTCATGATTTTGGTCAGACTGGCCGGTTCATAAGGCGCATCGGCATTGTGTTCGGTCAGCACGGTCGTGGTGTTGGCGTCCATCAAAATGTAAGCGGTCGCCTTCAAAGTCGGCGGCGGCGCGGTTGGCAAAGTTGCCTGCAGCGGAGAGGCCAGCAGCAACAGAACTGCGGTCAGAAAAGGCTTCATGAACGATTAAGGAGCGGGCGTGGAGACGGCAGTGTACTCGGTGATCCCGACAGTCTCCAAAGCTGCAATGGCCTGCTTGAGTTCCTCGCGGTTTCGAAAGGGCCCATGCATGACCCGGTGCAGGACCGGATCGCGGCGACGAGTCTGAATGGAAAGGCGGGTCAGTCCTCGGGAGCGCAGTTCTTGGATGTAGTCCTTGGCATTGCCTGATTGTGAAAATGCGGCCAACTGCAAATAAGTATGTTCGAGACGGCGGGACTTGGTATCGGGTCCTCGAATCGCACGGACTTCTACTGGCGCCAGGCCCTCCTCGACAATACCCAACGCTTGGGCCGCCTGATAGGAAAGATCGATGATGCGGCCCTCCTTGAAAGGTCCCCGGTCATTGACTCGCACCGTGATGGAGCGTCCGGTTTTCAGGTGAGTGACTTTCACCCAGGTCGGCAAAGGCAGGGTCTTGTGGGCTGCGGTGACCTGATGCATGTCGAAGGGCTCACCGCTGGAGGTTTTTTGGCCGTGGAAATTAGGTCCGTACCAAGACGCCAATCCCCGCTCCACGTAGCCGTCGGCGGAGTCCATGACGTAGTAGCGCACGCCCAGGGCGACGTAAGTGGGCGGATTGCCGTAGGCGCTGAGAGGTTCTTGCGTCGAGGCGGTTTCGATACGCGGCACGGCGGCAGGGGCACTGCAGCCATGAAGTGACAGCGCCAAACCCAGCAATCCCGACAATTGCGCAAGAGTTTTAGGCGTTCGGGGCATTCCGCAGGGCTTCACTGAGTTGGTAGACGGCCAGCGCATACAAGGCGCTGTGATTGTAACGGGTGATCACGTAAAAATTATGGTAACCGATCCAATATTCCCGTCCCTCGGGCACTTCGAATGCATGCACCGCAACCGCGCCGGCTTCGGGATGGCTCAAGGTCACGCCGACCAAGGTCAACTCTTCGGCGGTCAAGGTGGGTTCCAGGCCTTCACTGATCGGCAAACGATCCGGAGAGGATGGATGTAAAGCTTCGGCAATGGGTTGTCCCACTTGCCAGTCATGTTGGTGAAAGTAATTGGCGATACTGGCGAGGATATCGGGCGGACTGTTCCACAGGTCGCGTTGACCGTCCTGGTCGGCATCCACGGCGAAGGCGCGATAGCTGCCGGGAATGAATTGCCCCAGTCCCAAAGCACCCGCCCATGAGCCGCGCAGCGAGGCGATGTCCAGTTGCGCCTCACGTTCCAGCAGCAATAATTGTTCCAACTGACCTCGGAAAAATTCGGCCCGTCGCGGAAAATCAAATCCCAAGGTCAGAAGCGTGTCCACTACAGGGTGGGAGCCGGTGTTGCGACCGTAATCGGTTTCCACGCCGATGATTGCCGCAATGATTTCGGGAGGAAGTCCATACGTGCGGTGTACTGAGTCGAAGAGTGCCGCATGCTGTTTTAAATATTTGCGGCCTCGTTCAATGCGGTCTTGGGTGAGAAAAATTTTCCGGTAGCGATACCAGGGCATGGATTCCGCAGGGCGTTGGGCGCTGGCCAGAACGCTGGGCCGTCGTCGGGCGTTGGCAACAAGATTTTGTACATGGGTCTCGGACAAGTGATGCTTGGCGACTACATTGGCGATCCATTCACGCACTTCCGCGCGTTCGGCGAAGGGCACGCTCGTGTCGTCGGCCCCGGCAGATGCGCTCAGTAAAAAACTAGTCAGCAGCCATGCGCCTGCAGAACGCGGTGTCATCATGTCAATGGAGCGCGGGTGGAGTGTCGAATGGTCATCACCATGCCAATGGCGATTAAAGTGCTGACGATTGCACTGCCGCCGTAGCTGATTAGTGGCAGGGGGGAGCCGACCACCGGCGTATAGCCGATCGTCATCGCAATGTTGACCAGTACGTGCAGAAAGAATGACAGGCTCAATCCGCCGGCCAGCAAGCGTCCGTACAAATCCGAACCGGCTTCACTCAGCGCCACCATGCGCCACAAGATCAGCAGATAGAAAATAATCAATACGGTGACGCCGAACAAACCAAACTCTTCGGCAAACACCGAGAACACAAAATCGGTGGAGTGCTCCGGCAAGAAATCAAACTGCGCCTGGGTGCTTTGCGTCCAGCCTTTCCCCTCCAAGCCTCCGGAGCCGATGGCGATTTGCGACTGCATGATGTTGTAGCCGCTGCCCAGTGGGTCGCTTTCCGGGTTAAAGAAAATGCGAATACGCTCTTTCTGGTACTCATGCAGCGCGTGTTGCCAGACGAACGGAAGGCTGATGCCGGTGAGAGTGCCGAAACCCAAAATCCAGCGTTTGGAAATACCGGACAAAAAGACCACAAATAGCCCCACGCTAAAAATCAAAATGGCCGTACCCAAATCCGGCTGCAGAGCGATCAACCAGCAGGCGCCGCCCAAGAGCGCCAGGGCCAGAAGTGTTCGTGACAGGGGCGGTGGAATGCCGGCTTGCCCCAGGATTAAAGCCAGCATCATCGGCGCGGTGATCTTGAGTAATTCCGAAGGCTGCACAGAGAGGGAGCCAATCACCAGCCAGCGTTGGGCGCCGCTGCCGCTGCCGTAAAACAAAACCACACCGAGCAGGATCACGTTGAATATAAAGAACAGGGGAGTCCAGCGTTTCCATTGCGCCAGGGGGATATGGGCGACAATCAGCAAGGCCAGCAAACCGATGGCAATGCGTTGGCCGTGGTGTAGGACCGCTTGCGTGTTCAAACCATTGGCGCTGTATTGGATTATCAAACCCAGGGTGACCGTTGCCAGTACCGCGAACAACAGCAGACCGTCCAAAGGTGCCAATAATTTGCGGCCGAACGCCAGGATAGGCAAGGGCCGTGACATCAGGAGGACCTCAACAGGTAAGTGTCCAGCAACTGGCGCGCGAGAGGAGCCGCGGCGGTGGAGCCATGTCCTCCATGTTCGATGATGATGGCCAGGGCGATACGGGGATTTTCAACCGGCGCAAAAGCGATAAACAGCGAATGGTCGCGAATATGTTCGGGAATGTCTTCAGTCTTCAATCGCTCTTCACCGTAAGTGATGATTTGGGCCGTACCGGTTTTCCCGGCCATGCGGTATTGGATATTTCGGCTGAGGTTGTGGGCAGTTCCATGAGGTGCATGCACCACATCGATCATCGCTTCGGTAATGGCGTCCCACCACTCGGGGTTTGACAGTTCTAGGCGGTCCACCACGACCGGTTCGGCCTGTTGCATGTCCTGAGGGGTTCCATAAGCTCGCAATAGGCGCGGCTGCATTCGTACGCCCCGGGTGGCCAGCATGGCCGTCGCCGTGGCCAACTGCAAAGGGGTGGTCAGCATGTAACCCTGGCCGATTCCCAGACTGACGGTCTCACCCGGATACCAAGGTTGTCCGTAGGCTTTAAGTTTCCATTGCGTGGACGGCAGCAGGCCTGGATGTTCCCCGGGCAAATCCAACTGCTGCAGTTGTCCAAGCCCAAATTTGGCCAAAGAGTTGTGGATGTTTTCGATTCCCATGCGATGAGCAAGATCGTAAAAGTACACATCGCAGGACTGCGTGATGGACGAAGCCAAGGTCACCCAGCCATGGCCTTCGTCCTTCCAATCCCGAAAAGGGCGGTCGTGATTGGGCAACTTGAAATGAGGTTCGGCGAAGAACCACTCTTCCAGGCGAGCGTAGCCGGTTTCCAGTCCCGCCAGCGCCATGAACGGCTTGATGGTCGAGCCGGGTGCATATTTACCCTGGATAGCGCGGTTGAGGAGCGGGTTGCGGGCATCCTCGGTGAGTTTTTCGTAGCTGTCGGGATCGATGCGATAACCGAACAGGCCGGGATCGAAACTGGGGGCGCTGACCAAAGCGAGCACGTCTCCCGTCTGCGGTTCGATTGCCACAACGGAGCCTTTTCTGTCGCGCATGGCTTCGGTGGCGACTCGCTGCAACTCGATATCCAATGTCAGTATCAGGTTGCTGCCCGGTTGCGGGGCCTGACGGTCGCGCAAGGTTAGAATGCGCCCTCGGGCGTTGACCTCGGCTTGCGCGAGCCCGGAAGCGCCCAGCAGCAGGTTCTCGTATTGATGCTCAACCCCGGTGCGTCCGATACGCTGAACGCCTCGGTAGCGGTGCAGGTCCAGGTTTTGTCGGTCTTGCTCGCTGATGTGTGCCAAATAACCCAAGGCATGGGCGGCGATATCGTGATGCGCATGACGCCGTCTGGGATACGCTTCCAGTAACACTCCCGGCAATTGCGGCAGATGCACGGAGACACGTGCAATCTCTTCTTGCGAAAGGTCGAGCTTTATGGGAATGGCGGAAAATTTTCGGCTGCGACTCTGTCGCCGGAAATAGCGCAGGTCTTGTTCCCGGATCTGCAGAAGCGTTTGCAGGTGCTGGAGCGTCGCATCGAGGTCGGCCGCTTGCGCGGGGATCAGGCTGAGCCGGTAGTGCACGCTGTTGTCGACCAGCAGCGTCCCGTGGCGGTCGAAAATCAGGCCGCGCGGCGGTGCGATGGGGATTTGCTGAAGATGGTTTTCCGCTGAGAGTACGGTGAAATGTTCGGTATGTACCGTCTGCATCCAGCCGACACGGACTAGCAGAAGCAGCAGCAAAATGCTTCCGGCCGCAGCCAAAAGGTACAGGCGCTTGCGAATCAGTTTGATGCTACGGGCAAAGCGTTGATGAGTGCTGGGCCGTGCGTACAACATCGTCAGGGAAGCAGGATAAAGGCCGATTGACCGCGCTCGCCGCGTTGAACTTGTAGAAGAATTTGTGCTGAGGCCCGATCGGCGATAGTCTGAGCCTGGTCGATATTTTCAATGGGTCGGCGATTGAGACTTCGCAATCGATCACCGGCACGTATTCCGGCACGGGCCGCCGGACTGTCGGGTTCCACATTGACAATCTCGACGAAACGGGCGTTGCCGTCGCGTTGATTGGACAAGGTCATGCCGGCCATTGCAGGATGTAAGTCGCCACCGGCGATGCGCAGGATGGCGGTTGCTGCACGCACCCGCAGTGTTTCGTTGCCGCGCAGCAGTTCAATTTCCACTTCACGCCCGGCACGGAGCAGACCCAACACATTGCGCATGTCCTGGACGGTCTGGATTTCCGTGTCATCGATGCGCAGCAAAATGTCTCCGGGCAAAATGCCGGCGCGTTGGGCGGGCGAGCCTTCCACAATTTCGGTCACCACCACACCATCGGTACGCTCCATTCCAAAAGCCTTTGCCAGCTTTCGTGTCAGCGCCTGGGCCCGGACTCCCAATTGACCTCGCTGCACCTGGCCATGTTCGATTAACTGCTCGGTCACTTGCCGAACCATGTGAATGGGGATGGCGAAACCAATACCGATGTTGCCGCCGGAGCGGCTGAGGATGGCTGTGTTGATGCCGATCAGCTCCCCTTTCAGATTGACTAGGGCGCCGCCGGAATTGCCGGGGTTGATTGAGGCGTCGGTTTGAATGAAGTTCTCAAAACCCTGAGCATCAAAAACCCCGCTGCGCCCCAGGGCGCTGATGATGCCGGAGGTAACCGTTTGCCCCAAACCGAACGGATTGCCGATGGCCACCACGAAGTCGCCGACCCGCAAACGTTCGGAGTCCGCAATCGGCAAACTGCTCAAGGGCGTTTCTTGCGAATCAATACGAAGTACGGCGACATCCGTCTCACTGTCCGAGCCGATTACTTCAGCTTTAAATTCCTGGCCGTCGTTCAAAGTCACGGTAATGTCGTCGGCGCGTGCAATCAAGTGATGGTTGGTGACCACATAGCCTTGATCGGTGTCCAGAATCACTCCCGTACCCAAGCCTCGGCGGATGCGCTTGCGGCTGTGCGGGCCGGGCAGGTTGAAGAAATGCTGAAAAAACGGATCCCGAAAAAGCGGACTGGTCCGAACGACTTCTTCGTGGGCGGTGGAAATATTGACGACGGCCGGCACCACCGACTCCAGCATCGGCGCCAATGACGGCAGTGTTTCGGCATCGGCCTCCCAGGGCAGGGAGGCATGGGCGGGCGCGGCCAGTATGGCCGCCAGCAAAAAAGTCCCCCAAACGCGCATCACAGTAGGGCCATGCATGGTGCGCACGATAAACGGGTCGGCTTCAGGTTGTGTATGGGGCATCTGTGCCCGCATTATAAATTGGCGACGCTTTCTAAAACGGGAGGTTCAATTCGGGGTCAACATTGAGCATTTGCGTACGAAATTCAGCCTGAATGCGGGCCAGGGCTTCCGGGTTGGTGCCTTCGAAGCGGGTGACGAGACAAGGCGTGGTATTGGACGCCCGGGCCAGGCCGAAGCCGTCCTCGAAATCGGCACGCACCCCGTCGATGTGGGTCAACTTTGCCTCGGGGAAGCGGGCCTGCTGCACCAGGGCTTCAATAAACCGGTGCTGGTCCCCTTCATGGGCAAGGGCGACGTTCAGTTCGGGCGTCACACAAGCCTGTGGCAGGGCCGCAAAAACTTCACTGGCGGGCTCTGGGGTGCGGGCCAGAATCTGCAACAGGCGTACCGCTGCATAGATGCCGTCGTCAAAACCGAACCAACGTTCGCGGAAAAACAGATGGCCGCTCATTTCGCCGGCCAAAGCCGCATGGGTTTCGCGCATGGCGGCCTTGATAAACGAGTGGCCGGTACGCGCCATGACCGGTTTGCCGTCATGTTTTTCAATGACCTGGGGCAACAGGCTGGAGCATTTGACGTCGAATACGACCGTGGCCTGGGGGTTGCGAGCGAGGACATCGGCGGCGTGCACCATGAGTTGGCGGTCCGCCCACAGGACTTCACCTTGATCATCCACCACGCCGCAACGGTCGCCGTCGCCGTCCAAAGCAATACCGAGATCCAATTGGTTGTCCCGCACACAAGCCTGCAGCTCACGCAAATTGTCGGCGTCACTGGGATTCGGGTGGTGGTTTGGGAAGTCTCCGTCGATCTCGCAGAACAGCGGAATCACCTCAGCGCCACAGGCTTGCAGCGTCTGCACCGCTAAAGGTCCCGCGACACCGTTGCCGGCATCCAGGGCAATACGCAGCGGACGTTCCAGTTGGATGTCTTGGGCAATTCGGTCCACATATGCCGGAGTCACATCGGTGTCCATCAGGGAGCCGTTTTCGGTCGCGGGCGGATTCTGCAGCATCCGCTGGTACAGCGCCTGAATGGCTTCTCCGGAGAGCGTATGTCCTTGAATGACGAGTTTGAAGCCGTTGTATTCGGGCGGGTTGTGGCTGCCGGTCACCATGATGCCGGAATCTGAGGGCAGCGTGCAGGTCGCGAAATACAACGCCGGCGTCGGGACCTGCCCAATGCGGCGCACCGTCACGCCTCGTTCGTACAAACCTTGAGCCAGGGCTTCGGCCAATGCGGCGCTGGAGTGGCGGCCGTCGTAGCCCACGGCAAAATCGCGCGCTTGCGGATATTCCGCAGCGACCGTCCGCCCCAGGTGCAGGGCAAATTCCGGAGTTAATTCAGAGTCGGCCAGTCCGCGGATGTCGTAGGCACGAAATACATGGGCGGGAGGCTGCATTATTGCTGCCCGCTATGACCAAAACCACCGGTGCCACGAGAACTTTCCGGGAATCCCTTGACCACCTTGAACAGCGCATGGTGAACCGGCACGATGACCATCTGGGCGATACGTTCGCCGACTTCAATCGTAAAACTGTCGCTGCCCCGGTTCCAGCACGACACCATCACTTCGCCCTGGTAGTCCGAGTCGATTAAACCGACCAAATTGCCCAGCACAATCCCGTGCTTGTGACCCAGTCCGGAGCGCGGCAGAATCATGGCGGCGCAGTCGGGGTCCGCCAGGTGGATGGCGAAACCGGTGGGAATCAGTTCGGTCTGGCCGGGCTCCAGCGTCAATGGTTCCGGCAGGCACGCGCGCAAGTCCAAACCGGCCGAACCTTCGGTCGCCGGCGAGGGCATGGGGATGGTGTCCCCGAGCCGCTTATCCAGAATGCGAATGTTGACGACCTGCATGAGGGAAATGGATAACGGAGGAATCGGTCTGCATTCGGGTGGCGATTTCAGTGGCCAGTCGTCGGGCAAGCGCCGGTTTGGAATCGGGTCCCAGGCGCTGTGCGGTATGCGCATCGACCAGGTGCAGGGTCGTGTCACGTTCCCCAAAACCTTGCTGGCGACCGATGCGGTTGGCCACGATGAGGTCGGCTCCTTTCGCCTGTAGTTTGGTGCGTGCCTGTTCGACGACTTTATTTGTTTCGGCCGCAAAACCCACCAGATAGGGACGCTGTGATTGACGCGCCACCTCGGACAGAATGTCTACAGTCGGCTCGATGCGTAAGGACTCAGTGAGTGCCGCTTTTTTCAGTTTGCGTTGCGAAGTAGTGGCAGGGCGCCAGTCCGCAACCGCTGCCGCGGCAATGAAGATGTCGCTGTTTGGGCTGTGTGTGAGCGCCGCCTCACACATTTCCGCTGCGGTCGTGACATGGACGAGTTCCGCCTCGGCGGGCGGGGTGACGCTCAAGGGTCCGCAGATCAGCGTGACGCGCGCGCCGCGCTCCAGAAACGCCTGTGCCATTGCGCAACCCATGCGGCCGGTGCTGAAATTGCTGAGAAACCGCGCAGGATCAAGTGCCTCTCGAGTGGGTCCGGCCGTGATGACCACATGCAGATGCTCCAGGTCACGAGCTGGGCAAAGATTTTCCAGTTCGGCTTTCAACTGCTCAGGCTCAGGCAGACGTCCGGGGCCGTGCTCGCCGCAGGCCTGATCGCCGGTCTCCGGTTCGATGATGTGGACATCGCGTTCGCGCAAGGTCTGTACATGGGTTTGGGTTGCCGGGTGTTCCCACATAACGGTATTCATGGCCGGAGCAACAACGAGGGGAGCCCGGGTCGCCAAGCACAAGGTGCCAAGCAGGTCATCCGCCCATCCGCAGGCCAGGCGGGCCAGGCATTGCGCGGAAGCCGGCGCAATCACGACGAGGTCGGCCCAACGGGCCAGTTCGATATGGCTCATCGCCATTTCCGCATCGCGATCAAAGAGTGCCGTTCGCACTGGACGGTGGCTGAGCGCTTCGAATGCCAAAGGCTGCACGAAACGTTCGGCGGAGGCCGTCATAACGACTTGAACTTCCGCTTCGTCGCGAACCAGCAGGCGGGTCAATTCACAGGCCTTATAGGCGGCGATGCTGCCGGTGACGCCCAGAAGAATTTTGCGGTGGCGCAGGGTCATTTGGATAGTGTACCAAAGCCGTTTGCCAAGGCTTCAATTAACTGATCAATTTGCGAGTGCGTGTGACGGGCTGAGAGCGTCACGCGCAGGCGTGAAGTGTTTTCCGGAACGGTCGGGGGGCGGATGGCGCGCACCATCAGGCCTTGGCGAGCGAGGGTTTGGCTCAAGGCCAGCGCGGTGTCGGCGACGCCGACGAGTAGGGGTTGGATGGCGCTGCGAGACGGCTGCAAGGGTAAGTTCTGTTGGGTCGCGCACTGGCGAAAATACTGGATATTGGCGTGCAGTTGCTCGCGATGTTCCGGTTCCTCAATCGACAGCTGCAGGGCACAGTCGGCTGCGGCGGCTAAAGCCGGCGCCAAAGCCGTGCTGTAGGTGTAACTGCGCGCATATTGCAGGATGTGTTCAATCAAATCGGCCGGGCCGGCCACAAAGCCTCCTTGCGCACCCAGCGCCTTGCCCAGCGTGGCGACCATCAGCGGCACGTCATCTTGCGTCAAGCCGGCATCCTGCAACAGACCTCCCCCGGAGGCGCCGAGCACTCCAAAACCGTGAGCGTCGTCGCACAGCAGCAAGGTGTTGTGTGACTTGGCGCAAGCCGCCAAGGCAGTGATGGGAGCTTCATCGCCATCCATGCTGAAGACTCCGTCCGTCACCAAAAATTGAGCTTGATGGGTCTGCACCAATCGTTCAGCATCGGCTGCGTCGGCATGTTGAAAGCGCCAGCAACGGGCTCGGGACAAACGCGCGGCATCCAGAAGCGAAGCGTGATTCAGGCGGTCTTCCACCAGTCGATCATGGCGTTCTGCCAAGGCCTGCAGGATGCCGAGGTTAGTCAGATAGCCCGAGGAGAAGACCAGTGCCCGATCGCGTCCGGTAAATGCTGCCAGGTGTTCTTCTAGCTGCCGGTGGAGGTCGGTATAACCGGTAATCAAGGCCGATGCACCGGAGCCGGCCCCGTAGCGGCGAGTCGCCTGAATCATGGCCTCGCACACGCGAGCATCACGGCTGAATCCTAGGTAGTCGTTGTCGCAGAAAGTCAGGGACGGGGAGCCGTCGTAGCTGTCGGCGTGTGCATCGGATGTGCCCCGCAACAGGCGTTGCCTTTGCATGGAGGTGGGGCGCGGCTGGTGCCAGTCTTTCATGGTCGGCAAGGCAAGGATGCCTCGGCCGTTTTTATCACACAGGGCAGGGAGTCAAGCGATTTTTGGGTGTGACATCCAGCAGAAAAACAGTTATGCATCCGTGGCCGCTGACATCTCATCGAGCGGGGCATTGAGGCCGAGGCGGGAAAACAAGGCCTGGTCGCGGTGCATGTTGGGGTTGGGGGTGGTAAGCAGGGTTTCGCCGTAAAAGATGGAGTTGGCGCCGGCCAGAAAGCACAAGGCCTGCAGTTCGTCGCTCATGTCTTCCCGTCCGGCGGACAGGCGTACCGTCGAGTCGGGCATAACGATACGCGCCGTGGCGACGGTGCGCACAAATTCCAACGGATCCAAAGCGGCGGCTTCTCCCAAAGGCGTGCCTTCGACCCGGATCAGCATATTGATCGGCACGGATTCCGGATGGGGGTTTTGCGTGGCAAGCTGCATGAGCAGACCGGCGCGGTCGGCGCGGGACTCGCCCATGCCCAAAATTCCTCCGCAGCAGACCCGGATGCCGGCTTCGCGCACATGCTGCAGCGTCTCCAGGCGCGCCTGGTAGGTACGGGTCGTAATGATCTCGCCGTAGAACTCCGGGGAGGTGTCAAGGTTGTGGTTGTAGTAATCCAATCCGCAGTCGGCCAGACGTTCGGCCTGGGGCTGGGTCAACATGCCCAGCGTCACGCAGGTCTCCAGGCCTTCCTGGCGGACGACCTCAATCATTTGAATCACTTCGTCCAGGTCCTGATCGGTCGGGGCGCGCCAGGCCGCCCCCATGCAGAAACGTTCGGCCCCTTGATCCGCTGCGCGACGGGCGGCGACGCGCACGGCGTCCAGGTCCAGCAGTTTTTCGCGTTCAAGTCCCGTGGTGTAATGGGCGCTTTGCGGGCAGTAGGCGCAGTCCTCGGGGCAGCCTCCGGTTTTAATGGACAGAAGGGTGCTGATTTGTACTCGGTTGGGATCGTGACGACGGCGGTGCAGTGTCTGGGCCTGATGAATTAAATCATTGAAGGGCAGCCCCAGGAGTTTCTGAATCTCTTGAGAGGTCCAGTCGTAACGCAAAGGAGGGGAGGCGGGCATGGGAAGCAAGGGTCAAATTGCGCTTGTCATTATATGTGCGCCTACATACCCGACGGAGTGTCCCACAAGGCTGCAACCAGGCCGACCCAAATCGCGGCGCCGACCCAGGCATTGTTCGTAAACGCTTTGAAGCAGTGGGCCGATTGCCGGCTGCGGGCAATGCGCAACTGCCAGCCGATGCAGGCGCCGGCGACGCCGAGTCCAAGGTAATAGGCGATACCCAAGTGCAACTGCAGGCCCAGCAAAATCAGGGCGATCATGAAAAGTCTCTGCAGCAGCGCCACCGCGGCTAAGTCGGCCTCCCCCAGCAAAATGGCGGTGGAGCGGTTGCCGGCGATCAGATCTTCGGCGCGATCCGCCATCGCGTACAACGTGTCATAGGCGACCACCCACAGCACGGTGGCGGTAAACAGCAACCAGCCCCAGACCGGCGGCCAGGCATGGGTGACCGCTGTGATGGCCATGGGAATGGACCAGGCAAAGGCAATGCCCAGATGAAGCTGCGGAAGGTGATGAAAACGTTTGGCGAACGGATAGGTGAGTGCAAGCAACGCAGCCGGCACCGCCAGCACCAGACTGAGAAGAGGCAGCAGCCATGCCAGCCCCAACGCTGCCAGCAACAGGGCGGCGGTAACCCATAAAGCCGTCTCGGGTTTTAAGTCGCCTCGCGCCAGAGGGCGGTCGCGGGTACGCGCGACCCGGCGGTCCAAATCCCGATCGGCATAGTCATTAATCGCGCAGCCGGCGGAGCGCATCAACACCACTCCGAGCACGAAAATCACCAGCAAATCCAAAGGCGGCATTCCTTCGGCGGCCAGCCACAGGCTCCACAGGGGTGGCCACAGCAGCAGCCAGATGCCGATGGGGCGATCCAGGCGAACCAGGCGGATAACAGCGGTCAGAGGAGCGGAAATGGGCATGATGAAGGCCGGGTTTGCAGAGGCTTGAGACGGCGTATTTTCTACGGATAGACTATGATACCCGCACGAATTTATAGTTTTTGATGGAATCGGAGCGTATGGTTCAACCTTTGGAAGAAGCGCTGACGTTTGATGACGTGTTGCTGGTGCCCGGTTACTCGAAGGTTTTGCCTGGTGATGTCAATCTGATTGCGCCGCTCACGGCGGAAATCGAACTGAATATGCCGTTCGTGTCGGCGGCCATGGATACGGTGACGGAAGCGGAGTTGGCCATTGCGATGGCGCAGGAAGGCGGCTTGGGAATCATTCATAAAAATTTGGGTGTTGAGGCGCAAGCGGATGAGGTGCGCCGCGTCAAAAAATTCGAAAGCGGGGTCATTCGCGAACCGTTGACCATTCACTCTTCGGCGACCATCGGCGAAGTGCTGGAACTGACACGGGCCCACAATATTTCCGGAGTGCCGGTCGTCGATGGCGATGAATTGGTCGGAATCGTCACGCATCGCGATGTTCGTTTCGAAACCCATCTGGATCGTGCGGTGGATACGGTCATGACGCCCAAAGAGCGTCTGGTGACCGCACCTGAAGGAACCGATTTGGAAACGGTGCAGGATCTTCTGCGCGAACACCGCATTGAAAAACTGTTGATGGTGGATCAGGATTTTCACCTCCGCGGCATGGTGACGGTCAAGGATATTCAAAAGGCCAAAGACTATCCGAACTCCTGCAAGGATGAGCAGGGGCGCTTGCGTGTGGGGGCGGCAGCCGGAGCCGACACATCGGGCATGGATCGAGTCGACGCGCTGGTGGCTGCCGGGGCGGATGTCGTGGTGGTCGACAGTGCGCATGGTCATGCCGAAGGGGTTCTGCAGCGGGTGCGCGACATTCGCGCCGCTTATCCGGGAATGCCGATTATCGCGGGCAATGTGGCCACCGGGGAAGGGGCGACCGCTTTGGCCGATGCCGGCGCCAATGCCGTCAAAGTCGGAGTCGGCCCGGGCTCCATCTGCACGACGCGGGTGGTGGCGGGAGTCGGAGTACCGCAGATTACGGCAATCACCCAAGCCTGTGCGGCGTTGAAGAAACGAAAGATTCCGGTCATTGCGGATGGCGGTGTGCGTTATTCGGGCGATGCCGTCAAAGCATTGGCCGCCGGAGCTTCCACTGTCATGATTGGCAGCCTGTTGGCAGGGGTTCGCGAAGCCCCGGGTGAAGTGGAACTGTTTCAGGGGCGTTCCTACAAGTTGTATCGAGGCATGGGTTCAATCGGAGCCATGCAGCAGGGTTCCGGAGAGCGCTATTTCCAGGATGGCACCGAGCGCACGAAACTGGTGCCGGAAGGCATTGAAGGTCGAGTGCCTTATAAAGGGCCGCTCTCGGGCGTGGTGCACCAACTGATCGGAGGCTTGCGTTCCGGCATGGGCTATGTGGGCGCCCACACGCTAGACGATCTGCATCGCCAGGCGAAGCTGGTGCGAGTGACTTCGGCAGGCTTGCGTGAAAGCCATGCACATGACGTGCTGATTACCAAAGAGGCGCCAAACTACCGTACCGAGATCTGATTGTGTCGGTGGACATTCATGGGGAGCGGATCCTGGTCTTGGATTTCGGCTCGCAATATGCTCAGTTAATTGCACGGCGAATCCGGGAAGCCGGTTGCTACTGCGAAATCTACGCCTGCGACGCAGAGCCGCAGCGGATTCGTGATTTTCAGCCGCGCGGAGTTATTTTGTCCGGCGGCCCCGAGACCACCACCTCCGATGCTCACCCACCAGTGCCGGAAGTGGTATTGGAGTCGGAGGTGCCGATTCTGGGAATCTGCTACGGCATGCAGGCTTTGGCCCGGCGTTTTGGGGCTCAGGTCCATGCCGGTCGACGCCGAGAATTCGGCCATGCCACCCTGCAGCGGCAGGGACCCCACGCGCTACTTGATGCCCTCGGTGAGGAAGACTCAGTACCGGTATGGATGTCGCATGGCGATCATGTCGACACCTTGCCGGAAGGTTTTCGGGTGTTGGCGGCGACGGAAAGCGTACCCATCGCGGCAATTGCCCACGAATCCAAGCCCTGGTTTGGTCTGCAGTTTCATCCGGAAGTCACGCACACCCCCGGGGGTCCCCGATTAATCGAGCATTTTGTTCGCACGCAATGCCAGTGTCATGGCCTGTGGCAGCCGGACGCGATTGTGGAGGACCGCATCGAGGCAGTACGTGCCCAAGTGGGAGAAGACGGAGTGGTGCTGGCGTTGTCGGGAGGTGTGGACTCCTCGGTGGTGGCGGCGTTGCTGGGTCGGGCCATCGGCTCGCAATTAACCTGTGTGTTCGTGGATAACGGTCTGCTGCGTGCCGGAGAGGCGGAGCAGGTCATGCAAACCTTCGGGGAACTCGGCGTCCAAGTACGCCAGGTCAATGCACGGGAACGGTTCCTTCAGGCATTGGCCGGTGTCGAGGAGCCCGAAGAGAAACGACGGATTATCGGTCGTGAATTTATTCATGTGTTTCAGGAGGAGGCCGAGCAACTGCCCAATGTGCGCTGGTTGGCTCAGGGCACGATTTACCCGGATGTAATCGAATCTGCTGCTGCTGCGACCAACAAGGCTCATTTAATTAAATCGCACCACAACGTCGGAGGGCTGCCCGAGACGTTGCATCTGAAGTTGGTGGAGCCGTTGCGCGAATTGTTCAAGGATGAGGTGCGGCGAATCGGTCGGGTGCTGGGGTTGCCGGCGGAATTGATCGGTCGTCATCCGTTCCCGGGACCGGGACTGGCGGTGCGCATTCTGGGTGAAGTGCGAGCCGAATATGCGGAATTGGCGCGCGCGGCCGATCGTATTTTCATCGAGGAGTTGCATGCCGCTGATCTCTATGATCAGGTTGCACAAGCCTTTGTGGTGTTTTTACCGGTGCGGGCGGTCGGCGTCATGGGCGATGGGCGCCGTTACGATTACGTTGTCAGTTTGCGTGCGGTAGAGACACAGGATTTTATGACCGCCCGTTGGGCGCGCTTGCCGGATGAATTTCTCGACCGCTGCGCCCGACGCATTATTAATGAAGTGGATGGCATTGCGCGCGTGTGCTATGACATCTCCAGCAAACCGCCGGCGACGGTGGAATGGGAGTGACAGGCAATAGCGCGATCTTTGCCCATAGTCTTGGGGATATGTGGATTTATTGGCATGGTGTTGGTTAAGTAAAATAAAAGCTATATCCTGCGCAATTCAGCGGAAGGGCACTCGTGATTTCTACAGAAAAAAAGAATTTTCATTTCGATGTATACGATGACTACTTGTATACAGGTCTGCAGGGATTGGCGATGCGTCAAAACCATCGAATCCTGTCGAAAAATGTTCCCAACGAAGTCAACAGAAAGATTTTGGAAATAGGCGGTGCCGCGAAACCCCATGGTTCGGTGGTTTCTCTGGAAGGTGTTGAGGAATATTGGATGAGTGATTCGCACGAGGTTTTTGATAAAAACACCGACATTTCGGATATGGAGATTAAGAAACATTTCTTTGAGGAGGATCCGGACTACAAATTCTTCAGTGAAAAAGGGATGTTGTTTTCAAGAGTTATTGCTTCGCATGTATGGGAGCATGTAGATGACCCGGAGGGGACCCTGCTGAAATGGGTGGGTCTGTTGGAGGAAGAGGGTCAGTTAGATATCGCGATTCCTTGTGACCCGGGCTGGGCGTGGAGACTCGGGCAGCTGGTCGGCAGAAAAAAAGCAATGAGGTTGCATGGGAAGTCGTCGAGAGATATTGATTTGATGATGACTCGGGAACATGTCAATTCTTGCCAAAACCTGATCCGAATCATGAGGGCTTACACAAATGTAAAAGGCAGTTACTTCCCTTTGTTTGTGCCGGTGACAGACGTAAATCTTTTTGTGTTTTTCAGATTGAAGAAGAGCGATTTTCACTATTGATATGTCCACGTCTCATGATGTTCGCTCGGAAGCGACAAGAGATGACAGGATGGCATTGACGAAAGGTTTTGAGGACACCCTACAGACCCGCGATGAGTTGTGGATGCGCAAGGCATTATTCTAGGTATAAAATCATATTACGTCTAATATAATAGACGTAAAGTTATATTTAGAGTTGGAAAGGGCAGGAAATAGATATACATATCGTCCATTATTATATACAATAATATATATTGTGATTATAAAAATGGACGAAAAATGAGAGAAACGCAACTGGATTTGATGTTGCCGATTCCGGTCCGGCGGGCTCTGCGTAAGCTCGGCCAGGATATTCGAGATGCCCGACTCAGGCGGCGCATTCCTACCGCCATCATGGCGGAAAGGGCTTCTATCAGCCGGACGACCCTGAACAAAATCGAAAAGGGAGACCCGGGCGTTTCTCTTGGGAACTACGCCAATGTGCTCTTTGTTTTGGGAATGGCGGAGCGATTGGGTGAATTGGCGGACGTTACAACGGACGCAGTGGGTCTTGGGCTCGAAGAACAGCGTTTACCGCAGCGCATTCGCAGATCGCGCCGGAGCAAATTCAGCTCCACCCGCCCCGATGATCGCAACAAGGACAAGGCGTGATGGAAACAGAAGTGCTTGTCTACATGGATATTGCGGGCGCGCCGCATTTGGTCGGGAGACTGTGGGCCCATGTACGCAAGAGCAAAGAAAGCTCCACCTTCGAATATGATTCAAGTTGGATTGAGGATGCCGAGCATTTCTCACTGGAGCCGGCTCTCATGCTTGGCGCGGGTCCTTTCCATACACCTCCAGGTAGACCCCTCTATGGCGCCATAGGTGACTCAGCTCCGGACCGTTGGGGACGGGTTCTGATGCGTCGGGCAGAACGGCGCCGAGCAGAACGCGCGGGCGAGACGCCGCGGACCTTGATGGAGATTGACTACCTGCTCATGGTCGATGATGAAGCCCGCCTGGGCGCTTTGCGCTTCTCCAGACGGGAGGAGGGTCCATTTCTTGCTGAATATGAAGGTGCTTGCATCCCACCTCTGATTGATTTGCCGCGATTACTTTCGGCAGCGGAGCATGTTGCGGGTGATACGGACAGCGACGAGGATCTGCGACTGTTGTTGGCGCCCGGTTCGTCATTGGGCGGGACGCGTCCCAAAGCATCCGTTCGTGATCGGGATGGGCATCTGGCGATTGTCAAGTTTCCGCATAAAGACGATGAGAATAATGTGGTCTTGTGGGAGGCGGTCGCGCTTCGGCTTGCGGCAAAAGCCGGCATCCCGATACCGGATTGGCGCATTGAGCCTGTCGCGAACAAGCCGGTACTGCTATTGCGTCGCTTCGATCGGATGCAAGATCAGCGCATCCCCTTTCTTTCTGCCATGAGCATGTTGGGGGCCAGCGATAATGAATCGCGCAGTTATCTGGAATTTGTTGATGCGTTGCGCCGCTATGGCGCAAGCCCAAAACAGGATATGCATAATCTTTGGCGACGTATCGTTTTCAATATTCTGATTTCCAATACCGATGACCATTTACGCAATCATGCTTTTCTTCATGCCGATGCGGGCGGTTGGCGATTGGCTCCAGCTTATGATCTCAATCCGACACCTACAGACATCAAGCCGCGAATTCTGACGACGGCTATTGATCTCGATAACACCTCGGCCTCGCTCGGCCTGGCGAGGAGTGTGACTGGTTACTTTGAACTGGATGAAAATAAGGCACGAACTATTGCCGCCGAAGTGGGGCAGGCCGTGGCAACTTGGCGTGAAGAGGCAATGCGGATGGGTCTTGCAAAAGCAGAGATTGATCGTATGGCCTCGGCCTTCGAGCATGATGACCTCAGAGAGGCGCTTTCTCTTGCTTAAATGCTAGACCTGCACAAAACCCATCCCGTTAAATTATTTTTTTGGAGTCGTTTAAAATCCAGCGGGTATGACATCTACACAAACCAACGATGAGCTATGGATGCACAAGGCATTGGCACTGGCGGACCAAGCGGCTGCCGAGGGAGAGGTGCCGGTGGGGGCGGTGCTGGTGCACGACGATGCGATTATTGGGACAGGCTACAACCGGAGTATTCAGGATGCGGATGCAACCGCACATGCCGAAATTGTGGCCTTGCGTGATGCGGGCGCCCGTGTCGGCAATTATCGTTTAACAGGTGCGACTTTGTATGTCACGCTGGAGCCGTGCCTGATGTGTGTCGGTGCCGCGGTGCAGGCTCGGGTGGCACGCTTGGTATTCGGCGCTGTGGATCCGAAAGCCGGCTGCCTGGGGGGCGCGTTTGACGCCCGGACGCTGGGATTTCTCAATCACCAATTTGAGGTCGTCTCGGGTGTTTGCGCGGAGCTCTGCGCAGCCCGCTTACAAAATTTCTTTCAAGCGCGACGTTGATGCCATCACTCCACTTTGGGGTATAATGCGCCCCCATTAGTCCTTTAGGCAAATGCCGGTAGCAACGAGGACGGGTTTTGCTTAACTAAGGGTCACCACCACGCAATTCATGGATACGTTTCTTTCTTTATTGTTGGAGCAGGCGGACCGTCAACCGCAAGCGCCTGCGATACGTTCCAAGCGTTTGGGGATATGGGTGGAGTTGACATGGGCGCAGTTGCGCGACCGAGTTTCGGTAATGGCGCAGGCCTTGAGTCGACGCGGTGTGGGCTCCGGGACTCATCTCGGCGTCTTCGGACCGAACCGTGATGACATGTACGTAACTTATTTGGCCGCCCACAGTTTGGGGGCCGTGGTGGTGCCGATCAGTACCAGCACTTATGGAATCGATTTGAAGACTTTGGTGGAAGGTGCGGATGTCGAGCTCGTGATGTCGGTAGAACAGCAACATGTTGATGCCTTGCTGGAATGTGGTCAAGGGCGTGTGCGTGAGATTTATTACAGCAACCCCCGAGGCATGGACGGTTATCAACATTCCGAAATGGTCTTGCTGGATACCATTTTGGAAGGCATCGAACCTTCAACAGACTATCTTCAAGATTTACAAACCCAACTCCAGGCCGATCAATGTGCAGCGATTGTGTCGACGTCGGGATCCAGCCCGAACTCCTGCCTGGTGGAACTTTCACAAGAAGGCCTGATCGCAACCGCTCGCGGCATCGTAGAGTGCAAATCCATTACCCCCAAAGATAATGTGATGGCCTATTTGCCCCTTTCTTCAGTTGGGGATTTGACTTTTGCTTATGCGTTGACGATGACCTCCGGCTGCTGCATGAACTGTCCGGAAAGTGAAGAGACCGTGCTGGAGAACATGCAGGAAATTGGGCCGACCGTGATGTATGGGCCGGCCTATGTATACAAGTACATTTTCACGCACGCTTCCAATCGAATTGAGAGCGCAGAGGCTGTGGATACCCAAATCTACAAGTGGGCGTATCAGGCGGTGATGAACGAGGTCCGTTATCACATTGACGACAAACCGGCCCCGTTCCTGGTGCGACTATTGGCCGGTTTGGCTCGCATCACGACCTTCAATCCGTTTCGCAATGTCTACGGCTTGAGCAACATTCGCTTGGCCTTGTGCGGCAGTCAGGTGATTGCACCGACCGTTTTTCATTTTTTCCGGGCGATTGGCATCGATTTGCGTGAAACCTACGGATTGACCGAAAGCAATGCCTGTCTGACCGTGCAGATGGGAGAAGACTGGAATTCCGAATCGGTGGGTCAACCTCTGCCTAATACGGAATTGCGGGTGGATGAGAACAGTGAGATTTGGTTTCGAAGCGCCGGGCGCATGAAAGGCATTTACAAGAATCCGGAAGAGACGGCTCGACGGGTGACCGAGGATGGTTGGGTCCGCACCTCTGATGTGGGTCATATCGATGCCGAAGGCCGCCTCCATGTGCAGGGCAAAATTCACCGGCGAGGCGCCTTGACCAACGGGAGTGCGTTTCAACCGGAAGTGGTGGAAAGCAAACTGCGTTCTTCGCCCTTTATCAAGTATGCGATTGCTTTCGGAGACAGCCGCGACTCAGTAGCGGCGATTATTTCCGTGGATGGTGTCATCACGCAGACATGGGCAGACCGACGCAACCTGCGCTATACCGGATATGCGGATTTGACGGCGCATGCCGAAGTGCAGGATCTGATTCGTGCACAAATGCACGAAGTCAATGCGTTGTTGGCGGAAGATGAACAGACCCGGGGGATGCAGGTGCGTCGCTTTGCGATTCTCAATCGGGAATTCCGGGAGCGTACCGGAGAAATCTCCATGTCACGCAAACTGCGCTGGGCGACGATTGCCGAGCAACAAAGAGAACTCATCGACGCCCTGTATAGTGAAGCGACGGAGTACACTTATGAAGACGCGGTGGACAATCGCTCGTACACCATTCGATTGGAGAACGTTTGAACATGGCTGAGCACGAGCAGATTCTGGAAATTCATAACATCACCCTGGCGTTCGGTGGTGTGACGGCCTTGGATGACATCAGCTTCAATGTCAGAAAGGGCGAGATTTGTGCAGTGATCGGCCCGAACGGCGCTGGCAAAAGTTCCATGCTGAATGTGATCAACTGCGTGTATGTGCCGCAAAAAGGGCGGGTTATTTTTCAAGGGGTGGAATGCACGCGCAAACGCCCTCGAAAAATTGCTGAAATGGGAATGGCCCGTACCTTCCAAAACATTGCCTTGTTCCAGGGGATGACCGTGCTGGAAAATATCATGACCGGTCGCAATTTGAAGATCAAGTCGACCTGGGTTGAGCAAGGCTTGAACATCGGACGGGCGCGACGCGAAGAAATTGAAAATCGTCAGGCCGTCGAAGAAATTATTGAATTCCTGCATCTGCAGGAAATTCGTAAAACGCCGGTGAGCAAACTTCCCTATGGACTGCAGAAACGTGTGGAGTTGGCGCGAGCCCTCGCTTCGGAGCCGGTGATGCTGCTTCAGGATGAGCCCATGACAGGTATGAATCTGGAAGAGAAAAGAGACATGGCTTGCTTTGCTCTGGAGGTCAACCGCGAGTTTGGAACCACAATCGTGCTGATTGAGCATGACATGAGTGTGGTGATGGACATTTCCGACCATGTCGTTGTGCTCGACTACGGCGAGAAGATTGGGGATGGCACGCCAGCAGAAGTGAAAAGCAATCAGAAGGTGATTGACGCTTACCTGGGTGTAAGCCACTAGGCGGGGACATCATGGGATTTGACTGGGTCTTTTTTATTGAGGTCATCGTCGGCGGATTGCTGTCCGGCGTGATGTATTCGCTGGTTGCGATCGGCTTCGTGCTTATTTATAAATCTTCCGGCATCTTCAATTTTGCCCAGGGCACGTTGCTGTTGTTTGCGGCTTTGACCTTCGTCAAGATGACGGAGGGAGGAGTCAACTTCTGGGTGGCCCTGCTGGTCACGATGGCGACCATGGTGGTCTTGGGCATGCTGGTGGAGCGCTTTATGATGCGCCCGCTGGCCAACCAGTCCCTGCTGTCGTTATTTATGGCGACAGTCGGCTTGGCAACCCTGATCGAAGGAATGTCGCAGTATGTTTGGGATTCTGCCATCCATGGCCTGCAGTTGGCGGATTTTCTTGATCTGGCCCTGTTGGACCCGGTCAACATGACCATTTTCGTGTCGGATTACATCAGTTGGCTGGATATCCTGATTTCAAAATTTGATATTTTTGCCTCTATCGTTGCCGGCACAATGATTCTGGTGTTGGCGGTTTTCTTCCAAAAGACCGCGACCGGCATGTCGTTGCGCGCTGTTTCCGATGATCACTTGGCGGCGATGGCGGTGGGGATTCCGTTGTCCCGAGTATGGGCGCTGGTGTGGGCGGTGACCGGCATCATTGCCTTGATCGCCGGACTGCTATGGGCGGAGCGTGTCAGTGTCTCCTTCACGTTGGTTGAGGCGGTGATGAAAGCGTTACCGGTGATTTTGATCGGTGGTCTGACCTCCATCCCCGGCGCTATTGTGGGTGGCTTGATTATTGGCGTCGGCGAGAAACTTGGCGAAATTTACATTGGCGACCTGATTGGTGAGCAGGGGATTGAGATCTGGTTCTCCTATTTCATTGCCTTGATCTTTTTGTTATTCCGACCCTCCGGGATATTTGGTCTGAAGCATATTGAGAGGGTCTGAACATGTTTTACCGCGAAACCGGCACCTACAGCACCAATTATTTGGACGACCGCGGTATCTTTTCGATCCCGTTCGACAAATGGGCGATTGCGGTTTTTCTGGCGTTTATGGCATTCGTCGTTCCCTTTATCGCGACCGATTATTGGCTGGCGGCCCACCTGATTCCGATTCTCGCCTATGGCTGTGCGGCCTTGGGGCTCAATCTGCTGACCGGCATGACGGGCCAGTTGTCATTGGGCACGGCGGGTTTCATGTGTTTTGGCGCCTTTGCAACGTACAACTTCCTGTTGCGAATTCCGGATACGTTCATCAGTTGGCCGGTGGCCATGCTGTTGGGTGGGGTGGTCTCCGGAATCATGGGCGTTATTTTCGGCTTGCCGAGCATTCGTATTAAAGGGTTTTATCTGTTGGTGTCGACCCTTGCGGCGCAGTATTTTGCGTTGTGGTTCTTCCGCTCCTATCCGTACTTCATGAATTATGCGACCGCCTACGTGGTCTTCCCGGACCGGATGTATGACTACTTCTACATCGGGGATACCTTTGGGGTCGACATGGCCAGTTACGAGGCCAAATATTTGCTGTCGCTGGTCATGGTGGTGATGCTGACTTGGTTTGCCAAGAATTTAATGCGCAGTGCAACGGGACGCAACTTCATGGCCGTGCGCGACATGGACATTGCCGCCAGTGTGATTGGGATTCGAGTCGTGCGTACTAAAATGCTGGCGTTTTTCGTCAGCTGTTTCTACTGCGGCGTGGGGGGCGCACTGTTCTGCTATGCGTACCTGAACAGTCTCAGTATTCGAACCTTTGAAATGGACCGTTCCTTCACGGTTCTCTTTATGGTAATCATCGGCGGGCTGGGCTCTATTGCCGGTTCGTTCTACGGGACCATACTGGTCTATGAATTTCCGATCTTCTTCTCGTGGCTCGGCGACTACGTTTTCGCCGGCGCTTTCGACACTGCCGTGGTGCAGAACGTGGCCAAAATCCTGTACGGAATTTTGATCATTACGTTGTTGATTCGGGAGCCGGGCGGTTTGGCGGCCCTGTGGCTGAATATTAAACAGAAGCTGCGGACATGGCCGTTTCCGCATTGATTTTTCAGTTATTCTTCAATGGCTGAAGCAAAAGACTCACAAAATCGGCGTTTGGGTTCTTGCCAAAAACCGATTTTGGGTGTAAAAGGGACTTGCTGATAAAGCAGTTAACTGCAAGTCTAAATTAAAAGCCTCTTATAGGAGGGCATGAAAACTATGAAAACTAAACTTTGGGTAACAGGCGTTGCGATGGCGGTTGCCATGTCTGCGACGGGGCCCGTGGCCGCTGAGGGAGAAGTCTATATCCCGATGCCGGTCTACCGGATTGGTCCCTACGCAACTGGCGGTAGCGGCTATTTTGGCGGTATTATCGACTACTACACCCTGATCAACATGACGCAGGGCGGTATTGGCGGTAAGACAATCATCTGGAATGAGTGCGAAACGGAATACAACCAACAAAAAGGCGTTGAGTGCTATCACCGGATGAAAGAATATCAGGGCAAACAAGCTCTGTTCTTCGATCCGCTGTCTGTTGGTATCTCGTCCGCTCTGATTTCTCAGGGCCGCAAGGACAAGATCGCAATCATCGCAGTCAACCATGGTCGTACCGAAGGTCAGCGCGGGGACGTGTTCCCGTACTACTTCATGCCTGGCATCAACACCTATGACGAGCATTCCATCATGATGGCCTACATTGGTCAGTTGGAAGGCGGCATGGACAAGTTGGCCGGCATGAAAGTGGCAATGCTGTACCACGGTTCGCCGTATGGTCGTGAAGCTATTGACTTCATGGACATGCTGTGCGAGAAGCATGGTTGCGAACACCACGCTATCGAAGTACCGCATCCGGGTAACGAGCAGACTTCACAGTGGCTGAAAATTCGCCGCATGAAGCCTGACTACGTGCTGCTGCGCGGCTGGGGTGTCATGAACCCGGTGGCAATGCAGACCGGTGTGCGCATGGGCTTCGACATCAACAACCTGATCGGTAACATCTGGAGCAATGACGATGGTGACGTGAAACCGGCTGGCTCTTCTGCCAATGGTTATCAGGCCATCACCACCCACCCGACGGGTCGTGTGGCACCGCTCATTGATGAAATCGACAGCAAAGTGTATGGCGCCGGCAAGGGCGACCTGCAGGACAAATCGCGTATTGGTTCCAACTACTGGAATCTGGGCGTGATGGCTGGCGTGATCCACCTTGAGGCGGTTCGCGTGGCGCAGGCTCGTTTTGGTGCAGACGTCAACTCCGCGCAAGTGCGTTGGGGCTTTGAGAACCTGAACCTGGACACCGCGCGCCTGACTGAGTTGGGTGCAAATGGTCTGGTTCCGGAAATCAAGACCAACTGCATGGACCACGTGGGCGGCCACCAGGCCAAGTTCATTCAGTGGGACTACTCCGCTACCCAGTGGCGGGTTGTGACCGACTGGATTGACGGCGACGTTGAACTGTCGCAGTCTCTCATCGATGCGAAGGCGGAACGCGCCATCAACGATGAGGAGATCACTCCGCGTGACTGCAACGACGAGGGAGATCGAGACAACTTTGATGTCTGATCAAATGCGTTTAAGCTGAAAAGCTGAAAAGAGCGGCGGGAAGGTCCAACCTCCCGCCGCATCTTTTTCTACCGAACAAGACAACTTTATATCGAACCAATGTCTCTGACGCCAAGCATGACCTGCTTCGCCTCAGACTCCTGATTTTCCAAATATCACTCATACAAAAAGGAACCCCATGAGCGACGATTTGCTGCTTTCCATCAATAACATTGAAGTGACCTACAACCGCGTCATTTTGGCGTTGCGTGGAATCAGTCTGCAAATGAAAAAGGGTAGTATCGTTTCTCTGTTGGGCGCCAATGGCGCCGGCAAAACGACCACCCTCAAGGCGTGCTCCAACCTGTTGCCTGCTGAGCGCGGGCAAGTCAGCAAGGGCTCCATTGAATTCATGGGCAGAGATATTGCCGGCATGAGCGCTTACGATTTGGTGAAAGGCGGCATGGTGCAGGTGTTGGAAGGTCGTCACTGCTTTGCGCACTTGACAGTTGAAGAGAACCTGCTGTCCGGCTCGTTCATCCGCCAGAATCGTTCGGAAGCAAAAAAAGACTTGGAACTGATTTACGAATATTTCCCGCGCATTAAAGTACGACGCAAAAGCCAGGCCGGTTTCACTTCGGGCGGGGAACAGCAGATGATCGCAATCGGTCGCGCATTGATGTCGCGGCCGCAGTTGATTTTGCTTGATGAGCCTTCAATGGGAATCGCGCCCCAGTTGGTCGAAGAGGTATTTGAAATTGTCAACAACCTCAACAAAAAAGAGGGCGTCAGTTTCCTGGTTGCCGAGCAGAATGCCATGATTGCCCTGCGCTATGCCACCGAAGGGTATGTGGTGGAAAATGGGCGCGTCATGTTGCGCGGCGATGCCAAGGATTTGTTGGACCGCGCAGATGTGAAAGAGCTGTACTTGGGATCCGAAAGCGGGAACTTTCGGGATGTAAAACACTACCACCGTCGTCGTCCTTCATTTGCATAAGACCCTTTGAGTGCCATTAGGCAAAGCTGAAAATATGCGGTAATCTATGCACCTCGGTTGAATTGACCGAATCTGCAGGAAAAATGCAATTCAGGAACACTTTTTTGAACTCTACGACGGCGACACCCCGAACCGTGGCGCTATCCTTTACCCTGGCTGAACTTCTCCTGCCGCGGCTAGCGGCATAAAAGATTCACTTATTCATACACCAAGGGCTGGCGCACCTAGACGCCCAATCAACAGACATTAACGCTGCGCTCTACGACAAGAATGCGCGGTTTGATTTGAGACGAACATGGACAAGTTAATTATTTTTGACACGACGCTTCGTGACGGTGAGCAAAGCCCCGGTGCGTCAATGACGCGCGAGGAGAAAATGAATATTGCCCGCGCGTTGGAGAAGATGCGTGTGGATGTTATCGAGGCAGGGTTTCCTATCGCCAGCCCCGACGAGTTTGAATCCGTGCGAGAGATTGGCAAAGTAATCACGGATAGCACCGTGTGCGGGTTGGCTCGCGCTCTTGACAAGGATATCGATCGAGCCGGTGAGGCGATTAAAACTGCGGCTCGTGGTCGTATTCATACGTTTATCGCAACGTCACCGATTCATATGGAGCAAAAACTGCGAATGCAGCCGGATGAAGTCATTGAGCACGCGGTGGCCGCGGTAAAACGTGCACAGCGCTATACCGATGATGTGGAATTTTCGCCGGAAGACGCCGGACGTTCGGATATCGATTTTTTGTGCCGTGTCATTGAAGCGGTCATCGCCGCAGGCGCACGGACGATTAATGTGCCGGATACGGTCGGCTACAGTTTGCCGTTTCAATTCGGCGAGCGCATCGGGCAACTGATTGAGCGTGTGCCCAATTCCGATCAGGCCGTTTTTTCAGTGCATTGCCACAATGACTTGGGGTTGGCGGTTGCGAATTCACTGGCCGCAGTGCAGCACGGCGCACGCCAGGTGGAATGTACCATCAACGGTTTGGGGGAACGTGCAGGGAATGCCGCGCTAGAAGAAATCGTCATGGCAGTGCGTACGCGCCAGGATACATTTGCATGTAATACGACCATTGATGCGACACAAATCGTGCCGACATCGCGTCTCGTGGCGAGTGTGACGGGATTTCCGGTGCAGCCCAATAAAGCAATCGTGGGGGCCAATGCGTTTGCCCATGAATCCGGCATTCATCAGGACGGTGTCTTAAAATCTCGTGAAACCTACGAAATCATGCGTGCGCAGGATGTGGGTTGGTCCGCCAACCGCATCGTGTTGGGGAAACATTCCGGACGCCGAGCGATTATGGATCATATCCAAAAATTGGATATCCACATCAACGAAGGTGAATTGGACCAGTTCTTTGCCGATTTCAAAGAACTGGCAGATCGAAAGCATCAGATCTTTGATGAAGATCTGCGCAGTTTGGCCAGACAGGGAGTCGACGCTCCGGACCAGGATCTCTACTATTTGGTGGATTTGGAGGTCACCTCAAAAGTAGGAAAGACAGCCGTGGCCCACATTGTGCTGGAGAAAAATGGCCAGCAGTACCATGGTGAGGCATCCGGAGGAGGCCCCGTGGACGCCTCATTCAAAGCGATTGAGGATGTGGTGCATTCCGAATCCGAGTTGCTGCTTTATTCGGTCAATAACATTACGACTGGAACCGATGCGCAGGGCGAGGTCACCGTTCGTCTTCAGAAAGATGGCGCCGTTGTCAATGGAAACGGCGCACATACCGATATCGTGATTGCTTCAGCGCAATCCTACCTGAATGCGATCAGGAAATTGGCGCGTGCTGCCGAACGGACTCATCCGCAATTGGATCACATATAAATCGTAGTATGCCAGAGCCTCAACGCGCTCCGACGGATGCGCACTTGCGCGAATTGGAACTCAATCGATGGAAACGTCGCGGGTCGTCCACGCTGACCCTGGACCCCGAAATGCTGCCGTTGCGACACTGGCGCAAACTGCAGAGGGAAGTAGAGTCTTGTGTGGACTGCGAACTGCATAGGGAGCGGAAAAACACGGTATTCGGAGTAGGGGATCAAAATGCCCAGTTGATGCTGGTGGGTGAAGCACCTGGAGCCGATGAAGATGCTCAAGGTGAACCGTTTGTAGGACGAGCCGGCCAACTGCTCAACAGCATGCTCAAAGCCATCGGTTTGAAGCGGGAGCAGGTTTATATCGCGAATATTTTGAAATGCCGTCCTCCCCATAATGCAAACCCTACACCCGAACAAGCCCATCAATGCCGTAAGCACCTCAACCAGCAAATCGAACTGATCAAACCGAAAGTTATTTTGGCGCTCGGCGCCATCGCCGCCCAAAATCTTCTGGATGTGCAAACACCGATCGGGAAATTACGTGGCCAAGCTCACGCTTTGCCGGACTCAAATATTTTCGTGGTTCCGACCTACCACCCGGCTTATTTGATTCGAAGTCCTCGCAACAAGGCTCAATCGTTTGCGGACCTTATGTTTTTGTGTGAAGTCATGGAAGAGTTGCCGTCTTCGTCTCAATAGTTATTCCTGCTTGCTTTATTGTCTGGTCTTGATCTTGCCAGACATCTTTTCGGCAAATGCCTTTCGCATCGCAATACTTACATGCTTCTTGACTGCCGTTCGCCGGGAGACTCGCGTTTTCCTGCAGGCGCTGGTAGAGGCTTAACAGCCGGTCGCAAACTTTGTTGCGCACATCGAGCAATGTTTTGTTCGATAGGGTAGTGCGTTCATGAGATGTGTACGTGTTGCTGGAATTGAGCCACCAATATTCGACTTGATCAATCGCATCGTGTATCAAGGTATAGCTGATTAACTGAACGTCTTCTCCCGCTTGTATTTCTGGATTTTTAATGGGAGTACTTCCGGTCTTGTAGTCGATCACAATTTTGTTTGAATTCCGAGTCTGGTCGATGCGATCAATGCGCCCATGCAGAGTGAGGCCCCCAAGGTCACGCTCGGATTTATTTTCAACTTCAACAATACTTCTTTCGGTTTCGATATTTTTCTGCATTTCCAGATAACGTCGTGAAATTTGTCTCCAGCGTTCCAAAAAAACTTTTCGGGGAAGGTTGTCATCATGGCGTTCGATACTGTGCCGACCAATTTTTTCCAGCGTATCCAGCGCATCACCTTCATTCCCGGTGATAGGCTTTTCCCAAGGTCCGGGAAGGCCTGGAACATCCTTGTGAAAAGCTTCAAGACATCTATGGACAAAGTTGCCAAAATCTGCGGGATTCATTTCTTCACGGATCGTGTCAATCTTTCGAATATCCAGCATGTAATGCACATAAAAACGATAAGGGCAGTGGATTAGGTCCTGGTGAGCCCTCGCTGATATTTTTTCGGGGAGCAAGTCCGCACATGCTGCAGGCTGCGGCATGGATTGGACGGAATCAGGGCGAGGGGCTTTCTGGGGTGGGTAGAGAGATTCATTTGTTTGCCAGGAGAGCATGGAGGGAAGCCATTGATCGTCCAGCGGTTTCTTGTAAGCAAGTTTGTTGAAAACCTTTATTTGAGTCCACCAGGTGCTTGGCAGCAAAGGCTCGTCCTCCTCGTTTTTCTGATATGTCATCAACACTTTTTCGGTGGACATCAGCAAGGCTGAAAAGCGCTGCAAATCCAGTTCCCGCTGTTCAGCTTCAGTTGGCAAGCCCAAATCTTTCCGGACGGTGTCGTTAAAAATGAAAGATGAAGAAGTGTGAGGATAATGCCGAGCATCCATACCGGCAACAATCAAATAATCGAATTGAGCCATATGGGATTGATTGAGATTAATCAAAGACACGCCAGGCTGTGAAGTTTCAGGCCGGAAATCCTGGTTTTCCAGGAAATGGCAAATAATTGAACGCCACTGATGTTTGGGCAAATTTGCGGTGTTGTCGGTTAACTGAAAACGAATGGCTTCAAGCTTCTCCAAAACTTGACGACCCGCCTCGTCATCAGAAAAACTCGCGATGCAACCCAGCCGGTCAAGGCTTTTGAGTAGGGCAGTGATGTATTCGGGCCCGGTGGGGTTTGATCGAAGGGTTGTTAAAGGCTCGGCAGCTTGGTTTACCGCACGCAATAAATTCTGCAGTTCCGGTTTTTGAGTTGCCAGACATTCATAATGCGCCCAACCTTGGGAGGTGTGGTTTCTGTGCAGCAGCGTTTCCAGTTCTTTGACCTGTTTTAGATGATGGGGCTTAATATTCTTGAATTTCACAAATGGTGATTTCAATACATCGAGCATCACGCGATAGTAAAAATCTTGATCAAGGCAATCCAGCCAATGCACGATGACACCGGCGACACTCGTGGTCGACAGAGCCCAACCCGCAAAATCATTGACGTAAATGTCGTGGCGTTCCAAAAGAGCACGTATCCGGCGTGCCAGTTTTCGGTCTTCGGTTACAAGCCCGATGTTTTGCCTCTTTTCGTGAATCCAGCGGCGGATTTGGAGTGTAATTGCACTGGCATGAGGCTCGGCTTGCTCAGCGGCAAAAAAATGCAATCGACCGGAGAGAGGGCTTTGAGGGTAGATTTTTCGGCAGGCCTGTGCCCGCTTTCTCAAATTTTCCTCGCTACCAAGATTAAATGCCTGCTCAAGGGCATACGCATACGGCGAAGGGGCCGCAGAAATTTCCTCCACAGGCAGATCTGATCGAATGTAATGACGCGGTCGCGTCAGACAGGTCACGGGTATGTTTCGGCTTATTTGCTGCAGCGCTTGTATTTCCGCAGGCATCAATCGTTCATAGCCGCACAGGTATAAAGCTTCCGTCTCTACTGCTTCCGGGACCTTTCGAAGGGCTTCACGATATTGCTGACTGGAACTTAGCAGTTCTTTTGATCCAGCTTCCCAGGCCCGCCACAGATTGTGGACAACATGGGTTTCATTTCGGAACTTTACAGAGGAGCTGTCAGGAATGCCATAGGCTTGCTGCAACCGAGCTGTCATCTGGTCCTCATCCTGCAGAAAATAATCGTCGCTTAGCCAAAGGCCTTCGAACAGTGTGAGTAGTTCGCGAGCGGTGGCCCAAGGATTAGACTGGTTGAGCACATGTGGAGAAGTGCGCAACGCCTGCCACAAATCCAACAGTTCGGACAAAGAGCTTTCAGCTTTGGGGGCGTCTTGACTCGTTTGGACCCAAGTGCGCAGAGGCTGAATATCGGGCAATATCAACCCGGTAAAGTCTCTTTTTTGAGCTTCGAGAAGTAAGGCCCGTCGAAAAGCAACAGCCGAGGTTGCATTTGGAGTGAGCAGCGTTAATCGAGTCAGGTCCGGCAGCAGTTCGGCATGCCGGTTAATAATCGTTTCCGCGCAATAAGCACTCAGTAATTGGTGCGTGGGGCATATGAGCAGTTTCACTCAAGCCTCAAGCAAGTCTCTTTTATTTGGTATGTTGCGCCACTCGTCCGCATCGGGAGGGGGAGGCTTCTGCAGAGCGATCACCGGCCATTCTTTTGAGAGGTTGGCATTCAGTTCAAGGAAGTCTTTTTGATTTTCAGGCAAGTCTTTCTCCGGCACAATCGCATCAATCGGACATTCCGGCACACACAGTGCACAGTCAATGCATTCCTCCGGGTCTATGACGAGAAAATTCGGGCCTTCATGGAAGCATTCGACCGGGCAGACTTCTACACAATCGGTGTATTTGCATTTGATGCAGTCTTCGGTCACAACAAAAGTCATAGCGCGAGGTTTCTTATAGAGACGTGAGGAATTGGCGTTATTGCGTATTTTAATAATTTCGGAGAAAATGTAAGCCTCTCTATCCCGGAAACTAGAGAAAAGAAGCAGTATCTTCATCGGCATTCCACGGATCTGGCGAAACGCAATCTATAATACTTGTACTGAAAAGAGCTATTCTCGTTCTTTTAGTTAAATAATTCCTATTTTTTCTTAGACAAACCCGCATTTGGCAAGTTTCATTATGGCTTACATGCATGTCATGTTTGAAAACCTTAGTAAATTTTTGGTTCTCGGGGGACCCGTTGTTTGGCTATTAGGTTGTTTTTCAGTAGTTGCCCTTACTATCAGTCTGGTCAAATTTTGGCAATTTTTTTCGATAAGGCAAACTTCGAAGACGGATAGCACTCAAGCCCTCGACCTTATTGAAAGTGGAGACAGACCACAGGCGATGTTACTGCTGCAGGGGCAAAAGGACCCGCGCGCGTATATTTCATATGAAACTTTGAAGCTTTTTGAAAATTCGAATCTTTCCTTGGACGAAGTAAGAGCGGAGTCCATGCGCGTTGCTAAAACGGTGATTCGGAAATTAGGGAATTATCTGCGTCCGCTCGAAGTGATTTTCACTTTATCCCCGCTTTTGGGGTTATTTGGCACGGTTCTGGGCATGATTGAGGCTTTTCAGGCTATGGAGGCAGCCGGTTCGCAAGTTAATCCTGCAGTACTCTCCGGAGGGATATGGAAGGCTCTGTTGACGACGGCGGTGGGTTTGGCAGTCGCCATCCCGGTTGCGCTGGCTCATAGTTGGTTTGAGCGCCGGGTTGAGCGGTATGCTGCGGGGATACAAGATGATTTGGAACGCCTGTTTACGATCCAGGCAAGAGCCAATGGGCAGTAAGTGACGTGATTTGAGATGGCATCTATGAATGCGGAGCCGCTTTATCGCGCAAGGCGTCACACAATCAGTTTAACCGCGCTAATTGACGTAGTATTCATATTATTGCTGTTTTTCATGCTGTCCTTTACGTTTACTCAATGGCGGGCAGTAGACCTTCATTCTCCGACTTCAAGTTTTAGTGAGGATGTTCAGTTGCCGCAAATTGTGTGGCTGGATGAAGTGGGTGGCCTGAGGTTCCACGACAGCACTTTTTCAGTTGCGCACTACAAAGAACTCACAGACCCAAGCATTTTTGAGTTCGAATTCGAAAAGTCCCATGTCGTCTTGCCGGAAGAAAATGCAAATCTGCAAACCATCCTCTCCGCCATTGAAAGTCTCAAGAGGATTGGTCTCAAACATGTGACCTTGGGGAACTCATTCTCTGAAAAAACTGAATAAGTTCATTGTGGGCGGTATGTTTTCGAACGAGTTATATACGCCACGTTCTAAACGTGGTGGTGACGATAACATGATTCCACTTGTCAACATCGTGTTTTTGATGCTGGTGTTTTATATGATTGCTGGGCAGATTACGGATCCTCGAGGACGTAATATTGATCCTCCGGTTTCAAGTAGTAAAAAACCATTAGTACATGCTCCGGTTGTGCTGATTCTGGAAACAGATAATTCACTCAGTATCAATGGCAAGCCTGTCACGTACGAATCTTTGGATGCGGATATTTTGGGAGCAACAAATGCAGGTTCAGAAGGGGTCATCGTGAAAGCAGATAAAGAGGTTAAGGCTAAAAATCTGGACCGATTGTTCGAGATTCTGCGCCAGCTTCAAATTTCTAAAGTTACTTTATTCAGCAGGCCGGAAGAAAGTTGATGTGCGGTTCTTTTCTATGGGGGTTTTGCAGGTACAGTTGAGGCGGTCGAGACGCTTTCATACGTTTGAAAGTAAAATAAAGATGTGCATGGAGTAGCGAGGTGTTACGCGAGTAAGCAGCGCAGGAACTGCGGACAATCATGAAATTTGTACATAAACTGATTTTGTTTCATGTATGCCTATCGGCCTGCACTGGGCTTTCGGCAGGTCTGGTAGATCAGTATCGACAAGGTGTCGAGGCATGGCCTCCTTTTGAAGTAGATGCGGGGGTCCATGCTGTCGAGTTGGGAGAACTTCAACCCCCAGCTAAAGTCTCGTGGCAGACTAAAGAAATTGAGCGACTTGGCAGAATCCTGTTTTTTGACCCACGCTTGTCGGGCTCCCAACAGATTGCTTGTGCGAACTGCCACGAATCACAACTTGGCTGGACTGATGGCCGAGAAGTGGCTTTCGGACACGATCGCCTCTCCGGACGCCGCAATACGATGACGCTCCTGAATGTGGCGTATTTCGACAAGCTCTTTTGGGACGGGCGGGCGGACGACCTGCTGTCATTGATTCCCATACCGATTGCAAGTTCTATTGAGATGAAGGCAAACTTGGATCACGTGATCGAGCGGATATCCAAGATTGATGGTTACGCTACGGAATTTCAAAATGCGTTTGGCACTCCCGAAATTAATCTCGATCGCATCGCTCAAGCAATGAGCGCATTTATCCGAACGATTCGGTCTCGGACCAGTCCGTTTGATCAATTCGTCCGAGGGGAATACGACCGGTTATCAGATCAGGAAATTGAAGGACTGCATTTATTTCGCACCAAGGCGCGATGCATGAACTGCCATCATGGCTCGCTGTTTTCGGATGGCCAATTTCATCACACAGGACTCAGTTATACCGGTCGTCGGTTTGAGGATTTGGGCCGCTTTTACGTAACTGGTGAAGTGAGCGACCGCGGCAAATTTCGCACCCCCTCATTGCGGGACCTCGCATTTACCGGGCCTTGGATGCATAACGGATTGTTTGACAATCTCACGGGTATTCTTCGCATGTATAACCGCGGCATCTCGTTTTCAAAAAAAAGAGTTCCCGAGGAACCTGAACTTTCTCCACTTATCAGGCCTCTGGACTTGGAAGAAAGCGAAATTCAGGCCCTCGAAGCTTTTCTCGGCACGCTAGGTCGCCGTCCCCACATTGTGAGACCCCCTCAACTACCAGGGCGCTAGTTACATAGACACGGGCAAGGTAGGATTCCGCCAGAGACCTGACGCCAAATCGCTTGGACCCGATTCCGCTAGTTAAAAAACTGGTCCAGTTTAAAAGAAACAGGAATACGTACAGTAAATCTTGATTGCTGCATGCTCGACGGGAAAGGGGGCAGGGGTTTGGCTTTCTCCAGCATCTGCAGAACAGATTCGTCGAGCACAGAAATCCCGGAGCTTCTGCCGATGCGTGCATCCAGGACCTGCCCATCGCGGCCGAGCGTAAGGAGCAGAGTTACTTCCCCTTCATCTTTGTTGAGTCTTGCCGATAGCGGATAAAATTTCTTGCTACGCAATTTGGCGGCCAGCAAGGCAAGATAGGCGCGTTCCGCACCGGGGTTACCTCCCATCGATTTTGCCTGGGCCTGTCCGGTAGATATTTTCGCTACGGCAGGCGAATCGATCGCAGGCCGGCTCGGTGTTTGTGCCGGCTTCTGACGTGCGGTTACCGGTTTGGCGGGTTGGGTATGCGTCTTTGGCCATGGTGGGGCAGGTTTATGTACAAACTCCGGGACAGGCTTTCTAATGTTTTTTTCGGATTTCTTTTTTTGAACCGATTCTATGACGGGCTGGACGACTTCCGCCTTTTTGACTATCTTTTTTTCTTCTTTGGGTTTAGTCTCGGTTTCCGGTTCAGGCACAGGCTCGGGTGCTTTAGGCGGGTCTATGGGCTCTTCAATTTTTTCTTCGGGCATCACCTTCGAATAGGCTTCGGCGGCGGCTTGGCTCTGCGCTAAAGTTTCCACCATTTCGCCCATGTCGCCAAGCATGCCGAAGTCAATTTCAACACCTTGTTCGCCTTGATCTTCGGCTCCCTCGACAGTGGTCAAAGAGAGTAACCCCAAGACGCATATATGCAGCAAACTTGCCGCTGCGGTGGAGGCAAACCAGTGGCGAGAGGCGATTGCGCCTTTAGTGCCGGCACTCAAATCACTTGGAATATTCATAAATGCCAGCCGAAAATTAAATTTGAGTTCAGCGGGGCATGATGTTTGGCATCTAGCCAATCATGCTCTGCCGAGCATACATCCAAATCAAAGCTGTGTCTCTGCTGTCGCCAGCAGCATACCCGTGGTCAGAAATCCATGCCCGTCTCAATCCACCAAAGTCGCCCACTTGTGTAGGATCTGCGAGTGGTGGTGCTGACGTTGATGACTTTATCAAACACGTTTTTGACTTCAACTTTCACGTAGAATGACTGGTCGAGGATACGGGGTTGCCATTGAATTTTGGTGTCTACGATGACCAAACTTTTGAAGTCAGTATCTTCGTAGATGTCATAATCGCCGTCACAATAAACTTCACCTGTAACTGGGTCTCTATCGTCGCAGTCCCTACGTGAATCTTGGGCAATGGTTCCACCCCGGCGCAGGTTGAAAAAGTTCGACCAAACCACGTTCCACTGGGGGATATGGGTCGTTGCAAACAAACGAGCTCCGAATGGAATGTTGTAATCCCATGCTGGGAGTTGGTCAAATGAAATCACTCGACCTTTGTAATAAATGAGTTCTTCGTCGATTGCTTCGTCGTAGCCAGCGTCATCTTGGGAGTTGCTTTCAGAATCTTTGTAATTCAACGCCAGTGTGAATTGGGTCCAAGCAGCGCCAGGGCTTTTGGGGGTTTCAGTGGTCACTTCAAATGTCGTACTTTCAGTCGAACTGCGTCCGTCGTTTGTGTAGTAGTATTCGCGGGCACTGTCATCATCGATATTTTCATATCGGCGAGTTATCCCATCCCGACTTTTACGATCAACATACTGCATGCGGAGAGTAAGCGGGCCGAATATTTGGCTCCAACCGAGCATCCACTCATCTGAATAGGGGGTGTCCAAGTCCGAAGCTCCGCTTCTGTTGTCGTAGGTGCGGAGACGCCTTAAAGAGCCGTCTTGGTTGTAATCACGCCATTCTCGCCACCCATAGATCGCATCGTTCAGCTGAAGGCGCATGAAACTACGCCCATAGTAGCGATTGGCACCGGCAGTGATGTGAGTTCGTCCATCGCCAAAGACGTTCCAGTCCAAGGAAAGGCGTGGTGCTACATCCAGATTTTCGAGAAAGCTGTTACGATCTGCCCGCAAACCAGCGTTGACCTTTAACCGTCCAAAGTTCATCCGATCTTCAGCATAGAGTGCCCATTCACCGTAGCTGAGATTCACTTTACCGGGAAGATAGTCGACAACTCGGGCAAGGTATTCGTCGCCACGGTCACTGATACCATCTCCATCATAGTCTTGGCAACCGAGACGGTCGGCACTATCTGTTCGGCAATCGTATTTTTCATAGACGACCTTGCTCGGCCGTTCGTAGAAACTTTTCGTATAGCGCATTTCGCCACCTGCAGTAATGTCGTGCTCGGCACCAGAAAAATGCTGCGTATTAAAAATCCACTTCGGTTTCAAAGTGAGACGTGTTTGCCTCTGCTTGGTGTCACCGTATGAACCTTCGTATTGCAAGTCTAGCAGGCTCGCTTCCGCAGATTCATGGGAGCTAAAGAGATTGTCCTCGCTGTCTAATTCATCGGATAACTGATCGGCGCCAAACTTAAGTTTCCATAGGCCGGAAGGTCGCTCACCTTCAAGGTCAGCAGTTATTCCGTAACCGTCGTGGTCTTTCTCGAATCTCCCATCGTAATTTGTTGCGGTTAGACCATCGTGTCGACGTCGAGCGTAGCGGAACGAGAGTCCGAGTTTTTTCCCTTCCCACACGGTGTCCACTCGCCCGAGAATATTGTCGACTCTATCCTCGTATTCGATGGTCCGTCTATCAGTACGGTCTTCTACAGGGCCTGTTGCAGAAATTATTTTGTCGTAACGCTGATCAAAGCGTGAAACACGTCGCGACACGCTTAAGTTTAAACCCCAATTCTCAGCAATCTCCCGCTGCACATTAACTCTAAAATTGGTTTTTTGATAGTCGGGTGTGTAGACTCCACCGTAGTAATCTGCAGCTGTAAGGTCGCCCTCATTGACATGATATCTCTCCCATTCATCTCGCTTTATTCCAAAGCGCCATGAAAACTTGTCTTCGCCCTCGTAGGATTTCAGTTCGGCAGAGATTACTCCACCGGTGAAGCCCCCGTACTCGACTGGAATATTACTGTCGAAAACTTGGACATTATCTAGCAGTTCTACGTCAACGTAATACCCCTGGGGGGAACTTCCCCCATTCGGAAAGAAGAGACTGGGGTTACTGAAAATGTCATTAGTCGATGCAGGATTCAAGTCGTTGGTAGTATCAATGCCGTCAATAAGAAAAAGGTTCTGGTAAAACCGTTGTCCATGTATGGAAATTTCGTCGGGACGTAGAGTGGCACTGCCGGATATGTCGCTTTCTCGGGAAAAGTCCACAGCCGGATTCAGGCGCAACAGGTCGGACAGGTGAGAGTCTCCCGTAGGCATGTTCTGAATTACTTCGGCGTCATATTTCGTATGGCCAGGCTGGGTGCTGATCTCAGCGGCTTCCACTTTAATTGGGATAACGGGAGTTTCCGCGGCTTCCTCGTTTTCAGCTTCCTCGGCGTGAAGGGGAGGGGCTATAGCGAGTAGCAGATAGCCTAGGACATAGAAAAGTCCAGTCCGGCTGCAGTGTTTTGTCGGTTTGTTTTTCATAAGGGACCTCTTGGATAAAGCACCTGACGTTTATGCCTGCAGGAAGCTAATTAAGTTGCTGCAGAAACTCTCCTAGCGCTGTAACCAGATAAGTTGACGGCTCATTTATTATATGTGTTTTATGTTTTATGACAATTCTGTGAAGCACTTGGAAACAGGGGTAATTTATCCAGGAATATAAAGTGCGGCCTTGGCATTAGATTTCGGTTCCTTCAGACAAAATTTCAATATATTTTTGATAACCGTATTTCCGGTTTCGTTTGCCATGACTGATTTGCTTCAGGATATCCATCTTTTCGGCCAACGCCACCATTTGATTGGCCTTGGCATAAGAGATGTTCAAGTGCCTTTCAATATCCCTTACATAAACAACAGGCTGCTGTAGCAGGGCACGAATAAAGGCAATGCTTTCGCTGCCAGTTCCGGCAGTGGTCATCGCGTCTGTATCACTGCGCTCTAATGCTTGAATCCGGCGGGTAGTGTCAATGACCATATCACTAACAGCCACAATACCTTCCAAGAAAAAGGTCAACCATTTCTCATAACTACCGTCAGTGCGCACTTGTTGCAGGCGATCGTAATATTCTTGTTGATGAATTTTCAGGTAGGCGCTGAGATACAGCATGGGCTGATCCAACACACCTCTGCTTAACAAAAACAGGCTGATTAACAAACGTCCCAAGCGCCCGTTGCCATCATTGAAGGGATGCAGGGTTTCAAACTGGTAGTGAATCAGGGCACACTGCACCAATGGCGGCGTATCATTCTCGGTATGGAAATACTTCTCCAGCTCTCCGAACATTACGCCCAGTTCATCGGCCGGGGGTGGCACAAAGCGAGCGTTGGCGGGGCTACTGCCGCCAATCCAGTTCTGCATAGTGCGAAATTCACCTGGAGTGAGATGAGGGCCGCCTCCTCTTGTCTCTGCCATCAATTTCAGATGTAATTCTTTGAGCAGGCGAGCACACAGAGGAAGTTCGTTTTTTTGCAGACGCTGCATGCCATGACGCATGGCGGCCAGGTAGTTCAAGACCTCTCCCACATCTGCTGTTGGAGGATTACCTTCTTCGACTCCCAGCACATCTATCAGGGACGATTGGGTACCCTCAATCTGCGAGCTGAGCAAGGCCTCTTTCTGCATGAACATTCCTACTAATTGGTCGGGGTTAGGCAGAACACTAAAAACCACATTTAACACGCTCATGGTTTGATCAGCCTTCGAAAGGAGCTGTTGCAGGCTACCCTCAATCGCAATAGGGGGCGTGGGTGGCAGTAGTGCAGGAAAGAATGCTCTATACCCCGCAGGCACATGCCGAAAGTGGCCACTTCGTTCCATTTGACTAGATTTTGACATAAGGACCCCAAATTGGGTCTTATATGTTTAAAAATTATAACATGGAAGAATATTACCATTTATATTATTAAAATGCAAAATATAGAAGGATGCCTTAAGCCTATATTGCGCGCTAGTCACATAAGATAAGGCCTCGCAAAGCTTTTTTACGAGGCCTTATGGAAATTCTTGAAGCCGGTGATTGGTGGAGGTGGCGGGAATCGAACCCGCGTCCAACAGTTCTTTCTCTTCGGCACTACATGCTTAGCACCGTCTTTTATCTTACGATCAACGCCCGACGGACAGGACTTAATGATCGCCAGTCTGGATGTTTCGTTTAACCTTTCAACTCCAGGCAGGTTGCAAGGCGAGCTTGTGTAGTCGACATCCAAACAGGATCCACAAGCATCTCCCGGAAGGATGACTAGCGGATCAAGCCGCTAGTGCGTAGTTGTCGTCGTTGGCAACTAATGTTTTGCAGCCATTTTTTACGAGGTCGCTACCGCCTCGGCATGCGCCTTGGAGTCCGTAACCGCCGTCGAAACCGGGTCACCCCCAAGTCGAACTTATCAACAGTAATTATACATAGGAACAACAGCAAAGAGCAAGATGGCAAAAAGCTGTCTACTTCGGCATTTACTCAGTAATCTTGGTAATATGCGCGTCATTCTTGGTGTAATTTAGCAATTTTTTATGCCCGTACGCATCTATCCAGGCGGCCAGGCACTGTCCGGTAGTTTTCTCCGCAAACTCAATGCGAGACTTACGGCAAAGCATTCCGGCACTATTGTCAGTGCCCGGTACTATCATTTTGTAGATTGCGACGCAGATTTCACCCAAAGCGAAGAACTCGTATTGGGCGCTTTGCTTGATTACGCTCCGGCGAGTGAGGAAATAACTTCCGGATCCCCATGTTTTGCGATTCCGCGGCTGGGCACGATTTCGCCCTGGTCCAGTAAAGCAACAGAGATTTTTCGTGTTTGCGGCCTGACAACGGTGAGGCGCATCGAGCGGGGCATTGAATATCGCATCGAAGGAGTGGAACGGCTGAAGCCGGAATTGTTGCTCATGCTGCACGATCCGATGACCGAGACCATTTTGGCGGATGTGAAGGAAATTGCTCAGTTGTTTCAGTCCTCTGAGCCTCAGCCCCTTGAAACCGTTGATTTTCAGAATGATGGGGTATCGATCTTGCGTGACGCGAATGCGCGTTATGGTTTGGCCTTATCTGAAGCGGATATTGCCTATTTGCATCAAGCCTATGAAAAAATAGGGAAATATCCAACGGATGCAGAGCTGATGATGTTTGCTCAAGTCAATTCCGAACATTGCCGCCACAAGATTTTCAACGCATCTTGGACAATCGACGGCAAGCCTATTGAGCGAAGTTTGTTTGACATGATTCGCAATACCTTCGAGGTTTCCCCGGAGGGTGTTCTGTCGGCTTATCAAGACAATGCGGCAGTGATGCAGGCGGGCCGCTACAGCCGCATGGCGGTGGACCCAGAGAGCCGCTTGTGGAAATCGTCAGACGGTGAATATGGCATCGTGATTAAAGTTGAGACCCATAACCACCCCACGGGCATTTCGCCTTTTCCGGGGGCAGCAACCGGGAGTGGGGGAGAAATTCGTGACGAGACGGCTTGCGGCCGTGGTGGGAGACCTAAGGCTGGGTTATGCGGTTTCACAGTGTCTAATCTGAACCTGTCCAATTGGATACAGCCGTGGGAGCGTCCGGAACGGGGACATTCTCCTCGTATGGCGCGACCGCTTGACATCATGATTGAAGGTCCTATCGGTGCGGCATCCTTTAATAACGAATTCGGCCGACCGTGCTTGAGTGGTTATTTCCGCACACTGGAGATGGAGGTGCCGTCCTCTTCAGGCAGACGTACTTATGGTTATCACAAGCCAATCATGATTGCCGGCGGATTGGGCAGCATCCAAGCAGGTCATATCCACAAACAAACCATTCCCGAAGGGGCTGCGATTGTTGTGCTGGGAGGCCCGGCCATGCTGATTGGGCTGGGAGGAGGGGCGGCATCATCACAGCATACTGGGGCCAGCCACGAAGAACTGGATTTTGCCTCGGTGCAGCGCAGTAATCCGGAGATGCAGCGCAGAGCCCAGGAAGTAATTGAGCAGTGTGTGGCCCATGGTGAAAAGAATCCGATCTTGTCGATCCATGATGTGGGTGCGGGCGGGTTATCGAACGCAATTCCGGAATTGGTCGATGGAAAACCGGGAGGTGCTGAGCTGGAATTGCGGGATATTCCCTGTGCCGACAGCGGCATGTCGCCACGCGAAATTTGGTGCAATGAGGCGCAGGAGCGTTATGTGCTGGCGATTCGGCCCGAGTCGTTGGACGATTTCGCGAAAATTTGCCAACGCGAACGCAGTCCTTATGCGGTCGTCGGCTACGCGACCGACGCCGGTCGTCTGCGGTTATCCGACCGCATGCTGAAAAATGTGGTGATTGATATGCCGTTGTCTGTTTTATTCGGAGAATCGGCGAATCTTCATCTGGATATCAAGTCCACCACAAAAACAGCTACCCCCTTCGATAGCGTCGGTATTGTTTTCGAGGAAGCAGTCGATCGGGTACTGGCGATGCCCAGTGTCGGCTCGAAGGCATTTTTGATTACCATCGGCGATCGCTCGGTCGGAGGACTGACCGTTCGCGATCAGATGATTGGACCGTGGCAGGTCCCGGTCGCTGATGCGGCGGTCACCGCCAGTGATTTTCAAGGGTTTTCCGGAGAGGCCATGTCCATGGGAGAGCGTCCGATGCTTGCTATCCACCAGCCGGCAGCATCCGCCCGCATGGCGGTCGCGGAAGCCCTGACCAATATGGCAAGTGTCAAAGTTCGGAATCGTCAAAGAATCTGTTTGTCGGCCAACTGGATGGCCGCCAGTTCCGACACCGAGTCTCTTCAGGGATTGCGCGCCGCGGTGGAGACTGTCGGCATGGAGTTTTGTCCCCAGTTGGGGATTGTCATTCCGGTAGGCAAAGATTCCTTGTCCATGCAAGCAGCTTGGGGCGATCAGCGCGTGCTTTCGCCTGTTTCGTTGGTGATCTCGGCATTCGCACCTGTCGACCATGTACGTCGCCATATTACGCCTCAATTGCGCGACGAGGAAAGTACCAGTCTGTTGCTCATTGCGCTGGATGAGCAGCGCCGCCTAGGGGGATCCGCTCTGGCGCAAGCCTATGCCCAAGTGGGGTCCGATACTCCCGATGTTGAAGACGCGCAACAATTGGCCGCTTTTTTTGATCTGGTTCAGGCATTGCTGGAAGAGGATCAATTACTGGCGTATCACGATCGCTCCGATGGAGGTTTGTGGGCCTGCCTGTGCGAATGCGCCTTTGCCGCTCGATTGGGTTTGAGCCTGGATATTCCCACTGATGAAAAGGATGTCTTGAGCTATTTATTCAACGAAGAGATCGGGGCAGTGGTGCAAGTGCGCGATGCGGAGGTAGAGACGATTTGCCGTCGTTTTGAACAGGTAGGGCTTGTTTGCGAGCGAATTGGGGAGATACAGCAGTCTCCGGAATTGAGTTTGCATTGCCAAGGACACCACGTGCGTACATGGTCGCTTACGGACCTGCATCAATTGTGGAGCCGCACCAGTTATGAAATCGCGCGTCGTCGGGACAATGAAGAGTGTGCGCGGAGCGAATATGAGGAGAGTCGCACGTGGGGTCGACCGCCTTTATTTGCCGAAGTCTCTTTTGATCCTTGCGAAAACCCCGCAGCACTTCACGTCGGTGTGGGAGCCAAGCCGGTTGTGGCCATTCTTCGGGAGCAGGGTGTCAATGGCCAGGTTGAGATGGCGGCCGCTTTCGCCCAGGCTGGTTTTGAATGTCGTGACGTATGTATGAACGATCTACAGGCCTCTCCGGAGCTGCTTGAAGATACGGTCGGTTTGGCGGCCTGTGGCGGATTTTCCTACGGTGACGTCTTGGGGGCTGGAGGAGGGTGGGCTAAAAATATATTGTTTCACAATAAATTGCGTGACTTATTTCAGAGGTTTTTTGAGCGGCCTGATGTTTTCGCGCTGGGGGTGTGCAATGGTTGCCAGATGATGTCCCAGTTGAAGGATATTATTCCGGGTGCCGAGTGCTGGCCGCGGTTCGTGAAAAATTCCAGTGAACAGTTCGAAGCCCGATTGAGTCAGGTTGAGATTCTTGAATCTCCGTCAATTCTGCTCCAGGGCATGGCAGGGAGCCGCGTACCCATTGTGGTGGCTCACGGAGAAGGGTGTGCGGATTTTTCAGACGAAAAGCAACGCCTAAATGTGTCGGCTTGCCTGCGGTTCGTTGATGCGCACGGCGAGGCGACGGAGCACTACCCCCACAACCCCAATGGGTCTGCGGGCGGTTTGACGGCTTTCACCAATACGGATGGGCGTTTTACGATTATGATGCCGCATCCCGAACGTGTTTTTCGAACTGTGCAGCACTCTTGGCATCCCTCGGAATGGAGCGACGAAGCACCTTGGCTGCGGTTATTTCGAAATGCTCGGGCTTGGGTGGCTTGATCTCGGAACTACCGCGTTGCCACGTTCATTTTTAGAATTGTTGAGGGAGTCCTACTATGCTAGGATATTTCCATAATCGCGCCGGTATCATTTCCGGATGACGCATTCCTCGGATCGATGAATAAAGCGGTTCAAATCAAGACTCAAGGTCGACTACACCTTGGTTTTCTGGATATGCATGGGGGACTGGGGCGGCATTTCGGAAGCATGGGGGTAGCACTGAGCGAACTTTGCACGCACTTGTCCTGCGAGCCTGCCGGCGAATTCTCAGCGACCGGCCCGGATGCGCAGCGAGCCTGTGACTATGCGCGTCGAGTCATGCAGCATTATCATTGTCCGGGTGCGGTCCAAATTCATATGCATGAAGCCATTCCGGGGCATGTGGGACTAGGATCCGGGACGCAGTTGGCATTGGCCGTGGGTGCAGCGATTAAATATCTGTTTGACATTGAGATGAGCCTTCGGGATATCAGCATTGAACTGGGCCGAGGATCCAGGTCGGGCATTGGATGGGGTGCGTTTCAGCAAGGAGGATTTTTGCTGGATGGGGGCCGGGGCGAGCCTGCCAAATTGCCTCCCATTATCGTGCGCCAGACTTTTCCCGAGCATTGGCGGATTGTATTGCTGCAAGCAAAAAGTGGCGAGGAAGGATTGTCGGGAACCGCGGAGCGGACCGCTTTTGATGATTTGCCGAAACTTCCGGAAGCAAAAGCCGCCCACCTATGTCGGTTGACCTTGATGCGTGTTTTACCGGCGTTGTTTGAGGGGAATTTCGAACCCTTTGCGCAGGGCATCGGTGAGTTGCAGAAGACGGTCGGAGATCATTTCGCTCCGGTTCAAGGAGGCCGCTTCACCCATCCGGCCATTGCTTCGAGTTTGAATAAAGCAGAACAGTTGGGCTTCGCCGGCATAGGACAAAGTTCGTGGGGCCCCACGGGGTTTGTGTTGACCGAGAGCGAAACCCAGGCGCAAAAACTTTCCCGCGAATTGCAGCTTGCGGAACCGGACGTGTTGGTTCATGTTGTGCGTGCCTGCAACCATGGGCACCAGGTCATGACAGGTGAGATGGCGGAAGGGATTCCGCTGCAGCGCCAAATTTCTTAAAATTACCTCTTCAATTTTCGAATACATTTTTTATGGACAAAAAATATTTACTGCATATGCTCACTTCTGCGAAGAATCTGAGCCCCTTTGACGCCAACATGGCTTACGACGCAGGCTGGGATGCCTGCATTCCGTATATCCAGGTGGAAGTGGAAGACACCAAAGGACTGGTGGAAGATGCAATTTTTTCACGCGGGCCCAGCGGCGTGCGCCGGACCGGGCTGTTTATTGGCGGTCGTGACATGCATCAGGCCATGGAAATGCTGGAAATCTGCCAGAAATCCATGGTTCCGCCTTTTGTGATTTCCGCTTTCGCGGATCCCAGTGGGGCATTTACGACGGCAGCGGCCATGGTCGCAAAAGTCGAAAAATCACTTCGCGATGTACATGGCACAGAACTTTCAGACCAGCGCATTTTGGCTCTCGGGGGCACTGGACCGGTCGGCTCCGCCGCCGCGGTCATTGCCGCAGACGCAGGCGCACACGTCACCATTTTGGGGCGCAAGAAAGAAAAAAGTGAGCAGGCGGCGCAGCTATGCAATCAGAAATACGAAGCCGGCACGTCGATTGACGGTGAGGCCAACGATCAGTTGGATACCTTGCTCAATGAGACGGATGTGATTTTTGCATCTGCCGCGGCAGGCATTCAATTGATGTCAAAAGAACAGATTGCAAGTGCACCACGTCTGAAAGTGGCGGCGGATGTCAATGCGGTTCCGCCTTCGGGAATTCATGGCCTGGGGGTGATGGATGATGCGAAACCCATCGAGGACTCCGGCAGTGGCGCTGTCGGTATCGGCGCTTTGGCGATTGGCAATGTGAAGTACCAGACGCAACAGACTTTGTTGCGACAGATGCGCGAAACGGACGAGCCGGTGTATTACCATTTCGAACATGCGTTTGAAGTAGCGCGCCAGTGCGCAGCCAAATAAGCCGCCTGTTTGTGCTGTCGGCTTCAGCGCGGGCGCATGCCCAGGCGGCCGCGCACCTGCATTGTCCAGTGATTGCTTTGGATGGGTTTGCAGACGAAGATCTGCAGGCCGATGAGTGCCGTGTCGTGCCGTTGCGGGAAGGGCAATTCACTGCGGAAATTGTGCGGCAGGTCAGCGAGCGCAGCCAATCGGGCGACCGGCTGATCTACGGCTCGGGCTTCGAAGCAGACCCGGGACTCTTGACTCAACTGAAAAGGCATGTCAACGTGCTTGGAAATTCCGAGGAAGTCCTGCGCCAGTGCACGGATGCACGATCACTGACTTCGCGCTGCGATGTTTTGCAGATACCGATGCCGGAGATGCGTCACACTGCACCCGAGTCACAATCGGGTTGGTTAGTCAAACGTAACCGGCGTTCGGGTGGAGCGCATGTGCATCCGGCAGATTCGTATGAGGGGCGCGATCAAGAGATTTATTGGCAGCGTTATTGCGAGGGAGACGTACATTCAGCCTTGTTTTTGGCGGGTGGGACCGAGGCGGAATTGATTGGGGTCAGCCGCCTGCTGGCGGCGGAAGAGGCGGCAACGCCTTATATGTGGGGCGGCGCCATTGGGTCGGTGGAATTGCCGCCCGAAGCGCTGGAGCAAGTACAATGGATTGCTGACAATCTGACGTGTGATTTGGGCTTGCTTGGCCTTTGTGGCTTTGATTTTGTTCTCACTTCTGATCACCGTATCTTCATGCTTGATCTCAATCCCCGCTTAACTGCAACATGCGAGCTGTATCAGGAACGTTTTCTGCACGGTTATATGCAAGCACATATCCAAACGTGTCTTGATAAGAACATCGCGCGGGATGTGTTGGTGCCTGACGCAGGCGGCGTGAACGGGATGCGGGTTGTCTATGCGCCCCAAGAAGTCATTATTTCCGCACATTGTCAGTGGCCGGATGCGGCCGCAGACCGGCCGCACGCCCAAACCAGAGTGTCAAAAGGGAATCCCTTATGCACGGTACACAGCCGCGGGAGTGATGCCGACACGGTGCTTGCCGAATTAGAAGATTTGCGCGCCGACGTATTGGAAAAATTATCCGCACATTTTGACTCCGCACAGCTACCACAAGAGGTTGTCCATGTCGCGCATTAGCATTAATCAACTGGCCGATCCATTGGTGTGTCATTTAGTGGAGGATGCCGAAAATTTACGCATCAAAAAATCCCGGACGGAAGAAGGTGTACGGATTATTGATGCGGGCATTGAGACGGTGGGCGGTATTGAAGCCGGTCGTCAAATTACTGAAATTTGTCTAGGCGGGTTGGGACAGGCGACCTTCACCTATGATCGTCCGGATGATTGGCCGTTGTCCATTCACATACATACCCAGCATCCGGTATTGGCTTGCCTGGCGAGCCAGTATGCCGGCTGGAGCTTGAACGATTCGGAAGAAAAATTTCATGCCTTGGGCTCGGGTCCGGCGCGTTGCCTGGCGCAGCGTGAAGAGTTGTTTAGTGAGCTCGACTATCGGGATGAGCACGACACAACGACTCTGGTGATGGAAGTGGACCGGGTGCCGCCGCTTTCCGTGCGCCAGAAAATCTGTCGAGACTGTAATGTCGAACCCGAAAATCTCACATTGATTTTGACACCTACCACCAGTCTCGCGGGCACGGTGCAGGTTGTGGGTCGGGTATTGGAAGTGGCGCTGCATAAAACGCATGTATTGGGGTTTGATCTGCAACAGGTCATCGATGGCATCGGCAGTGCGCCGGTCCCACCCCTGAATAGTTCCGATATGGTGAAAATGATGGGTCGCACCAACGATGCGATTTTGTTCGGCGGACAGGTCAAACTGTTTGTCCAATCGAGCGATGAGGAAGCGGAGCGTTTAGCAACACAATTACCGAGCAGTACTTCGCGCGATTACGGCAAGCCTTTTGCCACGATATTCAAAGATTACGAATACGACTTTTTCAAAATCGATCCGATGTTATTCAGTCCGGCACGGGTACTGGTCAGTAATATTCAGACGGGCCGCTCCTTTGCGGCCGGAGCCTTGGATGCTGATCTTTTGAAGCAGTCGTTTGAAGAATGACCGCACCTGGGCGTTACGCCATCGTAACGGACCATCCGGGCTGGCACGGGCAACAACTTCAGCAGGCGCTCAAGCGACATGATCGGGACAGCTGTTTTGTCAGTTTGCGCGAGTGCCGTATCGAGATTGATCACAAAGGCGCGCACATTGACTTGCCCGGTTTCGACGGTCAATTGCCGGCAGGTGTTTTTGTTCGAGAAGTGCCGGGAGGCACTCTTGAAGAGGTTATTTTTTATTTGGATGTGCTTCACGCCTTGGAGGCCAAGGGCATTGGTGTCTACAACGATGCCGGTGCGATTGAGCGCAGTGTAGACAAAGTACGCGCCAGTTTTTTATTCGCCCACCACGGCATTCCGACTCCGCGCACTTTCGTGGCCCGAAGTCTTCGCCAAACTCGCGCCTTCCTGGCGCATTGGTTTGAGACTCACGAGAGTATTGTTGCGAAACCTATCTTTGGATCTCAAGGCAAAGGATTGATGCGGTTGACCCGTGAGACGCCGCATCCGAATTATGATTTGTATCACGGCATGTACTATCTGCAGGAATACATTGAGTCGGCAGCTTCGGGCAGTTGCGACTGGCGGGTGTTGGTGGTGAAAGGCCGGGCACAGGCAGCGATGCGAAGAGAAGGGAATGATTGGATCAGCAATATCGCCAATGGAGGTCAAGGCTATCCTGCCGCTCTGGATAGTCAGTTGTCGGATTTGGCCCAGCGCGCGACATCGGCCGTGGACATGTCCTATGCGGGAGTCGACCTGATGCAGGATCGGGAGGGTGCGTTTTGGGTGACCGAAATCAATAGCATTCCGGCATGGCGGGGTCTCCAGCAAGTCAGTCAGCAGGATATTTCCGAATTGTTGATTGAAGGTTTCTTGGCGCATTGTCATAAGGAAGCGTAAAGTTTTCTGCAGTGTTTCGTTATCTGCGTGCTCACTATGAACCGACGTGGCGGTTTGTTTCACGTCAATACCTTTACGCCTGTTTGCTTGATTTGCAGTCGCTAAAACCAGGGAATGTCGGCTTGCATGGAGAAGGGCACGGTAAAACATGTCGAGATTTTCGGCAAAGTGCCCAAGCCTCCGCAGAGTTGGTGACTCGGCCGAACTGGACTTTGGGGAAGCGTGTGTGGCAAGCCGCGCAAGCGACCTGGGAAGTCGTGGGCTGCAATACGAATATCGGCATATTGCTGCTGGTTGCTCCCATGGTGGAGGCGTATTACCGCTGTGCCGAAGAAAAGTGGTCGAAATGTCTTCCCCAGGTATTGGAGGCGACCACAGTGACCGATGCACGCGATGTTTATCGCGCCATCCGACTCATGCAGCCGGTGGGCCTGGGTCAGGTTGAAAAAGCGGATATTCAGGACGCGCCCAGGATTTCTTTGCGCGCCGCGATGGAGTTGGCGTCGTCCCGCGATCGCATCGCAGCCGAGTACTGCAACGGCTTCGAACTTGTTCTAAATCAAGCGCAGCCGCAGTGGGAAAACTTGTGCCAACGTTGGAAAGACCCGCGCTGGGCGATGGTCGGAACGTTTCTGCATATGCTGGCGCATTATCCGGATTCTCATGTCGCCCGTGTGCATGGTGCGGCTACGGCGGACGCAATTAGTGGTAAGATTAAGTCGCTGGCAGATAAGTTTTGCGATGCAAAAGTTCCGCAAACTTATCAGTCACGGCTCCTGGAACTGGATGCTTTGTGGAAAAGCTCCGGTATCAGCCCCGGAACCACGGCGGATTTAACACTCGCAGGAGTGTTTGCGGCGCGGCTTGCGGGGTGGAGCGATGATCGGGACAGCGATGTCCTGACCTCGGGAAGTGATTCTCGAATCTAATCGGGGGCGTCTTAAAACTGCGTGCCCGTTGTTTGCAAACAAAAATTTTTGGAGTTTTAATAATGGCAATCGATAAAGTTCTCGTTGGCGAGGCTTTGGTCAATGACAATGATCCCTCCGGGACTATGGCCGAAATCGCCCACATCGATCTCATCATTGGACCGCGCGGCTCCGCGGCGGAAACCGCATTCTGCAATGGCTTGGTGAACAACAAGGACGGTTTCACCACCCTGCTGGCTGTGGTTGGCCCGAACCTGCCGTGCAAACCCGACACCATGATGTACAACAAGGTGACGATCAAAGGCGCAAAGCAAGCCGTGCAAATGTTTGGCCCCGCACAGAAAGCTGTGGCCATGGCAGTCGCGGATTCCGTGGAAGCAGGCGTTATCCCCAAAGATGAATGTGACAATCTCTACGTGTGCGTAGGTGTCTTCATTCACTGGGAAGCAGCCAGCGATGCGGCGATTTATGAAAACAACTACAAGGCGACCAAGCAGGCGATTGCAAATGCTGTTGCTGGAACTCCTTCGGTTGATGATGTGCTTTCTGCCAAAGACAGCACCGATCACCCCTTCCAAGGCTTCTAAGCCCGCCGATTCGTTCGGAAAAAAGCGCCGCTTATGCGGCGCTTTTTTTTAGGTCTGCCGGTGACCTTTGCCGTACAATGAAACGAAAGGCGTCCCCTGCGGATTTGTGCTTATGAAATGCCCCGAATGCCAGACAGATATTGAAATTTTGGACGAGCATTTGCTCGCATGTTGCGGCTTGACACTGCAGGAATATGCTCTGCGCCACGGTGTGATGCTGGATACGTTGGTTCCGGCGCACAAGGCAGATCAGGAAGAAAATCCTGAGGATTACCCGCACGCCTCCGATCCAAACCATCACGACGGACGTATTGTTTTGGGAGCGGCCCGAACGGCAGGCCGTTTGGATGAAGACGAGGTCTGGCAAGTGATTCCGGGGGAAATTCGCAGCCTTGATGCGCTTTTGTGGATGCAGCAACATCTGCAGCCGTTGGGTTTTGTGTTTCGCCAGGAATACTCCATCGCCGGCGGAAGCCATCGGATGGTTGCCCGCAACGTATTGAAACGATCCAATCAGGAAGCCATTACCCCGGTGGAGTTTGCTGAATTATCCGACGAAGACCGCGACCGCTACGTAGCGGTGGTGGTGACGTGCTGTGCGTCACCTCAGGCGGGTTACATTTTTTTCCAAGCACCGGCCAGTCAAGAGTTTGATGCCTTATGTCAGTGGTTGCTGGATAAGCACGGTGTCAACCTCCAGAAACTGGAGCCGTTGGACGACCGGGTATGGTTGCGGACCCGAAGTTTGGAGGACACACAACGATTGTGTCAGGCGCTGCAGACGTCGTTGCGGGAAATCCCCGGACAAGACGACCGATTCTGCGGTGACGGGCCACGGGCAACCGTTGTCAAGGAGCGAGGCTTCGATGCAGCGCATTTCATCACGGATCATCCCGGATCATGCGCCAATCTTCATGGGGGGCACTATGCGGCGCATTTCAAGATTCATGACCGCATCGATCCCGCCCATGGCTTTGTGATGGATTACGGTATCCTCAAGCACATCATCGATGCACGTGTCATCCGCGCCTTGGATCATCATACGCTCAACTATGCGGCGCCGGAATTGGCATGGCGCTCCAGTACCGAATTCCTGGCCGCATGGATATGGGAGCGATTGATTGATTATTTGCCGGCTCTGGAAGAATTGGAAATTCACGAAACCAGCACGTCCTACTGCCAGTACAAGGGGCCTTCACTCGAAGAGTTTCAAGCACAGGGGCCATCGGCGCTCCTGCGCCATTTTCAGAAGCCTGAACTCGGACGCAGCGAGGTCCGTCAAAAATTGAGCTCCTGATTATCTTGCGCGACTGAAAGGGAATTCAATGAAATATAAAGAGGATATGAAAATAAATAGATAATGATTGCAGATATCCAGCTGGTCGAAGAACTTCTTGAAGTGTGGCAAGAAATTCATGATTTTCAGAAAAAACACAGTCATTTGGCTGCGGAATGCGGGGCCATGGCGGTTTTCGTCGGCACGATGCGCGACCATAACGAGGGCGATACGGTGCGGTCTATGTTTTTGGATCACTACTCCAAAATGACGCAGTCCTATCTGGAAGAAATGGTTGCTCAAGTCCAGCAACAATATGATCTGGGAGCCGTATTATTGCGACACCGTGTCGGAGATCTGCAGCCTGGCGATTCGATTGTGCTGGTTGCGACATGGGCGGCGCACCGCAAGGCGGCTTATGAAAGCAATCGTCTGATTATGGAAGAATTAAAATCTCATGCGCCTTTTTGGAAACGCGAAGAACTTGAGGATGGCAGCCACCGGTGGGTCAAGAACAATACCCCCGGATGAATACGAATCTTTAAGCGATACTGTCGAAAGGAATCACTTCGACTTTCGTTCCCACATCAACGTTATCCTGTTCCAGAGATAAGACGATAAAGCAATTGGCTTGACTCATAGAGGTCAAGATGCCGGAGCCTTGAGCTCCGGTGCGCGCGACTGTGTAATTCCCTTCAGCATCACGGCTGAGGATGCCTCGCTGGTACTCGACTCTTCCGGGACGCTTCCGCAAAGGCGTCGAGACAGGCACGGTCAGTGATAGTGGGGCAGATTCCTGCGCTCCCATCATGCGCAACAAAGCAGGGCGCACAAACAAGTAAAACGTCACCATCACGGACACGGGATTTCCCGGTAGTCCAAAAAAACAAGCCGATCCAAGCCACCCAAAGGTCAAAGGTCGTCCTGGTTTGATGGCGACTTTCCAGAATTTAACTTGGCCCAATTCTTCCAAGACGTCCGTGACATAATCGGCCTCGCCCACGGATACACCACCCGAGGTGATAACCATATCGGCTTGCTCGACCGCCTGATGCAGAGTCTCTGCGACGGCCTCACGTCGGTCCGGGACTGTTCCGAGGTCAAGTGGTTCTACATGCAGCCTCTGCAGCATGCCTCGCAGGGTGTAGCGATTGCTGTTGTAGATGCATCCTTTATCCAGCGGTTCTCCAATTTCGCGGAGCTCATCGCCGGTAGAAAAGAACGCCACGCGCAGTCGTCGATTCACTTCGACATGGGTAATCCCGGTGGAGGCCAGCAATCCGAGGTCTGCAGGTGTCAATTGGCGTCCCTGAGGGAGAATTACATGACCGGCGGCAATATCTTCACCCGCGCCGCGAACGTTTTGACCTGCCGACTCCGTGGCAGGAATTTCTATGGTCTCGGGATCGATCACACGCACTCGCTCTTGGATGACCACCGTATCGGTCTCGTCCGGCATGATGCCGCCCGTCATAATGCGCACGCACTCGCCTTGGCCTACGGGGCTTTCAAAAGGATGTCCTGCAAAGGAGGAACCGATCAGTTTGAAGGAGGCCGGTGATTGTTCCGGTAGATCCTGCCCACGCAAGGCGTACCCGTCCATGGCTGAATTGACATCACCGGGCACATCAATTCCCGAATGCACCTCCACGGCGAGGATACGATCGAGTGCGTCTCCAATCGGGATCTTTTCGGTGTCACCGACAGGTTGTACCGAGGCTTGAATATGGGCATGCGCTTGTTCGGGCAAAATCGATTGCGCATCAAAATCGTCCATGCAGCTGGCTGCCGGGGAAGTCTGTTTCATCGTGGTCTCCGCAGCAGGACATTCACGGCCCCGGTATTGCGCGGCACGCTATGAAAGCCCATCACTTCGGGATGCGTGCGTAGTACGGCGACCACGACGCCTTTGGCCAGCGAGTCGCCTGTACCCGACCGCAGGCCTTTGCCATGCACCAGGCACAACGAGTGTCGCCGCGCCTGGTGGGTTTCGAAGATTGCCTGGTGGATTTGTTCCACGACTTCGTGCATATGCAGTCCATGCAGGTCGAATTCTTTGGGTGAGGGCGTCAGCCGCCCGGTGCACAATTTATGGTACTCCTTGTTGAGCAGCCCAGCGCGTTTCCAGTCCAGTATCAAATCCCCTGCAATGGGTGAAACGCGGCGTAAATCAACCTGCAGGCCGGGTGAAGAGAAACTCGGTTTGGATGTGACCGGAGGCGCTTTGAGAGGGTGTCCTGAGCGAGCGGATTTAGAACGCTGGCCAAGCGGCGCCACGTCTTCCATGGCTTTTTCAAATGTGGCGTGATCGTCATCCGTGTCATAAGTCATCGCGACATCCATGTTATGGCTTCGCCAAACATATCATACGGGAATAAGGGTTGAAGGGCGGGTCAATGCTATACTTGAGACAGGCGGTATTTGTTGCGTATGGATGCGTGATTTGTGCCCGCCGACTCACTTATTTGAGGGCTTCCTTAGTTTTTTCTGCATACGTTATGCTCAAGTAGTTTTTTGGATAATTCGACGCGATGTATCTTTTGCTCAGTAACGATGATGGTTATGACGCGCCGGGTCTGGAGTGCCTGGCAGAGCGACTGGAGGAACTGGCGAAATTGACTGTCATCGCGCCGTCGCACGATCGCAGTGGCGCCAGTAATTCTTTGACACTGGGCCGGGATTTATATATTCGCGAGGCGAGCAACGGGTTTTATTACGTCGAAGAAGGCACGCCGACGGATTGTGTCCACCTGGGAATCACCGGGTTGTTGGAATCCGATCCGGACATGGTCGTATCCGGCATCAACAGCGGCCCCAATCTGGGGGATGATGTGATTTATTCGGGGACCGTCGCGGCGGCCATGGAAGGGCGCACTTTGGGGTTGCCGGCCATCGCAATCTCCATGAATTCTTTTGAACCCCAGCACTATGACACTGGGGCTCATATCGCCTATTGTCTGGTGCGGCAATTGGCAAGACACGCACTGCCTTCCGAAATTATTTTGAACGTCAATGTGCCGGATTTGCCTTTATCTGCGCTAAAGGGCATGACCATCACACGCTTGGGTCATCGACACCGCGCTGAACCGGCTGTTTGCACCCGCGACGGTCGCGGTGATCAAGTGTGGCGAGTGGGACCGCCCGGCGCGGACAAGGATGGAGGAGAAGGTACGGATTTTCATGCTGTGCGTGAGGGGTTTGTGTCTGTTACGCCCTTGAAAGTCGATTTAACGAGGCATAGCGAACTGGATTCAATGGCGGGCTGGTTGCGGCAGATCGCGTTATGAAGCGATTGCGTGACGAAGGCATCGGGATGACTGCCCGGCGGCATCGCGAAGGATTGGTTGAGCGCTTACGTAAAAAGGGGATTACGAATGAAGCGGTTCTGCAGGCCATACTGAGCACCCCGCGCCACCGGTTTTTAAATGACGCGGTTGCCCATCATGCATACCGGGACAGCGCCTTGCCGATCGGGTATGAGCAAACGATTTCTCAGCCTTATGTTGTGGCGCTGATGACCCAAGCCCTGCTTGAGTCGAAGATTCCTAAAAAAGTATTGGAAATTGGTACAGGTTCCGGTTACCAATGCGCTATTTTGGCGCAGCTGGTCTCGCGGGTTTACAGTATCGAATGCATTCCGCAGCTTTATCAGCAGGCAACTTCAAAGCTGAAGGAGCTCGGTTTGCGTAATGTTGTTACGCGGTTGGGTGATGGGAGTGAAGGGTGGCCCCAGAGGGCTCCTTTTGATGCGATTATGCTAACCGCGGCGACACCCAAAATCCCGAAAGCGCTGGTCGAGCAACTGGCGCCAGACGGATGCTTGGTAATGCCGGAAGGGCATCCGCACGAGACACAAGTGCTAGTGCGCTACACCCGCAGAAAGACTGGGATGGCGCGGCAAGTGTTGGCGGATGTATTGTTTGTGCCTTTGGTACGGGAGGCGAATGCCATGTCCCATAAATAAGTGCCACGCCATCAAATTCGGGCCGCCTTTCCCTGTGTCACTTGAACGAATCAAGTTGAAACGGGTTCGGACATATTCTCGAACACCCTGAAAAAGCGCATTTTCGCGCCCATTCTTGCCAAAATCTGTCTCTACAGAACCTTAAAAACAAGGTTAATCTATTGATTTAAATGTGAAAAAAAAATGTGCAGGTTGGTCTGACCGTTTTTTCTGGACTTCGGATTATCACTGACATAGGATGAGGAATCCTCCCCTTCGCCGAAGATTCGCTTCGTGCGGCGGGGTATAATCGGAAGCGCCCCAGTGGCGAGACTCAGGTCCACAGCCATGCGCTTCTCTTGACTTTGGCCTTGCCTATGGAGAAAATGGTCATGACCTCACAACCCCAACCCGCCAATCCCTCAATGTCTTCGCAAGAACCGGTGCCCGAGCTGGTGGCTGAATCGGCCGCGGTGATCAATATCTCGGAACGCTTGACGAGTATTGAGGCACAGATTCCGCATTTGGCCACCAAAGAAAATGTTCGCCACTTGGATAGCAAAATTGAAGCGTTGCGCTCGGAAATGACTGGGGAAACCCAAACGTTGCGCGCAGACATGACTGGGGAAACCCAAACGTTGCGCGCAGACATGACTGGGGAAACCCAAACGTTGCGCGCAGACATGACTGGGGAAATCCAAACGTTGCGAGCGGACATGACTGGGGAAATCCAAACGTTGCGCACAGACATGACTGGGGAAATCCAGACATTACGCTCGGATATGGACGGTGCGCATAAAGAGCTGCGAGGAGAAATCCAGACGTTGCGCTCGGATATGGACGGTGCACATAAAGAGCTGCGAGGAGAAATCCAGACATTACGTTCGGATATGGACGGTGCGCATAAAGAGCTGCGAGGAGAAATCCAGACGTTGCGCGCAGACATGACTGGAGAAATCCAGACGTTGCGTGCAGACATGACTGGGAAAATCCAAAGTATGGATACGAAGATTGACGCGGTGAGTTCGAAAATGCAAGCTTTGATTATGTGGTACTCTTTCATTTCCGCGAGTTTGGTGATTGCGGCGCTGACATTTATTACACAGCTCCAGTAAAACTTGGCTTAATTTCGGCAATCATCTGGAAGATTTGGGTGCTCGGCGGCTCCACCGCCGAGTCCACCCTCACCAAAACCACTTGGCTTTGCTTACATATTTCCGGGGGAAAGACTAGTTTGTAGTGCGCATATTCAATCCTCTTTATGAGCGAACGCTTAGCTGGGCCGCACATAAACGCGCTCGTTGGTTTTTGGGTGGGGTCAGCTTTGTCGAGGCTATTTTTTTTCCGATTCCTGCCGATGTGCTGCTTGCGCCGATGGTACTGGCACACTCAAGGCGATGGATTGAATATGCCGCGCTGGCGACAGTGACCTCTGTCCTCGGTGGGGTCGTCGGTTATTTTCTGGGGGTGTTGGTTTTTGGATGGTTGGAGCCTTGGCTGACGGGCAGTCATTTCGTTCAGGCTCAGCAGATGTTTATCGAATGGGGAGTTTGGATTGTGCTGGTGGCGGCATTCACGCCGATTCCTTATAAAGCGTTTACGATCAGCGCCGGCGTCATGTCGTTGTCGCTCCCGCTGTTTGTCATTGCTTCCATCGTCGGGCGTGGTGCCCGCTATTTTCTGGTTGCGGGATTGTTGCGTTGGGTGGGCGGGCGCTTTGAGCCTTGGCTACGGCGTCACATCGAGTGGATTGGTTGGTTGTTGGCCGGGTTGCTGGTTGCAGTCATCCTGCTGCATGAATGGCAGTGATTTCAAGAGTTTTCCGGAACCTATTCCTAGTGATGCTGCTCGCCAGCACTTCCGGATGTTCACTTTGGTCCGACACTCGAAATTTTATTGAAGACATGCTGGAGCCTTCTGCTGTGACGTGTCGCCCGGTTGGGAATAAACCTATTGCCTACGTTGTTCGCCAAGGCGATACCCTCAGTGAGATTGCGCAATGTTTTAAAACGGACTGGCACCGCATTGCGAGTTATAACAAAATCAAGCAACCTGACAAATTAAAAGCCGGACAGAAGTTGACAATTCCGGCGAAAACATGGAATGTTGCCAGCAAGCCACAAAAGCCCAAGAGCCAAAAGCCCAAGCAACCTGCCTATGCATCGAGCGGGGGATCTTCTTCCGGAAAAATCACTTGGCTTTGGCCGACCCAAGGCAAGGTGATTCGAAAATTTTCACCCAAATCATCCGGCAAGCAGGGCATTCTTATTTCCGGGAAAATGAATCAAAAGATCGTGGCTTCCGCAGGAGGGACGGTGGTCTACAGCGGTGAAGGGCTGATTGGGTACGGGCGTCTGGTCATCGTGCAGCATGCCAATGAATTCTTAACTGCATATGCCCACAATGATCGTCTATTGGTGGCCGAGGGTGAACAAATCCGAGCAGGACAAACCATTGCCTATATGGGCAAGACAGGCGCGGATCGGCCGCAGTTGCATTTTGAGATGCGGCGTAAAGGAACGCCGGTCAATCCTTTGAAATACCTGCCTAAGCGCTGATCAGCGCAAAATGCGGTCTGGGTCAGGCCGGCAAGATGAGGCCGGCGGCGACTTTTCGGCCATCTTGGGCGAGCAGGTTGTAGGTGCGGCAGGCGGCGGCGGTGGTCATGGCCTCCAAACCGATTTTTTGCTCCAGCAGGGTTCCATAAATTTCCGGGTCCGGCAATTTCAGGGTAGGGCCGGTGCCGAGAAGGAGCAATTCAGGCTGGCAGGCAAGAACGGATGAAAAGTGCTGCAGAGTCAACAGCGTGTCCGCCTGGGCCGGCCAGACCTGCAAGGGCTGGGCGGGCAGAAGCAACACGCTTTCCGTATGGCGTTGATCATTGATGATGAGTCCGTCCGAAGAGCAGGACTGAATCACAAAATCTGCCGGGGCGCGATCTTCTGCGAAACGCATGGTGATTTGACTATAATGGCAGTTAAATAAGGTGTTTGCCGCCTTTCTCCCATTGTACTTAGCAAAATTTTGGACTGCTTGGCTCCGTGACTGAAGAATTTCAGCGCATCTCGCGCTTGCCTCCCTATGTATTCAGCATAGTCAGCGACTTAAGAACTCAAGCCCGCCAACGAGGCGAAGATGTCATTGATTTTGGCATGGGCAATCCGGATCAGCCCACGCCGCAGCATATTGTTGACAAGCTCTGTGAAACGGTTGCACGGGGCGACACGCACCGCTATTCCAGTTCGCGGGGCATTCCGCGGTTGCGTTCGGCGGTGGCGAACTGGTACCGACGCAAATTCGATGTTGAGATTGACCCGGAACGCGAAGCGATTGTGACGATTGGCTCCAAGGAAGGATTGGCGCACTTGGCGCAGGCGGTGTTGTCGCCGGGCGATACGGCGGTGGTGCCGAATCCCGCGTACCCCATCCACCCCTACAGTTGTGTAATCGCCGGCGCCGAACTCAATTACGTGCCTATTGATGAGGATGAGGAGCAGTTTCTGGAATCGTTGCAGAAGACCATTGAAAACTGCTGGCCGCGTCCGAGAATGTTACTGCTTAATTTCCCGTGCAATCCGACGGGACATTGCGTGGGGCTGGATTTTTATCGAGCGGTTGTCGACATTGCGCGGGAACATAAAATGTGGGTGGTTCAGGATATTGCATATGGGGAGCTGACGTTCGATGACTACGAGGTGCCTTCCATTTTGCAGGTGAAGGATGCGAAAAAAGTTGCGGTGGAGTTCTACACCTTGTCCAAGTCCTATAACATGCCGGGTTGGCGGGTCGGCTTTATGTGCGGGAATACTCGACTGGTGAGTGCGTTGGCCCGCATTAAATCTTATGTTGACTATGGTCTTTTCACCCCGATTCAAGTGGCCGCCATCGCCGCGCTCGAAGGTCCGCAGGATTGTGTGCAGGAAATCCGCCAGATGTACCAGCGACGGCGCGATGTCTTGTGCGAGGGGCTCAACGCCATGGGTTGGCAAGTTGAGAAGCCTCGCGCTACGATGTTTGTATGGGCACCCATTCCGCCGGAATTCGCTGATTTGGGATCCTTGGAATTCAGCAAGCGCCTGCTCAAGCATGCACACGTTGCGGTGTCTCCGGGGGTCGGCTTCGGCCAAAATGGTAACGGACACGTGCGTTTCAGTTTGATTGAAAACACGCAACGTACGCGACAGGCATTGCGCAATATCAAAGCCATGCTGAGGAACGCATAATGACAGCGAACATGATGCGGGTGGGACTTCTTGGCCTGGGATGCGTCGGCAGCGGCGTCATTCGTGCGTTGACCCGCAATCAGGAGGAAATCGAGCGGCGCGCCGGTCGGCATCTGCGCATTACGGCAGCCTGTGCGCGTGACCTGCAGCAGCAGCGCGACTGTGATCTGACAGAGGTTCGGTTGACTCAGGATCCCTGGGAGATTGTGAATGATCCTGAAATTGATGTGGTCATCGAATTGATTGGAGGCGTGGAGCCGGCGCGGGAGCTGGTGCTTCGCGCGATTGAGAACAACAAGCCGGTCATTACGGCGAACAAGCATTTGATTGCTCTGCATGGAAGCGAAATCTTTGCGTGCGCCGAGCAGCAAGGGATCAATGTGGCTTTTGAAGCGGCGGTTGCCGGCAGTATCCCCATCATCAAAAACATTCGTGAGAGTTTGAGCGGCAATCGCATTGAGTGGGTTGCGGGAATCATCAATGGCACCTGCAACTACATGCTGACGGCCATGGAACGCCAGGGAAGCTCTTATGACGAGATTCTGCGGGAGGCGCAGCGGTTGGGATATGCGGAGGCGGACCCGGCGTTCGATGTCAACGGTACGGATGCCGCGCATAAACTGACCATCCTGGCATCCATCGCTTTTGGGTTTCCGTTATCTTTCGAGCGCGTCTATGTGGAAGGAATCGAAGCCATCACCACCGAGAACATTGCAGATGCCCGAGACCTGGGTTACCGGATCAAGCACTTGGGGATCGCCAAACGTGTGGATGACGGAGTGGAGTTACGAGTGCATCCAACCTTGATTCCGCGTTCGCGCCTGATCGCGAACGTCGACGGGGTGATGAATGCGGTCGTTGTCAAAGCGGATGCCGCGGGTGCCCACCTGTATTACGGCGCGGGAGCCGGAGGAGACCCTACCGCTTCGGCGGTGATCGCCGACCTGGTGGATGTTGTTCGTACTCTGACCACTGACGCTGAGAATCGGGTTCCTCACTTGGCCTACCAGCCTCATGCGCTGGATGACTTGCCGGTTGTGCCAATGGGGCAAGTCGACACGCCTTGTTACTTAAAACTGTTGGCAATGGACCGCCCGGGCGTGTTGGCTGCGGTGACTCATATTTTGGGCGACCTGGAGATCAGCATCGAAGCGATTCGCCAACAGGAGCCCGAAAATGGGGAAACTCAGCAGGGCGTCCCGGTCATTTTCCTGACGCATAAGGTGCCGGAAGAGCGCATCAACAAGGCGATTGCGCGGATTGAGGAATTGGATGATGTGGTTTCTCAAGTGCAGAGAATTCGTATCGAAACGTTGCGCTGACAAGCAAGTGGCATGGCTCATTACACCGGACTGATTGACCGTTATCGGGCCGTATTGCCGATTCGCGAAGACACCCCGGCGGTGACTTTGTGTGAAGGGGACACCCCTCTAATCGAGTTGAAGAACCTGCCGCGCCTGTGGGGCACGACCTGCAAGGTGTTTGCCAAATTCGAGGGATTGAATCCCACCGGTTCTTTTAAGGACCGGGGCATGACGGTCGCGGTGACACGGGCCTACGAGGAAGGCAGCAAAGCGATTATCTGTGCTTCGACCGGAAATACTTCCGCGTCCGCAGCCGCTTACGCGGCTCGGGCGGGCATGGAATGTTTCGTGCTCATTCCGGAAGGGAATGTGGCGTTGGGGAAGATTGCTCAGGCAATCATGCACGGTGCCACCATTTTGCAAATTAAAGGAAACTTTGACGATGGCATGCGCCTGGTGCGCGAGGTTTCCGAATCTATGCCGGTGACGATTGTCAATTCGATTAATCCGTATCGGCTGCAAGGTCAAAAAACCGCATCGTTTGAGATTGCAGACGCTTTGGGTGCGGCTCCGGATTATCACTGCCTGCCGGTGGGTAATGCCGGGAATATTACGGCGCATTGGATTGGCTATTGTGAACTGGTTGGGCAACGGGACCCAGCGACGGAAGCCTGCATGTTTTGCCAGGACGTCTGTGAGTTCACGCCTTTTCAGAAAACCGATTCACGTCCGCGCATGTTGGGTTACCAGGCGGCTGGCAGTGCACCGTTTTTGCGCGGGACTTGGGTGGATAAACCGGAAACACGTGCGACGGCGATTCGCATCGGGCATCCTCAAAGTTGGGATTATGCGTGGGCGGCCAGTCGCGAATCCGAAGGCTGGTTTGATGAATGCACCGATGAAGAAATCTTGGACATGCAAAGCCAATTGGCGAGTCGGGAGGGTATTTTTTGCGAACCGGCTTCCGCCACGTCAGTGGCCGGTGCGATGCGTGATATTAAAAGTGGAAAGATTGAAGATGGCAGTACCGTGGTGTGCACTTTGACGGGGCATGGTCTGAAGGACCCCAGTGTGGTGGAGGGCGTTGAATTGCTCAGTGTCGAGCCGACACTTGCGAATATAGAGGAAGTGATTGGAGGAAAAATGCAGGCCTAAGGGCCATATATTTTTGCGCCCAGGCCGTGGGCGTGCTTTCAGATCTTACGTGCGAGCTCGGCGGCGTGGCCGATGTAATCTTTTGCTTCCATTTTCATGAGCCGTTCCTTGACATCATCCGGCAACTCTAATGTGGCGATCAATTCGTGGAGACTTTCTAAAGTGATGCGCTGGCCTCGCGTGAAGGTTTTTAATTGTTCATAGGGATCCGGCAAGCCATAGCGTTTCATTACGGTTTGTATGGCCTCGGCCAAGACTTCAGGACAGTCCGCCAAGTCCTTCTCAAGCACTGCCGCATCGACTTCCAACTTGTTGAGGCCGCGCGACAGCGCTCCATAGGCGTTGACACTGGAGGCCAATGTGGTACCCATGTTGCGCAGCACGGTAGAGTCACTCAAGTCCCGTTGCAGGCGTGAGATGGGCAGTTTGCTTGCGTAGTAATTCAGTTCGGCGTTGGCCAATCCCAGATTGCCTTCCGCGTTTTCAAAATCAATCGGGTTGACTTTGTGGGGCATCGTGGAGGAGCCCACTTCGCCTTCTTTGGTCTTCTGCTGGAAATAACCCAAGGAGATGTATTGCCAAATGTCACGAGCAAAATCGGTCAATACATTGTTGATACGAATCAGGGCATGAAAGAATTCCGCAAACTGGTCGTAGGGTTCGATTTGTGTGGTCCACGGATTCATTTCGAGTCCCAACGACTGCAGGGTCTGCGCGGCGTGGGCTGGCCAGTCTATTTCCGGATAGGCGGCCAGGTGCGCGTTGTAGTTACCGGTGGCGCCACTCATCTTGGCCAGGAATTGCATTTCGTGTAGATGTTGCAGTTGCCGCTGCAGACGGGCAACGGTGACGGCCAATTCTTTGCCCAACGTGGTGGGAGATGCCGGTTGCCCATGGGTGCGTGACAGCGTGGGCTGGTCTGCGTGGGCATGGGCCATGTCACGAATTTGCTGGGTCAATTGTTCCAGTGCCGGCAGCAACACCTCGCTGCGCGCGCGGTTGAGCATCAGCGCATAGGCGGGATGGTTGACATCCCAGGAGGTACAAGCGAAATGAATAAAACCTTCCAGGGGAGCCAGTTCGGGGTCTTCAACCAAGTGCTGGCGCAGATAGTATTCCAGCGCCTTGACATCGTGGTTGGTGTCTTTCTCGATATTTTTGACTGTTTGCGCCTGCTCCACAGAAAACTGCGCGACTAAAGCCTGCAGTTTTTCTCGGCCTGTTTCGGCAAGCGCGGGGACTTCAGAAATGTTCGGGTGATCAGACAAAGAAATTAGCCATGCGACCTCAATTTCCAGGCGGTGTTTGATTAATCCGAATTCGGAGAAGAGTTGGCGGAGTTGGTTTCCGCTGTTTTGGAAATAGCGCCCATCCACTGGCGACAGGGCGGTCAACGGTGAGAGTTCCAACAAAAGTAAGGCGGTTTCGGCAATAAAGGTTTATTATACTTTCCGCACATACAACTTTGAGTGTCAGGACTATGGCCGCGTCTCGAATTGAAAAGGACAGCATGGGCGAAGTGGAAGTGCCCCAAGATGCGCTTTATGGTGCGCAGACCCAGCGCGCTGTCGAAAATTTCCCGGTGAGCGGATTACGGATGCCCCGCAGTTTCCTGCGTGGCTTGGGTGAAGTAAAACGCGCCTGCGCGCAGGCGAACGAGAAATTGGATCTCCTGTCCCATAAACAGGCGGCGGCTATTGCAAAGACCGCGCAAGAAGTAGCGGACGGACTGCATGATGAGCACTTTCCGGTGGATGTGTTTCAAACCGGTTCCGGCACCAGCACGAATATGAATGTGAATGAAGTGATTGCCCAATTGGCGGGAACTGGAATACATCCGAACGATCACGTGAATATGAGTCAGAGTTCAAATGACGTGATTCCGACGGCCATCCACGTGAGCGCCTGTATTTTGATTGACAAGCAGATGCTGCCGGCTTTGGCCCACCTCCAACAGACCCTGCAGACCAAGGCGGAGGAGTTGGAGAAATATGTCAAGACGGGCCGCACGCATCTGATGGATGCGATGCCGGTTCGCATGTCACAGGAAGTGCATGCCTGGAAGCATCAAATCGGCTACGGCATCGACCGCGTGGAAAATGCTTTGACACGCCTGCATGAGCTGGCACAGGGAGGCACGGCGGTCGGCAGTGGAATTAATGCCCCGGAAGAATTCGCCGCGACCTTTGTTGCAGTTCTCCAAGAAAACACCGGGGTTCGGTTTTCCTCAAAACCGGACAAATTCGAAGGTCTGGCGGCTCAAGACGCGGCAGTCGAGATGAGCGGGCAACTGAAAACGGTTGCGGTGAGTCTGATGAAAATCGCCAACGATCTGCGTTGGATGAATTCCGGGCCTTTGGCAGGGCTGGGCGAAATATGCTTACCGGCATTACAGCCCGGTAGCAGCATCATGCCGGGGAAGGTCAACCCGGTGGTTCCGGAATCTGTGGCGATGGCGGCAGCACAAGTGATCGGCAATGACGCCACCATTACGGTGGCGGGTCAATCCGGGAATTTTCAGCTCAATGTCATGCTGCCGGTGATTGCCTATAACCTTTTACAAAGCATTGAGATATTGGGTAATGCTTCACGCATTCTGGCGGACCGGGCGATTGCCGGTTTTACCGTCAATGAAATGGCTTTACAGCAGCCTTTGGAGCGCAATCCGATTTTGGTGACGGCGCTCAATACGGTGATCGGCTATGAGAAAGGTGCGGCGATCGCGAAGCAGGCGTATGCGGAAATGCGCCCGGTGCTGGATGTCGCACGCGAGCAGACGGATTTATCGGAAGATGATTTACGCCGCTTACTGGATGCCGTTGCGCTGACGCAGGGCGGCATCCGCGAATAATTCGCTCAGGCAGCCAGCTGCCGGAGCACGTAGTGCAGAATGCCGCCGTGGCGGTAGTACTCCACTTCCTGCGGCGTATCAATGCGCACGACGACCGAAAATGATTTGTCTTCGCTGCCATTTCCGGAGCGGGCGGTCACAGTCAATTGCTTGGGCATTTCCTGAGCGTCGGAAAGCCCGGTGATGTCGAAGTGCTCTTTGCCGCTGAGTCCCAAAGATTCCGCGCTCTCACCTTCTGAAAACTGCAATGGCAGGATGCCCATGCCAATCAGGTTGGAGCGGTGAATACGTTCATAGCTTTCGGCAATAACGGCGCGCACTCCCTGCAGACGAGGGCCTTTGGCCGCCCAGTCGCGGGAAGAGCCGCATCCGTACTCTTGGCCTGCAAGCACGATTAAGGGAGTACCTTCTTCCCGGTATTTCATGGCTGCATCAAAAATCGGCATCAGTTCACCGCTGGGGAGGTGACAGGTGACTCCTCCTTCCACGCCGTTGGCCAGTTGATTGCGCAGGCGGATATTGGCGAAAGTACCACGCATCATGATTTCGTGGTTGCCCCGTCGTGAACCGTAAGAGTTGAAGTCGGCGGGCAGGACGCCGCGTTCTTTTAGATACTTTCCGGCGGGGCTGTCTTCGGCGATGGCGCCGGCGGGTGAAATATGGTCGGTCGTGACGGAATCGCCTAAATAGGCGAGTACGCGCGCTCCGGTGATGTCCGTGACATCGCCAATTTCCATGGACATGTTTTCAAAGTACGGCGGATGGGAGACGTAAGTGGAGTCGGGCCACTCATACAGTCGACTTGCAGCCGAGGCTAATTCGCCCCAATTCTGATCGCCTTCGAAGACGCTCTGGTAGCTTTTCTGAAACTGTGCGGCATCCAGGGCATTATTCATGACCTCCGAGATTTCCTGCTGCGTTGGCCATATATCCTTCAGGAAAACTTCTTTGCCGTCTTCAGTGGTCGCCAGTGCGTCGTTGTACAGATCCAAGTCCATACTGCCGGCGATGGCGTAGGCAACGACCAGCGGCGGAGAGGCCAGGTAGTTCATCAGGACTTGCGCATGAATGCGGCCTTCAAAATTTCGGTTGCCGGACAACACGGAAACCGCGGTCAGATTGTTTTCGGAAATCAGTTCGGAAATCTCCTCCGGCAGGGGGCCGGAGTTGCCGATGCAGGTCGTGCAGCCGTACCCGACCAAATGAAAGCCGAGTGTTTCCAAGGCGTCCATCAAACCCGCATTCTCCAGATAATCGGTGACGACACGTGAGCCGGGGGCCAATGACGTTTTGACCCAGGGTTGTGTTTTCAGGCCCAGCTCCACCGCTTTTTTCGCGACCAGCCCCGCTCCGATCATCACGGCGGGGTTCGAGGTGTTAGTGCAGGAGGTGATGGCTGCAATCGCCACCATCCCGTCTCCAATTTCGCAAGACTCTCCACCCAGTTCAGCGTGGGTGCGGGCGGCTTCGGTTTTGCCTCGCTGCTGATTGATTTCCGTCAATTGCGTCTGGAATTGTTGGGCGGCTTCGCGCAGCGGCACGCGGTCCTGAGGACGCTTGGGTCCGGCCAGGCTGGGTTCTACTGTGCCCAGTTCCAATTCCAGCGCCTCGCTGTAGACAACGGCGTCATCCTGGATTCCTCGCCACATGCCTTGTTCTTTCGCATAGGCTTCCACACGGGCAATCAAGTTAGGATCGCGGTTGGTCAGGCGCAGATATTCCAGTGTTTCCCCATCAATAGGGAACAGCCCGCAAGTGGCGCCATATTCGGGGGCCATGTTGGCGATGGTGGCGCGATCGCCGATAGAGAGATGATCCAGTCCGTCTCCGTAGAATTCCACAAACTTGCCGACAACCCCATGGGCGCGCAGCATCTGCACAATCGTCAACACCAAATCCGTGCTGGTCGCACCCTCCGGCAGAGCGCCGGTTAATTTGAAACCGACGACTCGGGGAATCAGCATGGAGATCGGTTGGCCCAGCATCGAAGCTTCTGCCTCAATGCCGCCGACGCCCCAGCCCAATACGCCAATGCCATTGATCATGGTGGTGTGCGAGTCGGTGCCCACCAGGGTGTCAGGATAAGCTTCCAGAACGCCATCGCGTTCCTGGGCAAAAATCACTCGCGCCAGATATTCCAGGTTGACCTGATGAACGATGCCGGTGTCGGGGGGAACGACCTTGAAATTGCTGAAGGCGTCCTGTCCCCATTTCAGGAATCGGTAGCGTTCCTGATTCCGGTCGAATTCCAGTTTGGCATTGAGGTCGAATGCCTGGTCGTTAGCGAACTGGTCGACTTGTACCGAGTGGTCGATTACCAGTTCCGCGGGCTGTAGTGGGTTGATACGCTCCGGGTTTCCTCCCAGGGAGCTGATGGCGCTGCGCATGGCGGCGAGATCGACAACGGCCGGTACGCCGGTAAAGTCCTGCATTAGGACGCGGGCCGGTCGAAAGGCGATTTCCTGATTGGAGTCCGCCGTCGGGTTCCAGTTCAGCAGGGCCTCAATATCGTCGCGGGTGACGGTGCGGCCGTCTTCAAAGCGCAACAGGTTTTCCAGCAAAATTTTCAGCGAGAAGGGCAGTCGTTCGGCACCTTCAAGGCCGCTCAAGCGATAGATCTGATAGTCTTCTCCGTGGATTTTCAACGTAGATTTTGTTTCAAAACTATTTACCATAATATTGTTTTCTCATCAAATTTTTATTGGTTGTCCTGTAGGCTTGGGCATTATGTCCCACTGAAATGAGGCGCATATTTTCGCATACATGCGAAAAAGTCGCCGAGAGCGTTCAGTACAGATTTCGGGTAATCACGCCTCCCCCCAGGCAAATATCGTCCTGATAAAAGACCACTGACTGTCCAGGAGCGGGCGCCCATTGGGGCAGATCGAAATGCACGATGGGCTGGCTTTGATCCAGTTCCAGCGTGCAGGTCTGAAGGGGTTGTCGGTGTCGAATGCGTACCTGGAGTGAGTTTGTATAGGGCGGTGTTTCCGCAATCCAGTGTGGCGGGTTAATCTGCAGTTTGCGGATATTTAGTACAGGGTGCTGGCGATTTTGGGTCACCATCAGGCGCTGGTCACTGGAGTCTTTGCCGACGACATACCACGGGGCTTCCCGGGCACCGGCCACTCCGCCGATGCCCAGACCAGTACGCTGGCCCAGTGTGTAGAAGGGGAGACCGATATGTTCACCGAGCACCTGACCGGCGTCATCGACGATGGGTCCGGGGTCGGAAGGGATGTATTGCGCTAGAAAATCCTGAAACCTGCGCTCGCCAATAAAACAGATTCCAGTACTGTCTTTCTTGTCATGTACCGGCAGTTTTAATTTTCGGGCGATCTCGCGGACTTCCTGTTTGAGCAAGGGCTGCAGCGGGAACATACTGGCTTTCAGTTGTTCCTGATTGAGAAGATGTAGGAAGTAGGTTTGATCTTTAGCGGCGTCTTTTGCCTGGATGAGTTGCGTCGGAGTGCCGGGGCGAATCCCCGCATAGTGACCGGTGGCGATGCTTTGAGCTCCGAGGTTGCGTGCGTAGTCCAGAAACGCACGAAACTTAATTTCGCGGTTGCACAGGATATCGGGATTGGGTGTGCGCCCGGCGGCGTATTCGGCCAGAAACTGCTCAAACACACGCTCCCAGTAATCGGCTGAAAAATTAACGGTGTGAAGGCGAAGGTTTAGTTGTTCGCAGATTTGTTGCGCATCGTGCAGATCGGTGGCGGCTGCGCAATATTCCTCCGTATCGTCCTCTTCCCAGTTCTTCATGAAGAGGGCCTCGACGGAGTGGCCAGCCTCGCGCAACTTCCAGGCGGCCACCGCCGAATCCACGCCACCGGAGAGTCCGACCAGGAGGGTCGCGGTCATGACTTCAGGGCGCTTGGGTGTGCAGCAAGGTCAGTGGATGTCGAGTGCCGGACAGATAATCATCGATGCACTGCAAAACCATGGGGCTGCGTTTTTGTTGTTCCGGCAGGCTCGCGACTTCGTCGCGTGTCAACCATAAGGCCCGCATGATGGTGTCATCCAAGCTTTGCTCAGGGTAATCTTGGAGCAGGCGGCCACAAAAAGCAAAACGCAGATACATGTGCTGATCGGCAGTGCTGGGAGGTTCGTATTGATAAATGCCGACCAACGCTTCCGGTCGAAAGTCCCAGGCGGCTTCTTCGCGAATTTCTCGAGCGCAGGCTTCAACCAAAGATTCGTGGGCTTCCACGTGTCCCGCGGGCTGATTAATCACCACGGCATCTCCCACACGTTCCTCGACCAGTAAAAATTTGCCGTCTCGTTCGGCAATGGCGGCGACCGTCAGATGCGGGGTCCAACTCATGACAGGAATCGTGTGGCAAGCAGCAGATGAATATGCTAGAGTGAAAGCATATTTTATGATGCGCTCCGAATCGAAAGGTCAAATGGAGTGCGGGTGAATAGACCATGACACTGACACGGATAAGGCGGATCAAGTGGGTGCAGGCTCGTGTCGAGGAGAGGGTGGAATGAGCGGCACATTTAGCGAACCTTTTGAGCGTTCGCTGGCCAAGATTCGGCGACTAGCAGCGACCCGCGGGCACAACTACGTGACTTTGGAGCATGTGGTGTTGGCCGCCCTGGAGGAGCCGGCGACCCATGGGCTGTTTCAGCAAAACGATGTGTCGGTCGCCATCTTTCAGGATGAGTTGCTGGAATTCATTGAGCGTTATACACCGAGGGGCGAGCGGGCGGTTCAAAAAATGGAGGAAACTCGTGGGGCGAGTCGCGTGCAGGCGCGGGCGCAGATGATTTTTGAAATCCCGACGGGAGTTCATGTGTTGGAGATGTTGTTCGAGGAACCGCATTCCTACGCCGTGCAGCTATTGCGCAAGCATGGGATTGATCGTGATCAGGTATCGGAGTTGCGTGCGCGGGTAGATCGCGCACGTTTCGGTGTGAATCAGGCAGAAGATGTCAAACAGGAAGGCGGCACCCAAAAAGCGAGGGTGCCGGCCCGCAAGAAAGCGGCGGCTCCTCATTTCGTCACAAACTTGAATCAGCAGGTTCGAAAGGGCGCCATCGAGGCTCTGATCGGCCGGCAAGACGAAATGCGACGCATGATTCAGATATTGGGGCGCCGTCGCAAAAACAATGTCGTGTTAGTCGGCGAACCGGGTGTGGGCAAGACCGCTCTGGCGGAAGGATTGGCCTGGAATATTGAGCGCAATGAGGTGCCTCCGGCACTGGCCAATGCCACGTTGTTGTCGTTGGATCTGAATGGCCTGGTTGCAGGGACGCGGTATCGAGGGGATTTTGAAGAGCGCATGAAAAATCTATTGGGCGACCTGCGCCGGCGTTCCGATGCGATTCTGTTTATCGATGAGATTCATACGCTGATCGGTGCGGGGGCGGCGAATGGTACGGCCATGGACGCCGCTGATTTTCTAAAGCCGTTCCTGACCACGGGTGAATTACGCTGCATTGGGGCGTGCACCTGGCGTGAATATCGTCGCGTGTTTGAACCGGATGCGGCTTTGGCGCGTCGCTTTCAGAGCATTGACGTGCGGGAGCCGACGGTAAAAGAAACCGGTCAGATTCTGATGGGTGTGAAAGAGGGTTATGAGCAGCATCACCAGGTCCACTACGCAAAAGAGGTCATTCAGAGCATGGTGGATCTTTCCGTGAAGCATTTGCCGGGAAGGCGTCTGCCGGACAAGGCGATTGACATCATGGACGAGACCGGCTCCCGATGTCGAATGGAATCTGCGGATGAGGATGTATTGGACGTGCAGTTTCAGGATGTGGAGCATACCGTGGCGTTGATGGCGCGTATTCCGCAAGACACGGTGAGCGTTTCTGCCCAGCAATCTTTACTCCATATCGAGCAACATCTAAAAGAGACAGTGTTCGGACAGGATCCGGCCATTGCGCAACTCATGCAGGCGCTGAGCGTGGCGCGTGCCAAATTGAATCCCGAGCAACGGCCAATCGGTTCTTTCTTGTTTTGCGGTCCGACCGGTGTGGGTAAAACAGAGGTGTGCCGACAGTTGGCTTTGGCGATGGGGGTGAAACTGCTTCGCTTTGACATGTCGGAATACATGGAACGCCATGCGGCGGCTCGTTTGATCGGAGCGCCGCCCGGTTATGTGGGCCATGAGGAAGGCGGCCTGTTGACGGAAGCGGTCATCCGGCAACCTCATGCGGTGTTGCTTTTGGATGAAGCGGAGAAAGCCCACCCGGATGTGATGAATGTGCTGCTGCAGGTTTTGGATTACGGACGCTTGACGGACAGCAACGGGCGCGAAGTGGATTTCCGCAATCTCGTTATTGCGCTGACCAGCAATGCCGGCACCAGTGCAGCCGAGCAAGCTCGCATGGGCTTTACGCCGGCCGACAACGGCGAGGAAAACACTCAGGAAGTGAAGCGGATATTTGCTCCGGAATTTCGCAATCGCCTGGATGCAATCGTGCAGTTTGGATCGCTGGATGAAGACAGCACTTTGGCGGTGGTGGGCAAAATCGTCGGAGAACTACAGGCGTCATTGAAGCCGCGCGGCATTGATTTGCGGGTGGATGTGCGGGCCCGTCGCTGGCTGGCGCGAGAGGGGTTTGATCCGGTGTTGGGGGCGCGACCGATGGAACGTGTCGTGCGCGAGCACGTGCGGGCGCCGTTGGCCGACAAACTGTTGGACGGTTTGCTGGAAGAGGGCGGGGTGGTGCGTTTGAGCGCCAACAAGTCGGGTCTGAAAATCACGGCAAAACCGCGGGCCTCTGCGGCCCTGGTGCCGGCCGTCAGTTAGCGTACGCGGTAGACGATACGTCCTTTACTCAAGTCGTAAGGAGTCAATGCCACGGTTACCTTGTCTCCGGTCAGGATGCGAATATAATGCTTGCGCATACGTCCTGAGATATGGGCGGTTACCACGTGACCGTTTTCCAGTTTGACCCGAAACATCGTATTCGGCAAGGTCTCGGTCACCTCTCCTTCCATTTCAATGTGTTCTTCTTTCGGCATACTAATCCGCTTGAAAATCAAGGCTACATTATCAGGCGAATTGCTCTGAATCTCAACCCAACCCCAATATCCGCATGAGTTTTGCCTGCTTGTTTCCCGGTCAAGGTGCTCAACGGGTGGGCATGTTGGCCGATTTGGCGGAGGCGTATCCGCGGGTGTCCGAGACGTTTGCGGAAGCCTCGGAAGTCTTGAATGAGGATCTGTGGCAACTGGCAAGTCAAGGCCCGGAGGAGCAACTGAATCAAACTCACAATACCCAGCCGGCGTTGCTGGCTGCGGGCATTTCGGTCTGGCGGGTATGGTGTGAACAGGGAGGCGGTCGTCCCCAGTATTTCGCCGGACACAGTCTGGGGGAATACACGGCTTTGGTGGCTGCGGGAGTCTTGACGTTCGAGGATGCCGTCGCGTTGGTGCGTCGGCGCGGTGAATTAATGCAGGAAGCGGTCGCGCCGGGAGTGGGAGGCATGGCGGCGGTGCTGGGTCTGGACGACGAGGCCGTTCGCGAAATCTGCGCGAGTCTATCAACTGCCGAGGATATTGTGGAGGCGGTCAATTTCAATGCGCCGGGGCAGGTGGTTCTGTCGGGCCATGTCACGGCGGTCGAGAAAGCGGTCGAGGTGTGCCGCGAGAAGGGAGCTCGTCGTGCCGTGGTGCTGGATGTCAGTGTGCCGTCGCATTCCAGTCTGATGCTGTCGGCCGCGGAACGTTTTAAGCAGACGTTGGAGAAGACTTCGTTTGCAGCACCGGAGGTTGCTGTCATCAACAATGTCGATGTACAAATCGAAACTGATTCCGACCGGATTCGCGATGCTTTGTTTCGACAACTTTGTGCGCCGGTACGCTGGTTCGATGGTATACTCAAAATGATCGAGAAAAACGTCGACACATTGGTGGAACTGGGACCCGGGCGCGTTTTGACAGGCTTGAACCGGCGGATCGCCAAAGGCGCGTCGGCGTGGAGTGTAGAGACTCCGGAAACCTTGGAACAGGCTCTTGAGGCGACTGCAGATGGAGAATGAACACGCATTGGTGACGGGCGCCAGTCGAGGCATCGGCAAGGCGATTGCTTTGGCGCTGGCTCGGCAGGGCGCGTGCGTGACCGGAACGTCCACCACCGAGCAGGGTGTGGAGAAGTTGGCGGCGACTTTACAAGAAGTAAGCCCACAGGCCAGTGCGGAGTTGCTGCACCTGCAGGATTCGGGCTCCGTGGATGCATTGCTTGAGCGGCTGGGTGAGCAGCAGCGATTGCCGACCATTCTGGTCAACAATGCCGGCATCACTCGCGACAATTTATTGCTACGCATGAAGGATGCCGAGTGGGACGAGGTGTATGCGACCAATCTGCGCGGGACCTTCCAACTGACCCAGGGATGTTTGCGGCACATGCTGAAGGCTCGGCACGGACGAATCATCAATTTGACTTCCGTAGTGGCTTTCATGGGCAACCCCGGTCAATCCAACTACGCGGCCACGAAAGCGGGACTGGTCGGGTTTACCCGCTCTTTGGCGCGGGAAGTCGGAGCGCGGGGAATCACCGTCAACTGTATTGCTCCGGGCTTTATTGATACGGACATGACTGAAGCCCTGTCGGATGAGCAGCGCGATGAGTTGCTGAAGAACGTGCCCCTGCAGCGTTTCGGGCAAACGGAAGATGTGGCGATGGCCGCGGTCTTTTTGGCGGGGGAAGGGGGCGGTTACATCACCGGTGAGACCCTGCATATCAACGGTGGGATGTTTATGGGGTGAGCGAGACTGTCATATTTTGTAGTCGGGGTATTGGTATAATTGCGGCGTTGAATATTGATGCGCGACCTTCGGTGTGATACCCCAACGGTCTTTCCGCGCGCACCATATTGGCAATTCCAAATTTACCTGAGGAACCATTCACAACTATGAGCGCCAACATTCAAGAACGCGTAATGAAGGTTGTTTCTGAGCAGCTGAGCGTGCCTGTGGAAAAAATTACTTTGGATTCGGCGTTTGTCGCTGATTTGAATGCCGATTCGCTAGATACAGTGGAACTGGTGATGGCCTTGGAAGAAGAGTTTGAACTGACAATCCCGGATGAAATGGCAGAGAAAATTACTACCGTTCAGCAGGCGATTGACTTTGTTCAAAGCAATTCCGAGGAATAACCGCTAAAGGCGCATCGCTTGGATTGCGCTATCACTGACATTGACATTCCTACTTGACTTTGTCTCTCGGTTCTTGGCATGTCCCGGCGCAGAGTTGTAGTGACAGGTTTAGGGGTCGTCTCACCTATCGGCTCTAACGTCCCACAAGCGTGGGAAAATCTGGTTGCGGGGCGTTCTGGCATTCGCGCCATTGACCGCTTCGACGCTTCACAGTTCTCCGTACAGATCGCAGGCTCGGTCATCGATTTCGATGCCGATGCGCTGTTGTCGTCAAAAGAGCAAAAGAGAATGGATGTGTTCATCCAATATGCGCTGGGGGCTTCCGAACAGGCCATTCAGGACGCCCAGTTGGAAGTGACCGAAGACAATGCCGCGCGCATCGGGGTGGCAATCGGTTCCGGCATCGGTGGCCTGCCGTGGATTGAGACCAATCACAGTGCCTATGAGAAATCGGGACCCCGCCGTATTTCGCCCTTTTTTGTGCCGGGCAGTATTGTGAATATGGCGTCGGGGGATGTGTCGATTCACTACAAACTCAAAGGTCCTAATTATTCGGTTGTGTCCGCGTGTGCGACAGGCACGCACAACATTGGTTTGGCGGCACGCGACATCGCTTATGGCACCGTGGATGCGATGCTGGCGGGTGGTAGCGAAATGACGACATGCCCTCTCGGTGTTGGTGGCTTTGCTTCTGCCCGAGCATTGTGTGCTTCACACAACGACGACCCGGAAGGCGCGTCGCGTCCCTGGGATGCGGAACGCGATGGTTTTGTTCTGGGCGAAGGTGCCGGTGTTTTGGTGCTGGAAGAATATGAGCAGGCGAAAAAGCGAGGCGCGCGAATCTACTGCGAGTTGGTGGGTTTTGGTAGCAGCAGTGATGCGCACCATATCACCCAGCCGAGCGAAGGCGGAGAAGGGGCGGTGCGCTGCATGACGCAGGCCTTGGAGGATGCGCAAATGCCGGCGGATGCGATTGACTACATTAATGCCCATGGGACTTCGACGCCGGCCGGCGATCAGGCGGAAACCGATGCCATCAAGAGTTTATTCGGCGCTCATGCCAAAGAATTGCAAGTCAGTTCGAACAAATCCATGATTGGTCACTTGTTGGGGGCTGCCGGCGGCGTGGAGGCAGTGTTCAGTGTCAAGACGCTGGAGCATCAGATTTTGCCGCCCACCATCAACTATGAAAACCCGGACCCGGGTTGTGATTTGGATTACGTGCCGAATGAAGCGCGGGACGCCCAGGTCGATGCGGTGATGTCCAATTCGTTTGGCTTCGGGGGCACCAACGGCACGCTGATTTTCAAGCGCGTTTGAATTTTCTCGACATCCTTCAAACGAAGTCCGACTCAAATTAAATAAAATTGCGCCATGGTACTGGTGGATGGCGCTGTTCAGACCTCGGTCGATGCTCAGGATCGGGGACTTCACTATGGCGACGGATTGTTTGAGACGGTGGCCGTCGTGGGTGGAAACATACGGCATTGGCCCTATCATTGGGAACGATTGAGCACGAGCTGTCAGCGTCTCAATCGACCGTGTCCGGAATCGGATCTGCTTGAAAAGGAAATTTTCCAGGTCAGCCAAGACCAGCCCCGATGCGTCGTCAAACTGATTCTTACAAGTGGCTCGGGAGTGCGCGGTTATCGTCCTGTGTCGCCACCGAAAAGTCGTCGCATTGTTCTCTCAAGTCCATGGCCGGAGTACCCCGAATCGTGGGCGACCGAGGGCGTGCGCGTGCGTTTGTGTCACACTCGCTTAGGCGAGAATCCGACTTTGGCGGGCATGAAGCACTGTAACCGTTTGGAACAAATCCTGGCCCGAAGTGAATGGGAGGACGAATACGAAGAAGGACTGATGCTGGACCTCTCCGGACGAGTCATTGAAGGGACTATGAGCAATGTGTTTATTGTGAAAGAAGGGGCTTTGCATACCCCGGATGTCAGCCAGTGCGGAGTAGCGGGGGTCATGCGCCAGATTATTTTGGAGCAAGCGCCCAAGCATGGCATTTCGGTTAACGTGGCTGCCCTTGATCTGGATCAGGTCCGTCAAGCACAGGGCATGTTCTTGTGCAATTCCTTGTTCGGGATCTGGCCGGTGCGGGAGTTTGAAGACCGGGCATATCCGGTGCCGGAAGTGGTGGCGAAGTTAAAGTCTCTCGAATTGATTGCAGACTCATGTCAGGGATGACCGCGTATTTGAAATTGGCGGGCACGGTGGCGTTGGTGCTGGTGCTGGCTCAGGGTGCCTATACCTGGCGGGTATTGAGTGACGCTGCTATTGTTTCGGGTGAGACGATTTTGGTGACCATAGAGAGAGGCGACAGTTTTGCGCAAGTGGCTCGACAGCTGTTGGAGGTCGAGGCGATTGCCAAAGCGCCGTATTACAAAATCGCGGCTTTTTTTCTCAATGCCGAATCACAGATCAAGGCGGGTGAATACGAACTGCAGGGGCCGATGAACAGTTTTGAAGTGTTTCGGAAATTAATCAGCGGCCAAGCGATTCTTCACCGGCAGACTTTGTTCGAAGGCTGGACCATTCGCGATATTCTGGACTCCATGCGCCAAAACCCGACCATCCAAATGACGGAAAGGCCTTTGGAGCAATTCGGGTTTGATTCCTATGAGGAAGCGGAAGGATGGTGCTTGCCCGACACCTACAAACATTACCGCGGAGACCAAGACATAAAAATCCTCGAGCTTTGCTTCGGTGCAATGCAACGGGTCTTGACTGACTTGTGGGCGGATCGCTCTCCAGGGCTCCCCTACAAAACGCCTCGTGATGCTTTGATTTTGGCGTCCATCGTGGAGGTGGAAACCAATCTGGATCATGAGCGTCCTCAGGTCGCCGGGGTGCTGGTGTCGCGTTTGAAGAAGAAAATGCGCCTACAGGCGGACCCGACGGTGATTTATGGATTGGGCGAGGATTTTGACAACAATCTGACGCGCAAACATTTGCGTCAGGGCCCGGACAAGAATCGCTACAATACTTATCAAATCGGCGGGTTGCCTCCGGGTCCGATCAGTAACCCCGGTTACAAGTCCATTCAGGCGGCCCTGCATCCCGACATGCAGTCTGAAGCTTTGTACTATGTTTCTCGTGGAGATGGAAGTCATCATTTTTCAAAAACTTACGAAGAACACCGAAAAGCAGTTCGCAAGTATCAAAAAAACGCGGGGAAGTCCCGAAAAAAATCCAAAACCAAGTCGCCGTGAAATCGCCCGGGAAATTTGTGTGTTTGGACGGCATTGAAGGTGCGGGGAAGAGTACTCATTTACCTGTTTTGATCGACTGGCTGAAGGAGCAGGGGATTCCTTGTCGGGCAACCCGGGAGCCGGGAGGAACTCGACTGGGGGAATGGGTTCGTGAAATTCTTTTGTCGGAGCAGGCGCCGGACAGCGCGGATGCCGAATTATTGCTGCTGTTTGCCGCCCGTGCGGAGCACGTTGAAACTGTGATCAAGCCGGCGCTGGCACGCGGAGAGTGGGTGGTGTCGGACCGGTTTTTGGATGCAAGCTATGCATATCAAGGCGCCGGCTGGCAGTTGGGTGTTGAGCGAGTGGATGCACTCGCAAACTGGCTATTGGGAGACTGGCGCCCGGACCGGGTGCTGGTGTTGGATGTGCCGGCTGAAGTCGCAATGGAGCGGGTGCGCTCACGCGGGAATGGCGAGGATCGCTATGAACGTCAGGATGAGCAATTTTTTAATCGTGTTCGGGAATGTTATCTGCAGCGGGCAAAAGCGGAACCACAGCGCTATTGTGTGATTGATGCGCGGCAATCTGTGGATGAAGTTAATCAACAGTTGCAGGAAATCCTGCAGCAGATGCTCTGATGCTCCAGTCCCAGTTGCCGGTTTGGTTGAAGCCTTTGTGGGATCATTGGCAGGATACGCGAAGTACCGACAAGTTGCCTCACGCCATGCTGGTGGTGGGACCGCACGGATCAGGCAAACGGGTTCTGGTCGAGGCTTTCGTTCGAGGTCTGCAGTGCCACAATCCGGATGATCACGGCTGGCCTTGCGGGCAATGTTCCTCATGCAAACAATTTCCTTCGCATCGGCGTTTGGAAGAAAACACCCATCCCGATATCGATTGGTTGACCATCAGTCGCTATTCCATTGGCATCAATGAGATTCGAGATCAGGTGATTCAGCGCTTGGGTCTGAAAGCCAATTACGATCTCTTAAAAGTTCTGGTGATTGAGCCGGCCGAGCGCATGACTCGGCCGGCTTCCAACGCATTGCTCAAAAGTCTTGAAGAGCCGCCTTCGAACACCCTGCTTATTCTGATCAGCCATCAACCGGGACGATTGCTTCCCACGGTTCGAAGCCGATGCCAGCGCTATGTGACGGCTGTCCCCACGGCGGAGCAGGGTGTTGAGTGGTTGAGCAATTTCGTCGACTCCGGCGAGGCGGAGAAAATTTTGGAGGCCTGCAGTGGCATGCCAATGCGGGCGCTGCAGATGCATCAGGATCAGCAGGTACAGGTTCGCCGTGAGTTTGATCGCGACCTGTCGAAAATGTTGGCAGGAAAACTGTTGGAGACAGAGTTCGCAAGCACCTGGAATGTGACGTCGACGTCCGGCAAATCAAATGCGCGAAAACAAACGGATCAGGATGACAAGGGGGAGTCGGTAGAGGAGGTTTCCATTGATTCGCGGCTGGTATGGATGTTGGAACGTGTGGTCGGTGAAGTGCGGCAGCAACTGCATCAAAAGGCATCGTCGGATGTCGTGCGCGCGCTTTTGGGAGCGTATCGGGAGTTGGTTCGGATTCGTACTCGGGAAGCGAGCATTCCCGCGTCGTTGTTGAATTTGGAAATGGCGTGCCTGGTGCTGTCGCAGGCGTATCGTTTGATCTCAGAGGAAGCTTGAGTTTTTTATTGAGTGTCCTCAATAATTTTCTGCACCGCCTCAAGGGCCATCTGCAGTGCTTGAGCGGAAGTATAGAAGTGGGGCGAAAACCGAATGCCGCCACCGCGCATCGCACACAAGACATTGGCTTCGATTAATTTTTGATACACCGCTGCCGTATTGTTGTCGGGTGGGATAAAAGTCAAGATGCCCGCACGTCGGGTAGGGGACTCCGGCGTCAAAATACGACATTCCAGAATTCGTAAAGCTTGCTCGAGTTGGTCGACACGTTCGGCAATGCGGCTTTCGATTGCGGAAATTCCGATCTGGTGCAGCAGGTCCAGGCTGGCACGCAAGGCGTAAATGCCGAGCGTATTGGGACTGCCGCATTCGAAACGTTGGGCATGGGGTGCGATGTCCCAGTCCGCAGCCTCGTAGTCACCCGCGTTTGCGACCATGTGCCAGCCGTATTGTGAGAGGCGCAATTCCTCGTACAACTTCGGCCGTACCCAAAAGATTGCAATCCCCTCCGGGCCCAGCATCCACTTGTGCGCATCGGCCGCCAGAAAGTCAATATGACTGGAGCGCACGCTCAGTGCGTGGGCACCCAAGCTTTGAATGGCGTCAACGCAAAACAAAGTCGGCGTGTCGCGTAGTGCGGCTCCGAGTTTGGGCAGATCCATTTTGAGGCCGGTGGCGTAATGCACTGAACTGGTCGTCAAAATTCGGGTTCGTTCGTCGACGTGTTGCAGCAACGCGCCTTCCGGGTTTTCCGTGTCCGTCACGTTTGCCCATCGAATCTCAAAACCGTAGCGCTGTGCGGCCGCTTCCCAGGGGATGCGATTGGAAGGGAATTCTTCATGGGCGAGTACCATGTTGTCACCGTCTTTCCAATCCAAACCGAAGGCCACCGTGGACAGGCCTTCGGAAGTATTTTTAAGCAACGCGATTTCGTCTTTGGATTCCGCGTCCACCAACCAACGCGCCAGCTCACGGAGTTGTTCTTCTTCCTCCAGCCAGTTTTTGTAATGGCGTGATCCCCAACGCGCATTTTCGTAAGCAAAGCGGGTGATCGCCTGGACCGTGCACCGAGGCCAGGGTGCAAGGCCCGCATGGTTCAAGTGGATAAGGTGCGGATCCAATTCGACCCAGTCGGCACTTGACACGGGAACTCCCTATAATGGCTGTGCGTTTGCGAAATTCTTCAGGTATTTAGGGCGAGTGATGCGCCTCGTGGAAATTATAAGGCTATGCGGGTTCAGCAGTCTGCTGTGGATGGCGGGGTTGCCTTCCATACAAGCAGAGGTGTTGGATGTGCCGGGTAATGGCGATTCGGTGATTGGGCAAAGTTATACGATTACCACGCACTACGGAGAGACCACACCGCAGTTGGCGGATTGGCATTACACCGGCTTTCATGAAATCCTTTGGGCCAATCCCCACATGCATAGCTGGATGCCGGGAGAGGGGACAACGGTGCGCATTCCCAGGCGCTACATTCTGCCTGGGGAGACACGCGAAGGTTTGGTTTTGAATATTGCGGAACTGCGTCTTTACTATTACGAAAAAACAAAAAACAACGTTCTGCAGGTGCGTACTTATCCGGTAAGCATCGGACGCATGGACTGGGTGACGCCGCTGGGTCGAACCGTGGTCGTGGATCGTCTGGAGAATCCGAATTGGTATCCGCCCGAATCGGTTTTACGGGAGCACTGGGCGGCGGGGGAAGAATTGTCGCGTGTGGTGGCGCCAGGCCCGGACAATCCCCTCGGTCGGTATGCCTTGATGTTGGGGATGCCGGGGTATTTCATTCATGGGACCAACCGCAATTACGGGATTGGGATGCGTGTGACCCACGGCTGCATTCGGTTACGCTCACGGGACATTGGCGAGCTGATTTATCGCGTGCCGGTGGGCACTTCGGTGGAAATCATCTCAATGCCGATCAAGTTCGGTCTTCTGGGGGGCATGGTGTATATGGAAGCACATGCCAAGCCGTTATTGGAATTCCCCATGCCGGAGAAACAACCCGTATTGGATGAGGCCGAGATGACGGCGCCGATGGCGGCATTGGAGCAGCAGTTGCCTTTGGGAGATTATGTGATTTTTTGGGACCAATTGATGGAAGTGGCTCGGCAGCGGACGGGAGAGCCTGTCGTAATCGGGTGGAATCAGATCTATGGGCCTGCTCCGACAGACCAGCCGGAGTTGGCGTGGACAGTTGCCCGCGAGTCGCCTGAATAATTTGAGCAGCTCAAAAAATGAGTCTGCATCAAATTTCTTTTTCAGTTTTATGAAAGAGTTGGAAGCGATTTTTGAGGGACCTTCGTGAAAAAATTCAGTCATGCAGATGTTGTACCTTGACGCTGCCTAGGCGTCGCGTTTTTCGCGAGGGGGAAGGTAGAGGGTTTTGTGGCTTGAATAATCGCGGGGTTTTGCTAGGATGACTTCTGAATTAGAGGGTTCCATGCGCAATATTTTTCAATTCTCGGTCGGGTTGAATTTTAAGCCTCGCTGAGAGAGGCATTTCTGCACGAATATGCGCATGCAAATCAGACACTTTCAAAAGGCTGATGATGTGCTGCGGTGCACGTGTTTTCTTGAGGGTGTGTTTTTGGGAAGGCCGTTGGATCTGCAGGTTCGCATTCGACTTTCTGTTTCCGACGATGGATAAGGAGGTGTCTAAATTCGGCAATCATGCCGGAGTGTCGGCCGGCAAAAATCGAAGTTTTTGGAGAGTTAGGTGGAGCATAGCAGCCGCAGTGCTGGTCGGTTTGGCCCTCCCGGTGCAACAGGTGCAGGCTCAGGATATGATACTGGTGGGTGCGCCTTATTCGGTTACAGAAGGCGAGCAGTTAACTATCCGTTTTAGACTTTCGAGTCAGCCGCAGGCTGATGTATACCTCACCTTTGTCAGCCTAGACACTTCAAAATTGCGGTGGCCACGACCCACGTCAGTAACATTTCCTGCAAGGCAGTGGTATACAAATTTCATTGAAAGATTTAATACTTTCCACGATGAAGATGTAGAAGACGAGACAGTCCAGATAAGAATCGAATTAAGGCATGGACTTTACCGCAACTATACTCAGACGATAACCATCCTCGACGACGACGCGGCTTTTGTGTTATCAAAAGGCAGTGTGACAACGGGAGGCAGGCCTGCGACGTGGACGGTGAAATTGAAGGGACGACCTTCTGAAGATATGACGGTGACTGTCACGAGCGCCGATACGAATCAGGTGACCGTCATCCCGTCGAGTTTGACGTTCACATCATCGAACTGGAGCACGGCGCAGACGGTGACGGCAATAGGAATCCCCGATGGCGATAATCAGGACGATGTGGTGGAGGTCAGTCATACGGCGGATGGTTGGGACACCGGCACGGTGTCCGTGACGGTGCCGGAGGTGCCGCACATGATTGTGACGCCGGTGCCGATGGAGGTGATTCCGGAAGGTGGAAACAAGTCATTCAAAGTGAAATTGTCAGAGCGTCCCAACTTTACGACGACGGCCACGATGTCGTATAACAAAAGCAAACTTCAAATCCCCTCGAACCTCGAAGACAAAGTGACTTGGCAGCCGAATCAATGGAATGACTGGCGGACGGTGCGGGTGACGGCAAGGTCGGATGCGGATGCAAGAGACGACACCTATACGATGACGCTGACAACGAATTCGAGTGATTCGGAGTTTGACGGGCTGGTCCGCAGTTTTGAGATCCAGGTGGACGACGATGAGACGGCGTCTTTAACGGTAACGCCGCAGACTCTGCTGATTGCAGATACGGACACAGCCACATATACGGTGAAGTTGGGGGTAATACCCAGCGAGGATGTGGTCGTAGCCGCGACCAGTGATAACACTGGCGCGGCCACGACCAGCCCATCGAGTTTGACGTTTACGCGATCGAACTGGAATACGGCACAGACGGTGACAGTGTCGGGAGTTCGCGATGAGGATGCGGACATCGACTTCCCAATAATCACAAATCTCGCCTCGGGGGCGACTGAATATCAAGGCCTGTCGGCCGACGTGCGTGTGACCGTTTCGGAAACCCCGAGCATGGTGATCTCGCCGTCGCCGCTACGGTTGAATGAAGGCCGCACGGGCACTTTCACGGCGAAGTTATCACAGTGGGGACTGCCCTCCGGGATTACCGAATTATGGGCCGACATCAGCAGCAGTTCAAGCGCCCTGGCGCTCAGTCATAGTCAATTGACGTTTACGCCAGGCAACTGGAATACGGAGCGGACGGTGACCATGAGCAGTCAGTCGGATGCAAATGCGGTCGACGAGGTGCACACGTTAACTTTTTCCCTCAGCGGCATCGGCTTCATCGCTGGGGGGCCGGAGACGCGGACGGTGACGATCAATGATGACGAGACGGCGTCGGTGGTAGTATCGAAGAGTTCAGTGACGGTCAACGAAAGAGACACGGACACGTGGACGGTGCGGCTGGGGGCGCAGCCGTCGAGCACGGTCAGAGTGCGGGTGGTCAGCAACAATACCGGAGTCGCGACGGTCAACCCGCCGAATTTAACGTATACGACAACCAACTGGAATACGGCGCAGACGGTGACGGTGACCGGCGCGACGGACAGCAATAATGTGACCAATAGTACGACGGTCACGCACAGGGCTTCGGGCGCTTCGGAGTTTGCTTCGGCGCGCACCTCGGTGTCGGTGACGACGAATGAAAATCCAGTGCCGTCGTTTGTGGAGACAATCCCCGATCAAATTTACAAGAAGGACATCCAAATCGAGACGCTGCAGTTGCCGGTGTCGGTCAGCGGCAATGTCAGTGATGACTCTCCGTTGGTGTATTCGCTGGAAGGGACGTTGCCGCCGGGATTGACATTCTCACCATCCGAACGCCAGATCAGCGGCACGCCGACGCAGACACAGACGGAAACCGAGTTCACCTACACAGCGACCGAAACCATAGAGAATGATAACGGCACCTTCGACTCAGGCACGCTGACGTTTTCAATCACCGTGCATGAATCCATTCGTCCGACAGTGGAAATCACCGAAGTGCCGACCCAGACGAATGCGACAAACACCACGGCGGATTTGACATTTATATTTTCGGAGAAAGTCAAAGATTTTGATTCTTCGGATGTGACGGCCGTCAATGCGACGGCGACGAGCGTGACCCCGGCCAGTGGTTCGGACCCGGCCAAGGATTACTACACCGTCACGGTGCAACCGACCCAGGACGGGACGGTCAGTGTGTCGCTCGCGGCCGACAGTGTCTATGACCTGGTGGACAACGGCTTGCAGCCCTCGGCCGTCGTCAGTTGGTCGCATGACGCCACGTTGCCCCGGCCAACATTCCGAGGATTGCCGCCGTACGTAAACAGAGGATGGGAGCAGGAGGTGACGATTGATTTTGGGGAGTCGGTCTCAGGATTCAGTCACTCTGATGACATTACGGGCGTCAATACGTTATCGCAGGAGGGTGTGGATGGAGATTCGAGTTACACGGTAGAGCTTGTCCCAACGTTCACGGATGGGGCGCAGTTCACGCTGAGCATCTTGGCGGGAGCGGTGACCGACACACACGGTAACGCCAGCGTAGCGGGTTCGACGAGCGCGACGGTGGACCTGACGGGTCCGACCCTGGTTTCGATTGCGGGGGTGCCGGCACGAGCGCGCAAACCGTTTGCCGCCACGGTGACTTTTTCGGAGGCGGTGGACGATTTCACCGCCGATTCGTTGACGCTGGTCAATGCCACGGCATCGGAAGTTTCAGGCTCAGGCAGTGCGCGTACGCTACTGATTGCACCGACGGTGAATGGGACGTACAGCATCAAAATAGAACAGGGGGCGGTCATTGACCTGGCGGGCAATCCGCTCGCGGCGATCCCAATCGACGTCATCAGCGAGTACAGCGGTGTTTTCGATGGCACGGCGCCGACGATCACCCTCAGCGACGTGCCGGCGGTCACCCGCGAACCCTTCACGGCGACATTCCGCTTTTCCGAAGACGTGGAAGGTTTTGTGGTCGGGGATATTGAGGTGGAGAATGCCGCAGAGGTCTCGAAGATCGAAGAATCGAGCGGGGTGTATACGGCGGAAATTGTGCCGCTGGAAGACGGTCCTTTCAGTGTGGAAGTGGCGGCGGGAGCCGTCAGCGACGGGTTCGGCAACTGGAATGAGACATCGGTTTCGGCCCATGGGGTGTATGACGGCACCGCACCGACGGTCACCATCGGGCAGGTACGCGCCAAGGCAAGCGGACCGTTTCCGATCACGTTTACATTTTCGGAGCCGGTGGAGGGGTTTGCGCAAACGGATGTGACACTGGTCGATGCGACCCTGTCGAATTTCGCCGGATCGGGTCGGTTGTACACCGCTCTTCTTACGCCGCAGACGGATGGCGCCACCTACAGCGTCCAGGTGCTGGCGGGAGTCGCACAGGACGCGGCGGGCAACGGCAATACGGTTTCGACGGTGGCAAGTGGCGTGTATACCGGCGCCTCGCCCGCACTGGAGATTTCCGGGATTCCGGCCTTTACCAATCTGGGCGCGACGGCGGTGTTGACTTTTTCGAAAGCGGTCACCGGTTTTGATGCGAGCGACATCGAAGTCAGCAATGGATCGTTGAGCGGCTTCAGCGGCTCGGGGGCGTCGTATTCAGTACGGGTGACACCGGATAAGGAAGGTTCGTACGGACTGTCGGTCGCGGAGGATGCGGCACAGGATGCCCAGGGCAACGGCACTCTGGCGGGCCAGGCCAGCGGTCAATTCGACACGACCGCGCCGACCTTGACGGTGACGGGAGTGCCGGAGCGGACCCAGGGCGAATTTGTGGCGACCTTCGCCTTTTCGGAGGAAGTGGTGGGGTTTGTCGCGGATGACGTGGAAGTGGAGAATGCGACGGTCTCGAATTTCGCCGGATCCGGGGATCGCTATACCGCGACCGTCACGCCGAGCGGCAATGGAAGTTTCGCGCTGGAGATTGCGACGGATGCGCTCACCGATGTCGCGGGGAACCACCTGTCGGCCAAGGTACAAGAGAGCGGAATGGCGGATGTGACGCTGCCGTCTTTGGTGATTGCCGGAGTCGGTCCGACGAATCAGGCGGTTCAGGCGGTCTTCCGTTTTTCGGAGTCGGTGGAAGGTTTCACGGGCAGCGATATTGGCGTCACGAATGCGGTGGTGTCAGGGTTTTCCGGGTCGGGGTCGGAATATACGGCGACAATCACGCCGAGTGCACTGGGAATGTTCACCGTGTCGGTGGCCGGTGCGGCGGCGGTGGATGCGTATGGCAACGGCAATGTGGCGACGACCGTGATCGGAACGTACGACACGACGGCGCCGACGGTGACGATTTCGGGAGTACCGGCAGCGACGAACGCATCCTTTGATGCGACGTTCACATTTTCGGAGGCCGTGACCGGCTTTACGCCGGATGATGTGGTGGTATCGAATCTACGAACAGGTCATTTAATAGGGCAGGGGACGACCTGGACGATGCGGATGACGCCAATGGCGGAAGGAGGGTTCGGGATTGCGCTGGGCGCGAACCAGTTGACCGACCTGGCGGGCAACGGCAATACGGCGGCGATGGATGTCGGAGGCACCTATGATATGACGGCACCGACGGTCGCCATTTCCGGTGTGCCGGAGGCCACCAACGCGGCATTCTCGGTGACCTTCACCCTGTCGCAGGCGGACACCCTTGAGGCCACCGATGTGATGGTGACGAATGGGACGCTTTCCGAGTTTTCCGGTTCCGGCACGTCGTATACCGCGACGGTCACGCCGACGTCGGAAGGCGCCTATGCGGTGACGGTGGCGGCGGACACGGTGGAAGACACAGCAGGCAATGGCAATGCGGCCGTCTCGGCTTCAGGCATTTATGACACCACAGCGCCGAGTTTGACGATCAGCCTGCCGGACAAGGTCAACGGAGCGGTTTTTGCGGAATTTGTATTCAGCGAAGTGGTGAGCGGGTTTACAGCGAGCGACATCACTTCCAGCAATGCAGATATCAGCAATTTGAGTGGTTCGGGTAAAACGTATCAAGCCCAGGTGTCTGCGGTGTCTGCCGGCACATTCAGCGTCGCCGTGGCGGCCGCGGCGGTCACGGATGCGGCGGGCAACAGCAACATGTCGGGCAGTGCCACCAGTACATACGACAGTGGCGCGCGCACGGTCACGTTGGGATCGGTGCCGGCGTATATCAACCAGCCGCTTACGGTTACCTTTACGTTTGATCAGGCGGTGACCGGTTTCACCGCAAGCGATGTGGTATTGACAAATGCCACTCTGACGAATTTTGTTGCCGACAGCAATCAAACGGCCTACACTGCGACCCTGGTGCCCACCGGAGAGGGCGCATTTACCCTCCGGGTGCCGGCGGATGTCATCGATTCGACATCGGGCACCAACACCCCGGCGGAGGCAAGTGGTTGGTATGACCCCACCGCGCCCCAACTGGTCTCTATTGTTCGGCAGTCGCCGCAAGCGCAGTTGTCGAATGCGTCGGAGTTAACCTGGCGATATACCTTCAGTGAAGCGGTAACCTTGCCCGACGACTTTATTCGGGTGCTGGCCATTCAGGTATCGAACTTGCAGCTGCTGGCATCGGTGGACCTGCGTGTGAGCCAAGTCAGCGAGACGGTGTGGGATGTCACCGCATTGGTCGGGATGGCTGCGGATTTAAGCGACGTCGAAGAGACACGGCTGTGGTCGTTTTGGTCGGATAATCCTCAAGAGTTGCCGGTCGACTTGGCCGGCAATCGAATGGGCGAATTGCCGGACTTGAATGCCGGGACATCAATCTTCGTGTTGAAGACCAAAACTCCGAGTCTTGAGATTAAAGGAATTCCCAGCACCGCAACGGCCGCGCCCTTGCAGGTAACTTTTGAATTCTCGGAAGCCGTGTCCGGTTTTGGGATTGACGACATCACTCTGGCGAATGCGCAAATTTCCGGTTTCACCGGGTCGACGTCGCTTGCGACGACCTACAGAGCGACGATCACGCCCTATCAGGATGGCGCATTTACGGTGGCGGTGGCGGCGGATGCGGCCCGGGATGCAGCGGGCAACGGCAATGCGGCGGCCACTGCAAGTGGCACGTACGACCAAAGTGCGCCGCGGATCATGTTTGGGTCCGATGCCGATGGAGCGGTGCGCTATACCCGTCAAAGCAGCAATGCGGTGGAAGTCGTCTTCAGCGAACCGGTATCGTTCGCCAGTACGGACATTACCGTGCCGAGCGGCACTTCGATTACGGACTTTGAGCAGCTCGAGGCGCACCGCTATGCAATGAAATTTGTGATTGCGGCACCGAGCAGCGGCACGTCCTACACAATGACGATTCCGGCCGATGCGGTGAAAGACTCCCAGGAGGTCGGCAACGAAGCAGCAAGCCTGACATGGCATTACGACAACACTCCGCCCACCGTCACGGTGGAGGGATGGCCGAGCGGCACCGTTTCGCGATCCTTTGATACGACCTTCCGATTTTCGGAATCGGTGACCGGTTTCGCGGCAAGCGACATTGTCGTCGGTGAGACGGCTCGGGTGTCGAATTTTGCCGGTTCGGGGGCGCTGTACACGGCTCGGATCACTCCTCTCGTGAATGCCTCGGGCAAGATTTCCCTGAGCATCCCCGCAGAGGCGGTCGAGGATAGCACTGGCAACAAGAATGCCTTGGTGACACTGAGTGAACAGCCTTACGATGCCTCGGTGAGCATGACGACGACATTGGCTCCGTCCGCGACCAACGCTTTCAGCACCGCGACGTTCACATTTTCGGAGCCGGTGACCGGTTTCACTCGTGACGACATCACGGTGACGAATGCCCATGTGAGCGCTTTTTCGGGAATGGGAGCGGACTATACCGCCGTGGTGACGCCGGTGGATGAGGGCGAGTTTACGGTGGCGGTAGCGGCCGACGTGGCGCAGGACGAATCGGGCGGGACGAACCAGGCTTCAAATACGGCGACCGGCACCTATGACAGTGTGGCGCCGACCGTGACGACGATTACGGGAGTTCCGGATACCGCGCGCGCGGCCTATGCGGTGGAATTCAGTTTTTCCGAAGCGATTGCGGAGTTTGCGGCCGGCAATATTGAATTGACCAACGCCAGTGTGGTGCGCGTGACTCCGAAGTCCGCGGATGAAACGACCTGGATCGCGCTGGTGCAGCCTTTGGCGGCGGGCTCTTTCACCATCACGTTGCCGGCCGGCGGTGTTCGCGACCAGGCGGGTAATCCCAATACCGTGGCGGCGACCCAGACCTTTACGGGAGCGTATGAGGCGATGCTGCCGACGGTGACGATCACCGGAGTGCCGTCGCGCACGAAAGAGGCCTTCACGGCGACGTTCACCTTTGCGGAAGCGGTGCGCGGGTTTGAGGCGGGTGACATCACGACGAGCAACGCAACCCTCTCGGCATTTGCCGGCTCCGGCACCCAATACACCGCGACCGTGACACCTCAGGCGGACGGGCCGTTCAATCTGCAGATTGCGGCGGATGCCGCTCGGGATAATCTTGGCAACGGCAATCCGGCCTCGGCCGTTGTCTCCGGCGTCTACGACATCACGGCGCCGACGGTCAGCATTACGCAAGTGCCCGCCAAAGTCGCTGGGGCATTTACGGCGGCGTTCGAATTCTCCGAAGACGTGAGTGGGTTCGTGGTCGAGGACATCACGACCACCAACGCCACGCTGACGGATTTCAGCGGTTCGGGAGACCGGTATACGGCGACGGTCACGCCGACACAAGGCGGCGCCTTTACCGTGCAGGTGGCCCAGGGCGTAGCGCAAGACGCGGTGGGGAATCTGAATGCGGCCTCTTCATCGGCAGAGGGCGTGTTGGATCGCAACGCGCCGACTGTGGCCATCGGCGGCATGACCGCAGCCACCAACAAGGCCGTGGCCGCCACGTTTACTTTCTCTGTGCACCGGTGAGCGGTTTTGAAGCGTCGGATGTGACGCTCGGCAACGCGACGATCAGCGCATTTTCCGGGGCGGGGGCGTTTTATACCGCCACGATTTCGCCGACTGCCGAAGGGACCTTTAGCGTGTCGGTCGCAGAGGATGTAGCATCGAACGCCCAAGGGATGGGCAATGTCGCGGCCCAGGTATCGGGGACTTATGACGTGACTTCGCCAACGGTGGAGATTCTGGACGTGCCGGCCATGACCAGCAAGGCGTTTGTGGCCCGGTTGGTGTTTTCGGAGCCGGTGACAGGACTGAGTCCGATGGATTTCCGAACCGAGAAAGCGACGGTCACGGAAGTGAGCGGATCCGGGAGCAACTATACGGCGCGCGTGACGCCGACGAGCGATGGGACCTTTTCAGTGCGGGTATTGCCGAGAGCCGTACAAGATGCGGCCGGCAATGGGAATCAGGGTTCCAAATCGGCGGAAGGTCTGTACGACGCCACCTCACCGATGCTCCTGATCAGTCGGGTACCGGAGCTGACGAACGGGCCGTTCATCGCGATGTTCAAGTTCTCGGAGCCGGTCAATGGATTCAGCGCCGGCGACATTGTGGTGGAGGACGGGTCGGTGACCCGTTTCGTGGAGGTGCTGGAAGGGTATACGGCGACCATCCAACCGGTGGGCGAAGGGGACTTCACGGTTTCGGTCGGCGCGAATGCGGCAAGGGACGCGGACGGCAATGGCAGCTTGGCGGCGAGCGCGACCGGGCGTCACGACACGATCGCACCGACGGTAACAATTTCCGGGATACCGGCGCTTAGCAATGCGGATTCCTCCGTCACCCTCACGTTCAGCGAGCCTCCGGCGGGTTTTGATATTCGGGACCTCATTGTGCGCAACGCCAGCATATCGAATTTCGAAGGATCGGGGAAGGTGTATACGGTGACGATGTCGCCTTCGGCGGATGGCGTCTACAGTGTTCAGGTGCCGCGCAATGTCGCTCATGACGCGGCAGGTAACGGCGTGGTGGGGGCGACGGCATCGGGGCAATACGACATTACGCGCCCCACTGCCGAAATTGCTATTCAAAGTTCGACTACGGAGAAATATAACCTTGCACTGGAATTCTCGGAGCCGGTCACCGGGTTGCAGGAAAGCGATATTCAGGCGAGTTTCTCACTCCTGAATTTTGTCGGTTCGAGGGACGAATATACCTTTGAAGTGATGAGAGCAGACTTGGATGCTGCGGAGATCTTTTCTTTTGTGCTGCCGGAGAACGTCGCGACGGATGCGGCTGGCAATGGGAATCGGGAATATAGTATTGTCGAAGACGCAGACGACATTGACAGGACGGCACCGACGGTGGAGATCAGGGTGCCGGAAAAAGTGAACGGCCCGTTTGTGGCCACCTTTGTATTTTCCAAAGCGGTCGAAGGATTTTCCGGCGCAGGCATTACGGCGACCAATGCCAGCATCACGGAGTTCCACACCCCCAGATCAACTACGGTTTACACGGCGACCGTCACGCCGATTTCAAGCGGCACGTTTACGGTCTCGGTAATAAAGAACGCGGCAAGGGATGACAGGGATAATGGCAATGAGGCGGTCAGCGCTAGCGGGACGTATGCGCCATCGGCGCCGTCGTTGACGATTTCCGGAATTCCGGCTGCGACTAACAAGGCCTCGGTGACCGCCACTTTCGCATTTTCGGAATCGGTGAGCGGATTTGAAGCTAGTGACGTGACAGGAGTCAATGCCACGGTGTCAAACTTCTCCGGTTCGGGAGCTTCTTACAGCGCGGATATCGCACCCCTCCAGGAAGGCGCCTTTACGGTATCAGTAGCCGCGGATGCGGCGCAGAATGCGCAATCGCAAGGCAGCGTGTCGGCCTTGGTTCGAGGGTTTTATGATGTGACTTCGCCGACTTTCACGCTGGACATGCCGGCGCTGACCGCGGGTCCGTTCACTGCGACGCTGAACACACCGGAAAGGCTGGAGGGTACTTTTTCTCTGCCGGCAGTAATCGGAATAAATGCCGAATTGAAGTCCATCACATCCTATTACGATGCCGACGGGTGGACGGGCGAGCTTGAGGTGGTACCGCGAAAGGCCGGTCCTTTCCAGATTACGGTGCCCGCGGGAATCCTCACGGACGTGGCGGGCAATCCCACAGCAGAGGTGTCGGCACAAGGAGTTTACGATCCAAACCGTCCGGTCTTGACCATCACCTCTCCGACCAAAACCAGCGGCGCATTCACAGCGGGATTGACGTTTTCCGAGGTGGTCAACGGCTTTACCGCGGAGGATCTAACTGCCGTGAATGCGGTCTTGTCGGACTTCGCCGGATCGGGGGCGGACTATACGGTGCGGGTCACGCCGCTGCTGGATGGGCCTTTCCGGATATCGGTGGCGGAGAATGCGGCTCAGGACATGGTCGGCAATGGCAGTGAGGCGGCGCAGGTACAGGGCTCGTATGACAGCGAAGCGCCGACTCTGACAATCACGGGCGTACCGGCCCAGGCCAGTCAGGCATTTACGGTGACGTTCACCTTCTCTGAAGCGGTCAGTGGTTTTGAGCTGGCGGACATTGAAGCAAGCAACGCGACGGTGACGGCGTTTGCTGGCACGGAGGCGGTGTATACGGCGACGGTGACGCCGACCTCGGAAGGGGTGTTTGCGGTGTCGGTGGCGGTCGATGCGGCCATGAACGCCAACGAGTTCGGGAGCACGTCCGCCCGTGTGCAGGGGGTGTATGACATTACTGCTCCGACACTGCAAATCGGGGTGCCGGCGGCGGCCCGCGCACCGTTTATGGCCACATTCACATTCTCGGAGGCCGTCAGCGGCTTTACGGTCGAAGATATTGTGGGGGACAATGCGACCATCAGTGATTTCAGTGGCTCGGGAGCGTCGTACACGGCCCGGATCACTCCTCCGGCGCAAGGGGCTTATACCGTGTCGGTGGCGGCCGGCGCGGCGGCGGATGCGGTCGGTTATACCAGTGGCGCGGTGACGGCGAGCGGACAGTACGACAGCATCGCGCCGACATTGGCGCTGACGGTTCCGGAGAAGGTTAACGCGGCGTTTACGGCGACCTTCACGTTCTCGGAGTCGGTGGGCGAAACCTTTGCGGCGAGTGACGTGGTGGTGGAGAACGGGACGGCCTCCAATCTGAACGGGTCCGGAGCCGTTTACACGGCGACCATCACTCCGACGGCTTCGGGAGTGGTGCGAGTCTCGGTCGCGGCCGGGGTGGTCGAGGATGCAGCCGGTAACGTCAACGACGCCGTAGCCGGGCAGAGCACGTATGCGCCGCAGGCGCCGGCGCTGACGGTGACCGGGGTGCCGGCGGCCACCAACGCGGCGTTTACGGCGACCTTCACGTTCTCGGAGTCGGTAAGCGGGTTTGACAGTACGGATATCACGACGACCAATGCCAGTGTCTCGGGCTTCTCCGGCAGCGGCAGCAGTTACACGGCGACGGTAACGCCAGTGAATGACGGAGCGTTCACCCTGAGCGTGAGTGCCGACGCAGCGACCGGAGACACATCGAGCGAGGGCAGCACATCCGCACGGGCGCAGGGAATTTACGATACGGTTTCGCCGACGCCGCAGATCGAGATGCCGTCGGCGGTGAACGGCTCCACACAGGTGACCATCCGCTTTTCCGAGCCGATTGAAGGCTTTGAGGTGGGCGATCTCACTGCGACCGATGTCAGTCTGTCGAATTTCTCGGGATCGGGGGCGGAATATACGGTGACGGCCAACCCGTCGGCGGCAACCTTTTCACTGAGCGTGGATGCCAATGTGGCCGAGGATGCGGCCGGCAACGGCAATGTGGCCGGCAGCGCCCAGGCGATTTACGACACCACAAGGCCGACAGTGACGCTCACGGGAGTGCCGTCGCAGACGGCCACGCAGCCGTTTATCGTCACGTTTACATTCTCGGAGCCGGTCTCGGGTTTTGCTGCCGAAGATATTGTGGAGGCCTCGCAGAATGTGTCGGTCAGCGAGTTTACGGCCAACGATCCAATCTATACCGCGCGCATCACGCCGCAGCAAGGCGCCTTTAATGTCGGCGTCAATCAGAGAGTCGCGACCGATGCAGCCGGGAATGCCAACATGGGGGCCAGCGAAAGCGGGCAGTACGACAGCGAGGGCCCGCGTCTGGAGCGGCTGGAGCGGAATACGCCGCAAACATCCTCGACCCGTGCGACCGCGTTGACTTGGGAGCTTGAGTTTGACGAGGCGGTCGTGGATGTGGATGCGACGGACTTCACCCTGAGCGGCCCGGTGGGGGTAACTCTGACGCCGACGGTCGGGTCCTCGGGCGACACGGTGACGGTGGCAGTTTCGGGAGGCAATCTGGCGACTTATGAAGGGACGGTCACGCTGGGATTTGCGGCCGATTCGGATATCGCCGATGCGCATGGCAATGCCCTGGTGGCGGACATCCCCACCGACGGTGAGAACACCTATGTGCTGGATCGGACCGGACCGACATTGACGGTCAGTGCGCCGAGCAAGGTCAATGGGCCGTTTACGGCGACGTATACGTTTTCGGAACCGGTGAGCGGGTTCACGCAGGCGGATGCGACCTCCATTCATACCAACATCGGCTCGGTTTCTGATTTTGAGGCCGTCAGCACCCAGGTGTATACGCTGAAGATTGTGCCGGGTCAGTCAGGCATCGTCCGGATGGGCGCCGTTGCCGGAGTGGCGACGGATGCGGCGGGCAATGACACTCTGAGCGGCAGCGCCAGCACTATTTACGATGACGCCTATCCGCAGTTGACGATCAGCGGAGTTCCGGCGGCCACCAATGCGCCCGTGCGGGCCACGTTCACCTTTTCCGAGGCGGTGACCGGTTTCACGGCGGAGGACCTGGTGGTCGTCAATGCGACGATTTCCCAATTCACGGGGACCGGGGCGGCCTATACCGCGCGGGTGACTCCGACTACGGAAGGGATGTTCAGTGTGTCGGTAGCGGAGGATGTGGCGCTGGATGAAGACGGCTTGGGCAATTTCCCCGCGCAGGCGAGCAGCCGCTACGACATCTCGCGTCCGGGAGTGTCACTGGCCGGCTTTTTCCCGTGGCGCAGTGGGACAACGGAGGCAGCGACGTCATTTAATGTAACGTTCAACTTTACGGAAAGCGTACCGGGCTTCAATTTGCAGCTTTCGTCGGGGAACACGAGTACCCTGAATCCTGTTGTGATACTGAACAATTTGGAGTTGATCGGTTTCGATGGATCGAACAGCAACCGAATAAGTATATTCCCGCCACAGGAGGGCCCCTACAGCATTGAGATCGGGGCGGGGACTCTAATCGATGCGGCCGGCAACGAGAACCGGGCTTTCCGTGCCGAGGGGGTGCGTGATTCCGTAAGACCCACTTTGGCGATTACCGGCCTGGACGGCAGTATCTACAGCCCGCCGACGGTTACGTTCACCTTCAGTGAGCCGGTGACGGGTTTTGAGCCCAGCGACATTGAGTTGATATCCTCCTCCGGGAATGAGGCGGTAACGGTGGAGGATTTTGTCGCCGTCTCAAGCACGGTTTATACGGCCCGAATTGTCCCGCCAGTCTCAGGCATTTTGAGAATCAGGGTGCCGGCCGATAGCGTGACCGATGCGGTGGGTTTTGGGAATACCGTCGCCGCCAGTTCGACAACATCGTACATCGACACCGGCAATGTGACGGTCGCCGTCGGAGGGGTGCCGAGTCTGACCAAGGATGCGTTTACGGCGACGTTTACGTTCTCGGAGCCGGTCTCCGGCTTCACGCTGGACGACATTGCGCTGGAGAACGGCATCGCATCGCATCTTGAAGGCTCCGGGGCCACCTACAGCGCGCGCATTACGCCGGTGCAGGAAGGGGAATTCAAGGTATCGGTGCCGGCGGGCGCGGCGTCCGACGAGGATCTGGAGCCGACCCCCAACAACGCCTCGACGGAAGAGACCGGCGTCTACGATCCTACCCGCCCGACGGTGGAAATCAGCGGTGTTCTTCCCGAAACCCTTAGTCCCTTCCCGGTGACGGCGACCTTCTCGGAGAAAGTGCAGGGGATGGGTCTGGAGGATTTTGCGGTGGTGAATGGCACCGTTTCGAATTTCCAGGTCATCGTGGACGGGTTGACCTACCGTGCGCGGGTGACCCCGACGACGGAAGGTCAGGCGTATGAGGTTTCTCTCGGTGCAGGCGCGGTTCGAGACCTGGCCGGCAACGACAACACGGCCGCAGAGACCCAGACCGGCATGGCGGTTGAGTCGAGCCCGACGGTAACGATCAGCGGCGTGCCGGCGAGTACCAACGCGGCTTTCACGGCGACGTTCACCTTCTCGGAGCCGGTGCGGGGGTTTTCGCAGGACGGCATCGACACCACCAACCTCAGCGTGTCGAACTTCACGGTTTTGGATTCGGAGGTGGTAAATGGGGAGGTGTACGCGACAATGTACACCGCGACGCTCTCGCCGCAGAACGAAGGGACATACACGGTCTCGATTGCCGCCCGTATTGCGTTTGACGGTGACGACAACCGGAATCTGGCGTCCGAGGAAGCGACGGGGCGTTATGACGTGACCTCCGCCCATGTGGTATCCATCGTGCGCCAGTCGCCGACGGAGGAAGTCACTAATCAGGATCAACTCACCTGGCGAGTGACGTTCTCGGAGGAGGTCACCGATGTGGCGTCGGCAGACTTCACCTTGACCGGCACGACGGCCGTCCTGTCGGTGGCTGCCGTGGGCACTTCCGCGTCGGTGTATGACGTGACTGCCAAAGATGGGGATTTGGCGGATCTGGACGGCGAGGTCACCCTCGGGTTCGCCGAGAATGCGACGATTCCGGATCTGGCAGGCAATGCGCTGGGCAGCACGGTGCCGAGCGGGACTTCGCAGCCGACGTTCGTGCTGGACAACACCAATGTGGCGCCGACGGTGGCGCGGCCTTTGGCTGACCTTCTCCTTCAAGTCGGCGACACGCAAACCATTGCTCTGGAAGCCAGTGGTCTGGAAGTGTTCACCGACGGCGATGGCGACCCCCTGCAGTATCAGGTGGCCAGCAGCGACACCGCGGCGGCCACGGCCACCCTGAATGCGCAAACGCAAACGATTTCGGTGGCGGCGGTGGCCGGCGGGACGGCGACGATTACCGTCACCGCGACGGACTCCTATGCGGCAACCGCGAGCGAGACCTTTACGGTGACCGTCAATACGGCGCCGACCGTGGCGCGGGCCCTGGCGGACCGCCAGGTAGGGGTCGGTCAAACCAGGGGCATCGCCTTGGCTGAGAAGGGCAAGGAAGTGTTTGCCGATGCGGACGGGGATCTGCTGAACTACCAGGTGTCCTCAAGCAATTCGGGGGTCGCGACGGTGGCGGAGACATTGGGCGTCGTGAGTGTTGCGGGCGTGACAAAAGGGACGGTCACCGTGACCGTAACCGCCGCCGACGGTCGGGGCGGCACGGTTTCCGACACTTTTGAGGTGACGGTGCAGGGGTTGGTTTTCGAGCAGATGTTTACCGATCTGACAGTGGCGGCAGGGCAGATGGTGAAAACGACCCAGGCCACCGCCAAGTCGGACAATTCGCAGAGAAATATTTCCACCCCGAGCGTCTCCAGCAGTGACAGTTCGGTGGCGAGTCTCTCGGTGACGGATCTGTCGCCGGAGGGGTCGGAGCGCACCTTCCGGGTGGAGGTCACCGGCGTGGCGGTGGGGACCGCGACGATGACGGTGGAGGTGACCAACAGCTTGGAGACGACGACCGCCTCTTTCGGCGTGACGGTGGTCGATCGCACCGCGCCGCAGGTCACATCGATGGTGCGGCAGACCCCGTCCGATGCGTCGACGTCGGCGGACAGTCTGACCTGGCGGGTGACCTTCTCCGAAGACGTCAGCGCCGTGGATGCGCCCGACTTCACGCTGAGTGGGACGAGTGCGACGCTGTCGGTGGCGGCGGTGGGAGACTCGGCGTCCCTGTATGACGTCACGGCTTCCGGCGGGGACCTGGCGACACTGAACGCGACGGTGACGCTGGATTTTGCGGACACCCAAAACATCACCGACCTGGGCGGGACGGCGTTGACCGACACCACTCCGACCGGCACGCAGGAGAACACCTATACGGTGGACAACACCGCGCCGACGCTGACCCTCAGTGGAATCAGCGGAGTGGTTCACGGGCCGACGACGGCGACCTTCACCTTCAGCGAGGCGGTGTCGGGATTCCTCGAAAGCGAGATCACGGCGAGCAATGCTGTTGTGTCGAATTTTGCCAACACCACTGCGGGCACGGTGTGGACGGCGCAGGTGACCCCCAGTGCGGTCGGCGCCTTCAGCATCTCGGTGGCGGCCGATGCCGCCGAGGATGCGGCGGGCAACGGCAATGCGGCCGTTCAGGCCGGGGCCACCTATGCGCAACCGTTGCGACCGTCGCAGCCGAGCGGATTCCAGGCAACTGCACAAGCGGGGTCGGTACTGTTGAGTTGGACGAATCCGCAGGATTCCAGCATCACGAAATACCAGGTGCGCGAGAAGATCGGCTCCGGTTTTGAAGAGACGGACGATCTGTGGCGCGACATTGCTGGCAGCGGGGCGAACACGACCGGTTATACGTCCACCGGTCTGACCGGCGGGACGGAATATGTCTTCCAGATCCGGGCGGTCAACGCCAGCGGCAATGGCGCGGCATCGGTGACCCGCACTGCCACGCCGGTGGCGGTGCCCGGCGAGCCGTACCAATTTGCGGCATTTTCGACCACCGATATTTCGGCGAACCTGCGGTGGGTGGACCCCAACGATGCCAGCATCACGCACTATCAGGTGCGTTACAAGGAAGGCGAGCGCTTTATGGATTCGGACAGCGGGTTGTGGCAGAACATCGCCGGTAGCGGAGCAAATACAATCGAGCACACAGTGTCCGGTCTTAAGGCGACCACCACCTATGCATTCCAGATTCGGGCGGTCAATGCCAACGGTCCGGGCACGGCTTCGCAGGTGAGAGCCTATCTCTTGCATGGATTGGCCGGCCGTCTCGGGCCGCTCACGGTCCCCGAGGATGGGAGCAGCATCTTTACGGTAGGCATCGGCACCGACCCGGGAGCTGCTGTGACGGTCGCTGTTACCAGCGATGCGCCGTCGGTGGCGACGGTCAGTCCGACCGTGTTGAATTTCACGGCATCCAACTGGAGCGTGGAGCAGACGGTGACCGTCAGCGGCGTCTCGGACGCCGATGCGGCGCCGGCCACGACGACGGTGTCGCTTCAGGCCTCAGCCGCCTTGCCGCTCTACGTCAGGGATCCGACCGCCACGGTCGCGATCACCGTGGCCGATGACGAGACGGCCAGCTTCACGGTGGGCGGGCTGTCCGATGCCGAGCAGGTCGAGGTGATCGAAGGGGCAAGTGGGACGTTCACGGTGGCGTTGTCGCATGCGCCGTCGGCCTCGGTGACGGTGGCGGTGGCCAGCGGCGATACGGATGCGGCGACGGTGCTGCCGGCGGCATTGACGTATACAACGGCCAATTGGGCGACGGCTCAGACGGTGACGGTCAGCGCTCAGCAGGATGCGGATGCGTGGAATGAATCGGTGTCGGTGTCGCTGACGGCCTCGGGGGCGGCGGAATACGCGACAGTGACGGACACGGTGGCGGTCGCCGTGGACGACAACGAGGCGACGAGTTTGACAATCTCGACATCGTCGCTGAGTGTGGCGGAAGGCGAATCCGGCACCTTCGCGGTGGCGTTGTCGCACGCGCCGTCGGCAGCGGTGACGGTGGCGGTGGCCAGTGGCGATACGGATGCGGCGACGGTGCTGCCGACGGCATTGACGTATACGACGGCCAACTGGGCGATGGCGCAGACGGTAACGGCGAGCGCCCCGCAGGACGACAATGTGGTGGAGGATTCGGCGACGTTGACGCTGACGGCCTCCGGGGCGGCGGAGTATGCGGGCGTGACCGGCTCGGTGGCAGTGACGGCGACGGATGATGATCAGGCCTCGCTGACGCTGAGCGCCACCGACCTGGCGCTGGAGGAAGGTGAAAGAGAAACGGTGACAATGCAGTTGTCGCATCTGCCGTCGGCCGCCGTGACCGTGAACATTCGCAACTTTGCTTTCGGCACATTAAATATCACTCCGCTGACGCTCACCTTCACCCCGGCGAACTGGAACGTATCCCAGTCCGTTACGGTGCATGCAGTCGAAGAGGACAACGCGACCAACGAGAAGATCGGCATTCTCCTGACGCTGTCGGGGGCAGAGGAGTATCGCGGCGTGGCTGTGTTGTTGAACGTGACGGTGGACGATAACGAGACGGCCTCGATGACGCCGACCCCGGGCAGCGTGTCGCTGGTCGAAGGAGGCGCCGCGAAAACCTTCACGGTGGCGTTGTCGGATGATCCGGGAGCATCGGCGACCGTGGTGGTGGCAGTGGCGAGCAGCGATCCCGCGGCGGTCATGGCGACGCCGGCAAGCCTGACTTTCCCGCCCTCGAACAACTGGCTCCCGCAAACAGTGACGGTGACGACGCCGGACGATGTGGATGCCGCGGATGAGGCCGCGGAAATCACTTTGACGGCCTCGGGGGCGGCGGAATACGCGAACCTGTCGGGCACGGTGACCGTGACCGTGGACGACGACGAGACGGCGGCGCTGGTGGTGTCGAGCACCGAGTTGACCGCACCGGAAGGGGCTTCCAGCCGGTTGACGGTCAAGTTGTCGCATGCGCCGTCGGGGACGGTGACGGTGGCTGTGTCCAGCGACGATACCGCGATCGCCGGAGTCTCACCGACGACGCTCACGTACACGGCTTCCGATTGGGCGACGACGCAGACGGTGACCGTGAGCGGCCCGCAGGATTCCAATACCACCGACGATTCGACGACGGTGTCGCTGTCCGCCTCGGGAGCCGCGGAATATGCATCCGCAACCGCCTCAATCGCGGTCACGGTGGATGATGATGACGCCCAGGGATTGACGCTGTCGACGGCCAACTTGTCGCTCACGGAAGGAAGCAGCGGTCGGATGACCGTGGCGTTGTCGCAAGTGCCGTCCGGGGATGTCGCCGTGACCGTCAGCAGTGACGATACCGGCGCGGTGACGGTCAGTCCGGGGGTCTTGATGTTTACGGCGACGGACTGGAGTACCGCGAAGACCGTGACGCTATCGGCGGAGGAGGACACGGATGTACTGGATGAGAGGGTGTCGATAACGTTGGATGCGGGCGACAGCGGCTACGGCACGGCGCGGGCCACGGTGACGGTGGAGGATAACGAAACCGCGACGCTGACCCTGGGTTCGAGCAGTGTGACGGTGGAGGAAGGAGCGACGCAGACGTTTACGGTGGCCTTGTCGTATCAGCCATCGGATGCGGTTTCGGTGGTGGTAGCGAGCGGCGACTCGGCGGTGGCGACGGTGAGTCCGGCGAGTCTGGCCTTCACCACGGACAACTGGGATACGGCCCAGACCATTACGGTGAGCGGTCTGCAGGACGCGGATGCGGCGGCGGATTCGACGACGATCACGCTGGCCGCGGCCGGGGCCAGTGAGTATGCGACGACGACGGCGACCTTGGCCACGACTGTGACCGACGACGAGACGGCGGCATTGATGCTGAGTGCGACGACGATGGCGCTGACGGAGGACGACGAGTCGGGAACGTTTACGGTGCGCCTGTCCCATGGGCCGACGGCCACGGTGGTGGTGTCGATGACCAGTGGAGACACGGGCGCGGCGACGGCGAGTCCGGCGGCGCTGACGTTTACGAGCACGGACTGGGAGACGGCGCAAACGGTGACGGTGGCGGCGGTGAGCGATGCGGATGCCGCGGATGAAGCGGTGACGGTGTCCTTGGCGGCGTCGGGGGCGACCGAATACGGATCGGTGAGCGGGTCGGTGGCGGTGAGCGTGAGTGATGACGAGACGGCGTCGCTGACGCTGATTCCGGTGAGTTTGTCGATTCTGGAAGGCTACGCGGAAAGCTTCACCGCCGCCTTGTCGCATCCGCCATTGGCCGCAGTGACGGTGACGGTGGTGAGCAGCGACACCGACACGGCGACTGTGAGCACCGGGGCGCTGACATTTACGACGGCGAACTGGAATACGGGACAGACGGTGACGGTGACGACGGTGGAAGATCAGAATGCGGTCGATGAAGCGATGGAGATCACCTTGACCACCTCGGGGACAGGGGCGATCGGATATGCGAATGTATCGGTCTCGTTGCCGGTCATCGTGGAGGACCGCACGGATGCATCGCTGGACGTGAGTGCAACCACGCTGTCGCTGACGGAAGAAGGCGAGGCGCAAACGTTTACGGTGAAACTGGCGCACCTGCCGACGGGGTCAGTGACGGTGACGGGGGTGAGCGACGACACCGGCGCGGCGACGGTCAGCCCCGGGGCCTTGACCTTCACGACGACGGACTGGGCGACGGCGCAGACGGTGACGGCGACGGCGGTGGCTGATGCGGATGCGGCGGATGAAGCGGTCTCCGTATCGCTGGAGGCGACCGGCGGCGGCTATGACGGCCTTGATGCCACCGTTGCCTTGATGGTGGACGATGACGACACGGCTACGTTGATGCTGAATCCGGCGCAGAGCCTGTCGGTACAGGAAGGCGGCACGGGAGAGTTCACTGTCGCCTTGTCGCATCCGCCGCTGACGGCCGTGACGGTCTCGCTGCAGAGTGCCGACTCCGCAGCCGCCACAGTGGCGCCGCAGAGTTTGATCTTTACGGCGGCGAATTCCGCAACTCCGCAAACCGTGACGGTTTCCGGGGTTCAGGACGGCGATGTGGTCGATGAGACGGTGACGCTGTCGCTGAGCGCGGCGGACGAGGGTTATGACGGTGTGGGCGCGACCCTGACGATAACGGTGGCGGATGACGATACCGCGGCGCTGACATTGGATCCGAACAGTCTGACGCTGGAGGAAGGCGCAGCAAAGAACTTTACGGTGCAGCTCTCGCACGTGCCGAGCGCAGCGGTGACGGTGGAGGTGTCGAGCGGGGATGCGGATGCGGCCACCGTGTGGCCGGTCAGTCTGTCATTTGGCGCCGGCAATTGGGATACCGCGCAGACCGTCACGGTGGTGGGAGTTCAGGATACGGATGCGGGAGATGAGATGGTCACGGTCACGCTGGCGGCATCGGGGGAGACGGAATACAAAGACGTCTCGGGCACGGTCGCGGTGACGGTGGAGGATGACGAGACGGTCTCGTTGGCGCTGAGTGCGACGCGGGTGGCGTTGACGGAAGAAGGGACGACCGGGACCTTTACGGTGGCGCTGTCGCATGTGCCGACGGAAGCGGTGACGGTGTCGGTGACGAGTGGCGATACGGGTGCAGCGACGGTGAGTCCGGGAGCACTGACGTTCACGACCAGCAATTGGGGCACGGCGCAGACGGTGACGGCGACTCCTGTGAGTGACGCGGATGCGATAGATGAGACCGTGACAGTGACGCTGGCGGCCGAAGGCGGCGACTATGTCGGGGTGAGTGCGACGGCGACGGTGACGGTGGGTGACGATGAAACGGTCGGGTTGACATTGAGCGCGACCACGGTGGCGCTGACGGAAGGTGGCGAGGCGGGAACCTTCACGGTGGCATTGACCTCGCAGCCGAGTGCGGCGGTAACGGTGTCGGTGGGAAGCGCGGATACCGATGCGGCGACGGCCACTCCGGGATCACTGACATTCACGACGGAAAATTGGAGCACGGCGCAGACGGTGACGGCGAATGCGGTCGACGATGACGATGCGACGGATGAGACCGTGGCGGTGACACTGACCGCGAGCGGCGGCGACTATGCGGATGTGAGTGCGACGGTAACGGTAACGGTGGACGACGACGAGACCGTCGGATTGGCGCTGAGTGCGACAACGGCAGGATTGACGGAAGGCGGCGCGATGGAAACGTTCACGGTGGCGCTGACGTCGCAGCCGAGCGCGGCGGTAACGGTAGCGGTGACGAGCATGGATACGGGTGCGGCGACGGTGACTCCGGGGTCGTTGACGTATACGACCGCGAATTGGAATACGGCGCAGACGGTGACACTGTCGGCGGTGGATGATGACGATGCGGCAAATGAAACGGTGATGGTGACCTTGGCAGCCAGCGGCGGCGACTATGCCGATGCAAGCGCCACGGCGACGGTAACCGTGGCGGATGACGAGGCCGCCGCGTTGGCATTGAGTGCGCAGAGCGTGACGGTAACGGAAGGCGGTACGGCAGAGACGTTTACGGTGAGATTGTCGCGGGTGCCGTCGGATTCGGTGACGGTGACAGTGGGGAGCGGCGACGCGGACGTGGCGACGACAAGTCCGGAATCGTTGACCTATACAACCGCAGACTGGAATACCTGGCAGACGGTCACAGTCACGGCGGTGGACGATGCGGACGGGTTGGACGAGACGACGACGGTGTCGTTAGTGGCATCGGGAGCGACGGAATATGGAGAGGTGGCCGAAGCGGTGGCGGTGACGGTGGAGGATGACGAGACGGTCGGGTTGACGTTGAGTGCGACGACAGTGGCTCTGGACGAAGGCGGCGAGACGGAGACGTTTACGGTGGCGCTGGCGGTGCAGCCGAGCGCGGCGGTGACGGTGTCGGTAACAAGCGCGGATACGGATGCGGCGACGGTAACCCCGGAATCATTGACGTTCACGACGGAGAACTGGGATACGGAGCAAATGGTGACGGCGAGCGCAGTCAGCGATGATAATGCGACGGATGAGACGGTGGTGGTGTCGTTGGCGGCATCCGGAGCGCAAGAGTACGGAGAGGTGACCGGCGCGGTGACGGTGACGGTGGACGATGACGAGACGGTCGGATTGATGCTGAGTGCGACCACAGTGGCGTTGACCGAAGGCGACACGGCGGGAACCTTCACGGTGGCATTGACCTCGCAGCCGAGTGCAACAGTAACGGTGTCGGTGACAAGTGGGGAAATGGGCGCGGCGACAGTGAGTCCGGCGGCACTGACGTATACGACCGCCAACTGGTCGACGACGCAGACGGTGACGGCGAGCGCGGTCGACGATGATGATGCGGCAGATGAGACCGTGACGGTGACGCTGGCGGCCGAGGGCGGCGACTATGTGGGTGTGAGCGCCACGGCCACGGTGACGGTGAACGATGACGAGACGATTGGATTGACATTGAGCCCGGCTACGGTGGCATTGATGGAGGGAGGTGAGGCCAAGACCTTCACGGCGGCATTGACCTCGCAGCCGAGTGCGGTGGTGACGGTATCGGTGACGAGCACAGATACGGATGCGGCGACAGTCACTCCAGGGACGTTGACGTATACGACGACCAACTGGTCGACGGCACAGACCGTGACCGCGAGTCCGGTGGAGGATGACGATGGCCTGGATGAGACGGTTTCGGTGACACTGGCAGCTGAAGGTGGCGACTATGCCGATGTGAGCGCGACGGCGACGGTGACGGTCGCGGATGACGATGTGGCGGGATTGGCGCTGAGTGCGGCCACGGTGGCATTGACCGAAGGCGGCGAGACGGAGACCTTTACGGTAAGACTGTCACGGACGCCGACGGACTCGGTGACAGTGGCGCTGACGAGTGCAGATGAAAGTGCGGCGACGGTCAGTCCGGAATCGTTGACGTTCACGACAGCGAATTGGAACACGGTACAGACGGTGACGGCGAGCGCGGTTGCCGATGACGATGCGACGGATGAAACGGTGACGGTGACACTGACGGCCAGCGGTGGCGACTATGCCGACGTGAGCGCCACGGCGACGGTAACGGTGGACGATGACGAGACGGTTGGATTGGTGTTGAGCGCGGAGACAGTGGCGCTGACGGAAGGCAGTGAGACGGAGACTTTCACGGTGGCGTTGGCGACGCAGCCGTCGGCCGCGGTGACGGTGTCGGTGACGAGTGCGGATGAAGCGGCAGCGACAGCGACTCCGGAATCATTGACGTTCACGGCGGAGAACTGGAACACGGCACAGACGGTGACGGCGAGCGCGGTCGACGATGACGATGCGACGGATGAAACCGTAACGGTAGCACTGACGGCCAGCGGTGGTGACTATGCTGACGTCAGCGCATCAGTAACGGTGACGATAACGGATGACGAGACAGTGGGATTGGCGCTGAGTGCAACGACGGTGGCACTGAACGAAGGCGGTCAGACGGAGACCTTCACAGTGGCGTTGACATCGCAGCCAACGGCGGAGGTGACGGTGTCGGTGGCGAGCGCAGATACGGACGCGGCGACGGCAACTCCGGAATCACTGACGTTCACGACGGCGAATTGGAACACGGCACAGACGGTGACGGCGAGTGCGGTCGACGATGACGATGCGACGGATGAGACCGTAGCGGTGACGCTGGCGGCCGAGGGCGGCGACTATGCGGATGTGAGTGCGACGGTGACGGTGACGGTGGAGGATGACGAGGCAATCGGGTTGGCGTTGAGTGCGACCACGGTGGCGCTGACGGAAGGCGGCGAGACGGAGAGATTCACGGTGGCGTTGACGTCGCAGCCGAGTACAGCGGTGTCGGTGTCGGTGGCAAGCGCAGATACGGATGCGGCGACAGCAACTCCGGGATCACTGACGTTCACGACGGCGAATTGGAACACGGTGCAGACGGTGACGACGAGCGCGGTCGACGATGACGATGCGGTCGACGAGACGGTCGCGGTGACGCTGACGGCCGAAGGCGGCGATTATGCCGATGCGAGCGCCACGGTGACGGTGACGGTGGACGATGACGAGGCGGTGGAGTTGGCGTTGAGTGCAACGACAGTGACGCTGACGGAAGGCGGTGCAGCGGAAACATTCACGGTGGCGCTGAGGTCGCAGCCGACGGCAGCGGTGACGGTGTCGGTGACGAGCACGGATGAAGGCGCGGCGACGGTGGCCCCGGCGGCGCTGACGTTCACGACGACGAATTGGTCAACGGCGCAGACGGTGACGGCGAGCGCAGTGGACGATGGAGATGCATCGGATGAGACGGTGACGGTGACGCTGGCGGCCGAAGGTGGCGACTACGCCGATGTGAGCGCCACGGCGACGGTAACGGTGGACGATGACGAGACGGTTGGATTGGTGTTGAGCGCGGAGACAGTGGCGCTGACGGAAGGCAGTGAGACGGAGACTTTCACGGTGGCGTTGGCGACGCAGCCGTCGGCCGCGGTGACGGTGTCGGTGACGAGTGCGGATGAAGGGGCGGCGACAGCGACTCCGGAATCATTGACGTTCACAACGAAGAATTGGAACGCGGCGCAGACAGTGACAACGAGCGCAGTCGACGATGACGATGCGACGGATGAGACCGTGACGATAACCTTGGCGGCCGAGGGCGGTGACTATGCCGACGTGAGCGCCACGGCGACGGTGACGGTGGACGATGACGACACGGTCGGGCTGGTATTGAGCGCGACCACAGTGGCGCTGGTGGAAGGCGGCGAGATGGAGACATTCACGGTGGCGTTGGCGACGCAGCCGACGGCGACGGTAACGGTGTCGGTGACGAATGCGGATACGGGCGCGGCGACGGTGGCCCCGACAGCGTTGACGTTCGCAACAGCGAGTTGGTCGGCGGCGCAGACGGTGACGGCGAGCGCGGTGGCCGATGGAGACGCGGCGGATGAGACGGTGACGGTGACACTGACGGCCGGAGGTGGCGACTATGCGGACGTGAGCACCACGGCCACGGTGACGGTGGAGGATGACGAAACAATCGGACTGGCGTTGAGCGCGACACGGGTGGCATTGATCGAGGGTGATGCGGCCGGAACGTTCACGGTAGTGCTGGGGTCGCAGCCGACGGCAGCGGTGACGGTGTCGGTGACAAGCGCAGATACGGATGCGGTGACGGTCACTCCGGAATCGTTGACATTCTTGACGGGGAATTGGGACACGGTACAGACGGTGACGGTGGCAGCGGTGTCGGATGACGATGCGACCGATGAGTCAGTGACGCTGACGTTGGCAGCCAGCGGTGGCGACTATGCTGATGTGGGCGCGACGGCGACGGTAACGGTGGCGGATGACGAAGCCGCATCATTGGCATTGAGCGCGACGGCGGTGGCTCTGGCCGAAGGGGGTGAGACAGAAACATTCACGGTAAGGTTGTCGCAGGCGCCAACGGGAGTGGTCACGGTCTCAGTGACGAGTGCGGACACGGGCGCGGCGGCGGTCACCCCGGGGTCATTGATATTCACGACCGAGAACTGGGCGACGGTGCAGACGGTGACGGCGAGTGCGGTCGACGATGACGATGCGACGGATGAAACGGTGACACTGACACTAACGGCCAGCGGTGGCAATTATGCCGACGTGAGCGCGTCGGTGACGGTGATGGTGGAAGATGACGAGACGGTGGAGTTGACGTTGAGCGCGACGACGATAGCATTGAGCGAAGGCGGCGAGACGGAGACGTTCACGGTGGCGTTGGCGACGCAGCCGACGGCGGGAGTGACGGTGGCACTGACGAATGGCGATACGGGGGCGGCGACGGCAACTCCGGGGTCATTGACGTTCACGGCGGAGAATTGGAACGCGGCGCAGACGGTGACGGCGAGTGCGGTCGACGATGACGATGCGAGCGATGAGACGGTAACGGTAACACTGGCGGCCAGCGGTGGCGATTATGCCGACGTGAGTGCGTCAGTGACGGTGACGGTGGAAGATGACGACACGGTCGGGTTGGTATTGAGCGCGACCACAGTGGCGCTGGTGGAAGGCAGTGAAACGGAGACGTTCACGGTGGCGTTGGTGACGCAGCCAATGGCGGCGGTGACGGTGTCGATGTCGAGTGCGGATGAAGGGGCGGTGACGGCAAGTCCGGCATCATTGACGTTCACGACAAGCGATTGGAATACGGCGCAGACGGTGACGGCGAGCGCAGTCGACGACGACGATGCGGCGGATGAAACGGTGGCAGTGACGCTGGCGGCCAGTGGTGGCGACTATGCTGGTGTGAGCGCCACGGCGTCGGTGACGGTGGACGATGACGAAACAATCGGGTTGGCGTTGAGTGCAGCCACGATGGAATTGACGGAAGGCGGCGCGACCGAGACCTTCACGGTGGCACTCGGATCACAGCCGATTGCAGCAGTGACGATAGCGGTGACGAGCGCGGACACGGCCGCGGTGTCGGTGACTCCAGGATCATTGACGTTCACGGCCGAGAACTGGTCGACGGCGCAGACGGTGACGGCGAGCGCGGTGGACGATGACGACGCGACGGATGAGACGACGACGGTGACGTTGGCAGCGAGTGGTGGGGACTATGCCGACGTAAGCACCACGGTGACGGTGACAGTGGACGATGACGAAACGATTGGGTTGGCATTGAGTGCGACGAGCGTGGCGCTGACCGAAGGCGGTGAAACGGAGACGTTTACGGTGGCGTTGACTTCACAGCCCAGTGCGGCGGTGTCGGTGTCAGTGGCGAGCGCAGATGAAGGCGCGGTGACGGCGAGCCCGGCGGCACTGACGTTCACGACGGATAACTGGGAGACGGCGCAGACGGTGACGGCGAGCGCGGCTGACGATGACGATGCGACGGATGAAACGGTGGCGTTGACGCTGACGACCAGCGGTGGCGACTATGCCGATGTGAGCGCGTCGGTGACGGTGACGGTCACGGATGACGAGACGGTGGGGCTGACACTGAGCGCGACGACGATTGCGTTGACCGAAGGCGGCGAGACGGAGGCGTTCACGGTGGCGTTGGCGACACAGCCGGCGGCAGAGGTGACGTTGACGTTGACGAATAGCGATACGGACGCGGCGACGGCAGCTCCGGAATCATTGACGTTCACGACGGCGAATTGGAGCGCGGCACAGACAGTGACGGCGAGTGCGGTCGACGATGACGATGCGACGGATGAAACGGTGGCGGTGACATTGACGGCCAGCGGTGGTGACTATGCTGACGTCAGCGCGTCAGTGGCGGTGACGGTCACGGATGACGACACGGTGGGGCTGGCATTGAGCACACAGAGTGTGACGCTGAGCGAAGGGGGTGAGACGGGGACGTTCACGGTGGCGTTGGCGACACAGCCGACGGCAGCGGTGACGGTGTCGGTGGCGAGTGCGGATGAAGGGGCGGTGATGACAAATCCGGCAGCGCTGACGTTTACGACGAGTGATTGGAACACGGCGCAGACGGTGACGGCGAGTGCGGTCGACGATGACAATGCGGCCGATGAGACGGTGGCGGTGACGCTGGCGGCCAGCGGCGCCGACTATGCGGGCGTGAGCGCCACGGCGACGGTGACGGTGGACGATGATGAGGCGATCGGGTTGGCATTGAGTGCGACGAACGTGGAGTTGACGGAAGGCGGCGCGACCGGGACCTTCACACTGGCATTGGGGTCACAGCCGAGCGCGACGGTGACGGTGGCGGTGACGAGCGCGGACACGGGTGCGGCGACGGTGGACCCGGCGGCGTTGACATTCACGACAGCGAACTGGTCGACGGCGCAGACGGTGGCGGCGAACGCGGCGCAGGATGATGACGCTTCGGATGAGACGGCGGTGGTGACACTGGCAGCCAGCGGCGGCGACTATGCCGGCGTGAGCGCCACGGTGACGGTGTCGGTGGACGATGACGATGCGGTGGGATTGACGTTGAGTCCGACGACGCGGGAAATCAGCGAAGGGAGATACGAGAGCTTCGCGGTGACATTGGCGACGCAGCCGAGTGCGGCAGTGACGGTGTCGGTGACCAGCAGCGATGAAGGCGCGGTGACGGCAAGTCCGGCGGCGCTGACGTATACGACATCGAACTGGTCAACGGTACAGACGGTGAGAGTAGAGGCGGTAGCCGATGACGATGCGGCGGATGAGACGGTGGCGGTGACGCTGATGGCCGAGGGCGGCGACTACGCCGACGTGAGTGCGACGGCGACGGTGTCGGTCAACGATGACGAGACGACGGGATTGACGTTGAGCGCGACGAGCGTGTCGCTGACGGAAGGCGGCGAGACCGAGTCGTTCACGGTGGTGCTGGCGTCGCAGCCGACGGCATCGGTGACGGTGGCGGTGACCAGCAGCGATGTGGGTGCGGCGACGGCGACTCCGGCGACGCTGACGTATACGACGAGCAATTGGGCCACGGCGCAGACGGTGACGGCGAGTGCGGTGGATGATGACGACGCATCGGATGAGGCGGTGACGCTGACACTGACAGCCAGCGGTGGCGACTATGCTGATCTAAGTGCCACGGCAACGGTGTCGGTGAGGGATGACGACACAGTGGCATTGACGTTGGATGGGGCGCCGGTGGCCTTGACGGAAGGCGGCGCGACCGGGACGTTCACGGTGGCGTTGGCGACGCAGCCGAGCGCCGAGGTGACGGTGTCGATGAGAAGCGGCGATACGGGCGCGGTGACGGTGAATCCGACGGTGCTGACGTTTACGACCACGAATTGGAATACGGCGCAGGCGGTGACGGCGAGTGCGGTCGAGGATGACGATGCGGCGGATGAGACGGTCACCGTGGGATTGTCAGCCGGCGGGGGCGATTATGCGAGTGTGCGTGCCGAGGCGACGGTGACGGTGGAGGATGACGAAACAATCGGATTGGCGTTGAGTGCGACGAGCGTGGCGGTGACGGAAGGCGATGCGTCCGGGACGTTCACGGTGGCGTTGACGACGCAGCCGACGGGTTCAGTGACGGTATCGGTGAGCAGCAGCGACACGGGCGCGGCGACGGCGAGTCCGGCGGTGCTGACGTTCACGACCAATGATTGGGACACGGTGCAGACGGTGACGGTGGCGCCAGAGAGGGATGACGACGCTTCGGATGAGACGGTAACGGTGACGCTGGCGGCCAGTGGCGGCGACTATGCTGACGTGAGCGCCACGGTGACGGTGACGGTGACGGACGATGAGACAGTAGGGTTGACGTTGAATCGGACGACGCTGACGTTGGACGAAGGAAGGGTCGGGACGTTCACGGTGAGATTGGCGACGCAGCCGAGTGCGGCGGTGACGGTGTCGGCGACGAGCGCGGATGAAGGCGCGGTAACGGCAAGTCCGGCGGCGCTAACGTTCACGACATCGAACTGGACGACGAATCAGACGGTGACGGTGAGCGCGGTGGAGGACACGGACGCGACGGATGAGACGGTGGCGGTGACGCTGGCGGCTGAAGGCGGCGACTACGCCGGGATAAGCACCACGGCGACGGTATCGGTGAACGATGATGAGACGACCGGGTTGTCGTTGAGCGCGACGAATGTGTCACTGACGGAAGGCGGCGAGACCGAGACCTTCACGGTGGTGCTGGCGTCGCAGCCGACGGCATCGGTGACGGTGGCGGTGACGAGCTCGGATACGGATGCGGCGACGGCGAGTCCGGCGGCGCTGACGTATACGACGAGCAATTGGGCCACGGCGCAGACGGTGACGGCGAGTGCGGTGGATGATGACGATGCGTCGGACGAGGCGGTGACGGTGACACTGGCGGCCGAAGGCGGCGACTATGCCGATCTAAGTGCCACGGCGACAGTGTCGGTGAGGGATGACGACACAGTGGCATTGACGTTGAGCGCGGCGAGTGTGGCGGTGGCGGAAGGCTCCACCGGGACGTTCACGGTGGCGTTGGCGACACAGCCGAGTGCAGAGGTGACGGTGTCGATGAGGAGCACGGATACGGGCGCGGTGACGGTGAGTCCGACGGCGCTGACGTACACGACCACGAATTGGAACACGGCGCAGACGGTGACAGCGAGTGCGGTCGAGGATGACGATGCGGCGGATGAGACGGTCACCGTGGGATTGTCAGCCAGCGGCGGCGACTATGCGAGTGTGCGTGCTGAGGCGACGGTGACGGTGGAGGATGACGAGACGGTCGGGTTGGCATTGAGTGCGGAGACGATCGCATTGACGGAAGGCGACGCGGCCGACACGTTCACGGTGGCGTTGGCGACGCAGCCGACAGCGCCGGTGACGGTGGCGGTGACCAGCAGCGATACGCCTGCGGCGACGGTCAGCCCGAGATCGTTGGTGTATACGACGAGTAATTGGGCAACGGCACAGACGGTGACGGCGAATGCGGTGCAGGATGACGACGCGGCAGATGAGACGGTGACGGTGACGCTGGCGGCCAGCGGCGGCGACTATGCCGACGTAAGCGCCACGGTGACGGTGACGGTGGACGATGACGACGCGGTGGGATTGACGTTGAATCGAACGACGCTGGCGTTGGATGAAGGGAGAAACGGAACCTTCTCGGTGACGCTGGCGACGCAGCCGAATGCGGAGGTGACGGTGTCGGTCGCGAGTGCGGATGAAGGCGCGGTAACGGTCAGTCCGGCGGCTTTGACGTTCACGACGGCGAACTGGTCAACGGCGCAGAGTGTGGGAGCAAGCGCGGTGCAGGACACGGACGCTTCGGATGAGACGGTGGCGGTGACGCTGGCGGCCGAAGGCGGCGGCTATGCCGACGTGAGTGCGACGGCGACGGTGTCGGTGAACGACGATGAGACGTCGGGATTGACGTTGAATCGGACGACGCTGTCGCTGGACGAAGGGGCGAGCGGAACCTTCACGGTGACGTTGGCGTCGCAGCCGAGTGCGACAGTGACGGTGGCGGTGACGAGCGCAGACACGGGTGCGGTGACGGCAACTCCGGCGGCACTGACGTATACGACGAGCAATTGGGCCACAGCGCAGACGGTGACGGCGAATGCAGTGGAGGATGACGACGCATCGGATGAGGCAGTGACGGTGACGCTGGTGGCCAGCGGTGGCGACTATGCCGATCTAAGTGCCACGGCGACGGTGTCGGTGAGAGATGACGACACAGTGGCATTGACATTGAGCACGGAGACGGTGGCGTTGACGGAAGGCGACGCGGACGGGACCTTCACGGTGGCATTGGCGACGCAGCCGAGCGCCGAGGTGGTGGTGTCGGTGACCAGCACAGATACGGGCGCGGTGACGACGAGTCCGGCGGCGCTGACGTATACGACGAGCAATTGGGCCACGGCGCAGGCAGTGACGGCGAGCGCGGTCGAGGATGACGATGCGGCGGATGAGTCGGTGACGCTGACGCTGTTGGCGCGCGGCGGCGACTATGACGGGACACTCGCCGCGGCAACAGTGACGGTGGACGATGACGAGGCCATCGAGCTGGACTTGAGCTCGACGGAATTGACGGTGACTGAAGGCGCTACCGGCACGTTCACGGTGGCGCTGGGATCGCAGCCGAGCGCGACGGTGACGGTGTCGTTGAGCAGTAGCGATACAGGCGCGGCGACGGCAACTCCGGAATCATTGACGTTCAGCACAGACGCTTGGGATACGGCGCAGACAGTGACAGCGACGGCGATCGACGATGACGATGGTCTGGATGAGACGGTGTCGGTGACGCTGGCAGCCAGCGGTGGCGACTATGCCGGCGTGGGTACGACGGCGACGGTGTCGGTGGACGATGACGAGACAATCGGGTTGGCGTTGAGCGCGCAGAGTGTGGCATTGATAGAGGGCGACGAGGCTGAAGGAACAAAGACCTTCACGGTCGCATTGGCGTCGCAGCCGAGTGCGGTGGTGACGGTGTCGGTGACGAGTGGGGACACGGACGCAGTGACGGCGAGTCCGGCAGCGTTGACCTATACAACGCGCAGTTGGGCGACAACGCAGACGGTAACGGTCTCCGCGGTTGCAGATACGGACGGAGCAGGGGAATCGGTGGCGATAAGACTGGAAGCGTCGGGAGCGACTGAATACGGATCAGTCGCCGCCACAGTCACCGCAGGCGTGACTGATTCGGACGGAGACCTACAGGAGAAGAAGACTGTTGAGGAAGTATTGGCGGATCTGTCGCGCGGCTTCCTGAAGGTGGTCCGCGAAGTGCTGGGGCAGCGATTTGAGGCGGAACCGAAGACGGAGCTGGAGATGGATCTTTCCGGTGCGCTGCGCGCCATGGAAACAGATTCGGAAAATCAGGATCATTCCTCCTCGTCTTTGTCGGATATCTTGCGTGACAGCCACTTCACCTTGGCTTTGGATGGCGAGACGGATGACGAATCCGGCTGGACGCTGTGGGGGCGGGGCAGTTATCTGGATATCGAAGACAAGGATCGTAGCGGCTCCGAATACGACACCGAAATACGTTCGGCATGGTTTGGAATCGATCGATTCTTTGGCGAGGACTGGATGGCCGGTGTGGCCCTGTCTTATACGGATACGGAAACCGAGTACAGCATGGCGCCTGCCGAAGGGACGGTGAGAAAGGGTGAATTGGAGATGGAGCTGACCAGCATTCACCCGTATGTGCGTCTGCAGACAAGTTCGGGAGGGTCGGCCTGGGCGATGCTGGGCGTCGGACAGGGCGATGTGGAATTGACTTCGGATCTGAATGATCGACAGACAATTGAGAGCGATGTGGACTTTTGGATGGTCGCCGTCGGCGGACGTGAGTCACTGGATCCGTTGTCCGACATGAAGTTGTCGCTGGTCATGGATGCCGGCTATGCGCGCCTGGAGACGGATGAGACGGTGAAAGAGTCAGCCATTAGTGATTTGCGCACAGAAGCGTGGCAGGTGCGGGCAGGCATTGAAGCACAGCCCGACTGGAGCGACAGATCGATCTTGCCGTTTGGGGCTGTCTATGGTCGTTATGACGGAGGCGACGGGGCGGAAGGACTGGGTCTGGAGTTGCGCGGCGGCCTCAGTGGAGCCCACGAAGCTTCGCGACTGCAGTGGGATGTCGAGGGTCACTGGGTGGCGGCACATAGTGAGAATGACTATGAGGAATGGGGCGCGAGTCTGACGGCGGCGGTGTTGCCGGCGGCCGACCGCCGCGGCTTGTCATGGAAGGTGCGTTCCGGCATTGGCCAGGATGTCAGCGACTCGTCGGTGCTGTGGGGAGACGAGCAGCTGGGATCGCTGGCCGGTTCAGAGCAGTGGAGCGGATTGTCGCTGTCGACCTCGGTGGGCTGGGGCGTTGGCTTGACGACGGGACGAGGCGTGTGGATGCCGTTTGCGGAAGCCGCCATGACTTCGGGCGAATGGGACGAGACGAAACTGGGTATCCGCTATCTGCTGCCGGACACGGACAAGTGGTCGCTGGAGTGGTCGCTGGGCCGCCGCAAGGATGAAGCGATTGGCAATTATGTGGGAGTTGAAATCGAACTACGCCACTGAGTTTCAAGCGGCGGGGCACATCCGCCAGGTATCGAGAAAAACTAAATTGAATCCTTTCAGAGGCCGTGAGGCTATTTCAAAACCAGGTCCAGAGACGTATTCCGCCGTTGGCGGGCAGTAGCAGGCCTTACCAGGCATCTGCGCAACGGCTTAAGCAGAAAAACCTGAAACAAGTTCTTTTCCCGCACTAAGACAACGGGGACGGCAATTGAATGACGCCAGCGAGTTTCGAACGGCAGGAGACAGTTGCCTGGGCGTCGTGAAAGCCTAAGCGTGGCTATTCAGAGGGTGTAGGGCTATCCAAAATGGATACCACCGATCACAAGTCGGCGAAGGATTTGGTTGGGCGTTTTGCGTGCCCTTAAAAAGAAAAAGAGCCTGAAACAGGCTCTTTTCCCTTTATATTTACAGCTTATGTATTACTTTTGCTGTGCGTTATGAAACATCGTGTTGAGGCGATGAGAATTTGCATCACAGCAAGCAATTGCCATTCGCGCCAATTCGTCGGCGGTCATTGCGGCCTGATTGGCTTGAAAAGCGATATGATCAGCGGCCTTCGCCATGCGAAGTGCTTCATCTGCAGTAGACTGCGCGGATGCCACTTGACCATCTAGCGTTCCCAGATGCTCCATCATTTTTGCAACTTGACCGTCGAGCTTGGTGAGATGCGCCGAACCCGTACAGCCAGTCAGCGCTGCAACGCCGAAAATGACACTTACGGCCATCACTTTAGCTTTGTTATCCATGTATAACTCCAGAGTTGTGTGGTTTTATAGTGCACTATAAACGACGCGCGCCGCCAGTCCGACGACTGGGCATTGAGCACCGTAGCTCCTAATTGTAATGCTTTTTACGAAATATTACAAACGAGGGAGGCGGATAGGCTATGAGGCTATGCTAAGGCTGTACTTTTGCCGCCAACGGACGAAATCCTCGACCCCAACAATACTTCGCATAATGAATATTATGTAAAGTAACAGATTATTTCCTCAAGCACTCAATCCGCAAATGCGCCTCCTCCTGCTCTCCGACACCCATCAAGATGTCCATGGCAGCCATGTATGGCCGTATGACCTGCCGAATCACGATGTTCTCATCCTTGCCGGCGACCTCTCGGAGTTCGGGGAAACACCGGGAGACCTGGTGCGCGTGCTGGAGCATTTTCGCTCGCGCACAAACAAACCCGTCCTGTATGTGCCCGGCAATCATGAATTTCACCAGCGAGATTACGGAGACGCGCTGACACAGTTAAAAGACTTGTGCGAACAAAACGAAATTGAATTGCTTCATTGCCGAAGCTGGCATCGCGGCGACGTGGCTTTTCACGGATGCACTTTGTGGACGGATTTCAGACTCCGAGAGCCCTTATCGGACCTTGACCGCGCCTATCTCCAAGAACAAGTCGGAGATTTCAGCGAGATCTACACAAACAGCCAACGTTTCTCGCTCCAGGATTGCATGAAAATACACCGTCTTGAACGCGCTTGGCTGGAAAAGGCACTGAACCGCTCAACTTCTCCGTACAACGTTGTCATCAGCCATTTCGCGCCACTTTCACAATGTTTCGTCAGAAGCCTGGAGGACGCACCGCTCCAGCCCTACTTTGTCGCAGACTGCGAAGAGCTCGCGATGCAGGCACGACCTGATTTGTGGTTATATGGCCACCTGCATCAAGTTGTCGATTTTGTCTTCAAAGGGACTCGGTTTGTCAATAACGCTCGAGGCATGACTACGGACCCCAACTTTGATGCGACAAAAATCGTTGAAGTCGGAACTCCGTCGTCACCGATACTCGTTGCTTAGGACACCGATTCCTTCAATTTCCACTTCGACCCTGCAGCCACGCGGCATGGGTCCCAGCCCAATTGAAGTGCCGCAACAGATAACGTCACCCGCATACAGACTCATGTTGGCCGACAAATGCTTTACAACCTCCGCAGGTGGCGTAATCATATCGGCCGCGGCATAACGTTGCTTTTCCTCTCCATTGACGCGCGTCACGATGGTCAAATCCCGATAATCCAGGTCCGTCGCGACTGCGGGACCAAAAACACCGAATGTGTCAAAACCTTTGGAACGAGTCCACTGATCGAATCCCGCATAATCTTTGAGCAAACTGAAAGCCGTGACATCGTTGATGCAGGTGTATCCGAAAATCGCCGCCTCCGCCTCTTCCAGCGTGGCGTCTTTGACCGTGCGGCCAATCACAATCCCTAATTCGCCCTCAAAAAAAGCGTCGTCAGCCACGGACTGTGGGTGCTGGATGACCTCACCAGTCGCCAAAAACGACGAATTGGCTTTGAACAGGTATAAAGGTGTCTCCGGATGCTGCAGGCCCTTCTCTTCCGCCAAGGCGCGGTAATTATTCCACAGTGCCGGCATTTTGCTCGGCTGGGTGGGCGTCAACAGACGCACCGCCTCTAATTCCAGTTCTTCCCCTGTTGCTACAGGATCAGTAAACATGTCGCCAGAACAAACTTCAATCGTCGAATCTCGCAGGCGACCAAAGCCCACGCGATTTTCATGTGCAAAACGAACCCAATGTGTCATGTGCTTATCCTCGCAGCCATCTCTTGCATTTCGTGGAGTGTGGATTCCGCCGGTGTCGGGTTTGAAACCATCCGGCGCCAATCCCGGGCGCCCGGCTGGCCTCGAAACAGACTGGCCAAATGCCGCGTCATACGTGCCATCGGAACCCCTTCGCGGTTTTGAGACTGCAGATAGGGCAAGTATGCCTTGACGATGTCATGTCGGGTGGTGTCGGAAGAAGGCGGAAAGAGCTCTTGCTCCAATTGCCGCACGCTCCAATGGTTCTCGTATGCGAGGCGCCCTACCATTACCCCATCGACACGGGACAAATGCTGTTTCGCTTCCTCCGAGGTGCGAATGCCCCCATTGATGACGATCGTCAATTGCGGGAAATCCCGTTTCAAAGCCCAGACACGCGAATAATCCAGCGGAGGAATATTGCGATTCTGTTTGGGACTTAGACCGGATAACAAGGCCTTGCGTGCATGCACATAAAAGATGCGGCAACCCGCATCGGCAACCGTCTGTACAAAGAAATCCAGTGTTTTTGATGAATCCTGCTCATCTACGCCAATCCGGCACTTGACCGACACCGGAATGGAAACTTCGTCCTGCATGGCGCGAACGCATTCCGCCACCCGCTGCGGCTCTTTCATCAAGCAGGCGCCAAAACGCCCTGCCGAGACGCGCCCGCTGGGACAGCCGACATTCAGATTCACTTCGTCATAGCCCCATTTTTGGGCCATTGCCGCACATTGGGCCAATTCGTCTGGGTCATTCCCACCAACCTGCAAGACGACCGGATGCTCGTGGGCATCAAATTGCAGGAATTTAGCCGCATTTCCATGCACTATCGCACCCGCAGGCACCATCTCGGTAAAAACCCAGGAATGAGGGGCCAGTAACCTCATCAGGTAGCGGAAATGACGGTCTGAATAATCCATCATTGGCGCAATGCATAGAATTCGCTCAAACATTGGCAGAATATAAGGCAAATATGGATACCGTTTACAGTGCGGGGACCCGCGGCATTCATTATACCCAGCCCACTGAGGGCTTGGGGAATAGCCAAATTTGACACACATCTACAATAGCGTTCATGAATTCCTCGCCTGCCCTGCAGATTGAAGGGCTAAAAAAAACCTATGCCAATGGCGTTGAAGCCCTGCAGGGCATAGATTTACAAGTACAACAAGGGGACTTTTTCGCCCTGCTTGGACCGAATGGCGCCGGTAAATCAACGGTCATCGGTGTTATTTCTTCTCTGGTGACGTTTACCGAAGGTTCGGTGTCCATTTTTGGACATGACATCGTGCGCGACTATGCGGAAGCTCGTGCTTGCTTAGGGTTGGTGCCTCAGGAATTCAATTTCAATCAGTTTGATCCGGTGGAGGAAATTATCATTCATCAGGGAGGTTATTACGGCATTCCCCGGCGCGACGCGGTGCCGCGCATGAATATTTTGCTGGAGCAGTTGGATCTCCAGGATAAGCGCACGACTGCAGCTCGCGAGTTATCCGGAGGCATGAAACGTCGCCTGATGATTGCCCGAGCCTTAATACATCAACCTAAACTATTGATTTTGGATGAGCCTACTGCTGGCGTAGACCTGGAAATTCGGCATAGTTTGTGGCGTTATTTGAAGGAAATCAATGCGCAAGGCACCACCATCATCCTTACCACGCATTATTTGGAAGAAGCGGAGCAATTGTGCCGCAGCATTGCGATTATCTCCAAGGGGCGTATTCGTGCCGATACCACCATGCGCGAATTGCTGGACCAACTGGATTCCGAGCGCTTTGTTTTGTATTTGGAAAGTCCTCTCGCGCATTGCCCCACCATCGAAGGTTATACCCTACTCTGCTCAGATCCTCGCACCTTGGAAGTCACGGTCGATCGAAATGCAGACCTTAATCGCCTTTTCCGAGAGCTTCATGCCCGAGACATCAAGATTTTGAGTATGAAAAACAAAACCAACCGTCTGGAACGCTTGTTCCTGCAGTTGGTCGGATATCATTTCGATTGAGTCTTTATGAAGATTAGAATTCAAATTGTTGCTTTCAAAACTATTTTAGTGCGCGAATATTTGCGTTTCGTGCGAATTTGGATGCAGACGCTGTTGCCTCCGGCGATAACCACCGCGTTGTATTTCATCATTTTCGGTGAATTAATCGGCTCGCAGCTGAACGACATCGAAGGTTACCGCTACATGGATTACATTGCCCCGGGACTGATTCTTATGGCCGTGATCACCAATGCGTATGCCAATGTGGTGTCTTCGTTCTACAGTTCCAAATTTCAGCGCCATATCGAGGAATTACTGGTTTCACCGGTCTCCAATTTTGTCATTTTGGTCGGTTATATCGGTGGCGGCGTAATGCGCGGTTTGGCGGTGGGCCTAACCGTCACGATTGTTACCGCCTTTTTTGCCCAAATTCCTTTGTTTAGCCTTGTCACGATATTGAGCGTTGCCCTGCTCACCAGTATTTTGTTTTCTCTCGCAGGCTTTATCAACGGCATTTATGCCAAAAGCTTTGATGATATTTCGATTATCCCGACTTTTGTGCTGACGCCATTGACTTACCTGGGCGGTATTTTTTATTCCTTGGAAATGCTGGACCCCTTCTGGCAACAAATCTCACTGGCCAATCCTATCCTGCACATGGTGGGCTTGTTTCGCTATGGCTGGATGGGCATTCAAGAGGTGGATCCCTTGAATTCCATGTTGCTGATTGTTGGCGTTATTGTGGTTTTGGGCTACGTGTGTCTGAGTTTGCTTCGGAGAGGTGTCGGTGTTCGTCCGTAATCAGGACTTCTACGACTGACCTAAGACATACCTTTGCTCCAGGTGATCTCCCCAAGCTTGTAACTCACTCAGCAAATCCCGTTCACGCGGGTTGTTTTCGTGCTCCTGCAGAAGTTGTGCGATTTTTTCGCGGTACTGTGCCAAGGTTAATTCACCCTCTTCCACCCCGTGGTGCAGTCGGTCGTGACAAAACTGCTCCCACTGTTTCTTTTCATCCTCCGACAAGGTGTCAGACCAATTCCGGGCGCGGTAGCGGAACAAGAGCTCGGGAAAACGCCGGTCCCCAAAGTTTAGGGTCAAGTCCGCCAATTGTTCCGGAGCGGTTTCCCGAATTCTTGGAAACAGTGCGCGGTCATCATTGTCGAGAAGATTTTCATAGAGCGCGGTATCTACATCTCTGGGAGCATATCGCTGCTCTTTCTTGTGGGCGTGATACACGTCATGGATACGCTGGATAAAGTCTCTGCTTGAGTGAATCAGATCCAAGTGGCGATTGCAGGCCTCCAGGTCGAGTTCAATCCGCTCGGCGGTACTGGCATCTGCAACTGCCAAAGGCGCCAGTGCCGGGCATTGGTTGATTCTTACCGATTGAATGGGCAGACGGGTTCGATCTTTTGGCGCTTCGGCGGCCGGAGCAAGCCAGCATTCATGCAGTTGATCTTCATTCATCCCCAAGAAAAGCGACGGGTCCTGGCGCAAGTCGTAGACTAGCACGTGATTTTTGTACGTGCTTTCGCGAAACAAAGGCATGACCATGCTGGTACAACCAATCTTTGCGGGATAAAAATGTGCGGCATACAGGACCGGTTGATGGGTGCTCAGATTTAACTGCCGATTGACTTGATTCTTATCGCGCAGTTGAAACAGCCACTCAAACAAGCGAGGCTGTTTCTGACGCACCAGCCGAGCCAGGCCCAGCGTTGCTTGCGCATCGGACAAGGCGTCATGGGCCTGATCTTGAGGAATGTCATTTTCTTTCGCCAAATCCACCAGCTTAAAACTGGGATAGCCATCCTCTCGCAATGGCCATTTGATCCCATCCGGGCGCAAGGCATACGTCATTCGCATGACGTTAATCAGATCCCAACGTGAATTGTCTTTCTCCCATTCGCGGGCATAAGGATCGTAAAAATTTCGATACAGCGTGTAGCGGGTCACTTCGTCATCAAATCGAACACTGTTGTAACCAACACCGCAGGTGCCGGGCTGTGCGAGTTCCGCGTGAATGCGGCGAATGAATTCAAACTCCGGCACCCCCTGCTCCGCCGCCATCTGCGGAGTAATGCCGGTGACGAGACAAGCTCCAGGCTCGGGAAGCACATCGTCAGTGGGCTGGCAGTAAAGAGTCAGCGGTTCTCCAATTTCGTCGAACGACAGGTCTGTCCTTATGCCGGCGAATTGGGCAGGTCGAGCACGATCGGGTCGAGAGCCGAATGTTTCGTAGTCGTGCCAATAAAAGGTCGTGCTCATGCGAAACAAATGCCCTGGGGTAAGAAATATAGAGCCGGCAAGTTTAGCAAAGAGGCAAAAGTGCAGGTTCCGGACGAAAAAGGCACGTATTCCCTTTCCAGAAGATCAAGAATTAGTGGCGTCCCCAAGGGGATTCGAACCCCTGTTGCCGCCGTGAAAGGGCGGTGTCCTAGGCCTCTAGACGATGGGGACTAGCAGAATGGACGCGCACTTTATAGAAAAGCGCCCTATCCGTCAATCGCAGCTTCGGAAATTACTTGATCCAAACGCTGCATCGTCTTGTCGCGACCCAATAATACCAAGGTGTCTTCAATGGCCGGCGAGACCGAACCGCCGGTCGTCGCAACTCGTAAGGGCTGCGCCACCGCGCCTGGTTTCAAGGCCTGATTCTCACAGAATGCCTGCAGACACGCTTTTATCGCCTCTTGGTGCCAGTCAGCTCCCTGCAGTTCCTCTCGAAATGCCTTGAGTATCTGCAGTGCCTCAGGGGTCAAAAACTTTCGCTTCGCCTTTTCGTCCATCGCCGGCGTATCTTCCAGCAGCCAGAGACTTTGGCGGGCCATATCGGCCATGTTCCGGCAACGCGCACGCTGGACTTCCAGCAAAGCCGTGTGTTGCTCCGCAGCAAGATTGTCCACATTCGCGCCCTGCTGGTCACAATGCCAGGCAAATTCAGTACGCAGTTCTTCGGTCGACACTCGGCTTATTTGCTGTTGGTTGGTCCATTGCATTTTTTTGGTGTCAATCCGACTGGAAGACGGGTTGAGACCGTTCAAGTCGAATTTTTCAACCAATTCCTCGAGTGAGAAAAGCTCCTCGTCTCCATGCGCCCAGCCCAGGCGAGCCAAAGTGTTGAGTAAAGCCGTCGGCAAATATCCCTGCTCGCGGTAATGCATCACATCGGCCGCATCTTTTCGTTTCGATAATTTGCGCCCCTGCTCATCAAGAATCATCGGCAAATGCGTGTATTTCGGGATGGGCGCATTCAATGCGGACAAGATGTGCAGTTGGCGCGGCGTATTGTTGAAGTGATCATCCCCGCGGATGATGTGGGTGATGCCCGCATCCATGTCGTCTACGACTACAGCAAGATGATAGGTGGCCTTGCCGCCGGGACGGGCAATAACCAAATCATCCAGCTCCGTGTTGTCGAATTCGACGATGCCCTTGAGGCTGTCTTCCACTTGAATCACCCCGTCGATAGGCGTCTTGAAGCGGACCACGGATGTTGGGGACGGCGGATTGTTTCGCTCACGACAATGGCGGTCATAACGAGGTTTCAGTTTGTTGGCAAGCTGTTCGCTGCGCAATTGCTCCAGGCGCTCGGGTGAACAGTCGCAGTAATAGGCGTCGCCCTGCTCCAGCAACTGCTCGATAATTTCCGCGTGGCGCGCGGCGCGTTCGGATTGGTAGACAACTTCCTCGTCCCAATCAATCCCCAGCCATTCCATGGCCGACATAATCTGCTGTCGGTTTTCAACCGTTGAGCGTTGCTCGTCCGTATCTTCGATCCGTAGCAGGAATTGTCCGCCGCAATGACGGGCAAACAGCCAGTTATAAAGTGCTGTACGCGCCCCACCCAAGTGCAGTGCTCCCGTCGGGCTGGGAGCGAAACGAGTGCGGACACGGGAATCAGGCATCGTCGGTTGCTGGGGAAGCAGGTAAATTGGAATGCATGAGAGATTTTACCGTGCGCCCGAATTTATCCAGATAGCGGTTAAAATCCACAGACCAATCTGTGATTCCCACGAATCTCTGCTAAGCCCTCCCCGTTATGTTTGTCGATGCCTACCGCGCCCAGATTGCCGAGCGCCAGCATGTGCCTGATCCGGCGCAGCAACAGGCAGTAGAACAATTTCAGCAGGTCTTCGATCATCTGACCAGGCATTCACGAGCAAAAGCAATACTTCAAGACCGCTTGGTGCGTCTGAAATGGGGGAAAGGTCAAACGACTGCTTGCGGTCTGTGGTTGTGGGGATCCGTCGGCAGCGGCAAAACATATTTGATGGATCTGTTTTTTCATGCGCTGCCCATACGTCAGAAAAGACGCCTGCATTTCCATCGTCTCATGCGGCATGTGCATCTGCAGCTGAAGAAACTCAAAGACCGGCGCAATCCCCTCGATGTGATTGCCGGACATCTGGCCAAACGTTACAAAGTCATCTGCCTCGATGAGTTTTTTGTTTCGGATGTGGCGGATGCAATGATATTGGCGGCTTTGCTGCAGGGATTGTTTGAGCGTAACGTGACGCTTATCGCCACCTCCAACACACATCCCGACTGTCTGTACGAAGGCGGCTTGCAGCGGGAACGTTTCATGCCGGCCATTGCCCTCATCCACAAGTATATGACGGTATCGGAACTCAGCGCCGCTTGCGACTATCGACTACAGCACCTGGACCAATCCCAAACCTATTGTTTGAACACGAACGGCTCCGCCGAGCGCATTCTGGAAGATCATTTTGAACATTGGGCGTCTGCTTCCGTACGCGAAAACACCACGATTGAAGTCGAAGGACGGCATATCGCAGTCCGCCAACTATCGCACGATGCGATTTGGTTTGATTTCGAAGCCCTGTGCACGTCACCAAGAAGCGTCCACGATTACATAGCAATCGGACGCTGCTTTCACACTATCCTGATTTCGGACATTCCGATTTTCACTTCCGAGATGGAGGATGACGCTCGCCGCTTTATCGAAATGATTGACGAGTTTTACGACCGCAACGTCACTTTGATTGTGTCCGCGCAAGCAGAACCCAACGAGTTGTATCAAGGCAAACGTCTGAAACGCGAATTCGAGCGCACTGCCAGCCGCCTATACGAAATGCGCAGCCACAATTACTGGATGCGCGACCATCAAGTACACTGATTTCCTTCTACCCTTCCTCCGATTATGACCACCCAAACTAAACGTATTGCGATTACCGGCGCAGCAGGCAATATTGGCTATCAGGCCATGTTTCGCATCGCTTCCGGAGAACTATTCGGCCGCCAGCAGCCGATTAGCCTGAATCTCGTCGATATTCCTCCCGCCATGCCCTCTTTGCAAGGCACGGCAATGGAGTTGGAGGATTGCGCTTTCCCTCTGCTGCGAGAGGTGGTTTTGGCCGATGATCTGGAGAAAGGATTTGGCGATGTTGATTATGTGTTTATGTTCGGGGCCCGCCCTCGTGGCAAAGGAATGGAGCGCAGTGATCTCCTGCTAGAAAACGGCAAAATTTTTGGCCCTCAGGGCAAGGCCATCAATGATTGTGCGAACCGTGACGTTCGAGTGCTGGTCATCGGCAACCCCGCGAACACCAACGCCCTGATTGCTCTGCATCATGCGCCGGACCTTCAAGCCCACCAATTTACTGCCATGACCCGCCTGGATCATGATCGAGCTTGCGCGCAGTTGGCAAACAAAACGGACAAACACGTCGCTGAAGTACATCGCATGACGATATGGGGAAACCATTCTCCCAGCATGTTCCCGGATATTGGTTACTGCACGGTCGCCGGTGTGCCGGCGCGTGAGATCACCGATCAGGATTGGTATCAAAACGTGTTTATTCCCCAGATCCAGCAGCGCGGCAGCAAAGTCATCGAAGCGCGAGGCGCCTCTTCCGCAGCCTCTGCGGCCAATGCCGCCATTGCGCACATGCGCGATTGGGTGATGGGTACGCCCAAGAATGATTGGGTCAGCATGAGTGTGCTGACCGACGGCTCTTATGGCTTGGCGGAAGGCTTGATATTTTCGGTGCCTTGCCGCTGTAATGACGGGAATTACGAAGTGGTGCCCGAACTCGAATTAAACGAGTTCGGGCGCACTCAGGTGAAAGCGAACGAGGCTGAACTTCTGGCGGAGCGCGACGCGGTCCGCACAATGTTGCCTTAAGTGGAACTTACAGGTTAACCCCTTCCCACTCCGTCACAAAGTCATCGATCAGCTCGGCGACTACATCAGGGCGGTCTTCCAGCACATAATGGCCGGCCCGCTCGATGGTCTCAAAGCGCGTCGGACCCGCAATCGCCGCTTTCAGTCGCCGTCCGGACTCCACCGGCATCCAGGCATCGTTCACAGCCCAGCAGACCATCGTGGGGCATGTGATCTTGCTGTGATCCACGCCCATGGTCTCGGCATTGGTGGGTTCAGAGCAGACGTGCACCAGCGACTTGAAGCCGGTCAGTCCCGGACCTCGTGCCCAAAATGACAAGTAGTTCTCTTTGACATTCTTGTCGGTGAAGGCGGTTTTGTCGTGGCTGCCCATCAGCAGCAAGGCGTGGAACCCTGCCGCGGCCTGCCCCATCGCCATCTGCAGGACATCGTCGGGAGCCCCGACCAATGCGCTGAAGGCCTCGACTTCCAAAACGGGCCAATAGTCCCAGGCAACCGGATTGATCAGCACCAGTCGGCTGATATGGTCGCAATATTTGGACGCCATGATCTGGGCCGCTCCGCCCCCATGATCGTGAGCCACCAGAATGACTTCGCCTTTGAGTCCCAGACCTTCGATAACGGCGCGAATGGCCTCAGCCTGGTTCGTCAAGGTGTGTTGAAATTTGTCCAGGGGCATGTCGGACTGTCCATAACCGACCATATCCATGGCGTAGGTTTGGTAACGATCAGACAACATTCCTTGAGCATGCCGCCATAACCGACTGTTGGTGGGGATGCCATGCACCATCAGCAAGGCGGGACCTGAATCGCCCTGCTTCTCAATGTTAATTTCCAGATCAAGTCCTGAAATATTAATTTTCTGCTTCACAGCGATCCTCCTATCTGATAGATAAAGCAAACTGCTTGCTCCTCTATGTTAGAGCATTCGCAAGTAAAATCAAATTCACATTCGCTATATTTGGAACGATGAGGCCGCGCACAAGGGAACCCATCCCACAGAATTCCGCTGCTGCTCTGTCGCCCTGCCCTCTCTACCGATCTTGATTAGAGTCCTCCTTCTTATCTTTGCTTTAGTGGGGCTGTACCTGTTTCTGAGGAATCAGTACCAGAAGTCCCCGAAAAAAATGCTGCGATGGGTGGGCGTCATCGTTGGCGGTGGTTTGATTTTGCTTGTCATCACCGGACGTGCGCACTGGATTGTCGCGGTGATCGGCGGGATTCTCCCTTTTTTGGGCGTGGTTGCCAAAGCGATGTTCGCCTTTTTTCAATTTGGCCCGCTACTGGCAAGGCTGCAAAGAACTTTCGGCGTGTTTGGATCCGGTCCTCTGCATTTTCAAACCGCTTGGCTGGATGTCTCCGTCGACCGCCGAACCGGAGCAATCGATGGCGTGGTAAAACAAGGGGAATTTCAAGGCCAGCAGTTGTCAAAACTGGACTCCGAGCAATTGAATCGCCTGCTTCAGGCGTGCCACGCCGACCATCAGTCAGTCGCGTTGCTGCGTGCCTATTTGTACCGCACGCGCTCGGATTGGCGGACCGGGGAAACATCCCAGGATGATGCGAGAGACAGTTTTGAGGAAAGCGCCATGTCCGCAGATACCGCGGCACGTATTCTGGGGGTGTCTCCTCGTGCGGGCGAAGCGGAAATTCGCACCGCTCACCGCAAACTGGCCCAGAAACTGCACCCGGATCGCGGCGGTAACGATTACTTAGCCCGAAAAATCAACCAGGCCCGCGATACCCTTCTCAAAAAATAGCTTTGAATCTCTACTGAAAAATATGTAATTTCAATAGTATCTTGAGAAAATCTTAGATACGCTGTGCGCAAATTGCTTTGAAAAGTTGGGCGATGGCCTCAAGGCGCCTGCATAACGGAAGGCCTTTTCAAACGTGCCAGCATCAAGATGGCAAAAATGCCCGCATAGATGGCGGGCTCCAGATAATCCGCTTTGACCAGCCAGAAATAATGCAGGATGCCGGCAGCTGCAGCCACATAAATCAAACGATGCAGGCGATTCCAATGGTGCCCGAGCGCGCGCATAGCGCGCCGGGTGGAGGTTAAAGCCAGAGGAATCAGCAGCAAAAAAGCCGTCATGCCGGCGGTAATGAACAGACGATCCTGTATATCCAGCCAAATTTCCAGCCAATCGAAAAATTTATCAAACCACAGATAAGTCCCCAGATGGAGACTCGCGTAAAAGAATGCGAAAAGACCCAGCATGCGCCGAAAGCGCAAGAGCCCTGGGGCCTTTAGCAATCGAATACAGGGAGTGACTGCCAAGGTTATCAGCAGAAAGCGTAACGTCCACTCTCCGGTTTCATGCGTGACCGCTTCAAGCGGATTGACCCCCAGCGTGTTGTAATAGGCACCGTGAAGCAGATTCAGAAAAGGTGTCAGGCACAGCAAAAATACCGCTGGCTTGATCCAGTCAATATTTGTGGGCTTGAGCACCGTTCAGTAGTATTTGTGCAGATCCATACCGCTGTATAGATGCGCAACTTCTTCCGCATAACCGTTGAACATTAGGGTTTTACGCTTGCGAAACTCGCCAATACGCCGCTCCCGCCGTTGACTCCAGCGCGGATGATTCACTTCGGGGTTGACGTTTGAGTAAAACCCGTATTCATGAGGGGCCGAACGGTTCCAGGCCGTCGGAGGCTGTTCTTCTACGAAACTGATTCGAACGATAGATTTGATGCTTTTGAAACCGTATTTCCAAGGGACCACGATACGGACCGGAGCACCGTTTTGATTGGGCAGCACCTCTCCGTACATGCCCACCGTCAAAAGGGTCAGAGGATGCATCGCCTCATCCATTCGCAAGCCTTCCACATATGGCCAATCCAGAACATTGCGCCGCTGGCCGGGCAAGTTTTTCGGGTCCATAATCGTCTGAAAGGCGACGTATTTGGCTTGTGCAGTCGGTTGAAAGACTTTCAAGACACTCGACAGTTGCACACCCAACCAGGGAATCACCATCGACCACGCCTCCACACAGCGCAGACGATAAATGCGCTCTTCCAGGGTTCCCATCGCCAATAAATCTTCGACAGCGTACGTGCCTGGTTTCTCGCAATGCCCTTCGACCGCCACTGCCCAAGGCTCGGTTTTTAGAGCATCCGCATTGCGATACGGATCTTCTTTCCCGTAGCCCAATTCATAGAAATTGTTGTAATGCGTTGCCGCGTATAGCTCTGTATGTTCTTCGTCGGTGGAATAGGAGCTTGACTGTGCAGGGCCTAGGGTGATTTTGGCCTGCGCAGCCGGCAGCATGGCGAGGCCCACAGCACCTGCCGCGCACTGCTGGATAAAAGTACGGCGTTGTTGATAAATTTCCGGAGGAGTGACCGCATACTCCTTCTCCTCGGACGATTGGGCTACACGGATTAGCACGGATGGATTTTTAGGTGTAATGATTACCGCATGTAGGACAATGCGGATCCGCAACCAGTTCAATGGTTCGCCATTGCGCCAATGCGGCATCGTAGAGCATCAGCCGATTGTACAGCGGCGTACCTAGGTCCGTTAGGCACTTGATTGCTTCAATTGCCTGCATGCTGCCGACTACGCCCGCCACAGGGCCCAAAATGCCTAATTCGGCACATCCCACATCAGAAACCGGAGTGTTTCCAAACAAACATTGGTAACAAGCATCCCCCTTTTGCCGGTTTCGGAATACCATCAATTGACCTTCGGTACGGATCACAGCCCCTGAAACCAACGGTTTGCCGGACCGAACACAAGCCTCATTGATTGCCAGGCGTGTTTCAAAATTATCGGTCGTATCCATGACCAAATCCACATGCTGGACATGTTCTTCCAGTTGTTCGGCATCCAGACGCTTGGGGATGACTTGCAGCTCAATTTCAGGGTTCAGACTATGAAGAGCCTGCTGAGCCGCATCGGTTTTGAGCTTATTCAGATCTTCCGTGTCATACAGGATTTGACGCTGCAGATTCACCAGTTCCACCTGGTCAGAGTCTGCCAGGGTCAAATGTCCGACTCCACAAGCCGCTAAATACATGGCCGCGGGAGAGCCAAGGCCTCCAAGGCCCACCAGAAGCACTCGGGACGCCAACAGTTGCTCCTGCCCTTCAATGCCAAGGGCCGGCAGCATGATTTGGCGGCCGTAACGGAGCAGTTGCGAATCGCTCAGGTCCATGCCCGGTCCCGAGTTACCGAGTCAAGACGTTCGACGCGCCTTACCCGCTTCAAATGCGGCTAATTGTTCCGGTGTCGCTTCTTTTTGATGCTTGGCTTTCCATTCGGAATACGGCATTCCGTACACGATTTGACGTGCCTGCTCGTAATCGATATCGAGACCGCGTTCCTCCGCCGCGGCAACCAACCATTTGGAGAGGCAGTTTCGACAGAAATTTGCCAGATTCATCAAGTCGATATTCTGTACTTCAGGATTATCTCTCAAATGTTCGACAAGGCGTCGATACACGGCCGCCTCGATGGCCTCTCGTTGGCTTTCGGGGATCTCAGACATGGTATTTTCTCGCTGAAACTCGTAATAGACTTCGAAATATTAGTATACCGCCTCCAATATGGGCAGCCTCACCGAAAAGTCAGGATTGCCGGTCGATTATTGCCTAGACTCGGGGCACATTGCGTTAACATAACCCATACAGCATCCAAATATGCGCTTATGGCTTCTGAACCCCCTATTCCACAACTTACCGGCGTTGTTCTCGCCGGCGGGCGGGCGCGCCGCATGTCGGGGCAGGACAAAGGTCTCGTGATTTATCAAAAACGTCCTTTGATTGCTCACGTCATCGAGCGTCTGCAGCCCCAGGTAGATAACTTGCTGATCAATGCCAATCGCAACCGCGAAGCCTATGAAACATTCGGATATCCGGTTGTTCCTGATGCAACAGGTGAGTTTTTGGGGCCTTTGGCGGGCATGTTGGCAGGTTTACGCGCAGCCTCAACGGATATCGTGGTTTTTGCCCCCTGTGACAGCCCTTATCTCAGCCCAGACCTGGCAGCCCGGCTTGTAGAACCGCTTGTAGATCAGCAAATGCCCGGAACGGTCGCCCGAAGTGGCGGTCGCTTACAGCCGGTTTTTACTGCTTTGCGGACCAATTTGGCGGAACCAATGGAGCATTTTTTAGAAGAACAAGGTCGAAAAATTGATGCTTTCTATGCTCGTCATGGAATTGCTGAGGTTGAATTCGAAGATTTTGAGGCGTTTCGCAACATCAATACCCCTGAAGATATGCAGCACTCATGACCAACGAGACTCTTTTCAAAATCGGGTTTGCGGCCTATAGCGGCACGGGGAAAACGGAGCTTTTGACCCAGCTGATTCCGCTGTTGACCGGTGAAGGGTTGCGCGTGGCCGTCATCAAGCATGCTCACCACAATTTTGACGTCGATCAGCCGGGTAAAGACAGCCATCGAATGCGAATGGCCGGAGCCAGCGAAGTGCTGGTATCGTCGTCGCGCCGCTGGGCACTGATTCATGAATTGGCCGAGAATGAGGAAGAGGCGCAACTGCCCACCCTATTGGACAAGATAGAGCGCGACAGCGTGGATCTCGTGCTGGTTGAAGGCTTCAAACATGGCACCCACCCGAAAATCGAGCTGCACCGCCCTTCCCTGGGGCACCCGTATTTGTACCCCGAAGACCCCCATATCGTGGCCCTGGCCTCGGACGAAGCACCGCCACCTGGCCTGGAATTACCGCATTTAAACTTGAATGATCCTGCGGAAATTGCCCTTTTTATCCAGGCGCGCCTCCAATCGTAAGCCGTCGGTCATGTAAAATACGCGCCCTAACTCAATGCACCCAACAAAATCCCCCTTTTCTGCCCAAACGACCCCCCTCAGACACACCAAATACTTATGACAGAACGAACCGTCAGGCTGGTTAACGGCGGAAATGAAGTGATATTGCCTGTTGCGGAGGCCACGGAAGGGCCTGCCGCGGTCAATATCAGCAATTTGTACAAAAGTCGCGGCTGGTTTTCGTTAGATCCGGGGTTTGTTTCCACTGCCAGTTGCCGCAGCCAAATTACCTATATCGACGGCGATCATGGCCTGCTTCGCTATCGAGGCTACCCGATTGAGCAGTTGGCGGAATCCGGCAACCATATCGAAACCACCTATCTTTTGCTGAATGGCGAGCTTCCCGACGCTCAGCAGTTGGACGAATTCACCTCGAAAATCCGAGCTGAACTAGAGGTTCCCGCTGCGATATGGCCCCTGCTCCAGGCATTTGAGAAAGATGCCCACCCCATGGCCATGCTTATGGCCAGCCTGTCGTATTTGGCTTCAGCCTACCATGAAGAAATCAGTGTGTTTGATGCTGATTGGCGTTTTCGCATGGCGTGTCGCCTGATTGCCAAAGTTCCCACTTTGGCAGCTTTGGGCTACCGCAGTCGCACCGGGCAAGAACCGATTGCCCCGCGTACCGATTTAGGTTATGCGGCGAACTTTCTGTACATGATGTTCGGCACCGAACCCGAGCCTCTGGTGGCCCGCGCTTTGGATGCGATCTTTCTTTTACATGCGGACCATGAGCAGAATGCTTCGACTTCTACGGTGCGCTTGTCGGCCAGTTCCGAGACCAACCCCGCCGCAGCCCTCGCCGCAGGCGTGGCGACGCTGTGGGGGCCGTCGCACGGCGGTGCCAATGAAGCTGTAATTCACATGCTGGAAGAAATTCATGCTTCAGGAACGTCTCCGGAAGAGTGCATCCGCCGCGCCAAGGAAGGAGGCAGTACTACTCGCCTGATGGGTTTTGGGCATCGCATTTATAAAAATTACGACCCCCGTGCCAAATTGATTCAAAACATCTGTTATGAATTGCTTGAAACACAGGGGGCAAGCGCCGCTGACCGCCCTCTGTTGGATACCGCGATGGCCTTGGAGAAAGAAGCTCTTGAGGACGAGTATTTCGTCAAGCGCAAGTTATACCCGAACGTAGACTTTTACTCCGGAATCATTATCAAGACCATGGGCATTCCTCTGGATATGTTCACGGTGATTTTTGCCATTGCCCGGACTTCCGGCTGGGTCGCCCACTGGTTGGAGATGATGGCGGACGATGCCTTTCGTATCGGGCGGCCGCGACAGTTGTATACCGGAGAGAAGAAGCGCGACTACGTCCCCATTGACGAGCGCAATAGCTGACAGCAGTCACCTACGCGCAGGCGGTTTTCAATAAACAGCCTGCTCTTAAGTTTGATCCAAAAAGCCGCCCACTACGGGGGAGAAGCGTTCTGCGTCGACCAGAAACGAATCATGCCCCTGAATGGAAGACAGGCGCGCTAATTCAACCTGGCGCCCTGCTTTAGTCAACCCGTCCGCAATTTCCTGTTGCTGCTCGTACGGGAACAAAATATCGCTGTCGACTCCAACCACCAACGTTTTCCGGGCGTGAATCCGAGCCAGTCCGGCGTTGACCGTGCCACCGTGCTCGGCGACATCAAACAAATCCATGGCGCGCGAAAGATACAGATAGCTGTTGGCGTCGAAACTTTCAACGAACTTGCTGGCGTTATGCTCCAAATAAGATTCCACTTCAAACTCAATGCCGAACATCTCCTTGGAAGCACGATGGGCCGGCACTCGAGCTCGGTTAAAACGCTGTCGCCATTCCTGTGCGGCACGGTAAGACATCAGCCCTAACTTGCGGGCCAAACGCATGCCGCAGAAAATCGTATTTTCCGGATCGTAATGCCCTTCTTCCCAGGCGGGATCGCATCGAATGATTTCGCGCTGCAAAGAGCGCATGGCAATGGTGAACGGCAACGCCCGGCAAGCCGCTGAGATTACGATCAGGTAATCCAATTCATCCGGATACTGCAGCGCATAGGCCAAGGCCGACATGCCGCCCATGGAAGCCCCGACCACCGCGTGCAGGTGATCGACTCCCAACTCGTGCAGGGCATGGTGCCCTGCCTTGGCAATATCTTCAATGGACAGTTCCGGAAACGTAATGCCATAAGGTTTTTGGGTGGTCGGATCCAGGCAGGACGGGCCGGTAGAGCCAAAGCAACTGCCAAGCGAATTGACGCACACCACAAAAAATCGTTCCGTATCAATCGGCTTGTTCGGGCCGACCATATACTCCCACCAACCGGCCGTATCGTCTTCCTCACTGGAGGCCGCGTGAGCCGTTGGCGACAAGCCCGTAAAGATCAAAATCGCATTGTCCTGGTTGCGCGAAAGCGTTCCCCATGTCTCATAGCCCACCTGCACCTGCTCCAGGCAGCCGCCCCGCCGCATCACAAAATCGGTTTGCCCATAATCTCCCGGCAATTGGACAATGCGCGTCGCCGGAGGCGTGCGGTTGCGAGCGCAAGGCTGAAAATCAGGATGAGTCACGATTTATCCACAAGCAGGAGTTCAATCAAGGCGCGAAGTACGTATTTGCGAGACCACGCGGGCGGTTATTTTATTTTCAGCCGACGCAGAACCCAATAACAAGTCTTGCAGATCCGCATCTGTCTGCTCCAACAAATCAGAAAATGCCGCCTGCTCGTCGGCGGGCGCCGTCGGATAACAGTGATCCAAGTATTTCATTAACATCAAGTCCAATTCCCGAGTTCCTCGCCGGCAACGCCACCGCAAACGGTTGTGCTCGGACATTTTAGGACTTGCGCAATGCCACCATTTTTTTGATTTCCGCAATCGCTCGGGCGGGGTTCAAGCCCTTGGGGCAGGTCTGCGTACAGTTCATGATGGTGTGGCAACGGTACAACTTGAAGGTGTCCTCAAGATAATCCAGGCGCTCGTCGGTCGCCTCGTCACGGCTGTCCGCCAGCCACCGCCATGCCTGCAACAGAGCCGCAGGGCCCAAATACTTATCCGAGTTCCACCAGTAACTGGGGCAACTGGTAGAACAGCATGCGCACAAAATACACTCCTCCAAACCCTCCAGCTTGGCGCGGTCCTGCTTGTCCTGCAGTCGTTCGCGTTCCGGCAAGGCGCCGCCGTTTTTCAGCCAGGGTTCTACCGCTGCATGCTGGTTATAGAAATTCGACAGATCCGTCACCAAATCCTTGACGACGGGCATATGGGGCAGTGGGTAGACACGGATTTCGCCTTTGAATTGTCCGATGTCGCAAGTGCAGGCCAAGGTGTTGCGGCCATTGATGTTCATGGAACATGAGCCGCAGATGCCCTCGCGGCAAGAGCGGCGAAACGACAGGGTCGGATCGATTTCGTTTTTAATCTTAATCAGGGCATCCAACACCATCGGACCGCAGTGCTTGAGGTCCACGTCATAACGATCCAGGCAAGGATTTTCACCGGCATCAGGCTCGTAACGATAGATTTTGAAAGTCCGGACCTCTCCCGCCGCCGAGGTGTTTGGATAGTGCCGCCCGTTCTTACGGACGACAGAGTCTGCAGGAAGCGTAAATTCAGCCATAATTCGAAATCAGTATACGCGGGCTTTGGGAGGCACCACTTCCACTTCGTCGTCCAGGGTCTGCATGCGTACGTCTCGGTAGTCGATGCGGCATTCTCCGGAGTCGTCGATCCAACAGGCGGTATGCTTCATCCAGTTCTCATCATTGCGCTCCGGATAATCTTCCCGCGCGTGAGCCCCGCGACTTTCCATACGATTGAGGGCGGAGCCCAAGGTAACGACGGCTTGCGGCAGTAAATTGCGCAACTCCAGTGTTTCAACCAAATCGGTATTCCAGATCATCGAACGATCGGACACGTTCACGTCCTTGAATGCCTTGTAGGCTTCATGAACTTCCCCAAAACCAGCCTGCATGGTTTCATGGGTACGAAAGACCGCCGCATGTTTCTGCATGGAGCGCTGCAGCGTCAAACGCAACTCAGCAGTGGGGATATCGCCGGTCGCATAACGAAGACGATCGAATTGATCCAGGATTTGCTCCACAGAATGTATAGACCCCGCCGGATGCTTTGCCCCTGATTCAATCAACTCAGAAGCCCGTAGTGCAGCAGCACGCCCGAAAACAATCAAATCCAGCAGCGAATTGGAGCCTAGGCGATTGGCGCCATGCACCGATACACAGGCGGCTTCCCCGATGGCCATGAGACCCGGCACGACTGCATTGGCATCACCTTCTTTAATCGTGACCACCTCGCCGTGGATATTCGTCGGAATGCCTCCCATGGTGTAGTGCACCGTCGGCAATACGGGAATGGGCTCACGCGAGACGTCGACTCCGGCAAAGATACGCGCGGATTCAGCAATCCCCGGCAAACGCTCATTGATAACCTCGACCCCCAAGTGCTCCAGATGCAGGTGAATATGGTCCTGCTCTTCGCCGCAACCTCGTCCCTCGTTGATTTCGATGGTCATAGAGCGGCTAACCACATCGCGAGATGCCAGATCTTTGGCATTGGGAGCATAGCGTTCCATAAAGCGCTCGCCCTTGCTGTTGGTCAGGTAACCGCCCTCGCCGCGCACCCCTTCGGTAATCAAACAACCTGCCCCATAGATTCCGGTGGGATGAAACTGCACAAACTCCATATCCTGCAGTGGCAGTCCCAAGCGCTGCACCATGGCATTTCCATCCCCGGTGCAGGTGTGCGCGGAAGTGCAGGAAAAATACGTGCGTCCATAACCTCCGGTTGCCAGTAATACCGTATGCGCATGGAAGTGATGCAACTCACCGGTGGCCAAATCCCAGGCAATCACGCCGCAGCAACGGCCGTCGTCATCCGTGACCAGATCAATCGCGAAATACTCGATGAAAAACTTGGCATTGTGTTTGAGGGATTGTTGATACAGCGTATGCAGAATTGCATGACCGGTGCGATCCGCCGCCGCGCAAGTGCGTTGCGCAATCCCTTCGCCGTAATGGGTGGTCATGCCCCCGAAGGGCCGCTGATAAATGGTTCCGGTATCCGTGCGAGAAAACGGCACTCCGTAATGTTCCAATTCAATAATGGCCGGAATCGCTTCGCGGCACATATATTGGATGGCGTCTTGATCCCCCAACCAATCCGAACCCTTGACGGTGTCGTACATGTGCCAGCGCCAATCATCGGGCCCCATGTTGCCCAGAGCTGCGCTTACGCCGCCTTGTGCGGCAACCGTATGACTCCGGGTCGGGAAAACTTTCGTGATGCACGCGGTCGAGAGACCGCTGGCCGCCATCCCGAGAGTGGCACGTAATCCTGCACCACCTGCTCCGATAATGACAACATCATGATGATGTTCGATTAGTGAGTAGGCGGCCATAATCCAGTCTTTTAAGGAGCCAAAATTCCGGCGCCAGCGGCAATCAAGGACAATAGCAGCACACCTTGGTATAGGCGGTGCGCCCATTGATTTCGGGTCGGTGTGGAAATGTAATCATCGATAATCACGCCAAGCCCCAGTTTGGCGTGATACAGCGCAACCAGCAAAAACAAACTCAACGGCACCGCTATCGATACTTGTTGCACCCACTGGACAAAAGCTTGAGCATTGCTCCAATCTGCACGCATTAGTGCGAACATGAGCCAGATTGAGAGTGGGACGAGTGCGACCGAAGTCAGTCGCTCCAGCCACCAGTGTCGTCGTGCTTGACCGCTCCCGCTCATGCTCAGATCCATCCCCATGCAAGCGCAGTCAGAGCAATTGCGCCAATCAATACAAACCAGTTACTGCGCTGTACCGCCGACATACTCAGACCCGTGCCGGTATCCCAGATCAAGTGTCGAATACCCGTGCAGAAATGAAAAGCTAGCGCGAATGTGGCTAGAATCAGCACCACCTGCCCCAGTGGATGGCGCAGCAGCATCACGGCAAACTCCCAAAGCTCCGGCACATAGGCAGCGGCCGCCAGCAGGAAACACAGCAAAACAGCCATTCCCGCCAAAATGGCACCACTGATTCGATGACTGACAGACAAAATGGCCGCCAGTGGCAAGCGGTAAATCTGCAAGTGCGGGGATACAGGAGTCTTGGCCGGCATATCGGTCAGCAGGAATATGATTATTCGGGTAAGAGATTATGCCTGAAATGCGTCTTTATTTATACAACCGGCATCAAACAAAGCGAGTAATCTTTTTCTATCCTAGGATCGGTGGTGGAGCTAGGCGGGATCGAACCGCCGACCTCTTGCATGCCATGCAAGCGCTCTCCCAGCTGAGCTATAGCCCCACGGTAGATTGGCGGGGTATTTTGCCGATTCTCGGAAGTTGTGTCAATGTGTATCCAGACTTTTCTACCCCCAACATCGGCCCGCAAATGACTATGCGATAATGGCGATAGCGGCAACTTGCCGCGGCATGTATCGGTACAAACCCTCATTCCCGTATTCACACCATGGCTCGCCGCCCTTCCCTACAGTTTGAATTCTCTTCAGCTTGGGCACTCGCCACGGGGAGTGCGGTCGGATTGATTTTTCTGGGAGTCCTGACCCGGCTGCTGCCTCATCCGCCGAACTTCACCGCCATGTTGGCCGTGGCAATTTTTGCGGGCGCTTTTTATTCCAAGCCGGCTCAAGCTCTTGCCGTACCTTTACTCGCCGCGATTCTCAGCGACCTGTTGATTGGTTGGCATACGGGGTTTTGGAGCGTTTATCTGGGACTTGTTCTTTGTACTGTTCTGGGTCGCTGGATGTTGACGCACCCCAGTTTGCAGAATGTTACATTCACCGGTTGTGTCGCAGCAACCTTGTTTTTTATTTGGACCAATTTCGCCGTCTGGCTGCAAGGTGACCTGTATCCGATGACTGCTTTGGGATTATGGACTTGCTACGTAGCGGCGATCCCCTTTTTTCATTACACTTTGCTTTCAACTTTGCTTTATGGTTATGGATTACTGGCTGCGTTTCGGTTTTTCCGTCATCACAAAACTTCCAATAGCCTTCTACTTCGGTCATAAGACTTATGCATAAACGAAACCTGCTGTGGGGATTACTGGCGCTGAGCCTAAGTGGCGGACTTGCGGCCGATACCCCGCAACCACAAATACTTGATGGCCTGTGGCGCGGTACTTTTGATATCAACAACCAGGGACGCTATGACTTCACGGCTTTATATGTAAACGGACAAGTCGCCGCCTACAGCGTTGATACGAATGTGGTGTACCGTGGCACCGTCATTGGCGACGACAAAAAATACCAATCCAACATGTCCATGTTCATTCGCGATGGCTCCATGTTCGGAACGGTGCAGCTGGAAGGCACGGTCGGGAATCAAGCCACTTCAATCGTGGCGCGCTATATGACCACCGGACAGGATACCGGCATGCTGGGCCTGATCTACAACCCTTTGTTTGAGCGCACCATCTCCGTGCCCTCCTTGGAAGGGCTATGGGAATACTCCGGAGACAAAATCAGCCTCAGCATCAACATCAGTGCGACGGGAGACGTCAAAGGCACCGACAGCGCCGGCTGCAACTACTATGGATCTTTGGCACCCATCCGACCCGATATCAATGCACTCGATATTCAGGTTGAATTGGCTTCATGCAGTACTGCAGACGGCTCCTATGGCGGTATGGCCTATCTCTCAGACGAAAACGCCGAAAATGACACCCTGCACTTGAATATCACCGGTGAATACTTTGGCATGTACTATCCGCTGAAGCGGACGTCATCTGCCTCCTAAAACAGTTTCCGAATTATTGCCTTCAGCGGGCGCGAAGGCGCTTGAAAAAAGCACGGGCCCGCTGCACCGCATCCTGGGCAGTGCGCGCATCGTAGGCCACACGATTGCCTAAATAAATACTATCGACTCCCGGTGCATCAAAGCTGTGATAAGCGTTCGGATAAATGACCAAGTCGAGCCGGTCAGCATCGGTTTGAATCATGACTTCGCAGCGGTGAGCAGGCGTCCACATATCCAATCCCCCGATCAGAATCAGCAAGTCTGTCTTTGAATTGCGCAACGTATCCAGGCACCACGGGCCAACCGCGATGGCTCCCGCAAACGGCATGTCGGTATTCAGTTCATCATCGAGTGCCAGGAGGATTGTTGTTGCGCCATGTGAAAAACCGGTCAGATAAACCTGTCCCGACTGCACCCAGGGCTGTGCGATAAACCAGCGCTTGGCGGCATGGGCGTCACGCGCTCGATGCCAAGTGGGGACGGCGAACAAACTGCCACAGATATTCTCAAAACCTCGCGGCTTGAAGCTGTCCACCTGCAGTACCGCGAAACCCCACTCCAGATAATGCTCCAGCCATGGTTTGGAGCGGGCCGGCCAAATGCCATTGCATCCATGCAGGTCGACAATCGCCGGATGTGGCCCTTCTCCCTCAGGTCTATACAGATAAGCGGTCAATTCAATCGTGTCATCCGACTCATAAACGGGAGCGGTAAAGGTAATCTCTTGCGGTGGCGGCAAAGCCGCTGCAGTCGAGACACTCGCCCACAGAATGGCGGCGATCAATAACTGAATTTTATGTCTGGACATGGGCTTGGAATTGGCGATACCAATCCTGTAGATCGGCGAGTGAATAAACGGCATTCGCGGGACTCGGATTGGGTGTCACAAAAATCCGTGTGGCTCCCAACACAAGAGTCTGTAATCCCCATGTGAGGTCCGATTTAGGCATTTTCAGCGCGTAGTGGAGAAATTTTTGATAGGCCACTTTGCCATGGAACCATGCCCAACTCGGATTATATTTGTGAATTTTTTGTGCCAACAATGGCGCATCGCGTCGGAAGTCGGCCGCATTCAGCATATGCCCTTGCCGGCTCGGCCGTTTGACCACATCCGTAAAGCCGATTTGATCCAGCTTCAGCAAGCGCCGATGATAGGCGGGTGACGGAGTCTCATGATCCTGCACCAACCCGGAAGCTGCAAAAGCTGCCCAGAAGCGATTGCGAGGATTGGCAAAGTAAAAACCGGCGTCTACAGACGGCAGCGAAGGATTCAAACCAATGGACAGTATCTGCAGCCGTGGGGCAATGAAATCCGGCAAGGTTTCTTTCGCCGACATGCTTAGACTCGGGATTCTGAAAATAGACTGGTTTGCGCGGTTGGCACTTTTAACTTGTCCGTGCATAGAGGCTCGCGTTGACGGATCAGACCAAAGCGTCGACACGCCAAGGTAAAACGCTGGTGAAGCATATCGGCAAACTCTCCTTCCCCACGGAGACGCCGACCGAATTCCGAGTTGTAGTCGCTTCCGCCGTGAATGCTCTGCACCGCATCCATGATGCGTTGGGCGCGTTCCGGTTTGTGTTGAGCCAGCCATTCCCGGAACAGTTGCTTGAGTTCGTGCGGCAGACGAAGGACCACGTAGCCTGCTGCAGATGCACCCCGCTCGGCAACGGCCTCAAGGATTGCTTCCATCTCCTTATCATTCAAAAACGGAATGACCGGCGCTACCAGAACATTCACTGGAATTTGTTCTCGCCCCAGTGTCTCAACCAAAGCCAAACGGGCATGCGGGGCACTCGCACGAGGTTCCAGAATCCGTCCCAGTTGTGCATCTAATGTCGTGATTGACACGACCACCTCGACCAGATGATCCTGCTTTAATTCTCTGATGATATCCAGGTCTCGCTCAAGCAATCGGGATTTGGTAATGACGGACACCGGGTGATGAAATTTGAGCATGACCTCCAACAGCGAACGGGTGATTCTCAGTTGGCGCTCGATTGGTTGGTACGCATCCGTGTTATAGCCCATACCAATGGTCTGACATTGATACTTGGGAGCGCTCAGTTCTTTTGTTAAAACCTCCGCCGCATTGACTTTGCAGAAAATGCGGGTCTCGAAATCCAGACCTGGTGACAAGCCCAGATACGCATGATTAGGACGAGCAAAACAATAAACACAACCATGTTCACAACCCCGATATGGGTTGATTGAACGGTCCAGGGCAATATCGGGCGATTGGTTGTAAGTGATCAGGCTTTTGGCCGGAGCTTCGAAGTAACGGGTTTCCAGATTTTCTTCTTCCCACTCGCGCCCGTCATGTTGCAGTTCAATTTCCTCTGCCTCATAACGTCCGGCCGGGTTGCTGATGGCTCCCCGCCCCTTGTGAGCAGTCCACTGCACCGGATTTTCAGTGACGTCCATTACACCGTGCCTGATTGATCATTCGAAATAGTGCAAAGATATGCCACCCCACTCTACTGCCAGCAGGATCAACAAAGTCAACAGCCCTGCGATTGCATCATCCATCATAATTCCCCAACCTCGCATTAACCGACGATCCGCCCAGCCGACGGGCCCAGGCTTGACGATATCAAAGAAGCGGAAGAGTACAAATCCGGCGACCGCCCAAGCCAAGCCGCGAGGGGCCGCAGCCATGGCAATCAGGTAGCCGATCATTTCGTCCCATACGACTTGCGGAGGATCTTCGCGGTTGAAAATGGTGGCGGCCTGGTCGCACAACCAAACGCCGACCAACAAAAGGCCAATCGTAATCAGCACATAAAGAGTCGTCGAGTACGTGGACAAGCCGAAATACAACAACCCTCCGACCAACGTACCCACAGTACCGGGGATTTTCGGCGTATAGCCAGCCCCAAAGCCGGTCGCCAAGGCCACAATCAGAGGACGCGGGCTCATGGATGTCAGGGGCTAGGGATTTGTGAAGTGGTCATGACCCAATTGCTCCGGCAACTTCAGAGGTTGACCTTGCTCGAACACTTGCAGTTCTGCTCCCGCCGTCACCGTGCCGATGGAGGTTACCGGCACATCCAACTCCTGACCCATCTGCTCTATGGCAGGCCAATGCTCCGGAGGCGCCGTGAAAATCAGCTCGTAATCTTCACCTCCGCCAAGAATCTTGAACCAATCGCCGCTTTGCGCCTGTTCCGTTGCAACCGGGGCGGAAAGAGGCACGTGTGTCAACTCGACTTCCCCACCCTTTTTACTTGCGTCTAAAAGCCTTTGTAAGTCCAGCAACAGCCCATCCGACACATCCATTGCAGCATGCGCATATTCGCGCAGCCGCCGCCCGAAATCGACTCGGGGCTGGGGACGATGCAGGCGAAGCTTGCAGGCTTCTATGCCTGGAAGGTCCGAGTGATGGCGAGCGAAGGTGGCATCCCCGATTGTTCCGGTGACTCCGATCTGGTCACCCACCTGTGCGCCACTGCGCAGTAAAGCCGGGGATTCTCCTTCAAAAGTCCCGATGATTGTAATCGTGACCGCAAGTTCTCCCCGAGACATGTCACCGCCGATAAGAACCGCGTTATATTCACGCGCCAAACTTTTGATTCCTTTACTGAATTTAGCAATCCACGACTCGTCGACCGCAGGCATCGCAAACGCCAAAGTAAAACATAAGGGAGTAGCCCCCATCGCCGCCAGATCACTTAAATTTACCGCCAGTGCCTTGTAGCCTACATCTTCCGGATCCGCGTCCGCATCGAAATGGGCGTCTTGTAAAAACAGGTCGGTACTGATGGCGCACGAACCTGGCGGGAAATGCATCAGCGCCGCATCATCACCGGGACCGCAAATTAGCGACGAGGCTTCGGCGTCGAAATTGAAATATTTGCGGATCAGCGCGTCTTCATTCAAGTTGTTCACGTGGATCGAAACAGTTTCGGTTATGCTGTCAGGATGGAGAAGTTGCCGCTAAATTATTGTTTGTGCGTAAAGTATCGGCCACCTTGTCCAGCACCGCATTGACATATTTGCTGCCCTTCTCCGTGCCGAACTTGCGTGCCAGTTGGGTAGCTTCCGATAAAACCACCGCGGTCGGCAATTCGGGGCAGCAAGCGAGCTCAAAGCAGGCAATACGCAAAACGGCACGCTCTACCGGGTCGATACGATTCAGGGCGCGATCCAAAATCGGTATGAGTGGTTTTTGAAGCTCTTCGTTATGAGTGAGAACGCCATTGACCAGATATTCAAAATACCCCATGTCGACTCGATTTGTTTCCTGCTTGTCCGCAAACTGTTTCAGTAATTCTTCCGCGTTTTCACCATTCAAGTCCCATTGGTAAAGGGCCTGCAGCGCTAATCGACGGGCCCAATGCTTACCTCGCTGTTCCGTTTGTTTTTGGATGCGCAGATCATGCGTTTCAGTCCCCATCGTCATCTAACCAATCATTGAAGATTTCTATCATTTCCAGGGCAGCGGCGGCGGCTTCCGCCCCCTTATTACTGTGCGTCGGACTGTGTTCTTCATCCGGATGCAGCCAATTCTCCAATAATTGCGATCGTTGTTCCGCCTGCTCTCGCGTGTCGGTTGTCAAAACCCCAAAAATAACTGGAATATCCTCATTGTGAGCCAGTTCGGCAAGACCTCGGGCACATTCGGAAGAAACATAATCAAAATGAGGCGTTTGGCCGCGGATAACGCAACCCAAGGCGATCACGGCATCAAACGCTTCGGATTCGACGCACAATCGAGCTGCGGCCGGCAATTCAAAGGCTCCCGGGACCCGTATCAGCTCAATTTTGTCCTTAACGGCTCCCCGAGCGAGCAGAGTCGCAACAGCGCCTTCAATCAATCGATTAACAATTGGTTCATTGAAACGTGCCGCCACAATAGCGAAATCCATGCCTCGATCTGCCAATGCGACGGTTTCGTCAGATTTGCGCACTTGGTCGTAGTGAGATAAAGCCTCGGTCATTGGTCAATATACTCCTCGACTTCAAGTCCAAACCCCCGTAAACCATGGAATACCTGCGGGGCGCTCATCAAACGCATGCGATGCACGCCGAGGTCTGCCAGAATTTGTGATCCCGTTCCCAAAATACGACGGTCAGTCGGCGCGGCTCGTTTGCGCGATGCCGGAGCGTTATTGTGCAGCATCCGAACTCGCTCAACCAAGCGTTGCGGAGATTCCGGCCATCGCAAAATCACCGCCACTCCTTTCTTTTCGGCGGCAATGCGCTGCAAAGCGGCGCGCAAAGGCCAACCCCATTCGGGATCAGTCGCCAAGGCCACATCACTCAGCGAATTTTGCACATGCACACGCACCAAAGTGGCTTCGTCAGGTTGAGGGTCGCCTGCGATAAGCGCAAAATGCACGGTATCCATGGTTAGATCTTCGTATGTCACCAGCCTGAAGTTTCCGTAATCTGTCGCCAATTCGCAACTGGCGCTGCGCCGTACCGTCGGCTCACGCTCCATTCGATAGCTGATCAAGTTTTCGATGGTGCCTATTTTCAGGTTGTATTTCTGCGCCAGCATCTCCAACTGAGGACGGCGTGCCATCGTGCCATCCTCGTTCAAGATTTCAACGATGACCGCCGCCGGCTCCAAGCCTGCCAGGCGGGCCAAATCACACCCCCCTTCCGTATGCCCTGCCCGTGTCAACACTCCTCCCGGCTGTTGCATCAGGCACTGCAAATGACCCGGCTGCAGGATATCCGAAGCGCTTGCATCTGCCGCCACAGCGGCCTGGATGGTCGCCGCCCGATCTTGGGTGGACACTCCTGTCGTAATGCCTTCGCGGGCATCAATCGTAAAGGTGAAATTGGTGCGATGGGCCTCATCGGTCGTGGGGTCCATTAAAGGTAGTTGCAACTGCTGGCAGCGTTCTTGCGTTAAAGCCAGGCACAACAATCCCCGTCCATGGCGCATCATGAAATTGATATGTTCCGGCGTGACCAGCGACGCGGCGACAACAAAATCACCTTCATTTTCCCGGGCCTCGTCATCGGCCAAGATAATCATGTGTCCCGTGCGCAACTCCTGCACCAGTTCTTCTGTCGTATTGAATTTCATGTTGAAGCACGCTCGGATAGTAATTTTTCCAAATGCCTGGCCAGCACATCTATTTCGAGATTGACCCGCGTTCCCGCTTGATAGTTTCCCGCCAGAGTATTGGCACTTGTGTAGGGAACGATAGTAACGCCAAAATGGTTTTCATGCATTTGAGTGACGGTAAGACTGGTCCCGTCCAAACTGACCGAACCTTGAGGCACCACATACCGCTGCACAGCGACGGGCACTTCCACCTCGACACACCGGCAATCATCCTGCTCTTCGATTCGGGCAATGGTGGCAACTGCATCCACATGCCCGGTGACGAAGTGTCCTCCAAGCGAATCACCGACTCGTAAGGCTGGTTCCAGATTCACCGCCGCCCCGACCGACAAATCTCCCAGAGTCGTGCGCTGCAGCGTGGTTGCGCTGACTTCCACGGCAAACGTTTCTTTATCGATCTCACAAGCGGTCAAACAGACCCCATTGACGGCAACACTTTCCCCCAAGGACAGTTCGCGCATGCGTCCCTGCGGGGCATAGCGGATTTGTAGATGCCGTTGGTTTTGTCCGCTTTCGCGGCACTCCACCAACTCTCCCACAGTCTCGATAATGCCGGTGAACATCTCAAAAATCTCGGTAGTAGCGCAGCCGCACATCCGCTCCAAAAGAGCGTGCCTCCTGCAGTGTCCAATCCAGATTGTCGGGCAGGTCGGAACGAGGCGGCAACGTTGCCAAAGGCGCAGCCCCCTCCCCCAGCAGGCGCGGAGCAATATAGACGATTAATTCATCCACCAGATCCTGGCGCAGGAGTGCTCCCACAAATTTCGCTCCCGCCTCCACAAAAACCATGTTAATTTCTTTTTGAGCGAGCGCATGAAGCATCTCCTGCAGATTCATCCCCCGTTCCTCAGTTTCCAAAACCTCCACTTCCGCAATTTCCGGAAGCTCCTCGCGCAGACGTTGCGCATGCTCTGCCACTGTGAACACCGTGCACGGAGCCTCAACGCTCCACAACGTCAAATCTTTCGTCGATTCACCCCGGCGGTCCATGATGATTCGCCTGGGTTGCCGTACTTTTTCGATCCCCAGTTCAGCGGCCTCCAAACGAACATTCAAGCGGGCGCTATCTCGTATCACCGTTGCCGCCGTGGACAGAATCGCACAACTTTGCGCACGCCACAGCTGTACATCTGCCCGGGCCTGGTCTCCCGTAACCCATTGACTTTGACCATCCTGCAAAGCCGTGCCACCATCCAGACTCATGGCTTGTTTGACGCAAACCCAGGGACGTTTCTCAGTCATCCGTCGCCAAAATCCTCGATTCAGGTCCCGCGCCTGTTCGGCCCCTACTCCCACTTCACATTCGATGCCAGCGGCACGTAACGCCGCGTGACCGCTTCCGGCCACAAGAGGATTGGGATCCTCGCAGGCTGATATGACCCGCGTCACCCCTGCGGTCACAATTTCCGGGGTACAGGGTCCTGTACGGCCTTGATGGGTGCAGGGTTCCAAAGTGACATACAACGTTGCTCCACGGGCTTGCGAGCCTGCTTGCTGGAGAGCCAAACGTTCTGCGTGAGGTTCCCCGCTACGATAATGGAATCCTTGGCCGACTACCTTGTCATCTTTGACAAGCACGCAACCGACACAGGGATTGGGTGTCGCCGTGTAGCGTCCTTGTTTCGCCAGTTTTAACGCTTCTTCCATGAACTGGGCATCGGTGCTGGAGGTCCCCATGTCTACTCATCGTCTACAGTGCCAGGGTCGCCGAATAAAGGCTGTTGGCGCTCACGCAGAGATTCCGGCAACGCACTTTCCTCGCGTTCCAGCAATTGCCGCCATTGGCGAATGGTTTTAATTTTCTCAAACACGGAAGCATACAGAATGCAGGCAATCTGATCATTGTTGCGCAATTCATCCAACACCCAGCGTCCCAGCAAGGCACTTTCCAAATCGTTTTCGGGATGGGCCTGCGCTCGATTGATGACCTTTTGATGCATCCGCTCCAAAACGGATTCACTGACCGGACGATTCTGCACTGCCAGTTGGATACTTCTCAAGAGTTTGTCCGAATCAAACGCCTGCCGGACCTTGTTGCGTTTGAGAATAACAGGCAGTTTCAGGCTGGCGCGCTCGTAAGTGGTGAAACGCTGGGCACACTCAGGATCCAAACATTCGCGGCGGCGGCGAATCTTTTGGCCGCCGTCTCCCGTACGCGAATCCAGAACTCTCGTGTCTGAAGATCGACAAAACGGACACAGCACGGGATTGTGGGCGTTGCCGCCGGAGTGATTGGCTCAGTCGCTATATACGGGATAGCGTGCGCAAAGCTCTGCAACTTGGGCGCGCACCCGCGCAATAACGGCCTCATCTTCCATCTGGTCGATGATATCGCACATCCAATTGGCCAACGTGCGGCATTCCTCTTCCTTGAAACCGCGTGTGGTCACGGCCGGGGTGCCGATACGAATGCCACTGGTGACAAAGGGAGAGCGCGGATCATTCGGCACCGTGTTCTTGTTGACCGTAATATGCGCCTGTCCCAGCGCATTATCAACATCCTTGCCGGTATATCCCTGCTCGATAAAGTCCACCAAAAACAAGTGGTCATCCGTGCCACCTGAGACAATCTTGTAGTTGCGCTCCATAAAGGTTTCCGCCATCACTTTCGCGTTGGCCAGCACCTGCTCCTGATACGCCTTGAATTCCGGTGAGGCCGCCTCACGGAAAGCAATGGCTTTGGCGGCAATCACATGCATCAGGGGGCCGCCCTGCATGCCCGGGAATACCATTGAATTAATTTTTTTAGTAATTTCCTCGTTTTCGCGGGCAATAATAAAGCCGCTTCGAGGTCCACGCAACGTTTTATGGGTTGTGGAGGTCACCACATCGGCAATCGACACCGGGCTGTCATACAAGCCCGCGGCAATCAAACCTGACACGTGCGCCATATCCACCATCAGCAAGGCCCCTACCGAATCACTGATGTCTCTGAAACGTTGCCAGTCCATGACCCGTGAATAGGCGGAAAATCCCGCCACAATCATCTTGGGACGATGTTCGGCCGCCAACTGCTCCACCTGCTCGTAATCCACCTCGCCGGTCTCCGGATTCAAGCCATACTGCACCGCCTCGTATATCTTTCCGGAAAAATTGACTTTTGCGCCATGCGTCAGATGGCCGCCATGGGCCAGACTCATGCCCAAAATGGTATCGCCGGGGTTCAGCAACGCTCCATATACGGCGGCATTGGCCTGTGAACCGGAATGCGGCTGGACATTCGCGTAGCTGGCGCCATACAGCGCACACGCCCGATCAATCGCCAACTGTTCGACCACATCCACATGCTCGCAACCACCGTAATAGCGCTTTGCCGGATACCCTTCGGCGTACTTGTTGGTCAGTACTGATCCTTGGGCTTCCAAAATCAGAGGACTTGTATAGTTTTCGGAAGCGATCAATTCAATGTGTTCTTCTTGGCGACGTCGCTCTGCTTCAATCGCTGCAGCCACTTCCGGATCGAAGTCGGCAATGGTCATATCACGGGTGTACATGGGATGTTTTTGTATTCTGTGAAAAAAAATAGAGAGCCTATTATAACGATTGGTAGAGTTTTTTTGCCTTACTTTCGCTATATTTTGTGGGCAATGCGTGCTTCTGCCCCTTGGATTTCTGCGGGAATATAACTCGTGTCTTCGTTCATTCATCGCCTGTAACAGCCCTCCGTCAAGAGAGTTTGGATTCTCACACTATTTCAAATTCTGCTAAAATAGAAATTTCGCCGAAAGTGGCCTATCTGTGCACACTACAGTCGGCTTTACCATCAACCCGTCTTAAATGAGGATCCTTGAACGTGGACCGTAATCAACAGACTGAATCTCTACAAAAAGAATGGGACACCAATCCCCGCTGGAGCGATGTGCGTCGCGACTACTCCGCTGCCGATGTCGTGCGCTTGCGAGGCTCGCGCGTGCCGGCCAACACCACCGCGACCGAGGGCGCCGAAAAACTTTGGCGGCTGGTCAATGGGGAGGCGCGTAAAGGCTATGTCAACTGTCTCGGAGCTCTGACCGGAGGTCAGGCGGTACAGCAGATCAAAGCCGGCGTTGAGGCCATTTACCTGTCGGGTTGGCAGGTCGCCGCCGATGCCAATACCTCTGAGACGATGTATCCGGACCAGTCCCTCTACGCATACGATTCCGTCCCCGCTGTCGTGCGGCGCATCAACAATTCTTTCAAGCGCGCGGATGAGATTCAGTGGTCGCGAGGCATCAACCCCGGGGATCCTGATTTTGTTGATTACTTCGCTCCCATCGTCGCCGATGCGGAAGCCGGATTTGGCGGTGTGTTGAATGCGTTTGAGCTCATGAAAAACATGATTCAAAACGGTGCCGCCGGAGTCCATTTTGAAGATCAGTTAGCTGCAGTCAAAAAATGCGGTCATATGGGCGGCAAGGTTCTTGTGCCCACCCAAGAGGCGGTGCAGAAACTGCAGGCAGCTCGATTGGCCGCTGATGTCATGGGTGTGCCCACTGTCCTGTTGGCCCGAACGGATGCCGAAGCCGCCAACCTCTTGACTTCTGATTTTGATGAAAACGACAAGCCGTTTCTGACAGGTGAACGAACTGCCGAAGGGTTTTACCGGGTGCGCAACGGTTTGGAACAGGCCATTTCCCGAGGTCTGGCTTACGCCCCCTACGCGGATTTGGTGTGGTGCGAAACCGGCACTCCCGACCTGGAGTTTGCTCGGGCCTTTGCCGAAGCATTGCGCCGGGAATACCCGAACCAGCTGTTGGCCTACAACTGCTCGCCCTCTTTCAACTGGAAGAAAAATCTGGACGACGCCACAATCGCGAAGTTCCAGAAAGAGCTGTCGGCGATGGGTTACAAGTATCAATTCATCACGCTGGCCGGCATTCACAGCATGTGGTACAACATGTTTGATCTCGCCCATGACTACGCCGGCGAGGAAGGCATGAAGCACTACGTCGAGAAAGTGCAGGAGCCCGAATTCGCAGCCGCTGAGCGTGGTTACACGTTTGTCAGCCATCAGCAGGAAGTCGGTGCCGGCTACTTTGACGACGTGACAACCGTCATTCAGGGAGGCCAGTCCTCCGTGACAGCCCTGGCCGGATCCACGGAAGAAGAGCAGTTCTAAATTTCCCCTTACGTAAAAATTTGATACACGCTAGTGGAAAACGCATACGAACATGTTCTGATTCCGACAGGTGGTGATCCCATCCAGGCGGACGCCGACAATACCCTTTCGGTTCCTGACAATCCGATCATTCCATTTATTGAGGGAGATGGTATTGGGATTGATGTGACGCCAGTAATGCGGCAAGTGGTGAATCAGGCCGTACGCCTTTCCTATGAAGGGACTCGAAAAATCTATTGGATGGAAGTCTATGCGGGCGAGAAAGCCAGCAAGCTCTACCGCGGAGAATGGCTTCCGGAAGAAACCTTGGAGGTCATGGAACGTTATTTGGTCTCCATCAAAGGACCTTTGACGACCCCCGTCGGCAAAGGGACCCGTTCCTTGAACGTCGCCATCCGCCAGAAGATGGATTTGTACGCCTGTGTCCGCCCTATCCGTTATTTTCATGGCACGCCGACTCCCCTGAAATCATCGGACACCACGAATATGGTGGTATTCCGAGAAAATACGGAAGACATTTACGCCGGAATCGAGTGGCCTTGTGGCTCAACGGAAGTACAAAAACTGATTCACTATCTGCAGCAGGAAATGGATGTCACGAACATCCGGTTCCCTGAGACCTCGGGCATCGGCATCAAACCGGTTTCACGCGAAGGCTCTCAGCGCTTGATCCGTAAAGCCATTCGATATGCCATTGACAACCAGCGCCGCTCGGTCACTTTGGTACACAAAGGCAATATCATGAAATTCACCGAAGGTGCTTTCTGTCATTGGGGTTATGAGTTGGCGGCTCAAGAATTCGGGGCCGAGATGATTGGCGACGGGCCCTGGCATCAAATTCCGGCAACTGACGACCATGACACCATCATCATCAAGGATGTGATTGCAGACAACTTCCTGCAGCAAATTTTGCTGAAACCGGACGACTACGATGTGATTGCCACATTGAATCTCAATGGCGACTACATCTCGGACGCCTTGGCCGCTCAGGTCGGAGGCATCGGTATTGCCCCGGGCGCGAATATGGCGGATACCGTTGCGGTCTTTGAAGCGACTCATGGCTCGGCTCCCAAATACGCTGGCAAAAACCGCGTAAACCCGGGCTCAATTTTGTTGTCCGCGGAAATGATGCTCCGCTACATGGGGTGGACAGAAGCCGCCGATTTGATTCTAAAAGGCATCTCGGGGGCCATCGCCAACAAATATCTCACCTATGACTTGGCACGTGTGCGTGCCGGGATGTCTGCGGCTCCCGGAACGGCAGACAGCCGCCGCCGGGTGGAAGAACATATGCAACAGCTGATTCCAGGCGCGACGCTGGTGACGACCACCGGCTTTGCCGAGGCAGTTATTGAGCATATGTCCTAAAAAGCACCTTGATATAATTCTGCAACATAGCCGAGGGCAGCCATGTCGGACTCCGACCCCATCTACAAGATCATGTTTATCGCCAATGGCGAGATCTACGATATTTATGCCAAACATGTCTATTCTTCGGATCTCTACGGTTTTATCGTGATTGAAGAAATCATATTTGGCGAAAAAACAGAGATGGTGGTCGATCCCAGCGAGGAGCGTCTCAAAATGGAGTTTGAAGCAGTCTCTCGCACGTACGTGCCGATGCACGCCGTCATGCGCATTGATGAAGTGGAAAAGGCAGGTGCGGCAGAAATCCGAAAGGCAGAAGGAAACATCACGTATCTGTCTCCCATGGCCGGTGCCGGCGATATTCAAAAAGCCTGACGCACCCTGCTCATCAAACGGAGAGGTGCCGGAGCGGTCGAACGGGCTCGCCTGGAAAGCGGGTGTACGGTAATCCCGTACCGAGGGTTCGAATCCCTCCCTCTCCGCCAATGAATTAATAACTACAAACCTTGCCTTGAAATCGCAGAGATTGGTCAATCATCAAGTTTCGACGACTATGACGCGCTGCTGCGCCTGGTCTTGAAACCCAGCGCATCTATCTCGCTCATCTCTCTGGCCCGATGCTAGCGATTCACACCTCCTTCGACTAGCCACTGACATACACAAAGTAGAGATTTGAGAAATAATAGCGGTAATCTGAAGGTGGATGGTTATGAGTGATATCTTGCCGCCAGGCAACGAAGCGCAAGCGGACGAAGCTATGGAGGGGGCCAGCGCATCATCAGCGACGCCACACTTGATGCGAGAGGTCAAATATATTCAGAACATCGGGCGCTTTGAAAAAGGTCGGTCGGTCTCAGACGCAACGTTCGGTCCGTGCACGCTGATATTCGGAGAGAATGGTTGGGGGAAATCAACGCTAGCTGATCTCCTGCGGTCGCTGACCACGAACAACCCAAACATCCTGATTGGAAGGAAAACGCTCGCAGGTGGCCCAGAGCAGAAGGCAGTAGTACGTTTCGGGGACCAGCGTGCTGTGTTCGAGCACGGAACATGGTCTGGTATCAGGCCGCGAATCACAGTGTATGACAGCGTTTTCATAAACGAAAACGTGTTCTCCGGCGATATCGTCACGACCGAGCACCTGAAAAACCAGTACGGTATGGTTGTCGGCGAGGAAGGTGTGCGCCGGGTACGACGAATTGTCGAGCTGGATAACGAAAATCGTGAAAACAATAACGAGTTGCGAATCGTCGAAGCGGAACTAGATGGAATCGTGCGAAGCGTGGGGCTGGAAAGCATAACGCGGGAGGAGTTTCTTACCCTCGAAACAATCGACGACGTTGATGCAAAGATCAAAGCCAAGGAAGAGGAAGTGCAGCGTGCGAGCCACGCAAAGGAGCTGAAAAGTAGAGGAGAACCCCAACTTCTACCTGTTCCAACGGAAACCGAGAAATTCAAGAAAAACCTGCATAGCACGGTTGAAGGTATCGCGAAAACTGCGGCCAAGGCCGTCCGAGAGCATGCGGCAAAGTACGCGGAGAAAAGCCGCATCAGCCCGATGACGCATGAAAGTTGGTTAGAAGTGGGAGCGACATTCGCAGACGAGGCGGAGTGCGCATTTTGCGGTCAGACACTCAATGATCGCACGCTAGTCGACTCCTATGCGGAGTTTTTCAGCGACACCTACAAGGCGCTGGCTGCTGACATGCAAGCGAGCCGGAACACGTTTGCACGCTACAAAAAGGAGGACTATCGCAAACAGGTAGAGGAAATTATCGAGCAAAACGAGACGCTGTACAGTTACTGGAAAGAGGTCGGGCAGATTGAACCTCCTGCTCTTGAAAGCATCGGAACTGTAATCGATCGGATGGAAGCGGCTGCACACCTCCTTGACAGCGTATTCGTCGAAAAACAAGAGAACCTAACCGAACCGGCCATAGGTGGTGATGTGGAGACCGCAATTGCGGCCTGGGACAAGGGACGTGAAGAGGTTATCCGCTTGAACAATATTGTTGAGGCTCATGTAGCAAAGGTCAAGGCGCTCAAAGAGTCAGTTGACGCAACCAAGCTTCCGCACCTCGAAAAAGAGTTGAAGATGCTCTACGCCGCCAAACGACGCAATGAGGACGAGACAGACGCAGTCATTAAGAAACTGGAAGCGCACGAAACCACAAAAAAGCGCATTGCCAACGAGAAGGCCAAAGAAAAGAATGCACTCAATGAACACGGCCGAGTGATTACGGAAACGCTCGGCAAAACCATTAATTCGTATCTCGGTCGCCTGAATGCCGGTTTCAAAATCGACTACCGGGAACCCAACTATCAAAGTAAGGAACCAGCAGCGAGCTACCAAATTCTTATCAATGATGTGCCAGTATCGCCACGCAACACATCGGAAAATCTCGGCGAGGCGAGTTTCCAAAACACCTTGAGCACGGGGGATAAATCGACATTGGCGCTCGCGCTATTTTTAGCAAAACTGAATGCCGACCCGGAACTGGGCAAAACTATCGTGGTCTTGGATGATCCGTTTGCGAGTTTCGACAACTTCCGGCGGCAATTCACGGCAATTGAGATTAGAAAATTATGCGATTGTGCAGCACAAACGATTGTGCTGTCGCATAACAAGAACTTCCTGCGTCTACTGTGGGATAAAATCGACCAAAGCGTAATCAAGTGTCTCGCAATCCAGACCGGCGCACCCGGCATGACAACGATAGCGCCTTACGATATCAAGTCAGAGACGCAGCCACGACACATCACGGAGCGGATGAAGATAGAAGAATTCGTCGAAGGTGAACCGCATGAGGTTGGCTATATCAGGACACGACTACGGACCGTCTGTGAAGACTTCTATCGACGAGGCGATCCTGATCAGTTTCACGAAGCAGCGAGCCTTGAAGAGATTATCCGCATCCTTGACGAAACTCCAGTGGATTACCCATACAAAAACGTCGTGGAGGATTTGCGCAACATCAATGAATATTCGCGCGGTGAGCATCACGCGGAAGTCGGAGATGATCCGAGCGGTGAATCCTCAGACGAGGAACTGAAGGGTTTCTGCCGGCAGGTCTTGGCTCTCACACGTGGCATGTAAAGGAAACAAGCCTGGGAAGGTAGCAGCCATGTACCGGAAAAAACGGTGAACTTCCAGTTGTAGAGAGTGTGGGATTGCGGAGGTAGTCTTCCGGGAAGCGTCAGAAACATTTCAAGCCCTGATAAAAATGTAAAAAGGGGGTTAGTACATCACCAATTCGCCAAAACTGGTTTTTGTATTTAACTCCCTACTTATTGAAACTTCTAACTATTCGCGCATAAGCTAAATCAATCATGGATCAGATGAATGAGAAGAAGGTTTAACGAAAACGTTTATTCAGGCGTTTTCGCTTGAGCAGCCTAGGACGAGGCCGGGGAGAGATCGTTTATGAGACGACCGGCGAGCTGTTTGGCCGCATCGAGATCGTCCACGAATAAATCTTCTGAAACATCGCGGAAGACGCGAAGTGAATTCAGCACATCAGCCACTTCCCCCGCCACACCCGACACGATACAGGTGGTGTGTCTGTCCAGTGCGGACTCAATGAGCTCTTCAATCGCCAGTGCCGCACTATCGTCGACTTCAGTCGTATAGGAAAAGTCGAGGATAACCACCTGATGATCTTCGATGTCTGCAGCGACTGCGCGGGTCAGTTCGTTCGCGGAACCGACCGAGAAATGTCCCTTGAGCCTGACGAGCCCGACCGGAAGATGCTCAGGATCGATATCCTCCAGATTCGGAACACCGGCGGCGTCCAGAATCGGCACAGCAAGCACGTTGCTTATCTCCCCTTTCGCGAAGTCCCGCGCACGCAGGATACCCGCCGCGATCAACCCGATCGCAACGGCTGTGATCAGATCAATGAACACGGTCGTGGAAAATGTGAGGAGCATGGTGAATATGTACTCGCGGCGAATCACCCGCAGGCGGGTGACGAAACGCCAGTCAATGATGTCCCAGCCAATCTTGATAAGAATGCCGGCAAGAACAGCGAGCGGAATCGGTTCCGCGAGCCATCCGAATCCCAGTAGCAGGGCGAGCAGGATTGTGGCAGCCAAGGCGCCTGCCAGCGGGCTACGTCCTCCGGCTCGAATACTGGTCACGGTTCCCATGGTGGCGCCGGCACCCGGCAGCCCTCCAACCACGCCGGCAATCAAGTTGCCGAGGCCTTGGCCGAAGAGTTCTCGATTCGGATTATGGCGCGAGCGAGTCTGCGAATCCGCCACCAAAGAAGTCAGCAGGCTGTCAATCGATCCAAGAAGAGCGATAATCAGCGCCGGCTCAACCAAGGCAGTAAAAGATGCCCATTCGTGTACTGGCACTTGAAGCGCAGGCAAGGTATCGGGAATTGCGCCGATCGTCCGTGCCCCGCCGAATAGGAAAAGCGACACGAATGTACCAATCGCCAAGGCAGCCAAGGGAGCAGGTAAAAACCGTCGTATCCGCTCCGGCCAGAGAAAACTGATTGCCAAAGCAATACTACCAACGATAAAATCAGCCTGGCTGAAGTTGGCAATCGCCTCCGGCCAAGCTCCCATTTGATCCAGTGGACCTCCCGGAACCGGGTCGGCGCCCAATAAGGGCCTGACCTGCAGAACTATGATGATTACCCCGATTCCGGTCATGAAGCCGGAGATTACGGAGTACGGCGTGTAACTCATGAAAGTGCCGATACGCAGAGTACCAAGGGCAATCTGCAGTAGACCCGCCAGCATGACAATGGTAAAAGCCATCGCCAGATTTTCGGCATACAGTGCGACGACGACAGCCATGGCGACTGTCATCGGCCCGGTTGGACCGGAGATCTGTGAAGGTGTGCCACCAAACACCGCGGCGAACAATCCAACCGCTATGGCGCCATAAAGTCCGGCGGCGGGCCCCAGACCTGAGGCAACCCCGAAGGCCAATGCCATCGGCAGCATGACGACCGCGGCGGTCACCCCGCCAAACAGGTCGCCAGGAATCTCGGGCCGTTTCACGAGGCTCTCACGGACGAGTCCGACAGCGCGACACCCTTACCCAATCGCCAATCGCGAGGGGGCATCATCGCGGGAATTCTTTTACGCACGGCAACCTGGAACCGCCGACACTCTGCGGCGCGTTGAGGAACGTCCCCGCGTTCAGCAAGTTGCTTCCGATTGATGTGGTTGTGGGTGCATTGCGGGAGGTTCATGACTTTGCTTCTCTGCGTTGTTTTTGACATGAACGCTTTCTGTTACGCAGTTGTCAAGTGAATAGTGCCGCTGACGGGATGGATGCCGGTCAGTAGTGTATAGTCAGCAATATCCGGTTTTGTGGCCCCATTCCACTGTCATTGATTATAAACGAACTTTTAAGGGGCATAACCCCTCTATATCTCTATATTGCTCAATACCCCCGGCCCCTGAACGTGACACCGGCAGGTGGTATGACAATTATGTGGCTCGGTTGCTATTGCTGGCAACAGGGATCTTAACGAGGGAAGGAATATGAGGAAAAGATGGATTATGACTGCCGCGATTATTGGAATTGTTCTCATCGGCGCCGTTGCTGTGGGGCCGATTATGAGTGATGTTGAAACACCAAATTATCAGATCGTTGAATCTCAGGATAATATCGAGATTAGGCGATATGAGCCCATGATTATTGCGGAAGTGCAAATGGAGGGTGCGCGCAAAGATGCTATTGGGGATGGGTTCCGTCTTCTGGCAGATTACATTTTTGGTAATAACACAACGAAGCAAAATATTGACATGACTGCTCCAGTACAGCAACAGGAAAATCAAAAAATTGCGATGACGGCACCGGTCCAACAGCAATCCTTAGGCGGTTCGTGGAAGATCAGTTTTGTTATGCCCTCTCAATACGACATGGAGACGCTTCCTGAACCAGGGAATGATCGTGTGACTCTAAAAGAAATTCCTGCCAAGCAATTCGTCGTCATTACATTTTCTGGCACAAGCTCCGATAAAAATGTGAAAAAGCATGAAATGAAACTCATGAAATATGCCGAAGCCAACAGCCTATCCGTAACCGGCTCTCCCAAGTATGCTTTTTATAATCCGCCATGGACGCTGCCACCCATGAGGCGCAATGAGGTCATGATTGAGTTAGCGCAATAAAACCTCGTGTTTTGGATGAATCTCAATCAGAGATTCGAACTTATAGAAGTTTAGTAAAGCGCCAATTCACTAAAACCAATTCTTATTTCTAACTCCCCTCTTATCAAGACTTCGCGCTGATTCGCACGTAAGCTGAATCAATCACGAACCAAATGGATGACCGGTTTTGTGCCGGTTGCTCTCGCATATCGATAGAGGCTTTTGAGACTAGGCAGCGTGCGGCCTCCTTCAAGACGCGCAACCGCGGATTGAGTCGTTTTCATTCGCTCTGCAACCTCCTCCTGCGTAAGGCCAGCTTCTACTCGCGCAGCGATTAAGGCATGAGCAACCTCGAATGCCGGTTTCATCTCCTCATAGGCTTTGTTGACCTTTGGATCATTCAGCCACTTCTTTTTAAGTTTGGCAATACTGCTCATGTTTGCATTTCCCTCGCGCGCCCAAGCGCGGGTTTGATAGCAACCTCGCGCCTTTTGTAGTCAGGCAGATGATTAGTAGACTATAGCAAAAATGCTATTAGAGGTTTCGAGGACAAATAAAAAAGCCGCCAAGGTTGCGCATTGTTAAGAGGCGTGGCGGCTGTGTTACACGCATTATAGCTCCCGCGCGATACAAATCGGGACGCGAATACCTATCAGTAGTATCTGGTCAGCATTATTCGGCTTTCAATATCGTACGCCCTATTTTCTCTGAAACTTCTCCGCTAAACGGTCCCACCACTTCCCAGTCGATTGTGCCGCATCTTTAAAACTGTCGCGAAAACGGGCAAGCATGGTTTTTGCCCATGAAAATTCCGTAGCCAAAATCGCCAGACCTGCCGGAATTACCAACACTGCCGGTCCTGGTGTGAAAATCATGGCAACCCCCACTATCGTGACAATCGAACCAACGACAAGGACCAACACTCTGCGTAGGAGTCTCATCGAAAATGTGGGGCAAGTAGAGCCAGTCGAATCAGGCTCGCGGCAATGTCACGCCCTGTTGTTTCTGATATTTACCCTTCCGATCCGCGTAAGACACTTCGCATAAATCATCGGCTTCGAAAAACACCAGCTGGGCAACCCCTTCGTTGGCATAAACCTTTGCCGGAAGCGGCGTGGTGTTGGAAAACTCTAATGTGACGTGGCCTTCCCACTCCGGCTCCAGAGGGGTGACATTGACAATGATGCCACAGCGGGCGTAAGTGGATTTCCCCAAGCAAATAGCCAATACCGAGCGCGGCATACGCAAGTATTCCACTGTGCTCGCCAGCACAAAAGAATTCGGAGGAATAATGCACACATCGCCTTCGTAATCCATAAAACTTTCCGCAGCAAAGTTTTTGGGGTCTACGACTGCGGAATTAATGTTTGTGAAGATTTTGAAATGGGTCGAACAACGGATATCGTAACCATAACTGGACGTGCCATAGGAAATGACACGCTGACCTTCCTCGGTTTGGCTGATTTGACGCGGCTCAAACGGCTCAATTAAGCCTTCCTCTTCGGCCATACGCCGAATCCAGAGATCCGATTTGACCGACATTCAGTCGTTTTGAATGACAATCCGCGGGAATTTTGCGCTGTAATCTCGCGCCTGCATGGCAAGACATGCGGCGGCGCGTCGAGCGATATTGCCGTATATCTGGCTAATGCGATCTTCCGGTTCCGCCACGACGGTGGGTTTGCCACTGTCTGTTTCTTCACGGATACGACGATCCAAAGGCAATTGCCCGAGCAGCTCCACATCGTTTTCCTTTGCCAGACTCTCTCCGCCGCCAGTACCAAAAATCGGTTCTTCATTGCCGCACTTGCTGCAGATATGCAGGCTCATGTTTTCCACAATGCCCAATACCGGTACTTCGACCTTGCGAAACATCTTCAAGCCCTTACGAGCGTCCAGCAACGCAATGTCCTGAGGCGTCGTCACAATCACCGCGCCACTGACAGGAATTTTTTGGGCCAACGTCAGCTGCACGTCGCCTGTGCCCGGGGGTAAATCGACTACCAGATAATCCAACCCTCGCCAGCGTGTGTCGTTGAGCAATTGCTCCAGAGCCTGTGTCACCATCGGTCCACGCCAAATCATAGGAGTCTCCTCATCAATCAGAAAACCGATCGACATGGCCTGCAGGCCATGTGCCATCATCGGTTCGAGACTTTTCCCGTCTTCTGAATTCGGCTGCCCGGAGATTCCCAGCATTCGGGGCTGGCTGGGACCATAAATATCGGCATCCAGCACACCAACAATTGCGCCTTCTGCGGACAGCGCCAAAGCCAGATTAATCGCTGTGGTCGACTTGCCCACACCTCCTTTGCCCGATGCGACCGCCAAAACATTCTTGATATTCTCCATGGGGCGAAGATTTTTCTGCACAGAATGTGCCTGGATATCCCAACCTACATCCACTTCCAGGTTGGCCACACCATCCAGCGTTTTCACCTGCTCCGTCACCGACTCCGTCAGAGATTCGCGAAGGCTTTTTGCGGGATACCCCAGACGAATCGTGATCTTGACCGAATCGCCGTCGATTTCGATATCACGTACCGATTTTGCTGCCACCAAGTCAACTTGAGCCGCAGGATCTTGTACGTTTTTCAGCGCATTTTCGACTTGTTCCTTGTCCAGCGCCATGTCTCACCCTCCTCCAAATAAAGACATTTGTAGTCAAACGCCTATTATACGGGGAGCCCGTATTGCCTCTTTGTTTTATGAATGTATCTGATAGCGCGTCGGATCAGGAACACCCGCTTGCTCAAAACCTTCCCGCCGCAAGCGGCAAGCATCACATTGCCCACAAGCTCGTCCTTCCTGGTCCGCCTGATAGCAAGATACCGTCAATGCATAATCCACATCCCACTGCATACCGGCGCGAATAATTTGCGCCTTGGACCAGTCAATCAAGGGGGCATGAACACGAAAAGGTCGCCCTTCTACACCCTCACGAGTGGCCAGGTTGGCCATGGTTTCAAAAGCTTCAATAAATGCGGGTCGGCAATCCGGGTACCCGGAATAATCCACCGCATTCACACCGATGCACAGATCGTGAATGCCCCGAGCCTCAGCAAACGCCAAGGCGAATGCCAGAAACACGGTATTGCGGGCGGGAACATACGTGACAGGAATCCCTTCGCCAGGCTGTTCGGGAACATCAATCGCGGCATCCGTCAGCGCCGACTGCCCAAACCTCCCCAAATCCAAATCAATTACTTGATGCTCGCAGCCTGCTTGTTTAGCAATGCGCTCGGCCGCCTGCAGCTCGGCTCCATGCCGTTGTCCATAACGAAAACTGATCGCGATGGGTTGCCAACCTTCCGCGCGGGCCCAGCCCAGAGCAGTCGCTGAATCCAAGCCACCGGATAAGAGCAGCACTAACGGCTTAGCGTCCGCGGACATCGCCCCATAACACCTTATGCACCTGCAGCTGCAGGCGTGCCGGAACTGCATCGGTCACCATCCAGTCGCCCAATTCTCCCGCATCCTGCTGCTGCCATGAAGGCGAGAAATATATTTCACAGGGCCATGTCCGTTCACGAACACGCGCACAGGCCCATTCGTAATCCTCTCGGGAGCAAATCACGAATTTCACCAGATCCGTTGCGCGGAGGTCTTCAAGGTTTTCCCACACATTGCGCTGTTCTTCGCCACTCCCGGGAGTTTTAATATCGAGGACGCGCTGCACGCGGGCATCCACTTCATGGATCGGCAATGCCCCGCTCGTCTCGAGCGTGACTCGATAACCCGCGTCGCACAAACTTTCAAGCAGCGCATGACATGTTTGCTGGGCGAGCGGCTCACCCCCGGTGACACACACGTCGGTTATCGGGCGCGCCGCGACCGCTTCCATAATGTCCGGCAGCCGCATCCACGCGCCTTCCGTAAAAGCGTACTCAGTATCACAATATTGGCACCGCAACGGACAACCGGTCAAACGCACAAAGGCACTGGGACGCCCACTGTTGGGACCCTCTCCCTGAATGGAATGAAAAATCTCGGTGACGCGCAGACGAATGTCGTCACTGGATTCCGAAGGCATCACTCCGCGTCAGTCTGGCGGTCTATACGCTCCAAACGCAACTGCGCCAACCGGCCCAAATTGCTGTTTGGATCTTTGTCACGCACTCGAGTCAACATTTGGCGTGCCGCTTCGAAATTGTCCAGTTCAAACCAGGCGTAACCGATTTTCAGCTGGGCTACAGTACGCCGGGGATGCTGCTCATCTTCAAGCACTTCCGCAAACGCTTCGATGGCATCTTGATATTGACCCTGTTCATAAAGCGTTTCGCCCAACCAGTAATAGGCATTAAGTGCTTCGGAGTGCTGGGGGTATTTGCTCAGAAATTCACGAAACAGGCGTGTCGCGTCATAAAAGTTCAAAGCAGCAATCGCTTCTCGCCCTTCACGCAGGAGTCGGGCCGCGGGCTCATAAACAATCTGCGAAGAGCTGGCTTGAGGCGTCTCGGCCGGTTCCGGTTCCGTTGCCTCTTCTGAAGGCGATGAGGGGGTGAGTTGAATAACCGGAGAAGCGTCCTCGTCATCGCTCGCCGCAGGCGGCGGTGCCGACTGTTCTTCCTCTTGAACGGTTTCGGACGTCTCCAAAGTTTCGAGACTCTCGCGAACTCTCCGGATGGCGTCTTCTAACTGACGCAATTCTTCAGAAAGCTGTGCGATGTTTGCGGCTAATGTGTCCTCTGAGACAGGTGCATTTTCCTGGGCAATCGCTCCTGTTGCGATTATGCACCCACACACCCAAGCAACGGCATATCTCATGACTGGCAACTTGCTTAATCCTTATTCATTCAAAATGATTTCAACTCGGCGATTTTGTTTCCAATATTCTTCACCTTGTCCCATAGCAGCAGGGATTTCTTCGCCGTAGCTGACCCAGTCAATCTGCTCGGCCAAAACATTGCGCTCCAGCAACATATCCAATACGCTTTGGGCCCGCCGCTCGCCCAAGGCCAAATTGTAGGTGCGAGTGCCCCGTTCATCGGTATGCCCTTCCAAACGTGCGGACGCCGAAGAGTTGCTGCGCAAACGCGCCGCAACACGTTCAATGAGCGCATGGAATTGTGGATCTACATCCGTACTGTCATAACCAAAATACACCGTCATCCCTTGACCGGTCCCTACCCCGCCGGGAATGTCTTGATCCTCATATGTATCAGCATCCATTCCCCCGTCTTCAATCGGGATTGTTTGCGAGGTGATTGTTCCATCTTCGTCCAAGGTCATCCCCGTAACTCCCTCTTGCGGAGCACTGCTGCTCTCATCCTGAACGTTCGGCAACTCCAGATTCTCCAGTTCCGGCGGCTCCGACTGAGTACTACATGCAGCAAGTAGTAGCGCGACTGCCGGGACAACAAGGCGGGATGGCAATTGCATCATTGAGAATTCCTCAGTTTCGATAAGGCGACCAGGCCGGCTCGCGGACATTTTGTTGTCGGACTTCCAACTGTTGCTGGATTTTACCATCCCGACTGATAAGCATTAGGACTTTTCTACCGTACGTCGATGTGCCCGCGTACAACAGACTCAGTCCATTCGGCGCGAAAGAAGGCGCTTCGTCCAAGGCGCCCACCGACAGTCGATAGGTGGTCTTGTTATCCAACTCAATCAAGGAAATGCCATAACCGCTTTGTCGCGTTTGATGCACAAATGCCGCGTAGCGGCCATCATTCGAAACATCTATTGAAGTGCTGTACGTGCCACTGATAGGCAAGACTTCTGCGTCCTCGCCCCGAAGTCCCTGCCGATACAATTTCGGCTTGCCGGAGCGATCCGAAGTAAAAAAGAGACTTTGCCCGTCGGTGCTCCAGTCCGGTTCCGTATCAATGCCCGCACTGTACGTAAAACGACGCAATGAGTCGTTCTGCAGGTCATAGATGAAAATTTCCGTGTCGCCCTTAATGCTCATGGTCATCGCCAGATAGCGGCCATCCGGAGAGAATGCCGGAGCACTGGAGTGGGCGTTTCGATACGGTAAAGCTTTCCGGCCGCCACGTGCCAGGTTCTGCGTAAAGACTTGTGGTCGGCCGGTTTCAAAGGATACGTAAGCAATATTTCTCGCATCCGGAGACCAATCCGGTGCTAACAGCGGGTACGGTGAGGTCAGAACGGCAACGTCATTTTGCCCATCCGCGTCTGCGATGTACAGATGGTAGCGCGTCGCTCGGTGACGGCCGCTTTGACTGATGTACGCAATCCGCGTATCGAAAGCTCCGCGCACTCCCGTCAATTGCTTATGCACCGAATCTGCAGCCTGATGAGCGACACGCCGCCAGACACGTGAGGAAGCCTCCAGTCGATGGGCGAGTTCACGGCGTTGCTGCAGAACGTCCAAAAGCTGGTACTCCAGATGAAATTTCCCCATTTCAGGTGTGTCCGTCTGCACGGCGATGAGATATTCGGCCTGCACATCGGCCAATTGATCCCAACCAACCTGCCCTGCCGATAAAGCATTGGAGGGTATTCCCTCTCCCGCCAGTACTTCAAAAGCGCTGCTACGCGACAAATCCGCCTCTACAACCTGAGCGGCCAAACTGCTGCCGGAATCGACTGCCACGACTGCCACCGGGATGCGAGTCACCGCATCCTGATGTACATCGACCAATAATTCAGCATTTACCCAAAAAGGCCAGCACAGCCCCAACCATCCTGCGGCCTTGAAAATCGCGCCCTTCATGTTAATTTTCCGCTGTGGGGAAAAATCTAACTACCAGATGCCGATCAAACAAATCTTTGCGCGGAGCTTGAGGCAAGGGACTCGCTTTCAAAACGGCCTCTCGAAGTGATTCCTGCCATGCTTGCGAAGCACTGCAGTTGCGCACCTTGGCAGACAGGACTTCACCTTTTTTGTTTTGCTCCACCACCACCTCGCAGGCGCTGCGCGAAGTGGTCGGCGGCTGTAGCCAAAATCGTTCGATACGATTTTTGATGGCCATTCGCCAAATATTAATTTGCCGTGCGCGTCGCGCTGCCTCTTGTTGTTCGCGGCGCAAGCGCTCTTTTCGACGGGTTTCTGCTGCCGCTTCCGCCAACTTGACCTGCTCCTGCAGTTCGCGAGCACGTCGCTCGGCCTCTTCACGGGCCGCGGCAACTTTCTTCTCCAGTTCCGCCGCTTTCTTACGCTGCTCTTCCTGTTTTCGGCGACGTTCAGCTTCCTGCTTTGCTTTCTCCGCTTTGCGCTTTGCCTCTAGTTCACGTTTCTTCTGCAGTGCACGGCGTTTCTCCTCAGCACGTTTTTGCTGTTTTGCCTTCTCACGTTCCCGTGCAGCCCGCGCTTCTGCTTCCTTTTTCTTCTGAAGCATTTCCATTTCACGTTTTTTCTGCAGCTCCGCCTCGCGCACTGCTTGTTGATGTTCCAGGCGCTGGCGACGCAATACTTCGGCGTCGATGGCCTGCACCCTGACGACCTCGACGGTTGAGTGTGGCGACACCATCGAGCGCGCGGTATTACTGGAAAACTGCAGGATCGCAATGATGACAACATGCACCGCCACCGCCCACACCCATGTCTGCAGAGTGAAGCGCAGCGGTGGAGTCCTTTTCACTTCCCGGAGATTGCTTCTCATGACTCCCCCGGAGCAGGCTGGGTCAATAAACTCAACGTCGAAACGCCTGCCTGGTTCAATCGGGCGATGGTTGCCACCACTTCGCCATAGGATAATCCGGCATCCGCACGCACGTACAAAGTATCGTCGTTGCCTTCACGCATCATGTCCTCCACCAGCGTGGGCAAATCGGCCTCGGCGACCAGATTGGAAAACACCCCTTCCCGAATCAGGCGAAAATCGCCGTTTTTGTCTATTTCCAACACCAACGGCTCTTTATAAGGTTCGACTTTAACCGGTTCCGAGGGTGCTTTTGGCAGATCAATCAGTACGCCCTGCTGCATCAAGGGGGTCGCAATCATGAAAATCAGCAGCAGCACCAACATCACATCGATATACGGCACGATATTAATTCGGGCCATATGCCGGCGAGTGGTCTGTAGAGGAACGGCGCGCATTATTCGTTGTTCTGGAGGGATTCGCGCTGCAGCAACGCCGTAAATTCTTCAATAAAATTACTATATTGCGTCAACAACTTGTCAACCTGATCCGCAAAACGGTTGTAGGCGATGACCGCAGGAATCGCCGCAAACAAACCCAATGCTGTCGCCCCCAAGGCCTCGGAAATCCCTGGAGCAATAGATATCAGCATCGATGCGCCTTGAGTCGGGTCGAGCGAGTGAAAGGCATTGATGATGCCCCACACCGTCCCCAGCAAGCCGACATACGGGCTGGTTGCGCCAATCGTCGCCAATGTCGGCAAATGCGTCTCCAAATATTCGGCGTTACGTGCCAAAGCCACTTTCATGCTGCGCACCGCCGTGTGATTGATGCTTTCCATCGTCACCTGGCGATTACGGGCCAACTGCACATATTCCCGAAATCCCAGACAAAAGACGGATTCCAGTGCGGTCTGTTGCTTGCGCTGACGCAATTGCCCATACAACTGCGACAGATCCACGCCCTTCCAGAACCGATCCTCGAATTTTCGGGCTTCCTTCCGATGCGCTTTGAGAATGCGAGCTTTGGTGAGGATAATCACCCACGATACGATGGACGCGAGCAGCAGAATCAGAATCACCCCCTGTACCAGGACCGAGGCGTCCACAAACATATTCCACGGCGTAAATTCATGCATGGCTTTTCATCCGCTCCTCAAAATCTGCCGGCAAAGCCGTGGGGCGGCCGGTATCTGCATCCAAACACGCCACCCGCACTTCCGCCTCCACCAGGCACTCTTCAGAGCGCCAGATGTTCTGGGCGAAATCCAGCGAGGTATATCCTTGTTTTTGTATGTGAGTACGCACCGTCAACTCGTCATCCAAATGCCCTGGGCGTAAGTATTTTGCAGTCAAGGAATGTACCGCAAAAACTCGGCGGTGTTGCTGCGCCAAAGTGGCCAGGCTGAAGCCCGCCACCCGCATCCATTCGGTACGGGCACGATCAAGATAACGAATGGCCGCGGCATGGTACAACACGCCTTCGGCATCCGTATCTTCGTAATAAACACGCACTTTGAAATCAGCCATTCAGTCAACTTCCGGCAGAGGCAATTCCGGAGCTTCGGAAGATTTCAAGCCCAAGTGTGCCCGTGCTCGCGACGTCGCCACGCGCCCACGGGGAGTACGCTGCAGAAAACCCAACTGAATCAGGTACGGCTCCACAACCTCTTCCAAAGTTCCACGTTCTTCATTCACTGCAACTGAGATGCTGTCGATACCAACGGGCCCGCCACTGAATTTTATAAGAATGGTCCGCAAATATTCGCGGTCCAGCTCGTTGATACCGCAGCGGTCGACATCCATGAACTCCAGGGCATGCTGGGCGATTTGCGCCGTGATGCGACCGTCGGCGCGCACCTCGGCATAATCCCGAACTCTCCGCAGCAGGCGGTTGGCAATCCGTGGGGTGCCGCGTGCCCGTCGTCCGATTTCCAGCGCCCCTCCGGCTTCTATTGGAATCGAAAGGATTTGTGCCGAGCGCGCCACGATGGTGGCCAGCTCCTCGGCGGAGTAAAAATTCAGGCGCCCCAAAATGCCAAAGCGCGACAGCAACGGCGCCGTCAACAAGCCGCTGCGAGTAGTCGCACCCACCAGAGTGAATGGTGTCAGATCAATTTGAATAGAACGCGCCGCTGCCCCTTCCCCAATCATCAGGTCGATGCGGCAATCTTCCAGTGCCGGATACAAAATCTCTTCGACGGGAGGCGGCAAGCGATGAATTTCATCAATGAACAGCACATCGCCCGGCTGCAGATTGGTCAGAATCGCTGCCAGGTCCCCACTGCGCTCCAGTACAGGCCCGGAAGTCTGACGCAACTGGGCCCCCATTTCGTGAGCGATGATGTGAGACAGCGTCGTTTTGCCCAGCCCGGGAGGACCAAATACAAGCACATGATCCAACGAGCGGTTTCGTTTTCGCGCCGCCTCGATATAAACACCGAACTGTTCCCGCAACTCCGGCTGCCCCACAAAATCCCGCAAAGTCTGAGGTCGAACACTCTGCTCTAACGCAATCTCTCCTGCGTCCGCTTCTCGATTCAGCAAGGCATCATCGCTCATTTTTGAGCCCCCTGTGCTGCTGGACTTGCCATTAAGGCTTGTCGGATAATCGCTTCCGCATCTTGGCCCTGGCTATCGCATGCCTGCACCATACGCCGTGCTTCGGCCGGTTTCCAACCAAGGGAGATTAATGCCTGCATTGCTTCGTGCTGAGGCGTAGTCGATTCTCCCATCGCATCCGCCTGCAGTGCATGTTGAAGTTCCAGTAGTAATCTTTGCGCTGTTTTTTTGCCAATACCGGGCACTCGCAACAAGGACTGCACGTCGCCCGCTTGTACATATTGGCGCAGCTGCGCCCCGGGCAAAGTAGACAAAATCGCCAAAGCGGTTTGCGCACCAATCCCGGAAATTTTAAGTAACTGACAGAACAATGCCCGCTCGGCCTCGTCGGCAAACCCGTACAGGGTATGAGCATCTTCACGAATCACCAAATGCGTGGGCAAGAGCGCTTCCGTGTCATCGCTGGGCAACTTCTCGAAAGCCGCCATCGTTGCCAATACTCGATAGCCGACGCCCGCAGCCTCCAATACCAGTTCGGGAGGCTGGCGTTGCGTTATCCGTCCGCGCAAATAGGCAATCATTCGACCCGTTCTCTCACGATTAACTGCTGCGTATGGGCATGACATAACGCCAGGCCCAAAGCATCCGCTTCATCTGCCTGCGGCGGCTCACTCAAATTCAGCAAGCGCTGCACCATGAACTGCACTTGGGCTTTCGTCGCGTTGCCATAACCGGTTACTGCCTGCTTCATGCGCCTGGGTGAATATTCAAACACTTCCATATTTTGAAGTGCGCAGCTGCTGATCAGTGCTCCGCGTGCTTGTCCCAGTTTCAAGGCAGTATTCAGATTCGTGGAAACAAAGGATGTTTCCATTGATACACAATCCGGCGCGTAATCGATTAGCACCGAACGCAATTCCTCAAACAAAAAACCCAGACGCTGCGGCAGTGTGCCTTTCGGAGGACGGAGCTGCCCACTGCCCACATAAGCATGCCGCACGCCCGTGGTTTCAATGACACCGTACCCGCTGCTTCTGAGGCTGGGGTCGATGCCAATAATCCGCAACATGCTCACGCCTCATACATCGAATCAGGCAGACTGGCATTCGTATACACCTCCTGAACATCATCCAACTCTTCAAGCCGCTCGGCCAGTTTCATCACACTCAGAGCCGCTTCTCCTTCCAGTTCTATCTGTGTTTGCGCGCGCATGGTCACTTCGGCATGATCCGGGGCATAACCCGCTTCCGTCAAGGCCGTGCGCACCGCCAAAAAATCCTGAGGCTGCGTGAGCACTTCCAAAGACTGATCTTCGAGTAAAGCCACATCTTCGGCACCGGCTTCCAGCGCCTGCTCCATCAACGCTTCCTCATCGGTCCCAGGCGCATAACTTAACACGCCCGTCGCGTTAAACAAATACATGACCGACCCACTGGCCCCAAGACTGCCATTATGTTTCCCCAAGGCGTGGCGGACTTCCGAAACAGTCCGATTGCGATTGTCGGTCAGGCAATCAATTAGTACGGCTACTCCGCCGGGCCCATAGCCTTCGTAGCGCACTTCCTCGTACATCGCGCCATCCGCATCGCCACTGCCACGTTTGATCGCACGCGCAACCGTGTCCTTGGGCATATTGGCCGCCTGCGCCTTGTCCATTGCCAGACGCAACCGGGCATTGTCGGTGGGATTGGGCCCGCCAATTTTGGCGGCCACCATCACCTCGCGAATTAATTTCGAGAACAGCTTGCCGCGCTTGTCATCCTGCCGCTTCTTGCGGTGCTGAATGTTTGCCCATTTGCTGTGACCGGCCATACCTACTTCCCCTTTCTAACCCTGAGGCTCTGGAGGACGCGGCACCCAATTCAGAATGGCTTGCCGGTTGGTATACGAAGTGGCGCGATGTGCGGCCGCAATCCGAGGCAACCACTCGTAGTCCGAGTGCTCCAACTCATCTAGTTCGATGGGGCATGCTTCAGGGACGCACAAACGAAAAACATGCTCACGATTCTCAGTGACCCCTTCGGCATAACGATCACGCCAGATATCGAAAATTTTGAACATGCAACTGTCATGACAGTCTTCCAGGGCATTCGCATCCAACCCGGTCTCTTCCGCCAACTCCCGACTGGCGGCTTGTATCGGCATTTCATCCCATTCCAAACTGCCTGTTACAGACTGCCAAAAATTAGGCGGGTTGTGGCGACGTAACATCAATACTTGGCAATCCGCGCTGTACACCACCACGAGTACCGATTCCGGGCGTTTGCAGGCCTGCTCTGAAGCGGTCATTTGCGAAGACGCTGCAGACCCAATTCGCGCCATTGCGCGGCATCTGCGGGCTCTGGCGCACCCGTCAGCAAACAATTTGCTGTTTGCGTCTTTGGAAACGCGATTACATCGCGGATTGCTTCCGCACCCCCGAGGAGCATAACCAGCCGGTCAAATCCAAAGGCAATGCCGCCATGAGGGGGACAGCCATAGCGTAATGCATCCAGGAAAAAGCCAAATTTGGCGCGTGCCTCTTCAGCATCAATTCCCAACAACCCAAACACGGCCTGCTGCATTTCCGGGCGATGAATACGGATTGAACCGCCCCCAACTTCCACCCCGTTGATCACCATGTCATAAGCCCGTGCAAGCGTGCCTCCGGGATCCGCTTCCAATTGCGTCACATCGTTCGTCGCCGGAGCCGTAAAGGGATGGTGCATCGCCATCCAACGCTGTGTTTGCGGGTCCTGTTCCAACAGTGGGAAATCCACCACCCACAAAGGCCGCCAACCGGTTTCGCGTAAATCCAAATCCTTGGCCAAACATCCACGAAGAAATGCCAGGGACGCATTCACGATGTCGGCACGGTCCGCCCCAAACATCAACAAATCCCCATCACTGGCCTCGGTCCGCTCAATTATCCCGGCGAGCGCTTCATCGGGAAGGAATTTCAAAAATCCGGCCTGCAGCCCTTCCCGGCCTTGGGAAACCTGGTGACATTTAATCCACGCCAAGCCACGTGCTCCGTAAGGTTTGATGCTTTCCGTGTACGCATTGATTTGTCCCAAGCTCATGCCGGCCGCACCGGGGACACGGATGGCCACCACGCGCGCGTCGGCACGGTTGGCAGGCTCTCGGAAAACTTTGAACTCCACATCCGTGAGAAGATCCGCCACATCCACCAGCTCCATACCCATGATGCGCAAATCCGGTCGATCGGTGCCAAAGCGCCGAGTGGCTTCGGCCCAAGTCATGCGCGGAAACGAGGTCGGCAATTCTTGCTCCACCACCGCAAACAGGCGCTGCATCATGCCTTCCATCCATTCGTAGATTTGCTCTTCCCGCACAAACGAAGCCTCAATGTCGATCTGGGTGAATTCCGGTTGGCGGTCTTGTCGGGGGTCTTCGTCGCGGAAGCATCGCACAATCTGGTAATACCGGTCCATGCCTCCCATCATCAACATCTGCTTAAACAATTGGGGCGATTGCGGTAAAGCAAAAACGGACCCTGTATGAGTGCGGCTGGGCACCAAATACTCGCGCGCGCCTTCCGGCGTGGCCCGTGTCAGCATGGGTGTTTCCACTTCCAAAAAGCCGTGTTCATCCAAATAGCCGCGCACGGTTGCCGCCAGATTCGCCCGCAAGCGCAGGCGTTCCTGCATCAGAGGACGGCGTAATTCCACGTACCGGTAGCGCAAACGATGGTCATCGTGCACTTGAGGGTCGTCCAACTGATACGGAGGCGTTTCAGCTGTGTTCAGAATTTCAAGAGTCTCGCAGACCAGTTCCACCTCACCCGTCGGCAACTGAGGATTGATCGTGCCTTCCGGACGTTCTCGGACGCGGCCCTGGACCGAGAGTACAAATTCACTACGCACCTGCTCGGCAAGTGCGAATAATTCACTTTGCTCGGGATTGACGACGACCTGCATCACCCCGGTATGGTCGCGCAAGTCAATGAAAATAATGCCGCCGTGATCGCGGCGGCGGTTAACCCAGCCGCACAAATGCATGTCTTGCCCAATTTGGGCAGCGCGGATACTTCCGCAATAACTTCGCGTGTTTGAGTCAGTGGTATTCATCGGGTCTGGCAGCAATGATAACGACGAATCGGCCTGAATTTCTAGCGAATAACTCTGCGGTTTGTGCGGGAACGCACGTGCAAATTAGTTTGCGTGAACTATTGTGCCAGTATTGTGCGAGCGCCAGAAAAAATCGCCTGTTTTTGCCCTGACCCGAACCTCATGACGACTCACCGGCAGAAGTCGAGGCTTTGGATGCTTTCGCTTCGGATTTCTTTGGTTTTTCCGATGCGCTGGTTTCCTTTTTATCGGTCTTTTTAGGCTTTTTCGTTTTGAAATCCGTCTCGTACCAGCCACTTCCCTTGAGCTGAAAACCGGCGGCTGTAATCTGCTTACGCAGACGCCCGGCATCACACTCAGGGCAGTCCTTGAGCGGAGCATCACTCACTTTCTGCAGCACTTCAAGCTCCGCGCCGCAAGCTTCACAGCGGTAGACGTAAATAGGCATGAATCAAATAGACAGCTCTTGTTGGGTGCGCGAATTATAAAAGCGTATTTCATCACCCACACGAATCAAACCCCCACGCAGCACTTGCGCTGTGATGCCGCCCATTCCCTCCATCGCAGTTCTGCCTCCAGCCCCTAAGGCTTCCTCCATTTGGCGGCAAGGCGGACACAGGCCGGTTGCCTTGAACACGGCTTCACCAATCTGAAATGCGTTCCCAACCAATGCCTGAAGATTAATGCCGGAAATCACGAAATTACGGCGCAATAATTCCGGTTTGGGTGATTTTTCAGTAAATTCCCCGATTATCGGCAAGTGCTCCGCCTGAATCAGTGTCACTTGTCGCCGGCCACCCCGGCGGGCACTGGCATGATCATGTTCGAGCCCTCGCCCTTCCAGAGCTTCAACTTGCGCGGGTGTCGCAACCGGTTGGCCGCGCCGATGACGCACTCCAATCCAATCGACTCGACCCGCCTGAGTAAAACATGAATCCCAATCTTTGCCGCTCACTCGGCTGAACCCAATTCCGTTTTCCCGGTCATCCAGGGCGCCAGGCACGAGGGAACCGCAATCGAGCCATCGGAACGCTGGAAATTCTCCATAACCGCCACGAGAGTGCGACCCACTGCCAATCCCGAACCGTTCAAGGTATGCAGCAATTGCGGCGCCTGACCTGGAGCTTCCCGATAGCGTGCCTGAAGGCGTCGTGCCTGAAAATCCGTGAAATTACTGCACGAGGAAATCTCCCGATACGTCTGCTGACTGGGCAACCACACCTCCAGATCATAAGTGCGGGCCGCTGCAAACCCCATATCTCCGGCACAGAGCGAAACAACTCGATACGGCAGTTCCAAAGCCTGTAACACCGCTTCGGCATGTGTCGTCAACTCTTCCAACGTTTGCGCCGAATTTTCCGGTTGAACCGCCTGTACCAACTCGACCTTGTCGAACTGATGCTGTCGAATGAGGCCTCGGGTATCCATGCCGTACGAGCCGGCCTCCGCCCGAAAGCAAGGAGTATGCGCGACATAGCGCAGCGGTAAATTTTCAGCCTCCACAATCGTATCGCGCAAAAGATTTGTCAGAGGCACTTCCGCAGTCGGAATCAGGAAATACGCCTCCTCTTCCACCGCAAAAAGATCCTCACGGAATTTAGGCAACTGCCCGGTGCCCTGCAAACTCGCGGCATTGACCAGGTACGGGACGTAACACTCTTGATAGCCGTGCTGGCGCGTATGCATATCCAGCATGAATTGGGTCAAGGCTCGATGCAGGAGCGCCAGGTCACCTTGCAGCGTCGCAAAACGCGCACCGGACATGGCGGCAGTTTTTGGAATCTCTAGTAGTCCCTTGCCCTCTCCCAAGGCGACATGATCCAAGGGTTCAAAGTCAAAAGCCGGCGGTTCTTTCCAACGACGTTCCTCGCGATTGGATTCAGCATCAGACCCCTCCGGCACTTCCGTGTCCAGCAAGTTCGGCTGTGCCAACAGCAAGTCTTCCAATTCGCTCTGGATTTCCTCCAATTCCGCTTTCCGCTGCTGCAGTTGCTCGCCCAGTTGTGCCGCCTGGGTCATTAATTCATCGGTATTTTCTCCGGCACCTCGAGCAGTGCCGATCTGTTTTGATATGGCATTCCGGTCCGCTTGAAGCTGCTCCGTGGTGCTTTGCGTAGCCTTACGTCGTGCTTCTAAATCCGCAAATTTTTCCGCATCAAAAGTATGGCCGCGGCGAGCCAAATTCGTGGCGACTGCGGCCGGGTCGGCACGCAGCGTCCGAGGGTTCAGCATATTGAAATAAGATCAGGCGCCCGGCGGCTTCCAAATACCGAAAGCCTTGTCCGGGTCCACCGGCGGAGGACTGGGCCGTGCCTCTCCGGTCACGTCCCGCATCACGTGTTCACTGAATGCATGGAGTTCGCTCAACAGTTCCCGCCGCTCACCGTCCGAGCGTTGTTCATTGCCGACCAGCAACCCCACAAGTGCCGACAAATACTGTGCGGCCACCAACGGGTCCTTCTGGCAGCGCTCGTCGTGCTGATGCGCAACGCGCATGATGTTCTGCACCAGTTCGCGGGTCAGATTCAGAGGTTCCATGGCTTTTTCAAATTGATTGAATTCGCAATTTGGTCATGCGTGGCGCGCCCGGAGGGATTCGAACCCCCGACCTTGTGGTTCGTAGCCACACACTCTATCCAACTGAGCTACGGGCGCACAATATCGCCGCGTTTCGACAAGCAAAGCGAACGGCGAATTATAGCAAGTCAGTGACAAGCCTTCCCCAATGCTTTGAGGCGCCAGTAGTTGTACGGCCAAGGCGCCAAGAACCCGGCCAGCAGTGCGGGCGCAATCGACCACCAGCGAAGTTGCAGGCTGCCGACCAGCCATAAATCAGTCAGGTTCATGGCCAGTTCCATCATGATCATGCTGATCAAACTCATCCCCACTGCCGTGCGAAACGCATGTGAAAACGCCATGCTTCGGCACAGCAGGATGGTCTCCAGGATGATGCTCGTCAAAATGCCGTTGAACATGGCCAAGCCCATAATGGCGTACAGCGGCGCTGCGATCTGGTAATACTGAAAATAATAAATCGTCCCAAAATCACCAATCGCACAACCGATCAGGCACCACATCGTGTTGTAAGCCGAGCGTCCCCAAGTATGGCGACACCGCCAATCCACGGTCCGTATGCTTGCAACAATCTCCATGATTCCGTAATGACTTTAGCCTGGCGGCCAACCGAAAGCGCGCCCTGCCAACAGATGAACGTGAAGATGGAAAACGGTTTGCCCTACTTCAGCCCCGTTATTGATCACCAGGCGAAACGCCTCCCGACACTCCAATTGTTCCGCGATGCGACCGGCAGCCAATAGCAGGTGTCCTAACATCGTCTGATCTTCGTCTGTTGCGTTCGCCACGCGATCCAAAGGCTTGCGCGGCACAATCAGCACATGTACCGGTGCCTGGGGGTTGATGTCTCGAAACGCAATGCAGACCTCATCTTCATACACGATATCCGCCGGAATTTCGCGGTTGATGATTTTTTCAAAAAGGGTCGGCTCGGTCATGCCCCACCACTACTCGGCCTGGGTTTGAATATGCATCAGCAAGGCTTCAATGAGTTCGTGGCGCATTTCCTGCGTCAGTACTTGCCGCTCCTCATCCGCTGCCAGATAGCGGTCGGTATCAAAAACCCAATGGCGATAGCGTGAAAAATGTACCGCTTCCGAGCGTTCCGCTTTGGGTTTCTGAAGCTGGACGCTGAGATGCATGCCAATCTCATACTCCCGCGCATCCATGTCGGTTGTGACCGCAATAACCTGCTCACGTTCCGCCGGACCTTGCAAATGCACAATCAGATCGGGGTTTTGCTTCACGGCAGCCACTTCGATACTTGCCAAGGTGCGCGACAACTGCTGCCGAAACTCTGGAGTACCGCCCTCAATCTGCAGAAATTTGTAGGGAATATGAGACGCGGCGCCGTGCGTGCCCGCCAATTGAAAATCACAGCCGTACAGACCTGCGCTGACGGCAAACCCTAGTACAGCAACCCATCTACGCATCACGTACCACCAAGTTCACCAGTTTGTGCGGCACCCAAATCATTCGAACCACTGTTTTACCCTCAAGATGTACTTGAACTTTAGCATTTTTTTGCGCCACATTCTGCACCTCGTCTTCGGAAATATCCTCAGGCACCTCCAACTGCGCACGCACTTTACCATTGACCTGCACCACAATTCGCTCCGTCGCACAACGCAACGCTTCGCGATCGACTTCCGGCCACGGTTGATCCAATACGATTCCCTCAAACCCCAGTTCTTTCCACAGAGCATGCGTAATATGCGGAACAATGGGCGCCAACATGCGCAACATCGCCCCCAGACACTCCTTGATAAGCACTTGATCCTCAAGCGTTTTATTTTCGAAACGTGCCATTGCGTTGAGCAGTTCCATATTGGCTGCAATCGCCGTATTGAAGGTATGCCGATATCCAATCACCCGACTCGCCTTATCAATGGTGGCGTGTAAATGACGGCGTAACTCTTGCTGCTGCGGAGTCTGATCCGCTGAGCTGAACTCAGCCTCCGGTGTCTGCTGCATGTAGTCATATACAAAGCGCCATAATCGCTTCAAAAATCTCGCACTCCCTTCCACCCCACTGTCCGACCACTCCAATGTATGTTCCGGCGGGGAGGCAAACAATACGAACAAACGTACTGTATCCGCTCCATAACGTTCAATCAAAGGTTCTGGATCAACTACATTTCCTTTTGATTTTGACATCTTATAGCCATCTTTTAAGACCATCCCTTGGGTCAAAAGATGCGCAAAAGGCTCATCGCCGGGCACCAGTTTCTCATCACGCAGCAATTTATGGAAAAACCGCGCATACAACAGGTGCAAAATCGCATGTTCGATGCCCCCGATATATTGATCCGCCGGCAACCAATAGCGAGTGCGCTCGTCCAGCATGGCATTTTCCACATCCGGTGAGCAAAAACGGGCCTGATACCAGCTGGATTCCATAAAAGTATCAAAAGTATCCGTATCCCGTTTGGCATCTGCGCCACAACGGGGGCAGGACACGTTGAGCCATTCGGCCGGCAAAGGCGCATCCGGCGACAGACTTTCGTCCAATAAAACCGGCAAATCTTCCTCCGGCACCGGTACAACACCGCATTCCGGACAATGAATCATCGGAATGGGACAACCCCAGCGTCGCTGTCGCGACACTCCCCAGTCGTGCAGACGATATCGAACTACTTCGCGCCCTTTTTCGCGCTGCTCCAAAGCCTCCACAATAGCGGTCTGTGCGACATCGGAACTCAAGCCATCAAATTCGCCTGAATTTATCAAGACCCCTCGCTCAATAAAGGCGCTTTCCTGAATATTTGCCTCAGTATCATCAGCCGGAGCAATGACTTGCTGAATCGGCAAATCGTAAGTTTTGGCGAATTCCCAGTCGCGCTGGTCGTGCGCAGGGACTGACATGACGGCGCCAGAGCCATATTCCATCAACACAAAATTAGCCGTCCATACAGGCAAGGCTGCACCGGTGAGCGGGTGACGCGCGACGATCCCCAGATCTCGGCCGGCTTTGTCTCGTGAGGCTTTGTCGGAAATCTTTTGTGTCTCCCGAATGAAATCCCGTAATTCCGAATCCTCTTTGGATAATTCTTGAACCAACGGATGTTCGACCGCCAAAGCCATATAAGTCACACCCAGCAATGTGTCGGGACGTGTCGTAAAGACTTCCAGAACCTCATCACGGCCCTCCAGAGCGAAACAAATTTCGGCACCTTTCGAACGTCCAATCCAATTGCGCTGCATCTGCACCACTTGCGCAGGCCACTGCCCTTCCAATTGCTCCAAATCATCAAGCAATTGCTCCGCATAATCGGTAATGCGTAAAAACCATTGAGTTATTTCGCGCTGTTCCACGACAGCGCCGGACCGCCAACCACGCCCTTCTATGACCTGCTCATTTGCCAAAACCGTCTCATCGACAGGATCCCAGTTCAGCCAAGCTTTTTTGCGATACGCCACGCCTTTTTCAAATAGACGAATGAAAAACCATTGCTCCCAGCGGTAATAACTTGGATCGCAAGTGGCCAATTCCCGATTCCAGTCATATCCAAAACCCAATTGATACAGCTGCCGGCGCATCGCCTCAATGTTGTCGCGTGTCCACACCCCCGGTAATACTCGCCGTTCAATGGCGGCATTTTCCGCCGGCAACCCGAAAGCATCCCAACCCATCGGCTGCATCACGTTGTCCCCCTGCATGCGTCGATAGCGGGAAATCGCATCTCCGATCGTGTAATTTCGCACATGCCCCATATGCAGTCGTCCGCTGGGGTACGGAAACATCGACAAACAATAAAACTTCCGAACTCCCGGACGCTCTTTTGCTTCAAAACAGCGATGTGTGTCCCAATACGCTTGAGCCTCTTTTTCAATCGTTGGAGGCGTGTATTCCGGCTGCATAAATGAACTTTGAAGGTTAATCACGTAGTCTGGGCGCGCATGTTAACACTTGCGCTCACCACACATTCACGAAAACATTACAATTAGCAGAAATTTCGCACTTCCGCAGCCTCAACCCATGCCCCCGTTTCTCTTCATTCTCTACAAAGCTCAGCTATACATCCAGCAATCGGTACGGAATTTTTTCCGTGTCGAGGCGAATAGCAGCTTTGTGTTAATGGTCTGCGCACTTGCTGCCATTATCGTCATCAACACCGGCTGGGAGGAAGAATACAACCTGTTGCTGAACTGGCCCATGCCCGTACATTTCGGCCCGGTTGCGCTGGATAAAACTGCCTTGCTGTGGGTGAATGACGGATTGATGGCACTGTTCTTTTTTGTCATCGGCCTGGAGTTGAAGTACGAATTTGTTCAAGGGCATTTATCCAATTTGCGCGCGGCCACTTTGCCCGCATTTGGTGCCGTCGGAGGCATGCTGGTGCCCGGTTTAATATTTGCTGCTTTCAACTTCCAAGACGCTCTGGCGATGCGCGGCTGGGCCATTCCCACAGCGACCGACATCGCTTTTTCTTTGGGCATCTTACTGTTTCTGGGACCGCGCGTCCCAACCGGTCTAAAAATATTCTTGCTGGCCATTGCCATCCTAGATGACTTGGGCGCCGTTTTGATTATCGCTTTGTATTACACCGAAAATTTATCCCTCGAAGCCCTGATGTACGCGGCTGTGTGCCTGGGGGTTTTAATAGGTATGAACCGTTTACGAATCGTGACGGTGTTGCCGTATCTGCTGGTCGGAATGGTCATGTGGTACTTTGTGCTGATATCCGGAGTGCATGCCACGATTGCCGGCGTTTTGTCGGCCTTGACGATCCCCACCCTTGTCGCAGCCGGGCGCACTCGTTCACCCCTGGAAATGCTGCAGCACCGCATGCACGTGTGGGTGGCTTTCATGATTCTGCCTATCTTTGCCTTTTTCAACGCCGGCATTTATCTGCTTGACACCACCTGGACTGACCTCACGAGTTCATTGACGCTCGGCATCATGCTTGGGCTTCTATTGGGCAAGCCCATCGGTATTTGTCTGTTTACCGCCATTGCCATCAAGTTGAAAATGGGCAATTTGCCTAAAGAGGTGCCGTGGCCGACATTCATCGGCATGTCAATGCTCTGCGGTGTGGGTTTCACCATGAGCCTCTTCGTCGCCACGCTTGCTCATGGAACTGTTCCGGAGTTGTTTACGGAAGGCAAAATCGGCATTGTGCTCGGTTCCATTTTTTCCGCACTGATCGGCTATTTACTTCTCAGTATTTTTCTCCCGAAAGCACAAACCGCTGAACCGCCTCGCGATGCCGTGACATCTTGACACTGAAATGTCGGGAACCTTGAAGACACTCCTGGTCGTAACCTGTCTTGTCATCCTCGCGGCTGCTCTTCAGCAGGCTCGAGAGATTGTGGTGCCTTTTTTGTTGGCTGTTTTCATTGCGATCGCTTGTGCGCCCCCTATGGCCTGGTTGCGTCAACGAGGCTGCCCCAATTGGTTGACCCTCGGACTTGTCGCAGTCGGCTTGGTGGTACTCGGAGCCTCTTTCACTACTTTGCTCGGAGCGGCAATCCCCGGATTTCGCCAGGCTTTGCCGCAGTACTATGCCGAACTCCAGTCCCAAGGAAATCTTTTCACTCAATGGATTGCCCAGCACGGGCTTTTCGAAATCCAGGATCTCTCCCACTATATCGATCCAAAATTCTTTCTTGATTTGGTCGGGAACCTTCTCAGCGGCTTCGGCACGGTACTGGCCAATGCGTTGCTGATATTTCTTACGGTCATTTTTATTTTGATGGAGTTGTTTGAAATCCCTGAAAAAATAAAACGCTCCGCCGTCATGGAATCTTCCTACGACACCTTCACCCACTTTTCTGACAGCGTCAACCGCTATCTGGCCACCAAAACCTTGACCAGTTTTATTACCGGTGTCCTAGTGGCCGGTTGGCTGGCAATCTGGGGCGTCAACCATGCAGTACTTTGGGGATTGCTGGCGTTTCTCCTGAACTATATTCCAAGTGTCGGATCCATACTCGCCGCCATTCCCGCCGTCCTGCTGGCATGGCTGCAGTTGGGCCCGACGATCCTTTTACCGGTAATCCTGGGCTATGTGGTCATCAACACCGCGATTGGTCAGTTTTTGGAGACTCGGCTGATGGGCCGGCGCCTGGGCCTGTCCGTGCTGGTTGTTTTCTTATCCTTAATCTTTTGGGGATGGCTGCTGGGACCGGTTGGCATGCTTTTGTCAATCCCGCTTACCATTATCATCAAGCTGGCCCTTGAAGCACAGCCGGCGACACAACCTATCGCTATTTTGCTGGGACCCGCGCGGGAGACGAAACCTTCGGCCTGATCCCCGAATGAAGCTTATTCTGCTTTCAGCAGAACTTGCTCAACACCGCCCGCATCGCTGCGGCTTTATCAAGGCATTCTTGGTATTCCGCATTTTCTTTCGAATCATGCGTCACGCCGCCGCCTGCATAAAAACGTGTGCATCCTTCAGCCTGAACCATTGTGCGAATAGCGATACTGCTATCCATCTGTCCATCAAAACTTAAGTACGCCACGCTGCCACAATACGCGCCTCTTGCTGTTTCTTCCAACTCATCAATAATTTCCATGGCGCGACGTTTGGGAGCGCCGGTAATGGAACCTCCCGGGAAACAGCCTTCCAAAAGATCAAGCGCCGAACGCCCTTCGCGCAGCCTGCCGGTCACAGTGCTTACCAGGTGGTGCACCGTGGCAAAACTCTCCACCTTAAACAGCTCGGGCACCCGCACTGTGCCGGCCGCACAGTTTTTACTTAAATCATTTCGCAGCAGATCCACAATCATAAGATTCTCTGCCTGGTCCTTGAGGCTGCCCTGTAGTTGGTTGCGTTGCTCAACTTCCTGGCCAGGCTCTCGTCGCATCGTACCTTTAATCGGGCACGTCTCCACATGATCGTTTTTAATCTTCAGAAAACGTTCCGGAGATGCGCTCGCGATTTCGACATCGGCGTGGCGAAAGTACGCTGAAAAGGGAGCGGGATTTGAAAGACGGCTTTCGTGATATACATTCCACAAATGGCCCTCACTGGGTGCCGAGAAGCATTGCGCCAAGTTGACCTGATAACAATCCCCCGCCCGAATATAACGCTGCACGGCTTGAAAAGCGGTGACGTATTCGGCCTGAGAAAAGTTCGATTCCGGGACAGCTCCGAGCCGAAAGGTCGATTCTGCAGCTGGAGCCTCCTCCTCCAAAGCCGAACACAAATCTTCCCATATCAGACGTGTTTCAGGAGTGCGATCCTGGGCAACCAAATAGCAGCGTTGTTCTTGGTTGTCATTGACGACCGCCCAATCATAAATTCCTACGGCCAGCAACGGGTAAGACGGCGGCTGGTGCCGAGATTTCAAAGCCACACATTCGAAGCCCAGGTCATACGAAAAATATCCGATCGCTCCGCCGCAAAACGGCAGGTTGGAAACGTTTTCTGCCCGAGGTTCCAAAAATTCATGCAGAAGATGAAAGGGATTCCCGAACAGAATTTGTTTTTCGCCGCCTCGTGATACTACTGTCTGACGCCCTGTATATTCAAAAGTGATGTAAGGATCGGCCGCAAAAATATCAAATCTGCCCTGCCCGCTTTGATCGTGGCAACTGTCCAGCAGAATCGCCCAGGGCCGCTTAACAAATTGCTGAAAGCGACGGGTCGGATCCGCCTGCCAAGGTAATTCACGAATCCGCATGATTGCGGCGATACAACTCGGCCACCGCATAGGCCGGCAGACAATCTGCCAACGTGAACGGTTGGGATACTTCGCTTTGCTGCTCCAGTAACTCGTTGACGTCTTGGTAAGACAAATTGCATTGTGCCGCAACCTGCGGCAGTACAAATCTCCCTGATCCCGCACCGACAAGCGTCTTGAGTGCATTCCCCTGCATGAGAGCATTGATGTTTTCGACGATATGCTCCTGCTGCAACTGAGCAAAAGATTGAGCCAAGCGCTTCCACACAGTCAAATCATCTTTTTCCTCACAATCCTCTCCCACCATTCGGGCAAGACGTCGCGCTGATTCGAAAGCTGAACAACCGGCGCCATCGCACGTATCAAACGGCTGCATGCTTTCGGGCAACAGCTCAAGCAGGTTATATACATCGGCGGTCGCTGCAAAATTTTCTGCAACCAAATTGGTCAAACCTTCCTCTGTCTGTATCCGGGTCGCCAAACTCATCAATGGGGTGCGCACGATGCCGGTGTACAACAGTTCTCGACTCCGCAGGCGCTGCGCATCTGTGCGACTGATAGTGACGGCCTGATGGTTCCGAATGCGAATAATGTCGGTGGTAGTGCTGCCCATGTCAACGAAAACACCATTCTCGATATGCAGGGCAATCAACTGCGTTGAAGCGTACCAATTCAGCGAGCCGATTTCATACGCCTGATGCCGGGCATCGCTGGTGAACCCAGATTCGGCGGAGAAGTACAAGATTTTTTCATCCGGAAGCATTCGCTCCAAGCACAAATCAATCTTACGTACCCCTTCCGCACGAGTGGGGAACACATCCGTCAACTCTCCCGTCATCGTTACCACATGCCGCGCTTCCCCACTGCCGACCTCGCGGCGTACTGCCGCAACTGCATCCGTCATGCGATGCAGACCTCGCCATAGCGGCGCGATGCGGTGCCAGATGTTGCTGACACGCCCGTTGGGATCCAATTGCACGGCTTTGACGTGAGCCCCGCCGATATCCCAACCGATAATTGCAGTCATGAACCCGCCTCCGAAACCGCAAAAACATCAAGCATTCGCTGGGCAAGCAAAGGCTTTGTTCGCTGCCGGGGAAGTTGCGCGTACGGTAACGTCAATCGCGGATTAATCTCCAGCACGGTTAATTTATTTTGATGCCAGATAGCATCCACGCCGATATAGCCTTTCAAGCCCGGCACCGCGTCTTGAATATCCTGCACCAATTGTTCGCCCGCCTGGCGTAACTGCACATCGTCATTAAGTGCCCCTACTTCGATTTCGCAAACTTCCACACATCCGTTTTCGCAAACACACTTCATCTTATTGTACGAAAGGATTTCGACCTCTTCGTGATTGATCAAGAGACTTAAACTGATTGCCTGCCCCTCCAGCCAGGGCTGCCATACCCATACCGTCTCACTATCCGCATCGGGCGAAAAATCGGAATGCGGAAATCGCCAAGTGTTCTCAGACCCTGCACCGTCGCGTGGCTTGAGCACTCCGGATTTAGGCACGGGCTGCGACGAATCCCATACCTGGGTGGGCACAGCGGAAATGCCGTGCTCAAGCAAATACTGATTCAGAGCCAACTTGTCCGTGGTTAGTTGAATGGTTTCTATGGAACAATTCAAACTGATGCGGCCATGGGCATGTACATCCGCGCACAACCGCTCTAATTCACGATCGGATTCCGGCGCGATGACCAGTACCGCATCACAAGTACGAATTTCCTCTAACCAAACGACGCGCCAATCTTCCTCGGGCCCGAGCAAGCGCATCTGTGCATTATTATCAAAAGCAAAGCGCTGCTCCACTAAAGTGTGGACTGGCATCGTATCCGGCAGACACGTAAAATCTTCCAGCGCAGCACGCAGCATCATGCGTCCTTGCTGAAGGAGGCTTTCAGGTGGCGGCTGACCCTGGAACCCACCCCCGCATACATATTCAAACACCAAGATTTTCATATATGGGCCACATTATTCCTGTTCTGGATATAAAGAAAGGGCATGTCGTACAAGCCTTGCGCGGCGAACGCGAGTGCTACGCACCCATCGAATCCGTGCTAACCCGCCACACACAACCCGATCTTGTACTGGAGGATTTGCTTGGCTTTGCCGCATTCTCGACCATCTACCTGGCAGATTTGGATGCGATCATGCGCGAAGCGTCTCAACACTCGCTTATTTTAGAACTGTGTCAGAAATATCCTGACATTGAATTCTGGGTGGACGCCGGGCCTGAACTCTCCGAAAGTCAAACCTGTCCTCCTAATTACCGCCCGGTAATTGGCACCGAATTTACCCAGACTTGGGCTCCCTTGCGTACGCATTCTATTTTGTCATTGGATTTCGATTCGCAAGGCCTGCGGGGCGGCGATTTTTTGTGGAATACTCCCGACCGATGGCCTGAGGGCATCATTGTGATGTGTCTGCATCGCGTGGGTTCGGCCGAAGGCCCGGATATGGAACTGCTGTCTCGTGTCCGCCAGTGCCGGCCCGAACGAAAATTTTTCATCGGGGGCGGCATTCGTCATATTCAGGATGTCGACTTCGTCCTGCAGCACGACTGCGGCGTGTTGGTCGCAAGCGCTCTGCATAGTGGCGCGATTACGGCCACGGAGATTTCCGCACGGCTGTAACGGCCAGAAGCATTTATACTGGCACTGGAGCGCATTACTTATGAGCGAACGCGAATTTATTCCACTGGGCATTGCCGTGCTCACTGTGTCGGACAGTCGAACTGCCGATACGGATAAATCAGGTGACTTGCTTGAGGAAAGGTTGACCTCTTGCGGGCACCGATTGGTCGCCCGCGCATTGTGTCCGGACAATCTCTACCAAATTCGAGCCCAAGTATCTGCCTGGTTGGTCGCTCCGGATGTACAGGTGATTCTGACCACGGGCGGCACCGGTGTCACCGGAAAAGACGGTACTCCCGAAGCAATTGTTCCTCTGCTGGACAAGCGTATCGAAGGCTTTGGAGAAATGTTTCGAGTGTTGTCGTTCGAGACGATCGGCACGTCTACCCTGCAGTCGCGAGCTTTGGCGGGAGTGGCCAATCGCCGTTACCTGTTTTGTCTCCCCGGCTCTCCCGGGGCTTGCCGTGATGCTTGGGACCAATTAATTGCCAAGCAATTGGATTACCGCACGCGCCCCTGTAATTTGGTGGAATTAATCCCACGTCTGGACGAGTAATCAACCTCCCAGATAAGACATTCCCGCCTTTGGCATAGCCACGGTTTCTTCCGTGCGCAGTTCGGAATAGCGGTCACCTCGGAAACGCCACAAACGTTCTAAATCGCGACGTATCTCTGCATCTTCGGCCTCGGAACGCAGCAGACCTTTTATGTCGTGCCCCTGAGAGGCGAACAGGCACGTGAACAACATCCCATCGGCGGTCATGCGCAAACGATGGCACCCTCCGCAAAAAGGCTGGGTGACAGATGCAACAATCCCTATTTCGCCTTGCTGGTCTTTATAACGCCAACGTTGCGCGACTTCCCCCTCGTAATGCGGATCGACAGGTTCCAGAGGCCATTGCGCATCAATCATACGAAGCAATTCCGACGCCGGGAGCACCGCATCCATGTTCCAACTTTTGGCATCGCCGACATCCATAAACTCAATGAACCGCAGAATCACATTGCGACCCCGAAAATATTCCGCCATCGGCAAAATCTCTGCATCATTGACGCCCCGCTTGACCACCATATTGACCTTGACCGGCTGCAGTCCCACTTGTTCCGCGCACTCAATCGCTTCCAGCACCCGACTCACTGAACAGTCGACATCGTTCATCTGCTGAAAGACTGCATCGTTCAACCCATCCAAGCTGACTGTGATGCGAGACAATCCAGTATCCACCAGTTGCTGAGCTTTTTCGGCGGTCAGCAAAGAACCGTTGGTCGTCAGGCATATATCTTCAATCCCATCAATATCCGCCAAACGGGTAATTAAGCGGTCCAAATGGCGCCGCAGTAGAGGTTCACCACCGGTCAATCGTAATTTGACCACGCCCAAGTCCACAAAAATGCGCACCACCCTTTCGATTTCTTCGAAGGTCAGTAATTTTTCACGCTGCAGAAACTTGTAGTCCGTGTTAAATATTTCCTTGGGCATGCAGTAGTTGCAACGAAAATTGCAACGGTCTGTCACCGAAATACGCAAATCTCGCAAGGGCCGTCCATAACGGTCCTGAGGATGGGATACAACTGTCTGCGATGCCATGGTACAAAAACTCAAGCACTCAAATATTACCGCACCCTGTTACGGCCGGCAGAAAAAGTAGATACGCTTAAGCGAACGGCGTCGCTTCGCCTACTTCCGCCATCGCGGCTGCTTTAGTCTCCGCCTCATGTGCCTCTGCTGCAGCCTGAAGATCATCCAACGTCAGATCGCTCTCAGGCTCTTGCTTTTTGCGACGTTCGATGTGGTAGGTCAAACCGGTTCCCGCCGGAATCAGTCGGCCCACAACAACATTCTCCTTGAGTCCGAACATTTCGTCACGATCATTGCGAATGCTGGCCTCCACCAGAATCTTGGTCGTTTCCTGGAAGGATGCCGCCGAAATAAATGATTCGCGACTCAGCGAAGATTTGGCGATGCCCTGGAGAGCTGGCTCATACCCGATCTGCTGCTCGTCCGGCAATTCGCGATTTTTTACGACCGCCCGTGCGTGCTCGACCAACTCGTCGGGACGATAGGAAGAACCGCCCGGATCCATAATCCGCACTTTCCGGAGCATCTGTCGAATAATCACTTCGATGTGCTTATCGTTGATCTTCACACCCTGCAGACGATAAACATCCTGGATCTTCTGCACGATATGCTCGGTAAGCGCTTCGAGGCCCCGCAAGCGCAGCACATCATGAGAATTGAGTTCCCCGTCAACCAGCACTTCGCCTCGTTTCACTCGGGCTCCTTCAAACACGTTGATGTAACTGGCGCGCGGAATCTGCATCTCTGTCACCGAATCATCATCCGCGGTGATATAGAGTCGCTGCTTATTCCGAATCTCGCCGCCATAACTGACCACGCCGTCGGTTTCAGCCAATACTGCACTGACTTTTTCTTTGCTGCGCGCTTCGAACAAATCCACGACGCGAGGCAAACCACCCGTGATATCGCCCGACTGGGTTCGTGTCGGTAACGGGATTTTGGCGAGCACGTCTCCGCGTTTGACTTGGTCATTGTTTTTCAAATTGATGACCGCGTGGGCGGGTAAGGTGTAGTGAATCGCCTTTTCCGTTCCTTCAAAAGGAATGGCTTTGCCCTGCTTGTCCACCAATTCGATTGCAGGCGCCATGGTTCGCCCTGCCGGTGGCCGGTCTTTCGCATCCAATACCCGAATGCTGGACAGACCTGTCACCTCATCACGGGTGGAACTGATCGTATCGCCATCGACAAAATCCACCAGGCGCACATAACCATTCGCATCCGCCAGCAGTGGCCGGATATGCGGATCCCAGCTGGCAACTTCCTGCCCGCTCACAACTTCGTCGCCATCCTGGACACGCAAAGTCGCCCCGTACGGCACGTAATAGACTTCCTGCTCACGTCCATGATCATCGGTGACAATCAACTCACTGGAGCGCGAGGTCACGAGCCACGCATCCTTGTCGCGCGGTAACGTCTCCAAGGCACGTGAGCGAATAGTGCCCCCATTGCGCACCGTGATGTTGCTCACCGCCGTTACGGCTCCGCTGAAGGCGCCCCCGATATGGAAGGTCCGCATCGTCAACTGGGTGCCGGGTTCGCCGATTGATTGTGCGGCAATCACTCCGACGGCTTCCCCGCGTGTCACCAGAACGCCTCGGGCCAAATCGCGTCCATAGCATTTGGCGCAAACGCCGCGAAGCGTGTTGCAGGTTACGCTGGAACGAACCTTCAATTCGGTCAATCCCCAGCCATCGATTTTCGCAACCCATTCCTCATCCAGCAATGTTCCTGCCGGAATCAGCAATTCGCCGTCATGGCCAAACGTGTCTTCGGCCGTGACACGACCCAAGACCCGCTCTTCCAGTGTTTCCACCACATCGGCGCCTTCAATGATAGAGCGCAGTACAAGACCATCCGTCGTGCCGCAGTCATCTTCAGTCACAACAAAATCTTGTGCCACATCAACCAGTCGGCGCGTCAAGTATCCGGAATTTGCAGTCTTCAGTGCAGTATCCGTCAAACCCTTGCGAGCGCCATGGGTGGAAATAAAGTACTGCAGAATATTCAGGCCTTCACGGAAATTTGCCGTGATCGGCGTTTCAATAATCGTGCTGTCCGGCTTGGTCATCAAACCGCGCATCCCCGCCAGCTGACGAATCTGCGCCTTTGAGCCTCGGGCACCGGAATCCGACATCATGTAAATGGAGTTGAAGGAAGGTTGGGTGACCCGATTCCCTTCGCTGTCGACCACTTCCTCATGCTCCAGACGCTGCATCATCCGGATGGCGATATCGTCATTCGCTTGCGACCAGCAATCCACGACCTTGTTGCGGCGTTCGTCGTTGGTCAACAAACCACGCTCGTATTGCCGCTCAATTTCCGCCACGGCCTGTTCGGCATTGTCCAAAATCGCAACCTTCTCTTCCGGAACCACCATGTCGTCGACACCGAACGAAATGCTGGCAATCGTCGAATACTCAAAGCCGGCATACATCAGACGGTCGCAGAATACCACCGTCTCCTTGAGGCCTAACAGGCGATAACAGGTATCGATGGCCTCCGAAATAGCTCGTTTGTTCATGTCGCGATTGATGAGATCAAACGGTAATCCTTTCGGCAGAATCCCCGCAAGCAGCGCCCGTCCCACCGTCGTCTCCACACGTTTGAGTGAACCATCCGGTTGCGGCAGTCGCACCTGGATTTGCGCATGCAACTCAACATTTTCAGTGTCATACGCGCGTTTCACTTCGTCAATATCCACCAGAATCATGCCTTCACCTTTGACATTGACCCGCTTGCGAGTCATGTAGTAGAGGCCTAATACGATGTCCTGAGACGGCACGATAATCGGGGTGCCACTCGCCGGTGACAGCACGTTGTTGGTGGACATCATCAATGCGCGCGCTTCCAATTGCGCCTCAATTGACAAAGGCACATGAACAGCCATCTGGTCCCCATCGAAGTCGGCGTTGAATGCCGTGCAGACCAGGGGGTGAAGCTGGATGGCTTTACCTTCAATCAAAACCGGCTCAAAAGCCTGGATGCCCAAGCGGTGCAGCGTCGGCGCACGGTTGAGTAAGACCGGGTGCTCACGAATCACATCGCTGAGAATATCCCAGACTTCCGGACCTTCTCGCTCGACTTGCTTGCGCGCCGCCTTGATGGTCGACGCCTGTCCTTGCACCTGCAGTTTGCCGATGATAAACGGCTTGAACAATTCCAAAGCCATTTTCTTGGGAAGGCCGCATTGATGCAGCTTCAACGTCGGACCCACCACAATGACGGAACGGCCGGAATAATCGACACGTTTGCCCAACAGATTCTGGCGGAACCGTCCCTGTTTGCCCTTGATGACTTCGGCCAATGATTTCAGTTTGCGCTTGTTGGAACCGGTGACCGGTCGACCTCGCCGGCCATTATCCAGCAGTGCATCCACCGCCTCCTGCAGCATACGTTTTTCGTTGCAGATAATGATGTCCGGAGCACCCAAGTCCAACAATCGACGCAGACGATTGTTACGATTGATGACCCGTCGGTACAAATCGTTTAGATCCGATGTGGCAAAGCGCCCTCCTTCCAAGGGCACCAGCGGCCGTAAATCCGGCGGTAGCACGGGCAACACCGTGAGCACCATCCACTCCGGCTTGTCGCGGGTGCGCAGAAACGCGCAACACAGATCCAAACGTTTCAACAAACGCTTTTTGGCGGATTCGCTGAGTACTTTGTCGAGTGCTTCCAACACGCTTTCGTATTCTTCCCGCGTGGTGGGAGGTTGCGTCGCGAGTCGGGAAAGCAATTCATCATATGAATCGAATTCTGAACTTTTGTCATGAATCTTCTTACTGACCTTCAGGACCTGTTCATACTTTCTGCGATCCACGGGTGCGGCATTAATTGCGTCCAAAACAGCATCGCAACGACGACAGAACTGTGCGTAATCCTTGCGCTCACGCCCGGAAATAGTCTTCAACTCCGTGATGGCCTGCTCACATCTTTGGGTGATTTCGTCACTGAGCCCTTCCGGCAACAGGTCGCCCAGGCTTTCAACAATCTTTTCATGCTCGTCGAAATTCAACCAAGCTTCCTGGCAGGCGCGAACAAATTTCTCGCAATTTTTAATGGGCCCGGAAGACGGTGCCTTCTTCGATGCACCGGCGGCTACTTCATAGCGCGCGTCCTGAAGAATCCGCTGATAGGTAGCAAACCGTTCGGAAGTTTTCTTGCAGACCTTGAGAAACTGGTCGCGCTCTGCCGCTTCTTCCGGCATATGCGCCAGTATTTCCTGGAAAAAGTGATCGCACTCATTGAAGAAAGACCCGCACTCCTTGACCTTTGGGATGTGCATGCCCAAATCCACGAGAAGGTCTTTGTACTCATGCCGTTCCTTCGGCATGCGCAGTTTCAATTTCAACTCGTCCAATACGCGCATATAGCCGCGAAAACCGGTCGGCAATTGCTTGAGCAACTCTTCATACTCGCCGCGCTCTTCCGGCAGCCGCATGTTCTGTTCTTCAGTAAGGCGCTGATATAACCAAATATAAATGCGGAATCCCGGATACAACTCCTCAAAGATTTTCTCGAGTTCTCTCCGCAAATCCATGTTCTTTAGACTCATTTGGATTGCTTCCGCACCCATCATGGTCTCAAAATCACCCCCATCGGCACCGTAGCGCGGACGATTGGCATCGCATTCGAGATACTCTTGCTTGCTGAGATACTGTCCGGTAACGGGAGCCTGATGCCCTTTCTGTCCCAACAGTGAAATCAGGTCAAAACGTTCAACGGGCTGGTCGTTGAATACTTTGTCCAAAACCCGCAACACGGCTTGATTGGCCGCCGGTTGCATGGTTTTGCCGCCACGGGTGACAACGTAGCGCTCATACGTCAGCACTTTCTCCAAATCCGGCAGCGTCATCTCCAGCATCAAACCGATGCGCGACGGCAAGGATTTGAGATACCAGACATGAACGACCGGATTCGCCAGATCGATATGCCCCATGCGTTTGCGCCGTTCGCGAGCGCGCGTCACTTCTACGCCGCACTTCTCGCAAACCACGCCCCGATGCTTCAGGCGCTTGTATTTCCCGCACAGACATTCGTAGTCCTTGATGGGGCCGAAAATGCGGGCACAGCACAAACCATCGCGCTCGGGTTTGTAGGTGCGGTAATTGATCGTCTCCGGTTTCTTGACTTCCCCGTGTGACCAGGCATGGATTGCATCGGGTGACGGCAAACCGATCCGAATCGCATTGAAATCGGTCGGCTCGCCCCCTTGGCGAAGCAGATTGAACGGCTCTTTCATGCTTATTCTCTCCTGATCCGGCGATTACAAACTAGGGGGCAACAAGCCGCCCCGTTCGCGTTCCATATCAATGTTGATGCCCAAGGCACGAACCTCGCGCAGCAATACGTTGAAGGACTCCGGCAAAGATGCCTGGAAGTCCAATTCATCCGCGATGATGTTCTTGTAGACACGGTTGCGCCCTTCCACATCATCCGACTTGACTGTGAGCATTTCCTGCAGGGTGTAACTCGCCCCGTAGGCCTCCAGCGCCCAGACCTCCATTTCACCAAAGCGCTGTCCACCAAACTGGGCTTTACCACCCAGCGGCTGCTGCGTCACCAGCCCGTAAGGTCCTGTGGAGCGGGCATGCATCTTGTCATCCACCAAGTGGTTCAACTTCAACATGTACATGTAGCCCACGGTGACATCGCGATCAAACAAATTCCCGGTGCGGCCATCCCGCAGGCGGGTTTGGCCACTCGCCGGAAGATTGGCGAGCTTCAACATCGCCTTGACTTCATCTTCCTGGGCGCCGTCAAAAACCGGAGTGCTGATCGGGATGCCTTCACTCAAATTCTGGGCCAAAACGCGCGTTTCATCGGAATTCAGACCGCTCAATTTCACGTCGTAAATATGCTCCAAATGCTTGCGCAGTTCTGTCACTTTGCCCACATTCTCCAGCAACTCGCGCACTTGGCGGCCCAAGGTTTTTGCGGCCCAGCCCAAGTGAGTTTCCAGCACCTGCCCAACATTCATACGGGAAGGCACACCAAGAGGATTCAGCACGATATCCACCGGAGTGCCGTCTTCCATGTACGGCATGTCCTCAACCGGCACCACCATGGAAACCACGCCTTTGTTTCCGTGACGACCGGCCATCTTGTCGCCCGGCTGCATACGCCGCTTAACCGCAAGCGATACCTTAACCGTCTTCAGCACTCCCGGCGATAACTCACTGCCGGCCTCAATCTTGTTTTTCTGCTCTTCCACAAACCGGTTCAATTCGGTTTTCTTTTCCTTCAGATTCTTCTGCAGTTTCTCCAGCTTGCGATTCAAAGCTTCCTGGCGCAGCACGATCTTGAACCAGTCCGATCGATCCAGGTCATTCAAATAAGCTTCCGTGATCTTGAAGGCTTTCTTTTTGCCCGGGCCTTTGTCGGCCATCTTCCCAACCATCAATTCCGAAGCCCGACGATAAAAGTCGTTTTCGTGAATCTGCAGAGTATCGGCGGCATTCTTCTGCACCTGCTCGATTTCAATGGTTTCGACTTCATGAGCGCGCTCGTCTTTCTCTTCTCCCTCGCGAGTAAACACCTGCACGTCAATGACGGTCCCTTCCATTCCGGAAGGCACACGCAACGACGTATCTTTAACCTCGGACGCTTTTTCACCAAAGATGGCCCGCAGTAACTTTTCTTCCGGCGTCAGCTGCGTCTCACCTTTCGGCGTCACCTTCCCGACAAGAATATCTCCGGGGGACACTTCAGCGCCCAGGTACACCACGCCACATTCATCGAGTTTGGCCAGCAGGCCTTCACTCACATTCGGGATATCCGCCGTGATTTCCTCCGAGCCCAGTTTGGTATCGCGCGCCACGCACGACAGCTCCTCAATGTGAATGGTGGTAAACCGATCCTCCTCCAGGACACGCTCCGAGAGCACGATGGAATCTTCGAAGTTGTAACCATTCCAAGGCATGAAAGCGACCAGCATGTTCTGCCCCACCGCCATCTCGCCCAGGTCCGTCGCCGATCCGTCCGCCAGCACATCCCCCACTTCGATGCGGTCTCCCGGCCCCACACGCGGGCGCTGATTGATGCAGGTACTCTGGTTAGAGCGGATATATTTCTTTAAGTTGTAGATTTCAACACCGGACTTGATTTCATCCTCTTTTTGGTCCGTTGTTTCGTCATCCACGCGCACCACAATGCGATTCGCATCCACATCGTGCACGACCCCGGCCTTGTCGGCCATGATCATCGCCCCGGAGTTTCGAGCCACATGACGTTCCATGCCCGTTCCCACCAGCGGCTTTTCGGCACGCAATGTGGGGACAGCCTGACGCAGCATGTTGGAGCCCATCAAAGCACGGTTTGCATCGTCATGCTCCAAAAACGGGATTAAAGCGGCCGCCACCGACACAATCTGGCGGGGCGACACATCCATGTAATCGATTTTTTCCGGCGGCGCCAGTGTGAATTCCTTCTGATGCCGACATGAAACCAACTGATTCGTAAAACGGCCTTCTTTGTCCAAGCTGGCGTTGGCCTGCGCGATAACACAGTCGCCCTCTTCGATGGCCGAGAGATAATGGATTTCGTTGGTGGCCTGGCCATCCTTGACCTTGCGATACGGCGTCACCAAAAAGCCGAAATGATCCAATTCGGCGTACACCGCCAAAGAATTGATTAGACCAATATTCGGCCCTTCCGGCGTTTCAATGGGGCAGACGCGACCGTAATGGGTGGGATGCACGTCGCGCACCTCAAACCCCGCACGTTCCCGGGTCAAGCCTCCGGGCCCCAATGCCGAAATACGTCGCTTGTGGGTAATTTCCGCCAGAGGATTGTTCTGATCCATAAATTGCGACAGCGGGCTGGAGCCGAAAAACTCCTTGATGGCGGCGGAGACCGGCTTGGCATTGACCATATCCTGGACCGTCAGGTCATCGGCCTCAACCTGGGTTAACCGCTCTTTCACGGCGCGCTGCACCCGGGCCAATCCCGTGCGGAACGCCTGCTCAACCTGCTCACCCACACATCGCACGCGACGATTGCCCAAGTGATCCACATCGTCGCCCGGCTTGCCCCCGTGCTGAATCTCAATCAATTCCTTGATGACCTCAACAATGTCGTCTTTCTCCAAAACGGTGGGACCTTCCATGCTCTCACGTCGAAGACGTCGATTCAATCGCATCCGACCGACGGCGGACAAGTTATAGCGCTCCCCATCAGAAAACAGACTGTTGAAATGTTTTTCCACCGTCTCCTTGGTGATAGGCTCACTGGGCCGCAACACTCGATAAATTTCAGTACGCGCCAGATGCCGAATGTCCGCAAGGCTATAGGGAGGCGAACGATACGTGAAACCGTCTGTGCGTAAGGTGCCCGGAACACCCTGCCCCGCCTCGGAAGCGGGAATCGCCCAGAACTTGTCAATGGAAGACGCCATCAGCGACTCCATGTTCTCTTCGGTCAATAACGTGTTGTAACTGAAGTTTTCGTAGATTTCACCGGTCTCAGGATCAAACAAATCCTCTGCCAGTGCGGCTCCATAAAAATAGGAAGGGGGAACCGTAATCTCCAGTTGCTTGTCCTTTTTCAGCTGCTGCACGTGCATCGGTTGCACGATACGCCCCGCAGGCACCAACAGACGGTCCTGACCTTTGTCGTTAATCGTTAAATCAAAGGTCAGTTTCTGTCCTACGATATGGTCAATCGCAATGAAAAAACGATTGCTTCGAGGAGTCGCGACTGCACAGCCATCCATCAGTTTGCGCGCCAGTGCGGCGGTGATACTGACCCCCTCTTTCGCCACCACGCGACCTTCCCGCACCAGCGGAAATGGCACATCCTGACCCTCCAGGGTTGCCGGTCGAATCTGAAGACCCGCATCGGGATCAAAAGCGTACGTAGCATTCCAGGCATACGGGGCCTCAACCGCCATACATTCCGAGGGAAGTCCCTTGGCTTTGGCTTTCGTCAAAAGCTCGCCGGCAGGAGCGACGATTTTGTTTTCATGAACCAAGTGAAACGGCAATTTTTTGCCTGCCCACGCATTGGCATCGACCGGGCCTTCCGGAATTTTGACGGCCGGTTTCGGAAACGTTTTGAGCAGAAAGTCTTGCGGCACCAACACATGCTCTACCCCTTCCTGCGCCAATTTATCGAGTGTCGCTTTCGAAAGCTTTCGCCCTTTTGGCAATATTTCCTTGCGATTGCCCGCATCCAGCAACGGGAAGGTCAGTTTGATGTCTTTCAGAACAATCAGAGGAACTTCACGCCATTGCTCCATGCGAATCGGAATCAGAGTCGCAAATTCCTTCAGGATTTCCTCATCCGACATTCCGATGGCGCGCAACAAAATGGTTGCCGGAATCTTGCGGCGACTGTCGACCCGCAAATACAGCAGATCCTTGTGATCAAACCCAAATTCCAGCCATGAACCGTATTCCGGCTTGATTCGGGCGTGATGAAGGATTTTCCCGGAAGAATGGCTGCGGCCTTTGTCGTCAGTGAAAATCACCCCGGGAGACTGCAGCAACTGGGACACCACCACACGCTCCGTGCCATTAATGACGAAAGTGCCCGTATCCGTCATCAAGGGAATATCGCCCAAATAGACTTCCTGCTGCTTGACCTCCTTGATTTTGCGGGTGCCTCCCTTGGGCACATCCTTGTCGTAAATCTCCATCCGCGTCTTGATTTTCAAAGGCGACATGTAGGTCTGCCCGCGGCGCTGACATTCCCGTACGCTAAAACGTGGTTTCTCCAATCGATAACCCAGACATTTCAGTTCGATATGCCCCAGATGACTGATGATCGGGAAGATTGAATTAAGTACGCCCTGGATTCCATAATCCTCACGCTTTTTCTGATCCACATCCACCTGCAAAAAGCGGTCATACGATTCAGTTTGAACCGCCAACATATCTGGAATATCAAGCACATCTTTCAACTTTCCGAAGTTTTTACGGATGCGCTTTTTTTCGGTATAGGAATACGGCATGCCTACCTCTGAATAAACGGGTGTCAATTAAATAAGGGCCGCCCGGCGTGAAAACACGTCGGTCTACCTGCTTGCTGGATTGCGGTGCGCACCGAACTTACTTAAGTTCGACCGTCGCGCCTGCTTCTTCTAGCTGCTTCTTCAGTTCTTCAGCTTCTTCCAGTGGGACCCCTTCCTTCAACGGGGAGGGAGCTTTCTCCACCAGATCCTTCGCATCTTTCAGCCCTAATCCAGTTGCTGCCCGGACCACTTTGATCACAGCGATCTTATTCGAGCCGAAGGACGCCAAAATGACATCCTGCTCAGTCTTGGCCTCTTCTTCCTCCGCAGCGGCAGCTGCGGCCGGGGCGGCAGCAACCGTAGCTGCAGCAGCCGAGACTCCGAATTTTTCCTCCATCGCAGACACAAGGTCAACAACTTCCATTACTGACATGTTCGCGATGACATCCAAAATTTCTTCCTTGGAAACGCTTGCTGTAGGCATGAGTTCAAACTCCAGTTTAAAAGTTCAATAAAAAGTAAATCAAGATTGCGCTTGGCGTTGATCTCGATAAGCGCCCAGTGTCCGTGCCAATTGGGCCGGAACCGCCGCCATCGTGCGCACCAATTTCTCGGCAGGCGCGCGCATCACCGCCATCAGTTGCGCCAAAGCTTCTTCACGTGAAGGCAGGTCCGCCAGTCGACGCACCTCGCCAGTGTTCAATACCGCGCCGTCCATGGCGCCGAATTTCAGCTCCATATGCTCATTCGCCTTGCTGAAATCACGGAACAGTCGCGGGGCATCGTTGGGCTCTCCTTCTGAAAAACCCAGTACCAATGGACCGATTAAGTGTTCGCTGGCGCAGGCGTGAGGGGTTTCACTGAGCGCGCGCCGTGCCAAATTATTTTTGACTACACGCACATAAACATTGCTCTCCCGTGCCTGGTGACGGAAATCCGTCATCTCCTGCACGGTCATGCCCCGATATTCCGCAGCCACCAGTACGCGCGCTCGAGACGCCACGGCCGCGACCTCTTCAATCACCGCGCTTTTTTGCTCATGGGTCAAAGGCATAAGAAACTCCGATACGCAGGCAGGTTTATCAAAGCGTTGCCGGGTCCACTCGAACCCCCGGCCCCATCGTGGTCGACACAGTAACCCGACGGATGTAAATTCCTTTGGTCGCCGCAGGCTTCACTCGGTTCAATTCCTTGATCAGTGCCCTGAGGTTTTCGGTCAACGCCTCGGCGTTGAAACTGACGCGCCCGATGCTGCAGTGCACAATCCCCCCTTTGTCTGTCCGGTAGCGCACCTGTCCCGCTTTCGCATTTTTGACGGCCTCCGCCACATCTGCGGTGACTGTATTTGTTTTCGGGTTCGGCATGAGCCCGCGAGGACCCAGAATCTGCCCCAGCGCCCCCACAATCGACATACAGTCAGGCGCTGCAATGACGGTGCTGAAATCAACATCGCCGTTTTTGATCTGCTCGGCCAAATCTTCCGTACCGACCACATCGGCACCGGCTTCCGTGGCCGCCTGCGCTTGCTCACCGCGAGCAAATACGGCCACGCGCGTGCTGCGTCCCGAACCATGCGGCAACACGGTCGCGCCGCGCACATTCTGCTCACTCTGCCGCGAATCCACGCCTAGATTGACGCTGACGTCCATGCTTTCATCAAATTTCGCCGTGCCGCTTGTTTTTGCCAGGTCGATGGCTTGCTCGATCGGATAGATCGTCTCTGCTTCCACCTGAGCCTGCACTTCACGAAAACGTTTGCTCTTCATCCTTCCACCTCCAGCCCCATGCTGCGCGCACTACCTTCGATAATGCGTACCGCCGCATCCAGATCGTTGGCATTCAAATCCGGCATTTTGGCCTGAGCCACTTCTTCCAACTGCGCTCGGGTCACTGTCCCCACCTTGACTGAGTTCGGGGTTTGGCTTCCTTTCTCAATGCCCGCGGCCTTGCGCAGCAACACCGAAGCAGGCGGCGTCTTGACGATAAAGTCAAAACTCCGGTCCTGGTAGACCGTAATCACCACCGGCAAGGGCATGCCTTTTTCCATAGCACTGGTGCGGTCATTGAACGCTTTGCAGAAATCCTGAATCGCCAAGCCGTGCTGACCCAACGCCGGTCCTACCGGCGGCGCGGGATTGGCGCCACCCGCGGGCACCTGCAGCTTGACGTACGTCTTTACTTCCTTGGACTTTTCGGCAGCCATAATGTTTCCTTAATCCTTGGCAACTTGATCGAAATTCAGTTCAACCGGAGTGGAACGCCCAAAAATCTGAATGGCGACACGCAGCCGCCCTTTGCTGTGATTGGCTTCTTCCACCACGCCGCTGAAATCGTTGAACGGCCCGTCGATGACACGCACCATTTGTCCAGGCTCATACAGAGTTTTAATCCGCGGGGCCACTTCCCCTTCTTCGGCGCGCGTCAGAATCGCTTCCACTTGTTCATCCGGAATCGCTTCGGGGTGTTGTTTGGCGCCACCAATAAAACCCAACACTTTAGGCGTATTGCGCACCAGGTGCCAGTTCTCTTCGGACCATTTCATCTGGACCAGCACGTAGCCGGGGAATGTTTTGCGCCGAATCGTTTTTTGCTTGCCTTCGCGTAATTCGATATTGGTCTCCGAAGGCACTTCAATGCGCCCAAATTCGGCCTGTTTCCCTTCACGCTCAATATGCTCGCTCAGGCGCGTGCGCACCTGGTCCTCATAATTTGAGTACACGTGCACGGCGTACCACTGCAACCCTTGATCCGGATCCGATGCGCTTGCCATGATGCTCAACCCAAGAAGCCGCTAATAAGCCAAGCCAACAGTCGATCCAGCAGCCACAAAAACATCGCCATGAAAATGACCGCGATGAATACCACCAGAGAAGTCTGCAGCGTCTCGGCTCGCGTCGCCCACACCATTTTTCGCACTTCTACCCGCGCTTCGCGCATAAAACCGCGCAAACGCAACCCATGAGCGGAACTTGACAACACGAATGCCGCCAAGGCAAACAAGGCCACCACACCCAGGACCCGGTACAAGAGAGCCTGGTCGGCAAAATAGTAAAAGCCGCCTGTGCCCACAGCGATAAACAGAACCGCCAGAATCCAACGCATTCGGTCGGCTTGCGACAGCGGCATATCCGTGCGTTCTTGCGCCATCATGCCGCCTCCGCCCGATGGCAGGCCAGGAGGGACTTGAACCCCCAACCTGCGGTTTTGGAGACCGCTGCTCTGCCAATTGAGCTACTGGCCTTTGCGCTAGCAAACATTATGCACCCAAAAATGCTAAAGGGAAGCTTTGGGAATTTATTTGATGATCTTGGAGACGACGCCGGCCCCGACCGTGCGTCCGCCTTCACGAATCGCGAAACGCAACCCGTCTTCCATCGCAATCGGTGCCCCCAGCGATACCTTCATCGACACGTTGTCGCCCGGCATCACCATCTCCGTCCCCGACGGCAATTCCACTGCGCCCGTCACGTCCGTCGTTCGAAAATAAAACTGCGGACGATAACCGCTGAAAAATGGCTTGTGACGTCCACCTTCATCCTTCGACAACGCATACACCTCCGCCTCAAAGTCCGTGTGCGGCGTGATCGAACCCGGTCGACATAACACCTGACCGCGCTCTACTTCCTCGCGCTTCGTCCCGCGCAACAGCGCGCCGATGTTATCGCCGGCTCGACCTTCGTCCAGCAACTTGCGAAACATCTCCACGCCCGTGCAGGTCGTCTGCTGGGTGTCGCGAATCCCGACAATCTCCACTTCCTCACCGACCTTCAACACGCCGCGCTCAACGCGACCCGTCACTACCGTGCCACGACCCGAAATCGAAAACACATCCTCCACCGGCATCAAAAATGCCCCGTCAATCGCACGCTCCGGCTCCGGAATATATTCGTCCATCGCTTCCACCAGCGCCCGTACCGACGCCTCGCCATGATCGCCCGTGTCGCCTTCCAACGCCCGTAACGCCGAACCTACGATTACCGGCGTGTCATCGCCCGGAAAATCATACTGCGACAACAACTCCCGCACTTCCATCTCCACCAGCTCCAGCAACTCCGCGTCATCCACCTGGTCCGCCTTGTTCAAATACACCAGAATGTGCGGCACCCCGACCTGACGCGCCAACAGAATATGCTCCCGCGTCTGCGGCATCGGACCGTCCGCCGCGCTGACCACCAGAATCGCTCCGTCCATCTGCGCCGCGCCGGTGATCATGTTCTTCACATAATCCGCATGGCCCGGGCAGTCCACATGCGCATAGTGACGCGCCGGCGACTCATACTCCACGTGAGCCGTCGCAATGGTGATTCCACGCTCGCGCTCTTCCGGGGCGTTGTCAATCTGCGCATACTCGCGCACTTCGCCGCCATGCTCCGACGACATCACCTTCGTCAACGCCGCCGTCAACGTCGTCTTGCCATGATCCACATGACCGATCGTCCCCACATTCACATGCGGTTTCGTGCGTTCAAACTTCTCCTTCGCCATGGTTGTTTGTCCTCGTGGTTAAGTTTGTCAATTCAGTCTGGAGCCCATAACCGGATTTGAACCGGTGACCTCTTCCTTACCAAGGAAGTGCTCTACCGACTGAGCTATATGGGCATATCCCCGGTCGCCCAAAGTGCGGCATCTGGAGCGGGCGAGCGGGATCGAACCGCCATTATCAGCTTGGAAGGCTGATGTTCTACCATTGAACTACGCCCGCCGAAGCGCCGCCTCTTCCGCCTGACCCGCACACCCCTGGTGGAGGGGGTAGGATTCGAACCTACGAAGGCTGAGCCAGCAGATTTACAGTCTGCCCCCGTTGACCGCTTGGGTACCCCTCCTTAGGAAATCAGGTAAAGGGGCAATTATAGCATAAATAGGCACCTATCAAAGGTATTAGGAACTATAAAGATTACTTGAAAAGCACAAGTTTCCGGCCTTCTTGATCTTTGGTTTGCCGCGCCGTTCCAAGCGCGATATGAACTCCCTTTCAAATCGTTTTTCATTTCCGTCGAGGAAGCTGGTGCGAGGAGGAGGAGTTGCCACGCCCGTAGGCAAACTCTCAGTCGCGACCGATTCGCATCCCCACCGAGTGCACACCACTATCAACTTGCCGCATTTGACACCAATCGTCTGCCTTTGGTAGGCTCATCCATTGAGGGCATCACATCAATCAGAGGACACCTTGATTTTGCCCTCAAACTGTCCAAAGAAGTAGGACCACCTCATATCACCTCAATTCAATCAAGGTTAATTCTACGTTTCACCAAAGATGGAACTAGATTGGGGTTTATTCTCCCCTTGTCTATCTCGTTTTTGCTTAATGATGTTCTGACTGCTTCCACTACTTCTTTTGGTGTGTAACGCCGGATTTCTCCCTGTCGCCCCTGAATTGTCAAGGCAAGTTTCCCAATTTTGCCAATCGTCAATTCTTCTAAATCCATATGCCATTTGTTGACTTCAACATCAGGAGTATCCCCTTGAACTCTCTGATATTTTATCGCACATGTATCAAGCTCAACCTCCGGGAAAATAGCCAAATCCAACCAAGCGATATGGTCGCGCGTCAAAGCCAAAGCCGCGACTACCCTGTCGGTATGGGCCTTATCATTATCAATGACATAAACTGATAACTTATTCCCTTTCGCCCTTAGACACTGAGTTGCATCAGCTTGTACGTCATCCGCCCCAAGCCACGACTTTTGATCCCAGTGTCGCTTATTCTCTAGCTTTCGGAAAATTTTCGCCACTGGAATCAAGTCTCCAACGACTGAACGAGCGCCTGCAAATCATCCTTGAGTTCGGGCACTTTTTCTCTTTTAATAGCTTCCCTAAGTGGGCCTATTGCCTTGGCATCATCCAAATTTGCCAATCCCAGAGCCGCTGCATCTCGCACTAGCGCATCTTCATGAAGAATTCCTTGTGACAAAAGCTTGAAAACGCCATTGTCCCCCTCCGCTACTTCTTGGCGGGATGCCCAACGAAGCATCTCTACCAACACTTCAGTGTCGGCATGGGTATCGCTCAGGCGTTTGCTCAACAATGACAACAATTGGGTGGGGTTTTCTGAGTGAAGCGAGTCCAAACTCTCCGAAAAGAGACTTTCCATGCCTACTTCAAACTGCTCATCTTTTGCCTCTCTCCATATTGCACTGAGTTTTTCACCTATTTTTTGTCCCAAAGTATTTGGATTATATTCGCTACCGTTCGTATGAACGGAACTCATAAGTTCGTTTGAAAAGAGCAAGAATTTTTTTAACTTTCCAAAATAAGGCACACTCAAACTCTTAGGCAATGGACTTTCCGCTCCCACTTCAAACCGCTCATCTTGTTGCCCTACCCATTTCGATATGAGCAAGAATTCTCTGGCACTTAAAGAATAGAGTGCATTCCAACTCCCAGACAATGGAATCCCCATATCTACATCATCTACTCTGTTTAGTGAGTGTCCAATTGATATCGGACTATCCCCTTCAGCATAAGACTTAGTTCCATCATCTATTGGCGACATAACACTAAAATCCCGTGACAATCGCGCTGCCAAAATTCCTGGGTGAACTCTAGAATCGCTGGAATTTTTTGTATACATGGTCACTGTTTATCCCCATAAACAATAAGTTCATTCGCACGTTGAACAAGTTCTTTGAAAATATTCGTCACAAGTTTATTTGGCATCTCGCCAGTGAAGTCACGAACTGTATTAATATCAAATTCAAATTTGCAGAAAGTCAGAGTTTTTGAAGGCTGCCATGTACTCCTATCGGAGGGATCACTTACTTCAAATAGTTGTTCCACAGACCATTTTGCAAGGCGATTAAGTTCCAACTCTGGAATTTCTTGTCTCGACTTTATTCTTCTATTAATCCCGTACATGAAATCACGTGTGTTTTCAGTATCTATAGAAACAGCTGGAAGAAGCCTTGCCAGTTTACTGCAGGCATCTGGCAGGTCATTAGCATCAAGCACAAGCACACCCCCAAACCCTATTCTTTGCAGAAGTGGGCTATTTTCAAGCCACCGCAACATTATCTTAGAAAACCGCTCCTGCTGTTCAGCATAAAAACCAATTATCTCGGATCCAGCAGAATCACTCTCAGGTTTGGGCAACATCCTCCAATGAACTCTATTAGAATCAGCTTCGGCCACCAAATATCCGTCTCCAAAAGGCCCTCCTTCGAAAACTTGGTAAGGCTGGCGACGGTGATGATGCTGATCTGGCTTTTCTCCAACTAAACGCTCCCAATAAGACCCCTCGTCCATATCTATGGGATTAACCGGGAAAATGGAAAGCCTTAACTGCTGAACCCTCCAGTCCCCGAGATTGGTTTCAGACATATATCTCGCCCCAAGTTGTTGGTTCTCGCATGTTGCTTACTTTACTAAAAAAATAATAAACAACAGCGTACCCACCATTCAGAAAAACCCGCATTTGTCTCCTCATTTGGGTTTCAAGTCTGGAGCTGGCGAGAGGATTCGAACCTCCGACCGGCTGTTTACAAAACAGCTGCTCTACCGACTGAGCTACGCCAGCAAATGGTTGTCTAAATATTGTACAAAGTTATTACTGCGAATGCCACCAAAACTTCCCGCAATATCCAAATGTTCCTGCCCTATTCGAATTTTACTTCTCCTGCTCGCGCAGTTGCGACAAAAAATCCCGATAAGCATCATCCAAAGGCGCTTGAATGACGAGTGCATCCCCGCTCTCGGGGTGCTGTAACCCAATCTCCTGTGCATGCAGAAACAAGCGGCGATAGCCGGCATGTTTGGCCCATTGATTAATCGTCCGATCGCCATAGCGTTCATCCCCCACCAGTGGATGACCGATGCTACTGGCATGCACCCGAATCTGGTGGGTCCGCCCGGTCTCAATACCGACTTCCAGCAAGCAGGCCCGCGAAAACTGTTCCAACACGCGGAACGAGGTGCGTGTTTGACGACCCTCGGGGTCTACCACGGTTTTGCGATTTCGGGCCTGGGTGCGATTAATTTTCAAAGCCTCGGACACCGTACGTTCCCCACCCTTCCAGACCCCTTTCGCCAACGCCCAGTACACCTTTTTTACGGTGTGTCGGCGAAATTGTTGCTGCAGTGTGCGCAGAGCCGAATGTGTGCGTGCCAGCACCAAGCAACCGCTGCTACCGCGGTCCAAGCGATGCGCCAGTTCCAATTTTTCCTGATTTGAACACCCCGCACGCAGGACATCGATTAAACCAAAACCCAACCGACTGCCGCTGTGTACTGCCAGTCCGGCGGGTTTATTGACGATCCATACACTGGAATCTTTATACAAAGTCTCTATAGAAATATTGGGCGGCGCAGTGCGAGAAATTCGTTGGTCTGAGGGATCCCAAGGTGGAATGCGCACTTCATCGCCAGTTTTCAAACGTTGATGAACACGTGCTCGACCGCGGTTGACGCGCACTTGCCCGGTTCGAATCCAGCGGTAGACCGCCTGGCGCGGCACGTCAAGGCGGCTGAGCAAAAAATTATCCAACCGTCGTCCGGCCTCGTCGGCCTCCACTAAAACACGTTGTACTTGTCGCATAGGAAGATTAATGGAGCCTGACGCCACGCGCATCAAACCGAATTGCTCGCTGTATCTAATGTATACTGGCGACACGAAAAGCGCAGAAGCAGCAGCTGTCTGCTTCGGTACTTGCATTCAAGAAAGAGATAAGTCTAAGCACCCAAATACTCGTGGCCAATCTTATTTCTGCCCCACGGACCGGCATTGCGCCGGACGGATTTTTTATGGCCCGTCCCCAAGTGGCCTCGTTGAGTGGTTCAGCCATGCGCGCAAGATCGCGCGGTTACGACGCTCATCGGCCATTTTATCGTTCCCAGCCACATAAGGTTGCGGACACGACGGGCACCTTGCAACTGATACAGGGACATTATGAAACGTATTCTTATCAACGCCATGCAGCAGGAAGAGTTGCGCGTGGCTATGGTCGACGGCCAGGATCTGTACGACCTTGACATCGAAGTTAGCGGAGAAAAGCAAAAGAAATCTAATATTTACAAAGCAAAAATTGTACGCATCGAGCCCAGTCTCGAGGCCGCCTTTGTAGATTACGGCGCTCCGCGCCATGGCTTTCTCCCTTTCCGGGAAATCGCACCCGAATACTACCGCAACCGCGGTGCGTCAACGATTCGCGATGCCGTCCAAAACGGTCAGGAGTTGATCGTGCAAGTCACTCAAGACGAGCGCGGCAACAAGGGAGCGGCGTTGACGACCTACCCCAGCCTGCCGGGACGCTACCTGGTGCTAACCCCGAACAACCCGCGCGCCAGCGGCATTTCCCGCCAGATCGATGGCGAAGATCGCGAACAACTGCAAAAAGTTGTCGAGCAACTGACGCCTGTGGAAGGTGGCGGCACCATCATTCGTACTGCAGGCATCGGCCATACAGCCGAAGAGATTCAATGGGATCTGAATAACCAGCTTCGGCTGTGGGACGCCATCAAAGAAGCCGCGGAACGTCCCGCGCCGTTCATGATTTACAGCGATAACGACGCGGTCGTGCGGACTTTGCGCGACAACTTGCGTGATGACATCGGTGAAGTGCAGATTGATAATCTGGAAGTATATGAGCAGGCTTGCCGTTTTGTAGAACGCATGGCGCCTCAATACCGCAAGCAACTTCATTTCTATGAAGGCTCCATGCCTTTGTTCAGCCACTATCAGATTGAAAGCCAGATCGAAACGGCCCATACCCGAAAAGTACATTTGCCTTCCGGCGGCACGATCGCCATAGACCATACCGAGGCACTGGTCTCCATTGACATCAATTCCGCTCGCGCAACCCGTAGCGGAGATATCGAAACCACAGCCTTGCGGACCAACCTCGAAGCGGCCGCGGAGATTGCCAAGCAATTGCGCCTGCGCGATCTGGGCGGTTTGATTGTGATTGACTTCATTGACATGGTCAGTGTCGCCAATCAAAAGAAAGTGGAAAACGAATTCCGCCAATGTACCCGCCATGATCGGGCGCGCATCCAAATTGGCCGCATTTCCCGATTTGGTCTGCTGGAATTGTCGCGGCAGCGCCTGCGTCCTGCTTTGGGAGAATCGACCCAAATCACCTGCCCCCGATGTGACGGACACGGCACAATCCGCACCATTCAGTCGATTTCTCTGGCCGTTCTGCGTCTGATTGAGGAAGAGGCCCTGAAACAGAATACCGGATTGATTGTGGCCGAACTGCCCGTTGCGGTCACAGCTTATTTGCTGAATGAAAAACGTGAAAATATTGAGGAAATCACACGCCGGCATGGCTCGCGCGTGCGGTTGCTACCCTCTCAGGACTTGGAAACACCTCATTACCGAATTCGCCGCTACCGCGAAGACGACTCGGAGTTGAATTTCAAGTTCGACTATGAAAATTACTCCTCCTCGGACAGCAATGGGCAAGCAGCCCCCGCCAACCCTCGCCAAGAGACAAAACGGCACTCCAAGGGCGAAAAGCCTGCCATCGACGTCAGCGCTCATATTGTCGCCTCGCCCTCACCGGGCTTGGTACAGCGGTTTGTTTCTCTGTTCCGCAATTCCAAGACTGAGCCTGCAGACGCACCAAAATCTACTTCCAAACCCTCCTCTTCACGACGGCGATCCAGACCTCGACCGTCTTCAGCAGCTCGCGCGCGGCCTGCACGTTCTGAACAGGAAGCCAATACCGACGCGCAAAAACCACCGCGGCGTCGGCGGGGACGACGAGGCGGCCGTAACCGCCGGGGTTCAAGACCAGCTTCCGAAGGGAATCAGTCAAATGGAAATACGAAGAGTTCAAACACCTCCTCTCGTACCTCCAACTTCTGAAACATCGGCTATTCGTCGGCAGGACGTTCCTCGGAAACTTCTTCAATAATGGGGTCGGACCACGACCCAGTCACCTCATAGGTGACGACGGTCGTCTGATTGATGCCAAACCCCAGCATTTCCAGCAACTGGTTGGTCAGGTACGCGGCACCGATGCCAATCGGCCCGGCAACCGCTCCGGCGGCCACCGGTAACAAGACGCTGGTCTCCGGTGTTGCCACCACCCGTAAATCGTAATCTTCCTCGTCGACACCAATACGTCCGGCGATAAGAAATTGGGCAGAAGGCCCGACGATGCGGAATCCTTTCGTATACAAATTCCCCTGATCGGCCGCGAATTGCCCCTCGGCCGATTGATACGTAAATCCACCGCGCAAGACATCATCAAAATCCAACGACAGCCGATCAAAAATCCTTTCCAAATTCAGAAGCGCCAAGATGCGCGCCAACTCCGGCGCCACATTGCGAATGCGCCCATCCCGTCCTTTTAAGTTGAATTCCCCTCGTGCCTCGGCGAAGACGTAATCCTGCGGAGCTCCCGGCCACTGCAGGGAAATTTTCGTATCCATAACCCCGGCCCGCAGCGGATTGACAACGGCCCAATAATTTAGGGTTTGATGCAGATCATCCGAATGCCCCAAACCCTGTAGCTGCGTCAGATGCTTGCCATCCGCCAACTGCCAGAACCCGGTCAATTGGGCATGAAATTTCTCGGACTCCACATCCAAGCGGTCAATTTTCAGTTGCTGCTCGCCCGGCGAAGTCTCCAAAACCACGTCGTGCAGCCGGTAGGTGCCCAACTGCAGATCATCAAATGTCAAATGTAGCGGAGGTATTTCCTGCGGGTCGGGACGAACTTGTTCGACGTCCTCACCGTCTCCTCCCAGTGCCGGAAGATGCAGCCAACCAAAGTCTCCCTTGATGGGAGCCTTTGAACGTTTGGGTATCCGCAAATCTCCCCGTATGCTCGGGGCGTTCATTCGCACCGCATACTCGGGGCCGTCCAGACGCATGGATATTTCCATTTGGGGCACGCCGTAGCCGAAGGCATCCAGATAATCAATCTCCAAATCCACCGTCTCGGGCATCAAAGCAACCCCGCTCTTGTTTCGCGTCCACCAGCTGTTCCACTCCTCCAAATCAGCGCGTTCCAGATGACCGCTCACATGGAGCGTCGAACTCGGAATCTCTTGCGGCAGTGGCTTGTTCAGCACAATCACGCCGCTTGCCTGGCTTTCACTTAAGTCCAAACGCGCCTGCAGTTGATTCATGTAACGGATGTCCGCTTCGACCCCTCCTTTCAGGTCCATGTCCATCAACACTGACAGTGGGCGTATCTCCGCCGCTTCCGGTTTACCTACAGGCTGCGGAAAATCTACCGTGACTCCTTTCATAAGGCTCCGAGCCGACACGGTGACATGTTTGCGCGTGGCATGTTCTGCAATGCCCGGCAACCACACGGTTAAATCCCAACCGGTAGTGCCGCGCAACCAGGCAAAGTTGGAGCGCATCGAGGGTGGCAGGAGGTCCTGCGCCGTGGCTTTTACTTCCGCATAGACCTGTACATCCCCCGCTTTCGGGGTGCTCACTTCAAGCGTCGTATCCTGATCGTTGATTTTCGCCTGCAGAGTACCGTCAAATTTATAGTCGGCATAGAGAACATCCCCGCTCAAGTCAGTGAGCAGCATATCCACTGCCGTCACCGTCAAGCGATTGTTCTCCAGTGTCAGCACACTGCGTGTCTGCAGTTCCTTCTCCTGTCGGTAAGCCAAAGGCACATTAACTTGAAATTTGAGTTCCGAGTTTCCCTCAATACGAATCTCTCGCTCAATCCCCGGCTGCAGGGCTTCCGCTGCCCGCAAATACTCGATAAGGTCCGTTGCCGGGCCTTTGGAAATTCCGCTGAGATACAGGTCGGCCCGTGATAAATCCTCAATACGGACAGCGCCATGACTGATATGGGACTTGAGAACATCCGCCTTCTGCACGGTGACATGCAGATGATTTCGATCCAAAAACAGCCGCCCGTGTAAGTTTCGGAAAAGGGGAAGTCCCGGATCGTAATCCAAATCAACCGCTTCCAAATGACCTGCCAAGGTGAACACCGCATCCGGCGACGCATTGAAAGCACCTGACAAAGGCGTCTGCAGATTTAATCGGGCGTCGTTCAGATTGCCTTTTTGAAAAGCTGTGCGCAACCATCGTTCATCCTTCTCTTCAAAGAGGCCTTGAGGAATGCGTTGCGCGACTTGTGCCAATTCGGCACGAGGAATTGTTGCGCTCAGTTGGAATTGATCGGAACTCACCCATCCCGATCCTCGCAAGTCCAGAGCCGGTCCCGACACCTCAACTTGGGTCAAGTTAATTGCGCAACAGGAATCACCGAGAGGCCCGTTTGCGTTCAGCCGTACGCTTCCAACCTGAAAATCCTCCAACCCCCAAGGGGCGTAAGAGACGATTAGATTGTCGGAATCCGCGACCATTTGAAGTTGCGAATCGGAAACATCAAGGGTGCCATGAAGGCCGGAAACTTGGAAGCCCGTTTGACGATTCGCCGCCTGTACATCTTGGAATGTCAGGCGCGTGTTGAAACGGCCCTCCGGATTATTGACGCCATGTATTTGAAGCAGTTTGCCGGCCTCAGCCTGTATAGGCATCGCCGCCGTCGCATCGTCCAATTGCAGCAAGTGCGCAATTTGCTGGACTGCCACGACATCCGCATCCTCCAGTATCCAGCTCATGCCCTGAGAAGAACGCCTCCATCTTGCCTGCGTGATGCCGGGACGTCCGTCCCACTGCAGATCCTCCAGTTCCAGAACCTCATAGTCGGGTTGCTGCTGCCATTTGAACAGGCCGGCCATCTGCTTCCACTGGGAATCTTCGGAAGGCATGGCCTGGATACGTGCGATTCCCGTGTGTGTTTCCATGCTCTCCCAAGTGGCGCGCGAGATGATCTCAAACCGCATATCTCCCGGTACGGAGACCCCTGTCTCCTGCGTCACTGTCGGGATCCATTTCTCCACTTGCGCCCAATGTAGATTCGAAAGACGCAGCGATGCCCGACCGGATTGCTGAAGGTCGATATGCACCTGCCCCTCGAAAGCAACATCCGCATCCATTTCATCTCGGTTATGGGCAACTACCTGAAAGCCCTGCAGGCCCCAGCTTGCGTCAACATTGAGATGGCCCAAATTCAAAACGTCTTCATCGGTATGACGCTGCAACGTCACCTGAAGATTGCGAATATGCAATTGCCCCGACGTCCCGGAATCTTTTGATTTCATTTCCTGCAAAGGAATTCCCGCCAGACTCCATCCTCCGTCTTCCAACTGCTTCAGCCACACCGAGCCTCCCACAAGTGTGATGCGATTGGCAATCAACTCCCCTGCCCCCACGCTGCGTAACAGATCCACGTTCACAAAAACTTGCTCAAAGCTTTGAACGTCAGGCAGCTCAGAGAACTGGACGGTAACGTCGCGTAATTCAATGGTGGGATGTACTCCCGCCCAATCACTGTGAGCCTGTTGAATCGTGAGACTTTGCGCCCCCAGTGCCTCCGCAACCGTTTCGCTCAAAAGCGGTTGCCATGTATCTAGGGAAGCCAAAGACACACGAACTGCCAGGGACGCCAAAGACACAAGCATCAAGACAGCCACCAACAGACTGCCCAGTACCCAGCCGAGTCTGTTCATGGGTGCCGTTGCTTCGTGTGGGTTGCAAGTCGCGCTATGCGCGAGACTACTCTCTTCATGCGGGGTTATTGTAGAGAGGCATCGGGCATCCTAGCGGGTTGAATGCCGAATTCTTCCAAAACTTCGCCGGTTTCGTACACCGGCAAACCCACCACATTGGTGTAACTGCCCTGGATTTTCTGTACGCAACTTTCGGCACCTCCCTGAATCGCGTAACCGCCTGCACAATCGGCCGGCTCGCCCGTCTCCCAATATCTTTGAATCCATGAGGGTGTCAGAGAACCAAACCAAATTTGCGTCGTGCAATGAAATACCCGCATCCTTTCTTTTGACAACACGCAGACGCCACTGACCACCGTGTGCGCCGCGTTGCTTAGATGGCGCATGGTGGCTTCGAATTCCTCAAAGTGGGCCGGTTTGCCGTAAATTCGATCTTCCTGCTCTACCACTGTGTCGGCCGCAAGCACGACAGCCTCGGGATAAGCCTGCAGACACGTCGTCGCTTTAAGTTGTGCAAGTCGTTCCACCAAGGCGGTCGCGGTTTCACCAGGTTGCGCGGTTTCATCGACTGCCACGGAATATTGCTCAAACACATAGCCGGCACGCTGGAGCAACTCGGCCCGTCGCGGCGAGGCAGACCCCAATATCAAAGATGCCACTACGCGACGCCGACATGCTGGTCAGGAGACCGCATCGACCAGAGTTTTTCCAGACTGTAACGGCGCCGAGCCTCCGGCAACATCACATGGGCAATCACATCTCCCGCATCCAGCAAAACCCAGTCGCGACTACGTTCCTCCGCCACTCGGCCTGCACCAAAGTCACGGACTTTCTGAACAATACGATCGGCGATACTCTGCACATGCCGATCAGACCGCCCGCAGGCAATCACCATGTAACAGGTGATGGTGGTGCGGTCCGCGACGTCAATCACGACGGGATCTTCTGCCTTCATGTCGTCGAGCGCTTGCTCAATCACGGCCCGCAAAGCCCCGGCTTTGTGATTAGCAGTTATTTCCGACGACATCTACTTCAGGCGCCATATAGGTGGTGACGTTGAATATATTTCCAAACCGGACCGGGTAGACAGTACCGGGGTGGTTCCCCTGACTGGATGAGTGCACGTATGCTGCGAGACGAGATATCCAATAACGTGCCATGATGCAGGTAAATGCTACCACACGAAGCCTGCTGCAACCTCGCAGGGTCATCCGTACAACGTGCTTGCCAAGTTTCCGGTAAAGCCGCTTCCAAATCGGTATCCGGACGTGCCATCGCGGCAATGTGACAACACTCCAATATGGCCTCCGCTTGATGCCAATTCGGCAGTCCCGCCAACGCATCGGCTCCTACAATCAAGCACAACGGGGTTGTATCTTCTTTCAACAGGGAGCGCAGCGTGTCTATCGTGTATGACGGTCCAGGACGACGCAACTCCCGATCATCGGCAATCAGACGCTGCCCGTCTGCGATCATCTGCACCATCCGCCAACGGTGCGCCGCGGAAGCAATGGGAGGTTCCCGATGCGACGGAAATCCACAAGGAATCAAATAAATATGTGTTAAACCCAAGATTGGCATAAGTTCCAATGCGGGTTTGTAATGTCCAAAGTGGATCGGATCAAACATACCCCCGACAATCCCACGCATATCCTATAAAACCTCTATGTGCTGGACATTCAGCATGCAGGCGCGCTGACCCTGAAAATCATCGACATCCAATTGGTAGACCAGACGTAACCTCTTGCTGTCCGGCTCCCAACCCAGTCGCTGGTATGAAAAAGCCATGGCCTTGATGTGGCGTCCCGACTGTCCGACGGGGCTAAGGCGAAAACGGGCATGGGCGTCTTTGAAAATTTCATAATCCTGCACCTCGAATTCTCCTTCAAACGCCGGTGGTGCGAAATCTTTCCCCCACGGGTGTCCGTATCGAGAAAATTCAGCATTTTCAAGAGTTAAATCGTCAAAATCCAGTTCTCCGTCCGTTTCAATGCGGTGTTCCGGCCGCTGGCCTTTCAATTCTGCCGCCGTCGCTTGTTCAAAAGTCTCACGAAAACGTTCAAAATTCTCTTTCGGCAGTGTTATTCCGACCGCCATGGCATGCCCTCCATATCGGTGCATCAGGCCCGGCTGTAACTGATCAACCCGCACCAACACGTCGCGCAGATGGAGGCCGTCGACGGAACGGCCCGAACCTTTTAGCAGACCGTCCTGACCGGAGGCAAAGACAATAGCCGGCAATCCATATTCCTCCCGAATGCGGGCGGCAATAATCCCCGAGATCCCTTCGTGCCAATGCGTACGGTGCAGACACAGGGTCAGAATATCCGAAGTATCGGGCTTTAGCGACCGGGCTTCTCGGCTTGCTTCCGCCTCCGTGACCGCACTTTGCTGTCGTCGTTGCGCATTAATATGTTCCAATTGCTCCGCCAAAAGATAGGCTTCGACCCGTTCATCGGCAAGGAGGCATTGAATCCCTATAGAAATATCCTCCATACGCCCCGCTGCGTTGATACGAGGGGCGACGACAAACGCCAAATCCGTACTGCTAACGTGCCGCGGGTCCCGGTGGGCGTTGCGCAGCATCGCATGAATGCCAAACACACTTTTCCCTTTGCGAATTCGCCGCAGCCCCTGCTCCACCAAAATACGGTTGTTCAAGTCCAGAGGCACCACATCGGCAATCGTACCCAGCGCCACCAGGTCAAGAAACTGAGCCATATTCGGAGGCTCCAGTTTTCGTTGCTCGAACCAGCCTTCCTGCTGCAGGCGCCTGCGCAATGCCAGCATCACATAAAAAATGACACCCACTCCCGATAAGGCGGAACTGGGGAAACTTCCTTCCGGACTGATGGGGTTGACGATGCAGTCTGCTTCCGGCAAGACTGCCCCCGGTACATGATGATCCGTCACCAGCACCCGCATGCCCCGCTGTCGAGCTTCGGCGATGGCGGTTTGGCTTGACATGCCATTATCGATCGTCACGATGAGTTGGGGCTGGCGACTCTCGATTTCCTCCAACAACTCCACACACATGCCGTAGCCATGCCGGAAACGGTTGGGCACCAAATACTCGACCGCCTTATGCCCCATGGCTCGCAGGCAACGCATCGCAACGGCCACGCCCGTCGCGCCGTCTGCATCGTAATCTCCAACCAGCAGAATTTTCTGCTCCGCCTGCATGACCTCATGCAGCAATTGCGCCGCGGCCGCGCAAGCCGGAAACGCATCCACGGGCAGTAATTGTTCCAGCGTCAACTCCAATTCCGCAGGGTCCGTAACGCCCCGTTGGGCAAAGACACGTTGCTGCAGAGGAGTCAGAGAAGTGGCGGTACGTAAGGCAGCGAGCGCTTCCGGCTGCGCCTCGCGACGCATGATGTGTACGGGCCGGGAAGTTTTCAGAGGCATCAGGCGCAGCCAGTGATGCAGACCTGCCCCACAAGCGGCATATGCATCAAACATCATTCTACAAGACACCGTGTTCATCGCCTGTGGCACCTTGCTAGAATGCCGCTACCGCAAGACGGTGATTTATGGCCGAAAAAATTCTGTTCCTGACGGGCCGCCTGGCCGAACGGAGCCTTCATCGCGTATTGGAAGCCATGCAGCCGACGGATTTCGAGTACGAAGTCCGCCAAGTCGGTGCCAGTGTCGCGGCTTTAATGACACCCGCATTGATTCTCAAGCGTCTGGAGCTGCCTGAAGATGTGGATCGCATTCTGCTTCCCGGGCGGGTCCGTGGGGATTTGGACGAATTGGAGCAGCATTTCAAGGTGCCGGTCGAACGCGGCCCCGAAGAACTCAAAGATTTGCCCCAGTTTTTCGGTCGTGCCTCGATTGCCGATGATCTCAGCCGCTACGACGTGCGCATCATCGCCGAACTGACCGAAGCCCCCAACATGAGCCTGGAGGCAATCCTCAAGCAAGCACAGGAATACCAACGCGACGGGGCCGATATTATTGATGTCGGGTGCCTGCCCGGAGTCGATTTTCCACACTTGGCCGACGCCGTGCAGATGCTCAAGGAACACGACTTCCTTGTCAGCGTAGATTCTCTGGAAGAACAGGATCTGCTGACCGGAGCAAGAGCAGGAGCAGACATGCTGCTGAGTTTGCGTCCCGACGCTTTATGGATTGCCGATGAAGTCGATGCCGTGCCCGTCTTAATTCCGCAGACCAATGAAGACTTGGCCGGCTTGTGCGATGCCATCGAAACACTGCAGTCAAAAAATCGCGCTTTTATCGCCGACCCGATCCTTGATCCCATCCACTTCGGTTGTGCTGACTCCATTGCCCGGTACGTGGAATTGCGCCGCCGTTTCCCGGATATCCCCATCATGATGGGGATCGGCAATTTGACCGAATTGACACATGCGGACACTGTCGGCATGAACGCCTTGCTGTTTGGTTTGATTTCGGAACTGGATATTCAATACGTACTGGCCACTCAAGTCAGCGAACACTGCCGTACTTCAATCCGTGAAGCCGATCGAAGCCGCCGCATCATGCGCGCAGCCGCCAGCCAAAACATTCCCCCCAAAGGCATCGATGATCAACTGATGATGCTGCACGAGCGCCATCCCTTCCCCTACACTCCTGAAGAAATTGCAGAATTTGCAGCGGCTATTAAGGACCCCAATTTCCGCATTCAAGTCGCCGAAGATGGCATTCACCTGTACAATCGGGACGGCGAATTCGTTCATACCGACCCCATTGCTTTTTACCCGGACTTGGATCTGGACGACGATCCCGGTCACTTGTTCTATTTGGGTGTGGAATTGGCGCGAGCACAGATTGCTTGGCAGTTGGGCAAGCGCTACCAGCAGGATGAGGATTTGAAATGGGGATGCGCAGTCACCCCGCCGGAGCAAGACCTTTCTGCATTTAAAGAGGAAGGCCCGATGCTGAAAAAACACAAGGAACGTCTGAGACATCGAAAATCATCCTGATGCCGGAAATTCTGGAAAGCATCGTCACGACGCTCGGCGACGACAACCAAGCTCACATTGCTCCGATGGGTGTGCATGTCGCGTCTCGCCGCCTGTTACTCAAGCCTTTCCGCCCTTCGCAAACCTTGGAAAACTTGCTCCACCAAGGCTGCGCTGTCGTCAACCGCCCCGATGATGTGCGTGTTTTTGCCGGGTGCCTGACGGGACGCCGAGACTGGCCCACGGTCAGTGCGGAGGTTGTGCCCTGCCCGCGCCTGGCCGATTGCCTGTCCCATGCAGAAGTGGAGGTGGAATCTTGTGAAGATGATTCCCTGCGACCCACGTTTACCTGCAAAATCATTCATGAAGAAATTCACGCACCTTTTCGAGGTTACAACCGCGCTCAGGCCGCCGTGCTGGAATTGGCGATTCTGGTGAGTCGCCTGGACCGTCTTCCGGCCCAGAAAATTAAAGACGAAATAAATTATTTATCGATTGCCGTGGAGAAAACAGCCGGACCTCTCGAACAAGAAGCTTGGGGGTGGCTGATGGCACACATACAAAAGCACCCAAATTTCGCCGAGGCGGCATTATGACTCGCATTCTTGGCAGCGTACAAAATTTTCAGGAAGCGGAGCTGCTCTCGCAAACGCCCATTGCAGTGTTGGATTTGAAAAATCCGGCTTGCGGTGCGTTAGGCCCAGTAGACATCAACACGGTACGCGAAGTCGTCACCCATGTGCAAGGGCGACGGCTTGTAAGTGCCGCTGCCGGTTCGGCTACGGACCCGGATATTTGGGATCAAGCCCGGCAGTTGACTGAAACTGGCGTGGATTTCGTCAAGGTCGGATTTTCCAGTGCGGCTCAATTGCCTCTCTTATCAAAGTTGCGTGCCGCTATTGCTCCACCGACTGGGGCCATCGCCGTTTTGTTTGTGGATTGCCCCGACATCCACCCTCTGCAGTGGATTCTCCCTGCCCAAGCCGCCAACTTGAGCGGCTTAATGCTGGATACCGCCGACAAGGAAGCCGGGACATTGACCCAGCACATTGGCCGCGAACAAGCACACCAATGGGTCCAAGCCACGCGCCAGGCTCAATTACTAAGTGGTTTGGCCGGCCGACTGGATGCGATGTCCGCGACGGAGTATCTCTCGGCGCAACCTGATTATTTAGGATTTCGAGGAGCCTTGTGCAGGGCGAACACCCGCACCCGCGAAATTGACCCCGAAGCAGTACGCGAACTCGTCGATACTCTCAGCACATCACAGACTGCATCGCTTGATTTGCCGACCGCTGCAGATTGGGCCACACCCGCTTGGGACGGCTCTTTGGAAACCCAAGGACCACTTTACGCAAGCTCAAGACAAGCATAAAAGCGGTCGTCTCGGTCCTATCTCGCCTGCTCCCCGAATTCTCGCTCGGCGACCGGATCTAAAGGCGTCACCTGATACTGCTTAAAGCGGGCCACGTCAGACCGTGGCAAGCGCAGGCGCATTTCGCATTCGCCCTGTTCCGTAAAACGCTCCATCTCAACTTTCCCCAGGCGATGCAGCTCCGCACGCAGCGGATAGCCGGTCACCGGCAAACGTAACATGACGTTGGCGGTATCGCTCAAAAGTTGCTTGAGCAGATACGCACGCAACTCGTCCAGACCTGCGCCTGTCTGCGCGGATACGAAAAGACGACGTCTCGATCCATTCATGCCGGTCAGACCCGCCGCTTCCTCCACTTGATCCATCTTGTTATGCACTTCCAGAACGGGCAATTCCGACGCCCCGATCTGTTCCAGCACCTCGCGGACCTGGTGCGCTTGCTCTAAATGCTGAGGATCACTGCGGTCAATGACATGCACCAGCAAATCACTGTCGCACACTTCCTCCAGCGTCGAACGAAAAGCCTGCATCAATTCCGGGGGCAAATCCCGCACAAAACCCACCGTATCCGAAAGCACCGCGTCACATCCATGGCCCAGATGCAGGCGCCGGTGAGTGGGGTCCAACGTTGCAAATAATTGATCGGCAACCACAACATCGCTACCCGTCAAACTGTTGAACAGTGTGGATTTTCCGGCATTGGTATAACCCACCAATGCCACACGAAACAATCGGGCGCGCCGTCGCCGCATCCGGCTTTGGGCACGCTGTCGTTCCACCAGAGCGAGACGACGGCGCAGTGTCTGCACCCGCTTTGTCAACAGGCGGCGATCCAATTCCAACTGGGTTTCACCCGGACCTCTTAGCCCAATGCCACCTTTTTGCCGTTCCAAGTGACTCCAGCCTCGCACCAGGCGTGTGGACAAATAAGTGAGTTGGGCCAGCTCCACTTGAAGTTTCCCTTCGTGTGAGCGAGCCCGTTGGGCAAAAATGTCCAGAATCAACCCTGTGCGACTCAATACCCGGCATTGGAGTTGAGTTTCCAGATTACGTTCCTGGCTGGGGCTGAGATCAGCATTGACCACCAGTAATTGAGTACCGTGAGACTCACAGTGCTGTCGGATTTGTTCCGCTTGACCGGAACCGAAATACCACCGCGGGTGAGGCGTGCGGCGATGAAAACGAAGTTGCGCCCGAGGCTCAAGCCCCGCGCTGGTCACCAGACTGAAAAATTCTTCCTGCTCGGCAACATCCACGTTCCGTGTTGGCGCCACATACGCCACCACGCAGGTAGGCTCCGCTACGATCCGCTCAAACAAGCGGGGACTTCCACCTAAAACTAATGACTCACCTCTCCTTCCGCCAGATTGCCAAATTCAATCATGGAGGCCGGCACGATGGTTGAAATCGCGTGCTTGTAAATCATTTGATTGACTGCTTCTTTCAATATGACCACAAATTGGTCGTATGAATGTACTTGTCCTTTCAGCTTGACGCCGTTGATGAGATAAATACTCACCGGAACCTGTTCCTGGCATACCGCTTTTAGGAAAGGGTCTTGAACGCCTTGTGATCTGCTCATCTGTTCCTCGCTGGCGGCGTTGTTGCCTCTGATGCCCAACTGTTACCCTGTTGGAAGGCCGCCTATGCACTCGCCGCGCCGCTCAAATCTTGTGGAATGCAAGCGACCGAATAGCAGTTTAACATGCGGAACTCTTTTTTCGCCTCTGCATAACTGCCCTGTTCCACACTCGGCTCTGTCCATAGCCGATTTTATTGACGCAGCCATTTTCCGACGGCTGTAATGAGTCGATCTCGGCCACGCATGCCTGCCGAGATGTTCGAGATATTCTGGCTGTTGCGCAGCCATGTCATTTGCCGCTTGGCCAATTGGCGCGTCGCTGCCTGGGCTTGGACACGCATTTGCTCGCGATTGCACTCGCCCTCCAGATATCGCCATACCTGTCGATAACCCACGCAGCGCATTGCCGAGCACTCCAGATTCAAATCGTCTCGTGCGTGCAGGGCTTGTGTCTCCTCAATCAAGCCATTGCCCAGCATGTTGTCAAACCGCTGGTTGATCTGTTGATGCAGGCGGCTGCGATCTTCCGGCCACAAGGCCAGTTGCAGATATTCGACTCCCTGCCGCGTTGCTGACGGTGCGAGGCCGTGCCAAAAGCTCAGCGGTCGTCCGCTGGATTCGTACACTTCCAAAGCTCTCAAAATACGTTGCGAGTCCGTTGGTTTCAGGCGATGCGCGGTGGCAGGATCACACTGGCTGAGACGCTTGTACAGAAATTGAATGCCTTGTTTTTTAATAGTTTGTCGCAAGTTCCTTCGTATTTTCGCTTCCGGGTCTGGAATGGGAGATAACCCTCGGATCAATGCCAGAAAATAGAGGCGCGAACCACCAACCAACAGCGGAATTCGCCCGGCTTTATATATTTGCGTCATGTGCGCCCGAGCCTGTTGAGCAAACGCATATGCCGAAAATGTCTCCGCCGGATCCAGAATATTGATCATCCGATGCGGAGCAATCGCCAAAATATCGGGTTCCGGCGTCGCGCTGCCGATATCCATGCCTCGATAAATCATGGCTGAATCGACGCTGATAATTTCAAAAGGCCAGCGCCGCACCAATTCCACAGCGTAATCGGTTTTGCCAACCGCCGTCGGCCCCATCAAAGCCAACGCGCGCATCCGTACCTCAGTCACTGACCGCGCATAAACAACTTGTCCAATTGGTCAATGCTCAACTGAACCCAGGTCGGACGTCCGTGGTTGCATTGTCCCGAACGTTCAGTCTCTTCCATCGCACGCAGCAGAGCATTCATTTCTTCCAGTCCCAGGCGATGTCCGGCGCGAACCGCGCCATGACATGCCATTGAAGACAGTAATTCATTTTCGACTTCCTGAATGCGCCGACTATCCCCATGCTCCATCAAGTCGGCAATAACATCCTGTACCAGTGCCGTAGGGTCGGCGCGCGAAAGTAATGAAGGCACTGCACGGATACGCACCTGTGTCGGCCCCGCCACATCCACTTCCACACCGAAACTTTTCAATACTTCTCCATGTTCTTCAACACATGCCACCTCAGCCTCACTCAAAGTAAGACTTTGCGGAACCAATAGAGGCTGCATGCGTACGCCTTGCCCATCGCGTGAAGCCTTGAGGCGCTCGTAAGTAATGCGCTCATGAGCGGCATGCATATCCACAAGCACCATCCCTTGAGTATTTTCGGCAAGCACGTAGATATCATGCAGCTGCGCCCGAGCATAGCCTAAAGGAGGAGTTTCCGAGGCTTCTGTGACCTTTTCATTCGTTGCGCCCGGTACTTGAACTTCGCGAGGCGATATCCGTGATGGATCCTTCTCCTGAAGCGCCATATAGGCTTGCCGGGCCTGAGGGTTTTCGTTAATCAGGGTGCGGAAATGTCCCGCTTCATGCCCCGCATCACTGGGTCGCACCGTACCAATCGCTTGGGCGACACTGTGGGAAAGGAAATGGTGTACAAGGCGCCCTTCCCGAAACCTCACTTCCATCTTGGTCGGATGCACATTGACGTCGACCGTTTCTCCCGGCACCTGCAGATACACCACATAACAAGGATAACGCTGCCCATACAACACGTCTTCATAAGCGCGTCGAATCGCATGCGCTGCCGTCTTGTCGCGTACATGCCGTCCATTGACGTACAAATACTGCATGTCCGGCTGGCTCCGGGAATATGTAGGCAAACCCAACCACCCGCAAACTCGCATGCCTTCTGCGGCATCCTCGAAAAATACTGATTGTTCCGCAAATTCATTCCCCAGAATCGCTTCCAGTCGAGTCGTCTCCGCAGCCCCCTCGATTGTCCCGGGGAAGTTCATCTGTTGCCGGCCATCATGACTGACTTCAAAAGTGACCGCCAAATGCCCCAACGCCAGCCGGCGAAGAATTCCGGCGATGTGTTTCCATTCGGTAGAAGCCGCCCGTAGAAACTTGCGGCGCGCGGGGGTGTTGTAAAACAAATCACGCACTTCCACCGTACTTCCTCGAGCCTGGGCATGGGGACGAGGAGCGACTTCTTTTCCACCCTCAAGACACCATCCATGCTCATCGTCGCCCACAGCTGAGATTAAAGTCAGCCGCGAAACCGACGCGATACTGGGGAGCGCTTCGCCGCGAAAACCTAAGGTTTGAATGCGCCATAGATCATCCGCACTATCCAACTTGGACGTCGCATGCCTCGCCAAAGCCAGTGACATTTCGTCCGGAGCGATACCGCAACCATCATCCGTAATCGCAATCAAACGTTTGCCGCCTTCCTCGATGCGTACCTGGATGCGCTTTGCCCCCGCGTCCAAACTGTTTTCCACCAACTCCTTGACTACCGATGACGGCCGTTCGATAACCTCGCCCGCGGTGATCTGATTAATAAGGCTGGCATTCAGCTTGCGAATTGGCATCGGATCAATCCAACCTTACTGCTATTAAGTTATCCATTTTGATGATTGGTTTGGGGTCGCGCGAAAACTTGGTCGGGGTTTCGGAACGCTTTAAATTCCAGCACGTTCCCGGCCGGATCCTGGACAAAAGCCGTCGCCTGCTCGCCGACTGCACCCTCAAAACGAATGGTGGGAGGCAAGGTGAATGTTACCTGGCACTCACGCAAGCGCTCCATTAAGTCTTCCCAGTGTTGCCAATCCAAGATCAACCCAAAGTGGGGCACCGCGATGGTTTCTCCATCGACTTCGTTGTCGGCATGGGACAATTTCTCCGCTACTTGGTGGGTCGTCACCTGGTGGCCCATCAAATCGAAATCAATCCACTGCTCTGCCGAACGCCCGATCTGACACTGCAGTATGCCCGCGTAAAAAGCCTCGGCAGCAGATAAGTCATCCACTGGGATGGCCAGATGAAAACGAGGACGGGTCGGCATCAGGAATCCACCGGATGTCGTAAATAAATGGGTTGTGCCTCTTGCACTGGTTTGCCGCGCCCGCATTGGAAATCTCGCTGGGCCAACTCCAGTACTGCCTGAGCCTCTGGGTACACATCTGAATCTATGCGCTGTACGGATTTCTCCGCTATTTTATGCATTTCCGGCAAACTCCAGCCGGAACCCACCCCATGCCATGACGTCAGCTCCGCCAGCTGCTCGGACAACTCTTCCGGAGCCGATAGCGTATCGGGAATGACTGCAGTCAACTCTCCTTTATGGAGCTTGTAACCCCCCCAATAAACTTGCTTCAAGCGCGCATCGAGCGCGGTCAATACAGGCACGTCCGGATGTTCCTTTAGAACCGGCCAAGCCATTGCGCCCAACGTGGAAATCGAAAGCACCGGTAAATTATGTGCGACGGCAAATCCTTGCGCCAACGCCGTCGCCAACCTCACTCCGGTAAAACTTCCCGGACCCGCCCCGAAGGCGACCGCATCCAAATCTTTAGGCGCACAATTGGCAGTTTCGAACAACTCGTCGATTTGACCCATGACATATTGAGTATGTTCGCGCGGCGCCAAACGCTGTCGTTGATAAATAGTCTCACCTACTCCCAATGCCGCCGAGCATAACTCGGTCGAAGTCTCCAGCGCCAAAATTTTCGACATTTTCCTACCCATTCCCAACCAATTCCAAACTACCTTGTTCGCGACCGCATTTTGATTCCTTCCTATAGGCCACGCATGTGATGTGTACCTATCATGACTAGGAGGATTCCGTCAATAATACGACCGCATGAGCCGCCACTCCTTCTTTTCGTCCGAGTGCCCCCAATTTCTCGTGAGTGGTCGCCTTGATGTTGACGCAATGGGAATCCAAAGCAAGCAGTGCGCTGACTGACTCTCGCATGGCTTCGCGATAGGGAGAAATTTTGGGTGCTTCAGCAATCAAGGTGATATCAACATTGACTGGCACCCAGCCCTGATCTTTTATTTTCTGCAGGACGGTCCGCAGCAAATTGCTGCTTTCGGCATTTTCATAACGGGCATCGGTATCCGGGAACAACTCGCCGATATCGCCCAGTCCCGCAGCTCCAAGCAAAGCATCCATCAGCGCGTGCAGCACCACATCCCCATCGGAATGTGCCGCCAGGGATTGCGTGTGCTCAATCTGCACCCCGCCCAGCCATACTGCATCGCCAGGCGCAAATGCATGGATGTCATAGCCGTGTCCAATACGCATCATCAGGATCGTCCTCCAAGATTCTTTCGGCTCGGGCAAGGTCTTCCGGCCATGTCACTTTAATATTATCCTCCCGGCCCTGCACAAGGCGAGGATGGTATCCGCTATGCTCCATTGCGCTGGACTCATCGGTCACTTCAAAATCAGCTTCCAACGCCTGGAGTAAGGCTTTATGCAGCAAAGCGATCGGAAACATCTGCGGAGTTTGCGCTCGCCATAATCCCTGTCGATTCACACTTTGCTCCACCTGACCCTCGGCATCAGATTTCAGTGTATCCGTCACGGGTACTGCCAGCAAGCCGCCTGCAGGTTCCGTAACCTCAAGAAGTCGCTTGATGTCGGCCCGCCAGACACAAGGACGCGCTGCATCATGTACCAGCACCCATGCCTGTTCGCTGGCTTTGGCACGCAAGGCTTCAAGCCCGCGTAGTACCGATTCCGCACGTGTCGCACCTCCTTCATGTACTTCAAACGCCATACCCTCGGGTAGCAGCGGCGGCTGCGCCAAGTCTACGTCCGATTTCGGTAGCAACAGGGTAATACCACGAATGTCCGGATAACACGAAGCCAAAGGTCGAATCGCGTAATCCAGTATGCGACGCCCGGCCAGTGGTGCATCCCACTTGGGTCTGCCGAAGCGCTGCCCTGCGCCTCCTCCGGCGACAAGCGCATATATTTCCCGTTCCTGACTCATAACACGACTGCGCTTATTTTTTGATTCACTTCTCGCCATCCTGATACGTCACGCGCATCACGGCGCGTCATCGGACGGTTTTTCAGGTTTCACACCGGGACCGATGAATTGATAAAACTTCTCGTCCTTGCGAATCATGCCCAACTGCTCTCGCGCCAAGCCTTCGATTCCCTCGGTGCCGGAACGCAGGGCTTCGAGTTCTGCAGCAAGGATTCTGTTTCTTTCAGCCAGTTGCGCATTTTCATCCTCGAGACGTTGAAGTTCCTGTGCCTGCTTATGCAGGTCGGACAATCCCCCTTCTCCCAGCACCAGCAAATACAGCAACGCCGCTAAAAGTCCCGCCATGCCCCAAAGTAACAAGCGCATCGCGGACGACGGTCGGAGAAATCAGTGCTGCGGCTTTAGCACTGAAAACGCCTCCGCTCCAATATAGCGGCCCTGGTCTCCCAGTTCTTCGGCAATACGCAACAACTGATTGTATTTAGCCACCCGGTCCGAACGAGACATGGAACCGGTTTTAATTTGTCCCGCACTGGTCGCGACTGCAAGGTCCGCAATGGAAGTGTCTTCGGTTTCCCCGGAGCGGTGCGAAATGACGGTTTTATAACCCGCCTCATGGCCCATACGAATCGCTTCCAGGGTCTCCGTCACCGTGCCTATCTGATTGAGCTTGATGAGGATGGCATTGCCGATGCCGCGCTCTATGCCCTCTTTGAATATCTCTGGATTTGTCACAAATACGTCATCGCCAACAATCTGCACTCTCTCGGCTAAACGCTTTGTCAACAATTCCCAACCTTCCCAATCATCTTCCGCCATGCCATCTTCAATGGACAGAATGGGATAACGCTCAACCCAACTCTCCAGCAAGTCGACAAATTCCTCGGAACTAAAACTGCGGCCTTCGGAACGCAGATGATAACGGCCATCCTGGTACAACTCCGAACTGGCCACATCAAGGGCCATATATACATTCTCACCCGGACGGTAACCGGCACCCTCAATGGCTTCCAACACAACTTCAACCGCCTGCTCATTGCTCGTCAAATTAGGAGCAAAGCCCCCTTCGTCACCCACCGTCGTCGCCAGTTTCCGTTGCTTTAATTCTCGCGCCAATTGGTGGAAAATTTCAGCCCCCCAACGCACAGCTTCCGCCATGCTGGAAGCGCCTACCGGCATGATCATAAATTCCTGCATATCCACGCTGTTGTCGGCATGCTCGCCCCCATTGATGACATTCATCATAGGCACCGGCAAAATGTAAGGGCCCGGACCTCCCAGCAGTCGGTACAGCGGTTCAGCGCGGTCCCGGGCTGCGGCATGCGCACAAGCCAGCGATACCGCGAGAATCGCATTTGCCCCAAAACGGGCCTTGTTGGGAGTCCCATCCAAATTGATCAGATGCTCGTCAATACCTTGCTGGTTGTCGGCGTCCATGCCATGCAATGATTTTTGAATTTCTCCTTTGATATGTCCGACCGCCTGCTGCACCCCTTTGCCGCCAAAACGTGTGGTGCCGCCATCACGCAACTCCAAGGCCTCGCGTGAACCCGTTGACGCTCCCGAAGGCACAGCCGCACGCCCTGAAACTCCCGTTGCCAGGAACACTTCGGCTTCAACGGTCGGATTGCCTCGCGAATCAATGATCTCGCGAGCATGGACAGCAATAATTTCAGACATAAAAAGTACGCAACTAGGCTTGAACACGCCTATGGCTATTGTACCCAACGGACATTTTCTCCAGATACACCGCTTCCACCGGAGACACTGGAATCAACCGTTTTGCCCAAAGAGCTGATTACCATTGGGCATAGTTAATCTCCACCCCTATAATGGCTGCTTTGTTATTTTTTAATTTGCCATGACACTTGCCACTGCCGACCTTTCCGACCAACACCCTGACACTACCCACATTGCCACACCGGGGTTTCGCAGTTACGGAGGGATTACCGCTTTTGCTGGTCAAATTGCGACGGTCAGTTGCCCGAATGACAATTCCAAAGTTCGGGAAGCACTCGAGGAAGAAGGAGCACAGCGCGTCCTAGTTGTCGATGGAGGAGCCTCCATGCAGTGTGCTTTGCTGGGAGATCTTTTAGCTGCGCTGGCGCATAAGCATCATTGGGCCGGTGTCATCGTCAACGGCTGCATTCGTGACTCCGCAGTCATCGCGACGATTTCAATTGGCGTCAAAGCCCTGGATACTCACCCGCAAAAGAGTGTCAAACGCGGGTTGGGCGAGCGCGACATTCCAGTTCGTTTTGCCGGCGTGGAATTTATTCCCGGGCATTGGGTCTGCGCCGACGCAGACGGTATTCTGGTGGCTCCTGAGGCGCTTGCCTGAGGTATTTGCAGTTTGAAGCCTACCCTATCTTCAAGACGATGAGGAACTATGCCAGCGGCGGCGCATCCGAAACACAAACAATGCCGGACCCGACAACACATAGGCAATAAAAAGGAGCAGCAAGATTTTCGGGGGATCAATTGCAAATAACATGAGACTCCCCAGAATCAGAATCCAAGAAACCATTCGCACTCGGAATTTTGGACTGGTCTCCTTAAAACTGTAGTAACTAAAACGACTGACCAGCAAGACTGACATCACCAGCGTCGCCAACAAGATGACATTCTTCAACTCTTCTCCCGTATAACCGGTCTTTACCGCTACCCACATCCCCGCCATCAGGGTGCCGGCCGCGGCCGGACTCGGCAGGCCTCGAAAAAATGCCCGGTCCTGAACATTGGCGGACACATTGAACCGCGCCAAACGCAGACCTACTGCGGCCATGTAAAAGAAGGCCACTAACCAACCGATTTTGGCCCAGTCCCCACCGACCGGCTGCATGAACTGCAAAGACCATTCGTAGAGCACCAACGCCGGCGCAACACCAAACGCCAGCATGTCACTCAAACTGTCGTAGTGCAGGCCGAACTCACTGGCCGTGTGTGTCAGGCGCGCAATCCGTCCGTCCAGTGCATCCAGCACCATCGCCAAAAAAATCGCCAAAGCGGCGGCTTCAAAGCGTTGTTCGGAAGCGAAAGTGATTGCAGAAAAACCTGCAAACATAGAGGCCGTTGTCAGCAGACTCGGCAGCAGATAAATGCTGCGGCGATAGCCTTTCATAGCACGGGCCTCAGCGTGCGTACGTCACAGCGAACACCCGGCTGTGACACAGAGAGTCATGTCAGAATTAAACCAAGTTCTCCACGCTCCAGACCAATAAAGCGTAAACACCCCAGAAAACTGCAAAAGAAATCCAATTGCCCCAGTACATGTTATTCCTCCACGGTTATGGAACAGGAAAATTTAATCAGCGTATCAAATCGCTCTGGCCAAGCATTTTAGCACGTTGCCGCCTTTAATTGCGGCTACGGTCCACGAGGCGCTGCTCGCGAATCCAAGGCATCATCTCGCGCAATTTCTCGCCCACTTTTTCAATAGACTGATTCTGACTTTGCTCGCGCAACTGGTTCATTTGCGGAAGTCCTGCTTCATTTTCGGCAATCCATTCCCGCGCAAACTCGCCACTTTGTACGTCCGCCAAAATTTTCCGCATCGCTTGACGTGCCGTGTCGTCAATCACTTTCGGCCCGCGCGTCAATCCCCCGTATTCCGCGGTATTGGAGACCGAATAATTCATATTCGAAATGCCTCCTTCATAAATCAGGTCTACGATTAATTTCAACTCGTGGAGACATTCGAAATACGCCATTTCTTCCGGATAGCCGGCTTCGACCAACGTGTCAAATCCTGCCTCAATCAAAGCGGTCACGCCTCCACACAGCACTGCCTGCTCTCCAAACAGGTCTGTCTCCGCTTCATCTCGGAAAGTGGTTTCAATAATGCCTGCGCGACCTCCGCCATTGGCGCTGGCATAGGACAAGGCCATTTCGCGTGCGCCCCCGCTTGCATCCTGAAAAACCGCAATCAGCGTCGGCACCCCTCCGCCTTGCGTGTAGGTCGAACGCACCAAATGGCCTGGGCCTTTGGGTGCGATCATGATGACATCCAAATCTGCACGCGGACGAATCCGCTCAAAATGAATGTTGAACCCATGCGCAAACGCCAGCGTCGCGTCCTGGCGCAAATTGGGTTCGATTTCCTGCTCGTACAGATTCCCCTGCAACTCATCCGGCACCAACACCATCACCAAATCCGCTTCCGAAGTGGCCTGTGCCACACTCGCAACCCGTAACCCTGAGTCGCGCGCTTTGTCGACCGACGAAGAGTCCTCGCGCAAACCCACGACGACCGAGACTCCCGAATCGCTCAGATTGTGTGCGTGCGCATGGCCTTGCGAACCATAACCAATAATTGCCACCGTGCACCCCTGCACAATGTCGAGGTTTGCATCCTTATCGTAAAAAACCTTCATGACTTTAGTTTCTCCCCGCCTGGTTCTGGCAATGATTAGTCATTGTGTTCGGTGTACAACACATGCTCACCGCGCATAATTCCCAACGGCCCGGAACGGACCACTTCCAATAATTCATGCTGGGACATGGCGGAGATATAGGCATCAATCTCTTCGCTGGTCCCGATCACTTCGCTGGTATAAACCAAAGCGCTAACGTCTGCGATGCGGCCTCGATAAACCTTGTTGATTCGTTGCAGCTCATCCACACCACTTTCATCGCGCAAACGCAACTTGACAAGCGCCATTTCGCGCTCCACACGATTTTGCCCAGTCAAGTCTGACACTGTGATCACATCCACAAATCGGTGCAGCAGCTTGGTTACCTGCTCCAGAACCCGGTCATCTCCGTGTGTCACCAAAGTCATGCGCGACATGGTCTCATCGGCCGTCGCAGTCACGGACAGTGATTCGATGTTGATGCCTCGGGCAGAGAACAAGTTGGACACCCGCGACAGAGCGCCGGATTCATTCTCCAACAACACGGCCAGAATACGCCGCCGCATTTCAGGACAAAATCATTTCGTTATGAGCAGCACCCGGAGCAATCATCGGGAACAAATTCTCAGTTTGATCGGTCACAAAATCAGCAAATACCAAGCGGTCCTTGATGCTAAGGATTTCGCGCAGTGCCGGCTCCACGTCCTTCGGTTTCTCAATCTGCATACCGATGTGTCCGAAACTTTCCGCCAGTTTCACAAAGTCCGGCAGTGCCTCCATATAGGACATGGCATAACGAGAATCATAGAAGAAATCCTGCCATTGCCGCACCATGCCCATGTAGCGGTTATTCAAGTTGATGATTTTCAGCGGCAAACCATATTGACGGCAAGTGGACAATTCCTGGATGCACATCTGAATACTCGCCTCACTTGTCACACAGCACACCAGTTCATTGGGGTGCGCGAGCTGCACGCCCATGGCCGACGGTAATCCAAAACCCATCGTGCCGAGCCCGCCGGAATTGATCCACCGACGCGGTTTGTTGAATTTGTACAACTGCGCCACCCACATCTGGTGCTGCCCAACATCCGAAGTGACAAAAGCATCGCCCTCGGTTTGTCTGTACAACTCTTCCAGCACATACTGAGGCTTAATTTCACCCTCCATATCTTGTTCATACCCGAACGAGTCCTTTTTAATCCATTCGCGAATTTGGCCCCACCACGGCTCGATGTCTGCCATGGAATAGTCGCCAGTGCGCAACTCTTCGGTGAGTGCTTGGAGCACGTACTTCGCATCCCCGACAATCGGGATATGCGCCGGAAAGTTTTTGGAAATGCTCGAAGGGTCGATGTCCACATGGATGACTTTGGCGTAAGGACAGAACTTGTCCAACCGTCCGGTAATACGATCATCGAAACGGGCACCGATTGCGATCAGCGTATCACTGTGATGCATGGCCATGTTGGCTTCGTAAGAGCCATGCATGCCCAGCATTTGAATGAACTGGGGATCCGTGCCTGGAAATGCGCCCAATCCCATGAGTGTGTTGGTGATGGGGAATCCGGTCAAATGAGCGAATTCCGCTAATTCTTCGTGCGCATCCGACGCAATCACGCCTCCGCCGGTATAAATCACGGGGCGTGAGGCCTTTGCCATCAAGCGCACGGCTCGCTTGATTTGGCCTGGATGCCCGTGCTCCGTCGGGCGATACGAACGCAAGCGCAGATTTTCCGGATAAGAAAATGGCATTTTCTGTTCCGTCACATCTTTGGGCAGATCCACCACAACCGGTCCAGGGCGACCCGTCGTCGCGATGTGGAATGCCCGTTTAATGGCGAGGGGCATATCTTCAACCCGCTTCACCAGAATGTTGTGTTTTACGCAGGGGCGCGTAATACCTACCGTGTCTATTTCCTGGAAAGCATCATTTCCGATGACGGTCGTGCGCACTTGCCCTGTGAAAATCACTATCGGCACCGAGTCCAAAAAGGCATCTGCGATGCCCGTCATCGTATTGGTTGCTCCCGGACCCGATGTCACTAAAACCACACCGGCACGACCGGTTGCTTTCGCAAACCCTTCCGCCGCGTGCGTTGCCCCCTGCTCATGGCGCACCAGAATATGGTCGATATCTCGTTGTTTGTGCAACTCATCGCAGATATGCAAAGTTGCACCACCAGGGTAACCAAATACCGTTTTCACTCCCTCTTCTATGAGGCAGCGAATAAAAATTTCCGCACCCGTCAAGGAAGCGGGTTCCGGCTGGGATTCTTTCTGCAGACTATCCATGTTCAGATGGGGCGACTACGCCAAATCAAGGGCGTTTGCTTATTGTGCGTTATTTCAGTGTCTTTTTCAAACTGGGTGCCATCCTTTTGATCCACAGAGAGCAACCTCTGAATAGAGAACAAGTCACTCACACGACCCATTCTTATGTCACATTGACCCGGCACGTGGGGCCGTTACGCTTTCTGCAGTCGGAAATAAAACTTGCCGTCCTGCTCGATGGATTCCAGCAACGGGTTGCCCGTCTGCTTCGAGAACGCCTCAAAATCCTTTACGGCACCTGGGTCGGTCGCAATAATCCGCAAAATCTGGCCACTTGCCAGTTTCGCCAATGATTTTTTTGCCCGCAAAATGGGCAATGGACAATTCAAGCCGCAAGCATCCAGCTCTTGGTCATAATCTGCCATGGTCAACGTCTCTCCTGTCGTTGGTGACTGCCGTTGGGGCTATTATACAAACTGACTTTATGAAGTTCTAATAAAGGCTAACCTCTCACGAGAGCCGAAGATATCAGCCCCATGCCGTTTTTGTAGGAATCCCATCGCCGTTTCCTTCGCCCGCATGCAGTCTCCAAACCCGCTTGGATGTTCTACACAAGTATCAAATTTCCGGATCGCCCGAGTCTTGTCCTGAAACAGAGTCTTGTTTCTCTTCCGATTTTGGCCTGAAAAGTGGTTTAAGACTTCCCATACGCTCACGAAATTCTTCGGTAATTTCACGAGAAACACTTGGGTCGCGCACGGCACGTGGCGTAATGAGAACCACCAGTTCCGTACGACGGCTGGTATCATTACTTGCACCGAACAAAAAGCCCAAACCAGGCACTTTCGATAGGCCCGGCACCCCAGATTCAGATTCAGATTTATTTTCGCGAATCAATCCACCAAGTACAACGGTCTCTCCGCTCTGTACCGCGACCGTGCTATTGATCTTGCGTTGCTGGATTGTCGGAGTCAGGCTGTTACCGCTGTTCGGAGCCACGTCGCTCACCTCCTGCTCAATTTCCATAACCACCAAGCCATTGGCATTCACACGTGGACGAACATTCAACAGGACGCCCGTATCACGAAATTCGATGTTGTTAATGATGTTTGAGTCAGTCGCAGTAGCTTGCTGCTGTTGCGTTGTAATCGGCACTTGATCCCCGACTTGGATACTAGCCTCCTGATGATTCAATACCATTAGGCTGGGAGAAGAAATAATGTTAAGTCGCGAGTCCGATGCCAGTGCATTGAGAACAAAGCGGATATCATTAGAACTTCTGATTACATAGGAAAACCCTGTCGTCGCCCCAATGCCAGACGCGTTAAGATCTAGTTGCGCATCCCCGGTTCGATCTCCGCTCAATCCAGTCTTCAAAAACCATTCCAACCCTAAAGAAAATTCACCTGTCAAAGACACCTCGGCAATCGTTGCTTCGATAAGTACCTGAAGTGGGGCAATATCAATCTTTCGTAGGGCTTCTATAACCTGCCGGTACTGCCGGAATGTTGCCCGGATAAGCAAGACATTATTAACGCTATCTGGAATAATTCGAAGGGAATTATTCCCTCCTTTGGATATTCCCGCCCCTGAGACAGAAGGATTCTCCAGAGAACCAGGCAGAAACAACTGTGGGGAGCCCTCCATTTCACTCGAAAGTTCCACAGGTTCCAACCCGGGAGCCAATTCCGCCGCACCCACTCCTCCATCGATCTCTGGATCATCAAACACTTGAGCAAGAACATCCGCCAAGTCGCTCGCCTTCCCATGTTGAATCTGATAGACAAAGAGACCTTGCTCTTCCGTTCCCTGATCCACATCCAGACGCTCTATCCAATTTTCCACTTTCTTGAGATATTCCGGACGAGGCGAAACCACCAGCAAGGCATTCATACGTTTGATGACTTTGATTCGTACCAACCCCGCAAGCGGACCCTCAGATTTCTTGCCAAAAATACCCGACAACTCATTCGCCAAAACATCCGCCTGAACAAAGTCAGGCGTAAACAAGCCGAATGACAACCCTTTCAGCCAATCCACATCGAAGATGCGAACCGTTTCAACCAGGCTGTCCAACTCCATGGTATCGCCCATCAATAAGAGCCAATTGCGCGAAGTATCAACACGAACAATATTTCCAGCGGGAGCAAAAGGCTCCAATATCCCTGCCATTTCACTGGCAGCGATATGCTTGATAGGTACGATGCGAATGGTGTTTCCCGCCGGTAAAGGTACGCTGCTGTCTCCGATTTGAGGAATGCGCAGTTCCTGACCTGCCTGATGGCGAGGGATGACTCGATAAATATCCCGCTGGAGCACGACGGCTGCATCGTTCATCCGTAGCAGCAATTCCAGTGTAGGCAACAAGTCTTCTTGCGCGACCGGTTCGGCAGTATTCAGAGTCACTGTGCCTTGAACTTGCGGATCAATAACATAATTTTTCCCCAGAAGGTCCCCCAAAATAACTTTTACCGCATCCGCAATCGAGGTGTTATTAAAATTCAATGTCGCTGGCCCCGTGGTCACTCCTGCTCTTTCGTCCGGCTCCTTGATCTCCGCAAATTCTCCCGTTCCCAGCTCGACGAATTGGGGATCGGGTCGCGATGGGGTCGGAGAACTTGCAGGTTCTTCTTGAGACTCATTACTTACATCCGACTGGGTCGAAGGCGAAGTGTGATCAAATACGGTATAGAAAGTGTCATCCAGTGTTTGACACCCTGAAAATATCAAGAGGCAGGCCCCTATGAGGCACTGCTTGCCGATGCTAGCCTTATCGCACACGAGAGCGTGGTCCCCGCACGGGACGCCTTGGCGGTTCAGCGGGGCGAAGTTCCGGGGAAGAAAATTCTCCTTGGAAGTGTTCAAAATCGCCTTGCGCATCCTGGTTTCCACTTAGAGGTACAGAAAAATCTTCGTCGTGTTCGTCTGCCCACAATTCAAGACGGACTCGTTGTTCGGTTCCGTATCCTAGCACTACTGCATCCGGATGCACTTCATGCAGGACCCAACCATCAATCTGGTTTCCCTTTTCCAAGCGGATCAAATCGAGATTCACGGGATTAACCATGTACGCTACAGATTCGTTTCCAGTGATTGTCACAGCCGTGAGCTTATGGCGGAATGTAGGCACTAGTTCTGGGATCTCTTGAGGTGCCGGAGGGGTGGCCTGTGGTATTTCCTCAATGGGAGGCACCTCGTCCAAGACAGGGATTTCCGGCGGACGACGCGTTTTTCGGAATAAAGGCCGCGCCGTAAGTTGAGGCGGCCTGGACATCGGCTTGAAATCCAAGCTTTGTACAGAAAAACTTCTTAATGACACCGGGTCAAAGTCACTTTCCGAGTCTTTAGTCAGCCCCACTGCCTCTATGATTAGCACAGACGCCAATCCCAACATCAGAAGCAACTGTCCCCAATTACGCATCGTGATTCTTCATGGGTACAGGTGCCCACCATCCGGATACTTGAATTTCGGCATTGAGAGGAGAATCAATGTATAGCTCATGGCCACCATGAGAAACCAATTTCAAGTAATCAATGGTCAACAATGGCAGTTGACCCTCCAAGTCAAATAGAATCTGTTGAAGAACCGATGTGGTGGGAGCCAAGCGAATACGAATCGAAACCTGGGCTAGGTCCTGTTGTTTTTCACCCAGAATTGTGTGAATGCTGAATATTTGCCCGCCTCGCTGGTCTACAAGTGTTTCAACCCGACTTTGTAGAGCGGCAGCCGCCAAAGTTTGACTATCTCCAGGAAGTAGAAAACGATCAATTGCCTCAAACTGGGATTCCGGCTGCGCCATCAAATATTCCACATCCGCGATTGCTTTCTGAGCTGTCGCGACTTGCCTTTGGGCTTCGTTCGCCGCCAGTCTTGTCGTCTGATAACTGTTCCACAATGGGAGTATTCCAACAAGAAATATTGTGAATAGAACAAATAACAAGAGTGCCCAAGCAAGCACTCTATGGAATATAGCCCGCCTCATCACGATCCCCCTGCAGTGACACCCACAGACAAGTGAAAGCGGTCTTTCCCCATAGTCTCATCTCGGATGACCGGCGATGAAAACTGGGGATTGTCAAACATGGAAGAAGACTCCAGGATGCCCACCAAGGAGGTTGCCTTGGAAGAATAACCCTGAAGGTGCAGCATACCTTCGCGTAACTCCAGTTGCATAATCCATGTGTCGTCTGGAAACTGATTTGTCAGCACTTCAAGCAACTGTAAAGCACTGACTCGTGCGTCAACTTGCGAGGCAAAGAACTCTCTCCTCTTCTCCAGATCTTCCGTGCGACCGTATGTGTCGCTGTACTGTTCTAGTTCATTATGAAGTTGGGCTAATTCGGCGTGCAGACTATTGAGGCGGTCTTGCTCCAAAACTAGAGGCAATGCAACAACGAAAGTAGCCAAAATTAAGTTGGCGGCAAGCAAGAAAGCGCTCGCTTTGCGCATGCGCCAGAATCGATATCTTGATTCACGAAACCTGAAAATGATTTTGCTTTCATGAGCATCTTCCGGACGCCATGATGTGATTCTGGGCACAAACTGCAAATCCCAGCTGGAAAGCCACCGCGTTGCCTTCCTAACAAGCCGTCTCGGAACCACAGCAAGACGAACTCTTATCAAGTGATCCGTTTCCTCCATGGTTTGGTAATCGTAGTACACATCATCTGCAGAAAATGGCGTGAACCTGTGCATTTCATAGGCTAAGGCCTGCCTCAAATTCTCCCGAGCAGCCAACGGCAACTCAACCTCCTTTATCAGTCCAAGCTCCGGAGATATTTTCATTTCCAAAGTCGTACATGCGGGCCTGAAATCTGCGATTTCATAACTGTCGAAATCTTCCACTTTGTCCATGGAAACCTCGACGAAATCACTTTTTTTGCGATCCCTTGTCTTCCATATTCGAACCTGACCCGATGAAATGTCGAAGTTAAGCTTGTCTCCTCTCTCTGAACAAAACTTAAGAAAAGCAGGAGGCATGGTTTCGGCCAATCCTTTCCACCACCAATCCAAAAACTTTAGGACACTATTCTTGATGTCGATGATTGTCATACTAAAGGTTTATTGCAGGTTGTCTGGGATTTCCACTTCGGGGCCGGTTCGCCATGAAAGCACTTGATAGGCGGGAATCGCATCGGGAGTTATTTTGACAATGGCTTGGACAAAAGATGCAACCCTGTCTTCCGTAACCCCCTTTGCAGAAACAGTGTAATACCGTGCCGGTAGAATTGCTAAAAACTGCTTCCCGTCTTTCAGCAAAGGAGCAATTTCCTGAGCCACTTCGTTATGGGTAATGGCGTCACCCTTTTTTCGAACCTCCCGTTCACGAAGAAACGTATCCACGGCTCTTTCGTCAAGACCGGGAACAGCCAACAATGCGTCGCGAGAAGCCACTACAGGATCAATCGCTCCGGTTTCCGAATAGATCGTGATAATTGGCAAAATCTTGTCCGGCACCTCCGACTCATCGGCAGACAGAAATGCTTGGGGCCGACTTGCTCTACGGCGTGCTATTTCCATATCAAGGTCCGCCACTCCCAATTTTTTGATAACTTCTTCCTGTGCCATATTGAGATTAATCTTGCCGGTTTCTGCATGCACAACATAGCTTGATGCGCCTCCTCCAAACGGCCTCTGCTGCAACTCTCCATTAATTCTCCAGCGCATGGCGCCATCCATTTCAAGCAATTCGAGAATCGCCATATTGACGGCCGATTCAGCCAATGCTTCAGCCTGTAGGCGCTGGCCCGCGTTAGTCACCGAAACTGTTCCCGTCTTCACTCCGAAAGCGTAACTCGCAGCAATCAAGCTCAAGAGTGTGCCCACCCACAAAACCCAAACAAGCACGACTCCGCGCTGTTTAAAATTGGTGGTATCGTATGGCATCCGTAGGCAACCGGACCGTGAGTTCCGGCCATTCTCCAGTGATGTTACTATTCAACTGCACACGCACCAATCGAGGCAGAGACTGATGCTCTTGCCACTGCGACGCCCATATCATCTTATCTTCTCCGTCGTAAACTCCAAAATATTCAAAGCTGACTTCCGGAATGTCTTCTAGTAAGGTCTTCCGAAAAACACTCTGTGCTGTTTTTTTGTCGATTCGGCGCATTTCCAAGTCTATGCGGGGAGGAATGACTTCCCTATTGTGGAAAATCACAGTCTCGTAAAACCCATGCAGCCCGACATGTCGAGGTCCTTTGACAAGGAAACGAACTCTGTGGGATTCGCCTTCGAACCATACCTTCCAACTCCCATCCACTGGAGTTGCCACCGGCAAAGTCCTGGACATTTGACGCCGCATGTAATCAAGAGCAAACCGTATCTGGGTATTTGCTACAGCCTGCTGATCCCCGCGTTCCCAAAGCTTTCCTGCAGTATTTAAAACCCCGTAAACTGCCGCAGAAATCAATGCAAAAAGAGTAATACCAACTAAGAGCTCCAGAAGAGTAAATCCTTGGGTGCGGGAATAGTTTCTCATGATTTTTCTGAAATCAGAAGCGCATGTAGTTCAAATGCTCCCGGCACAGATAAAGCGCTTTCGCTATCCCAAGTCACCTCAACTATTGCCTGCAGGGGGGTCAACGAGCCTTGTGTCTCTTGGCGCCCGTTCTCAATCCTTGTACGCCATCGGAATATTTGCTCCTCATCGCCCAACGTGATCTGGCCTTCATTTTCGCCAGGCATCAACAAATCTGATTCTGCAAGATCTTCCAACTTCGACTTTGCGAGAATTTGAGCCTTTGCATATTCTCCGGTTCGTATACTGGCAGTCATCCCCATAGAAAACGCCTGAAACGCCGTTGCCACGAACAATCCGAGAATTGTGAACGCTGCCAAAATCTCGACCAAGGAAAACCCTCGCGATCGCTCTCGCGGGCTGGAAAAGTGAAAAATCTTTATGGAACACCTCATTCGATATGAACCCACTCAAACAAGCTCGACTCGCCCCCATCATCCGGCACACTATTCCGGATAATGACCCTCCCCGTCAACCAATCAACATCAATTAGATAATTCACATTATCCCGCATCAAGGTAATGCGCCCTCCGGTCGAACTGCCATCTGGAAAAAAGCGGATGGCTCCACGCGAAACCCCCAAACGTTCCCTTTTCGCGGTAAGCAATTTCAAATGGATTCTTTCGGGCAGTTGGCGAAATTGTTCCCCCAGCACAATTTGTTTGCGTCCCACATCCACTTCCATGACCGCCGTTTGGTTAGATGTGATGGCCCGGTCCCTAGTTTGCCTCAACCCTGCAGCAACTGTGCGGGCTGCCGCAAGAGTTTCGATAGTAGAACCCCCGGTCAAAGCGGGAAGTGTCACGGAAAATGCCAATGCGATGATCGCTAAGATTACTAGCAGCTCGACCAAAGCAAATCCTTGGATTCGGCAGCGAACATTAGAATGCGAGCTCATTGACCCCAAGAACAGCAACGAGAACAGACATCACAATTACACCGATCAAAACCGCAAGAAAAAGAATCAGTACCGGGCTTAACACGCTCATTATCTGCTTGATTTGCTGCTGGGTATCCCGCTCATAAATATGAGCGACTTCTAGCAGCATTTCGTCGAGGCTCCCTGTTTTCTCACCCACCTGCACTAGATCTGTTGCCAACTTGGGAAAGACTCCTGCGTCCAAGAGTGGGATTGAAAATCCGTGCCCCTGCCTGATTTCTGTAATTACCCTGGAAATGCCGGATTTGATATGCGTGTTGACCACAACATCGCGAGCCACCTCCACAGCATCCAACAATGTCATGCCGTTCTGCAGTAAGGTGCCTAAAATTCTTGTGAATTTTGCTGTTTCGTATTTCGAAAGCCACATCCCCAGAACTGGGATGGTCAATAGTCGGCGGTCCCATGCCATCCGAAAAATCGCCGTCCCTAATCTCAAGCGCAGATATAACGCCCCAGAAAACAAGATAATCAGCCCAGCCCACCACCAGTTTTGCACGAAATCACCAACACCAACAACCAACTGGGTAATCATGGGTAATTCATGCCCTGCATCGGCGAACAACGCTGAGATTTTCGGAATAACCACACCCAAAATGACGACTAGCGAGATACCGGCAAAGACTAAAAGGATAATGGGATAAATTAGAGTCGAGGCGAGAGCCTCGCGAACCTCTCTAGCCCGCTTTCGAAAACCGGCGATTCGTTCCAGCGCAGCGGTTAAATTGCCGCTGGCCTCTCCCGTACGCACCATGCTTAAATCCATGCTAGTAAAAACTTTGGGGTGCCGCCCTAAGGCCGAAGACAGACGCTCTCCTTTGCGGACCTGCAACTGAATATCCTCGACAACTTCTCCAATCAGTTGATTTTTGAGCATCCCGGCAAGAATTTCGAGAGCCTGACTCAAGGGTAACCCTGCCTTCAGCAAAGTAGCCAGTTCTATACAAAACATATCAGTATCTCTCAAACGTCCCCTGAAACGAGTTCCAATCAAACCGGAGCGCTTCTTCGATACTGGCTTAGCTTTCTCGACAAGGATAGGCACGTGGCCCTGTGCCTGGATTCTCTGGACTGCAGTTTTCTCATCTTCGGCATCCAGCACCCCCTCCAGCACTTCCCCGGACTGAGAGGCCGCCTTATACTGAAATTTCATCACGTTTCTATTCGGACCCGCGAGTGACCCGGTCTACTTCCTCTACCGTCGTTACTCCCAGCATGGCTTTATGAAGTCCGTCTTCCCGTAGGCTTAAAACCCCTTCTTCTCTTGCGATATTGCGGAGGCGCGACGCATCACTGCTCTCTAAAATTGCTTGTCTCAAGCGGTCCGTCATTGTTAGCAATTCAACAATGCTGGTGCGCCCCTTATAGCCTGTCTCGTCACATTGCTCACACCCCACCGCTTGATACAGTTCCGGGTCGGCGTCCTCACGCTCCAAGCCTAAGGCTTTGATAATCGCGTTCGCATCTTTATGCGGTTGCTTGCAATGCGGGCAGAGCGTGCGTACCAATCTCTGTGCCACGATTCCGTTTACCGTCGAACTTACCAGGTAGTCCTCAACACCCATATCCAATAACCTCGTGATACTGCTGGCTGCGTCATTAGTATGAAGTGTAGAAAAAACTTTATGGCCCGTCAGAGCAGACTGTACGGCTATCTTGGCCGTCTCCAAATCGCGCATCTCTCCTACCATGATGATATCTGGGTCCTGTCGCAGAAAAGAGCGCAACGCATGGGCGAAGGTAAGTCCCAGATCAGGACGAACGTGTACTTGGTTGACACCTTCCATCCGGTATTCGACCGGATCTTCAACTGTTAAGATTTTGACTTCTGGAGTATTGAGTTTCTGCAGTACTGTGTATATCGTCGTTGTTTTCCCACTGCCCGTTGGTCCTGTGACCAAAACGATACCTTGCGGCCTCTCCAACAGGCGCCCAAACTGGGGAAGAACCTGTTCCTGAAAACCCAGAGAACGGAAGTCCAACGGTGTCGCCTCTCGGTCCAAAAGCCTTAACACAACGCTTTCCCCGTGCGCCGTCGGAATGAATGAAATGCGAACATCTACCTCTCTCCCTTCAAACCGCATCATGATCCGTCCATCCTGAGGCAACCGTCGTTCCGCAATATTAAGATCTGCCATCACCTTGATCCGCGAAAGAATGGCATCCGCCGAGCGCGCCGGAGGAGCTTCAACGTCACGCAATACACCATCCAGGCGATAGCGCACTTTGAGAGTCCCATCGAACGGTTCGATGTGGATATCTGAAGCATGTTTGCTCAAAGCTTTAGAAATCAAGAGATTCACTGCCCGAATAATCGGGGCCTCGCTGGCCAAATCCCGTAAGTGTTGAATATCGTCCGCATCCTGTCGATAATGCTCGCCCGTCTGAGCGGTGATCTGCGCCATAGGCGACGAGTCCCCATAGCATTTTTCAATAGCGGCTTCTATCTCGGAGACTCGTCCTACCTGAACGGAAACGGGATGGCCCAATGCAAGCTGCAGGGCGTCAACAGCGTATTTGTCAAATGGATTGGCAATCGCGATTTTGATCTGCCCATCTTGTCCCGAAATAGGAACTGCTTGAACCTGTCGCAAAAAATCTGGGGAGATCAGACCCTTGATTTCTGAAAAATTACGGTAGTCTTCGGCTGGAGTAATATCGAGGGCCAATTCCTCAGCCAGCACATGAGCCAAATCCTCTTCTTTAATCAGGCCTAGTGATACGAGAAGGCTACTTAACCGCTGACCGCTACCCGCGCGCAATCTCATCGCCCGATCAAGGTCCGCAGGCTTCAAATACCCACTCTCAACTAGCAACTCACCGATGTTCTCCTCCACCTGTCGTACCTACTCCCAGTTAGTCAAATCTGCATTTTCTCCTTCTCCCCCAACTTCGCCATCCGCTCCAAGAGAATATAAATCGTAGACTCCGTATTCTCCCGGATATTGATATTGGTACTCCCGCCCCCAAGGATCTTTCGGCAGCGTGTTCTGCTTCAAATACGGCCCATTCCAGCGTACAGCATTGCTCGGACGAGCAATCAATGCCTGTAGGCTTGGGGGGTATGAACCCACCTCAAGACGATACAAATCGACACCGCTGCTGAGGGCGAAAATTTGAACCTTGGCGGCATCTGCATTGGCCTTGGCAAGCCACTTGAAAACCTGCGGGGCCGCAATCGACCCAATCAACCCCAAAATCACCAAAACCACAAGTAACTCGATGAGGGTGAAACCTCTCATTCGTGAAGGCGATCGAGACATGCCTCTATCCTATGGGGAATTCCCTTGGTGTCAATCTCATCATTATATGAAAATGATTTGAAATCATACCTTTCGACATGCAAGGGGATGCGTCAAATTTAACCGACCGCCAATAGGCGCAAGTCTCATAACTCCAGCGCACACTGCGATGGAAAAGCGACATTTGATGAAGTCGCGTCGACTCGGACCTCAGGGCGAATATGTCGAATCAATATAGCTGAACCGGATCGTCCCGTACAGCATTTCATCCATACTCTGCAGCCCCCAAGGGACTTCACGAGTCGGATCGGGATTGGCCGGGTTCTGTGCCGAATTATCCCACCAAGTGGTGTGTACGACCCGTGTACCTTTCGGCAGCAATTTGGGCTCGGCAAGTTTATAGGATGTTTGCCAGTTGAAATCGTAATCCGGTACGGACAGCAGGGTTTCGGCGGTCCCATTCGGATAATAGGCAACAAAATTTGATGCCTTGCCACGGTAGTGGGCATGGGGATGCAAGTCAAAGATCAGCACATCTCCCCAGGTAAAGACCTGCTCGGCGGTTTCCTTGTGGTTTTTCGCGTGAGGTGGGATCTTTATATCCTTATTCACGAAAAAAGCCACCTGCAAGTGGTGCTTGGGAGGATTTTTACGGAAATAAAGGCCAAAGCGCGAACGATCCACAGTTTTTCGGCCGTAGGTCGTGTAATGCATCTCAAACTCAAATGTTGCCCCGGAAGGTAGTAATACGGCACTATCCTGAGAGCAAACATCCTCCCATCGCCCCGGCAAATATACCCCCAACTGCTCTGCTACTCCTTGCTCAATCTTCTCGCCACCGGTACCTGCCACCTCTATGGCCCCGAACTTGGTTACCACATGATGCAGTGCGGAAGGATCCCCTGGAATGATTTCTGATGCCCAAATCCATACGTGTTCATCCAAGGGGTTCTCCGCCAGCTGGTATTGATACTCGACAAGGCCGGTTGCTGGAACCTCCGTTGCGGGAATCTCAATCACTAAATCGGGCTCACCGAGCTTCCACTGTGGCCGGTTGTGGTCCATCTTGGAAAGTGGGTCAGCTCCTTCGCCTCTCGGGGCTCCTGACTCTACCCAATGAACCAAGGTCTGAACCTCTTCTACCGTCAAAGAGCGATCATTGCTGAAGTGTCCAAAAGCGGGGTCGGCATGCCAAGGCGGCATCCGCTTGGTTCTAATGACCTCGCGAATCATCGGGGCGAAACCACGTACCATGCTGTAGTCCGTCATCGCCCAGGGACCAATACCTCCTGAGCGATGGCAGATCACGCATTTGTTTATCAGAATCGGGGCGATCTCTTTCGAGTAGGAGATTTTCTCCGAACTTTGCTGTTGCCTCATTCGAGGGAAATTGATTAGGCAACCCACCGCATCGGTACTCGCCGTGCGCACTGGCACCCCCTCCAGAAAGTCGTCCAGCGCATCTTTCAAATAATGTTGGCTCGCAACCGCTTTCTGCACTTCGTAGGTCAACCGATCGTCCATGGCACCCCGGTACACCACAGTCCAATCCTTGGGATTTAACACGAACACTTCGCCTGTACGGATCAAACCCAGCGACTCTCCAATAATCTGAGTATCGTCAACCAGGATTGGCAGATTTATTTCGAATTGCTCCGCCTCCCGGCTTATGCTTGTTCGATGATCTTGAAGATTGGAGTTGATCATCATAAACTTCACCCTCTTTTGGGCATATTCGTGGCTTAGCTCCTTGAAACGAGGCCATGCGTTTCTTGAAATGGGACAGCCATTGCCTTGAACCATAATTACCAAAGCCGCGGTATCGCTGTAGTAATACAGCTCATGAGATTCTCCACGATGGTCTAAGAGAGTGAAATTTTCGACTCGCTCCCTGGGTTTGGCCGCCCATGCTTCTGTTAAAATCGCCAGAGTAATCAAAAATATTAAACTACTTGCGATTTGCTTCATGGCATAAATAAAAGTGTTGGGAAAATTTCTCGCCAGAAGGAGTTCGCGTCGCATAGCCCAAGCGTACAAAACGCCTTCAAATAGTCCGAATTATAGTTACAGTGTTTTATTTATACCATTTTGATTCCCTTGCGTCTATACGGTTGTTTTAATCTTGCCTGAATACGGCATGGAATCATCCGACTCCCCCAATTTAATGCGGAGATTTAAGAGCCCGCTTTGGGGGCATGCATGCGCTGTGAGTGGCGGCGTTGTTGCCTCATTTGGTTTTGCTCCATATGCCTTTCGCCCGGCACTCTGGATCGGACTCATTATGTTTTTCTATATTATCAATTCAAGCTTGGGGAAAACCGCCGCGCAACGTGGCTGGTTGTTTGGCATCGGATATTTCGGCTGTGGTACTTACTGGATCGCTTCCGGTTTATACAACCACGCCGACACACCTCTATGGCTATCACTGGCTATCACGATAACTCTAATATTCTACCTATCCTTGTATCCGATGCTTGCCGCGTGGTTGGGGGCTCGCTTGTTCCCGAAAGGCTTACGCCGCTTGACTACCGTGGCTGTACTCCTAGCCGTATCCGAATGGACGAGAGGAACGGTATTGCATGGATTTCCTTGGGTTTTATTCGGGCAAGGAGGATTGGACAGTCCTTGGGCCGGCTACTTGCCCTTGGTGGGTGTCTATGGGACGGGCCTGATACTTTTGTTGTCGATGGGGTGGTTTGTCGGATGTCTGCAACGGAATTCCTCTATGCGTGTCGTTTGGTTAAGTGCTGTGGCACTCATTATCGTGGGTGGCGAAAGCGTGCGCCATATATCTTGGAGCAAGCCGTTGGGAGAACCTGTGCAGGTGGCTTTAATTCAGGCTAACCTGGATCAAGGCGTCATATGGCGGGAACAAAACATGGAACTGATCATGCAGACTTATCAAAACATGACGCGGCAAGTGGCAAAAACACCTGTAATTATTTGGCCAGAAGGAGCAATCCCAAAGTTTTATGTGGAAGTCGCCTCTTATTATCAAATGATAGCAACTGATATCTTGGATGCCGATGCGACTCTCCTGTCAGGTACGTTTTACTTAGGGGAAAGCCCGTCTCAGTTTCATGCAGGGTTGATAAATATTAAGACAAATCAACGTTACGGGAAACGGCGTTTGGTTCCACTTGGGGAATATACGCCGTTGGCAGACTGGCTAGAACCAATCTATCGACAAATGGATTTTAGAATGAATAATTTGGAATCTTCACAGGACAGGCCGCTACTTCAAATACATAATCACCCTGTTGGCGTGTCGATCTGCTACGAATCAATCTACCCGGAAATCACCCGCCTCTCCTTTCCCGATGCGGCTTATTTGATTAACGTCAGCAACGACTCGTGGTTCGGTTATAGCCGAGGGCCGTGGCAGCACTTGGAAGCAAATCGGCTCCGTGCCATAGAAACAGGGCGGGACCTTCTTCGCGCTGCGAATGGTGGAGTCACTGCTATTATTAGAGCGGATGGGTCCGTCGAGAAAACAACACCGCTGTTCAAAAGAGTAATTCTGGAAGGAGAAGTGCAATCTCGAGACGGGGTCACTCCTTATGTTCGGCTAGGAGAATGGCCGTTTGCAGTATTGTCATTGCTGGCACTTGCTTTCTGTTTTTTGTGTGCGAAAAAGTTATATTAAATTTTGTGCCGAAGTATCAGGCTATGACTAGGAAACGAAGTTCTCATAATGGGCATCACATCAATCGGAGCACACGTTAATTCCACCTTCAAACTGTCCAAAGAAGTGGGACCACCTCAGGGAACTACTTAGCCGCCGTGAATACAATCCTCTTTTAATCCTTGCCATCTCCAAGCAACAATAATCCTCGTTTCTGGATCAACTTCGTAATATACTTCGCATGTCCCTCTACGCGCAAATCCGTATTCTGAATTGCCATTAGGCAAAATCTTTCCCTCCAGCATATAAGGCACAATGTAAGTGCCAGAGTAAACCTCCTCCATTTCTCGGCCCACATCGCTTTCATGAAAACTAAGAAAAGCTTCGTGAGTCGGTGTCATGTCGCAAGACAGTAATGCCGGCAGCAGCAAATATGCTAGTAGCATCACACTTAGGAAACGCCTGTCAGGTCTTCCGGGAAATCTATAACAAACCATGAGCCTATTATTTATCCCGAACATGATGCCAAGCCAGAGCGCTGCGATGCCACCCTCTTATATTTTCTCCCGCTATCGCACTGTAAGCGATTGCGGCACTGGGAAGCATGGTTGCAAAATTGAAAACCTGGCCATCAAGCAATGTTGCCTGAACACCAGTAATAGCACCATATTTTGCCCCGTATTCAGCAGAACTCATGATACGGTCATGGAATTTGGAGGTCGCATTGATGCCCGGGATCTCATTCAGAAATCTACTGCAAGCGTCACCTTGGACACAAAACGCGTCTCCTATATCTAGATTTCTACCGACGGTGTTAGCATCGGCTGGAAGGTCTCTGAAATCCTGCATGTAAAAGCCATTCCTCTCGTCCACAACTTTAAATTTAGTTTTTTCGTAATTTTTCCCTGGGCGCCAATCTGCGGTTGTGCCCGTATAAACTGCATAAAAGTTTGCAATTTCCACAAACAATTGCAGATAGGCAGCGGTTTTTGCCCCATTGGCGAATTTCCCGCCAGCGAGTACAGACGCTGTACCACCGACAACAGCCGTCGTTATCATACGGGCTGCCTTTTCGTCGAAATTAAATTTGTCTATCTGGGGAGCCGCCAGACTTGAGAACCCTGCCGACAAGAATCCTTCCCCGAACTTGCCACCCATCAACTCTGAGGAAACCCCACCAACGGCACCATGCGCGACTGCGCGACTTGATGCCAGCTCAAATAATTCACTGCCTCCAACAAATCCCAACGCGCCCCCACTCAATCCTCCAACAAAGGCCGACTTGATATCGCCTCCGCTTGAAATTAATCCTGCCCCGAACCCTCCGATCGCACCTTCCACGAAAGCACTTTCCGCCATGCCTAGCAACTTTGCTCCAGCTGGCCCCCCATAAACAGCAAACGCCACCGCAGCGACGGTTCGAAACACCGAACTTTTGAAAACCTTCTTGACCAACCTCGCGACTTTGCGGAACAGCGACTTAATGAAATATCCGCTGGGGTCGGTATACGACAACGGGTTGTTGCCGGCGTAGGTATAGCGGTTGTAGCCCTGCGACGAAAGGGCAAACTGTACAAATGGATCCGCACTGAGGAAACGCCCCAAGTGCGGGTCATACACTCGCCCGTTCATGTGCACCAAACCAAAGTCGTCCAGTTGCTCGTGGCCAGTGAAACCCCGCCGCGTTTCCGCTGAAGATAATGCCAGTGCCAAGTCCTGCCAAGTGGCCGTGCCCTGCGCAACCCGCCGTTCTCCAAACGCTCCAAAAGACAGCCGTTCCACAACCTCTCCCAACTCGTTTGTTACCACATCCACTGAACCTAAGTGGTCCATGTGCAGATAGCGCAACTTCACGTTTGAGCCCGCCGACTCGCTCGCCGTCTCTATTGCAACCCGCGCCCCTCCTGCGAACACGTAGTGCACATGCTCCATCGCCGAACCCGTCTTTTCCACCCGCTCATACAGCCCGCCCACATAAGTGAGAATCTCCGTCACCGCGCCCTTCACTTTCACCTGCCTTACCCGTCCCCGGTCCGGCCCATACTCAAACGTGCTCACGGTCGACCCTTTCGCTATCGTTCGCGGCTTCTGGAAGCTCGTCCATGTCAGCGTCCGTCCGGCTCCCGACACCATATTTCCGCTGGCATCGTAAATATAGACATAGTCCCCCGCCGACGTTACCGCATGCGGACCCGCATCGCCCGCCCCATAAACATAGTCTGCCGCCCCCACATCCGACTTGTTTATCAGATTCCCCACCGCATCGTAGCGATAATTTTTGTTCGCTAATAACGCCTCCGTCCCCGCGTTCTTCAGCTCCGAACCTGTCAACCGGTTCAGCGTGTCATACGTGAAACTCTCATACACATCCTGCGCGAAATCTTCCCGCATGGTCAAGTTTCCGTACGCATCGAACACATACCCCAAATCCTGCACCCCCGAGGTCTCGCCCAAACCCGACTGGATGCTCTGAACCAAACCCGTCAGCGGATCGAACACTCGTGTTGTGCCTACTCCATTGCCTAGTAGCGACTCCTCTACCCGACCTTCCGCATCCACCTTTTCCGCCGTCCAATACACCGTCCCGCACGAAGCATCCTTTCGAACTTTCTCCAAGTAGCCCGTCGCCGTATACTCATGACGCACCACCAGCCCACTCCCTGGATAAGTTGTCGTCGCCACCCGACCTGCCGCGTCATACGTTCGGGCCGTCGTAAAACGCTCCCTTCCAATTGTCGCTGTCTCTCTCAACGGGCGCCCATAGGCGTCATACGCATGCGTGCGCAAATAGCCATCCGGACCCGACACCTGCGCCAGGCGACCTTTGCCCGTGCTTGAGGCGTCATACACCCACACCGTCGTGCCTTCCGCCTCCGATCGCCGCACCAATCGACCCAGCAAGTCATACACAAATGTGGTCGTCTGACCCCGCGCATTCGTCTTCGATACCAATTCGTCCAGTGCGTTGTAGCGGTACGTCCGCATCCCTCGGTCCGGATCCGTCTCCGACAGCAGCCGCCCCCGCAAATCGAAACTCCGCTCCGTCACCGAACCGTTCGCCGCCGTCACCTTTTTCTGCTTGCCATACTCCGTATACTCGAAACGCGTCTCGCTCCCCAGCGGATCAATCATCCGTACCGTCATACCCCGCGCGTCGTACTCTCGCGTCGTCGTCCGTGCCGTCGCTGTACTTGAGACCTGCACGCTCACCCGCTGCTGAATCCAACCTCCTACCAATCCGTCATAATTCGTCGTCGTCACACTCCCATTCGGCAACGTCTCGCTCTTCACCCGGCCCAACTTGTCATAAGTGTATTGACTCCACTGCGCCGCCTCTCCCGCGTAATACGCCCGCGACTTCCGCACGGCTTGGCTCGCCGCGTCATACTCCGTGTCCTGATACACTGCCGTCCCATCAAAACCTTCCGTCTCCGTGCGCACTACCAAGCCTCGCCGGTCCACATAACTGATTACCGACGCCGCTCCCGTGCGGTCCGTCAAAATTGCTCGCACCGCTTGAGGGGGACAAGACAAGCCCATGTCCGTGCAGTCCCGATACTGCACCACCTCCTGTCGACCGTCTGCATGCACCACACGAATCAGGCGCCCAAAACCGTCATACTCCTGACGCAACTCCAGCCCGTTCGCGTCCCGACTCTGCAGCAACTTTCCAAACGCCCCCGAATACCAACTCTCTGCCACATGGCCCAGCGCGTTGCTCACCGATACGGGAAAACGTCCATTTGCCGTCACCGCTCCGCAACTGGCCCGCTCGCCCCACACCGTCGCACTCGAACGCGAGGTGATCCCACCTCCACGAATCGTCGACTGTCGGCGATTCCCGTAAGCATCGTGCTGGTACGTCGTGATCAAGGATATGTCCTTCAACTCCGCTGCCGACAATGCCGACACGCACCCGCTGATCACTCCCGGACTCGGTTCAACCACTTCCTTTGTCAACAGTCCCGTCACCGAACTGTAGGCGAACCCCGAAGTCCGTGTCACCGCCACCGTCGGTGTCTCCGAACGCACCTGCGCACACGCCAGACGGCCCAGACGCCAGTTCACCATCGTATTCGTGTAAGTGTTCGTCGTCACCTTCCGGTACGTGCCTCCCGCTCCCGTTGTCGTCACCGTGATCTCAATCGGGTTGCCGTAACTGTCGTAGCTACTCGCGTTCGTCACTGTCGTCACCGCACTGTTACCCGGCCCAGCCTCCATCTCGTAGGTTGCCGCCGCACTTGATGAAATATATGGAAACTGCGTCTTACCGTCGTTCAGAGAAAGGCTTGCCCAGGTGTTGGCCTCCGTATGCAGAAGGGTCTGAGGGGAGGTATCAACGTAGCGGCTGCTTGATTTGACTTGTCCGATATAAGGGAAATCTTGCTGATATTCGGTACGGGAAACGATGCCAGTCCGTACGTCTGTCAACTCCATCCATCGGAAACCCTTGAATCCCCGCCCATTGAGGTCCGTTTTTGCGCCTCCATATCGATAACTGATCTGCTCCGTCAGATCATCACCATGGTCCTTTATGACCTCCTTGACCACTTGGAGAGGCATCTGAATATCGCGGCACGGCAAACTGCACAGGTCGTCGTCACTGTCCTTGGTATAAATATTCACGGAACTCGCCGATAGAGACTCATATTCCATATTAAACGTCGTCCCATTGCCCGTATCAATCGTGGCAATCCGGCCATAGCCCTTCGGAACTGTGCTGGTTGCATAATGAACCGCCCAAGTATTTCTTTTAAAGGAAAATTCTGCCCTGCAGGTATATTGCGATATCCACACCCCCGGACAACTAAAAGGAGTTTGATATGTAGATGTATACGTATATCTGTACCTGATCCAAGACCTCCAGAAGATTTCGGAAACCCCGTCTCCGTCAAAGTCGATGGCTACCGGCGATTGGGTATGATTGACATTCAAAATGTCCTCTCTTTGACTGCGAAGCGAACCAATTGAACTATCATGTGCCGCTTGAAAAAAACCTGTTCCGTCCCCAAAAGACACGCTGACATGCCGGCTGGAATTAGATTTCGTGGCCCACGCCAAATCCATTAACCCATCTCCGTTGAAGTCTCCGATTAACGACTCATAGCCACTGTAATTTCCCGATGTGCGAGGTGCGCTATACTGCACCGATCCAAAACTACCGTCACCTTTCCCCATCGCCGCATAGGCGCGCAAACCCCCGTTTTGGCTTTTCGTCCAGACCATGTCCAAAAGCCCATCGCCATTGAAATCTAGAACCGCGGCCTTATAGCCCGTGTGGTCTCCGGTGGCCTTCACTGCAGTAAACGTTGGTGCGCCAAGTCCCCCTGAGCCGTCGCCCAAACTGACGTAGGTCTGAATGCCGCCATTGTAGGCCCGGCTCCAAACGAGATCGGACAAACCGTCGCCATTGAAATCTCCGACTTGGGTTTCGTAACTGTTGGGTTCTCCACTGAAGCCCCGCACCATATGGATTGGGGCTCCGATACCTGAACCGTTGCTCAGTGCCACTTTGATATAAACATTCGTGGACACGTATGTAAAACCCCACCACCCGAAACTATATCTTTTCTTCTTTGTCCAGATCACATCGGTGCGACCATCTCCGTTGAAATCACCTGTCCGGGGGGTATAGCCGTCGTAGTATCCGCTTGACACTTTCCTCGAACTTCCGTTCAGATAAAAGTAGAACCCCGCGCTTGATGCCTTCACCCAAGCAATGTCCGAATCCCCATCCCCATCGTAGTCGCCAACCAGCGGTTCGTATCCGGCGTACCCCGAAGGCGCCCTCGTAAACCAGAGACGCTCCCGCCCGGTGCCGGAAAAATCACCCGTGACCACAAAACTGTCGATTTGACCAATGTAACGTAACTGCTCCGCCGAACTCATCGTGCCCGTGCCCAAACTGTTCCACGTCATATCGGCACCCGGCAGGCAGTCCCCCATCCCGTCACATCGCTGGATGCCAACGATCCTCGAAGGGTAAGGCAAACCAGTAGAAGAATAACTCAGTCGGTAGTCCGAGACCAGCGTCTCGCCAATGTAGGTCTTGGCATGGGTTAAGCGCTTGTCCACGCTGACCCTATGCCCACCATGCATCAGCACAATGTCGTCGTGTCGGTCTTCGTAACTGAAACGTACCGATGCATACGGCGCCTGGTTCACGTTCCCCTGTTGGTGACCGCTGTAGTCGATTCGGCTCGGATACGCAAAACCGTCCGTCGCAGCCTCGATATACGTCACCGTCAGATAGTTCCCGAGCGTATCTTCCACCCGATTCAACTTCCACTGCCGCACGGCCGATTGGCCCGTCGCTTCTACTCGCGATGATGTCGTTCTTCCATACTCCATCTTCTGGCCCGACTTTGTCCACACCACCCAATACTGAGGACCACCCTCCACTGTGCCCATCGAAATCACCTTCGCGAAACTGTCAAGCTCGGTCCGATATTCCGCGCCACTCGACCCATATGTCCCGTGCACCGCAATCAGGCGGCTCCCGTCCAGGCAGAACCGGTCGTCCGCATCGTAATTGATCGTCCCCCGCACATTGTCCTGCGCCTTCGTCTTCGGGCAACGGCTGATCGTGGACAAGCCCTGCAGCGTCCAACCCTGACCCAGTAGCCCGTTGCCACCATTGCTGTTGTACGACAGCGACAACGACGGTTGCATCTCCGCCGTCCCCGGCGGAACCTCAACTGGAACCGTATACCCCGCCGAACCCGTCTGATCTACCGACAACGCACCATCCAACGTTCCCGATACTGCCGCCGCGGATACCGTCTCCGCCCCCAGCAGCAAGACGCCCGCTACCGCTTGGAACAGAAAAACCAACGAGCGCGACCCCATCAGTCGCTCCCCTGATCCGGAAGATTCAATACACTCACCTCCTCCTTCGAACACTCATTCAGATTCGGCAACGGCGACACCGCAGACTGTTCCCCATCCACTTTGTGTCCCGAAGCGTTCAAAATTGCATGAGCCGACAGGTCCACTCCCACCACTCCTCCAGCCTCTCCCATCAACGATGCTCCTGACGGTAGACTTAACGCGCCGCTCCAAACGCTGACTCCATCTATATCCGTGTCCGATGCCTGCACCGTGTAATCAAACTCCAATACTCGCGCCCGGTCCAATCCTGTGTAACTCATCGTCCGCGTCTGATTACCCACCTCCAGCGCCAATTGCGGCGACCCCGACACCACTGCCAACTCCGACAGCCATACCTGCACTCGAATCGTCTCTCCCTGCTTGTACCTGTCTCCTGATATTGGCCGCGATGCCAGCGATAAGCCCGTCACCTGTGGTGGCTTCGCCGACACCGTCACCCGCACCGTGTCCGTTGACGAACCCGACAAGTCCGCCACCGTCAGCGCGAAATCCAACTCCGTCATTACCACCACCGTCGGTGCCATAAAACTCACCGACATCTGGTCTGCGTCACTGAGCGCCACTGTCGGCCAACCGCCCGTCTGCACCCACGAGTAATTCTTTAAGCCTTCACCCCATGTCGTCAAACCTGACAATGTCACCGATGCCCCTGATTCCACCGTTTGTGCCAAACCCGCCTCCGCAACGACGGGCGGCGGCAACACCAACACGTCCACCACGTCCGTCGACATCTCGCTCCCCGCCGTCACCGTCAACTGGAACGACAGAGTCGCACGTGCCGCCACCGTCGGCGCCGTGAAATACGCAGATGCCTGATTCGCATTATTGAGTACAACCGTTGATGATCCTCCCATCTGCACCCATGTGTAACTCTTCGTTTCGCTGCCTCCCGTCGCCAAACCCGACAGCGATACCGACACCCCCGACCCCACTGTCTGATATGATTCCACCACTACCGACAGACTCGCTCTTACCGTCACATCCACTATGTCCGAAGTCGTCGACGTTTCGTAGACAGTATCAACGCAGGAACCAGACACCTCACGACGGCACCAACTCCAATCCCTACTCGCAGCGTAGCGAAACGTCAACACTTGGGGATTTGAACTCACACCCGGCGCCTGAAACGTTGGCGATGATGACGAGGGATTTTCCAACGCCACCGTCGTGCCGGCCGTTTGACTCCAACTCAAACTCCAACTCGCGCTATCTCCTGTCGTTGTGCCACTCAACTGCACCACGCTCCCTCCGGACACCGTCTGATCCATACCCGCATCAATCATTATGCTCGGCGGTGGCGGAGTCGGATACGTCGCTAGTGGTGGCGGATTTGGCACTGGAATTCCCGCCTGCACGTCGGCCACCCCCATCCAGCCCACCAGCACCGCCCACACAAAAAATTTTCTTCCAACAACGCAACCAACACACATCGGCAAACACAAAGGAGAAATCCGGCGTAAGTGCCTAGCGGCCCGCCCCAAGCCTCCGGCGCTACCCGCCAGTGTCCCTCGCTTCTCTTTCTTATTCCGTAGGGGCAGTTTCACAACAACGAGTTACTAACTAGAGAACCGGAGTGGTCATAGTGCAGGCAGGCAAAGTCCCCCCTGTTGGCAAAGTCGAACTCTGGCTCCCATCCACTTTTCGAGCTGCCTGATTTACGATCTCGTGACCAGACAAACTCAGCATGGCCGGACGACCGAAATGGTCGGTTATTGAGGTGTCTGCCAACACGGAAAGCGCGTTTTCACCCACGCTTATACCATCTGTATCCAAATCCGATGCCTGTACCTGATATTCAAAATCCAACACTCGACTTCTGGTCAGTCCTATATGCGTCATCGAACGGGTTTGTGTGCCAATCTCCAACGCCAATACAGGGCTTCCGGACACAGTCATAATCCTGTCGAACGCAACCCGAGAGCGAATCCGTTCGCCAAGCCTGTAGGTGTTACCTGCCGCAGGACGAGAGGTAAATGCCACGCTCACTACCTCAGGGCCCGCCACAGTGACTTGAACGGTATCCGTTGATATTTCACTCCCGGCCGTAACCGTCAACTTAAACGTCAGCGTTGTGCGTGCCGTCACCAGCGGCGCTGTGAAACTCGCGCTCGCTTGGTCCGCACCGCTAAGCAACACCATCGGCAAGCCCTCCGTCTGCGTCCACGCGTAACTTCTCGTCCCTTCGCCCCCTTTCGCCGAGCCCGACAGCGTCCCCAATGTCCCCGAATCCACTGTTTGTGCCGGACCCGCCTCCGCAATCAAGGGTGGTGGAGGTACCACCACGTCCACTGTATCCGAAGCTGTTTCCGTTTCGTGGACAGTATCAGCACAGCCACCACCAATAGGTGCATAGCGGCGGCACCAACTCCAGTTTCTGCTGGCAGTGTAACGAAACGTCAACGTCTGCGTGCTTGAACTCGTGGCCGGCGCCTGGAATGTCGGCGCCGACGATGAGAGACTGCTCAGTGCCACTGTAGGACCGGCAACCTGGCTCCAACTCACGCTGATCCCCGCCCCCGTCGTGCCACTCAACTGCACCAGACTGCCCCCGGTTACTGTTTGGTCAGGACCCGCATTGGCCGTCACGCTCGGCGGTGTCGGCCGCGGGTTTGTCACCGGCGGTGGTGGCGATGGTGGAGGAATTGTTGCCCACACGTCAGTGAACACCATCCAACACGCCAGCAACACTAATACGAAAAATTCCCTCCGAACGCCGCGCTGGGTTCGCGCTAGTGAATATAAAGAGGAAATCCTTCGCATCGGAGGAACGAGCAATTGAAATCTGGCGAAGGCAAAAATTGGTTTCGCGGATTCTAACACAAGTCAAGCCCTACCCCAAATTAGGGAGTGCGAAGAATTTATCCGGATTCACCCCCACCGAATTTACAGTTGCTGAACCCTCCGTTGCTTTTTGCACTCCCACGCACACATTATCAGTATCGCGCCAATCAGTCCAAAGAAAAATGTATTACCCCAGAGCACATAGGAGGTTAAACCCCGTCGAGTCCGCACTTCACCTCTCAAAATTGCCCTCTCAAACTGTGGCGCTTCGGACACGACGGCGCCATCCGCGCCCAAAATCGCCGTAATACCTGTGCTGGTTGCCCGCAACATCTCGCGAGCCGTTTCTGCAGCACGCACACGGGCGGCCTCCAAATGTTGCCTCGGAGCTCTGGTTGCCCCAAACCACGCATCATTACTTACATTAACCAGATACGCCGCTTCCGGAAAAGCCATACGGGTGATTTGCGGATAAATGGACTCATAGCAAATGGTGACGCCGACCGGCACATCATGAACACGCAACAAGGGACGATCATTGGACGCCTGAAGATTCCGCATCCGAATATGCATGTGTCGGTACAGCGGCTGCAACCATGATTCAAACGGCGTATATTCACCAAACGGAACCAAATGGCGTTTGCCATAGCGTTGATGCGTCCGAAGGTTGATCAATCCGGTCTGAGGCCTGGCATCTTCTGATTCCTTGTAAAACGCTCCTGCCAGCAGTGTCGTTGTTGCTGGTTGCGTCTGCATGACCTGCTGGTAAAAAGGCTCTATCTGCTGCAGCAATTGCGGAATCGCCGCTTCCGGCCAAACGATCAACTGCGCAGGTTGCGCTTGTTGGCTCATTTCCAGATAACTTTGCTTAATCTCTGGCAAATGATCGCGGCGCCAGCGCAGGTCCTGGTTCAAATTCGTCTGCACCAAGGAAACAGATACCGGCGACCCAAACGGAGTACTCCATTCAATTTGCCGAAAACCTACCCCTGTGCCAGCAATAAGTGCTGCCACCCCGAGCCAGGTAACACCGTGTGAAAATGGCTGCCGTAGCCAACCGGCCAATGCGGCGGCGGACAACAGCAACATCAAGCCAGCCCCATATACCCCCATAACCGGCAGATAGCCGGCCCACATACTATCCAGACTCCCCTGCCCAATCAATACCCATGGGAACCCGGTAAACAGGATAGCCCGCACCCATTCCGCCAGGGCCAGCAATGTTGCTGCACCAATTAAACGAAGCGCTCCGACCGGCAGAAGTCGAGCGACCAACCAAGATGCCAGAGCCGGATACAGTGCTAAAAACAGCACCAGCAGCATGGTAAGGAAAATTGCGATTCCGAGTGGCGTGTAGGCATAGACGTACACGCTGTAATACACCCAGTAGACCCCGAAACCAAAATACCCCAAACCAAACAAGCCGCCCCGCAGCATTGCCTGTTTTGGGGTACATGCGTGCAAAGTCCAAAACAGTGCAACGAGTCCCGCCAGCAAGGCAACCCGCCAGGAGTACGGGGCAAACCCGAAAGATGCGAGGACCCCACCACCCAACGCTAGCGTGTGCCCACGCCATGCGCTATTGGATTTGTGGGCAAGTTTCACAAAGGCAGATGTGCCTGGGAATTACGCGACACTTCCAAGCGAATCCGTCGCCCGGAAAGGCGCGTAACCGTGAACTTGAACGTGTCAATTTCGACCTGTTCCTCAAATGTCGGGAAATGGCCAAGACGCTGCAGTACCAACTCACCAATCGTTGCGCGACGCCCCGCTTGGAGAGTTACATTGAAATGCTCGTTGAAATCTTCCAAAGGCACGGTAGGCTCAATCTGGTAGCGTCCGTCTCCCAATAACCGGATTTTTTTAATTTCCGCTTCCCGATCGTGTTCGTCTTCAATTTCACCGACAATCTCTTCCAGCACATCTTCAATCGTCACCAGCCCTGCCGCCTCGTTATATTCATTAACCACAATGCCCATATGACTGCGCGTGGTACGAAAATCCTTGAGTAAATCCGAAAGACGTTTGCTGCCCGGAAATGTTTGCGGCGGCAACATCAGGTCTTTGACCGAGAATTCTTCCCGCGCACCGGTTTCCTGATGACGCATCAGCACGTCCTTGGCCAACAAAACACCAACCACCGAACTGCGATCACCGTCAATCACCGGATAACGTGAATGACCGTGTTTTGCCACTTTCTCAATGACACTCTTGCGCGAGGCATCCGTCTCGATGACAATCATATCGGGGCGAGGAATCATGATGTCGGAAACCCGCATCCGGGAAATGTTGAAGGCATTCTCCAGCACGCTGCACAAGCTGTCATCCAAATGTTGGTTTCTGCTCAAACTGAGCACTAAAGCCCGAGCTTCGTCCGGTGATTGCGGCATAAACCATTGACGCTGCCAGAACCAATAGCGCAAATGCCGCGGCAGATCCTTCTTAAGAAAAGACATCATGGCGAAATCTCATAAGGATTAGAGTAGCCCAACTCGCCCAGGATGGTCCGTTCCGCATCCTCCATCTGCGCGGCCGCCTCGGGTTTATCGTGGTCATAACCCAGCAAATGCAATAGGCCATGGACTGTCATATGTGCGAAGCGGGCTTCAACCGAGCATGCGTATTGCTGCGCCTCGCGCAAAACTTCCGGCACGCAGATCACCAAATCGCCCCATTGTCCGCGTGTGCGCTGCTCCTCGTCCGACTCAAAAGCCAGCACGTTGGTGGCTTTTTGAATCTGGCGGTAGCGGCTGTTGAGTTGTTTCATTTCAGCCATGTCCACCAGGCGGATGCATACCGTCGCGTCCGGAGCATCCGGGATGGCCTCGACCCAGCGTCGAAACTGTGCCGCAGCAGGCACGCCAGGCATTTCGATCGCATACTGAACGTCAGCCTGCACAATCACGATGGCCGGCGGCGTGCATAAGCCTCAAGGATTTGCCGCACCAAGGGATGTCGCACCACATCACGCCGCTTGAAATGCACAAATGCGATCCCGGAAGTATCGTTGAGAATATCCAAGGCTTCTTCCAGCCCCGAGCGATCTTCCGTCAACAGATCGGTTTGGGTCAAATCCCCTGTGACGACGGTACGAGCTCCGAAACCCAACCGCGTCAACAGCATTTTCATCTGGGCGCGCGTGGCATTTTGCGCCTCGTCGAAAACCACAAACGCATCGTTCAATGTGCGCCCACGCATGTAAGCCAGGGGTGCAATTTCAATCACCCCGGTCTCCAGCAACCGGGCCGCCTGCTCACGCCCCATCAGTTCATTCAGCGCGTCGTACATGGGCCGCAAATAAGGGTCGACTTTTTGTGTCAGATCTCCAGGCAAAAATCCAAGTCGCTCGCCCGCTTCTACCACAGGCCGCACCAGTACGATTCGCTGCACTTGCTCCTGCTCCAAGGCATGCACCGCCTGGGCGATCGCCAAATAGGTCTTGCCGGTGCCTGCCGGACCAACACCAAACACCAAATCGTGATCGCGCAGCGCGGCCAGATAACGGGCTTGATTGGCTCCATAAGTACGCAGTTTGACTCGCCGCAGCCTTAATTCCGCCACCGGCATCTCCACCGAGGTTGTATCTTCATTCGTCAACAGAAAACGGTTGACGCTGGCGGCAGACAGTTCTTCCTTTTCCGTATGGCGGTACATGTCCTGGAGAAGTTCCGCAGCCGTCACCACCGACATGCGATCTCCAATCAATTGAAAATCATGCCCACGGTGATGAATCTCAATGCCGAACCGCGCTTCCATCTGATGCAAATGCTCCCCCAGCGGCCCACACAGGTTGGCCAGACGCAGATTGTCGGCAGGCTGCAGAAGCAGCTTCAATGTACTGGGTTGCGTGCTCAAGGCAGTTCGGATGAAACCCACTCACCGCGTAAGGAATGCGCGCGCGTGTCTGTGACGCGCACGGACTGGAACGTGCCGATCAGGGCTTCGCCGCCTGAAAAATTGATGACACGATTGTCGGAAGCTCGACCCGCCAATTCTTTTGGATTTCGCCGCGAGGGTCCCTCCACAAGAACGCGCTGCACGGTATTCAGACGTGTCTGCGCAATCGCGGTGGCCTGGGTCTCCAGTTGAGCCTGCAACCGGGCAAGGCGTGCCTTCTTATCATCCAAAGGCACTTCGTCTTCCAGTTCCGCCGCAGGCGTGCCAGGACGAGCGCTGTAGAGGAAACTGAAACTCTGATCAAAATTCATTTCGTGCGTCAACTCGCAAGTACGCTCAAAATCTTCTTCCGTCTCGCCGGGGAACCCGACGATGAAATCGGAAGACACCGAAATCTCCGGTCGTGCCGCCTTGAGTTTTCGAATGATGGATTTGTATTCCAATGCCGTATAACCCCGCTTCATGGCCGCCAGCACGCGGTCCGAACCACTCTGTACCGGGAGATGCACATGCGCCGCCAGTTCTTCGACCTCAGCATGGGCCGCAATCAATGAATCCGTAAATTCCAAAGGATGTGAAGTGGTATATCGCACGCGCTCAATTCCTTCGACCGCGGCAACATAACGTAGAAGCAACGCGAAGTCTGCCGGCTGCCCATCATGCATCGGAGCACGCCAGGCATTGACATTTTGTCCCAAGAGCGTGACCTCACACACTCCTCGCTCGGCAAGTCCGACCACTTCCTGGATTACATCGTCAAAGGGGCGGCTGACTTCCGGGCCTCGTGTGTACGGCACCACACAGAATGAGCAGTATTTGCTGCACCCTTCCATAATCGACACAAAAGCCGACGCTCCGCATACGGCAGGTTCCGGCAAGCGATCAAATTTCTCGATCTCCGGGAAACTGATGTCAATCGCGGCTTGCCCGCTTCGCGCCTGCTCGATCAGTTGAGGCAAACGATGTAGCGTCTGAGGCCCGAACACGATATCGACCTGCGGGGCACGACGCCGTAGGTTTTCGCCCTCTTGGCTTGCCACGCATCCTCCGACACCGATCAGCACTTCAGGGCGGACTTGTTTGTAGCGACCCAGTCGCCCCAGGCGGCTAAACACTTTTTCTTGCGCTTTTTCGCGAACCGAACAGGTGTTCAGCAACATGACATCGGCTTCCGATTCATGTGTCGCCGGAGTCATTCCCAGTTGTTTTTGGAGCACATCCCGCATACGTGCGGAATCGTACTCATTCATCTGGCAGCCGTGTGTTTCGATGAAATACTTGCCGGCCATCACTCCTTCCGCCGGATGTCTACCGGCTGTCTAGAATGGGATATCTTCATCGTATTCGCTTTCCCCGCTTTGGCGATTGCCGGACGGGTAGCGATTTCCTGATTCGTAGTTGCTCTCCGAGCGCGACTCATAGTTGCCATCGCCACGACGCGATTCGTAATTGCTGCCGCCACCGCCGCTACGTCCCAGCATCTGCATTTCTTCGGCAATCACCTCGGTGCTGTAGCGATTGTTGCCTTCCTGGTCTTGCCATTTTCGGGTGCGCAGTTTGCCTTCAATATAGACTTGCGAGCCTTTTTTCAGGTAATTGGCTGCCACTTCCGCCAAACGCTTGAACAGAACGATGTTGTGCCATTCGGATGTCTCGACACGCTCGTGCGTCACATTGTCACGCCGCCAATCGTTGGTCACGATGCGCATATTGCACACACTGGACCCACTCTTGGTTTGACGAAGTTCAGGATCCGCTCCCAAATTGCCGACCAAAATAACTTTATTTACTCCTCTGGACATGTTTTCTCCTCCGGCTCCTATGCTGCGCGATCCCTGCGCCTCCGACATCAAGCCTTATGCATTTATGTAATCTTTACGCACGTACCACACGCAAGTTTATCGACTTCTTTGTGGCGCCCTTTCTAATGCGCGGTTTCCGTTCATTCAATTCTATCCGATTTGCCGCGGAACTGCTTCAAAACGGGATATCGTCATCAAAATCATCATCCAATCCGGCCGTCGGACTACGCGCTTCGCTGGCCGGTCGTGAAGGCGGCGAAGAGGACGCCGCCGGAGGTGAAGAAGACGCTGCTGGCGGCGGCATTTCCCCACCGCCGCGAGACCCCAGCATTTGCATCTCATCTGCGACGACTTCTGTGGAATATCGGTTGTGTCCTTCGGAATCCTGATATTTCCGCGTTTTCAGTTTCCCTTCAATATAGACCTGCGAGCCCTTGCGCAGATAGCGACCCGCCACATCCGCCAAATTGCGGAACAAGACGACACGATGCCAATCGGTCTCTTCGACCCATTCGTTGGTATCGCGATCACGCCGACTGTAACTGGTTGCCACCGAAATCGTGCAGACACTGATACCACTTTGTGTCTGACGAATTTCCGGATCTCCACCCAAATTCCCTAACAGGGTGACTCGATTGACTCCTCGTGCCATTTATGCTCCCGATCTAAATCCCTACTGCACCTGAAATTCGATGTTCTAATGCGTCGCCTTGGACGGCGTTTCAGTCTCCAATTCTAACCGATTGGACGCCACGGCCCACAGCAGCATGGCCAATGCCAGCACCGCATACAATCCCGGCGCGTTGTCGCTTTGCAGAAACACGCCGGTCAGCACGCCTCCCAAAAAGGCGCCCAGAAACTGTGCGGTGGTGAAAATACCCAATGACATGCCTTTCAGGTTGGGAGGACACAAGCGCGACACCTGGGTGGGGAACTGTGCTTCCAAAATATTGAAAGCAAGGAAAAACAGCAGCAAAACAACGCCCAGAAGCCAAATATCGTGGCGCACCAGGATCAGCACAACTTCGCTGGCGGCCAGCAGCAGCGCGGCCCAACGCATCCCTTGCGCCACCCGTGTTCGAATCCAACGCAGCACCATAAACAAGGGAAGAATCGAGCCGACCAGCACGATAAAGTAAAACAGGCTGTGGTGCTCAAGATCCAAACCGGCCATGTCCCGCATGGCCAGAGGCAGAGACATGAAATTTGCCACCAACACCATGTGGATCACCGCAGCCCCCAAACTCAACAGCAGCAAACGCCTGTCACGCAAGGCTTCCCAAGCATGACTCCATGAACTTGTCGCATGATAATTTGACGCCGTCGGCACGGAAATCCAAGTGCTCACAATCAACATGGCCGCAACGCCCAGGCCGGCAACGATCCAAAAAATACCGGGCACCCCGACCTGCCCCGACAGCCACGGCGCCACGATCAGCGAAGCAATGAATGTCGCCCCAATCAACACGCCAATCATCGCCATGACTTTAGCGCGCACCTGCTCGCGACTGAGGTCCGCAACCCACGCAGTCAACGCTGCTGACACGGCCCCCGCTCCCTGCAGTGCTCGGCCCAAGATCATCTGCCAAATATCGGTCGCCTCGGCAGCCACCACACTGCCCAGCACGAAGATCAACAACCCCAGCAATACCACGGCGCGCCGTCCAAAACGATCGGAAAGCCAGCCCATCGGAATCTGCAGCAGCGCCGAAGTCAATCCGTAGATACCCACTGCAATCCCGGCCAGGGTGGCCGTCGATTCCGTCAGTGTTTCCGCATAGATGGCGAACACCGGTAAAATAATGAACAACCCCAGCATGCGCAAGGCGTACACGCCGCCCAACGCAGCCACCGCATGGCGCTCCTGCGCGTTTAACGAAAAATCAGACACCGAAAAGAACTAAAAGATTAAAAACGATACAACGGTGCCGCCGTCTTTGCGACAACCCCAAAGAGGCGCTATTGTATCGCACGCTCCCCGTACTGCCTCTAAAAGAAGTCGCGTCCTTTTTCTTGAAACAGACTTGTAATTTCTTTATTTAATAATCAGTAGTTTATATAATCTGATAGTTTATGGACACCATCAAAATTCGCGGAGCCCGGACCCACAATCTGGCCGACATCAACCTTGATATCCCGCGAGATCAGCTGACGGTGATTACGGGCTTGTCCGGCTCCGGCAAGTCATCTTTGGCTTTCGACACTATTTTTGCCGAAGGACAGCGCCGCTACGTGGAATCCCTGTCCGCCTACGCGCGGCAGTTCTTGGCGCGTATGGAAAAACCCGATGTCGACAGTATTGAAGGCCTTTCGCCGGCGATCTCCATTGAACAAAAAAGCGGCTCCCATAACCCCCGCTCGACGGTCGGCACGATTACCGAAATTCACGATTACCTTCGCTTGATGTATGCCCGCATTGGTGTCCCTCGCTGTCCGACCCACGGGGATTCTCTGCAGGCCCAGACCATTACCGAAATGACCGATCATGTGCGCGCCCTGCCCGAAGGACGGCGCATTATGATTCTGGCCCCTATCGTTCGTGAACGCAAAGGCCAGCATGAAGAAGTCCTTCATTCGCTGCGTACCCAGGGTTTCTTGCGCGCCCACATCAACGGCGAAGTGCGCGAACTCGGAGAACGGATTCAACTGGATTTGCGGCGCAAACACTCCATCGACGTCGTAGTGGATCGCATCAAAGTAAGAAAAGGTATTCGAACGCGACTTGCCGAATCTTTTGAAACCGCTTTGCGCCTGGGCCATGGGGTGGCCAAAGTCAAAAATCTGGACGGGCCCGCGATTGATTTGACCTTTTCGAGCCTATACGCCTGCCCAAAGTGTGGCTACAGCCTCGACGAACTGGAGCCCCGCCTGTTTTCCTTCAATAGCCCGGTCGGTGCTTGTGAACACTGCGACGGTCTTGGCACTGAAGAGTTTTTCGACGAAAGCAAACTTGTTGATGCATCGTTGCCGTTGCGCCATGGAGCCTTTCGCGGTTGGGATTACCGCAACGTCGGCTACTACCAAATGTTGACCTCGCTGGCCCGCCATTACAAGTTTTCTTTGGATGTCGCGTTTGGAAAACTGCCGCGCCGCATTCAGGAGATTATTCTGTATGGATCCAAGGGCGAGCCCGTGGTCTTTCAGCGTGGCTACAGTTATATTCGAGGAGCGCGCAATACCCAAACCTCCAAACATGCTTTTGAAGGACTGCTGGTCAATATGCTGCGGCGTCTGCGCGATACCCAATCTCCGGCGGTCCGCGAAGAACTTTCGCGCTATCTCAGCCAAAGACCTTGCCGGGCTTGTGATGGGGAGCGCCTCAACGAATCGGCACGCCATGTATTTGTCGACAACTGGTCCCTACCCCAGCTGTCGCATCTGCCGATCGGCGAAGCCTTGAAGACATTCAACCATTTGAAGCTTTCCCGAAAACAAGAGCGTATTGCCGAAAAGATCTCCAGTGAAATTCGACAACGTCTGAATTTCCTGGCCGATGTAGGTTTGGACTATTTGAGTCTGGACCGGCGCGCCGAAACACTTTCAGGCGGAGAAGCCCAGCGCATTCGTCTGGCCAGTCAAATCGGAGCTGGACTGGTGGGCGTCACTTATATTCTGGACGAGCCCTCCATCGGCCTGCACCAGCGGGATAACGCCCGACTGCTGGACACCCTCGGCCACTTGCGGAATCTGGGGAATACCGTGCTCGTCGTTGAGCATGACGAAACCGCCATCCGTGAAGCGGATTTCTTGGTCGATTTGGGTCCGGGAGCGGGAGTACATGGGGGACAGGTTGTGGTGAGTGGGCCGCCTGAAAAGATAATCAACCATCCGAAGTCCTTAACCGGCCAATACTTGTCCGGCAAACGTGAAATCCCCGTGCCAAAAAACCGGGTGCCCTTCCGCAACGATCACTGCCTGAATATTTTGGGGGCCTCAGGCAACAATCTGCGCGATTTGGATGTCAAGATTCCTTTAGGATTGTTTACCTGCGTCACGGGAGTCTCTGGATCCGGGAAGTCTACGCTGATTAATGACACCCTTTACGGTCAACTTGCCCAGCCCAAAGGCTTTATCCCGGGCCCCTGCAAAACTATAGAGGGCAGCGAACTGATCGACAAAATCATTCGCATCGACCAAAGTCCGATTGGCCGCACTCCTCGTTCCAACCCGGCGACGTACACCGGTTTGTTCGGGCCTGTGCGGGAACTGTTTTCACAGACGCCGGAATCCCGCTCCCGTGGTTACAAACCAGGCCGTTTCAGCTTCAACGTCCGTGGCGGTCGCTGTGAAGCCTGCGAAGGCGATGGGGTGACTCGGGTCGAAATGCACTTTCTCCCCGATGTCTATGTGCCTTGCGATGTATGTCGAGGTCTGCGCTACAACCGCGAGACCCTGGATATCCAGTACAAGGGCAAGACGATTGCGGACGTGCTTGATATGACCGTAGAGACGGCTCAGCAGTTTTTTGAAAACATTCCTGCGGTCCGTCGCAAACTGGATACGCTCATGCAGGTTGGTCTGTCCTACATTCATCTGGGTCAAAACGCCACGACGCTCTCCGGAGGCGAAGCCCAGCGAATCAAATTGTCACGAGAACTGTCCCGTCGGGGTACCGGACAAACCCTGTACATTCTGGACGAGCCCACAACAGGACTTCACTTTCACGATATTGAGTTGCTGCTGAATGTCCTGCACCACTTGCGCGATCGCGGCAATACGGTCATCGTCATTGAACATAACCTCGATGTCATCAAAACCGCCGATTGGGTTATCGATCTGGGCCCGGAAGGCGGCTACAAAGGCGGCCGACTGGTTGCCCAAGGCTCGCCGGAGAAAGTCGCCCGTATCAAACGCTCTCATACGGGGCAATTCCTGGCCCCCATGCTTTGAAGCAGACGCTTTCAAAGCATTACGCTCAACTTTTACCAGTTATAGAATCCCTCGCAACGCGAGGCGGCTTATGTGATGTCGACCGGGAGTGGTCGGCCAGGCTCAGGCTGCTTCGGGTGTTTCTTCGTCTTTCTCGCCGCGATCGACGAGCGCTACATAAGCCATCGGAGCATTGTCGCCCGGCCGGTAGCCATTCTTGAGAATCCGTATATACCCGCCTGGGCGTGATTGATATTGCGGACCCAAATCCGCAAACAACTTGCCTACCGTCTTGCGGTCACGCAATTTATCAAAGGCGCGACGTCGTTTGGCTACGGAGTCGTCTTTGGCCAATGTGATCAACGGCTCCACGAAACGCCGCAGCTCCTTGGCCTTTGGCACCGTCGTGCGAATCGCCTCGTGCTGCAGGAGCGAGACTGCCATATTCCGAAACATTGCGCGCCGATGGGCGGATGTTCGGTTCAAGCGGCGACCTGACTTCCGATGACGCATGACCAATCAATCCCAAATTTAAAACAACGGGGTTCGCGTACGCACCAGATCATCCGGCGGCCAGTTTTCAACTTTCATGCCCAAAATCAACTCACGCGCGGCCAACGCCTGCTTGATATCCGCAACCGTCTTGATTCCGATATTCGGAGTCTGCCGCATCAACTCATCTTCGTCCTTACTGACCAAGTCGCCGATGTAGAAAATATTCTCCTGCTTGAGGCTGTTGATGGCGCGTTGGTTTAGCTCCAACTCGTCAATCGGCAATCGGTACACTTTCGGCACTTCCGCCACGCTCACCTGCGGCTGACGGGTGACCTCGCCTCCTTCCAGGCCCACCAATACCGACAACTGCTCACTCAGAATAATGGCTGCCTGACGAATGACTTCCTCGGGTTCCACCGTGCCATTGGTCTCCAAATCCAGCACCAGACGGTCCAAATCGGTGCGCTGCTCCACACGGGTGTTCTCCACCTGGTAAGCCACTCGCCGAATCGGACTGAAACTGGCGTCCAACAGCAGCGTGCCGATGGGGTGAGACTGCTGGTCTTGTTGCTGACGAGTCGGCACCGGCACATAGCCGCGGCCTTTTTCGATTTTCAGCGTCATTTCCAGTTCGCCGGTTTCGGTTAAATGCGCGATGACAAAGTCGGGATTTTTGATCTCCACGTCATGGCTCAACTCGATATCCCCCGCGCGGACTTCTCCGGGTCCTTTTTTATGCAGATGCAGTTCCGCTTTCACGCGCTCATGCATACGCACCGACAAACTCTTGAGATTCAGCAGAATATCGACCACATCTTCCTGTACCCCGTCGATGGTGTCGTATTCATGCTTGACGCCATGGATTTCCACTTCAGTCACGGCCGTGCCGGGAATCGAGGACAGCAATACGCGGCGCAGAGCGTTGCCCAGGGTATGGCCAAACCCCCGTTCCATCGGTTCCAGTACCACTCGCGCTTCGCGGTTGTTCGTATATTTGGCCTCCACTACGCGCGGTACCATTAATTCACTGCTTAGCATCTTGTGCTCCTCTTCTGAATACTTGAATTACTTGGAGTAATACTCAACGACCAGGGATTCGTTGATTTCCTTGTAGATGTCCTCTCGGGCCGGCATTTGTTTGACCGTCCCCTGGAATTTCTCAAAATCCACATCCACCCATTCCGGCTGTCCCTGCTGTTGCTTGGCAATTTCAATTGCATCCTTGATGCGGACTTGCCCTCGAGCGCTTTCGCGCACTGAAATGGTGTCCCCGGCATCCACCAAATACGAAGGGATGTTGACCACCTTGCCGTTGACTTCAATGCCTTTGTGCGTCACGATCTGCCGGCATTCCGCACGGGTGACTCCAAAGCCCATGCGATAGACAACATTGTCCAGCCGCCGCTCCAGGAGCTGCAGCAGATTCTCGCCCGTTGAACCTTTCAGGCGCGCTGCTTTTTTGTAGTAGTTACGAAACTGGCGCTCGAGGATGCCGTAAATCCTCCGCAGTTTTTGCTTCTCGCGCAACTGCAGACCGTAATCGGAAATTCGCCCGCGCCGACCGCCACGTCCGCCCTTGCTGCCCGGCAGCACTTCAAACTTACATTTCTTGCTCAATTCGCGAACAGGAGATTTCAGCTCCAGATTGGAGCCTTCTCGCCGCATGAGTTTGCATCGGGGTCCGAGATAACGTGCCATGATTTCAGCCCTATACGCGCCGCCGCTTCGGCGGACGGCATCCGTTATGGGGAATCGGGGTGATATCCCGAATATTGGTAATCCGGAAGCCGCTGGCATTCAAAGCCCGCATTGCGGATTCGCGACCGGGTCCCGGCCCGCGTACCCGTACTTCCAGGTTCCGCACACCATACTCCAGAGCATCCTTGCCCGCACGCGCTGCCGCAATCTGGGCGGCGAAAGGTGTGCTTTTGCGGGAACCCTTGAAACCCGATCCTCCGGAAGTCGCCCAGCACAGCGTATTCCCCTGCAGATCGGTAATCGTAATCAAGGTATTGTTGAAGGACGCACGAATATGCGCGATGCCGTCGGTGACTGTACGACGGACTTTTTTGCGCGTGCGCGATCCGGATTTGGATTTCGGTTGAGCCATTATTTTTTGAGTTTATGCCTAACGGCGAATGGGACGGCGCGGTCCCTTTCGGGTGCGTGCATTGGTACGGGTGCGTTGCCCGCGCAAAGGCAATTTACGCCGATGACGAATGCCTCGGTAACAGCCCAGATCCATCAGGCGCTTGATACTCATGGCCGTCTCGCGGCGCAAGTCGCCTTCAATGGTGTACGACGTCACCGCTTCGCGCAAGGCGCTCAACTGCGTCTCATCCAGTTTCCCCAAGCGCTCGGCCGGGTTGATGGAGCACGCCGCGCATACCTGCGCAGCACGGGTCGCCCCCATCCCGTAAATGGAGCGAAGCGCGATCACCGTGTGCTTGTGATCCGGTAAGTTGACGCCAGCAATTCGTGCCATTTTCTGCGGTTGCGTAAAAGTGGGCTATTTTACCTGATAAGACACAATCAGCCTTGACGCTGCTTGTGTCGAGGTATCTTGCAAATCACCCGCACAACCCCGTTGCGCCGAACAATTTTGCAGTTGCGGCAAATCCGCTTGACTGAAGCTCGTACTTTCACCGCGATTCCTCCTATCGTAAAAGGCTTCGAGGACGCGCACCACGTGCTTCGGCCTTTTTGAGAAGGCCTTCATACTGGTGCGACATCATGTGGGTCTGCAGTTGGGAAATAAAATCCATCACCACGATCACAATAATCAGCAATGACGTGCCCCCAAAATAAAAGGGCACATTCAATCCCAAAATCAGGAACTCGGGCAGCAGGCAGACCGAAACGATATATAACGCGCCGACAGCCGTCAGACGGGTCATCACCGTATCGATGTACTGCGCGGTTTTCTCGCCCGGACGAATCCCGGGAATAAAAGCCCCCGAACGTTTCAAATTGTCTGCCGTGTCCCGCGAGTCGTAGACCAGGGCCGTATAGAAAAAGCAAAAGAATATGATGGCGAGCGCATAGAACATCACATACAGTGGCTGCCCCGGCGCCAAAGTGGACGACAAGTCCCGCAGCCAGCCCATCCCTTCGGTCGAGCCGGCCCACCGTCCGAAAGAGGCTGGAAACAAAATAATGCTGGATGCAAAAATCGGCGGAATCACCCCGGCCATATTCAATTTAAACGGCAAGTGCGTCGACTGGACCGCCACGCGACGCCCCTGCTGCTGACGCGCATAGTTCACCGTGATGCGCCGCTGGCCCCGTTCGATGAAGACCACAAACGCGGTGATGGCCACCACCAGGGCAAACAGAAGTACTACCAGCGCGGAAGAAAGTTCGCCGGTGCTGGCAAGCTCCAACGTGCCGCCCACCGCGGTCGGCAACCCGGCCACAATGCTGCTGAAGATGATCAGGGAGATGCCGTTGCCGATGCCGCGCTCGGTGATTTGCTCACCCAGCCACATAAGAAACATGGTGCCGGTCACCAGCGTGACGATAGCCGTGAAGGCAAATCCATAACCGGTATAAAGTGCGATTCCCTGGCTCTGTAGCGCCACGGACACGCCTCCCGCCTGCAGTGTCGCCAAGCCCAACGTGCCATAGCGGGTGTACTGAGTGATTTGACGACGTCCCTGCTCTCCTTCCTTGCGCAACTCCTTGAGGCTTGGGATCACAGCCGTCATCAGCTGCATGATGATGGCGGCTGAGATGTAAGGCATGATGCCCAGCGCCAAAATGCTGAGCCGCTCCAGCGCTCCGCCCGAGAACATATTGAACAGATCGATAATCGTGCCGCCCTGCTCCTCAAAAAATCGCGCCAAGGCACTCGGATCGATACCGGGCACCGGAATGTAAGTGCCAATCCGATAGACGATCAGCGCCCCCACCACAAACAGGATGCGCTGGCGCAGTTCCGAGTACGGAGAAGCTTGTTTGGGCGGTGCCATGGGATTGCCTATTCGCGAATTTCGCCCTTCGCGGCTTCAATCGCCGCACGTGCGCCCCGGGAGACTGCCACTCCTTCGATTGTGTACGCCCGAGTCAACTCGCCTTTCAAAATAATCTTGATGCGCTGGGCACGACTGGGCACCAGCCGGGCCGTCTGCAGTGCCTGCACTGTAACGTGGGTATCCGGCAAGGTCTCCAGACGCGCGGTTCCCACCTCCGCGACCGGTTCCCGACGCGAAGAAAACCCTGTCTTGGGCAGGCGGCGCTGCAGCGGCATCTGGCCGCCCTCAAAGCCGACCTTGTGATACCCGCCCGAACGTGATTTTTGCCCTTTATGGCCCCGCCCTGCGGTTTTTCCCATGCCGCTGCCAGTCCCACGCCCGACGCGCTTGCGCGCCCGGCGGCTGCCCGGAGCCGGAGTCAACGTATTGAGACGCATCAGCCTTCCTCCACTTTGAGCAAATATTGAATTTGCCGAACCATGCCGCGATTCTGTGGCGTGTCCTCGACTTCCACCGTCTGCTGCAGCCGGCGCAAACCCAAACCTCTAGCGCTGGCACGGTGCTTCGGCAACCGCCCAATCAGGCTTTTGACCAGGGTGATTTTCAGTCTTCCTGCCACTGCATGCGCTCCTTGATTTCACGGACCGGACGCCCCAGTTTCTGCGCCACTTCTTTGGGCGACTGGATCGACTGCAAGCCCTGGAGAGTCGCGTAAACGGTATTGATGGGGTTGCGCGAACCGATGCATTTGGCCAGAACGTTGTGCACTCCAAGCACTTCGAAAACCGCGCGCATCGGGCCTCCGGCAATAATGCCAGTACCTTCGGCCGCCGGCTGCATAAAGACCTTTGCCGCCCCATGTGTGCCGGTCACGGAATAGTACAAGGTGCCGTTTCGCAAAGGTATGGAGACCATGCCACGCCGCGCTTTTTCCAAGCTCTTTTGAATGGCCAAAGGCACCTCACGTGCCTTCCCGTAGCCCACGCCCACGCGACCATTTCGGTCGCCTACGACGGTAAGCGCCGTGAAGCCGAACTGCCGACCGCCTTTGACCACTTTGGCCACGCGGTTGACCGCGACCATTTTCTCGACCAGTTCCTCGCTGCCTTGCAGCACTTCCAAGTTCGTCGCCATCACACGCTCCTTAAAATTTCAATCCGGCAGCCCGGGCTGCGTCAGCCAAAGCACGGACACGCCCGTGGTAGCGGAAACGTCCCCGATCAAACCATACGGTTTCGACATTGGCTGCCTGCGCCCGTTCCGCAATCAGGCGCCCAACTTGTTCGGCCGCTTGCCGGTCACCGGTTTTTTTCAACTTCTTGCGCAACTCCGGCATCAGCGTGGATGCCTGCGCAATGACGGTCCCGCCGTCAGGGCTGACCACTTGCGCATACATGTGCTGCAAGGTGCGATGCACCGTCAGTCGATGACGGTCGGTATCGACCAGCCGCGTACGCACACGACGCGAACGCTGCTGACGAGTGCGAGCCACATCGCTCATTTCTTCTTCGCCTCCTTGCGCAGGACCTGTTCGCCGCTATAGCGCACTCCTTTGCCTTTGTACGGTTCCGGCGGACGATATGCACGAATATCTGCCGCCGCCTGACCGACCTTTTGCTTGTCGATCCCGGAAACCACGATTTCCGTTTGACTCGGCGTCTCCAGTGTCACGCCTTTCGGCGCTTTGTACAGCACGGGATGCGAAAAGCCCAAGCTTAAGTTCAAATCCGTGCCTCTCATCTGCGCCCGATAACCAACCCCGATCAACTCCAGTTTTTTGGTATAGCCTTCCTTGACTCCCTTGACGTTGCATGCAAACAATGCATTCATGGTGCCGGCCAGCATATTGGCCGAGGAAGGCGCATCGAAATACACGGTGCGGTCCTCTTCGCGCACCGTCACCGGCTCGACCACCTGTAAAGACAATTCCCCCTTCGGCCCTTTGACGGTCAACGTCTGGCCGGCAATGGTCACCTCAACCTGCTCCGGCAGAGGAATGGGACGTTTGGCAATTCGGGACATGACGCGCTCTATTCAACCGTGCACAGGACTTCGCCGCCGTAGCCGCTTTTTCGTGCCTCATGGTCGCCCATGACCCCATGCGAAGTCGAGATAATGGCACACCCCAATCCGCCGCGCACCCAAGGAAGATCTCGGGCGCTGCGATAAATGCGTAACCCGGGGCGACTCACACGCTTCAAGCGCTGAATGACGGGTTGGCCATTGTCATATTTAAGGCTTATTTTCAAAGAGTTGCGTGGCTTTTCTTCGACTATTTCGACAGCCGCGATATAGCCTTCCTCACGCAACACGCGGGCCAGGGCTTCGCGCTGCTTGGAGTGGCTCATCTCCACCGTTTCGTGCCGCGCCTGCTGGGCATTACGAATGCGTGTCAGCATGTCTGCAATCGGATCCTGCATGCTCATGAGTTTCTCCTACCAACTGGCCTTGGTCAGGCCCGGCACATCACCGCGCATGGCGGCCTCGCGCAGTTTGTTGCGCCCCAGGCCAAAGCGTCGGTAATAGCCGCGGGGACGTCCGGTAATCGCGCAGCGATTGCGCTGACGCACCGGGGATGCATCCCGAGGCATTTTCTGCAGCGCCGTCTGCGCAGCCATGCGCTGCTCCAGCGTGCTGTTGGGATCCTTGATGACGGCCAGTACCGCGGCACGGCGTCGGGCATAACGCCGGGCGATGCGTGCCCGCTTCAGATCGCGTTGAACCATGCTGACTTTTGCCATCTCAACCTCGCAGTGGGAAGTTAAAAGCACTCAGCAGCACTTGTGCCTGCTCATCATCGCGGGCATTCGTTGTGATCGTCACATTCAAACCTCGCATTTGTTCAATCGTGTCGTATTCAATTTCCGGAAACACCATCTGCTCCGGAATTCCCAGACTGTAATTGCCACGGCCATCAAAGGCGCGCTTGGGAAGGCCTCGAAAATCACGCATTCGCGGAATGGCAATGTTGATCAGTCGGTCCAAAAATTCATACATGACCGTGCGCCGCAGAGTAACGCGACAGCCGACCGGCCAGCCTTCACGAATGGCGAAGCCTGCCACGGACTTGCGCGCCCGGGTAATGACCGGCTTTTGACTGGTGATGCGGTACAAATCATCCAAAGCCGCCTCCAAAATCTTCTTGTCGCGAGCCGACGCTCCCAACCCCATGTTGAGCGTGATTTTCTCCAGGCGCGGGACAGCCATCGGGCTTTGTGCCCCGAGTTCCTTCTGCAAACGCGGGCGCAGCTCCTGTTCGTACAAGGTTTTTAAACGAGCCATGAGCACCCCTACACGTCCACCACTTCGTTGTTGGATTTGAAATAGCGCACTTTGCGACCGTCTTCCAACATGCGATAACCAATCCGGTCCGCACGCTTGGTGATCGGGTTGTACAACTGCACATTGGAAGCGTCCAACGGTGCTTCTTTTTCAATGATGCCCCCTGGCTGACCCAACTGCGGCTGAGCTTTGGTGTGGCGCTTGACCAAGTTCAAACCTTCCACCAGCACGCGCCCGTCCGTCAATATGCGCAGGACCGTGCCCTGCCGGCCCCGCTCTTTGCCGGAAGTGATAATGACGGTGTCACCTTTGCGCAGCCGATTCATAACGACCTCACAGCACCTCGGGCGCCAGTGAAATAATTTTCATGAATTTACTGGTCCGCAGTTCGCGCGTCACCGGCCCGAAAATGCGTGTGCCAATCGGCTGCAGCTGGTTATTCAGCAACACCGCCGCATTGCGATCAAAGCGAATCAAGGAACCGTCGCGCCGCCGCACGCCATAGGCTGTGCGCACGACTACGGCATTGAGCACTTCCCCCTTGCGCACCTTGCCGCGCGGAATTGCATCCTTGACGCTGATCTTGATGATGTCGCCGATACGGGCATAGCGCCGCCGCGAACCGCCCAGTACTTTGATGCACTGCACCTTGCGAGCCCCGCTGTTGTCGGCCGCATCGAGCATCGATTCGACCTGAATCATGACCCCGCTCCCTCTGAACCCAGGACTTCCAAAACCTCCCAAGCCTTACGCTTGGAATGCGGACGGCATTCGCGAATCCGAACCCGGTCGCCTATCTGTGCCTGGTTGCCTTCGTCATGCGCCAATATCTTGCTCGAACGACGCACGTACTTGCCATACAGCGGGTGACGCAACTGACGCTCGACCAGCACCGCGACCGTCTTGTCCATACGGTCACTGACCACCTTGCCGATTACGGAACGGATTTTGTCGCTCATGATTTTGCTCCTGCCTGCCGTTCGGTCAGCAATGTTTTAATCCGGGCGATATCGCGCCGCGTTTCTTTCAACTGGTGGTTGCGCGCCAATTGTCCGGCACGCCACTGCATGCGCAGTTCAAACTGACTCCGGCGCAACCGCACCAACTCGGCTTGCAGTTCCGCTTCATCCTTGCCGCGCATCGCTTGAATATCCATTAGGCTAAAGTCCGACGAGTGAAAACAGTTTGGACCGGCAATTTGGACGCGGCGCGGCGAAACGCCTCACGCGCCAAATCTTCATTCACGCCTTCCATCTCATACAGCATCCGGCCCGGCTGAATCTTGGCCACCCAATACTCCACGTTGCCCTTGCCTTTGCCCTGACGTGACTCCAAAGGCTTTTTCGTCACCGGCACATCCGGGAAAATGCGGATCCATATCTTTCCGCCGCGGCGGATGTGTCGGGTCAACGCCCGGCGTCCAGCCTCAATCTGACGAGAAGTCATTCGTCCGCTGGTGGTGGCTTTCAAACCATATTCCCCGAAGCTGACTTTATTCGCACGCAGGGACAAGCCGCGATTACGGCCTTTTTGCTGTTTGCGATAGCGCGTGCGCTTGGGCTGCATCATGATCGTCTTGCTCCCTTATTTGCCCTTGCCCTTGGTTTTGTTGGAGGCTCCTTCCAAGCCCCCCACTTCGCCATTGAAGATCCAGACTTTGACGCCGATAATTCCGTAAGTGGTATTAGCCTCGGCAAAACCGTAGTCGATATCCGCCCGCAAGGTATGCAGCGGCACGCGACCTTCCCGATACCATTCGCTGCGCGCAATGTCCGCCCCATTGAGGCGACCGGCCACATTCAACTTGATGCCCTGCACCCCCAACCGCATGGCGTTCTGTACCGCCCGTTTCATCGCCCGACGATGCATGATGCGCCCTTCCAACTGTTGGGCCACACTCTCCGCCACCAGGTGGGCGTCGACTTCCGGATTGTGAATCTCCTCAATGTTGACTTTGACCATGCCTAGGCCAAGGTTCATCATCTGCGCCACTTCGCGGCGCAAAATTTCGATGTCGTTGCCTTTCTTGCCGATGACAATACCGGGACGCGCCGTGTGAATGGTGATCTCAGCCGTATCGTTGCGACGCTCAATCTGAATGCGACTGACCGACGCCTGCGACAGTTTGTTGCGCAGAAACTCGCGCACCATCAGATCGTTGCGGAGCTGGTCGCGATACTCTTGACCTTCCGCATACCAGTGCGAATTCCAGTCGGTCATCACGCCGAGTCGAAATCCGATTGGATTAACTTTCTGTCCCATGCGTTACTCCTGCCCGTCGCTCAACACGATGGTGATATGGCTTGTACGTTTGATAATCCGGCCGATCCGACCGCGCGCCCGTGGACGAAACCGCTTGAAGACCTTGCCTTCATCAACGGTAACTCGGTGCACCCGCAGCAAATCGATATCCGCGCCCTGGTTGTGCTCCGCATTGGCCAAGGCCGATTCCAATGCCTTGCTCATCAGCTGCGCCGCCTTGTGCGGCGAAAAGCGCAAAATCTCCAGCGCTTCGCCGACAGGCAGATTGCGTACTTGATCCGCAGTCAGCCGGCATTTTCGCGGACTGATCCGAAGATTGCGGGCAACGGCACGAGTTTCCATCAGACTTTCGCCTTGCGGTCTCCGGAGTGTTGTCGAAAAGTTCGCGTCAGCGCGAACTCGCCCAGTTTGTGTCCCACCATGTTTTCATTGATCAACACCGGGACATGCCGGCGTCCGTCATGAACGGCCAAGGTCAAGCCGACCATCTCGGGGATGATCATGGAACGGCGCGACCAGGTCTTGATCTGACGACGATCGTTGTTTTCCACGGCCGCCAGCACTTTGGCCATCAGGTGGTGGTCGACGAATGGACCTTTCTTTAATGAACGTGGCATTGCATCACCGTTTCTTGCGCCGACGGCGGATAATTAAATGACTGGTTCGTTTGTTGTGCCGGGTCTTGTGACCTTTGGTCGGCACTCCCCACGGCGTCACCGGATGACGCCCACCAGAGGTTTTTCCCTCACCCCCTCCATGCGGATGGTCCACCGGATTCATGGCCACGCCTCGAACTGTCGGGCGTACGCCTCGCCAACGTTTCGCACCGGCCTTGCCCAGCTTGATCAACGAATGTTCGGCATTACCGACCTCGCCGACCGTTGCTCGGCATTCCGCCAGCACCTTGCGCACTTCTCCCGAACGCAACCGCAACGTCGCATAGGCTCCCTCGCGGGCCAGCAACTGCACTTGGGCGCCCGCGCTGCGAGCCAGTTTTGCGCCACCCCCCGGTCGCAATTCCACACAGTGCACCACAATACCGACGGGCATATTCCGTAACGGCAGGCAATTGCCCGGTCCAATGGGCGCTTTGTCCCCCGACAGCACCTCCATGCCCACTTTCAATCCTTCAGGCGCGATGATGTAGCGCCGCTCACCATCGGCATACAGCAACAGCGCAATGTGAGCGCTGCGATTGGGATCATATTCCAGACGCTCAACTTTGGCGGTAATGCCGTCCTTGTTGCGACGAAAATCAATGATGCGATAACGCTGCTTGTGACCGCCCCCAATGTGGCGCGTCGTAATGCGGCCCTGGTTGTTGCGCCCGCCTGTTTTCGATTTGCCGCACACAAGGGGCCGATAGGGCTGCCCGCGATGCAATCCTTCCGTACGGACGCTGGCGCGAAAGCGGCGTCCCGGAGAAGTCGGCCGTGCCTTGACAATCGTCATGCGCCCACCTCGCCTGTGTCAAGGTTCTGTCCCGGAGCGAGACGCACCATCGCCTTGCGCCAATTGGAGCGCGTGCCGTTGCGTACCTGCTTGCCGCGCACATTGGCCATGCGCACCTCTTCGACCTCAACTTCGAACATCAGCTCCACCGCCGCTTTGACTTCCCCGCGGGTCGCATCTCTCAATACGACAAATGTGTGCTGCTGATTCTGCGCCTGCTGCACAGATTTCTCCGACACATGCGGCATCTGCACAATTTGCGCTAAACGTTCTTCGGAATACGTGACCTCTTTGACTGCCGCTTTCGGAGGCTTCGCCGCAACCGGCTTCTCCGCAGCTTTAGGAGCGGCAGGGGTTGGTTGTTCCGCCTGTTTGGCCGCCGGTTTGGGAGCCTCAGGCTTTTTCTCTTCCGGCTTCGATTTGGAAGAAACCAAGCCCTTGAGCTTGCCCAGCAAACTCATGATGCTTCCCCTCCCAAACGTGCTTCGATCTGATTCAGAGCCGCCCGAGTCGCCACCACCTGTTCGTAGCGCAACAGGTTGACCGGATCGGCGGCGGTCGCCTCACACGCATCGAAATGCGGCATGTTGCGTATCGCCAAAAATACATTCTCATCCATTTTGTCGACCAGAATCAGCGCGCTTTTCAATCCCAATTGCGCTAATTTTTCATGCGCGATCCGCGTCTTCGGCTCGGTCAGCGTGAATTCCTCGATGACATGCAGACGTCCCTGGCGCAACAATTCGGAAAAAATTGAGCGCATGGCCTGCCGATACATTTTTTTGTTCAGTTTCGGGTTATAGATGCGCTTGCTGGAAGGATGAGTCACCCCGCCCCCTCGCCACAAAGGCGAGCGGATGGAACCGGCTCGAGCTCGACCGGTGCCTTTCTGACGCCACGGTTTGGCGCCGCCGCCGCGAACTGCCGCGCGATTTTTCTGTGCGGCATCGCCTTGCCGACCTCGTTGCGCATACGTCACCACCACTTGATGAACCAGCGCCTCACGATACGTCGCATCAAAGCATTCGTCCGCCACGGTCATGGTGGCTTTGGTGTCGCGCACTTCGATTTGCATGGCTCGATCCCTTACTGCACCGGCTGCACAACGACTCGGCCGCCCGTCGCCCCGGGAATGGATCCGCGAATCCAAATCAGTTGCTGCTCGGCATCGACCTGGACAATCTCAAGGTTGCGCTGGGTGGCCCGTTTACCGCCCATGCGGCCCGGCATTTTTTTGCCCTTGAAGACTCGGCCGGGAAACTGGCATTGTCCAGTTGCCCCCATCACCCGATGCGAGAGAGAGTTGCCGTGCGAGCGATCCTGGCCTCGGAAGTTGTAGCGTTTGATCGTGCCCGCAAATCCCTTACCGATCGTCGTGCCGCTGACATTGACTTTCTGACCCGCTTCGAACACATCCGCTTTCACTTCGGAAGACACTTCCGGCATCTCGGCCTCGGCTTCCATACGAAATTCCATAAGGCCGCGAACCGTCTCCAGGCCCGCTTTTTTGACTTGACCCAGCAATGCCTTCGGCATCCGCTTTGCAGGACGCGAGCCAAAAGCCACCTGCACAGCTGTATAGCCGTCCGTCTCTGGCGTTTTGATTTTCACGACGCGGTTTGCATCTACGGCCACCAAAGTCACCGGGACTGATTCCCCCGTGTCTCGAAACACGCGCGTCATGCCCAACTTCGTGCCAATGATTCCGAGACTCATGGGAGAGGACCTATTTCAGCTGCACACTGATGCCGGCCGGCAAATCCAGCTTCATCAGCGCATCGACGGTTTTTTCGGACGGGTTGACGATATCGATTACCCGCTTGTGCGTACGTACCTCATACTGATCACGGGCATCCTTGTCGACATGCGGGGAAATCAGTACCGTATACAACTCTTTGCGTGTCGGTAACGGAATCGGCCCATGTACTTTGGCCCCCGTGCGGCGAGCCGTTTCCACGATTTCACGAGCCGACTGATCGACCAGACGATGATCAAATGCCTTCAGCCGCAAACGCAAACTGCTATAGGCTTTGGCTTGGCCCGATGCACTCTTCGCGCTTGCCGCTTTTTTGGCGGCGGCTTTACGCTCGGGAGTTCCTTTTGCAGCGGCCATGATCTCTATCCGGTAACGTTATGCGGTTTTATTTGATGATCTTGGAGACGACGCCGGCCCCGACTGTGCGACCGCCTTCGCGAATTGCGAAACGCAACCCGTCTTCCATCGCAATCGGCGCGCCCAGCGATACCTTCATCGACACGTTGTCTCCCGGCATCACCATCTCCGTCCCCGACGGCAGTTCCACCGCGCCCGTCACGTCCGTCGTTCGAAAATAAAACTGCGGACGATAACCGCTGAAAAATGGCTTGTGACGTCCACCTTCATCCTTCGACAACGCATACACCTCCGCCTCAAAGTCCGTGTGCGGCGTGATTGAACCCGGTCGACATAACACCTGGCCGCGCTCTACTTCCTCGCGCTTCGTCCCGCGCAACAGTGCGCCAATGTTGTCGCCGGCTCGACCTTCGTCCAGCAACTTGCGAAACATCTCCACGCCCGTGCACGTCGTCTGCTGGGTGTCGCGAATCCCGACAATCTCCACTTCCTCGCCGACCTTCAACACGCCACGCTCGACGCGACCCGTCACTACCGTGCCGCGACCCGAAATCGAAAACACATCCTCCACCGGCATCAAAAATGCCCCGTCAATCGCACGCTCCGGCTCCGGAATATATTCGTCCATCGCCTCCACCAGCGCCCGTACCGACGCCTCGCCATGATCCCCCGTGTCGCCTTCCAACGCCCGTAACGCTGAACCGACGATTACCGGCGTGTCATCGCCCGGAAAATCATACTGCGACAACAACTCCCGCACTTCCATCTCCACCAGCTCCAGCAACTCCGCGTCATCCACCTGGTCCGCCTTGTTCAAATACACCAAAATGTGCGGCACCCCGACCTGACGCGCCAACAGAATATGCTCCCGCGTCTGCGGCATCGGACCGTCCGCCGCGCTGACCACCAGAATCGCTCCGTCCATCTGCGCCGCGCCGGTAATCATGTTCTTCACATAATCCGCATGGCCCGGGCAGTCCACATGCGCATAGTGACGCGCCGGCGACTCGTACTCCACGTGAGCCGTCGCAATGGTGATTCCGCGCTCGCGCTCTTCCGGGGCGTTGTCAATCTGCGCATACTCGCGCACTTCGCCGCCGTGCTCCGACGACATCACCTTCGTCAACGCCGCCGTCAAGGTCGTCTTGCCATGATCCACATGACCGATCGTCCCCACATTGACATGCGGTTTCGTGCGTTCAAACTTCTCCTTCGCCATGATCGGGTCCTCCGAACTAGTGTTGGCTGCGGGAAACCACCGTTTCGGCAATATTGCCCGGGACTTCCGCGTATTTGTTAAATTCCATCGAATAGGTCGCCCGCCCCTGTGTTGCAGAACGCAGGTCGGTGGCGTACCCAAACATTTCCTTGAGCGGCACTTCCGCCCGTATGATCTTGCCGCCAGGCGAATCTTCCATCCCGCCGACGATGCCCCGACGGCGATTGATGTCTCCCACCACATCGCCCATGTAATCTTCCGGGGTCACCACTTCAACTTTCATGATTGGCTCCAGTAACACCGGGCTGGCATTTTGTGCACCATCCCGAAAAGCCATCGAACCGGCAATTTTGAAAGCGGTTTCCGAAGAGTCCACTTCATGAAACGAGCCGTCATAGAGGGTGACACGCACGTCCACCACCGGATAACCGGCAATAACGCCATTTTGCATCTGTTCGGCCACTCCTTTGCCCACTGCCGGAATGTATTCCTTGGGGACCGCGCCCCCCACAATTTTGCTTTCAAAAATGTAGCCGGACCCCGGATCCTGAGGCTCAATGCGTAGCCACACGTGGCCATATTGCCCGCGCCCACCGGTTTGCCGTACGAAACGCCCTTCCTGCTCGACCGGCTTGCGGATGGTTTCCCGATAACTAACCTGGGGTGCGCCCACATTCGCCTCGACACTGAATTCGCGACGTAGTCGATCGACAATGATTTCCAGGTGCAACTCGCCCATGCCCGAAATAATGGTCTGTCCCGACTCCTCGTCCGAGGAGACGCGAAACGACGGATCTTCCTGCGCCAACTTCTGCAAAGCGACTCCCATTTTCTCCTGGTCGGCCTTGGTTTTCGGCTCGACGGCCACGGAAATGACCGGCTCCGGAAAACTCATACGCTCCAAAGTAATCACGTCATTGACGGCACACAAGGTGTCGCCAGTCGCCACGTTCTTCAAACCGACTGCCGCCGCGATATCACCGGCACGCACTTCCTTGATTTCCTCGCGGCGATTGGAATGCATCTGCAGAATACGGCCAATGCGCTCCTTGTTGGACTTGCCCGGATTCAAAGCGGGCGAGCCCGAGTTCAAGACGCCCGAATACATCCGGAAGAAAGTCAGCGTCCCTACAAACGGGTCCGTTGCAACTTTAAACGCCAGCGCCGCAAAAGGCTCCTCATCATCCGCGCGCCGCAGCCCTTCCGAACCATTCTCCAATTCCCCTTTAATCGCCGGCACATCCAGAGGCGACGGCAGGTAGTGCACGACCGCATCCAACATGGCCTGGACGCCTTTGTTCTTGAATGCGGAACCACACAGCACCGGCACGATTTCACTGGCCAGTGTGCGGCCGCGTAATCCGGCGCGGATCTCATCGGGAGTCAATTCACCGGAGTCCAAATACTTTTCCATCAACTCGTCATTGGCTTCTGCGGCCATTTCAATCATCTGGTCACGCCATTGCGCAGTGAGTTCCTGGAGTTCCTCCGGAACCTCTCGGGCTTCAAACGTGGCGCCCATGTCGTCTTCGTTCCAAAAAATCGCTTTCTGATCAATGAGATCGACAACTCCCTTGAATGTATCCGCAGCTCCGATCGGGATTTGCACCGGCACCGGCACCGCCTGCAGACGTTCGCGAATCTGCTCGACGACGCGGAAGAAATCCGCACCGGCACGGTCCATTTTGTTGACGAATGCCAGCCGCGGCACTTCATAGCGATTGGCCTGGCGCCAAACCGTTTCGGATTGCGGCTCGACACCGCCAACGGCGCAGAAGACCGCGCAGGCGCCATCCAGTACGCGCAAAGAACGCTCCACTTCGATCGTGAAATCTACGTGTCCCGGGGTGTCGATAATGTTGATGCGGTGCGTTTTCAGATGGCGCGCCATGCCGCTCCAAAAGCATGTCGTCGCCGCTGAAGTGATAGTGATTCCGCGCTCCTGCTCCTGCTCCATCCAATCCATGACGGCCGCCCCGTCATGCACCTCACCAATCTTGTGCGAGATGCCGGTATAGAACAGAATGCGCTCGGTGGTGGTGGTCTTACCCGCGTCAATATGGGCCATGATGCCGATATTGCGATAGAGGTCGAGCGGTGTTTCGCGGGTCATCACAAGTTACCAGCGGTAATGCGAGAAGGCCCGATTGGATTCGGCCATGCTCAGCGTGTCTTCACGTTTTTTGATGGCGATGCCCTTGCGGTCGGCCGCATCCATCAACTCTCCAGCCAGGCGCCGCTTCATGGAAGTCTCCGAACGCTTGCGCGCCGACTCGATAATCCAGCGAATCGCCAGCGCTTCCTGACGCTGCGGACGTACTTCAACCGGTACTTGGTAGGTCGCCCCACCCACCCGACGTGATTTGACTTCCACCGGGGGGCGCACGTTCTCTAAAGCCTGCTCCAACACAGCTGTCGGCTCGCCACCGCGCACACTGGCAATGCGGTCCAACGCGTCATACAAGATGCGCTCGGCCACGGATTTCTTGCCGTCACGCATCAGCGCGTTGATGAAACGGCTCAGCTGAACCTTGCCGTATTTAGGATCGGGTTCCGGCGGTCGCTCGGGAACGTCGCGGCGGCGAGGCATCGCTGGAACTCCTGGAGTTGGGCGGTTTAACCGCTGGCTTTAGGCCGCTTGGCCCCGTATTTGGAACGTGCTTGTCTGCGATCCGCTACTCCATGCGTATCAAGGCTGCCTCGCACGGTGTGATAGCGGACACCGGGCAAATCCTTGACTCGTCCTCCACGAATGAGAACGACCGAATGTTCTTGGAGATTGTGGCCTTCGCCACCGATATAGCTGGTGACTTCGAAACCGTTCGTCAAACGCACGCGCGCTACTTTGCGCAGTGCGGAATTGGGCTTTTTAGGAGTAGTGGTATAGACGCGCGTACAAACCCCGCGTCGTTGAGGGCAACGCATGAGTGCCGGCACATTGCTTTTACTAACTGGGCGCTTGCGCGGCTTGCGCACCAATTGATTGATTGTTGCCATTGTCTCAGGGCCGCATCAATATCCATCTATAAATGTAAAACAGGCCAGCACCCGGGCTTGGGGGCTGACCCGTCGAATTCGACTTGCAATTATAGCACAAAAAAGCAAAGTAAAGATAACCTGCATCGGAGAAAAACCCCTATCTCCAATGCCAAAAACACCCGCATTTCATGGCGGTCGCCAGCGCGTTATGAAACCGGCGTCGCACATGCGTGCTATGCGGTTAATTGTAACTAATTTTTGACTCTTTCCCAAGCGCACATGCGCAAGGTATAGGCAAGCAATTACATCCTTAAATTGAAAACGGCAAGCCATACCACTCGGCAATGCCATACCGAATGGTCATGCTTGAAATACTGGATGACGGGTGATTACAAGTTCCGGTATACGAGCATGGTGCGTTGTTTTCATGACCACCTGGACCGCGCTAAAGCCATGCATGTCGATAAGTTCAATAATTTCCGGAGACTGATCGTAAGTCATTAGGAAATCAACCGAACTGTCAGCAAGTAATTCAAATATATGCTGATGATCAATCGCATTGTGCGCATACAAGCGTTTGCCGGCCTTCTTCCCGGCAGCGGTGTACGGCGGATCAATAAAGACAGCCACATCTGTGGAATCACTGGAAAGAGACGTAGCCAGGAATTGGGCTCCGTCTCCTTCAAGAAAGGCAATACGGTCGGAGTACCGCACAATTTCTTGAATTCGTCCTACAAGTGTTGTCGGGTACCACCTGGAAGCGATTCCTTTGCCGTTCTCACCTGCTTTTGCAAATGATGCCCCAGGGGCCAGTATGCCGCCGCGTCTTGTCCGGTTCAGCACTAACGTTCGAAATCCATGTTCAACTACATGATTCAATTCGCTCCTAGAGATCGCATCAACCTGGGCATGCGTTGGTACAAACTGCAGTATTTTCTGACACAGATCAGGCCCATGTTGAAGCGCCGCGTGCCAAAAAGCCGCCACATCTCGATCGATCTCAATCATTAAGCAACGATCGACCAGGTCTTCCATCACTGCGGTCAGCGAAACTATTCCACCGCCGACGAAGGGTTCGATGAGCAATCGCGGCTTGGTCGCGATCTGATTAAGCCAAGATCTGATATGGGGAATAAGCCATGTTTTGCCCCCCGGATAACGAAGCGGGCTGAGCTGAGGAACACATGCCACGTTTACCGCCGGAATCGGTGACACATCGATTGTGCCGGGGGTCGGAATTGCTGGGCGCTGATGCACCGCCGGGAATACGGTTTGCATGTTCGTTCCGCGCAATAACGATCTCTTGTAAACCTGTGATTTTTTATTCTACGCCACCAGTCGGCTCAAACAATCTTATATTTGAATTTCAAGAAAATTAATTTTTCTCTGTCCCCATAAAGCTTTACATGCTTATGATTTATTTGGTTTTATTGCCAACACTTATTTTTTCGTTTTACTCGGACCCCAACCGTGCCATTCTGGATTAAACGCCTTCAAACGCTTGGCCATAACCCGCATGGCGGCCACATTGCTGTCAATCAAAACTGCTCGGCGGTCGAGTTGCAACGCAGCCTCTCCCGTTGTGCCGGATCCGGCAAAAAAATCCAGCACCTGATCGCCCGGTTTCGAATGCACACGAATGATTCGATCCATAACCCCCAGCGGTTTCTGCGTCGGGTAGCCGGTTTTTTCCTTACCCGTGGGGCTGACGATCGTATGCCACCAGGTATCCGTGACCGTTTTTCCTCGTTTTCTTTTCTCCGGCGTCACCAGGCCGGGCGCCATATACGGAATGCGCGGGACTTCAGAATAGCAGTATGTGTAATGCTTTGGATCTTTCGCATACCACAGGATATTGTCGTGCTTCGGTGACCATCTCTTGGTCGAGCGTGCCCCGTAATCGTAGACCCAAATAATTTCGTTCATAAATGAGGTGCGCCCAAAAATTTTATCCAGCAAAACCTTGCAGTAATGCACTTCGCGATAATCAAGATGCAGAAAAAATGACCCATTCGCTTTCAGTAACCGGTACGCTTCACGCAGGCGCGGTTCCAAAAAATTCAAGTAATCGTCAAACACATCTTCAAAAGCCTGGGTGCCCATGCGCGTGGAACGATACGGTTGCCCCTGAAAACCCTGCCGATCTCCGGTCTTATCGCGTACGGTTTTGAGTTGAGTACGCGACTGTTTTCTCCCCGTATTGAAAGGAGGATCGATATAGATCAGATCAAAAGATTCGTCCGGCAAGCCCGCCAATATGGGGAGATTGTCCCCGTAATAGATTTCAAGTGTCGAGGCGGACATGGATCACCTGCCAAGTGCCCAATGCCGCTTATTCGATAAACAGGCTGCTGATGGATTCGTTGCGATGAATGCGGGCAATGGATTCCGCTAACAGTTCGGACACACTCAACACTCGAATGCGATCACACTGCTGAGCTTCTTTATCCAGGGGAATGGTATCCGTGACGACCAGTTCGTCCAATTGCGACTGCGCCAAATTTTCAATCGCACGTCCGGACAGTACCGGGTGAGTCACATAGGCCAGCACTCGAGTCGCGCCGTGAGTTTTCAGAGCTCCTGCCGCCTGGCACAAGGTCCCTGCGGTATCCACCATATCGTCCACCATGATGCACGTCATCCCTTTCACTTTGCCTTTGCCGATCACATTCATAATCTCGGCTTCATTGGCCCGCGGGCGCCGCTTGTCGATGATGGCGAGATCACTGTCGAAATGTTTGGCGAATGCGCGGGCGCGCACCACTCCGCCGATGTCCGGAGACACCGTCAAAATATTTTCCGCTCCCTGATGCCATACATCGCTGATCAGGACCGGTGAGGCATAAATGTTGTCCACCGGAATATCAAAGAAACCCTGTTCCTGGTCGGCGTGCAGATCAATGGTCAGTACGCGGTCGACGCCGGAGGCGGTAATGATGTTGGCCACCAGCTTGGCGGAAACCGGCACTCGGCCCGAGCGGGCACGCCGGTCCTGACGGGAATAGCCGAAGTACGGAATGGCCACCGTAATGCGCATCGCCGAGGAACGGCGCAAGGCGTCTACGATGATGGCCAACTCCATCAAATTTTCATTGGTCGGGCGGCAGGTGGGCTGCACCACGAAAACGTCCTTGCCTCGAACGTTTTCACAAATCTCCACCTTGACTTCCCCGTCGCTGAAACGTCCGATTTCGGCGCGGCCCAAGGGGATATTCAGATGTTGAACGATTTTCTGCGCCAGCGGCAAATTCGCGTTGCCGCTGAACACCATCATGTCATCGTGGTCGCTCATGATTGATTTTCTCTGGTCTTCGAAATGGCTGGGCCGGCAGGATTCGAACCTGCGAATGCGGGGATCAAAACCCCGTGCCTTAACCTGACTTGGCGACGGCCCAACAACCCCTTACTGCGCATTCTGCTCCAACAACGGCGAACATTGAAGGCCGGTAGCAATCTGGCCATTCCACTCCGGCGGGCATGCCTGGAACACTGTTTCCGCTTGCTGCCGGGTATCAAACCACGCGAACACAGATCCTCCAGAACCGCTTAGCGCCGCACGGGAACGTTGTCGCAACCAGTCAAGGCGAACCCCGATTTCCGGCAACCGTTCGCGCAAAAGCCCTTCAAATGCATTACTCCCCCAGTATGCATCCATACGGTTCATTGTGATAGGCGCATCCCATTGTGTCAATTCCAGACTCTTGTATGCCTGCGCCGTACTCACCGGTGCAGGCGTCGGTAACACCAGCGCAACCCCCGGCGGGCAATCCAAAAAGGTCAACTTTTCGCCAATGCCTTCCGCCCAGGCATTGCGCCCATATACGAAAAACGGCACGTCCGCACCCAACTCCAGTCCCAGTTCAGCCAGCGTCTCCAAATCCAGCGGCTGACCCCACAACCGGTTCAAACCATGAAGCACGGCGGCCGCATCCGAACTGCCGCCTCCCAAGCCGGCTCCTACCGGAATCCGCTTGTTCAAAAAGATTGACGCACCACACCCTGTGGGGTATTTGCTGTGCGCCAACTTGGCGGCGCGCAAGCATAAATTGGACTCTCCAAACTCCAGGCTGCTGTCATCCGCGTATTCGAACCGATTATCCTCTCGCGGCTCAAGGGTCAGGCAGTCCGAATAGTCAATCAATCGAAAAAAGGTTTGCAGCTCATGGTAACCGTCGGCGCGCCGGCCCGTCACATGCAGAAAAAAATTCACCTTCGCCGGAGCATGCAGGCGTATCATTCGTACTTCCACTCGCGGACTGCCAATGTGCCGCGCAAGGTCGGGCCCGCGAAACGTACGCGCCCCGGCAATGCCGGTTTGTCGCAGCACGTGTAGTTGCGATACTCCACCTCCCAGCCTGCTTGCGCGATACGTGCAGCCCGCGCTTGTTCATCAAACGTCACTTCGCGCTGCCCCGGTGCGGGAATCCCGCGCACCAGATGCATGAGTTCCTCCAACGGCAACACGAATCCTATATGCTCGCGCATCAACGTCTCCAGTGGACCCTGAATCCGCTGACTTCCGTTGTTGAGCTCCGCGTGCCGGGTTCGCAGATCGCCGTGGATGTGCAGGGCGTTGAGGCCAAAGGGTCCGCGCATGGATAACTCAAATGCCGTGCCCCGTTGGTGCCATTCAATGTCGCCTTGTACCTGACCGTCCGGCCATGCCACGCCGAAACGCCCACGCAACTGCCAGTCGCTCAACTGGGACACTCGGGATTCGTGCGCCTGCCATTGCGCGGCCTGCTGATCCTCAGTCAGGGAAGACGGCGGCGTCAACGGTACGCATCCGCCGAGCACCCCTGCGGTCACAAGCAAAATCGTGCGATTCACAAAGAAAAGCGCTGAGCAAGACGCAACAGTTTTTCGTTGTCCGGCGACTGCTCGACCGCTTCACGATACAACTGGCGCGCTTCTTCGTGCTGACCCTGCATCCACAGCACTTCCACCAGGTGGGCTGCAATCTCTCCCTGCGGTAGCAGTGCCAGCGCTTGGCGCAATAATTTTTCGGCGCGCGGCAGATCACCCAGTCGGTAATAGGCCCAGCCCAAACTGTCCACAACCGCACCATCGTTGGGCAATTGCGCATAGGCGCGCTCGATATATTCCAAGGCCAGTTCCAAATTGCGACTGTGATCCACCCAGGTGTAGCCCAGCGCATTCAAAGCATGAGCATGATCGGGATCACGCGCCAATATCGTCTGCAGATCCCGCTCCAGTTGCTCGATATTCCCCATCCGCTCTGCCAGTAAGGCGCGGCTGTATAACAGCGACACGTCATCGGGATAGCGCTGCAGTGCCTCGGTCAGTAATGCATACCCTTCCGCGTACTGTCGCAAACCGTATAACACATCGGCTTCCGCCGCATAGAACTGCACGATGTTTTCACGATCCTGGCTGCCGGCGCGCGACACCTGCAGATGCAAACGCGCACGCTGGGTTTCGTCCCGCGACAACAGCAAGTCGGCAATGCGCAAACGCGCCTTCTGATAATAGCGATCGACTCCATAGAAATCGTGCTCTTCCACTCGGTAGTAGTGATCCAGCGCTTCATCGACCGCCCCGGTCTGTTCGGCCAGCAGCCCCAGGAAATACATTCCCACCGAGTAATTCAAGGAAGCGGGTTTTGGAAAATCCTCGGCCGAGATAACAGAAACAAGGGCATCGGAACGATGTTCATCGAGGTGCGTCGCATAGTGAGTCAACTCTTCCACCTGCGGGCGTCGGTTCATGCTGAGAGCCGAAAACTGCGCGTGTGCCACCTCCCAGTCGTTGTGGACCAGCGCCAAAGAGCCCAAACGCATCTGCCAATGCGGGTTGTGGGGATCGACACGGAGCAACTCCTCGTATTCACGACGGGCTTCCTGATACTGGCCCGTAGCACCCAATAAATTCGCCAGATCCTGGCGCAACTGCAGGGGATGATTCGTCGGCTGTCTTAGAGCCATGCGCAAGGTGGCGATTGCCTCCTCGACCCGATTCATGCGTCGTAGCAACTCGCTTTCAAAACGCACGACCCGCGTCCAATGCGGAAGGTGGCGTAAGGCCTGACGCACAGCCGCCAAGGCTTGTTCGATATTCCCGCTTTGATCGTACGCCACTGCGACGTGGAAAAAAACGTAAGGATTCTCGGGATGGCGTTGCGCCAGCTGCTGCAGAATTTCGAGCCGCTTCGGTTGTGCTTCCTTGGTCGACAGGGAATTGGCGATGCCCAGTATGTCCGCTTCCATTCCCGACTCGGACTTGCCCAGCGATTGCTCATACGCTTCCACGGCTTCGGAAATCTGCCCCAGACTGGCATGAATGGAACCTTTTATTCGCCACGGCGAGCCTGCTTCCGGCACAATTTCGCACCACCGCGCCGCCGCGCGACGGGCGCGCTCGAAGTCTTTCATCCACACGGCGATTTCGGTTGCCCGTGCGGCAATCGCCGGGTCGTCCGTCAGCAAAGACGCCTGATAATAGCGCTCAAATGCGTTGACAAAATCACCGTCATAGCCCGATAGTTCGCCGTGCAGCAGCTGGAAAACCAGTTCGGCGACACCCTCCTGCTCCGCTTCCGGCACCGCCGCAGGCCGCTCACTGACGGACTGACACGCCGTCAGCAACAGCGCCACAATGGGCAAACTGATAGCGGAAATCGCAGCGGATCTCCGGGGGGCCGTCATTTTTTGTCGTAAAATCAAACGCACACGCGAACTCCGCGTTGAATACCAGCGGCTAACATATTATGACACTGGCAACCTTCGGCATCAATCACCAGACTGCCGATCTTGACCTGCGCGAGCAGATCGCCTTTACGCGCGATTCGCTCAGCGCGGCCCTGAAAGACCTGGCGGCGTTGCCCAATGTCGACGGCGCCCTGATTCTGTCGACCTGCAACCGCACGGAGTTGTATCTCAGCCATCAAGGGCTGCCTGAGACCGATTCCATTTTGGACTGGTTGTGCCGTTGGCATCAGATTGATCGCGAGATTTTGAATGGCATTTGGTACCAGCATGTCGGCGATGCAACTCTGCGTCATGCGATTCATGTTGCAAGTGGCCTGGATTCCATGGTGCTGGGAGAACCGGAAATTCTGGGTCAATTCAAACAAGCCTGGAGAGACGCCCATGAGGCCGGCGCTTTGGACAGCGAGCTTCAACAACTGGCCCAGCATACCTTCGCCGCCGCCAAAAAAGTTCGCAGTGGCACCGAGATCAGCCGTCATCCTGTCTCCCTGGCCCATGCGGCAGTGGGACTGACGCGCCAGTTTTTCGATGACTTGGAGGAGCGCCGCGCCCTGGTGATCGGAGCCGGCGATACGGCGCGTCTGGCCACCCGCTACCTGAAGGCCCACCAGGTCGGTCACCTGACCATTGCCAGCCGCACGCTTGAGCGGGCGCAGGCACTCGCCCAGGAACTACTCGCCTATGCCATCCCCATCTCGCATATGGAACATGCCCTGCGCGATGCCGACATCGTCATCAGCTGCACGGACAGCCCGCTGCCCGTACTCGGCAAAGGCACCGTCGAAGAGGCCTTGCGATGCCGGAAACATCAGCCCATCTACATGGTGGATCTGGCCGTGCCCCGCGACATTGAGCCCCAAGTGGGACAACTGGCGGACGCCTACCTTTATACGCTGGATGATCTGCGCCAGATTGTCGAGAAAAACATGCAGTCGCGCGAACAAGCCCGACAAGAAGCCGCCGAAATTATCGAGGCCTACGTTGAGGAGTACGCCCAACGTACTCTCGACGAATCCGCCTTCACGCTGATTCGCGATTATCGCGCGCAGGCTCAGCAAATGCGTGACGACACCTTGGCTCAAGCCCAACAGCGCCTGCAGCGCGGCGACAGCGCCGCCGAAACTTTGCAGTGGCTCGCGCATACCTTGAGCAATCGCATGATGCATCCTGCAACCCGATCATTAAATGAGGCCGGCCAAAACCGCGACAATGCCCTGCTTCGGGCAGCGCGCACCTTGTTCAGAATCGATCCCCCTCAATCATGAGGGCATCACTGCAGGCCCAACTGGAAGCTTCTGTCGAACGACACACCCGCCTTCAGCAAGATTTATCCGACCCCGAGATTCTGGCCGACCGCGAGCATTACCGCAAACTGTCAAGCGAACTGGCGCATCTGACGCCGCTGGTCGATTGCTACCAGCAATATCGGGCCTGTCAGCAAGAACTGGAAACTCTCACCGATCTGGAGAAAGAGAGCGACGAGGCGTTACGCGCGCTGGCCAATGAAGAACGCAACCAACTTCAGGAGCGCCTTGCCGCACTGGAGGCTGAAATCGAACAGACTCTGCTGACTCCGGAACCTTATGATTCGTGCAATGTGTTTTTGGAAATTCGGGCGGGAACCGGAGGTGACGAGGCCGCTTTGTTTGCCGGAGACTTGTACCGCATGTACTGCCGCTACGCCGAGCAACGCGGGTGGCGCGTCGAAACACTCTCACACAATGAGGGAGATCATGGCGGATTCCGCGAAGTTATTGCCCGTATTTGCGGTGACCACGTTTATGCCTGTCTGAAATTTGAATCGGGCGCCCATCGAGTCCAGCGTATTCCGCAAACCGAATCCCAAGGCCGCATTCATACTTCCGCCGCCACCGTCGCGGTGCTTCCCGACGCCGGCACTGTCGAGCACATTGAAATCAATCCTGATGACTTGCGCATTGACCGCTTTCGCGCCTCCGGCGCCGGAGGACAGCATCTCAACAAAACCGATTCGGCAGTGCGCATCACGCACTTGCCCACCGGACTGGTGGTGGAATGCCAGGATGAACGTTCACAGCATCGCAATAAGGAACAGGCATTATCGTTGCTGCAGGCCCGGCTGCTGGATCAGGAACAACAGCGCCGTACTGCCGAGGAAAGCGCCCTGCGCCGCAGCCTGATTGGAAGTGGCGATCGATCCGAACGCATCCGGACCTACAATTTCCCCCAAAGCCGGGTGACCGACCATCGCATTGGTTTGACTCTTCATGCGCTTCAAGAAGTGCTGGAAGGTGAACTCAATGCCGTGATTGAGCCCTTGCGGCGCGAGCACCAGACCCTGCGTTTGGCCTCCTATGGCGACGACGCATGAAGCAGTCCCGCTAAGTCGGGCGCTGCAGCACACCTGCGCGCAACTCGCCGCGCACAGTCCCTCTCCGAAAACAGACGCGGCGTATTTGTGGAGCCACGCACTGGACCGCCCGTTGACCTGGATGCTGGCTTATCCGCAATGGCCGCTCAGTCCCCAGCAATATGCGCGCGGCATGCATCTTGTGCGTCAACGCCAGGCCGGGTATTCGGTCGCCCATCTTTGTGGCACCTGCGGGTTCATGGATCTACAACTGCGGCTTACTACGCAGGTTCTCGCCCCGCGTCCGGAAAGCGAACTTCTGGTTGAACATGCGTTACGCGCTTTGCCCAAACGTGCAAATATCCTGGAATGGGGTGTCGGCAGCGGCGCCATCGCCCTGGCGATCGCCCAGGCACGACCGGATTGCCAAATATTAGGCCTTGATCATGTCCGCACTACAGTGCAACTGGCTCGCACGAACGTTTTACGCCTGCGATTGCCAAACCTGCATTGCCTGCATGGCAATTGGAACCGCGCATGGCCACGCAGACGTTTTGACCTGATTATCGCCAACCCTCCCTACGTGGCTATGCATGATCCCTGTCTTGGAACTCCTGGAGTGCGCCGTGAGCCCCGACATGCCCTGGTTGCTTCTGCGCGAGGCCTGCAGCACTATCCCCGTCTTGCCCGGATGGCCCGGCGGCATACGCGCCGCAACGGCCAACTGCTTCTCGAACATGGTGCCACTCAAGCCGCTGCATGTCGGCGCATTGTGATGCGAAGCGGCTGGGGGCGCGCGCGTACGTTAAAAGATTTGGCAGGCTTGCCACGCGCCGTGAGCGCCCGGCGCCGAGGTTATTGAGTCGACAGTTTTTTCTGCAGCTGCGCGCTGACTTCCTGGGGCTTGGCCTTGCCTTTTGATGCCTTCATCACCTGACCGACAAAAAATCCGAGCAGTTTGGTTTTCCCTTCCCGATACTGCGCCACTTCCTCCGGATGCTCACGGATGACTTGCGCAATCCATTGCTCCAATTCCTCTCCGGCCCCCACTTGCTGAAGCCCTTGCGCTTCAATGATGGTGTCGGCGTCGCCTTCGCCCGCCCACATGCGATCCAACACCTCCCGGGCTGCGCTGTTTGAGATGTCGCCGACATCCAGACGCTGCAGCAAACGCGCCAGTGACTGCGCCGTGACCGGAGGTTCCTCTTCCGCCACCTGATGCCGGCGCATGCGGGCAAGGATTTCACCAGATACCCAATGCGCCGCAGTGGTGCCACGGGCGCCCGCGGCCACCACCGCCTCGAAATAATCGGCCCGACGGCGGTCCTGCGTCAGCAGGCTGGCCAAATCTTCCGACAGGTCCTGTTCCGCAATCAATCGTCGCTTGCGCGTCAGCGGCAACTCCGGCAGCGTGGCGGCCATGTCCTGCTGTATCGCCGTGTCCACAATGACCGGAAGCAAATCCGGATCCGGGAAATAACGGTAGTCGTCTGCGTATTCTTTTGCCCGCATCGGTCGCGTGCAGTCCGCCCCTGCATCGTACTGACGTGTTTCTTGAACAATTGACTCGCCCCGCTCCAACGCTTCGGCCTGCCGCCACTGCTCATGGCGCAACGCCCGCTCCACAAAGCGAAACGAATTGATGTTTTTGAGTTCGACTTTCACCCCCAACTCCTCATCGCCGGGCCGACGTAATGAAATATTTGCATCGCAACGGAAAGAGCCCTGCTCCAAATTCCCATCGCAAATACCCAAGTACGTGACGATGCCATGCAAAGCCCGCATGTACGCCGAGGCCTCTTCGGGACTGCGTAATTCCGGTTCCGAAACGATTTCCATCAGCGGCACGCCCGCGCGATTGAGATCGACCGCGCTTTCACCCGCCTGATTTTCGTGCAGCAGTTTGCCCGCATCTTCTTCCAAATGTGCGCGTGTCAGAGTGATTTGCCGTGTCTGGCCCTCCGCCAATTCGATTTCCACTACTCCTCCTTCCACAATCGGCTGCTCATACTGACTGATTTGATAACCGCGTGGCAAATCGGGATAAAAGTAATTTTTACGGGCAAAGACACACGGAGAACAGATTCGAGCGCCCACCGCCAATCCAAATCGTACGGCCATGTGGACCGCTTCCTGATTGAGCACGGGAAGTACTCCCGGAAGTGCCAGATCCACCCCACAGGCCTGACGGTTGGGCTCGGCTCCATACTGAGTGGACGCGGCCGAAAACAGTTTGCTGTGCGTCGCCAGTTGGGCGTGAATCTCCAGCCCGATTACAGTCTCCCAAGTGCTCATGCAAACTCCGGCGGCATCCGACTATGCCAATCTGTTTCCTGCTGCCACGCTGCCGCCATCGCCAGCAGTCGAGCTTCATCAAAATAATTTCCAATTAATTGAAGACCGACCGGCAGATCCGCCGCCGGTTTCACCGGCAGCGACAACCCCGGCAAGCCGGCCAAATTGACCGGAATGGTATAGATATCCTGCAGATACATGGCAACCGGATCTTGCGTATTTTCACCCAGCTCAAACGGCAACGTGGGGGTCACGGGCGCCACCAGGATGTCCACTTCTTCGAAAGCCTTCTGGAAGTCACGGCTGATTAATTGCCGCACGCATTGGGCCTTGCGATAGTACGCGTCGTAATAGCCCGCCGACAACGCATACGTTCCCACCATAATGCGCCGCCGCACTTCATCTCCAAAACCCTCCTCACGCGAACGACAGAACAAATCATCCAAATCCTTGGGTTCCGCGCAGCGGTGCCCATAGCGCACGCCATCATAACGAGCCAAATTCGAGGAACATTCCGCCGAGGCGATGATGTAATAAGCAGGCGTCGCCAACTGCAGATTCGGCAGCGAGATTTCCTGCACCTGAGCTCCCTGAGCCTCCCAAAACCGAACCGCCTCCTCCAGAGAAGTCCGCATATCGGCATCCAGTTGATCGCCAAAAAATTCTTTGGGCAGCCCCAGCCGCATGCCTTCAACAGACTGAGCAAGCGCCGCCCGATAATCTGGCACGGGACGATCCACACTGGTCGAATCACGTTCATCAAACCCTGCCATGATCTCCAGCAATGCAGCGCAATCCGCAGCGCTTGAAGCAATGACCCCTCCCTGATCCAGGCTTGAGGCAAACGCCACCATGCCGAAACGCGAAACACGCCCGTAGGTCGGCTTCAGCCCCGTCACGCCACAGAATGCCGCAGGCTGTCGAATCGATCCGCCCGTATCCGTCGCCGTCGCCGCTGGAGTCAGACGTGCTGCGACCGCGGCGGCCGAGCCGCCACTGGATCCTCCCGGCACTCGGGACATCGCCCAGGGATTGCGCACGGCACCGTAATAACTGGTCTCATTGGAAGAACCCATCGCAAACTCATCCATGTTGGTTTTCCCCAACATCACCATGCCTGCCGCTTGAAAGCGAGCCACCACCTCCGCATCGTAGGGCGCGATGAATTGATCCAACATCCGCGAGCCGCACGCGGTTTGTACTCCTTGGGTACAGAAAATATCCTTGTGCGCCAGGGGGACTCCGGTCAATACTTGGGCCTCCCCCGCCGCCCGGCGGCGATCCGCCTCTTGTGCCTGCGCTCGCGCCTGTTCCGGCGTAACACGAACGAAACTATTGAGTTTTGAATCGCAACTTTCGATTCGCTGCAGATACAAATCCGTCAGCTCACAACTGGAAATCTCTCCCGAGGCAAGTGCCTGCGCCTGTTCCAGCAGGCTGTTCGCATGCATCGCTATTCCGATTCCAAAACCCGCGGCACCCGGTACAAGCCCTCTTGTACCCGAGGCGCCAAGGCCTGATAATCTTCACGTCGATCCGGTTCGTTCACCACATCTTCACGCAAGCGCTGGGTCACTTGCAGGGGATGTGCCATGGGTTCAATTCCCTGGGTGTCGACTGCGCTCAGTTGCGAAAAAAACTCCAAAATCCCGGTGAGATCCTGCAGCAGTTGCGCCTCTTCTTCCGGTTCAGGCCGCAACTTTGCCAGTTGTGCAATCTGCCGTATGACGTCTGCTTTTAACTCCATGAAACAATGATGCGGGAATTACGCGCAATTTTCGAAAAATGCGCGCCTAGTATAGTGCTTGAGCCCAAATTTATGCTACATTAACTTGCCTTCTATTCTGGATTCCGCGTGTTCAAAAAATTTTTTGGCGACGATCTCGCCATTGACCTAGGTACAGCCAATACTCTCGTTTATATGCCCGGCCGGGGCATTGTGCTGGACGAACCTTCCGTTGTTGCAATCCGCAAATACGCGGACCTGCGCGACAAGCACCGAATCGAAGCCATCGGCACGGAAGCCAAGACGATGATTGGCCGCACGCCCAACAACATCGAAGTCATCCGCCCGCTGCGTGATGGCGTGGTTGCGGACTACGACGCGACCGAAAAAATGCTTCAGCACTTCATCCGCAAGTCCATTCGGCGGCGCCTGCTTTCGATTGGTCCACGGGTGTTGATTTGTGTGCCCTGCGGCGCCACTCAAGTGGAGCGGCGTGCCATCGAAAGTGCCGCTGAAACCGCCGGAGCCCGCAAGGTCTATGTCTGCGAAGAACCGATTCTGGCCGCTTTGGGTGCAGGTCTTAACATCAAGGAACCCCGAGGCCACTTTATTCTTGACATTGGCGGCGGCACCTCAGAGGTGGCCGTACTTTCGCTCAGCGACATCGTGCACGCGGAATCCTCACGTACCGGCGGGGATCACTTCAACCAAAGCCTGATTGATTTCGTCCGCCAAAACTTTGGGATGCTCATCGGCGAAAGCACCGCCGAAGAAATTAAACACAAAATCGGCAATGCGTCACGCCCGCAAACCATCGAAGAAGAGGAAATTCGAGGCCGCAATTTAGCCGACGGCACACCGCGCAGCGCGACCATCAACAGTAATGAAGTCAACGAAGCCCTTCAGGAACCCCTGCAAAACATTCTGGCCCAGGTGCGTGCCGTGCTCGACCGCACTCCCCCCGATCTGACCTCGGATATCATGGAACATGGCATCGTCTTGACCGGAGGTGGCGCCATGCTCACCGGCATCGACGAGTTTTTGAGCCAGGAAATCGGGATTCCCGTCACAACGGCCGCGGAGCCTTTGCTGTGCGTTGCCCGCGGTGGCGGAAAACTTCTTGAGGATGGCATCGAGCAAATCGAACATTCTCGGTAATGCCGCCCCGGCAGGTTAGATCGCATGGCTGATCTCTCCGCTCTTCTCGCACCCACCGTTCTGTGGATCAAACTCGTTGCCAGCCTCGTGCTGGCGGGAGCACTGGTGACCGTGGACTACCGCTACGCACTGGTCACCCATGCCGACCCCGTCATCAGTGTCACCGCACAGACGCTCGGAATGGTCGCGGCCGCGCCCTCGGAAATGTTTAAGTGGGCGTACGACCGCTATCGGGCTGCCGACCAATTGGCGGATGAGAATCAGCATCTGCGCGACGAATTGCTGCGGCTGCAGCAACAAATCCTATCGTACCAAGCGCTCGAAGCGGAAAATCAACGGTTGCGCTCTCTCGCGGAGCTGGATCCCCCTAAAACCATGGCACGCTCTCTGGGCGCGGAAGTGCTCCGTATCAATACCGATTCCTTTCGTCAACAAATCGTGATCAACCGCGGGGGTACGGATGGGGTGTATGTCGGGCAACCGGTTTTAGACGCGAAGGGCGTGGTTGGACAAATCTTCAAGGTCGGCCCCCTGCAATCAACTGTGTTGCTGGTCACCGATGTCGACCATGCCGTCCTCACGAGCAATGCTCGCACGGGCGACTATTATTTGGCCTACGGAAATGGCCATAACCTGAAATTGCGCTATGTGCCGCGTTATAACGATCTGAAGGTCGGCGACATCCTGGTGACTTCCGGATTGGACGACACCTATCCGGCCCAACGCCTGGTCGGCGAAGTTTCGCAAATCGTCACCCTGCCGGGACGTGACTTTCTTGAGGCCCATGTCGAAGCGGGCGCCGATCTGGACCGCAATCAAATCGTGCTTTTGGTATGGAACCGTGTTACCGATGACGCTCCCTAAAGGCTGGCGCCTGCATTTCACCGCCTTTGGCACTCTGCTGGTCGCCGCCATTCTGACGGTTTTGCCGGTGCCCGAGTGGCTGGCACCCTGGCAACCTCATTGGGTTCCGATTACTTTGATGTTCTGGTTATTGACTCGACCCGGAGAAATTGGCTTTGGCATGGCATGGATCTTCGGGCTGCTGAGCGATGCCTTGGCAGGCAGCTGGTTCGGCACACACGTCATCAGTTATTGTCTGCTGGTTTTCCTCTGCGCTCGCTTCTACCAATCGCTGCGCTTCACTGATTTTCTGCAGAAACTTTTTCCTGCCGCCCTTCTACTCAGTCTGCATCTGGCCTATCTGCAATTGATGTCAATCGCCTTTTTCAAAACCAATCCCGGTCTCAGTTTATGGTCGAGTGGCTTGGCGAGCTTGATCATCTGGCCGTTGCTGTTCCCGATACTGACGACTTTCCAGCGCTGGATGCTCCACAAGCACTGAAGTTTTGTTGGCCTGCCGCTAAGAAACACGCTCCAACCACTGCTCCACCGCCTCCAGCTGCAAAGACGGCCCTAGCGGTATCAGCAATTCGCGGGCCTGATGAAACATTTTCCGCGCCTTGTCCGACTCGCCTAACAGCACATAAATATTTCCCAATTCCCCAAACAGATCCGGGTGTTTCGGCCACTCTTGTGTCAGTTGCAGATACGCCGTTTCCGCGCCGACCAAATCGCGTTGCCTTAACAGACGACGGGCATGCGCCCATTTCTCAAATAAAAGTATTTTTTCACTTTCCAGATTGACGTTGTTTTGAATTTGTGGTTCCTCCGGAGGCTTTGAACTTTCGACGGGCTCCACAACTTCCTCAGACTCTTCCACAACCGGCTCTGAATTGTCCTTCTCTTCTTCCACCGGCTCAGCCACCACAGGCACATCCGGCTCTTGTGCCGTTGCCCCCGTGACCTGCAGTGGGGGCAAATCCTCCGGTTGGAACATCGGCTCCGTGCGTACACTGGGCATCCAATCGCCCTGTGGATTCAAGCGTGAAAACAAGCCCAGCACCAACGCAACCAAAATGATGATTGCCAAATGACTGACAAGCCGCGATTTCTCAAATACCATTACTGCCCCCGGAGCATCTCCGGCGTCAGGCGCATGCGCATCAGGGGATAGACGTAGGGAAGATCTGCCCACTCCTGTATTTGCGGGCTATCTGCCGTCGTGGGGGATGATTCCTGATCGGATTGTGGCTCCTGCACAGGAATCTCTGGGGGCGTATCCGAAATCGGAGCCTCTTCTGCAAGCGCCATGGGCCCGATTGCGAATGCGAGCAATATCGCGAATTTGGCGGGTATTGGGGAATACCTCATCATATTGGAAAAAAAGAGAATTTGGCGACTAAATTGCCATTATACTCCGCTTGTTTGCGGAAATTAGGGTAATGATTTCAAGCAAATCCCGCACATTTTTATCAAAATAACTTTTTCGATGTCCCGTCGCATGATTCATTCTTTATACTGCCTCTTATGAGCCGCGCCCCCATTCCCAAAGACGTGTGGATCGCACGGCAAGCAGCACTGCAGAAATTTCTGGATGCAACCCGCCAGGCCCCCTGGCTGGCACTGGATACCGAATTTATCCGTACGCGCACCTATTACCCGGTGCTATGCCTGATCCAAGTTTCCGACGGCCAGCGCCACGCCCTCATTGACACGTTGGCGGGATTGGATTTGACGCCGCTTGCGGAACGGTTGAACCGCCCCGCCTGCGTCAATGTCCTGCACGCCTGCCTGCAGGATATGGAAATCGTGCACCATTATTTCGGCCTCATCCCTCGCAATGTTTTTGACACTCAAATCGCCTGGGGGCTGTTGGGAAACCACTTCCAAATCAGTTATGCGGGAATCGTGCAGGAGCATCTGGACCTGACGATAGACAAGTCCCAGTCCCGCAGCCGCTGGGATCTGCGACCGCTGACAAAAGCCCAACTCCAATATGCCTTATCCGACGTGACCCATCTGGGCTCCCTTTATCTGAGGCTGACAGAAGAGCTCGAAAAAGAAGGCAAACTCTCTTGGCTGGAAGAAGAGATGCGGCGCCTGCTGGTTCCCGAAACATGGATTCCAGACCCCGACGAAATATGGCGTCGAATCCGCACTCCGGAGCGAAATTCGCTTTCCAAAAATCTGAATATCCTTCAAGCACTCTCGCGCTGGAGAGAACTGACCGCTCGCCGCTTGAATCAGGCGCGTCCTCGGGTTGTCAAAGATGATGTGCTGGTGGAATTGACGCTCCGGCCTCCCCGTACTCGAACTTCATTCGATCGACAGATCAATGACCACGTCGTGCATTCCGTGCGTGACGAACTGTGGCAGACCCTGCAGCAGGCCAAAGAACAGCCCTTGCCGAAACATATTTCCTACAACCGGGCCGAGCGCATGGAACAACAAGCTCACATGCGCCGTCTCATGCCGCTTACCCGAGAAATTGCCCATGACCTTCGTGTGGCACCGGAACTGCTCGCACCTCGCTCCATGTTGCTGGAGCTAATTCAGCGCAAACCCAACCCGACGCTGCTACAAGGCTGGCGGCGCGAGTGCGCGGGCCGCATTCTTCAAAACGCTCTTCATGGCGCTTGACACCCTCGGCGATTGCCCCGCTGCCTTGGTAGCCCGTATGCGCGAGGCTGCCGAGAATCATGCCTTGACCCTGGTGGCCGATACACCCCCACCACTGTTGCCGACCTGGATTGAGCAAACCATACCCACTGCGCGTTTGCTCCATGATGCGAATGTTCTGGCCGCGGAAACACGCGCGCTTGTTTTGACTTCTTGGATCGACCCGAAGCATCTGGATGCTGCCATCGCTCGGCTGCGCGACTTATTGATTCGAGAAGTGTTTGTGCTTCACCCTGGAAACGTCACGGAACAAGCCCGACAAATGGGCGCGTTGGGACTTCGTTGCCTCACCGTGATTCACGCCCAGCAACAAAGCTGGGGCCTAAACCACTTCAGCCCCAAATCCTACAAACCTACTCCGGATTGGCTGAACAGCCGTCACTGGGCAAACCCCCAGTTGTGGAACAAACACCGCTGGTGAAATTTCAACCCTGATCGTGGGGCTTACACAGCGCCCGGCGCTCGGGAGGCATATTGTCGGGGCACTGCCCGCAGAGTTCATTGCCGGGGACCGCATATTCCATTTTCGTGGGGTGCGGAAACTCAAATGCATCCATCATGGCAACAAATTCCGCTTCGCTACGTTGATCCTTTAGTCGCGGATTACGGAGCTTCTCTTGTCCGATTGTAGAAATAAAGCGCCCTTCGTAATCATGTCCCGGATAGACCAGCGTGTCGTCCGGCATGCTGAAAAATTTCTCATGAATGGAGCGATACAAAGTTGCGGAATCGCCTGACTGGAAGTCGGTTCGCCCGCAAGCATCAATAAGCAAGGCATCACCGGTAAACAGCCAATCCGGCCCGGCGCCACGAATCAAATAAGCGTGATGGGCATCCGTGTGGCCCGGGGTGAATAGCGGATGAATTTCCAAGGATCCCACGCGCAGTGTTTCGCCTTCCCGCACGCCAATATCCCGACAGGGCAATTCATCCATGGCGGGGCCGGCAATTTTGCAGGAAGTCTCCGCCCGCAATCGGCACGCCCCCGTAATATGATCCGCGTGAATATGCGTCTCCAAAGTGCAGGTCAACCGCCGCCCCATATCGCTCAATACCTGCAGATCCCGCTCGACAGTCTCCAGAACCGGATCGATCAGCACCGTCTCGCCCGACTGCGGACAACCAATCAAATACGTGTACGTGCTGGATTCAGATTCAAAAAGCTGCTTGAAAATCATGGCGGTGATCCCGATGTGGCGGCTCAGGGTTGCAGGGGTGGCTATCTTACTTGAATTTATCCGGAGGCTGCCGCCTTGCGAACAAAGTACCTCCGATTGTGCATTGCTTGTATCATACTCACCTTCTATTGATTAGCGTATTTTTGGCATATGGATGCTCAGAAAGTTCAAAATCTCATCGAAGCCGGCCTGCCGGATGCCCAAGTTACAGTCAGCGGCGACGAGGGAAAATTTGAAGCGGTCGTCATCAGTGCCGCTTTTGAAGGCTTGAATGCGGTCAAGCGCCACCAACTGGTCTACAGTACGGTGCGGGCGCAAATTGCCGACGGCTCACTGCACGCCCTCAGCATTCGCTCGTTCACGCCGAACGAGCAGACCGCGTAAATCAGACGTTGTTCAGGGGGTGCCGGCCAACAGACCGGCATCTATAGGATACAGACCGGTTTGCGCCGCGTAATACGCGGCCAAATCTTCCAGATCTTGTTCGGAAAGCGGCGCCACGATCGCCACCATAATCGGGTTGCTGCGAGCCCCACTCTTGTAATCAAGCATCGACTGCAGGAGATAATCCCGATGCTGACCGGCAATAATCGGGAATGTTGGAATCGGACTGTTGCCATCCGTGCCGTGACAGGCTTGGCAGGCCAGAGATTTTTCTTGCCCGCGCACCGGATCGCCTGTTGCCCACGCGCCGGTTGAACCGAACGAGGCGAGGGTCACAATCAGGGTGGCAGCAAGAATGCGCATTACGGTTTAATGGATGCGAAGTAAGCGGCGATTTCCTGAATTTCCGTATCGGTCAGACGCACACTTTGCGCCTGCATGGTGGGATGGTTGCGTTCTCCCGAACGATACGCCTTGAGGGCCGCCTCAAGATAAAGTTGATGCTGTCCGCCCAGCTTCGGCACGTGATACGACGGGTACACATTGGTGTAACTCGGCACCCCATGGCAACCCATGCAGGTGCTGGCCAATTCCCGGCCACGTTCAAGGGCTGTTTGATCCGCCACGGCCGGCATCGCGAGAAGGCCGCTCAAGAGTGCGAACACCGGAGTGATTATGCGTCCGTGCATCTGGAATCCCGACAACGATTTCAGCAAGCGATGTTGCTGGGTCCATTATAACATCCCGCCTGACCGTGCGTAGATCTGCGAACACGGTCTCAGGCATCCTTGGCGCCGAATTTGCGGACTATCCGCAAAGGTGCAGAATGTTTAAAATTGCCGGTGCACATTTAAGTTCTGCATGGAATTCCTGAAGCCCCGTACCGTCAAAGCGCGCCAACAAACCTTGGCGCTTCTGACACCTTGCCTGACACCGGTACAAGATGACCTTGGCAACGTCCCCGTTGCCATGCAGCAGGATGCGAAAGTCAATGGCGCTCTGATTGGGTTGACCGAACGGGTCTGCAACAGTTTTGAGATTTCGTACCGGTCGCACATCGACCGTGTGATTGCTACGGTCTTCGAAGATATTTATCGACGCGAAGCGACCGAAATACTCCTGCGCTGTGACGAGTTGCTCAAGGACGAACATTCCGAATTGTCTGAAGCCCGGGCCCGCATCCATAATTTGCCGACTCCCCAACCGAGCTCCGATTGGACCCAAGCTTTATGTGACTACATCCAAACACATTATGAGCGCCCCAACACTTTGGTACTTTAGACACCCTAATGGATATTGCGGTACACCGCTCGCAAGCGTATAGCGAAGAGGATCTCGACTACTACTTCAGCGAGCAACGGGACAAACACAATCAGATCCGCCCCTCGGATGACATTCGGCGATTCACACCGGATTCTTCCTTGCTGGTCGCCGATCCGGGCCCTGATGCCGTCGGCAATTTGTTCTTCCCCTTTGCGCGCCACTCGTTAGACCGCATTTTTATCGGCATCAGTTTCCCCCTATTCGCAAATGTGTGGGGCGCCGCTTATCTGCGCTATTTGCTGGAACTGATCAAACCCGACGGCGCCATTATCTTGCCGGTTTATCCGGAAGTGCAGGCTCGTGAAAAAGGACTGTGGTGCCGCAGTTCTCTGGAAAATATTTTCCGCAGCCGGTCCCGTTTCATCGGTATCAGCAATATATGGGCGGAAAACGACGGGGTGATGTCGATGCGCGTCGGGCGATGCTGGCCTCCCGTCATGGCCAGTACTGCCCGCTGGTTGTTTCAGCAAATTCCTCGACAGGCGCTGGCCGCCACCTGGGAGCAAGAGAACCCCATCGCCCGAGCCGCGTGGCATAAGGAGACTCAACGATTCTGGCGTCTTGCTCAACGCCATGCGGTGGTCGAGCAAATCATTCGCGACCTGCGGGGAGTTCGACGCGCGACGTGCCTGGGAGCTCTGGGCGATGATGCCGGGTTGCTCGCCCTGGAATGCCTGTTCAGCCCCTATACACGAATCACACAAGCTTGGGCTTGCGGCAGTTTGGAAGATGCACAAGCGCTGCAGGCTATCGACACGGCATGTTCGACCCGAGCTCACGGTCCCTTGGAATGGCGCGCCCATGCGGATGCACCCTGCGATGTTTTATGCGTCACCTCCCCTTCGGCACAGGAGTCTCTAGGCTTGGCTCTACAACACTTGCCCAGCGGCGGGTGGGTTGTTTTTACTCCCGAGAGTCAAGCACTGTGCGCTTCCCTGGAACATTCCGACTTTCATGCCCCAGAACATTATTCTCAGCGGGTCGCCCAAAAACTACGGGAAGACCGCCCGATTTACCACTATTCAGATTTGGTTCAAACCAAACTGGAAGAAGAAAATGCAACTCGGCAAGGCGTCTTTACAGTTCTGCAGAAGCGTTAAAGCCACTGCCACAGCGCGATTGCCATGACCCCCACACAAACCAGCAGCAAAACCGCGTTGCCCACCAACATGCGCCAGTACGATGCCGGTTCCTGTCGAACGCGGGTGGCGGCATGAAGCAACATGTTGCCACTGACCAGTGCCGGCAGAATCGCTAGGACCCCAAACAACGTCACCCCGTAACGATAATGCGGCAATTCGATGAGCCACGCAAGATCCGGCATGTTTAACGTCTTCTGTACAGGCCTGCGAGGCCTTCAGTATACGTATCCCCTGCTCGCGCTGGTGCTGGCATTCGGCGCCGCTACGCCGGTTTGGGGGCAGTCCATGCCCTCAAGCACCTCTCAACTTGAGACGCAACGCAGTGCCTACAAACAGGCTCTGAAGGCTTTGCGAAAAAACCAAATTCGGCGTTACAAAAGCCTTCTGCCCACCCTGGAAGGTTATCCCCTCAAACCTCATCTGGAGTACCGTTATCTGGTCGCTCGCATGCGCAAATCGAACGACGAAGCCATCCAGGCCTACCTCGTCAAATATGAGGACTCCCACTGGAGTCAACGCATGCGCCGCGCATGGCTTCCCGCTTTATTCAAGCGCCGCCAATACCAGCGCTTGATTGACGCCTATCGCCCGCAAGGCGATGTCAGTCTGGACTGTCTGTATGTGCGCGCCCACATCCGCCTGAAACGACCCACGGAGACGCTGCAGCGCAAACTGCATTCGATTTGGCTGCACGGAAAATCTCGACCGAAGATTTGCGACCCCTTGCTGAAATGGTTTCGAACGCATGGTCTGAACCGTGAACTGGTCTGGCAGCGCATCCAACTCAGCATGGAGCGGCGCAATACCCGTCTGGCACGCTACCTCAAGCGCTTCTTGCCGAAGGCAGAACGAAGTTGGGTGGATTTGTGGATTCGCGTTCATCGCAACCCCAGCCGCTATCTCAAAGATCCCCGTCTACAAACGGGCAAGCGACATCTGCAGATGATCGCAGTCCATGGAATCACACGATTGGCGAACCGCGAACCGGAGGCCGCGCAACAATGGACCAACCGACTTGCTTCCGCGGATGCTTTGGATGCAGACTGGATTCAAGAGTTGCATTATCGAATCGCAACCAGTGCCGCATATTTGAAAGACCCGACAGCGAAAGCGCTGATGGAAAGTATTCCGGCAAGCCGGCGTGATGACAATTTTCAACACTTGCGCCTGCGCCTGGCCCTCCACGAACAAAACTGGAACGATATTCTGCAGGCTTCGCAAAATCTGCCCGGCCACTATCCTTATGACCGCATGCGCCTGTACTGGGAGGCTCGGGCGCTGGAACAACTGGGCAATCGAGCCGCCAGCATGCAGAAATACCTCAAACTGGCCGGCTTGCGAGGGTACTATGGTTTTCTTGCCGCCGAACGCATTGGCAAGCCTCATTCCATACGCACCCAGCCTCCGGTTTTAACTGCCGCGCAGTTGATGGCGGCGGATCGTATCCCGGCTGTCGCACGGGCACGCGAATTTTATTATCACTACGACATTCGCAGTGCCCGCCTGGAGTGGGATGATTTGTTGGCCCAGGAGACCTCTGAAAAAATTACCGCCGCCGCGGTGCTGGCGTATCGCTGGGGTTGGCATGAAGGCACGATTCGCGGGTATGGAAAAAGCAATTTCTACGATGACCTGCAGGCACGCTTTCCTCAGCTGTACTCAAACATATTTTCCGAATATGCGCAAAAACACGGCTTTGATCCCGCCCTTTCGATTGCGGTGACACGACGCGAGAGTGCATTTGTCGAAGATACCCGATCATCCGCCGGGGCTATCGGCCTGATGCAATTGATGCCTTCGACCGCGCGGATGGTTGCGCGCGAATTAAAACTGAAACGGCCGCGTACTAAAGACCTCAGCAACCCACAGTTGAATATTCGTTTGGGATCACGTTATTTGGCCAATATGCTGCGTCGCTACGAGGGCAATCTCGCCATGGCTCTGGCCGCGTACAACGCCGGTCCCGCCGCAGTGGACCGTTGGCGACCTGAAACTGACATCGATGCCGATCTTTGGATTGATTCGATCCCGTATCAAGAGACCCGCAAGTATGTACGCACCGTGCTGGAATACATGACGGTCTACCGCTGGCTGAACCGCCAAACCAGTAAAGCCTTATGGCCGCAAATTCATCCGGTGCGCTAAAACTGCCCGATTCTTCTAGCCGCGTGCGGCCTGCAAAGCCTGATCCAAGTCCGCCAAAATATCATCAATATGCTCAATGCCGATTGACAAACGGACCATGTCCGCCGTCACACCGGCCGCTTTCAAAGCCGCCTCATCCAACTGTCGATGGGTGGTCGAGGCCGGATGGCAGGCCAATGATTTGGCATCCCCAATATTGACCAGACGCACCACCAACTTGAGGGCATCAATAAAGCGTGTCCCTGCTTCAGCCCCGCCGACGATCCCGAAACTCATAATGGAAGAGGCTTGTCCATTCATGTAGCGCTGCGCGCGTGCATGGTGCGGGTGGTCTTCCAAGCCCGCGTAACTGACCCACGAAACTTGCGCGTGTTGCTGCAGAAATGTAGCCACTTGTTGCGCATTCTCGCAATGCCGGGCCATCCGCAAAGGTAACGTTTCCAATCCCTGCAGCAGTAGGAAACTATTGAACGGCGACAAGGCCGCGCCCATGTTTCGCAGTGGAATCACCCTCACCCGAGCAATATAGGCCCCCGCACCCAAATCCGTGTACACCACTCCGTGATAGGACGGGTCCGGCTGGCTCATGACCGCAAAGCGATCGGCATGTTCCGTCCAGGGGAAAGCCCCGGAATCAATCACAATTCCCCCGATGGAGGTTCCATGCCCTCCCATATATTTGGTCAGCGAATGCACCACGATGTCCGCACCATGCTCAATGGGGCGACACAGGACGGGGGTAGGCACGGTGTTGTCCACCATCAAAGGCAATCCGTGGGCGTGCGCCAAGTCCGCCAGGGCTTTCAAATCCGCGACATTGCCGGCAGGATTACCAATCGTTTCGCAAAAAATAAGCCGGGTACGCTCATCAATCTGCGCCGCCATGGCATCCAGGTCGTCCGGGTCGACGAAACGCACATCAATCCCCAGATTCGGCAAGGCGTGAGCAAACAGGTTGTAGGTGCCCCCGTACAACGTGTGCGTGGAAATAATGTTGTCGCCGCTGCCGGCGATGGTGAAAATCGCATTGGTGATCGCCGCCATGCCCGAAGCCAGGCCCAGTGCCCCCACTCCACCTTCCAACGTCGCGATGCGCTGCTCCAACACGGCTGTTGTCGGATTCATAATGCGCGTGTATATATTCCCCTCGCGCTTGAGATCAAACAGATCCGCGCCATGCTGGGTATCATCAAACGCATAGGACGTCGTTTGATAAATCGGCACAGCGACCGCTTTTGTGGTTTCCTCCGGTGTATAGCCGCCGTGTACGGCCACCGTTTCCAGTTTCAACTTCATGAATCAGACACCATCCATTGTCGTGTTGGATTCGTCCAGACCTTCAACATGCGTCCAGTTCAAGCGCTGCAGCAGATGGCGAAACGGGATGACATCCACATCATACGTCTCCACCAATGGCATGAAATCCAAATCCGGTCCTCCAAACTCATACGTGCCTGCATCCAGGCGCGCCTGCAGGTCCTCCAGAACCTGCCGTATCGGCCCGACGAGATTATCCACTTCCGACATCTCATCAAACTCCGAAGTTTGTTCCAATTCCTCAACCTCCAGAAAAGCTTGCCGGAGCAGTTCTCGGTATTCTTCCAACGTACGGGCACGGCTCATGGAATTTCATCTTTTCCTCAAAACGGGCGTTGTCAGTATATAGAATAGCGTTTCTGGCTGACTTCGCGTTCCCGTGCTGACTCTCCAAATCTCCGCATTCGCCTTTTATTTGGCTGCTTTGCTTGGTTTGTGGAGAACCTCATCTCCGAAGCAAGTGATCGCGGCCGCCTGGGCTGCCGGTTGCCTGGTACAAGCCTGGAGCCTGCTCAATCCGCTCTGGCACGGAGAACATCTTGTGTTTGCCCTGTTCAGCGCTTTGGCACTGACCGCATTGCTGATCAACGCGCTGGTCTTGATATGGACTTGGTTTCGTCCTGCCTGGCACTTGGGCCTGGTGACGCTGCCTTGCGCTTTAGCAGCGGTCTGGGTCGACTCGGCGACAGCAACGCAGGCAGAGCCACTCATCTGGACCGTTCACACCCACATTTTTATCTCTCTGCTCGCTTACGGCGTCTTGACGCTCGCGGGTGCACAGGCGGTGCTCTTATTGCTTAAAGAACGCAGCCTCGGGCCGCAGCGGATCACCGGCAGTCTGGCCCGATTACTTCCGCCGTTGGATCGTATGGACGCCTTGTTGGTCGAAATCATCGTCTTTGGTCTGATTTTTCTGTCTGTTGGCTTGGCGATTGGTGGCTTTGCTCTGACCGAACTCGTCCCCGGCATACTGCATAAAGCCGTTTTTTCCTGCCTAGCCTGGCTTGTTTTGGTGGTTTTACTATGGGGACGATGGCGTTTCGGCTGGCGGGGACGCCTTGCCGCGAGCATCATGCTCAGTAGTTTCGTGCTGCTGGCGCTAGGATTTTTGGGCACGAAAGTAGTGCTGGAAATTATTTTGAATCGTCCCTTTTAGTGTCGCGTCCCGTACGTAATTTACCAATAAGTATATCGATGCTCGGCGGCGACGCCGACTAAAAAACAATCAGGCATTTCACCTGAAAGTGGTTTTTTATTATTAAGCCTTTGCTTGCTTCGCACTCATTTTTCGAGTCGCTGTTCGCGCAGCGCCAGCCACATCGCAATGTTTCGCCACCGACTGGCGAATACCGTCCTCATCCAACCCCGCAACCTTCAACTGCTCACTCCGGTCGCCATGATCAATATAGTAGTCGGGCAACCCCAACCGCAATAGGTTCGTGTTGGTATTGACACCCAGATGCTCGGCAACAGCAGAGCCCGCCCCACCGGCAAGCACGCCATCTTCAACCGTAATCAAATGCTCATGCGATGCGGCAACCTTGTCGATGCATTCGGTATCCAGCGGTTTGATAAATCGCATATCCACAACCGTAGCATCCCGCTCTTGCGCCACCGGCATCACCTGCTCCATTAGACTGCCGAACACCAGAAACGCAGTCCCGCTGCCCTGACGACGAATCCGCGCTTTGCCAAGAGCCACCGGTTCAAGCGTATCCTCCACCTCCGCTCCCGGCCCCGACCCGCGCGGATAACGGACTGCTGTCGGACCGACGTGCTGATAGCCGGTATTGAGCATCAGTCTGCACTCGTTTTCATCTGACGGTGCCATCACCACCAGGTTGGGCACACAACGCAAATACGCGATGTCAAATGCTCCCACATGAGTCGGCCCATCGGCCCCCACCAATCCCGCACGATCAATCGCAAACAACACATCCAAATCCTGCACGGCCACGTCATGGACCAACTGGTCATAACCGCGCTGCAGAAATGTTGAATAAATGGCCACCACCGGTTTCGCGCCTTCACAGGCCATCCCTGCCGCCACCGTCACGGAGTGCTGCTCCGCAATGCCAACATCAAAGTAACGCCCGGGGTGCTCTTTCTCGAAACGCACTAAACCGCTGCCCTCACGCATCGCCGGAGTAATCGCCATCAGCCGATCATCCGCTGCGGCCTGATCGCAGAGCCAGTCGCTAAAGATTTGCGTATAGGTACGCTTGGAACTGGGCTTCTTGCGCACCCCCACTTCTGGATCAAACTGTGGCACGGCGTGATAACCCACCGGGTCCTCTTCTGCCTGCTCGTACCCCTTACCCTTGCGTGTCACCAAGTGCAGCAGGCGCGGGCCGTCCTGGTCGCGCATTTGCTCCAAAATGCGCACCAACTCCCGTACGTCGTGGCCATCGACCGGACCGAAATAGCGCACCCCGATTTCTTCGAACAAGGTCCCCGGCATAAACAATCCCTTGACCTGCTGCTCCACGCGCCCGGCAAATTGCTGCAGTCGAGGCATGGGCCGCAATATGCGCATGCCGCCTTCGATTACTGTCGAATACACATCACCGGATATCAAGCGTGTCAGATAGCGTGACATGGCCCCGACATTGGGAGAAATCGACATCTCGTTATCGTTGAGGATGACCAATACGTCCGCTCCCACCTCCCCCAGATGATTCAGTGCTTCGAAGGCCATGCCCGCCGTCAATCCTCCATCGCCGATGATGGCGATCGATTTGCGAGGCTTCTCCAAGTGCTCACTGGCCAACGCCATCCCCAGAGCCGCCCCGATGGACGTACTGGAATGGCCTACACCGAAACAGTCATAAGGACTTTCCGCACGACGCGGAAACGGGGCTAAGCCATCCTTGCGACGAATCGTCTCCAGTTGATCGCGGCGTCCGGTCAGGATTTTGTGGCCATAACTCTGGTGACCCACATCCCAAACCAACCGGTCCTCAGGCGTGTCAAAGACGTAATGCAGTGCGACGGTCAACTCAATAGTCCCCAAACTGGCACCAAAATGCCCGCCACAACGGGAGACTCCCCGAATCAGAAATTCCCGCAGCTCGTCGGCGACCGCCGGCAGATCCTCTTTATCAAGCGCCCGCAAATCTCGCGGACTTTCAATTTGCGAAAGAAACGGAAATTTTTTAGTATCGTCGGTTTCTTCAGTCATGCGAATTAGTCTTCTTCAAAATCCATGGGCTGGGCTTCCAACTTCCCACCCTCTGTTTCCATGATTTTTTCCACACGTTGTTGCGCCTGATCCAAGCGCTCGCGCAATTGGCGTACCAACGCCACCCCCTTTTCAAAGTCTTTCAGGGAATCCTCCAATGGGATCTGCCCATCTTCCAGTCGCTCTACCAGTTGCTCCAACTGTTCAAGCGCCTGCTCGAAAGAAGGCGCCTCGGATGCTTTCGACTTGTCGTTCATCGCCGCAAACCGGTCGCACACCGGCCCGAGCCCGGCAGGTCGCAGACCCATATGCTATTTTGAAAATAACGAATCATCATTCCAAGTCTTATGCCCAGGTTGCCCTGTACCCCAATTTTATCGCTGAATCTCGATAAAGACTCAGAGCAAAAAACACTTCGCAAGCCGACTTGCTCGGCCCGATGCATCGCCTTCCCCCTGTAATCGGCTGCATTTTGAGATCCTGTGTGTGACTTCAATTATCTTAACACACGAAACTCAAGGCTCTCCAAGGACAGCAAGCAAAGTTTTAAGGCACGCCGCAGCCAAGTACAATGACCGAATCACGCTGAACAACTGACTTTGGCATGGCTTCCTCCCCCTTTCCCAAGCTTCTTAATCTTGACGAATTCGGCATTTTGGAAGTCGGCGGAGAAGAGGCCACCGCATTTCTGCACAACCAGTTCACCAATGATCTGCAGAACTTGCCGGATGCGCGCGCCCAGTGGTCTGCCTACTGCGTGCCAAAAGGCCAAACACTTGCCAATTTTCTGATCTGGCGAACGGCCGCCCATGCCTACCGCATGGTTTTGCCGCATGAATTGTGTGCTCCCATCCTGCAGCGCCTGCAGATGTTCAAACTGCGATCTCAAGTGTCATTGGAAGACTGCACCGACCAATCACATCGGTACGGACTGTCGGAAGAATCTGCGAATTGGACTCTTTTCGACTTGCCCGATACTCCCTTGGATGTCGTCGAGCATGAGGATTACACAGCCATCGCCTGGCCCGGAACCCAACGGCGCTGGCTACTGATCGGTCCCGCCGAACCCGCCCTCCAAACTTCCGAAAATGGTCATGCATGGCGCCTTCAGGATATTGACGAGGGTCTCCCCTGGGTGCGCTCGGCAACCAGCGGGCAGTTCGTGCCCCAACATATAAATATGGATTTGGTCGGCGGCGTCAGTTTTTCCAAAGGCTGTTACCCCGGGCAGGAAGTCGTCGCCCGCATGCACTACCGAGGCAAGATTAAACACCGCACCTACCTGCTCGAAGGCGACGGCGCACCTCCGCAACCGGGAGCAGAAGTGCGCCTGCAGGCAGACCCCGAAGGCCGCCCTTGTGGACATATCATTGATGCGCAGGAGGCCCTTGAGGCCCAGCGCTATCGCCTGCTTGCAATGTTGCGTGTGTCCGATGCCGATCAACCTCTGTGTCTTGCATCGGACACCCGCGATATACTCAAACCACTTACTCTGCCCTACGACCTGACGGAGCCTGATTGATTATGTCCCGCATTATGTTGATCTTCTACTTGGCCATTCTGCTATTGATTGGCGGCTACATCCTCTTCAACCGCCAGCGGGATTTGGGCATCTTGCTGTACATTCTGAGCGCCATCGCCGCAGGTCTGGCGCTGATTGGTTTTTTGGAAGTCGTCTAGCGCCCGTCTGCTTCGGGGCGCATATACGGAAATAGCAGCACGTCGCGAATGGACGGCGCATCGCAGAAAAACATCACCAACCGATCAATGCCGACCCCCACGCCTGCCGTCGGCGGCATGCCGTATTCCAGCGCCCGAATGTAATCGGCGTCATAGCGCATCGCCTCCTCATCCCCTGCCGCATGTTGCTGCGCCTGGGCATGGAAACGTTCCGCCTGATCTTTCGGATCGTTTAACTCGGAAAAACCATTCGCAAGCTCCCGTCCGCCGACGAACAGTTCAAAGCGATCCACGCACTCGGGATTATGGTCGCACCGACGCGCCAACGGCGACACTTCAAGCGGATATTCCGTAATGAAGGTCGGCTGCTGAAGCGTCTCTTCCACCGTCGCTTCAAAAACATCGAACAGCAATCCACCGATCCCGCGCTCGGCCTTTTTTTGACCTTTGGAGTCATCACATAAGGCTGCGAGTTTCTGTCGATCTTTCAGGCCTTCCTCGCCTAAATCAGGATGCTGACGCAAGACCGCCTCGGCCATGGTCAGGCGCTCGAAAGAAGGTTGCAGTTCATATTCCACTCCCTGATACTGCACCGATGTCGTACCCAAAAGTTCTTGCGCCAGTTCACGCATCAATGCCTCAATCAAGTCCATCAAATCCTGATGACTGGCATACGCCTGATAGAGTTCCAGCATGGTGAATTCCGGATTGTGCCGGGACGAAACTCCTTCATTGCGGAAACTGCGATTGAGTTCAAAAATCTTTTCAAAACCACCCACAATCAGACGCTTTAGATACAACTCCGGCGCGATACGTAAATACAAATCTTGATCCAGAACCTGATGATGGGTCACAAAAGGCCGTGCGGCGGCCCCACCTGGCAACAGGTGCATCATGGGGGTCTCCACTTCCAAAAACCCCCGAGCAGCTAGTTTTTCACGCAAGGTATTGAGCAGTCGGCTGCGCTGCACAAACACCTGCTGCGCTTCACGGTTCATAATCAGATCCACATACCGCTGCCGGTAGCGTTGCTCCACATCCGTCAAGCCATGGTATTTCTCCGGGAGCGGACGCAGCGATTTACTAAGCACCTGCACTTCGTGCACGTCCAGTGACAACTCTCCGGTGCGTGTTTTCATCAAAGTGCCATGCACTCCGATAATGTCGCCAATATCAAAACCCTTGAACGTACCGTAGGCCTCCTCTCCCAACTGCTCGCGACGAACCAACAACTGCAGGCGTCCCGAACTGTCCTGCAGATGCGCAAAACTGGATTTGCCCATGATGCGCTGACTCATCAGGCGCCCCGCCAAAGTGGCCTCAACGGGCTGCGCCGACAATGCCTCGTTCGTGTGTTCCCCGTAGGCGCTATGCAGCTCCTGCGCGGTATCCGCAGGCCGAAAATCATTGGGATAATCCCAGCCTTGCGCGTGCAGATCACGCAACTTACTCTGGCGTTGCTCCAGCAGCCGTGCCTCACCTGATTTGCGGTTCGTCATTACAGCCCCATTTTCAAACTGGCTTGCAGAAACATGTCCAAATCGCCGTCCAACACATTTTGCGGCGCGCTGTGTTCAACTTGAGTACGTAAATCTTTAATCCGAGATTGATCCAATACATACGAACGAATTTGACTGCCCCAACCGATATCGACTTTTTCACCCGCTTCCTTGCGCTCCGCTTCCCGGCGCTTTTGCTCTTCCAACTGATACAACTTGGCGCGCAACTGCCGCATGGCCATTTCCTTGTTTTTGTGCTGCGAGCGACTGTTTTGACATTGGGTCACCGTGCCAGTCGGTAAATGCGTCAAACGAACCGCGGATTCGGTTTTATTGACATGCTGTCCGCCGGCGCCACTGGCACGATACACATCGACACGCAGATCGCTCGGATCAATCTCGATCTCAATTTCATCGCTCACCGCCGGCGACACCACCACTGCGGCAAACGAAGTATGTCGGCGATTGCCGGAATCAAACGGCGATTTGCGCACCAGACGATGTACCCCTGTCTCCGTACGCAGCCAGCCGAAACTGTATTCGCCGGTGTATTTGATGGTCGCACTTTTGATGCCTGCCACTTCCCCCGCGGAGGCTGCCATCAATTCGGTTTGGTAGCCGCGTTTCTCTCCCCAGCGCAAGTACATGCGCAACAGCATCTCGGCCCAATCTTGAGCTTCCGTACCGCCGGATCCGGATTGAATTTCCAAAAAAGCATCTCCAGCGTCGAAGCGGCCAGAAAACATGCGCTGGAACTCCAAATCGGATACGCGCTGCGCCAGCGAGCGCACATCGGCGACCATCGCCTGCTGAATTTCTTCGTCGTTTTCTTCCTGGGCCAGAACCAGCAAATCTTCCGCGTCGCGCAAAGCGCCGCCCAGCTCATTCAGCGCCACAATGGGGGCCTCGAGCCGAGCGCGTTCTTGGCCCAGATCGCGGGCTAACTGGGGATCGTTCCAGATGTCGGGATGTTCCAGCTGCTGCTTGATTTCGTCGAGCCGTTGCTGCTTGACTTCAAGGTCAAAGATACCCCCTAAGCGCAGTCACGCGCTGCGCCAAATCACGTAATTGTTCCGAAAGGGAGATTTCTTCCATGATTACGCACCTTACGGGCGCCAATTATACGGAGTCACTCTCGAATTTGTCCGTCTCCATAGACGACAAATTTCTGACTGGTCAAGCCTTCCAATCCCACCGGTCCTCGAGCATGAAGCTTGTCGGTACTGATGCCAATTTCAGCACCCAATCCGTATTCAAAACCATCGGCAAAACGGGTGGAAGCATTCACCATGACCGAACTGGAATCCACTTCACGCACAAAGCGCTGCGCGTGCTCTTCATTTTCGGTCACGATTGCGTCCGTATGCTGGGACCCATATTGCGCAATATGTTCAATGGCTTCATCCAGCCCCGTAACGACTCGAACGGCCAAAACCGGTCCCAAGTATTCTTCGGTCCAGTCTTCCTCGGTCGCCGCCTTGGCCTGAGGCAACAGAGTGCATGTACGCGGACAACCGCGCAATTCCACACCATGCTCGGCGTAGGTTTCTCCCAACGAAGGTAACAACTCCTCGGCTCGAGATTCCGCGACCAGCAACGTTTCCATTGCATTGCAGACACCGTAGCGCTGAGTTTTGGCATTGACCGCAATCCGCACGGCATGCTCCGGGTCCGCCTTATCATCAATGTACACGTGGCAAACGCCATGCAGATGCTTGAGAATGGGGATGTGCGTATGATCATGCACGTGCTGAATCAACTCCTCCCCACCGCGCGGGATGATCAGATTCACCCATTGATCCATTTTCAGCAATAAGTTGATCGCCTCTCTTGAGGTGGTCGGCAACAGCTGCACGGCCATCTCCGGCAACTCCGCACTGCGCAAGCCTTCCTGAAGACAGTCCGCCAACGCCGCGTTCGAATGTTGCGACTCTGAACCGCCGCGCAGAATGGCCGCATTGCCGGCCTTGATGCACAACCCGCCCGCTTCCACCGTCACCCCCGGACGGGCTTCGTAAATCATGCCGATTACACCGATGGGAACCCGCATACGGCCAATTTTCAAGCCATTGCTGCGCGTGTGCATGTCGCTGACCTGGCCCAGCAGGTCCGGCAATTCGGCGATATGTTCCAACTCCACCGCCAAACCTTCCAACCGCTTTGCATCCAGCGCCAATCGATCGATAAATGCTTCCCCTCGAACGTCTTGCGCCTTTCGGATATCTTTCTGGTTCGCTTCGAGAATGGCTTCGGCATTCTCGCGAAGCAAAGCGGCCGTATTCAGCAATGCATGATTGCGCGCATCCGCATTCGAAGCCGCCAACACGCGGCTCGCCTCTTGTGCCCGACGGCCCACCGCCTCGACTTGGGCCTGCAGTTGCGTATCAACCATCGCTTGTAAAACTCCCGCGCTGCATCAAATGATCTTTTCCCGAAAACGCCAGGCAAGCATTTTGGATAGCTTCCCATGGGCTTTCCAGACCTTGACCTTTTACGTTGCGCTCCAACCGTCCAAAGCGGCGCAGTATAGCGCGAAAATGGGCCGTCGAGTAATCTCTTAATGCTTTTTTCAGAGCATCACGGCGCGTAAACGGGAAAATGCTCTCCACTCCCGCCGGCTTGAGACTCAAAGCCAGCAACTGTCGCGCTTCCAGCATAAGCATGGCATGGGTCGCAACCGGATCCGCACCTTCCATCTGCAGGTTGCGGGCAACTTCGACAATCCGCCGGGCTCGCCCCTGCACGGTTGCCAAAACCAGATCCATGACCCCATGACGCGCATCGTGACCCAGCATCGCCGTCAATTGCTCCATGCTGATTTCGCCTTCTCCCTCCAGTGTTGCCAATTTGCGAATTTCCTGTTCCGCGGCCAGCAAATTGCCTTCGACACACGAAAGAAAAAATGCCATTTCCTGCGCGCCCATCCGCAATCCGCGCCAGTGCAGCGCCTTCTGCAGCCATGCCTGGGTCTCCCGCTCATCCAGCGGCATGATTCGCACGATGACGCCCACGCGGTCAATCGCGCGCGCCCACGCTTCATTCAATGCACGATTGTCGAGCCGCGGCATCTGCGCGATCACGAGACTGTCGGGCGGCACCTGCTCACACCATTCCTTGAGCCGCGCCTTGGCGGTCGCATCGGGCTTGCCGCTGAGCAGACGCAAATCCAGCATCGTTTTGTCCCCAAACAAGGACGGTCCGCACAGCGTCGGCAACTCCTCCCAAGGAAACCCTCGTTCAATAATCCGCAATTCGCGACGATCAAAACCTTCACGTTTGGCCCGTTGTCGAATGGTGTAGGCCGCCTCACGCATCTGCACGGGCTCATCTCCCGTCACCAGATATACCGGAGCAAGCGATTGCTCCAAGACCTCCGGCAGTTTTCTAAAATAAACTTTCATTGCAGAATGACCGCTTTAGATTGTCAATTTTAATCCGCAAAGAATCATTATGACGAAACCTGCCATCGGTTGGATTGGAACGGGCATCATGGGTCGGCCCATGGCACTCAATTTGCTCAATGCCGGCTACGCGATTACTACGTATGCACGACGTCCCGAATCGCTGCAGCCCCTGGTGGAAGCCGGTGCGACCACACGAGACCAACCCGGGGAAGTCGCCGCAGCCACGGATCTCACCATCCTTTGTGTCTCCGACACTCCGGACGTACAGGCCTTAATCACCGGGAAGAACGGTATTCTCAGCGGCGCCCGGGAGGGCCACATTGTCGTCGACATGAGCACCATCTCGCCGATTACGACTCGAGAACTCGCGAAACAGCTGCAACAGCACGGAATCGAAATGCTTGATGCCCCCGTCTCCGGCGGAGAAACGGGAGCGATCGCCGGTACGCTTTCAATCATGGTTGGAGGCCCGGAAGAAACGTTCAAGCGCGTCCTGCCGATTTTCGAGGTGTTGGGCGGACAAGTCTTGCGGATTGGGGATGTCGGGGCCGGACAAGTCGCCAAAGCATGCAACCAAATGCTTGTCGCCCAGACCATGGAAGGCATCGCCGAGGCCTTCTTGCTGGCCCAGGCCCATGGGGTTGATTGCTGGCGTGTTCGCGACGCACTGCTTGGCGGTTTCGGTCGTAGCCGCGCTTTGGAGGTGCATGGCGAACGCATGCTGAAACAAGACTACCAACCCGGTTTCAAGGCCCGCCTGCATCTGAAGGATTTACGCAATATCGAGAAGGATGTCCAACAACTGAATCTGCATCTGTCGAGTTTAGAAGACGTGCTCGAATTGATGTGCGACCTGGTGGAGCAAGGTGACGGGGAGTTGGATTCCGCAGCCATTGCCAAAGTGGTCCACTCGCGCACTTTGCGCTGATTCCTGCGTTTTCTCTCCCTGCGCAGTCATCCGGCCGGCTAGCACCCGTCGCGGTGCCCGGAGCAGTCGACAAGCACGTCGACTTTTCCCATGATTTGTAAAGATCGGCAGATAAAGCACACATAGATGCACTACTTGGGCCGGCACTACCAACACACTGCCGATCAAATGCGCATTGGTCAGGCGGTAGTGCTCGCTCTGTGTGAACGGCGTCGACAATGTGCAGCAGGAGACCTTTCGAATTTCCTCCAGAAATTCCTGCGGGCCTGAAACAAAAGACCGCACGGCCCGGGACGTCGGCACCGCATAAGCGTCCGCAAGATAAAAGTGCTGCAGTGTTGGCAACAGGCCTGCAAAAAGCTCGGCACTGGCGAAAAGATCCATCCCCAAGATTACGTTGTCCTTGGCAAAAATCGCGCCGATTTGATCTTTTTGAGGCTCGAATGCCGTAAAACTGCGCTCGACACTACCCGGCTCGACCGTTATTCTCATCAAATAATCGGAAGGAATCTGCAGGGTCTGGCCACCCGGTATCGACAAGCTCAAATTCGAACCCCAAGAAGGTGTCAGCTCTTCACCATCCATCAACATCACCGGTGCTTCACCCAGATTGGTGCACTCCACGCAGAACGTATCACCCCGCTTCGAGACATGTGAACACTTCAGTTGCCGCCGGGCTTGGGCCTGCTCCAAGGACATGTGCGGCAACGACATCGTTTCTGAATGCATCACCGGAAACATCGTCAAACCGCCGCGGTGTTGTTCGGGGGAAATATAAATTTTATTGAATAATTTATTGATATCCTTCTCTATTTCATGCATACCTGTGGAATCCTCGCGTTGCCTGCCAGAAGACAACTTCCACGGTAATGCGCGACTGGCTCACCAACTGAGCCAGTCGTAATGTCACCCCAACTGGGGAAGACGGAATGATTTAGTTAATTGCTGTAGACCTGTACCGCGCGCTGCAGCCGCTCTCGTACTTTCGCCCGCAAAGACGACGGTTTCAAGACTTCCACCTCTTCTCCATAACGCAAAATGTCCATAATCAGTTCCGTGTCCTGCGCGTACGGGAATTCCAAAATATAGCGCCCTTGCCGGTCCGTCCGCCCTTTTTGCTGCGGAAACCACGATTCCTTTTCGACCCAGCGGGCAATCTTCGCGGAGAACCGCAACTTTGCGGTGCGCGTTTTGCTGCCTGCGAAAATGCCATAGCCGGAGCCCAACTCTGCATCCAATTCCTGATCGGACACCTCATGAGCCGAAGAATCCAAAAGCTCCGCCTGCTGAATCGCATCCAGTCCGAAACTGCGCAATGCCCGGCGCATGTGACACCAGGCATCGAGATACCAACTGGCTCGGTAATACACCAGACGCTGGGGTGAAACTTCACGGTCGATGATCTCGCCCGAACGGCGGTTGAGATGCTTGATACGCAGGCGTCGCCGCTCCAAAACCGCGGTCGCGGCCACCTCAAAATGGCATGCATCAAAAACGCGCGCCGCCATTGGCAGCACCCGCAATCGATGGATCACCTCTTGCGGAGTATGATCTCCACGACCCAGCAAATGTTGAATTTTCTCTCGAAACGGTGCGATGTGTGACTGCAGAAACCCCGGCTGCAGATTCGACAATAAATGCTCCATCGTCAGCAGTGCATGCACCTCCGAAGCGGTGAACCACAATCCTGGCAAGGCAAAACGCCGTGCCTGACGCGACGTGCGCTCCAGCACATAGCCGCGTCTTTGCGTATCCCACACGATTGGCGCATGAAGCCGGTCGCGCAGATACTGCAGATCACGTTTAATGGTCGCAGGCGACACCTCCAGGGTTTCCTGCATTTGGGCAAACGTCACTACTCCGCCCTGGAGCAATCGCAGAATTTGGTGGAAACGCTCGGTTCGATCCATCGAAACTAGCCAGGCGGAACTTGGGCAGACTCCGCCGCTTTCGTCCTGGCATTTCCAAACTGGCGGAGAGGGAGGGATTCGAACCCTCGATGGGGTATCAGCCCATACTCCCTTAGCAGGGGAGCGCTTTCAGCCACTCAGCCACCTCTCCGGTCACGCCTCCCTTTGGATGCCGGCATGCTGTCTTCCGCCTCTTTCCCGTTCGACCCTTTCCCGTTCGACAAAATTTCTTCCCGATACACACTTACATCCCGAGGCGCATCGATTCCGATACGCACCTGATTGCCCCGAACATTCAGCACGGTCACAGTGACCTTGTCGCCAATCATTAAAGATTCGCGGATTTTGCGCGTCAAAATCAACATTTTCGCTTCCGACGGCTTCCCTGCGTCCGATGCGGAAGTTGCTAGTGTAGCACTAAACGGTTTTTTCCAACTCGAATTCCTGATGCAGGGTCCGTACGCAATTTTCCAATGCCGACTCGTCGACCACAATGGAAATCTTGATTTCCGATGTGGAAATCATAGAAATATTGATCCCTTGCTCAGCTAAAGCCCGAAACATACGGCTGGCAATGCCCGCATGTGAACGCATGCCCACGCCCACCAGCGACACCTTCACAATTTCACGATTGCCGCGCGTCTCGCGAGCCCCCAATTCCACGCCGACTTCCTGCAAGATTTTGAGCGCCTCCGTGTAATCATTGCGATGCACGGTGAACGTGAAATCCGCATCGTTGTCACGCCCCACATTCTGCACAATCATGTCCACTTCAATTTCAGCATCCGCTATCGGTCCCAAAATACGGGCCGCAATACCCGGCGTGTCCGGCACCCCGGTAATGGTCAATTGGGCTTCATCGCGATTGTGAGCGATACCCGCAATACTGGCTTGCTCCATATCTTCAACCTCATCAGTAATCAGGGTGCCCGGTCCAGGGCCGAACGCCGGCAGCACTCTCAGAGCCACATTGTACTTTTCCGCAAATAACACCGAGCGTAACTGCAACACCTTGGCTCCAAGCCCCGACATCTCCAGCATCTCTTCGTAGGTCAAATGCTGCAGACGGCGGGCGCGCGGCTCCAGGCGCGGATCCGCCGTGTAGACGCCTTCCACATCCGTATAAATATGGCACTCGTCCGCTTCCAAGGCGACCGCAAGGGCCACGGCCGTCGTATCGGAACCTCCGCGCCCCAATGTCGTGACCTGCCCTTCCGGGTTGATTCCCTGAAAACCGGCAACGACCACCACGTGATTTTGATCCAGCCAGCCGCGTATGGGAGCGTCGTCAATCTCCTGAATGCGCGCCCGATTGGGTTGGGTTTCGGTCACAATGCCGGCTTGCCGGCCGGTCAGGGCCACGGCCGGACAATTCTGTGCCTGTAGAGCCAGCGTCAGCAGTGCCGTGCTGATCCGCTCGCCGGAGGACAGCAGAAGATCCAGTGCCAATCCCGACGGCTGCGGGTGAACCTGGCGCGCCAAATTCAGCAACTGATCGGTCTCGCCCCCCATGGCGGACAGCACGACCACCAGCTGATGGCCTTCTTTGTGCTGCTCTATCAGACGTTCGGCAATGGTCGCGATTTTTTCCGTGGAGCCGACCGAAGTGCCTCCGTATTTCTGCACCCACAAACTCATGTCACAACTGTCCGCGCACCCACTCCGGCACCGAATTCAACGCTTCGGGAAGTGCTTGCGGATCTCCGCCTCCCGCTTGTGCCATATCTGCGCGACCTCCACCTTTACCGCCAATCTGTACCGCCACCGCCTGAACCAGTTCACCGGCGCGAATCCGTTCCGTCTGGTCGGAAGTCACCCCGGCCACCAACGTCACCTTTCCGGCTTTGGTCGAAGCCAACACAATCGCGGCACTGCCCAGTTTTTCTTTGAGCTGATCCAGCATATTGCGCATGGATTTAATATCGGCATCCACTTGCGCCCCCAGCACTTTGATGCCGTCGATCTCGACTGCTTGTTGCTCCAATTCTCCGCCGACCCATTGCGCTTGACGGCTTTTCAATCGTTCCAATTCTTTTTCCAGTTGCTGATGGCGTTCCACCCAGCGTTCCAGTTTTTCCTGGAAATTGTCGGGCGTGGCTCGAATCAGCGAGGCCGCCTGGGCCAGCATGGTTTGCTGCTCCAAAGCGCGACGATGTGCCAGAGCTCCGGTCAGCGCCTCAATACGTCGTACGCCTGCCGCCACTCCGGATTCGCTGACGATGCAGAAATACCCGATATCTCCGGTGCGCTGCACATGCGTGCCACCACACAATTCCATTGAGAAATCGCCCATCCGCAGCACCCGTACCTCGTCTCCGTACTTTTCACCAAAAAAGGCCAAGGCGCCTGCCTCCATCGCTTGTGCGTGCGACATGATTTCCGCCTCGACCGAGTCATTTTGTCGAACGACCGCATTGACGCGCTCTTCGACCTGATGCAGTTCATCCGGGGTCACCGGTTGGGGGTGCGAAAAGTCGAAACGCAAACGATCCGGCGCAACCAATGAACCTTTCTGAGTGACGTGAGTCCCTAAAACTTCCCGCAACGCCGCATGCATCAAGTGGGTCGCCGAGTGATTGAGCATCAGCGACTCGCGACGCTGCACATCGACTTGCGCAGCGACCGTATCACCGATTTGCAAGCGCCCCTCTCGCAGACGCCCAATGTGCAGATGTGCATTGCCGTGTTTTTGCGTGTCTCCCACCTCAAAATTTCCTTGTGCGCCCTGTAGCCAACCGGAATCCCCCATCTGCCCTCCGGACTCGGCATAAAACGGAGTTTCTTCCAGCACTACGACCGCATCCGCCGGGGCTTCGATCGCCTGCACATCCCGTCCTTCCGCATACAGCGCAACCACGGCGCTGTCTTGGCCCAGGCGCTCATATCCGCAAAATCGCCCGTCTTGAGTGACGTTTTTCAGCAGCGTGTAATCGACCGAGAATTGCGCGGTCTCGCGCGCCCGGTCACGTTGCTCATCCATCAGTTGCTCGTAGTTTTTCAAATCCACCGTCAAATCGCGCTCACGAGCGATGTCCTGCGTCAAGTCGACCGGGAAGCCATAGGTGTCATAAAGCAAAAACGCCAGTTCCCCGGAAATGGTTCGGCCTTTCATTTGTGCCAGCCCATCGTCCAGTACTTTCAAGCCCGCCTGCAGCGTCTGAGCAAAACGTTCCTCTTCCTGCTGCAGGGTCGTCTCGATGCGTTCCTGCTCGCGGACCAATTCCGGATACGCCTCACCCATCACCGACGCCAACGGCGCCGCCAAGCGATAAAAAAATGGCTCGTTGATTCCCATCTTGCTGCCATGGCGCAAGGCCCGACGGATAATGCGTCGCAGCACGTAGCCTCGCCCTTCGTTGGAAGGCGTAACCCCATCGACCATCAGAAAACAGCTGGCGCGAATGTGATCCGCGATTACATTCAACGATGCCGGCTGTGGGTCCGGGACCAATGCACCCGCCACCTTGAGTACCGGCGCAAACAAATCGGTGTCGTAATTGTCATGCACACCCTGCAGGACGGCCGAGATACGCTCCAGGCCCATGCCGGTGTCGACTGAAGGTTTGGGCAAGGGCTCCATGCTTCCGTCCGCCTCTCGACGGTACTGCATGAACACCAGATTCCAGATTTCCACAAAGCGGTCGCCCCCGTCTCCCTGCCCCAGCGGCTCGCCCGGCAAGGAATCACCATGGTCCCAATACACTTCCGAACACGGACCACAAGGACCGGTATCTCCCATGGACCAGAAGTTCTCTTCCGCTCCCAGTCGCACCACGCGCTCCGGCGCGACTCCAATGTGCTCACGCCAGATGCGCTCCGCCTCGTCATCATCCTGATAGACCGATACCCACAACCGTTCGCTCGGCAAGGCGAGTGTGCCGGTCAGGAATTCCCAACAATAATGAATTGCCTCTTCCTTGAAATAGTCTCCGAAGCTGAAATTGCCCAACATTTCAAAAAATGTATGGTGCCGGCGCGTGTAGCCCACATTCTCCAAATCGTTGTGCTTGCCTCCGGCGCGCAGACAACGTTGCGAGGAGACGGCTCGCGGCGGTGTGCGTGTCTCACGACCCAAAAACACATCCTTGAACTGCACCATCCCCGCATTGGTGAACAACAAGCTGGGGTCATTGCTTGGAACCAACGAGCTCGACGGCACCACCTCATGCTCATGCTGGGCGAAATAATCCAAAAACGCCTGGCGGATTTCGGAACTGTGTTTCATGCTTCTTTGAACTCACGCAAAATAGTGGCAGTGGCCTTGCGGGCCACTTCGGCGGGATAACCGCGACTATTTAAAAAACGCAACATTTGCATTTGTGTCATAGGTCGATTTTGCTGTTTGCGGCGCAGAATTCTATCGGCTCGATCCAAATCCCCAGCTTGAGCTTCAGCCACCCAGGCGGACGCCACATCAGCGGAGACACCGCGTTCGCGCAATTCTCCATCCACCCGGCGACTCCCATAACCCCGCTGTATCAAGGACGCGGCACAAGCCTCGGCGAAACGTTGGTCACTTTGCTGGTTCTGCGCGTGCATCCACGTCAATGCCACCTCCACTTCTTTCACCTCATAACCGCACGCGCGCAATTTGCCGTGCAACTCCTTTTGAGAATGTTCGCGTCGCGCTAGGAACGCGAGGGCCTGCTGAACAACTTCACGCCGGGGCTTCGACATGCTCCGCTTCAGTGGCCTTGGTATCCGATGCGGCTCCTTTCCCCGGGAACAGCAACGCGCGCAACTCTTGCTCCAGAGTATCCGCCTGTTCCGGATGCTCCTCCAAATATTGCCGGGCATTGTCCTTGCCCTGGCCGATGCGCTCCCCCTGATAGCTGTACCAAGCGCCCGATTTCTGCAGCAATCCGTGCTCGACCCCCAGCAGCAGCAACTCCGAGGTGCGGCTGATGCCTTCACCATAGCGAATCTCAAATTCTGCCTTTTTGAAGGGTGGCGCCATCTTGTTCTTGACCACTTTGACGCGCGTGTCGTGACCGGTTACTTCGTCGCCTTTTTTCGTCGCCCCCACGCGCCGGATATCCAATCGCACCGAAGCATAGAACTTCAGCGCATTGCCGCCTGTCGTCGTCTCCGGATTTCCAAACATCACCCCGATTTTCATGCGTAATTGGTTAATGAAAACGACGAGCGTGTTGGAGCGTTTAATGTTGCCTGCGAGTTTGCGCAGGGCTTGCGACATCAGTCGGGCATGCAACCCCATATGGCTGTCTCCCATGCCGCCTTCCAATTCGGCGCGAGGCGTCAGCGCCGCAACCGAATCCACCACAATCAGATCCACTGCACCCGAATTGACCAGTGTGTCGGCAATTTCCATGGCCTGTTCGCCATGGTCAGGTTGCGACAACAGCAGATCGTCGACCTGCACGCCCAAATGCGCCGCATAAGCCGGATCCAACGCATGTTCGGCGTCAATAAAAGCGGCAGTGCCGCCGGCTTTCTGGCAATTGGCCGCCACATGCAGCGCCAAAGTGGTTTTGCCCGATGATTCCGAGCCGTAAATTTCCACCACGCGACCGCGCGGCAAGCCTCCGATCCCCAACGCCGCATCCAAGGCCAACGACCCCGTCGAAACCACCTCGATCTCCGGCACGGCCACGCCGTCGCCAAAACGCATTACCGCGCCTTTGCCGTACTGACGTTCAATCTGCCCGAGAGCCGCTGCCAGGGCCTTCTTACGATCGATTTCCATAATTTTTGGAGTTCTCCAGTGGTGCGGCCCGACTTCTTGGGCGTCTATTATTCCATACCTTCCCGGCCCGCATCAGAAGCCTTAACCCCGGCACATCGTCGCACTAAAGTTGCAGCAGGCGATTCAATGCGTACCAGACGGCGCTGCGCCGAATCCCTTCCCGGTCTCCTTGAAAATTCTGCACCTCACTGACCACCGTTCGGCCACGCTGCGCGAACCCAAACCAGACCATCCCCACGGGCGTCCTCGCGGTTCCGCCGGTGGGACCCGCTACCCCACTGATGGCGCAGGCAAGATCACAATCGGCATGCTGCAGCGCCTGGGCGGCCATCGCTTCCACCACCGATTGCGACACGGCGCCATGCCGCTGAATCAATTCAGCCGGCACTCCCAACATGAATTCCTTTGCGGCATTGCTGTACGTCACCCAGCCGCATTCAAACCACTGTGAACTGCCGGGCACATCCGTGCAGCAGCGTGCCAACCAACCGCCAGTACAGGATTCCGCGGTCGCCAAACGCCACTGATGTGATCTGCAGTGTTCCGCCAAGGCAGACGCTGCCTCCAGCAATTGCGCATCGGAAATGGGTTCGGACGACATTTTCTAATTCTCAAACGGAACGGGAGGCCACCGCGCAGATAAGACCGAAAAATCTGTGGCATCGCGGCCTCGATTGCCTCGACGGGATTGTAGCCCTCCCCAATAGGCCATGTAAAGTTCGCGCATTTTCATGCGACGGCGCTGCCACTCCTTGCCGAATGGTTTTAGAGATGTCCGTGAGACCGAGTCGGCGGGAAAACCTGCCAAAATAAGGGGTGGCGCCTGTATGTTCCCCCAGTTTGCAGACCTCATGTCGAATTCCCCTGCTCCCCATACCCCGATTATCCGCCAATACCTTGAGTTCAAGGCGCAGTATCCGCAGCACTTGCTGCTGTACCGAATGGGTGATTTCTATGAGTTGTTTTTTGACGATGCCAAGCAGGCGGCTCAATTGCTGGACATTACGCTGACGGAACGCGGTCGTACCGCCGGACAGCCTGTGCCCATGGCCGGTGTGCCCGTCGTATCGTTGGATTCTTATCTCGCCAAATTGACTCGCATGGGTCATTCGGCCGTAGTCTGCGAACAGGTCGGCAACGCTCCCAGCGGCAAGGGTCCAATGGAACGCAAAATTTCGCGCATCGTCACGCCGGGCACTCTAACCGACGATGAATTACTCGACGCCGGTCGCGACACTCTGCTCTTGGCTCTGTGGCCGGGACCTCCGGTCGGATTGGCCAGTTTGGATCTCAGCGCAGGGCGTCTCAGTGTCATGGAACTGCGAAGCAAGGACGAACTGCACGCCGAGCTGGAGCGGCTGCAACCTGCGGAGATTCTTTATCCGGAATCGCATGCCTCTCCCGACTGGAAGGACGCTCATGAGCAATCTTTGCCGGACTGGCACTTCGATGTCGAAACCGCCCGTCGCCTGTTATGTGAACAAATGCAGACCCGCGACCTATCCGGTTTCGATTGTGAAGACGCCCCGCATGCCATTGCCGCTGCAGGCGCGCTGATCTACTACGCACGCGAAACCCAGCAAGCTACTTTGCCTCATATCAGCAGTCTGCAGCGCGAACGACGCGACACGCATATTTTTTTGGATGCCGCCACGCGGCGCAACCTGGAACTGGAACGCACCCTGTCCGGCGATACCCGCCTGAGTCTTCTGGGAGTTTTGGATCACACCATCACCGCCATGGGACGACGTTGCCTGAACCGCTGGGTGCAGACGCCCTTACGTGACCGGGAAAGACTGGCTGCTCGCCACCGCATCGTCGCCTGCCTGCTCGATAGCCATGAGCTTCCCACCTTGCGGAAAACATTGGCGCACATCTTCGACATCGAGCGCGTGGTTGCCCGCATTGCGCTAAAAACCGCCTCCCCCCGAGACTTGTATGGATTGGGCCAAACCCTGCTGCGCTTGCCGGAACTGCGCACCCTGCTGCAGAAAATTCACGCGGACGAATTCCGGCCGTTTGACGACCGCCTGCAGGCAGACCCTGATCTCGCCGCACGGCTGGAGAAGAGCATTGTCGACAACCCTCCGGTCACCATCCGGGACGGCGGCGTTATCGCCCCGGGAGTGGATGCCGATTTGGATGAATTGCGTGAATTCGCTGAGGGGGCCGATCGCATCCTGGCAAACATGGAAACCACCGAACGGGAGAACTCCGGCATTGCTCAACTCAAGATTGCCTACAACCGGGTGCATGGTTACTACATTGAACTGCCGCGCCATCAGGCCGCAAATGCACCGGAACATTACCGGCGCCAGCAGACCCTAAAAAACGTGGAGCGCTATACCACTTCCGAGTTGAGGGATTTTGAAGGCCGGATCTTGAGTGCCCGATCGCGAATGCTGGAACGCGAAAAGCGCGTCTACCAGGAACTGCTGGAAGAACTATTGCCTCACATGGAATGTTTCAAACGTTGCGCCTCGGCTCTGGCGGAACTGGACGTGTTAGCCAGCTTCGCCGAATGCGCCCGGGCTCGACACTACTGCATTCCCGAACTGGCGGAAGAGCCCGGCATCCATATTGAAGCGGGACGCCATCCGGTCATTGAACACGCTTTGGAGGAGCCGTTTGTGCCCAATGATACGGAGTTGTCCGAGCAGCGGCGCCTGCTGTTGATTACCGGTCCCAACATGGGCGGAAAATCCACTTACATGCGGCAGACCGCCCTGATCGTCCTGATGGCCTGCATCGGCAGTCACGTGCCGGCGCAACGGGCCAGCATCGGACCCATTGATCGCATCTTCACTCGGATCGGCGCCTCCGATGATTTGGGTTCGGGCCGTTCGACGTTTATGGTCGAAATGACTGAAACGGCTAGCATTTTGCATAACGCCACCGATCAAAGTCTGGTGCTGATGGACGAAATTGGCCGCGGCACCAGCACGTTTGACGGAATGGCCCTGGCCTTGAGTTGCGCCGAATATCTGGCCACGCATAACCGCTCCTTCACCCTCTTCGCAACGCATTATTTTGAATTGACGCAACTGGCGGACCGCTACCCCAGCATCGTCAATCTGCATCTGGATGCAACCGAGCACAATCAGCAAATCATCTTCCTGCACGCGGTCAAAGACGGGCCCGCCAGTCAAAGTTACGGGCTGCAGGTCGCCCGCTTGGCCGGCATTCCCCTGGACGTAATCCGCCAAGCTCAGGCACGCCTTTTGGAACTTGAGGACGACAGCAGTGAACGTTGGGCGCGCGATCAGGCGCAAACAAACTTGTTTTCCACCCCGGCACCCGAAAAATCCCCGCCCTCATCGCCCGCGCTGGTACGCCTGCGCAACCTCCAGCCTGACCATCTGGCGCCGCGCGAGGCTTTGGACTTAATTTACGAATTGCGCCGTTTGGATGCGGACGATGACCAATAAACCCTCCTGGTCGAGCACGTATCTGAAACCCGCGATTCGACTATTGGGAAGTCCCGCCCTGCGCTTTTGGCGCATTATCCGGCAAGGTCCGGCAGAGCCCCCGAAAGAACTGGTCGAAAAGGGCCCACGCCTTCAGGCCAGCGCCCAGTACGGCGGCATGGGCGAGCGGGAACTGCAGTTGCGGATGGAGCAGATTGTCGATCGCATTCTCTCCAGTCGACACAGTGTGCATAAACCCGCGCAGGAATTGGTAAGTTTCAGCCATCTCGACCAGCGGCGGTTTCTTCAAGCTGCCGAAACCTTTGCCAGCAGCAATGCCGAACTGGCCTACCAGTTTTGCCATTTCGGCATTGATTCCCTGCGCGCGGTCAACGAAGACTATTGGGACGATTGGATTGGCCACTTATGCGCCAGTTACGATCAACTGGGCGTCAATGGCGCGGTGCAGGCGATGCAGAATGTAGATCGTTATCTGCGCGAGGTCCTGGGGGCAGCGCAGAGCATACGCTTTCAGGAAATCGCCGGGCTCATCGAAACCTTGCTGCTCGGCTTCGGTGGGCGTCCCATGAAAATTGAAGTGGGACCACAGCCCTATACGGATACCGCCACTCTGTACCTGCCGGAGCGCATTGATGAATGCGCCACCCGTGAAGAAAATTTTGAATTGTTCAAGGCGACGGCTGCCCACCTCTGGGCGCAAGTGCGTTACGGAACCTATCGAACCCCGACCGGCGCTCTGTCCGGCTATTCCGACCTGCGACGGGCACGACGTTACTTTTATGCCTTGGAAACTCTGCGTTTGGACGCGCGCATTCGCCATGATTTACCCGGGATTGGCCGCATTCTCACTCGCTACAACCCTCTCGATCCCTGGCGCCAGTTATCTCCCGAATGGGCGGCAGCCGTCGAACATCTGCAGGCACCCGACGCTTCGGCCGAAGACTCCCTGCAGTTGCTGGAGGGTTTGTACCCGAGCGCGGCCACGCTTCCTGACATTCGCTACCAGGGAACGTTACGCCCGGAGCTCGCCGCCGATGTTATGGCGCGGCGCATCGATGAAGAACGTAATCAACTGGCCGCAGCCTTGCTCAGTCTCGATCAAGAATTATCCTCCAAGCAAACCGAACAGGGCAAACGCTTCACGGTGCGTCCGGATCAACGTGAAGTCGCCGATGAGTTCGCTTTTTCGCTGCAATTCGGCGATCAGGCAGTCACACCGCCGCCCGACGTACAGCAACTGCTCGAATCCGTCATTCAGGATTTGGGTGAAATTCCGGACGAATACCTGGAACCGGCGGGCGCCGGCGCATACGCCGAAGCCTCGGAGGAACGCGACATTCCGATGCAAGTCGCGGGAGATGCACATTTCACTTATCCGGAATGGGACCACTCGCGCCAGCAGTATCGTAAGGACTGGTGCCAGGTCTATGAACGCCCGATTACCGGCACAAGCGAGGAATTTGTTCAAGAAGTCATCGAGCGCCATCGTCGTTTGTTGACTGGCCTGCGACGCACCTTCGAAGCATTGCGCGGGGAAGAAAAACGCATTCGCGGCGAACCGTACGGCGACGAGTTGGATTTGGATAATTTCGTTGAGGCGTACAGCGATTTTCAGCGCGGTTCGGAAATGGACGAGCGCTTATTCACCCGTATGAAAAAAATGGACCGTGATATTGCCGCCATGTTTTTGGTCGATATGAGCGGTTCCACTTCGGGCTGGATCAACGACTTGGTGCGCGAGGCCCTGGTGTTGCTGTGCGGCGCGCTGGAAGCCTTGGGCGACCGTTATGCCATTTACGGCTTTTCCGGACGGACGCACCGTAACTGCGAGTTGTACCCCATCAAAACCCTAGAAGAGATGTATGGATCAGAGGTCCGCCAGCGTATCAGTGGCATTAAGCCTCGTGATTACACGCGCATGGGCGTCATGGTGCGGCATCTGACCCAATTGCTGAGCGATACGGAAGCCCGCACCCGACTCCTCATTACTTTATCCGACGGCAAACCGGATGATCAAGACGGCTACCGCGGCGCTTACGGCATCGAAGACACCCGACAAGCCCTCAACGAGGCCCGTCATTTGGGAATTCACCCGTACTGCATTACCATAGACGAGAAAGCCATGGATTACTTGCCGCATATGTATGGCGCGTCTAATTTTGCGGTCGTCAGCCAAATCGGCAAGCTGCCCACGAAAGTCTCCGACATTTACCGCCGTATCACTCTATGAAAACTTCTCGCTTTGGCTTCGCCGGACTGGTTGTGGCGCTGTCATTGGGCCTTTCAGGCTGTGCCCAGGACATCATCGACCGGGAAAGCATTCCGGAAAATATCCGTAATTTGGCCAAGAGCAGCCTGGACCACGCCTTGGATGCTCATCTGAATGCAACCACCGAGCATCTCACTCTGTTGATGCGCGAGTTGTACGCCCTCAACCCCGAAGAACTGGCCAAAAACCCGGACGCCACCGTAGAGCGACGGGTCGCTTTATTGCTTCCCAATCGCGTGTATGACGATTTGCGTTTTGGCGAGCTGGACGGTCAACGAAGCACCGCCGCTATGACATTGGCCTTTGACCCGAACTTTCTGGGAGACCGCGTTTTCGCCTTGATGGTCGGCATCGTCAGTCAAATGCAAATCGCTTACGGCGACCGTGCCGAGTTTTTCGCCTTGGACTTTCTCCACGCCGAGAGCGTGAAAAGCTTCTCGACCAATCTGCAAATCATCGCTCTGAATCTGCAACATCAAAAAACTGCGGACGGCGCCCCTCTGTTGCGGTATCAAACGTTGCAGCCAGTGGGAAAATTTGATCTGGAAGCCTTGTCGGTCATGCAGATCCTGGAACGTACAATCGGCAGTCAAGAAATTCTTGCAGATATTGCCGGACAGCGCGAAGATCGCGGTAGCGCAGCGGCGGTGCGCACCTTTGGGTCCATCGTATTAATGCCCGTGCCTTGAGGTTGTGATGTCATCGACTGTAACCATCTTTCACAATCCGCGATGCAGTAAATCGCGTCAGACCCTGCAGTTGCTGGAAAACCAGGGCATTCAGCCGCGCATCATTGAATACCTGAAGACTCCACCTGATGCGGCGACGCTGGACCAAATTTTGGAGCAACTCGGCATGAGTGCCCTTGAACTGACCCGCCGGGGAGAAGCGCTTTACAAAGAGCTGGGCCTGCATGAACAGACGCCTGACGAGGCCCAGATGCGCAAAATCCTGCTGCAGCACCCGAAACTGATTGAGCGGCCGATTGTGGTCACTGCTCAAGGCGCCGCACTGGGCCGCCCACCGGAAAATGTTCTGAAAATCCTGTGAGCGGGCCCACCATCCTGGTACTGTATTACAGCCGCTACGGTGCCACCGCGGAACTGGCGCGCCGCGTCGCGCACGGCGTCGAAGAACATCAAAATGCTACGGCCTTGGTGCGCACTGTGCCGGCAATCTCCAGCAAATGCGAACAAACGGAACCGGAGATTCCTGCCGAAGGACCCCCGTATGCAACCCCTGAAGATTTGGAGCGTTGTGACGGGCTGGCGCTCGGGTCACCGACACGTTTCGGCAACATGGCAGCGCCGATGAAATATTTTTGGGATCAAACCGGCGGGCAGTGGTTTTCGGGAGCGCTCACCGGAAAGCCTGCAGGTGTCTTCACGTCCTCCAACAGTCTTCACGGAGGACAGGAATCCACCCTTCTGACCATGATGGTGCCGCTTCTGCATCACGGTATGGTTCTCGTCGGCGTGCCCTATGAAGAACCTGCTTTAAACGAGACGCGCAGTGGCGGCACTCCGTATGGGCCGAGCCACTGGAATGGCGAAGGCGAGCCTCAGCCTATTTCTTCAGAAGAAATTGCAGTATGCCGAGCCTTGGGTCGTCGCTTGGCGGAAATAGCGCAACTCCTGCGGCCCACATACAAGCGCGCATAATCTTCAACCTGAAGTGCCCTCACTGAGTACTTCGCGCACAAACGGCACGGTCAGTCGCCGTTTACGACGCAACGCAGTATCTTCAAGCCGGTCCAGTTCTCGGCATAGCGGCCCCAACCCACGCACTGCGTGACGCTGTAAATAAAGCACCACTTCTTCCGGCAAGTCGTAACCTTGACTCGAAGCGCGCTGACGCAACGCTTCAAACTGCTGTTCATCGGGTAACGGCTGCAACACAAACGACATGGCGCCACACAGCCGGGAATGCAGATCCGGCAACCGCGTGGTCAATTTATCTGCAGGTAATTGCGCCGTCAATATCAAACTGGCGTGGCGATCAACCACCTGATTGAACAAAGCAAATAACAACTGCTCCCATTCAGAAGACCCCAAAACTTGATCGACATCATCCAAACAAACCCAGGCATATTGCTCTAACCCGGATAAAACTTGCGGCTGCAGCTCGCGATTGCGAGTCAGCGGCAAATAAGCCATGGTTTGGTGGGTACTTTCGGCCCGCTGACAAATGGCCTGCAGAAGATGCGTTTTCCCACTGCCCGGGACCCCACACAGCCATAAAACTCCCCCTTTCTGCAGCACCTCGTCTAACGCCGCTAAAGCAGAAGTATTCCGGTCCCCACAAAAATTTTCGAATGTATGCCGGGGGTTTCGGCCCCACGGCAGCAGCATTTGGCTCACCGCGCTGCATCCCCGTTACGCTGCAACTGTTTAAACCACACTAGGGCGTACCAAAGACCGCTGACCAGGGCGATTGCGGCAACACTCCATATCAGTACATCAATGAGCAGCACCGGCAAAGGCACAAGTTGTTGCCCCAACAATGCCAGCACCAGAACGATTTGGAGGAACGTGTTAATTTTGCCGACGGTCAAGACAGTCAAAACTTTGGTGCGCCAAAACAAATAACACACGAGCGCTCCGCCGATAATCAGAAAATCACGGCTGACGGCCAAGACGGCCAACCACATCGGCATCAATTCCATATGTCCCATAATGACGAGTGCGGCCGTCAACATGACTTTGTCCGCCAACGGGTCCAAGGCTTCTCCCAGGGAACTTTTGGCATCGAGAGCGCGTGCCAAATAACCATCCAAGCCATCCGATATACCCATCAGGACAAACAAGCCCAATGCCAGTACAAATTTTTCTTCCAGCAGCAACAGCGCAAACCACGGCACCAGCAAAAGGCGCAGAATACTGATTAAATTGGGGAGTTGGGCAAGCATACCGACCCTATAGTCAATAGCCGTATTTTATACGCTCAGGGTAAAATATTTCTCGTCCACGCCAGGCGATTCCGTGCCGAAATCTCCTCATTCCGCCTCAACTTATCGTGACGCCGGCGTCAATATCGACGCTGGCAATCGACTCGTCGAACGACTCGGCCCCATGGCCCGAAGTACTTTCGATTCTCAGGTGCTGAGCGGCTTGGGTGGCTTCGGCGGCTTGTATCAGTTACCCAACAACCTTGACGAGCCCATTCTTGTCTGCGGTGCTGACGGCGTCGGCACAAAACTTCTGCTGGCTCGAGAGCTTAAGCAATACGACACCATCGGCATCGATCTCGTGGCCATGTGCGCCAACGATATTCTTGCCCATGGCGCTCGCGCCCTGCTGTTCCTAGACTATTACGCTTGCGGCCATCTAAATGTTGAGGATGCGGCGGCCGTGGTACAGGGCATCGCCACCGGATGTCGCCAGGCCGCTTGTGTCTTGCTAGGTGGCGAAACTGCCGAAATGCCGAGACTCTATTCACCCGAAGACTATGATCTCGCCGGTTTTTGCGTTGGCCTCGCCGAGCGGGAAAAACTTTTACCGCGCCCGCAGATTCAGCCCGGCGATTGCATCATCGGTATCGATTCCAGCGGGGTTCATGCAAACGGATTTTCACTGGTTCACACCATTTTGGAGCGATGCGATGATGATACTCCCGCCGAGCGCCTCTCCCGGCTAAAAACTCTTCTGCAACCCACCGTCATTTACGAACCTCATCTGCGCGAGGTCCTGGACAGGGATCTGATTTTGGGACTCGCCCATATTACCGGCGGCGGCTTAACGGAAAACATTCCGCGTATCCTGCCTGACGGCATGGCCGCACACATTGATACCCAAACCTGGACCCGACCCGAAATCTTTCAGTGGCTGCAGACACAAGGCCACATTGAGGAGGCAGAAATGCGGCGCGTGTTCAACTGCGGTATCGGCATGGCGGCTATTGCGACAGCTCAGCACAGTGAAGAAGTCCTGCAGCGCATCGCCGACACCGGCATTGAGGCGCGCGTCATTGGCAAGATCATTGCAGGGGACGGCCCCGCTCAAGTTCTCTACGACGATACGACACCATGACCCGTATTGCCGTTTTGGCTTCCGGCAGCGGCTCCAATCTGCAGGCTCTCATCGAGGCGACACAGTCTGGACAAATTGACGGACAGATTTCCTGCGTAATCACAGACCAACCACAAGCCGGTGCTTTGCAGCGTGCGCAAACCGCGGGCATCAAAACTTACGTGATTCCTGCCGAAGACGAAACCCTGTTGCAGAACACCCTCGATGCGCATGACATCGAACTGGTCTGCCTCGCCGGCTACATGCGCATCTTGTCCGCCGATCTGGTCAATTACTACGCGGGACGTATGCTCAACATTCACCCGGCCCTGCTGCCCCGTTATCGCGGGCTGCATACCCATCGCCGCGTTTTGGAAGCCGGTGATGCCGAACATGGATGCAGCGTGCATTTTGTGACTGCGGAGCTGGATGCCGGGCCCATTGTTCTGCAAGCTCGTCTGTCCGTTCTTGCGACGGACACACCGGAGACTCTCGCGCAACGTGTGCTGGAGTACGAACATAAAATTTATCCCCTTGCCGCTCAGTGGTTCTGCACCGGCGCATTGCGACTGGAGCAAGATACCGTCTGGGTGAAAGATAAGCCTATTGACGCGCCCATTCAATACCCATTGCCATGAAATTCTGGTTAGGATTTCTGCTCTTCAGCTGCATCGGTTCTGCTGCGGCGGACAACGTGACGCGCGCGGTCTACGATTTGTATTACCGCGACATTCGGGCCGGCCAAGTCACAGTCACGGTGACGTATGGCACCGCACACACTTATTACGAGGCTACCGCCACACCAAATTTACTTGCAAATTTGTTCGGCCTGAGCCTGATTACCGAGCGCGGCGTAGCCGAAAACGAAACCTTGCGTCCAGCGGAATATTTCTACGAGGATGCCAGCCGTGAGCGCCACTACAAATATGTTTACGACTGGAGACAACAACAGGCTCTGATTATCAGCCATCAGGGAGAAGCCCGTCAAAAACTCACAACCAATACGCTGGACCCCGCCGCAATGGCATTGGTGCTCCTTCGGGATGTCCCCAAACTGCAGCGCAACTACAGTGTGCTTTCACGCGGTCAACTCAAAGTGTATCGTTTTGATCCGCCAATCCTGGAACGCATGGAAGTGTTGAATGAAATGCGTGATGTTTGGAAAATCGTCCGCAAGCGTGGTGATGCTGAAGAATCACGAATCATTACTTGGCACGATCCGAAACGCAACAACTGGATGGTACGCACACTCCGTACCGAGCAAGGCAAAGAAAGGGTTCGTCTTGAACTCGCGGAACTGCTTTAGTACAAACCACTAACCACTTGAACATTCATGATCAAAGAAGGTAACGCAGAAATGTACTTTTGATAGCATCCGATAAAGGTAACTGAGTGTGTCAAAACTCTTTACCATGCTAGCGGTGAACGGGCATACTTATCTGTTGACCTAAACTCAAAACCCGACTACTAGTCGCCCGAAAATGCAGCGCGTCCTGTATTGATACCCATCCAGCAAAGAAGCTTGATGTCACTTCGCTCGATTGGAGGGAGAGGAGGAGGCGATTGGGACGGCTCTATACCAGTCCCGAAGATTTGTTTGATAAGGTCAGACGCCAGCTCCGACCCACTTAGGTCAGATGACTCGAACCAACTTCGTAGCATAGTCTCTTCCCGCCTTGGCCAAGGTGATTCCAAAATATCCAAAGCTCGATTTATTTTGTCTTCCGTAAAATCGATCGGTGGATGCGCGCGTATAAACTCAGCTACACGGCGATTTAGAGGCCGTACATCTGGTTGAAGATTTGCTGGATCGGTTTCACGCATCCAATCGTGCAGGATATCGTCCTGAGCTCTTCTCCAGAAGTCGTATACCCTGTCTTGAAGCATTTCGAACTGCCCAGTTGGAGTGTCTTGTTCACACTCGATTAAGCGCAAGCAAACCCCCATTTCCCTTTCAACGGCGCTTTCTTCCCCCTTGAGTCGCCAATCTGCATCGGCCTCAACAAATCGTAAGAAAGTTCGCTCAAACTGAGTATTTGGGCCCACAACAGCACAAAAGAATACGCCTCTGCGATCACCGCAAGCCATGCTAGAGCCTACGTTCCACGGCAAAGCCACGATACCATCGTGATTCTGACCTAGAGCTTTACGCAAGGTCTGCCGATATTCTTCGCCGGTCTGCGAGGAAGCAACGGTACCACCCCTCTCATATATTGTCGCGTCCTCGGTAAGCAACCTATCGATCTCCTCGCGCGTCTCTGAAAATACCTGTCGACCATGGCCTGCACCTGCAATCGGTGCCTCTACGCCGACACTTGCAGCCGCCATTGCTAACTTGTCGAGAATGCGCTGCTCCAAACCAAGCAGTTGATCCAATCGATCTGCCGGAAAAATCGTGCGTAGAAAAACACGATCATGGGGACTGCCAATGCGATCAATACGTCCGTGTCGCTGCACCAAACGCATCGGGTTCCATGGCATGTCAAAATTTATAATATGCCGACATTGCTGGAGATTGACTCCCTCCGCGAGCACGTCAGTTGCAATCATAAGGTCATAGAGATCGTTATCTTGACCGGGTGGGGACCCCATTGAGACTGGCGCAAAACCCCGTAAGGCTTTCTGACGCGGCACCTCCGCCAAGTCATCCGATCCGCTGACTGCAACCATGCGCCCACGATAGGCTGCAAGTTCTGGGTACGACTCAAGCGCCTGTTCGAGAAAATCCAGAATCCACTGAACAGAGTCCTTAAAAAACGAGAACACTAAAACTTTGCGTTTCTGGCGTTCATCAGCAACATCATACGCTTCATGCTCTGCTTCTTCAGCAATCTGAATCAAAGCATGCACAAGCGTGTCCAACTTCGGGTCTTGATTTGCTTCAACTGAGGCTGTTTTTTTGAGTAGTTCGCGAAGTATCTCACTGTCTCTTTGAATACAGCAACGCAATCCATCCACATCATACAGAGCTGCATCAGCACGATGCTCGGTTGCCGCCAACATCTCCTCAAAGGCTATATCGTCATCGGCCGACAACTCCTGCATGAAAGGCGTGGTAACTACATAGCCCGCATCAAGTGCGCTGAGAAAGGCATTATGTTCTCTCAACATTTTCTTGAGAGTCTGTCGAAAAGCATAAACCGACGACTCAAAACGCTTCAGTAAGCCAGAGCGTAGCAATCCAATTGCAGCTTTGGCGTGAGCACCTTCTGAATCATTGCTTTGATTTAATAACCAACCTTCGGGCCGGTATCTTGCGAATAGAATGGCTTTATCATCATCAGGATCCAGTGCTTCCTCCAATCGATCGAAGAAATCGGGTAAAAGATCATCAAGCTTATACCGAAGACTAATCGCTTGCGGTTTTGGAAAGACGATAGGCTGCGGTGTTCCGCTGGGCCCCTTGATGGTATCACCAGCATAATGTTTCTTCACAAACTGTCGAGTGCGCTTTACCGTCGTCGCATCAATGACTGGATAAAGCATTTCAGGGTTTAAGCTGGATGGATCTTCCGCCGCTGCTTGAGTAAAACGTTCGCGAATTGAAAGGATACCTCGGTTCGCGAGTTGCGCATCCTGGCGCAGAAAAAAACGCAACAGATGGTAGAGATCCCAGAGTGAATTATTAACCGGTGTCGCAGTAAGCAAGAGTAAATCACGCCGGCGTCCAAACAGTAGTTTGCGTAACGCAGCAGCGCGAGTCGGCGCATCAGGATTTCGGTAGTTATGGGCTTCATCAACGATTACTAATTGATATTCGTCAAGTGGACGCTGGAGATGTTGGCTGTCCGCATTCGGTCGCTGGTTGTCGCGGAGTTGAATATCGCCAGCAAGTTGCTCATAGGAGAGACATTCGACAAATAACCTATGGTCATTGAGAAAATGCTTCCAAGTACTGTCCCGCACAGAGGCCGGACAAATCAGCACAGCGCGCTGTCGTTGTTCCAAATAATGCTGCAGAATTTCGCCGGCGATAAAAGTCTTGCCAAGCCCCACTTCGTCGGCAACGATTACACCACCCATATCTCGTATCAAGCGCAACGCACGAGCAACACCGTGCTTCTGGAAATTCGTTAGCGGAAGATTATTGTCCATGCAGGCATCATCTTTCACTTCATCACCATAGAGCCACCAAAGTACGCGAACGAAAATCTCCCAAGGAGTACAGGGCCGTAGTGCCTCCTCAAAAATATCAACAAGGTCATAAGGTTCTGCTTCGACCCAGAGGTCATCGAACCACTTATGCGCACGCTTTACGGTCGGAAGATCGTAACGGCCCAGATTCAGTTCTAGGTTCTGGGCCAGTCCTGCCCCAGTTAGATTAGATGATCCGGCAATGATGCCTGACAATTTATTGTTCCCATTTTCATGCGAAGTAAAGATATAAGCCTTAGCATGCAGAAATGACTTTTCGTAGCGCCGTACTTCGATATTGCCCGCAGCAAGGGCTGTGGCCAGTTTTCGCAAAGCAACGCTGCTACTACGAGAAAAAGGTAATCGGTCCCTCTCATAGCGCAGCGCATCGTCCAACTGGCGCAGCTCCGCTTTTAAACATCGCCGTTCAAACTGTGTAAACGTTTCGTCTAGCCGTTTTTGTATGCCCCCAGCATCCAAGATCGGATCTGCCCCCAACATCAATCGGACATTAGGAACACTTGCAAGACCATCAGCGATTCGGGCGAAACCGGCCGGATTAAAAAACGCCGTGGCAATGCGAACCATCTCGAGGGTATTGGATCCTGCTAGTATGTCTTTACTCAGAACCTTTGTAAGCATTCGAGCAAGCGTATTGCCGTTTTGATTGTCGATGAATTCTGGATAATCAGTCATAACAATGAGCCCGGAATAAAGAAAATCCTATGGAGAGATGTTAGGTTGTCGCACGCATCATCGACCTTGCCAAGTTTGAAAATACCGACGGACTCTATCGCACCGCTCGTCATAATCCTTATCTTTGTGAAATGTCTCAAAGATGTGGCTAAGTTGGTGCTCGTCAAGACCATAAAGATGGGCAACTAAAGCATCCAACTCGTAAACCATATTTTGTTTCTCGTCCATCTCCAACAATCCGCAGTCGACGCCAACGGCCTCTGCCCATGCTGTAAACCGCTCATCCGGACAAGCGAGCCGGCCTGCAAGTGTAACTATGCGCTGCCAGCGAGAATCGCCACGCTCAGGGCGGGGCACGGGAAGAGGATTAAACAAAAAATAACTGACATGGTTTTCAATAAACCGACGCGCATACCAGTCAAGCGGGATCGAACAAAGGACACCGAGTAGATACGCCTGATCCTTCTCATCACCATGCGGCCACAAAATGTATGGGGCCTGATTGGCAACAAACACCTTGGGCGGTATCAAACAGGCGATGATAGTGCGGGCATCTGTTGCTCGGGCAACATCCCGAAATACTAGCCTCGGAGCAAAGCAAGGCAGTGTGGATTTGTCGCACAAGTATTCCATAGGAAATTCACGATGTGGGCTAGGACGCCGGCTTCGGCCTGCTTTCAAACGCTTTTCCTGAAGCCATTCAAGAACAGGTTCGGGATCGGCCCAAGCGTAATAAGTGCCGGTATCCGGATTCCAAATATCAAAAGACTCGCCCTTGTACACAGGCCAGTAACCGTTGACACTTCCTTTACTTTCAAACGTCATCAGCTTTTTCTGCGCTGTAGCGTGAAGTTCGGTGTGGGGTCGGGCACGCCACGGTTGGTCAGGCAATCGAACACCATGAACGCCTTCTGATTCGTAGCATCCAGTTCTCGATCGGGACGGGCACGCCATCCTACCCCCCCCCCCGTTTCGACAATGTTCAGATCAAGGCGCGGGGCCTTACGAAGTTGAGAAAGCACAGCGACAGATTCGAGCTTGGGAAGTAACGGCAACGATGCATTATCATCCCAAGCTCGCACCTCGCTGCAGTCGAAAGTAGTAGCCTCTGCTTTGACGGCTTCGCGAAATGCTGCTTCCGATTCAAAGGGACCGAGCAAGTAAATCGGTTGATTTATTGGTGTTCCTTTTGAAACGCAAAGAAGGCAAATTGTGTATTGTGGTGTCACGTCATCAAACACCCAACCGTTCCGATTTTTTAACGCTACACAATCAAACCGTACCGCTCTCTCGAACATTGTTTTGCGAAACTCCATCGATCCTTGGGCCACAAGAGCACTACGTGGCAGCACCACGCCAATACTCCCGCCCTTTTCCACAGCCAGATGCCAGAAACGCCAACAGAACGCTTTGTAAAGATCAGGGTCACCAGTCCCCATGCCAGGATAGGCGCCGCTGGTTAACGCTTTTCGCAAGTACTCCGCCTCCTTTCGTTCGGCTTCGTGCGCTGCGACAAGATCAGGTCGTTCCTGTCTGAGTCGGGCTTTTTCTGCCTCCTGCTCAAGTTGCGCACGTCCGTGGCGTAAATCAGGAAAGTGGCGAGCCCAAAAAGAATCCTCCTCGACCGTCACCTCATCCCAAGGCGGATTGCCAAGAATAACATCAAAGCCTGGCCGAACACGCAGAAAGACTTCGGGGAAGGCAACTGGAAAGTGCAGCGCGTGCAACTTCGCAAGTACCAACTTCGCTTCACGGGCCGCCGCTAGTGTTCTCGGATCTTTCGACTGCTTATCCCAATCCTGAAACATAAACCCCTTCACTTTCGGGTTATCCGTCAAACGCCGCGCCACAATGAGATCGCATAGACGCTCAGTGTCACCGACGGCTTGCTGTGCTTCGATGACGGCCTTACGAGCGGCAACAATATCGGCGAGTGTCTCATCATTGATATTGGCTAGGCGACGTAGAGGCTTTTGTGCCGCACCCAAAAGAACATCTGCATCAGCTTCGAATAATGTTCCAGCTTCTTCGTCGAATACCTTACGAATTTCCTCGAATGCGCCAACACCAACCAGCGCATTACCCCGAACCAAATTGTGGTCAAGAAAGGAAAGTGGTAGACCCGGCACAAAACTGTGAATCCACACAGCAAGCCGCGCAAGCTGCACTGCCAGCGCATTTAAATCCACCCCGTATATGCACCGCCGTGCGATTAGTCGACGCAACAATTGGCTATCCTCTATAGAAACAGCCTTAGCCGCCTCTCCCAATTGAGAGAGCGCCGCATTGCGCAGAGCTGCAAGTTGTCCCGAAATGCCTGGCAACCGCCGCTTCGCTTGCCAATCCACCATGCGTCGTTCAATCCGATCAATTGCACCAACCAAGAAATGGCCAGAACCCATGGCAATGTCAGCGACACGGAAATCGAAGAATGCTCTCGTCGCGTCCGCATCATTCATCCTATCCAATCGAACGAAATGATCTTTTAGCGCGGGTTCCAGCGCATTCTCGAGAAGGTGCTCTACGGCGAAAGGTTTGGTGTAGTAACTCCCCGATGACTTGCGAGCACCAGATCGGTTGTGCAAGTAGACTTCGCCTTTAACAACCGCGACTTTCTGCCGTGGGCGAACTGGCGCATAGACCCCATGTCGATCATAAGCCAAATCGGTTTCAGCGACTGCCAATTCGGACTCCAACAGCCCCTCGTAAATAGTGCCAAACTCGCGCACACCGAGCGAGCGAAAATCCACAGGCCCTGAATGTCCTTCCAATATTTCAACCACTAGCAACTGCCGCAGGACCTGCTCGAAAACGGTATTCGGTAGCACTATATCAGCGAGCGCTGCCCCTGCTTTCGAAATTGTTGGATCGTCGGTAAACAAGCCGCCATCATAAGCTGGAATACCCCATTCTCGATTGCCTTCAGCCACAGCACACCACAGCAATGTCGCCTCTCGCCAGTGGGAATCGCCTTCGGCTATAGGAGTTCTGTTTTCGACATACCTAGCGAGTTCCTTAGCTTTTTGCTTTAAGGATCGACAGCGATAGGCGTCGTTGGTACAGTATGGCAAAAGGTCACGATCTTCGGCATAGGCAATAAATAGGAGGCGGAACAATACAATTAGTGACATTTCATATATCTGTCCAAGTTCCTCCTTTTTCCACTCCTTAACATTCTGCGCAGTCACGATCCCTCTCGCCAGTAGCGGCACCACCTGATCATAGATACGTTCTCGTAGTCGGTCTGCCAGGTCTCCCGCAAAACGCTGAGATGCCTCAAGAATTTTATGCAGGCTACCATTTGGAGCTAGCGCATCCGCCGAATAAAGTAACCAGAGATACGGCAGGTGTTGTTTTGCTAAAAGTAAAGGCTGACACTCGATCCAAGTTTCGGTACGCCCACGTCGCCCAACACCAGCATCTACAGCAGTCGCATAAAGACGCACACGACTACCCTGAGTGAGAATTACCCACGGTAGATCTTCATCGTCAGCCTTCTTAAGCGCATAGGAAACTGGCGAAAGACTATTGAAACGTTCGTTACCAGTTTCTGGTGATTCATCGTCACGAAGCATAACTGCAAGAGCGGCACGACGTTCGCCCCCACGCAATAAGCTGGTTAAATTGTCGATGCGCTCAATGCTATAGCCAAGCGACTTCAGCAAACTGTCACTGCCCTTGCCAATGGCGGCCGCTGCTTTCGGCTTGGCAGTTTCCCATTCGGGCAACTTTGGCACTCCTTTCTCTAACTCATGCTGGGAAAGTAATCCTTCGTTGCTGATACCCGGCAGGTCTGTCTCAAGGGACGGTAGCGCTTGCGACAAGTAGCGGAGTGCAGCATGACGGTCCGGTAACCCAAGAATCTCCCTGCACAAACACTCCACATGGGTAACATCCAATTCAAAGTAGACGGGTGGATTGTCTCCCGTGGCACCACATAAAGCTGCCTGGTCTGGGTAAAGTGCGACGAGCAGAACGGGTGTTGCGCGACGACCGCGACGCACCTTCCAGCAATCTATGAGCGCCGCCCTACTAGGCTTGTCGTGTGACCGCACAACAGCGATCTCAAGTGCGTTCGCACCTGCTCCGACAAATAGTTTCTCTGCGGCAAAATCATGCCGTCTTTCAAGCAACAACGGCCGCGCCATCAAATCGGCAAGAAAATCGTCACTGTTCATGGAAATGGCTCCATTCGTCAACTTCAGAGAAATCCCGAGACTGGTACTCAGTCAACTTTTCCTCCTTTCAATCAGCATATTGGTCCAGATCCTGCTACGGCGCTTCACCTGAGAGGTTCCTAGCACTGTGGCTGACGTATCATCGGCGCCAGTGTGCCTTTCGGTTTGATCAACACTAATTAGTTGCCCTGCACCTCCTGCAGAGACACTTGAACATTGCACAACGGAGTGGTTACAGCCGACGAGGCAAGCGCTACCGTTCGAGCGCCCTTTGAAGCCAGACAACATCAACAAAACCGCTTACATCCCTCAATGATTTGAGCAACGAGAAAGCTTACCGACGACGCCCATCAATGTGAAGTTTTCACACGCATATGGCATTGCTACTATTACTGTTGGAAGTGCTAGGCTACACAACATTCAGTTACTTTATTAAGTGTTGAATTGAATCTTAGCATACCAGTACTGCCTATTTAAAAGAAGGACCGTACCCAATATGAGTTAAACGTTCTTGGGCGTTACATTCCGGCAATCTGCATCCGCTCGACAAGCAGCGCACCGGTTTGGATTGAGCCTCGACAGTCTCGCTCACTCCCCACGGCCACAATTCCCTGCAGCATGTCCGGCAGCCGACCGGCAATGGTGACTTCATGTACCGGATAAGCAATTTCACCCCCTTCCACCCAAAAGCCCGCGGCACCTCGTGAATAATCACCCGTCACAACATTGACGCCCTGCCCCATCAGTTCGGTGACCACCAATCCGCGGTCCAAGCGCTTCAGCAGGTCGGTCCATGCGAGTGTTTCGGCTTCGGATTCCAATGCGAGGTTCCGCACTCCTCCTGCATTTCCGGTCGATTCAAGTTGTAGGCGTCGCGCTGAATAACTGCTCAAAAACCAACCTTTCAAAACACCCTGCTCTACAACGGTCCGCTGTGCAGTGGTGACTCCTTCGGAATCAAACGGAGCGCTTGCAATTCCACGTACTTCCCGAGGCCGTTCCACCAGACTCATCGTTTCAGGAAACACCTGGGTCTGCTCTTGGCCTAGCAAGAAAGAGGCTTTCTGATAAAGCGCGCGACCACTCGCAGCCTGTACGAAATGACCAATCAGTGAACGTGCCGCGGCCGCTTCAAACAGTACCGGTGCTTCACAACTGGGCAACGAGCGCGCCCCCAAGCGACGGACGGTACGCTCCGCGGCAATCTGACCCACCGTTTGGGCATCCTGCAGTTCGCGCCAATCGCAATGCTGGGTATACCAGTGGTCCCGTTCCTGATGGCCCTGATCATCTGCCGCCACTACGCAACAGCTGAGATCGTGACTGCTACTCCAATAGCGGCCCACGAAGCCGGCGCTGTTGGCCAATAACCGCATGCCGGCATACTCGTTACAGCGCGCTCCTTCGGAATTGACGATTCGCGAATCGGCGCGTGCAGCTTCTTCACACTCAAGTGCCCGCCGCATGGCTACCTCACTATCCAACTCGCGAGGGTGATACAGATCAAGGTCGGGATACTCCATTGCCAACCGATGAGTATCCGGCAATCCATGACACGGATCGGCCTCTGTGCTGCGCGCAAAGTCGCAAGCGGCCTCGACTGTACGTTGGATCGAATCCGCACGCACATCCGTGCTGGAAGCATGCCCTCGGCAATGCCCCATATACGCCGTGATCGCAAAACTTTGGTCTTGTTCTCTCTCAACGGTCTCCACTTCACCCAGACGCACCGAGACCGCCAAGCCTTCCCCTCGGCTTAAAGCCACTTCTGCCGCCGTTGCACCCAATTGCCGCGCCTGCTCCAAGGCTTGTTCGGCGCATTCCTGCAGGGTCTGCTCAACCGCCGTTTCAGTCGTCATGCATTTGGGTCCCACCGACCGTCAAGTTATCGACTCGCAGGGTTGGCTGGCCCACTCCCACCGGCACGCTTTGGCCATCTTTTCCACACACCCCCACTCCTGCATCCAAGGCCAGATCATCACCAACCATGCTGACCTGTCGCAGAACACTGGGGCCATCTCCAATCAATGTCGCGCCTTTGACGGGATACGTAATCTTGCCCTTTTCAATGCGGTACGCTTCGGACGCGGAAAACACGAATTTGCCCGAAGTGATGTCGACTTGTCCGCCATTGAATCCCACTGCGTACAAGCCGCTGTCAACCGATTCGATAATTTCTTGCGGGGCATAAGGACCCGGCTGCATATAAGTATTGGTCATACGCGGCATCGGCTGATGCGCGTAAGATTCACGTCGCCCATTACCGGTCGATGTGGTGTTATGCAAACGCGCATTGTGCCGGTCGTACATGAAACCCTTCAACACCCCATCTTCAATCAAAGTCGTGCAGCTCGTGGGCGTGCCTTCATCGTCCATCCGCAATGAGCCGCGTCGGTCCGGCAAGGTTCCATTGTCGACCACCGTCACCCCGAGGCTGGCAACGCGTTGCCCTTGCATGTGCGTAAAAGCCGAAGTCCCCTTTCGAATCGCATCTCCTTCCAGTCCATGTCCGATTGCCTCGTGCAGCAATACGCCTGGCCAACCGGAGCCCAAGACCACCGTCATCGCACCTGCAGGCGCTGCTTTTGATTCCAGATTCAATATCGCTTCGCGTGCTGCTTCCTGAGCAAACTTCTCAACCGCTCCGTCCTGCAGAAGGCGACTGTAACCGTAGCGGCCTCCACCCCCGCGACTGCCCATTTCCCGACGGCCCTCGCGTTCCGCAATCACGCTGACATTGAGGCGCACCATTGGGCGGATATCCGTCTGATAAACCCCGTCCGTCGAAGCAACCAAAATCACTTCATAGGCGGATGCCAGGGTGGCCATGACCTTGACGATTTCGGGCGATGCAGCGCGCGCAATACGATCCGCTTCACGCAGCAGTTCGATTTTGCGCTGCATATCGAATTCCTGCAGCGGGTTGTCGTACGCGCAAATCGCCGGCGGCACCGTGGTGCGGGTAGGCGGCAGATGGGCTGTTTGATTGCCTTGCGCAATGGCCCGCGCGGCATGCGCCGCCTCCAGCAATTGTGAGGCGCTTAATTCTTCCGAATAGGCAAAACCGGATTTTTCGCCGGCAATCGCGCGAACGCCGGCCCCTTGCTCCAAAGAAAAGGAAGCATCTTTGACGAGACCTTCCTCAAGCGTGACGGTTTCGTGTTGAGTATGCTGCAGATACACGTCCGCGTAATCGCAAGCACGCGACCAAACGCGCGCCAAGGTGTTCTCCACTACTTTGGGGGTGAGTTCGCCCGGATCCAGGAGATAGCGTTGGGCCGCCGCTTCGGCTACTTCCGTATTTCGCATATCAACTGTCGATTATGAATGCAGGGAAACGTCCGGCGAATCTCTTCCAAAGTGCGCTGATCGATATCCGCCAGCACTACGCCCGCGCCATGCGGTAACTGACCTTTGATGGTGCCCCATGGATCCACAATCATGGAATGTCCGTAAGTTTCGCGCCCGCCCATGTGGTAACCCCCCTGGCCGCTGGCAATCACATACGCCAAATTCTCGATAGCTCGAGCCCGCACCAGAATCTCCCAATGCGCCTTGCCCGTCAATGCGGTGAACTCCGCCGGTAGCGCAATAATTTCCATGTCCTGGTCCAGCAACGCCCGGAATTGTTCCGGAAACCGCAAGTCATAACACACCACCAGCCCCAACCGGCCAAACGGGGTATCCACCACCACCAGTTGGTCGCCACTGCGAGCCACGGCCGATTCGTTATAGCTGCGGCCACTGGACAGAGTCACGTCAAACATATGAATTTTGTCGTAACGTGCCCGCATTTCTCCTCGGTCATCGAACAGCATGCAGGCCGCCGCCATGCGATCGGGAACATCGCAATGCAGTGGAATGGTCCCGGCCACAATCCAGACCTGGTGCTTGCGACACTGGGCACGAATGAAATTTTGAACCGGCCCCTCGCCGGGCTGTTCGCGATACTTCAGCACATCGCCGTCTTCAATACCGACCAGCGCAAAGCTTTCGGGCAACACCAAAAGCCCTGCCCCTGATTTGGCCGCTTGGCTGATCAGACGCCCTGCCTCCAGCAAGTTGGCATCCAAATTGGGGCCGGAGGCCATTTGAATTGCTGCCACTCGTTTCATCATCGAATATTCCGGGCTGTGTCAGGGCGTGGGTGCGAGAAGTTGCTCAATGTTGCGCTGGCTGCTGGGTTTTGCCTTGAGGCGTACGCGATGGCGCTCCGCAATAAAACGTCGTGCCGCCACGTGCAGAAGATGGCTCGGATGCTGATTGCAGTAGTTTTCAAACCATTCATTGGTGCGGGTCAAACCCGAATATTCCGCCACGCTGTAAGTCTCCGGGACCAAGTAATTGTACGCTGTCAGATAGCCCGCCAGCCAACTGTAATACAGCCCTCGTTCCGACACGGGGACCGACAAAAAAGTGATGCAGGAATCTGCCCCCAAACCCCGTACCTTGTATTCCCCGTCACGATCCCGCGCCCAGGATGTCTCCATTGTCCCCAGTACCACGATCCCACTGAGCAAAAGCACCCCCAAGCATGTCCGATGCGCCATGTTGCCGCCATTAAGCCTGTTTTCGTAACGCCTCCAGCGGGAAAGACACGTCCAAACCACCATGACCGCAATAGCCTCCTGGATGTTTCCCCAAATATTGCTGATGATACGGTTCGGCGAAATGGAATTCTTCCGCACGCTGAATCTCTGTCGTAATCCGTCCCAAACCTTTTTCAGTCAGTCGATCCTGATAAAGTTCGCAACTTTTTAGCGCCCACGTCTTCTGCTGCGGGTCTGCATAATACAGCCCCGATCGGTATTGCGTGCCGATGTCGTTGCCTTGACGCATTCCCTGGGTGGGATCATGACCTTCCCAGAAACATGCAAGTAACGCCGGATAATCAATGGCCTCGGGGTCATAGATCACGCGCACCGTTTCCGCATGACCGGTCTGCCCGGAGCACACTTCCTCATACGTCGGGTTTGCTGTGTCGCCGGCCGCATAACCTACCGCCGTACTCCAAACGCCCGATAACTGCCAAAAGCGCTGCTCTGCACCCCAGAAGCATCCCATCGCAAAATCCGCTGTGCACAAGTGGGCGGGATACGGTGGGCGCAGGCGATTGCGCGTAAACCAGTGCAGCTCGTCGGATTCCGTCATCCGGCGCATCCTTCACATGCAGTCAAGGCCGCCTTGCGGCGGCCTTGAAATCTCAGAACAACTTTAATGAGGTGAAACGGATATCAAATCAATCCGGACCGTACGTGAAGTTCGATGCCAAACTTACCGTACCTTCGTGCGAATGCTCAATCCCGTTATCACTGTAGGTTACTTTTTCGGTATTGCTGATGGTGATGTCATGTCCCGGAGCAATGGCCAAAGGCGGATTGGAAACCGTCACCGGCCCCCCGTCTGCACCCTCGACTTCATTCACCACGCTGTGCGCAATGTCGCCGACTTGCAGGCGCCGCTGTTTGCCGTCGACAGCGTAATCAATCGCCATTTGCTTGACGCTGATCACCTCGCCCACCAGGCTGGCAACCACACCCAAATGGCCGCCGTGCGTCCCCGTATACAACTCCTCAATGGCTTTCGCCTGTGCTTCGGTTGCATTCTCGTCAATATACAGAGCCACTTTGAAATTCCCTTCCGTCAGCAGTCCCGGAGCTTGCAGAAACATCGAAACATTGAGATTGTCGAGACGGGTGTCGTCCAGATTCCCTTCATCAATATGCCAACCCAGCAACGCCGTGCACGTCCCTGTAGTCGGGGGTTTCAAAGTAATACACGGACAGATCAAATCGCACGTGCATGACTCAAAATAATTGCCCTTAAGGCTCCAATTGTTCGATGCCATTGGGTTCCCTCCAAATGTGCTTAAATGTTTGTGAAGTATGGGCGCACTCAGTATAACACGCTTTGCGCCCATCCCCGATTGCCCGATGGGCCTGCGAATCGGGGCCGGTTTAGAGCGAAGTGTCATAATATTTCCCGCATATAAGCCGAAAATGCCTTTACTTTCCCCGCCTTCTGAACTTTCCGTCACGTACGGCCCGCTGCCCCCTGCCGAACGTTGGACGCTGCTGGGTGCGCTGACTGCGATTACTGCAAGCGCCTGGCTGTGGATGCTTTACATGGCGATGGAGATGGACGACATGATGTCGGGAGGTCTGGCGCAGGCCTGGATGCCTCCGGGCAGCTCGGGCTTATGGAGCGCCCACGACTTTTGGATGCTGTTCGTCATGTGGGCCATCATGATGGTGGCCATGATGACGCCCAGTGCCGTGCCGACGATGAAGATGTATTACACCGTGGTGCGTCGACAGTTTGAAGTCCGCCAACGTTTCCTGCTTTGGGGACTGTTTTTGCTCGGCTACCTCAGCGCCTGGACGGTGTATTCCGTATTAATCACATTTGTTCAGTGGCCCATGCACCATTGGGGTTTGCTGGACCCGATGATGGAGAGTCGTAGCGGCTTATTGAGTGGCGTCCTTTTGCTGGTCGCCGGCCTCTACCAATGGTCGCCCTGGAAAGATGCGTGTTTGACTCAATGCCGTTCCCCTCTGCAGTTTTTAATGGCGCGCTGGCGCGGCGGTAATTTTGGCACGTGGCGCATGGGATTGGAAAATGGTATTTTTTGCGTCGGCTGCTGTTGGGCTTTGATGATGGTACTGTTTGCCCTAGGCATCATGAACATGTTGTGGGTGGCAGTTCTGACGGCGTTTGTATTGATTGAAAAAATTATTCCCCACTCCTCGCGGTTGTTTCAAAGCGCCACCGGCACCCTGTTGGTGGGCGCCGGTCTTTGGATTCTGTGGCGTACTCTGGGAATTCAATGAGCGACTTGCACCCGCGGGTTTTAGACCTGTTCGACCAGCATCAGGAAACGATGCTGGCTACTCGGGAGTCTTTGCCTGCCACAATTGTCCAAGCTGCCGAGCGCCTCGCCCAAAGCCTTGAACAGAATCGGCGCATTCTCGTCTGCGGCAATGGCGGATCGGCCTCGGATGCCCAGCATTTCGCCGCCGAACTGGTCGGACGTTTCGAACGGGAACGCCGAGCCTTGCCTGCGATCGCTTTGAACACAGACACCTCGGCGCTTACTGCAATCGGCAATGACTACGGATTTGATAAAGTCTTTCGGCGTCAAGTCGAAGCGCTGGGACAGCCCGGTGATTGGCTCCTCGCTATCAGCACCAGCGGCAATTCTCCAAACGTACTGGAAGCCCTGAACGCCGCCCAAGAGAAAGACATGAACGTCTTGGCCTTGACCGGCCGTGATGGCGGCGCCATGGCCCACCTGATACGCGAGCAGGATCTCGAATTGCGTGTCCCTTCCACCTCGACCGCACGCATTCAGGAAATGCATATTCTGATTCTGCACTGCCTGTGCGATTTAATTGATCAACACCCGCATGGGTGACCCAACCTGGTTGCCGGCACTTCGGCAACTATTTGAAGCTGAAGATGTGCTGGATGACCCAGCCGACTGCTGGACCTACGGGTACGACAATAGTCGACAGCATTGCGCCCCTCAAGCAGTTGTCTTCCCTCGCGAGGCGAAACAGATCGAAGAACTGGTACGCCTTTGCCGAACCCATCGGGTGGCTTTAACCACCCGCGGACTCGGAACCAATACCACAGGCGCCAGCGTTCCCCTACAGCACGGCATTGTCTTGTCTACCGAGCGTATGAACCGCTTGTTGGAAATCGACCCCCAAGAGCAAACCGCCCGCGCACAACCCGGTCTGATCAATCAGCATCTGCAGGAGGCTGCCACGGAGCATCAATTATTTTGGGCCCCCGATCCCTCCAGTTCTCCGTTTTGCACCATCGGTGGCAACTTGGCCTGCAATGCCGCAGGTCCCCGGGCCCTTAAGTATGGCACCTGTCGCGACAACGTACTGCAGGTTCATGCCATCACCGGATCTGGAGAAACACTGGTGGCTGGCACCCGCACCCGCAAAGGCGTTGTCGGTCTTGATTTGTTGCGCCTGCTGATCGGCTCCGAAGGTACTTTGGCGATTTTCACGGAAGCCCTTCTGCTGTTGCGCCCACGCCCCCAAAGCTTCGCAACCGCTCGTGCCTGCTATGCCCAGCCCCATGAAGCCATGCAGGCCATCAACGCATTGTTGGCGCAACCCTGCGTTCCGTGCGCTTTGGAGTTCATGGATGCAGCATGTCTGGATCTGATCCGTGAAGAAGGCACCGTCGATCTGCCTGCGCAAGCACAGGCTTTACTGCTCATCGAGATGGACGGCACAAGCGAAGAATTATCCGTGGCAGCCACTTCGATCACTCAGGCGGCGACGGCAGGCCCGTGCCTGGATTTTCAGACCTCCACCGAACGCGAGGCTCGCGAAACATTGTGGCAGGCACGACGCACCCTGTCACCGGCCCTGCGCCGGATTGCCCCCGAAAAAATCAACGAAGATGTGGTTGTGCCGGTCGGACAATTGGGTAATTTACTTGCCGAACTGGAGCAATTGCGCCAGCGCCATTCCGTCCCGATTGTCTGCTTTGGTCATGCCGGATCGGGCAATATTCATGTCAATTTGCTGCCGGATAGCTCCGACACCCAACGCGCGGCTGCGCGCACATGCCTGGATGCTATTTTTGATGCCGTACTACGCCTGGGAGGCACGCTGTCGGGAGAGCACGGTGTCGGCATTGCGAAGCGGGACCATATTGCCCGCGAGCTCGACACAACCGCGCTGCGATTGATGCACGCGATTAAACGTGATTTTGATCCGGATGGAATTTTAAATCCGGAGAAAAGCTTACCAAATTTATAATTATTTACTTATTTATAAACTATTTATATAAATTTTCTATGAAGAGGAATCGGTTCAGTGGCCTTATGGTATGGACGTCACGATATTCATGAGCGTAATCGTGTCCGACATCCGATCAATCCTTTTCAATCTTTCCCGCTCCATGGCTCTTGCGTAAGCGGCCTCCAGTCGTTCAGGTTGCTCCTCGCGCATCTGCAGACATTCGAGCACCGCGGGTTTGCCCATGACCGCAGCCATCGCTTCTGTGGCTTCTTCATCCGGTTGCATAAAAAGCATCAGACAGGCATCCGCAAAATCCGCCTCGGCGACCGGAGTCCAGACCATTTCCTCACAGCGCTCGGCGAGCGCGGCGTCTTTGGTGGTCGCTTCCGTATCAAAACATTCTTTTGGCGCATCCGGCACGATTTCAAGCGCCCGCGCCTCCAGCGGGTCGACACCCATACAACCTGTCATGGCCAGACAGGTCAGTAAAACCACGCCTCTCAGTACCTGATTCATACCCTCATCATACAAGATAATCATGCCGCATCGACGGCGCGATATTTTTACGACGGTTCTGCCGTTTTGGAGTCGTTATCCGTCACCAGGCGCAGATGGGAGCGTTTTTTGGGTTGCGGTGTTTCCTTTTTCTCAATTTTTTCGACAACCTCGCTGGAAGGCGGCTCGCTCCAAAGAAATCCCAAACCTTCATTATTCTCCCGGCAATACACACGAAGCACATGCGCGATGTCGATGACCACCTCTTTAGAAACACCCTGAAAACGCGCTGAAAACCGAACGCTGTCCTCATCAATCATCAGATCTCGAACGGCCTGAGGGGAAATGTTGTAGACCGTCACTTGCGTATCTTGCGCCGTGGTCTCCGGCGTGAAATCCTCTGGACCCACCATCAGCATGGGGGTGAGGCCGTTATCCACTATCCATTCATAGATGGCGCGGATCAGGTAGGGACGGCGAGAGGTCATGCTCAGAGATTAGGCCAACAGCCTACGTCTGTTCGAGCTATTTGGGGAGATGCAGCTCTCGCTCTGCGTCGGTCAGACTGCGCTGAAAAGATTGGCGGGCGTACACCTTCCGAGCGTATTCCCAAAGGACTCGCTGCCGCACGTCGATTTTATAAAGATGCAGGCGCCACAGAATGGGGGTGAGCGATGCATCCAGCAGTGTGAAGTTGTCCCCCAGGAAAAATTTCTTGTCTCCGCGCTGTTTGAGTTCCGCACAGATCTGGTGCAGAAAATCCTTCATCGTCTCGCGCGCCCGGCTCGCGCGTTTGGTGCCCGAAGAACGCAAATGCTCCAGCTGGTCGTACAACTTGCGCTCGACTTCCTGCATCCAGACCCGCGCGCGCGCCTTCCCCACAGGGTCTACAGGCATCAACGGGGGATGTGGATACCGATCATCCAAGTACTCCATGATGATGCGGGGCTCCAGCAGGGTCATGCCCCGATCAGTGAACGTGGGCAAGGTGTTGTCGGGATTGAAGACGGAAAGATCCGCACAACTTTGCGGGTCGTCAACAAAGATGCAGCGCGCCTGCGCTTCCTTTTCCGCCAATACCACCCGCACCCGCTGGCACTGGGGGCACTGCGGCGACGAAAAAAACTGCATTCGTACCGAAACCAAGGCGCGAATCCTCCTTAGAAATTTCCTTAGAAATTAATGTACGTCTTTCCAATATTCTCTTTTCAAGAAGAACGCCAATCCCGCAAGCACCAGTAAAAACAAAAGCACCCACACACCAATCGTTTCTCGCACCAGACGCGCCGGTTCGGCGGCATACACCAAAAACGAGGTGATATCCACGACCATCTGTCGGTATTGCTCAGGCGTCATCTCGCCCGGCGTCTCCAGTGTCAAATTGTCGATGACCCGTCGTTTTGTGCCCTCTTCCTCGACTTCTATCCAGTTGGCCCGCTGCATGCCCTGCTCTTTCCACAAAACGTGAGGCATGGTGGTATGCGGGAAACGCCAGTTGTTGACTCCCCAAGGCCGCTTTTCATCGGCATAGAACGTCATCAGATATTGGTAGATATAACGAGCTCCTTTTTGGCGCGCAATCACACTTAGATCAGGAGGCGCAGCCCCAAACCATTCCTGGCCGTCCTCGGGAAGCATCGCGATTTCCATCGTTTCATCAAAACGCCGACCGGTAAAGATCAGGTTTTCTTCCGTCATTTCGCGTGTCAAGCCCAGGTCATTGGCCACCCGGCTGTAGCGGACGTATTTCAGGGAGTGACAACTTAGACAATAATTGACGAAATACTTGACGCCTCGCTGCAGCGCCGCGTGGTTGTTCAGATCGACCTGTACGTCGTAGCCCGGAATATCGCTGCCCGCACTCCAGGCGGGTGTGGCCACCAGACAGGCGAGCAATACAGGAAGATACTTCATGCCGTGACCCGCTCCGGCGGCACCCCATCCTGACCCAATTTCGGCAGGCTGCTTCCGGAAATCGTGATGGCTGAAAAAGTCGCGGGTATCAGCCAGCTCAGGAACACCAGGACTTGCTGGCCTTCGGTCACGCGGACGACATCATAAAAACTGATGAGCCCCAGCACGACAATCAGTGTCGCCATGCGCACCACACTGCTGCGCGGGCGACTGTAGAACCACAGAATCACAAAAAACAAGAAGTACAACTCCGAGAAGCGCAGCGCCATTTCTGAATACAACGGAGTCGGTGCATGGAACCCAAGGTAACCCAGCACGATAAACGTAATCACAAAAACGATCAGATTGAAACGGTACAGCCGGCTGCGATAACGAACCGAGCGCACCGGGTTACGGTCAATCCATGGCAAAAACAGCAATGCCAAAATCGACAGCAGCATGGCCAACGCTCCAAACTGAGGGTCTGGAATCGCGCGCAAGACAGAATAAAACGGCGTGAAATACCACACCGGCACGATATGCTCCGGTGTCAGCAAGGGGTCTGCGGGTGTGAAATTATCCGGCTCCAGGAAATAACCGCCCATTTCCGGCGCAAAAAACACCACCACCGCAAATAAAAACAGAAAGACCATCGTCCCCCACAAATCCTTGACCGTGTAATACGGATGAAACGGCACCCCATCCAGAGGTTTGCCTTCCGCATCCTTGTGTTTTTTGATTTCCACACCGTCCGGATTGTTTGAGCCCACCTCGTGCAGTGCCAGAATGTGCAGAACAACCAGCAACAGAATCGCCAGCGGCACCGCCGCCACATGCAGGGCAAAAAAGCGGGTCAATGTTGCATCCGACACGGCGAAATCACCTCGCAGCCATATCGCAAAATCCGGACCCACCCAGGGAATCGTGCTGAACAGGTTGACAATCACCTGCGCACCCCAGTAGGACATGTTGCCCCATGGCAACAGATAACCCATGAAAGCCTCGGCCATCAGGGCCAAATACAAAAACATGCCCAGCAGCCAAATCAACTCGCGGGGCGATTTGAAGGATCCATACATGATGCCGCGAAACATATGCAGATACACGACGATAAAAAAGAAGGACGCGCCGGTGGAGTGCATGTAGCGGATCAACCAGCCCAAGTCCACATCCCGCATGATGTATTCCACCGATGCAAACGCCAGTTCTGCGTCCGGCTTGTAGTGCATGGTCAGGAAAATACCGGTGACGATCTGGATGATCAGCACCAGCAAAGCCAGCGAACCAAAAAAATACCAGAAATTAAAGTTTTTCGGCGCATAGTATTGCGCCAGATGTTCGTTCCACAGTCTGGACAACGGAAAGCGCGCGTCAATCCATTCCAGCAGGCCTCCAAGCAGTTGCCTCATGCCGACGCTTCCTCGGGCGCTTCGCCAATCAGGATGCGCGTGTCACTGACGAATCGATAGGGAGGCACACGCAAGTTGGCATTTGCCGGCACATTCGAATAGACCCGGCCGGCCAAATCAAAACGCGAACCATGGCAAGCGCAGAAAAAGCCTCCTTGCCAGTCGGCGCCCAAATCCTTCGGCGCCGTATCTGGCCGATAGGTTGGATTGCAGCCCAAGTGAGTGCACACCCCGATTAATACCAAATATTCCGGCCGCAGGGAACGATGGGCATTTTGAGCAAACTCGGGTTGCTGTTGTGTTTGCGAGTGCGGATCTCGCAAATAATCGGCCTCCTGCTCCAGCGCGGCCAACATCTCCGGGGTGCGGCGAATAATCCAGACCGGCTGCTTGCGCCAGATCAAGTCAATTTTTTGACCCATTTCCATGCGTCCGATATCCACTTCTACAGGCGCGCCTGCGGTGCGCGCTCGGGCACTCGGCGACATGGACGCCACAAACGGCCACATGGCCACAACGGCGCCTGTGCCTCCGACCAGTACGGTGCTACCGGTCAAAAACCGTCGGCGGCCTTCATCTATGGTGTTGTCGTTATCTGACATAGTGTCAATCTATCGCAACTCAACATTAAAAAACGCGACCTTCCGCCAAATCCTGGCTGTCGGGCCGCGCATGTCATGAGGAACAATTTTAACATACTGGATACTTCAAACGCACGACCCGCAGAAGTCCTCAAGCCGGATTGGGCACATCAATGAATTGGTGCCGCAAATCAAATTCCTGCGCCAGATGCTGACCCAGTGCTTGGACGCCATAACGTTCCGTCGCATGATGACCGCAGGCAAAATAATGCACCCCGCATTCGCGGGCAGTGTGTGTCGTCGGCTCGGAAATCTCCCCACTGATAAAGGCATCAAGGCCCAATTGGGCGGCCCGTTCAATAAACTGCTGGCCCGCTCCCGTACACCAACCGACGGTGCGCAATTCACGCTCGGCGTCGGCCCCGACTTCCACGACCGGATGCTCCAAACTCGCCTCTATGCGGCGGGCGAACTCCGAAGCCGTACAAGGATTTCGCAGAGACCCTCTTCGCCCCGCTGCTGGATCGTCCGATACCAGCAAATCCTCCACCTCCAAGTCCAGACGCTCGGCCAGCTGCACATTGTTGCCGTAGCGGTCATGCGCATCCAGCGGCAGATGATACGCAAACAAATTGAGGTTTGCGCCCAGCAGCGTCCGCAGTCGTTGCGCCTTCATGCCGGTTACGGTCGGGTCCTCTTGGCGCCAAAAGTATCCGTGATGCACCAATAGCGCGTCCGCACCCTGCTCGCAAGCCTGATCGATCAGCGCCTGGCTGGCCGTCACTCCCGTCACCAGAAACTCCACCTCGTCGGCACCTTCCACATGCAAGCCATTCGGGCAATAGTCCGCGAACTTCTGCGGCTGCAGCAGTGTATCCAAGTGCTCGTGTAAGGCGCGGCGTGAAACCATTATTTCGTCTCGCCTCCGACTTGCCGAAAACGTGCGGAGGCCGCATGTGCATGCAGGCCTTCGGCTTTCGCCAGCACTTCGGCCAGTTTTGATAACTCCACCGCACCTTCGGGCGACAGGCGGGTTGTGGTGCTGCGTTTTTGAAAGTCGTACGCTCCCAATGGCGAAGCAAAACGCGCCGTGCGCATGGTCGGCAGCACATGGTTGGGCCCGGCACAATAATCCCCCATCACTTCCGGACTGTGTGCACCCAGAAAAATCGCGCCGGCGTGACGCACTTGCGCCAATGCAGTATCAGGGTCCGCCAGTGCCAAATGCAGATGTTCGGGAGCCAATTGGACGACTAATTCCATTGCCTGTGCCACGTCTTCGGTTTGAATCAAGGCACCCTGATTTTTGAGCGACTGACGTATGATCGCCTCTCGCGGCGCTGTGTCCAGTTGCGCTGCAACCGCTTCCGCGACCGCTTCCAAGTGTTCGGAGTCAGGAGACAGCAGGATCGCCTGAGCTTGCGGGTCGTGTTCCGCCTGAGCCAGCAAATCCGCTGCCAGCCAAGTGGCTTCGGCACTGGCGTCGCTAACAATCACAATCTCCGAAGGTCCCGCCACCATGTCGATACCGACCCGGCCAAAGACCTGGCGCTTGGCTTCTGCGACCCAGGCATTGCCGGGACCCACAATCTTGTCGACCGCCGGCACGCTTGCCGTGCCCCACGCCAAAGCCGCAATGGCCTGGGCCCCGCCCACGGCCCAGCCCTGATCAATGCCGGCAACATGTGCGGCAGCCAGTACAGTCGCATTGGTCTGCCCGCCGGGGGTGGGACTCATCATATACACCTGCATCACACCGGCGACACGTGCCGGGATGGCGTTCATCAAGACGGATGAAGGATAGGCAGCCGTGCCTCCCGGGACATACACGCCGACTCGCTGCAGGGCTTCAATGCGTTGCCCCAGATGCGAGCCGTAGCGATCTTCGTACTCGAAAGGCTCCAGCAGTTGGCGTTCGGCGAATTCCCGAATGCGTTGCGCCGCTTCCATCAACGCCGTGCGCAGGGAAGGCTCCAAAGTCTCGAAAGCTTCCGCAAAATCGCCCGTTTCCCACTGCAAAGCGGTCATCGAATCGGCTTCGACGCCATCGTGTTCACGGGTATATTCCAGCACGGCCGCATCGCCCCGCTGGCGTACTGCCTCTAGGATTTCGGCGACTTCAACCGTGTGAGATGTCTGCGCTGTCGGCGCGCGTTGTTCAACGAGTGTTTGGAAAGCCTGCGCGAAATCGGACTCGCGAGTCGACAGCCGATGCGCAAACAGAACACTCATGCGGCGCGGCTGAGCACCTGCCGACGTCCCTGCACGGCGGTGGCCAACTGTTCCAGCAACTGCTCCGTCGCATCGATGCCCAAGCACGCATCGGTAATGCTCTGCCCGTAGGTCAATTCCTGACCCGGCACCAGTTTTTGGTTGCCTTCCACCAAATGGCTTTCCACCATAACCCCGATGATGCGAGGATCCCCGGCCTGCACTTGCTCCCCAATGCTTGCGGCCACCTGCATCTGCTGTGTCGGCACTTTTTTGCTGTTCGCGTGACTGCAGTCGATCATCACGCGCACCGGTAATTGCGCTCGCTCCAATCGTGCGCACGCTTCTTCAACTGCATTGGCGTCGTAATTGGGCTGTTGGCCTCCGCGCATGATGACATGCGTGTCCTGATTGCCGGTTGTCTGGAAAATAGCGCTGTGCCCCTTTTTGGTGAGCGACAGGAAACGATGTGGTTGACTGGCTGACCGGATGGCGTCCACCGCCACCTGCAAGTCGCCGCTGGTGCCGTTCTTGAAGCCGACCGGGCAGGACAAGCCTGACGCCAATTCCCGATGACATTGACTTTCGGTCGTGCGCGCACCGATGGCGCCCCAGCTCACCATGTCCGCCACATACTGGGGGCTGATTGGATCCAAATATTCCGTCCCTGCCGGCAATTGTTGCTCGTTCAATTGTTTCAGCAATCCCCGCGCGAGTCGCAAGCCCCGATTAATTTCAAAACTGTCATCCAAATCCGGATCATTGATCAAGCCTTTCCAGCCCACGGTAGTGCGGGGCTTCTCAAAATAGACCCGCATGATGACCAACAAATCCTCTGCCAACCGCGCCCGCATCGCCTGGAGGCGCTCGGCATATTCCAACGCGGCGTCGACATCATGAATGGAGCACGGGCCCACTATGACAATCAAGCGGTCATCTTTGCGCTCCAGGACGTCGCGAATCTGCGCTCGCGCCTCGAAGACGGTGCGTGCACCCTCTTCAGTCAACGGATACTCATCCAGTACCTCGATGGGTGTGCTGACATCACGGATTCCCGTGATACGCAAGTCGTCTGTAGGATATTTCATGAGTCGTTGCTCTCGTTTGCTATTACGGCCTCTTGCAGACGTTCCAAAATGGGCATGACCTGTTGAGAATGCATTTTCCATGCGCCCTTATTGACAATCAGGCGGGAACTGATGTTGGCCAGCGTCGCATAAGGCTCCAAGCCATTCGCCTCCAGCGTGCGTCCCGTCTCGACCAAATCAATGATGCAGTCGGACAGGCCGGCCATCGGCGCCAACTCCATGGAGCCGTACAATTTTATCGCAATGGCCTGTTTGCCGTGCGCCGCAAAGTATTCTCGCGCCAATCGTACGTATTTGGTGGCCACCCGGACCTGAGCTTGCTGAAGACACGCCTGGTTCCCGACCGGGCCCGCAACGACCAGCCGGCAACGGGCAATTCCCAAGTCCAACGGCTCGTACAAATTCGCCAGCCGCTGCTCCATTAATACGTCTCGACCCGTCACCCCCAATTCGGCTGCCCCCAACGCCACATACGTCGGCACATCCTGGGCGCGCAAGGTCACCCATTCCAAATCGGCCCCCTTGCACGGCAGAATCAACTGCCGGCTTTGTTCGGGGTCTACTTCGGGCTCAATGCCAGCGCGGGCGAACACTTCCAGCGCTTCACGCATGATACGGCCTTTGGAAACTGCAATTCGCATCATGGCGTCGCTCCACTCAAACGCTGGATACGGGCTCCCAGGTGGCGGAATTTCTCCTCCACGCATTCGTAGCCTCGATCAATGTGATACACCCGATTGACAATGGTCTCACCCTGGGCCGCAAGACCGGCCAGAATCAGACAGGCCGAAGCACGCAAATCGGTCGCCATCACCGGCGCCCCCGTTAATTGCTCCGCCCCTCGCACCAATGCGGTATTGCCATGCACATCAATTTGCGCACCCATGCGCGCCAGTTCCTGGACGTGCATGAAACGGTTCTCGAAAATGGTCTCGGTGATCCGACTGGAGCCCGTCGCCAAGGTACTGACGGCCGTCATCTGGGCCTGCATATCCGTCGGAAAGCCGGGATACGCGGCAGTCGTAATATTGATCGGCTTCGGGCGGCGGTCCTGCATATCGATTTCGACGAAATCTTCACCAATCCGCACCTCCGCGCCGCATTCGCTCAGCTTGTGCGTGACGGCTTCCATCGTAGCAGGTAGCACTTGACTGACCCGCACCTGTCCACCCGTCAAACAGCCGGCAGCCAAATACGTCGCCGCTTCAATGCGGTCCGGCAATACCCGATGGGTGGCGCCATGCAGTGCCGGTTGGCCTTCCACTTCGATGCGCCCATCGCCGGCCCCGCGAACCCGTGCTCCCATCGCATTGAGACAATGCGCCAAATCCACAACTTCAGGTTCGCGCGCCGCATTTTCAATCACTGTTTTACCTTCGGCCAGTGTTGCCGCCATCATCAGATTCTCGGTGCCGGTGACCGTCGTCTGATCCAACGTCACTGCCGCCCCCCGCAGGCGCTTGGCCTTGGCCCAGATATAGCCGTCTCGCACCTCGATTGTCGCTCCCATCGCCTGCAAGCCACGCAAATGCAGATCAATGGGTCGGGTGCCGATCGCACAGCCGCCCGGCAACGAAACAACCGCCTCTCCGAATCGCGCCAATAACGGACCCAACACCAAAATGGAGGCTCGCATGGTGCGAACGATATCGTAGGATGCGTAATAGTTGTTGACCCCATTGGGCTCCACCCGCAGACGATTCGATTCCCCCAGCGTTACCGTCGCCCCCATACTGCTCAGCAGCCGCATGGTGGACGCCACATCATGCAGATGCGGCACATTGTCAATCAGCAACGGCTCCTCGCCCATCAACGATGCCGCAAGTACCGGCAACACCGAATTTTTGGCGCCGGAAATCCGTACCTCGCCACGCAAAGGCGTCCCGCCTTCGATCAGCAGCCTGTCCATCAGAAAAACGCGGCTGCGTTCAGGCCGGGGCGTGCGACGCTGTGTGTCGCGACTCTTTTTTCGAGGCGGCCTTGCGCAACCGCTCAATCACCGCATCCAAGCCATTCTCGTTAATCTCAGGACTCAGACTTTTTCGTAAGCTTTTAATCAGAAAAATACCCTCCGCACGGATTTCGAACACGCGCCATGAACCCTGTACTTCCCGCATCAGGTAGGTGATATCGACCGGTGCCCGCCCAGGCAGCAGAAATTCGGTCTTGACCACTTGAAAGGATTTGTCGGCTTTGAAATCAAACGGCAAATACTGAATTTCTCCATGCGCATGCGTCAGGATGGTTTTCGCATACAGGCGCACCACCTGCTGGCGCAGCGAATAGATGAAATCATCGCGCTGCTGCTGTGATGCTTGCGCGTAGTGCTTTTTCCCCAACACAATCCGCACAATGCGCTCTTCATCCAGAATTGCGTCGAGTCGGGTGTTGACCATCTCAAAAAGCGCTTCTTCGTCACTTCGAAATTCATCGCCACGCTCACGGATTTCCCCCAGCAAGCCGTCGCTGACCCACCGCAAATGCTCCGCAGGCGCTTGCGATGCGGGGGCGTGCGATGCCCACAACAGCGTACCGATGAGCGCCAACACACTGCCGATGCCCAGATATTTTGAAGACATTGCCTGATTGATATGCTTCATGATGCGCGGCGATTATAGCAGTCGCTGGAGCAAAAACGCCTTGAAATCAGGCTTTCTTTGGGAAATTATCAACATCATTCAGTGGCTCGCGACGACTTGTGGCCGTCGGTCAAGAGGCCCAATTTGAATATCTGCGAGGGAGACACGCGGCCCCCTCTTCGCTAGGGGAGTTTGACCTCTTCGCTTGTAGGAATTCCGTGCTCCTCTAGTGGAAGTTCAGGATTCCGATTAGTTGACCGGAGCTGGTTATAGATTTTCGGATCGAAAGGACACGCGGAAATAATCTCGCTCATTGGCACCACAACGATGAAATGCTTCCCATGGATATTGTGATTGCCATCCATCAGCACATGTCTGTAGTCTGCCGTAATTCTGAGTTCTTTCGTCTTAACGTCGCGGTAGCCGCTCCAAACCGGAACCAGCGTCACGTCAGCCTCGTCAGGGATGCCAATGCTGCTGTCATTCACAAACCCCATGTAAGACTTGCCACTGCGCATCGACACTTCCACCAATCGAGGTTTTGCAATCGAATCCTGCAGAAGTAACTCAATGCAGTCTCCACTATGCTTGGCAGCGTCATAGGCACCCTCATCCTCCGTATACCAGCGGTTCAGCAACTTTGGTACCGCAACCGCCGTAGCTGCCACTATCGCCAGAGTGCCCGAGTAATCGAAGGGCAATAAACGTGACCAGATCCCCTCAATTTCGCCCGGCACCCAGCCTTCAATGGCGACTACGAACACGCGAGCCACCACGAACAGAATAAGGCCGAATGCAACCGCCTCAAAAAACAGTTGATACCCGGATTTCCGGTAAATCCGATACTTCGTTCGGTTCCAACTTATCAGAAAGAAGTAGCCGCCCAATGCGGGCAGCATCAGTTGCCACAAACCCATCGTGGCCACCTAGCGCGCTGCACTCCTTAGCTTTTTTCATTGTTCGGCTTGAATTTGGGGACGCCTATCAGATCCGGCAGATTTCGTAACATTTCCTGGATTTCCCGATTGCCCAGGAACTCTTCTGTTTTAACGTATCGGCCCCCTGTGGGGGTCACATAAACCGGAATTTTGTCTTCCTGTTCTTTTTTCGAATTACGTGCCACTGGGACCTCCAATTGCAACATAATGGCCAACAATCAGGGATTATATTTGAGCGCCCCACCATCGTCAACCGAGATGATCCGGCACTACTAAAACCGACCCTAAATGCGAATTGTTTGAACATCATCTATACAATGCACCCATTGAGATGCCAAGCAAATGCGGGCATCGTATCCCTTGGATTTCTGCATTATGCGCACGCTTATTTTGGGCAGTAGCTCACCGTACCGACGGGAATTGCTCGCCCGCCTGCGTCTGCCGTTTGATGTGGATGCCCCCAATATCGATGAGACTCCGTTTCCCGGAGAACACGCTTCCCAATACGTCGAACGTCTGGCGCACGCAAAAGCGGATGAGGTCGGAACTCGCCATCCCGATGCCTTGATTATCAGCAGCGATCAATGCGCAGACCTGGAGGGAGAATTGCTGGGCAAACCCGGCGATTACGAGACCGCTGTCGGCCAACTGCAACGCCTCAGCGGCCAAAACGCCACTTTTCTAACGGGTCTGTGCCTGCTTGATACCCGCAACGGCTCTCGCCATTATGATGAAAGTCGTCACACCATCCGTTATCGGGATTTGGACGACGACCTGATCGAACATTACCTGAAAGCGGAACAACCCTACAACTGTACAGCCAGCTTCAAGTCTGAAGGGCTTGGCGTCATGCTGACCCACCAGATTTGCGGGGAAGACCCGACCGGGCTGGTGGGGCTGCCTTTAATAAAACTGACAGCCATGTTGAAAAAAGCCGGTGTCGAAATTGCCTGATTTTTGTGTTGTTTGGATGCAATTGCCAAAAAAAAATTGAGTGCCCATTGCGACTGTTGTCTCTAGGTTGATTTTTCAGGCACAAACCCATCGGAGCGCTCAATACGAACACCGTAATAACCCAACGTGACGCTACGGGCAACCATGAACCCGAGCATCGTCAGCCATAGGCCATGGTTCTCCCAAATTCCTGTCCCCCACCACAGCAATAAATACACGCCAATCGATACAACCATGGCGTTGCGCATTTCTCGAGTGCGTGTGGTGCCGATAAACAAGCCGTCCAACAGGAACGGCAACAAGCAAAAGAGCGGAGCAATCACCAGCCATGGCAGATACACCGCAGCCACCTGTTGCACATCCGCCAATTCGGTCAACGCTTCGATAATAAATTGACCAGCAACTGCAAACGTCAAAATCATCAGCGCTCCACCCACTGCGCACCAAAACACAGCGGTCTCAATGACGCGCCAGAATAATTTCCGATCGCGAATGCCCACGGCACGACCGCACAGTACTTCCAAGCCATGAGCAAAGCCGTCCATGCCGTAGGCAATGATGTGCAGGAAATTCATCAGCACCGCATTAGCCGCCAGCACCGTCGCGCCGAACTTCGCGCTTTGCGCCATGAAAAAAGTAAAGGCAAACAGCAGCAATACCGTGCGTACAAACAAATGATGGTTGACGGCAAACAAGTTGCCCCAAGCCTGTCGATGCCACAGCCCGGTTGTCGGCGCTTTCGGCAACGGACGCAACATACGCCACAGAATAAAGCCGCCCGGTAACAAGCCACTGTATTCCGCAATCAAAGAGGCATAAGCAACACCACGTGTCTCCAAACCAAAATAAAACACCAACACCACATCAAGAATCATGTTGAGCACGTTGATCCATATCGCCAGATAAAGCGGCGCCCGCGCATTGCGCATACCCAAACACCAGCCCCAAATCACGAAATTCAAAAACACTGCCGGAGTACTCCAGATCCGAATCTCAAAATACAAGCGTGAATGCACATCGACTTCATGCTCCAAAGCCAGTACTGCATAACTGAAGTTTTGAATCGGCTCGCGCAGCAACAGCACTCCCAACGACAGCACCGCGGCCATCACCAAGGCACGCTGCAGTACTCCCTGCACCGCTGCGGAATCATGGGATGTCTGTGCCGCCAATGCGGTTGTACTCATCCGCAGAAAACCGGCGCTCCAAAACAGCATTTGAATTAAGGCTGCGCCGACTCCGACTGCGCCCAGATAGTACGCCGCATCCAAATGGCCCATCACGAACGTGTCGACCAATCCCAACATCGGCGTGGTGAGACCGGTCAATATCATTGGTCCGGCAATACGCCACAACCGCGCATGATCTTCCGCGGTGGGGAACTCTCGAGTATGGAATAATTTCAGGCGCATGTCCGTTCGCCCGCAGGTGCTCCTGGAATTAACACACGCTCAGCCGCTACCGCACCATTTTCATGAATACTCATTTTCGAGGATTGTACGGACTGACCCCGAACAACTGTCCTCAACTCCACGAAGTAGCGGAACACGCCCTTCGGGGAGGAGTGCGTCTGCTGCAATATCGCGACAAACATGCCGATAGTGCCATGCGCGAAACGCGGGCTCGCCAATTGTTGACGTTATGTCATACCTACCAAGTGCCTTTGATCATCAATGACGATCTGGAATTAGCCATGAAAATCGGCGCCGATGGCGTACATTTGGGGGCGGATGATGCCCCCATTGATCAAGCCCGCGCGCTCTTCCCGAAAGGCATCATTGGAGCCTCTTGTTACAATGATTTTAAGCTCGCAACACAAGCGGTCCGTGCAGGCGCTTCCTACATTGCCTTTGGTAGTTTTCACCCCAGCCCTACCAAGCCTGACGCCGCGGTGGCCCCACTGGAACTATTGATGCACGCACGACGCGAACTCAGTATCCCCATCTGCGCTATTGGTGGCATTGATGCGGGAAATGCGGCACCATTGCTTGATGCCGGAGCCGATATGCTCGCGGTCAGCAACGCCATTTTCTCGTCCACAGATATTGTTGCCGCCACAAACGCGCTTGCTCACCTCTTTGCTTCAAATGACTAAGTCGTCAAACTTTGCCGAAGCCTGTCGCTGGATCCCCGGCGGTGTCAACTCTCCCGTACGTGCTTTCGGTGCGGTCGGGGGCGAACCCGTTTTTATGCAGCGCGGCGAAGGTGCTTACCTGTACGACACTCAGGGAAATGCCTATATCGATTATGTCGGCGCCTGGGGCCCGGCGATTGTCGGACATGCCCACCCTCACGTCGTGCAGCGCGTTCAGGAAACGGTCGCAAAGGGACTGAGTTTTGGAACCCCCCACCCGTTGGAGACCGAGATGGCGGAACGTTTATGCGCCGCTGTACCTTCGCTGGAGAAAGTTCGGTTGGTGAATTCCGGCACGGAAGCTGTAATGAGTGCTCTGCGATTGGCGCGCGGAGTCACAGGCCGGGACATCATCATCAAATTCGCCGGTTGCTACCACGGCCATGTGGATGCCCTGCTGGTACAAGCGGGCTCCGGCGCTCTGACCTTTGGCACCCCTTCCTCCCTCGGTGTGCCAACAACTACGGTGCATCACACTGAAGTTGCCGCTTATAACGACAGTGCCACCATGCAGCATATTTTTTCTTCCCGCGGAGAGAGGATTGCCGCAGTAATCGTCGAGCCCATTGCCGGCAACATGGGTTGCATATTGCCTGAGCCTGGTTTTCTACAGACCTTGCGCGAAGGATGCAACCGGTACGGCTGCGTCTTAATTTTCGACGAGGTCATGACCGGCTTTCGTGTCGGTTTCGGAGGTGCACAGGAACGTTATGGGGTCACACCAGATCTGACGGTACTCGGCAAAGTCATCGGCGGAGGCTTGCCGGTGGGCGCCTTCGGCGGACGCGCCGACATCATGGACAAACTGGCGCCCTCGGGGCCGGTTTATCAAGCCGGCACATTGTCCGGCAACCCGATCACCATGGCGGCCGGACTGGCCACCTTGGAGCTCGCCGCACAAAAAGGTTTTTACGAGGACCTGCAGACCTGCGCGACGCAATTAATTGTGGGCTTGCGAGAACGTGCGCAGGCTCATGGCATCCCATTTGAAGCAGTCGAAGCGACAGGCATGTTCGGGTTTTTCTTCACCGCGGGCGGCCCTGTGCGTTGTTATGAAGACGTACTCCTCTGCGATACTGATGCCTATCGGCAATTTTTTCATCACATGCTGAAACGTGGGGTATACCTTGCCCCCTCCAGTTATGAGGCCGGCTTTTTGTCGAAAACCCATACCTCAGGGGAAATTGAACGCACCTTGGATGCTGCCAGTGAGGCGTTTGAGGCCATGAGCGCCGCTCAGTGACCTGCCTGGCCCGCATACAGGCGGGCATACAAACCCTCCTGCTCCATCAGCTGCTGCGGTCCCCCTTGCTCGACGATTTGTCCGTCCTCCAGCACATACACATGATCGGCATGGCGAATCGCACTTAATCGGTGCGCCACAATCAGTACGGTCGCCTGCGCACAATGCGCGAACAAGGCACGATGCAGTTGCTCCTCCGTTTCCATATCCAGCATGGAAGTCGCCTCATCCAAAATAAGAATCTTGGGTTCCATTAACACGGCGCGGGCAATGGACAATCGTTGGCGTTGCCCACCCGACAGGCGCACACCGTCGACTCCCAATTGGGCCTCCAATTGGCCCGGCATGGCTTTGGCTGAATGTGCCATTTGAGCGATATGCAAGGCTTCCCACAGTTTCGAGTCTTCATAGTGTTGGCCGAGCGACAAATTGTTGCGCAGCGTGTCATTGAACAAGACAGGATGCTGTAAAACAATCGCGGTGTGACGCCGCACCACATCAAATCCAATCTCCTGGACCGGCTCCCCTCCAAAACGCAACGCACCTTCTTTCATGGGGTACAACCCCAGCAGCACCTGCATTAGGGTGGACTTGCCCGCCCCACTGGCACCCACAAACGCAATTTTTTCGCCGGCCGCCACGTTCAGCGATACATGTTTCAGTACAAGGTCCCGGTTTGGAAACGCGAAACTGATATTCTCCAGTTCTATCGACACTGCCGGCGTTTGCGCGAAAGGGTCACGATGATGAGGATAGCGAGGCTCCTCGCGGAACTTCAGTATGCGACTGACCCGCTCCAACGCCGCCATGGCCGCATAGTAGGCGTACTGGACGTTGAGAATCTCCTGCACCGGTGCGATCATGAACCACAGATAACCAAATACCGCCATCATCTCGCCGATTGTCAGATCGGAGAACACCACCATCAGCATGCTGACGGCCCGAAACATATCAAAGCCCAGTAGAAAAACCGTGTTGGAAGCGCGGTTCGCCAAATCGTTTCGCCACGCATAGGTCGCCGAGGAATCGCGAATGCCGCGTGCCCGGTCCGCCACCCGCTTCAGATAATGACGTTCGCGATTGCTGGCACGAATTTGGTGAATCCCGTCAAGTGTCTCCGCCAACGCCTGCTGAAACAGCTCAATTGCCGTATTCTCACGCCGTTTCCATTCCTTGACGCGGCGTCCCAGTACGATCGTGAAATAAATGACGATTGGATTCATGCACAAAATAAACAGCGCCAACGCCCAATGCAGCCACAGTAGTACGGCAGCCGTGCCAATAATCGTCAATACCGCAATAACAAATTTGCCCACCGTGATCGCCACAAAATCATCAATGGTCTGCAGATCGGTGACCAAGTGCGCGGACACCGCGCCACTGCCGACCGTTTCAAACTCCGACAAGGTAGTCCGTTCCAGACGCCACAACAATTGGCAGCGCAGATGGCAAATCAAATCTTTGGAAACAAGTGTCAGTTCGCGCGTCTGCAGCGCGTGCAGCACTATGGCAATCAGCCTTAGCAATACCGTCAGCAACAGCACCGCACCAATGTAGAGAAGAGGCCCGTGCCACACTTCCGGCGTGAACGATTGGATGAACGGCACCAGCACATTCGGCATTTCCAGCAGCACTTCGTCGACCATCAAGGGCATCAATAGCGGCAAAGGAATGCTGACCGCCGTCGCCGCCACTGCAACCAGATGCGCATTGACCAGTTCCCGGCGATGCGGCCGGATTAAACCAATCAGATAACTCAGCGTATAGGCGCGTGGCAGTTCAGCCTCGTCGCCCAAGGCAATATCGCTCATGAAGTTGAGCGTTTGCGAATCTCTTCGCGAATTTTCTCCATATCCAGTTCTGAGGCTTTCTGCAGCAAGTCTTCCAGTTGTGCGATCGGCAAGGCGCCCGCCTGCGAAAAAAGTTGAATCTGTTCGCGAAACAGCATCAAGGTTGGAATCGACCGGATTCCAAAGGCCTGCGCCAAATTCGTCTGTTCCTCAGTATTGACTTTGCCGAAAACAATGTCGGGATGATTGTTGGACACCGTCTCGAAGGTGGGAGCAAAACTTTTGCACGGACCACACCACTCGGCCCAAAAATCAATCACCACCATATCGTTGTTATCGATAATCTCGTTGAAGTTATCTTGCGTCAATTCGATTGTGCTCATCCTGTGCTCCTGGGTTTGTCGTTTGAGGTCGAGTGCTGTGTTTGAACCTTAGTCGGCAGACTGCAAATGTACCTTGAGTTGCTCACAAAGGGCGGAACCCGGACGATTGCTCATCACAAGAATCACGGCTTCCTTTTCCCCTGCAGTCGAATTCTGTTGCCAAAATTGCTTGATTTGCACAGCCAGTTCGTCCGAATCTCTGGCCGTCTCGGTCCCCGCATGTGCGCCTGCCCATTCCTCGACATCCCACTGTAGTTCTTCCGGCACATACAAGACTCGGTGCGTGGCAGCCTCTAGCGCAGCTTGCATCGCACTTTGATGCACCCCCATGCGCATGCTGTTGGAAGCCACATCCGCCACCGCAATCACGGTCTGATCAGGATGATGCTCCCGCACCGCCTCGATACTGGCGCGCATCTCGCTCGGATGATGGGCGAAATCGTCATACAACCACACTTTCCTCGCCTCCTGCCCACTTCCTAAAGTCACCGCGGTGGGATGAAGCCGGCGCAACACGCCTTCGAAGCTTGCCAACGCCTGCATGGCGGTGTGGATGGGGATGCCCACATGGGCGGCGGCCGCAACTGCGGCGGTCGCATTCAAGGCGTTATGTGCACCAAGCGGATGATAGTCAGTGGTCTGCTGACTTTGTCCGCGATATTCAATCGCCCAGACGCCCGACGGCTCCCACAGGCATCGCCAGTCGCATTCGGCACCAAAACCAAACGTCTCCGCCGGAGTCCAGCAGCCCATCTCCAGGACTTCGCGTAGATGCACATCATCGCTCCGATACAAAATGTGTCCGCCGCCCGGCATCATGCGCAACAGATGGTGAAACTGGCGCTGAATCGCCGCGAGATCATCAAAAATATCCGCGTGGTCGTATTCCAGATTGTTCAAAATCAACGTGCGCGGATAGTAGTGCACGAACTTGGAACGCTTGTCAAAAAAAGCGGTGTCGTACTCATCCGCTTCAATCACAAAATAAGGCGCTTGCCCGGCCTGGGCACTTTTTTGCGTGTACGCCGGCACGCCCCCGATCAAATAACCGGGCTCTTGCCCCGCTTCACTGAGAATATGAGCCAACATGGCGCTGGTGGTCGTTTTGCCATGCGTGCCCGCCACCGCCAACACGTGCCGCTGACGTAACAGATTCTCACCCAACCACTGGGGACCCGATACATAAGGAATAGAACTGTTGAGTAGCTGCTCCACGATCGGCATGCCCCGGCGCATGACATTGCCCACCACGACACAATCGGGCGCAATTTCCAGTTGTTTCGGATCGTAGCCCTGCATGCAGTCAATCCCCGCCTGTTCCAGTTGCGTACTCATGGGGGGATGTAACGTGGCGTCGGAGCCGGTCACGCGATGGCCTGCTTCGGCAGCAATGCGAGCAATCCCGGCCATAAAACTGCCGGCAACGCCCAAAATATGTAAATGCACGAATGCTGGAAGACTTAGCGGGCGAACACCCACTCCGTCGGAGTCGATAGCTCCGGCCTGTGCCGATAACCGGCTTCAGAGAAATTAAGAATGTCGTCGACTTTCGTCAGGCGATTACAGATGATGTGCCGTGCCATCATGCCCCGCGCCCGCTTGGCGAGCAGGCCAATCACTTTGTACTGGTTTGCTTTGCGCTCTTTGAAAACCGGTGTGATAACCGGTGCGCCCAACTCACCAGGTCGTACTGCTTTGAAATACTCCTGCGAGGCCAGATTAACCAGTACCGGGCGTTTCTGCGAAGCCAGCGTCTCGCGCAGCCCGCGACTGATACGGCTGCCCCAAAACTGATACAGGTTGACGCCACGCACCGTATCCAGCCGAGTGCCCATCTCCAACCGATAGGGTTGAATCAAATCAAGCGGACGAAGCAGGCCATATAAACCTGACAGAATGCGCAGATGTTTTTGTGCGAAATTCAAGTCCGTTCGAGTGAAATTATCCGCCCCCAATCCCGTATAAACATCCCCCTTGAATGCCAGTACGGACGGCTTGGCGTTTTCGGTCGTAAACGGAGTCTGCCATTGCTGGTAACGATCAAAATTCAGATTCGCAATCTTCATGCTGACCCGCATCAACTCAGCAATATCGTCCGGCGATAACACACGGAGCCGACGAATCAATTCTCGAGAATCCTTGAGGTAATCGGGTTGCGTACATAGCGCCTCATCCGCCGGAGCATCCGGGTTCAAGGTTTTGGAAGGCGACAGTACGACAAGCATTAGAACGTTCTGAAATTGTGGCGCTGATTATACCGACCCACGCCGCTGCTTTGGACGTAGAAAACCGCAATGACCGCGCCATGTTTCTGCATCGGGTTCCTGCAACCATTCTTTCAAATGCCGCACTTCTTCACTGTCTCCTGGCAACTCTGCCGCCGACACACCCTCACGCAAGGCGCGCCACGCTCCTTCCAGTTCACGATAGCGCTCACCCTCAATGCCCGCACGCTTCAAACCCACCCGATTCAAACTGTAGTGCGCAACCGGATCGCGCCCCAGCAAGGCAAACGGCAGTACGTCCCGGTTCACCGGCACCAGTCCCGCGATCATGCTGATTCTCCCAATCCGTACATGCTGCTGCACCATCACATGTCCGCTGATGAAAGCCCTCTCCCCGACCCGCACATGCCCTGCCAAGGCGGAATGGCCGGCCAGTACCACTTGTGCTTCGATTTCGCAGTCGTGCGCGACATGCGAGCCAAACATGAACATGCAACCGGAAGCAATTCGTGTCGCTTGCTTCTCCTGGGCGGAACGATGCACCGTACAGAATTCGCGAAAACGATTGGCATCCCCGATCTCGACGCCACTGGGGATGGCCGGATCAAAATTCACATCCTGGGGAGGCCCACCCAAAACCACATGCTCCGACAACTGATTGTCACGGCCCAAAGACACGCCGGAATGCAGCACACTGAACGCCCCAATTTCACAACCGTCCCCGACACGCACCCCTTCATGCACCACCGCATAAGGACCAATTGACACCCGCTCACCCAATTCGGCTTTCGGATGCACCAGAGCGGTTGCATGCACTTCACTCATGATCGAATCAACTCCTGCAGGCCCGCTTCATCCAACTGTTTGATGTTAGCCTGTTCGGCTTTGTCAATTTTCTTTGGCCCGGGATTGGCGCCCGCAATGAGGGCCGTCGTGTTCGGACCTATGGATGAGGAAACCTTCGCTCCCAATCGCTCCAGTGCCCGTTGTGCCTCCGCCCTCTTGATGTTTTCAAAGGTGCCCGTCAGCACGTACGTTTGACCGGCCAATTTTGTTGCATCGGCGGTCGGCGCCTTCAGGTGCAGTTCCTTCTGCAGACTTTCAATCACGCCCTGATTCGCGGGTTGTGCGAAAAACTCCACAACATTGGCGGCCGACACCGGGCCGATATCGGGAACCTCCAGCAATCGGGCTTCATCCGCAGCCATCAAATTCTCCAAGGTCCCGAATGTGTGTGCCAACACCCGCGCAGTGATGCGCCCAACTTCGCGTATTCCCAGCGCATAAATCACGCGCTCCAAATCTTGGTCGCGACTGGCATCAATGTTGCGAATGATTTTTTTCGGTAATTTATCGACCTGCAGCGGCAACTGATCAATTTTTGCACGCAACGCCCTCCATTGCGACAACTGCGTCGGATGCTCAGCAAAAAAATCCGCCACTGCATGCGCCGCCTTGTCGGAAACACTCGACACTGCCTGCAGATCTTCCAAAGTCGCGCCCCGCAGCGCCTTGAGATGCGGAAACGCGCGGGCCAATCTTTGCGCCATTTTCTTCCCGGCATTGGCAATCGGAGCCATGGCGATGAGTTCTGCGACAAACGCTTGGGGCAAAGCATCGAGAGTCGGATAATCGGCAAAAAAATCCAGTGTTGCTTTTGCTGCATTCTCCGACAAACCCAATTCGGATAATTCTTCCCGAGTGGCCGCCATCAAAGCTTCCGGAGTCGCATACGCACGCGCCAGGGGCTCAATTTCTTTTGGGTTGTTGACGTGCGTAATCGGCAGGGCTTGAACCAATTCACGCATCGTTACCTTCTCGCCACTTTGCAGGTGTTGGGCGACGCGGTTCCACAAGCGGAATTTCTGCACCCATTTGCCGCGTCGTTCCCGACGCGCCTTGCGTGCGAAAGACGCCTGCATATCCGAGGCGGTCAGCCGGTAAAAATCATTCACCCGTTTCAGCAAACCTTCTTTGGCCAACCAGGCAATGTTTTCTTCGCCCATATCTTCGATATCCATTGCCTCGCGGGACGCAAAATGCACGAGCGTGGAACGCATTTGAGCAGGACACGCCAATCCTCCCGTGCAATACAACATGTCCTCATTACGAATGGTCTCGGATTCGCATACAGGGCAAAGTTCCGGCGGCTGGATAGGTCGCGCACGCTCAGGTGAGGCTTTGGTCAGCACGCGCACAATCTCCGGAATCACGTCTCCGGCCCGACGCACTTCCACCACGTCCCCGATTTGCAGGTCACGCTCTTCGATAAATTTCAGATTGTGCAGAGTAGCCCGACGTACCGTCACGCCGCCCACAAAGACCGGTGCCAAATGTGCAACTGGTGTCACCGCACCCGTACGCCCCACTCGAAACCCAACATCCAGCAACTCGGATTGAACTTTTTGGGCAGGAAACTTATGCGCGACCGCCCAATGCGGTGCCCGCGCATCCTGGCCCAAACGCTGCTGCAGCTTCAAGTCGTCGACTTTATAAACCACCCCATCAATCTCGTACGGCAGGTGCTCCCGGTCATGGTAATTTTTTAAATAGTAAGCAAAACATTGGTCCAAGCCGGTGACCACCTGGGCCCGGTCACACACCTTGAAACCCCATTGGCGCAATTGCGCATAAACCTCGCTCTGAAGATGGAACACAGGCCCCTCTTCCATGGCGCCGATTGCATAGCAGTACATATCCAAGGGACGTTCCGCCGTGATTTTCGGATCTTTTTGCCGCAAGCTGCCGGCCGCCGCATTACGCGGGTTTGCAAAGACCCGACGATTGCCCTCTCCGGCACTTTCCGCCTGTGCGTTCAAACGTCGGAATCCTTCATGCGGAAGAAAAACTTCACCCCGCACTTCCAATAAGCGCGGATGGGAATCCCCCAGCATACGCAGCGGCACCGCGCGAATCGTGCGGACATTGGCCGTGACATCCTCACCCACACCACCATCACCCCGAGTTGCAGCGCGCACCAAAGCGCCGTTCTCATAACGCAGGTTGATTGCCAACCCATCGAATTTTGGCTCCACCAAAAAATCTATACTCGGCAAATCCTGCTCTCCCACTTGATTGCGCAGACGCCGTTCGAAGGTATGCAAATCCGGGTGGGGCTGAGAGAATTCTTCAGAGTCTTCGTCCGGCGGCATGATGTTGGCCAGCGACAGCATGGCCTGCTCGTGCGAAACCGGCTCAAAACCCCCTTCCACAGGCGCACCCACTCGTTGCGTGGGTGAATCAGCTGTGACTAGATCCGAATATTTTTTCTCCAGGTCCTGCAGTTCACGGAACAGTGCGTCGTACTGCGCGTCTTCGATCTCCGGAGCATCCTGGACGTAATACAGCCGTTCATGTCGACGCAATTCTTCGCGCAACCTTTGAACCCGACGGACGATAGCTTTTGGAATCTCGACCATTATGAGGTCAATGCCAAACTTACTGAAGCGTAACTCTCCGCGATTGCAATCATGGCTTCCGTGCGTTCCGATGTCAGCGCTACCTCTTTTTCATCCTGCAACTCACCCCCCAACTGATCGCAGACTTCTTCAGCAATTTTCAGCATGTCGTTGAAGGCATGCAGTTCATTCACCGGCAACGGGAACTGAGTGAAAAACACCACGCGGCGAATTTGCGCAAACAGCCGCCCCTCTGATTCGAAACGACCTTCCGGCTCGTCGCTGTTTGCGGCATAAAAGAGGGTGACACGCCCCGGGTTATAAAATTTCTTGTATAGCCCATCCTCGCGAAGTTCCATGCCTAACTCGCGGAAAATCTCATACAGCGTCTGACCCGAACAAGAATCGACAAACTCAGCGGCCAATACCAACACGCACGGAGGCTGTGCTTCATTGAGCGCCAATTCCGGTTGATGCACCCCACCCAAGCGAGGGAAATGGTCGGGGAGGTCGAGCTGCGCGATGTGATAGGCGCGAATCTCAAACTGCCCGCGAAATTCCTCCAGTTCCGAATCTTTGAGCACTTGATCGTCCCGTCGTGCCACCAGGGGGCGATCCAAAGTGGCGCTATTGCGTCCAATCGGCACCGGATGTTTCGGGGGGACTGCCAACTGATAATGCACCCACACCAGGAGCAAGACACAAAAACCTGCAAAGATCAGAATGCCGTACAGTTCCAGCACCGCTTAGGAACCTTCCTGCGCCGCCATTTCCACGGCTTGCGCCACATCCACACTGACCAGACGTGAGATGCCCGGTTCGCTCATTGTCACTCCAATCAACTGCTCCGCATGTTCCATCGTAATTTTATTGTGCGTGACAAGAATAAACTGCACGGCACCACTCATTTCGACAATAATTTCGCAGAAGCGCCGCAAATTATCATCCGACAATGGCGCATCAACCTCATCCAGAATACAAAACGGCGCCGGATTCAGCATAAACAGCGACAGCATTAAAGCCGCCGCCGCCATCGCCTGCTCCCCTCCCGACAAGGCCTGCATGGTCCGACGACGTTTGCCGGGCGGACGGGCATGCACTTCAATTCCCGCATTCAAAGGATTCTGATCGGTCATCACCAAATGCGCCTCACCGCCTTCTCCAATGATTCTCGGAAACGTTTGCTTCAGATTTTCATTGACCTTTTCGAAGGTATGGCGAAATCGCTCACGGGTCTCGCGATCAATCTGATTAATTGCATCCGTCAGTTTTTTCAAAGCCTGTTCGATATCCTCGTGACGCTTCTTGAGCACATCACGTTGCTCGGTCACCTCTTCGTGTTCGGTGATGGCGGCCGCATTGATCGGAGGCATGCGCTCCAACTGGGTAGCCAATTTGGACACTTTCGCTTCCCAGTCTTCTGCTGTTGCATCCTCCGGCAAGGTTCCCAAAATCTGCTCCCAATCGCCCTGCTGAGTCTGCAGTCGCTCCGTCAACTGGGTGCAGGCGTTTTGCGCCTGCTGACGTTCCAAATCTTTCGTATGCAGCTGTTCACGCAATTCCGTCGCATCCTGTGCTACGACCGCACGGTCCCGGTCCAACTCTTCCAGTTTTGTGCGCAGGATCTCCTCTTGATCTCGTGCTTCGCGCAATTGGGCTTGTGCCTTTTCCATTCCCTGTTGCGCCTGCTTAAGTGTTTCCTGCAGGTCTTCATCCGGGTCTTCGGTATCCAAAGCCGCCAGCTCGGTCATCCGCTCTTGATTCCGTCGCAGCGTCTCCTCCTCACGCTGAAGCCGCTGTTGGAGGTTTCCAATCTGCGCTTGTGCGGTTGCCACTTCCAATTGCAGACGGCTGCACTGTTCGGACCGCTCACGTAACGCTTGTTGTTTTTGCTGCCGTTGTTGGTCGGCGGTTGCACGTTGCGTCTCCAACGCCGTCACTTGCGCTTCCAATTCCCCGCACTGCTGCTCATGACGCTGCAACGCCTCTCGACTTTCCTGCCCTTGCTGCTGCAGATCTTCCAGACGCGAAACCTGGCTTTCGACCCGATGCAGACGCGCCTGCAGATGTGCGAAGCGTTCGAATATCTGATCATGCTCCTGCTGCAGTTCCGTTTGCCGTGCCTCGCATTCCTGCAGTTGCTGCTCCGCTTCTTGCCGCTGCGCCTCATTCTCGCCGAGGGTCGTATCCATCTTCGCAATTTCTTCCGCCAGCACTTCCATTTCGCGCTGTCGCTCGAGCACTCCCACAGCCGGACTCTCCGTCGCCGGGAATCGCATCCAGTCACGACCCATCCAAATGCCGTTTTGCGTAATCACACTTTGGTGCGGCTGCAACGTCGTACGGAGGGCGCAAGCTTCCTCCACCGTCTCGGCAGTCAACACCTGATTGAGTTGGGAGGCCAACGGCCACTCGCTCGTCACCCGCCGTGCCAGTGATTGGGGTTCTGCCGCAACAGCTTCAGTTTCGCGCTCCAGCAACATCAATGGAGTCGTTCCGGAAATTTTCATTTCGGACACGGTCTTGGGAAGTTGCCCCACCCCGAAAGCGCCGAGACGCTCCGCCAGTACCACTTCGACCGCAAACTCCCAACCGGCTTCCACCTCCATGTGATCCGCAAGTCGTTGCCCATCCAATTTCAACTCCTGCATCGCCTGTGTTTGCGCCTGCGCATCACTCGCCAAGCCGGATTGCTGCAGAACCTCCAGTGAAGCCAAGCGCCCCTGCGCCTGCAGTTTTTGCTCCCGCACTTTCGTTTGCTCTTGACTCAAACGTTCTGATGTGTCGCGCATCTCCTGCATACGCTGGCGATTGTTCTGAATTTCTTGCTTGCCCTGTTCCAGTTTTTCGCGTGCTTCCTCCAGCTTTTCGGTCAGCGTCGCACGAACATCCGTATCCTCCGACGACGCTTCCCCCGGATCTCCCAAGTGCTCCAGCTCATCGTCGTATTGACGCAAACGCGCCTGTTCGATTGACCGCGCCTCGCGCGCTTCCATTAACTGGTCGCGCAACTCCTCAATCTGTCGCTGCAGTTCCTGGTATCCCGCCTCCTGCTCATCCGCTTCTTTCTCAGCAGCTTCCAGTGCCGTGCGCATTTCCGCCAAGGCGACATTGTTGCGCTCGAACTGCTCCTGTTGTGTCTTCAGGTCGCTCTGCGTCTGTTGGATGTGCTGCTGATGCTCGCCAAATTCTCCGCTCAGGCGCTGCTGCTCCTGTTGCGCCTGCTCACGCCGCTGGTGCCGGACATCGATATCGCGCTGCACACTGCCCGCTTCCGCCTGCAACTGGTACACCCGGGTTTGCGCTTCTTCGACCGCCAGTTGGCCCTCCCGATATTGCTCACGCTTTTGCGCGATCCCTTCCTCCAATTCTTTCAATTGATCGGCCTTTTTCGCATGATCTTCGTTTTGTGCCGCATGCGCCACTTCGCATTGCTGAAGAATGAGCCGTCGTTCCTGAAGTTGCAGACTGATCCATTCGTTTTCATGGATCCGGTGGTCTTCCTTCAACTTGACATACCGCTCCGCCTGCTTGCGCTGTTTTTCCAGATGCCGCAGCCGCCGTTCATGCTCCAGCAAAATATCCTGTGAACGATCCAGGTTCTCTTGAGCATGCCGAATGCGGTTTTCCGTTTCCCGCCGCCGCTCCCGATACAAGGAAATGCCCGCCGCCTCTTCGAGATACTTGCGCATCTCCTCGGGGCGCGCCTTAATCAAATTCTGTACCGTGCCCTGGGCAATGATGGCGTAATTGCCTCGCCCCAAGCCCGTGCCCTGAAACAGATCGGAAACGTCTTTCCGACGCACCAGTGTGCCGTTGATGTAATAGCGCGACTGATGTTCCGCATGGCGCCGCACTTCGCGGCGAATTTTGATTTCCGTATACGCCGCATATTCACCGCCCAACCGGCCGGCTTCGTTCTCTACCGTGATTTCTACGGACGCCTGATCCAGAGCCTGGTGAACCGTCGAGCCGTCAAAAATAATGTCGCTGAGTGTCTCACCGCGAATGTTGCGTGCGCTTTCGCCCAATACCCAGCGCACCGCATCGATAATGTTGGATTTGCCGCAGCCGTTGGGGCCGACGATGCCGGTCAGCGCCGCCGGGAAAACGACTCGCGTCGGTTCAACGAAAGATTTGAAGCCGGACACCTGGATGCTGGCAAGACGCATCGCAGATCCAGTGTTATATTAGTGAGATCAAAATGAATGGAGCAGGCCTCCAACCCGCTCACGGCCTTGCTTATGACCGCTCAACCTTCGCGTGCTCTCGAAACATTTGATAACCCGCAAAGTGAGCGGGATTATATCATTCGCATGGACATTCCCGAGTTCACATGCCTGTGCCCGTTGACCGGACAACCTGATTTTGCGGCACTGACGTTGGAATATATTCCCGACCTGCTGTGTGTGGAACTGAAATCGCTCAAACTGTACATGTGGTCCTATCGGGACGAAGCGGCGTTCCATGAGGCCATCAGCAACCAGATTCTCAACGATCTGGCGACGCTTTTGAAACCGCGCTTCATGCGCTTGACCGGAGCCTTTCGTGTGCGCGGCGGCATTACCACTACGGTCACCGTCGAACACCGCCAGGATGGCTGGGAACCTTCGAACCCCGTTACTTTTTCGTAAGCACATTGTTTGATTTTTTGGTTGGCTTCAGCTATCCGTGGCAGGGGCTGAAAATCTTGTTCCAACCCCGCTATCGCCGCCTCGCCTGGTGGCCGGTGGTGATCAACGTCGTTTTATTCTCCGCCACATTTTATTACCTGGCCGTCCTTTTCAACCGATGGCTTGACAGCATCTTTTCCTACTGGTGGATGGAATGGCTGGAATGGCTGCTTTGGCCCTTATTCGTTCTGCTGATTATGTCGGCCTTGGTGTTTGGATTCGCGCGCCTCGCCAATCTGATTGGCGTCCTGTTCAATGCCCGCCTGTGCCAGGCCTTGATGCAGGCTCGACCCGAAGATCCGTTGACCCAAGCCGCCGAGCGGCAAACGTGGCGCAATAACCTCCGGATGATTGGTCACGAAGTCAAAAAACTCTCGTACTTTCTCTTGTGGTTCGTGCCGCTGACCTTTCTTTCCTCACTGCCGGGCATTGGCATGCCGGCGCAAATTGTCTTGCTGTATCTTGGCATTTACTGGTGCGCTCTTGAATATATGGACTACCCCCTCAGCGAGGCCGGCTTCTCCCTGCCAAAAGTACGTCAGCGTCTCGCCCACCAGAGGATGTTGACTTTAGGCTTTGGTACCGGTCAGTTGCTGTTGTCACTGACGCCTTTGGTGAACCTACTCGCGATTCCGGTGGGTGTTGCAGCGGCGACCCGAATGTGTCAAGAACAGCCGCCTCAAGACAAAAAGGAACTTTCCGCCCTCAAAACCTCGCTCGCCAATGTGCGCGAGTTTTGGAAAAATTCAAGACAATCTGACAAGTCTTAAGAAACCCGTTCAACGACGGCGCGAAGTGCGTCGAACCAGCAGAACCGGAATCCCCGGCAGGCGGTGCATGCGCCGGAAACGACCCACCAGATAGCGCTGATAGGCCGGCGGCATCAATTCCAAATGCGTGCCATGCAGGACGAGACGTAAAGGATGATTGCCGCCCTGGTGGGCATATCGCAGATGAATCCGCCCGCCGCGAACGCGCGGCGGTGGATTTCGGCGCACGGCTTGTTCCAAAAACGCATTGATCATCGGCGTGCTGAAATGGCGACCGGCGGCCTTATACAAGGCGACGGCCTCGCGCAAAAGACGCGCTAGCCCAAAGCCGCGTCGGCCGGAAGTACGCAACACCGGTACTTCCGCCGCAAACCGTAACCGTCGCTGCAAACGATGTTCGACCCACGCTTGTTGCTCTTGATTCAGGCTATCGCATTTGTTCAACGCCACCACTACTGCCCGGCCTGCATCCAGCGCCAAAGACACCAGTGCGGCATCTTGTTCGGCGGGCCCCTGCTGTGCATCAATGACCACCACCGCGACATGGGCACGCTTTATGGCCCGCAATGCCTGCGCCACGCTAAACGCCTCCAGCGAATCCGAAGCGATACGGCTTTTGCGCCGAATCCCGGCGGTGTCCACCAGCGTCAGTAATTGGTCCTGATGGGTAATCTGCACATCAATGCTGTCGCGCGTCGTGCCGGGTTCCTCCGAAACCACCAGACGCTCGTCCTGCAGCAGACGATTAATCAGCGTCGATTTGCCTGCGTTCGGACGGCCAATAACAGCAATACGGGGACTTTCCTCGGTCTCCTGATCAGGCGCTTCGCTTGTCTCCTCAGGCACCACGGCTTCCATGAGTGCCTTGACTCCGGAGCCACGGCGTGCACTGATCGCGAACAACTGTGCGGCGCCCAACTCCGCAAACTCCGCCAACGCCAGTGCCGCATCCCGACCGTCAACCTTGTTGACCGCCACCACCAGAGGTTTATTGCATGCCCGCAACTGCGCGTGCAGTGCTACATCATCCGAAACACAACCGGCTTGGACATCCACCATCAGCACCAGCACATCAGCTTCCTCGATGGCTTTATGCGTCTGCTGCATTTGGCGCTGTTCCATTTCCGTATGCGCCACCGTAATACCGCCGGTATCCACCGCAACGAAACTGCGCCCTGCGTAGTCGCCCAGTCGATAGCGTCGATCCCGGGTTACGCCCGGGACATCCGCCACCAGGGCCTCCTGGCTGCCCGTCAAGTGATTGAACAGGGTCGATTTGCCGACGTTAGGTCGACCCAGCAAAGCAACAATGGGGATCACCAGGCCCTCCCGGGCATCTGCGCTACTGTGCCGCGGTATTCAGCAACGGCACAAATTGGTACACCGCAAAACGTCCGTTGCGGTGAAGCAAATAAATACGATTAAGCCGCACCTGCGGCGGCGCCTGCAGCGCGTCGCCCACATCATGCCGTGCCACAATCTGACCGTCCGTAATCTGCAGCCAGTGCATGTAGCCCTCAAAATCCACAACAATCACATGCAGCCCGGTCGGCGCCGGGGTGCTCAGACCGCGATAAGCCAACGCTTCCTGTTTCCAGTGCACTCCTCCACTGGCCCGATCCAGTGACCACACCGCACCCTGTACGTCGCTGACATAGACCGCCACTTCATCAAGACCAGGACCGTGCTGGGCATCCACTTCCTGCGACCACAACACGTTCCCTTCCAAGGTTTCGACCGCACCAATCTGGTTGTAATACGCAACCGCATAAGCCACCCCTTCAGCGAGAAGCAGTTGGCCATCCACGTCGACAATGCGATCCAACTCGGTCGCTCCGGTCGGCAACGCCAGCCGCGCTTCCCAGTGCTTGAGCCCACTTTCGGCATCAAACGCCAACAACTTGCCATCATCAAAACCCGCCAACAGACGCTCGCCATCGGTGCTGGGCATCCCGGCTCCACGTAAAGTCAGGCTTGGGTTGATGTGTACATGACTCCACAGCAGCGTGCCATCGGCCGCTGACAGCACACTCAGGCGTCCATCGTTGGTGCGGACCGCCACATAATCGTCCTGCAACGCCGAGACCAGCAGCACCTCACTCGGCATTATCTGCTTCCACAAAATTTTTCCGGAGCTGCGCTCCAAGGCAAACACCTCCCGCTCCCAGGTGCCGGCATACACGCGCTGGGCATCGGCGCTCGCGCCCGCCAACACCAATCCCGGCAAATCGGTCTCCCACAGCTCCGCGCCCGTCGCCGCATTCAGCGCAACAACATGGTCATCGCCGACCAAAAACACGTTTTTGTCGTCAATCCACGGCATGATCTGGCTGTCGACTTCACGATAATCAACCCCGACGGAGTAACTCCAGATTGGCGTGAGTGCAATACGATTGGAGACGGGTTGAAGAGGAGCGATTCGGGACTCCTCGTCACTCCAGAAAGTGACTGCGTCCAGCGTCTCGTCTACGGAACAGCCTGCCAGCGCGAGAGTGCCCGCCAACAACACGGCGCGCGCGCGCCATTCTCCGCTCATGAACCGCCTTCGCCCCCAAGGTCGGCCAACTTCAAGGACAAAAATTCACTCTCACGGTCGTGTTCCAAAGCTTTGATGTATTCCAAGCGTGCTTCTTCGAAATGTCCTGCCTGGCGATGCAAGTCACCGCGCAATTCATGTACCAGTCCTTCATAGCCTGGCGTTTCCATGTCTTCCAAAATGGCCAAACCCTGCTCCCACTCTCCGGTCGCCGCATGCAGTCGTGCCAAACGCAGGGTCGCCACAGGCCTGAAAAACGCCTCCTCACCGTTGTCGCGCACCCAACCCAGCAAGCGTTTGGCTTCCTCCGCATCCTCAGCTTCCATTAAAAAGCGTGCCGAAATCAGACTCGCCATCGACGCATATGCGGTACTTCCATAATCGCGTCGCAATTGCGCGGCCACATCGTGGGCCTCCTGCAGCAATTCGCCCGCCACATGCCCCTCGTGCCGCTGATACAACTGCGCGGCACCGGTTGCCTGCTCGGTTTGCCAATAATTCCAGCCCCAATAGCTGCCGAGACCGCCCACCGCCAGTCCGCCAATCAATAAAAGTGGCAGAGCGTTGGCAGCCCACCAACTTTTTATTTCTTCGAGCTGTTCTTGTTCTTCAGGACTTAAAGCCATAACGCTACTCAATCGACTGCAGCTGATCCGCAAGCACTGCCGCAATATTATCTAACAAAACCGTCTGCTGCACTGCATCACCGCGCAGCGGCTTGACCACGATCTGGTTTTGAGCGACTTCCTCTTCCCCCAGAATCAACGCCACTTTTGCTCCGCTGCGGTCGGCACGCCGCATCTGTGCTTTCATGCTGCCGCCTTCCCTATTGACCCGCAATCGCAAGCGAGGCAACTCATCGCGCAACTGCCTTGCGATGGAATGCATTCGAGCCACAGCCTGATCCCCCAATACAACGCAATACGCATCCACCGCGGAGGTCGAAGATGCGTCTATGCTCTCGAAAATGCGTTCCAGACCCAACGCAAAACCGGCTGCGGGCGTCGGGCGACCCCCCAAATGTTCGACCAGGCGATTGTAGCGCCCCCCACCACCCAAGGCCGCTTGAGCACCAAGATTGGGCACCACCCATTCAAAGACCGTCAAATCGTAGTAATCCAGGCCTCGCACCAACCGCGGCTCCACGGTGTATTCCACACCCTGGTCATCCAAAATGTTCTGGACGCCGGAAAAATGCGCTTTCGAGTCTTCGCCGAGGACCTCCTGCAGAGGCGGCGCTTCGGCAAGCAACTCCTGTATAGCTGGGGATTTGCTGTCAAGCAGACGCAAGGGGTTGGTTTGCAGTCGCCGCTGATCGTCTTCCTCCAAGCGTTCCTTGTATTGCGAAAAATATTCCACCAACTGCTTGCGCCAAACCGACCGCTCCTCGGGATTCCCCAAAGTGTTGAGCAGCAGTTTGGGAGCGAGGCCTAGTCGGCGCCAGCCCAAATCGCCCAAGAGCAACAGTTCCGCATCAATGTCGGGCCCCGTCATTCCGTAGGTTTCCACACCAAACTGATGAAACTGACGCAATCGACCTTTTTGCGGGCGTTCGCGGCGAAAAAACGGCCCCAGATACCACAATCGTTGCTGCTGGTTCGGCACCAAACCGTGTTGGATCGCCGCACGTACGCAACCCGCGGTGCCTTCCGGGCGCAGGCTTAACCATTCCCCGTTGCGATCCTCAAAAACGTACATTTCTTTCTCGACGATATCCGTCGTCTCGCCAATGGAGCGCTGAAACAAAGCGGCTTGCTCCACGATCGGAAATCGAATCGGCGCGTAACCAAAACTTTCCGCCGCCCCCACCCATACGCGCTCGATGCCACGCATATGCGATGCGGCTTCCGGCAGCAGGTCATGCATGCCCCGCACGGACTGCAGACGTTTCACGCGACGCCTCCCGCCAGACGAGGAACTGCAAACCTGGGCCGCACCACCCCCGCCAGTTGCCCGCAGGCGGCGGCAATATCATCTCCCCGCGGGCGGCGCGTCAACGTCACAATGCCCGCTTGGGTCAAAGCCTCACCAAAGCGTCGCTGGACCTTTTCGCTCGAGGGCGCAAAACCGCTACCAGGAAACGGATTAAAAGGAATCAGGTTGACTTTCGAAGGTAAGCCCTGCAGCCGTTCGGCCAATCGTCGCGCTTGGGCGAGGCTATCGTTGATTCCCGCCAGTAATGCATATTCAATGGTGACCGTACGTTTGCGCGAATGCGCGCCCACATAACGGCGGCAAGCCGACAGCAGCGCATCAATCGGATAACGCGCATTGATGGGCATCAAACGGGTTCGTAATGCGTCATCGGCAGCATGCAGGGAAACGGCCAAGCTGACGTTTGCGTGTTTGTGCAGGCGTTCTATTTGCGGCACAAGCCCTGCCGTACTGACGGTAATCCGGCGGTGTCCCAAGGCATACGCATGGTCGTCCTGCAGCACGCGCAAGGCTGCCAAAACCGCATCCAGGTTCGCCAATGGTTCGCCCATGCCCATAAACACCAGGTTGGTTACGGGCGTCTGTTGCTGGAGTTGATGACGCACCAACCAAATTTGCGCAAGGATTTCATGCGCCGCCAGATTACGGCTGAATCCGCTTCGTGCCGTGCGACAGAACGTGCAGCCAAGCGCACAGCCGGCCTGTGACGACACACATAAAGTGTTGCGCGTCGCGCTGGGAATTAAAACGGTTTCGATGATGTTCCCGCATGTTAGACGCAACAGCCACTTACAAGTGCCATCCTGCGCGTGATGCGTCTCCACCACATCCGGAAGCTGCCATTTCGCGGTCTTGGATAAAGCCGCTTGTACGTGGGAGGGCACGTTTTTCATGGCTTCAGGACGCCATTCCCCATGGCGATGAATTTGCTGCAGTAAGGTTGTGGCGTGCGCCGCAGACGCACCTTGCTCAGTCAGCCATTTCTGCCACTGCTCCCGGCTTTGCTCCAAAAGATGGAGACCGCTGGAAGACGTGTTCATCGGGTGCGAGGACAAATCTCCTCAGATTCAAAAAAGAACTCAATTTCCACGCGCGCAGTCTCCGGGCCATCGGAGCCGTGCACTGCATTCTCATCGACTTGGGTCGCAAAGTCGGCGCGGATGGTGCCGGGGGCCGCTTGAGCCGGATCGGTGGCGCCCATCACTTCGCGGTTACGGGAAATCGCATCTTCGCCTTCCAAAACCTGCACCATGACCGGACCTGAGGTCATAAAGTCCACCAAATCCGCATAAAACGGACGCTCCCGGTGCACGGCATAAAACGCTTCGGCGCGCTCCCGATTCAAATGCATCATCCGAGCCGCAACGATGCGCAAGCCCGCCTTTTCGAAACGTTGGTAAATCTCGCCGATGTGGTTTTTACCCACCGCATCCGGCTTGATAATGGAAAGAGTTCTTTCAACCGCCATGTGAATCCTTGCCCATATCCTTGGGCCATCTGAAAAGAGTAAGAAATAAAAGGAGTTTGCAAGTGTTATTGTAACGAATGCGCCCCTGAGTATTTTTGCTTGTCATGCGCTGCAATGACTGGCTGCGGGTTGTCTCGCTGACAACGACTCCTCAAGTTTCCCGCGCCATTGCGTAATATAATATTTTCTTTAGCCACCCGGCTTCAGCCTTGGAACTCGCACTGAAACAACGGCTTCTCGGCGTCGCCATTCTCGTTTCTCTGGCGATTCTGATTATCCCCATGCTTCTGGACACCCAACGTCCGGACCTGGTGGAACCCCTGCAGATCGAAGAACCTACCGAGCTGCAGTTCACGCGCCAGCCGCTGCCGCCCAACGACCTGCGCCTTTCTCCGGAACCGGAAATACCCACTTTCGAACCGCAGAGTCTGGCTACCGGCGAGCAATGGTTTATTCAGGTGGGACGTTTCAAGAACATCGACTTCGCCCGCCGACTGGGCAATACCCTGCAGCAGGCGGGTTACCCGATTGAGTTGCGCGAGCAGACGGTCTCCGGTGATCTGCACCAACGGGTATGGGTCGGTCCCTACGATGCGCAATCTGAGGCCGAACAGGTCCTCGCGGGTATCCGCGCCAAAAAGGCATTGACGGATGCGCACGAAGGCTGGATTGTGAAGCAACCATGAGCGTTCTCGGCGCCGCACTAGTGGATGTCATTGTCGCCGGCATCATACTAATATCCTCTATTTTTAGTAGTTTACGCGGATTTGCTGAGGAACTAGTGACATTGTTGGCATGGGTGCTTTCGCTATTGGTCGCTTTCCAGTTCGCGGAATTGGGCGCGCAGTACGTGCCCGAATCATTGAATTCAATCACGCTATGGGGCCCGCAGCCCTACGATCTCACAGAATTTCATGTTCCCCTGGCTGGGGTGGTGCTGTTTTTGGTGACTTTTTTGCTGGTTTCTCAACTGCATCGACTATTGAGCCACTGGATTGACGGCGGCAGCATTATGCGACGCGGCAACCGCGTGCTCGGTTTCCTCTATGGCTTGTTCCGCGGAGGATTGTTGGTCATTGCATTGGTCCTAATCGCCGGCACCACGACCATTCCGCAACAATCTTTTTGGGGGGAGTCACAGTTATTGCCCTACTTTGTAGATGCCAGCCAGCAAGTCATTGAATGGATGCCTGAAGCATGGCACAGTTACTTCCACTACCCTCAACCCTCACCCGGTTCGTAACAATACGATGTGCGGGCTAATCGGCATTGGCGGCCGTCAACCGGTCGCACACAGTCTGCATGAAGGCCTGAACGTGCTGCAACACCGTGGCCAGGACGCTGCCGGACTCGCGACTTATGACACGCAAGACAAAGTCCATCGCGTCTGTGGCAATGGCTTGGTGCGCGATGTGTTCCGCGGAAAAAAATTAGGGCGCCTGCGCGGCAACATGGGAATCGGCCACCTGCGCTACCCCACCGCCGGCACCGAAAAATCTGAAGAAGCCCAACCCCTGTACGTCAATTCCCCCTATGGCATTGCCCTCGGCCACAACGGCAACCTGGTCAACGCCCAAGAACTTCGCGAGGAATTATTCCGCGACGATCGACGGCATATCAACACCGAATCCGATTCCGAGATTCTGCTCAATGTACTCGCGCACGAATTGCTGGCGCAACCCGATGCGCGCCCTTCCGACCCGCATCATCTGTTTGAAGCGGTCCGTCGCGTCAATCAACGTTGCCTTGGAGCCTACGCAGCCGTCTGCTTGATTGCCGGCGCGGGTATTTTGGCGTTCCGCGATCCGCATGGCATCCGACCCTTGGTGTTTGGTTCCCGCCAAACCGATGAAGGCCCCGAATATATCATCGCCTCCGAAAGTGTTGCCTTGGATATGCTCGGCTTCACGCTCGAGCGGGATGTGCGCCCCGGAGAAGCGCTGTTTATCAGCATCGATGGGAAGTTGTGGACCGAACAATGCGACAGTAGCGCGACATTCGCGCCCTGCGTGTTTGAATACGTGTATTTCTCGCGGCCCGATTCGGTCATGAACGGCGTTTCCGTACAACGTTCGCGAATGCGCATGGGCAAACGTCTGGCGAACAAGATTCTGCGCGAATGGCCGGAACACGATATCGACATCGTGGTGCCGGTGCCGGACACCAGCCGCACCGCCGCCTTGGAGATAGCCTACCGCCTCAACCGCCCCTACCGCGAAGGCTTTATCAAAAACCGATACATCGGCCGCACTTTTATCATGCCGGAAGCCCAGGTTCGCAGTCAGGCGGTGCGCCGCAAACTCAACCCGATTCGCCACGAATACGAAAACACGAATGTGTTGCTGGTCGACGACTCCATCGTACGCGGAACCACTTCGCGCGAAATCGTCCAGATGGCCCGCGATGCCGGAGCACGCAAGGTTTATTTTTCCTCGGCCTCGCCCCCGATTCGACACCCCAACGTCTACGGCATCGACATGCCTTGTGCCGATGAGTTGATCGCCTACGACCGCGATGTCGATGCGGTTTGCCAAGCCATTGGCGCGGACCGTCTCATTTACCAGGATCTGCCGGATCTGATTGCCGCCATCCAGGAAGGCAACCCGGACCTGCATCACTTTGACTGCTCGGTGTTTACCGGGGAATACATTACCGGGGTGCCGGACGGTTACCTGGATCGTCTTGCGCAACGGCGCGGCGCAAAGGCAAACCATTAAAAGATGTCCACCTCCGCGGAGGCGCTCACCTTGCCGACGCGCCAAGACCTTGAGCAGGCAGCACAGGCGCGCCGTCGTTTCCCTCAATGTGATAGCCGGCCGATGTGCCTGATTTCCGTGCGCGAACAAACCTTGACGCTTCTGGACCAGGAACACCTGGTGGAAACTTTTCCGGTGTCGACCTCCCGCTATGGCGTCGGGGGGCTGCGCGACAGTTTAAAAACGCCCCCAGGCGCACATCGCATTGCCGAGTGCATCGGCGAAGGAGTTCCTCTGCATACCGTTTTTGTCGGCCGACAACCGCAATCGCAGCAGGCACAGGTAGAAACCGCCGCACGACGCAGTGGCGAAGACTGCATCACCACGCGCATTTTGTGGCTTGACGGCCTGGAGCCCGGGGTGAATCGCGGAGGCGATCAAGATTCGCACGAGCGGTACATTTACATTCATGGCACGCATGAGGAAGGACTCATCGGACAAGCCGCATCGGTGGGCTGTATCCGTATGCGGGCGGCGGATGTCGTGCGTGTTTTTGACCAGGTGAAAACCGATACCCTGGTTCTTATTCTGCCGACATGACCGACGCTTCCTTACTGCGCGATATCTTTGACGCCGGTGTGACGCGCGTTCGCGGGGAGCATGCTGTCGCCAACTGGCTGCGCCACCACCCCGACCTTCAATACAACTCTGTGTTCGCAGTCGGCAAGGCTGCTGCTGCCATGACTTTAGGCGCCATGCGAGAGCGTGATTTTGAACGCGGACTGGTCATTACCAAACACGATCACCTGGAACCCGAACTGCAACAGTTTCCTCAACTCGACTGCCTCGAATCCGATCATCCCGTGCCGGGCGATGCCAGTTTAAATGCCGGCCAAAAACTCATCACTTTCCTTGAACAGGCTCCGGCAGAGGCCACTTTCCTGGCACTGATTTCGGGAGGGGCCTCCAGTCTGGCGGAAGCCCTGGCGCCGGGACTGGACCTGGATGCACTGGAGGCATTAACCCAGTGCCTGCTGCGCGAAGGATTAACCATCAACGAGATGAATGCAGTGCGACGTTCTATCTCGCGTATTAAAGGAGGACGGCTGGCGCACTACCTGAAGGGTCGCGCCACTTGTGCTTTGCTGATTTCCGATGTGCCGGGAGATGATCCGGCGGTAATCGGCTCGGGCCCATTGACACCGGTACGCGACGAGGTAATACCGGACACCTTGAACCCTACCGTTCGCGATATTCTGGAACGCGCCACCCCGATGCCAGTACCGGAGCCGGAAGCTTTTGCCCACCTGCAGACACATATCATCGCCACTTTGGACGATGCCAAGACGGCGGCTGCCAAAAAAGCTCAAGAGCTGGGACTCGCCGTTCATGTACACTCCGAATTTCTTGAAGGCGAAGCGGAGGAAGTCGGTCGGCAACTCGCGACCTTTTTACGTCAGCCGGAGACTCCCGATGGGGTCCATATCTGGGGTGGCGAGACTACCGTGCATTTACCCGACCAGCCCGGTCGAGGGGGCCGCAATCAACAACTGGCTCTTGCCGCAGCTTGCGCTTTGGATGGGGCCGAAGGCGTCGAGTTTCTTTCTTGCGGCACCGACGGCAGCGACGGCCCTACCCAAGATGCGGGCGGCCTTGTGGATGGCTCCACCTTGGAGCACGGGCGTGCCCAAAATTTAGATGCGACTGATTTTCTGGGGCGTGCCGATGCCGGCACTTATCTGGAAGCCGTCGCGGCCCTGGTGACCACCGGACCTACTGGCACCAATGTGATGGATTTGGTCCTCGCGAACAAACAGACTCACTAAGCGCGCCGTTCAATCCACGCGCTGAGGATGCAGCCCATCCTTGTCCGCCACCAGCCAGCTGCTTTGCTCATACCAATCGCCGAGCACTACGCGCACGGCCGGTGAGCCGTCCAACTCGAACCAATGCTCCGCTGGGCGATGGGTGTGCCCGTGAATTAATGTGCGTACTTCCGCCAAGCGCATCGCCGTGCGCACCGCGTCTTCATTGACATCCATAATGTCCATGGATTTATCGGCAATGGCCTGTTCGCTGACACGCCGCAAACCCCGCGCCATGCGCAATCGCAAAGTGCGCGGCAAATATCGAAAAATGGTCGTCGTGACCGGGTGGCGAATGCGCCGCCGATATCGCTGATACGGTCGATCGTCGGTACACAACAAATCGCCATGCTCAATTAGCGTCGGCGTACCATATAAATTAATCACCATCCGCTCCGGCAACAACTCCACGCCGGTGCGTTGGGCAAAGCCCGCGCCCACCAAAAAGTCACGGTTCCCATGCTGGAACCGTACCGGCACTTTCGCGCCGGTCAAAGCCCGCAGAGCGTCAAGAACTTCGTCCAGCCCTTCCGCCGGATCGTCGTCCCCAATCCACGTCTCAAACAGGTCCCCCAGGATATAAAGCGCTTCCGCCTGCCGCGCCTCGGTACGCAAAAAGTCTACAAATGCCTCCACTAAATGCGCCCTGCACGCATCCAGATGCAGGTCCGAGACAAACAGCGTATGGGCCATGAGCGACTTTCCAAAGCCCTGATTATAGAAACAACGCATCCTGCGAGAGGGAGAAGATCAAAAAACCAACTTGCAAGTTTGGGATTTGCCTCCATATTTATATCCAGATCCCCGATGCAGCCGCTTTATTCCCGGGTGTGTCTGGTATCCTAGAGGGGCAAGGGCCACTGGCCAAGGAACATTTCGATGAATAACATCATGAAAAACCTGATTTTGTGGATTGCCATTGCGGCAGTGTTGATGACGGTGTTCAACAATTTCGCGCCGATTGCCCAGCAGCCGACGCAGTTGTCCTATTCGGAATTCATCAGTAGCGTCAAATCCAGTCAGGTGCGCGAAGTCAATATCGATCCCGACCAGCGCGTCATTTCCGGAACTTTCCTGGACGGGCGCGATTTCACCACCACGACGGTCGATGACCCCAAACTGGTGGACGATCTTTTGGCCAGCAACGTCACGGTGACGGGCGAGCCCTTCAAGGCCCCTTCCCTGTTCATGGAGATTTTGATCCATTGGTTCCCGTTGCTGTTATTGATCGGAGTTTGGATCTTCTTCATGCGCCAGATGCAAGGCGGCGGCCAAGGACGAGGCGCTTTGTCGTTCGGTAAAAGCCGCGCCCGTCTGATGTCTGAAGATCAAAACAAGGTCACGTTCAATGATGTCGCGGGCATTGAGGAAGCCAAAGAAGAAGTACAAGAACTGGTCGAATTCCTGCGCGACCCAGATAAATTCCAGAAACTGGGCGGCAAAATTCCGCGAGGCGTGCTGATGGTGGGATCACCGGGCACCGGTAAAACGTTATTGGCGCGCGCCATTGCCGGCGAAGCCAAAGTGCCCTTTTTCAGTATCTCCGGTTCCGATTTCGTGGAAATGTTCGTCGGCGTCGGCGCCTCACGGGTGCGCGACATGTTCAACCAGGCGAAAAAGCATGGACCCAGCATTATTTTCATCGACGAGATTGATGCGGTCGGTCGCCATCGTGGCGCCGGTCTGGGCGGAGGTCACGACGAGCGCGAACAGACCCTCAACCAGCTGTTGGTGGAAATGGATGGTTTCGAAGGTAACGAAGGCGTAATCGTCATTGCCGCCACGAACCGTCCCGATGTACTGGATCCGGCACTTTTGCGTCCCGGCCGTTTCGACCGCCAGGTCGTGGTGCCCTTGCCCGACATTCGTGGACGTGAACAAATCCTGAAGGTACACATGGCCAAAGTGCCCACCAGCGAAGACGTCAAGGCGCAAGTGATTGCCCGAGGCACTCCGGGCTTTTCCGGGGCCGACCTGGCCAATCTCGTCAACGAGGCCGCTTTGTTTGCCGCGCGAAAGAACCAGAAGCAAGTCGTCATGGCGGATTTCGAGCACGCCAAAGACAAAATTATGATGGGTTCGGAGCGGCGCTCCATGGTCATGAGTGAAGATGAAAAACGCTTGACGGCCTACCACGAATCCGGTCATGCCATCATCGGCCGCTCTGTGCCGGAACACGATCCGGTGCACAAGGTGACCATCATTCCGCGCGGGCGCGCCTTGGGCGTCACGATGTTTTTGCCAGAAGACGATCGCTACAGCAATACCCGCCAGCGGCTGGACAGCCAGATCTGCACGTTGTACGGCGGTCGGATGGCGGAGGAAATCATTTTCGGCAAGGATCGGGTGACGACCGGTGCCCAGAACGACATTGAGCGCGCCACTGAATTGGCCCGCAACATGGTCACCAAGTGGGGACTTTCCGACAAGCTCGGCCCTCTCGCCTATAGCGAAGAAAATGGCGAAGTGTTTCTTGGTCATTCGGTGACCCAGCACAAAACGATGTCTGATCGCACCGCGCGAGCGATTGATGAGGAAGTGCGCGAAATCATCGATCGCAATTACAAACGTGCCCGCGAGATTCTGACCGGCAACCTCGAGAAACTGCATACCATGGCGGACGCTTTGATGAAGTACGAGACGATCGACGGCGACCAGATTACCGACATCATGGAAGGCAATCCCGTGAGGCCTCCACGCGACTGGGATGATGACGAAATGGATGACTCCGCGGATCGCGATAAAACCTCTCGTCCCCGTGATTCCGAAAGTCCGGATTCACCGATTGGTGAGGCTGCCGGACAGCACTAAACACTTCACTGCTGCTCGCCATGTCGCGCACGCACTTTGGCACCGACGGCATTCGTGGGCGCGTCGGTGTCGCGCCGATGACCCCGGATTTTGTATTGCGCCTGGGCTGGGCGATTGGCCGGGTGCTTGGAGACGGTCGAGACAATCCTCGCATTCTGATTGGTAAAGACACCCGGCAATCCGGGTACATGTTTGAATCCGCACTGGAGGCCGGCCTGTCGGCCGCCGGCGTCCACGTCATGCTGCTGGGCCCCCAGCCCACCCCGGCCATCGCGCAATTGACCTACGAGCTGGGCGCCTGCGCCGGAATTGTGGTCAGCGCCTCCCACAACCCCCACTACGACAATGGCATCAAACTGTTTGGTCCGGATGGCGCCAAGCTGCCCGACAATGTGGAGGCAGAAATTGAAGCGAACCTTGAGCAGCCTCTCCAGATTCGTCCCGAAGCCTTGCCGGGGAAAGCTCAGCGCGTCGACGACGCAGGCCGCCGTTACTTGGATTTCTGCAAAAGCACGGTGCCGCCCGAGTTCAATCTGTCCGGTCTTCGCCTGTTGATTGACTGCGCTCACGGTGCGGCCTACCGGGTGGCCCCGCAGTTATTTCAAGAACTGGGAGCCGACGTGACCGCGGTTGGCGTTGATCCGAATGGCACCAATATCAACGACGGTTGCGGCGCGACTCATCCGGACTTTGTACGCACCCAAACTCACGCAGGCGAAGCAGATCTGGGACTCGCCGTGGATGGGGACGGCGACCGGTTGATTATGGTCGACGAACAAGGCGAGCCCGTCGATGGCGACGATGTGCTGTACGTCATCACTCAGGCCCGTCTACGAAAAGGCACGATGCAGGGAGGCGTAGTTGGTACGGTGATGAGCAACCTGGGGCTGGAGCAGGCCTTGGCAGAACTCGATGTGCCTTTTGAACGCACGGCCGTCGGGGACCGCTACGTACATGAGCGCATGTTGGAACGCAATTGGCAGCTCGGCGGCGAAACCTCCGGACATATTATTTGCTTGGACCGTGCCCGTACCGGTGATGCGCTGGTGGCCGCACTCCAGGTATTGGAAGCCCTGCAGATACTGGAGATGCCCCTGCACCAGGCCCGGGCTGGGTTGAGCAAGCGTCCACAAGTCATGATCAATGTGCGCTGTTCCGAAGCCGCGCAGTCTAACTCTGCCACGGAAGAGGCTGTCCGAGAAGCTCAGCGGGAACTCGGTTCGGGCGGACGAGTCGTCCTGCGCCCTTCCGGCACCGAGCCGGTTGTGCGCGTGATGGTCGAAGGCGAGGAACATACCCAAGCCTTACGGCTGGCGCAAGATATCGCCGGCACTTTAGAAGTCCAATCTTGAGTTGTTCAGGGGCGGTTTTTCGGCGGTCGCTATAATGCGCGCTCACACAAACGCCTTGCGGCTGTTTCCCTCTTTATGACCCGCCCTGCTCTCATCGCCGGCAACTGGAAAATGCATGGCAATCGTCAGACTGCCCGGCAGTTGGCAGCGGATATTGCCGTCAGGGCACGCAATCTTCAGCCGGAGTGCGGCATCTTGCTTTGCCCGCCGTTTGTGCATCTTCCGGATGTACTGGAAGCAGTGCGCAACGAGCCTATCGAAGTCGGCGCACAAAACGTTTGCGACCAAGAGGACGGCGCTTATACCGGCGAGGTCTCGGTTTCGATGCTTGCGGACCTCGGTTGCTCCCGAGTCATTATCGGCCACTCGGAACGCCGCCATGTCTATGGGGAATCCGATGCCTTGATCGCAAGTAAATTTGCCCTTCTGCAGGCCTACGCGCAGGAACATGCGGCGGCACCACGTCCTATTTTGTGCATCGGGGAGACCCTGGAAGAACGTGAATCAAACCGCACGATGGAAGTCTTGCGGCGCCAGCTGGAACTTGTCGAACAACACCCGCAAGCCTTTCCTGATGCGGTCATCGCCTACGAGCCGGTCTGGGCCATCGGCACCGGCCGCGCGGCCACACCTGAGATGGCCCAGGAAACCCATGCCGAAATTCGAACGCATTTACAGAATCTGTTGGGCGCGACTGCGGAACAGGTCCTTCTCTTGTACGGCGGCAGCGTCAAACCCGACAATGCCGCGGATTTGATGGCCATGCCGGATATCGATGGCGGCCTGATCGGCGGCGCCTCTCTGCAGGCGGACACGTTCATGGCCATTTGCGAAAACGTGCGAAAATAGTCCTATGCTCTATACCGTTTTGATTGTAATTGCCGTAATACTGTCTTTGAGTATTATCGGCTTGGTACTCCTCCAACATGGCCGAGGAGCGGATACCGGTGCAGCCTTTGGGGCGGGTGCTTCGGGCTCGATTTTTGGATCCCGTGGCAGTGCGACATTTCTCAGCCGCGCGACGGCCATCATCGCAGCCCTCTTTTTCGCCACCTGTCTCGCACTGGCCTGGGTCGTCAAAAATCAGGCTCCGGAGGCAAGTTTGATGGATCAGCCGATTATCGACGATCCCCTGGATATCCCCGCATCGGAATCGATTCCTGAACCTGCCGCAGACATTCCCGAGTAGCCGCCGAAGCATTCTGTGATAATACGCAGGACTGTGCCGATGTGGTGGAATCTGGTAGACACGCTGTCTTGAGGGGGCAGTGGCGCAAGCCGTGCCGGTTCGAGTCCGGCCATCGGCACCATCCCAACTCTTTAATTCTCCCTGGCGGCGTGTATGCCCGCTAAACCCCAGGCGCTGGACCCGCAAAAGAGCTACGCGGTTTTCGCGTCCGCAGGCACCGGCAAAACCTGGTTGCTGGTCGCCCGCCTGTTGCGCCTGCTGCTCGCCGGTGCCCAGCCGGAAACCATTCTGGCCATTACTTTTACCCGCAAGGCCGCGGCCGAAATTCAGCAACGCCTGGTTGAACGTCTGCAGGATTGGTTGACAGCCAGTGACGCGGAATTGTGCAGCGCCCTCCAGGAACTTGAGATCTCACAACCTGAACTTCATCTGGAGATGGCCCGCTCACTGTTTGAGAAAGTGCAGTTCGCCAATCCCAGTATCCGCATTACGACTTTTCATGCCTTCTTCCAGAACCTGCTGCAGCGCTTCCCGTTGGAAGCGGAGATACCGGCCGGTTTCACCATATTGACGGATGTTCAAGCCGCGAAAATCTATCAGGAAGCGGAAACACAATTACTGCAGCAGACGACCCGCGCTTCCGAAAATTACTTGGCCGTCGAGTTGCAGGAAATTGCCCGGCAAGTGCGCAGCCCAAGAACTTTGCGACATGGGCTTCAGGCCTTCCAAGGGCGCATTCTGGAATGGCGCGCCTATACGGAAGGCCGCAATTTTGAAGATTTGTGCAAACATCTCCATGACGACATATTTAAGCTGCCAAAAGATCCCCCGAAACGTTCATTTGAGAAAGCTGACATCCTGCACATGGCAGAGCTTTTTGAAAAAAGCGGCGCATCAGAAAATTCGAATCAATCGGATGCGGCAAAAAAATTGCGCCACGCTTTAACCCTCGGGTCTTTGGATGACTTCAATACCCTGCGCGCGATTTACGGCGTGTTTTTTAACAATCAAAGAAAACCTAAATCCTCTCTTTGGCTAACCGCAGAAGCGCCCCGCAAGCGACTGGGGAACAAAGCCCGTAAATACGAAAAGCTTCTCGAGAAACTTTCCACAGGAACCTCAAACCTTTATGAATGGATGCTTCGTGAGCAATCGTACCGTCTCAACCGTGCTTGGTACGCCGTTGCCAGCCAAATGTCCCAGCTTTACCAACAGCTGAAGCTAAATCGCGGATTTCTGGATTTTGACGACTTGCTCTGGTATGCCCACCGATTGATGACGCAGGGCGACCTTGAATGGGTGCAGTACAAACTCGGGCAGCGTTTTGAACATGTATTGGTGGATGAATTCCAAGACACCGATGCGCTCTCCTGGCAAACACTGCAATCCATTTTGGAAACACTGACGGCGGATACTTCCATGCCGGGGACCGCTTTTATTGTGGGCGATGCCAAGCAGTCAATCTATCAATGGCGACGAGCCAATCCGGAAATTCAGAATCACGCCTGGAAATACATCCGGCAACAACTCAAAGCAAAAAAAACACCGCTGGACAAGTCCTACCGCTCGGCACGCGCCATCCTGACGTTTGTGAATACCCATTTCGAAGGCAGCAAAGAGTTGCCTGATTTTCATGAGCATCTCACCGAGCACGCCGATATGTGGGGTCGTGTCGCGTTGCTTCCTCAGATCAACGAAAGGAAGAATTCCCAAAAGTCATCATCGGAGGAAGCTCCTTTGCGCGATCCCTTGACGACTCCCCGCGAGCGGGAACAGGAAACAGCGGGATACCAAAGGGCCCAAAAAATTGCCGAGCAGCTTCATAGCATTATCTATGCCCCCACCATTATTCGTAATCCCGATCCTCACGGGCCAAGGCACATTGCCGCGCGCTACCGCGACTGCATGATTTTGGTGCGGCGACGTACGCATGTCCCACTCATCGAACGCGCATTGGCGGCGGCCGGTATCCCTTTTGCGCGTCAATCACGCCAGACACTCTTTCAACACTTGGAAGTGCAAGACATGCATGCCTTACTCCAGGCATTACTCCACCCCTACGATAATTTGGCACTGGCCCAAGTCCTCCGCTCTCCCCTGTACGCTGTGACCGATGAAGAAATGATGGAACTGGCTCGTGTTCCCAGCACTCTCGCCACTTCCTGGCGGCAAAAACTGGAAATTCTCGCCGAATCCAAGAGTGCCGAGCACCCCTTCAGTCGTGCCGCCAAACATCTGGACGACTGGAGCGCCTTGGTCGGGCATCTGCCTCCCCATGACCTTTTGGATCGCATTTATTTTGACGCGGACGCGCTGTACTGCTACCGGCGGGCGTGGCCCGGAACCCGTGGCGCCCAGGCCGCCAGCAATTTGACACGCCTTCTGGAAATAGCCCTGGAGCTGGACAGCGGTCGTTACCCCAGCCTCGCCGCGTTCGTCCACTATGTTGAAGATATTCGCGAAGGTCGAATTGAAGGCAAGAATGCTCCCAGCCTCATTGACTCCTTTGAAGGAGAGGAAGACAACCGGGTACAGATTTTGACGGTGCATGCTGCCAAAGGTTTGGAAAAACCGATTATTGTTTATGCCGAATTGAGGAAACCTAGCTCGCAGGAAAAAGTTGGCGATATTCTTTTGGACTGGTCACCCACCTCACAGCGGCCTGAATATTTTGTGTTTAAGGCGGACAGCGCAAACATGGATGAAATTTCAAGAGAATGCATGAAGACCACGCGCGCCAAACGAGACACGGAAAGACTTAATCAGGACTACGTCGCATTCACTCGCGCCCGACAAATATTGATTCTGTGCCAGCACCCAGAAGAACATAAACGATTGTCCAAAACGATAAAAGACGCGGGAGGTTTTGAAGATCCGGATACCGGCATTTGCGCGTTGGAAAGTGGTACTCCAGCCTCAACAGCCGACGAGAGTCCGCAGACGCTTCGCAGGACGCCTGGTGATGGTCCTATTACTTTGCCGTCGGGGCAATCGGATGTATCTGAAAGTTCAGTTCGAGACGAAATTGACGGCGAGGAAAACGACTGGCCTGCCGGAAAACCCGGTCGAATCGCTCGAATGCGCGGTGACATCATCCACAAAATTCTTCAATTACTGGTCACCCAAAAAAACACGCCTGTTACTCTGGCCCGTGTTGCGGCAAAAGCTTATCGCACAACGGAAGATAAGCTGTTCCAGTCATGCCTGGCCGAGGCACAAGCGGTCGTGGAAGCTCCGGAACTGATGTCAATTTTCCAGCCCGGCCCCGAAGTCCAGACTTATACGGAAGTCCCCATCGTCGCTCAACATCAGGGAGGCGAAGTCTTCGGCAAGATTGATTTACTGCTGCTTTCCCCCGATCGCGTCTGGATCATCGATTACAAAACCCACGCGACCACTGACAAGCAGGAGTTGGATCAACATGCCAAAAAATACCAAGAGCAGATGAAGCGTTACGCGAAGTGTATTCATGCCACCTACCCAAACCGCAAGATTTGTTGTTCTTTACTTTTCACTCATACCCGGCACCTTTGCGACATGCCGGAGGCCGTTTCGGATATTTTATAAACTCAATAAAAAACAAATGTTTATATATCTAACCATACAATCCCCATATAGATAGTATGACTTTACACTATCACCATACAATTACATTATCTATTTCCTACAAATTCCATTTCACTATACATTTTCCATAAGCTTTACTCGTCTCTAAAGTCATTACCTGCTAACTACCTGAATTTAGTCGCCACTGCGGCCCGCAATCGGATCCCTGCAAAACAACAAAAAATCCGAGTATTTTCTTGACTCTTTTAGATTTTCCCTTAATCGCCCAACCTAACTTCCCAACAGGCCCAGTAACTCATTGGGAGGACGGTAACCCCGTACCAAGCCTCCCTTGTCCGTGATGATGCTCGGCGTCGATGAAATTTGCATTTTGTCCACCAATTCCATGTGCTCCGAGACCGGATTGGCACACACTTTAGGCGGGATCGGTTCCTGCTGCTTGGCCTTGGTCAAGGCGACTTGACGATTGTCCGAGCACCATACATTCACCATCGTGTTGTAACTTTGACTCCCCTGGCCTGCCCGCGAAAACAGCAGATAGCGTACCTCCACGCCTGAATCATTCAATTCCTCGATGTGCTGGTGAAATTTTTGGCAGTAGACACAACTGGTATCGGTCACCACGGTAATGACATGTTTACGGTCGCCCGTCGCCGGAAAAACAACCAATTGATCTGTGCCGTAACCTTCCAACAATTTCGCCCGAATGTTGGAACGTGTGGCTTCCGTCAGATTGCTGCGGCTACTCAAATCATAAATGTTGCCCTCGGTAATCACGTGTTTCCCATCCTCCGTGATGTACACCACCATGCTGCCGTACGCCACTTCATAAAGATTGGGAATGGGTGAGGGCTGAATAAAGTCCGGTTCATAAGGGACAATCTGCAGCAGCACATCGCGCAGCATTGTTTCTTTTGCTTCATCCGCAAAGGCGCCGCCTGCAGCGAAAGCGCCCAGCAACAGCGTCCACTTAACCGCGTGGGTGATGGGTGCGATGCATGGTTTTAAGTTCATCATGTGCCAAGTGTGTGTAGATTTGAGTGGTCGCCAAATCGGCATGGCCCAGCAACATCTGTACGACTCGCAAATCAGCGCCATGGTTTAGCAGGTGGGTGGCGAAGGTGTGCCGCAGAGTGTGCGGCGACAGAGGCTTGGAAATGCCGGCCCGCTTCGCCAACTGGCGCAAAGTTTGCCAGAATGCTTGCCGACTCATTGCTCGACCACTGCGCGTCACAAACAGATCCCCTTGTTCAGTTCGACCTTCCATCAATTGTGGGCGGGCTTCCTGAAGATAGCGCTCCAACCAGTGCGCCGCACATTCTCCATACGGCACCAGGCGCTCTTTCAGCCCTTTTCCAATTATACGCAACACCCCGGTCTGCATGTTCACCTGATCGCGCCGAAGCGCAATTAATTCGCTCACGCGCAAGCCGCAGGCATACAGCAACTCCAGCATGGCACGATCTCTTAAGCCTTTGACCGTGGTGACATCGGGAGCCTCTAGCAGACTCTCGGTTTCCTGTTCGGTCAACACGGAAGGCAGCAGTCGTGCCGATTTGGGGGTGGTCACGTGCGCGCAAGGATCGTCTGTGCGCCAGGCTTGGCGTTTCGCATACCGATAAAACAGCCGTATCGCCGACAGCATGCGAGCCACGCTGCTTGCTCGCGCGCCCTCTTGAAGCCTCGACACCAGGTAATTTTGAATCGCCTGGTGATCGGCGACGATCAAATCGATGTCTTGCTTATCAAGCCAGTTGGAGAAGTGCTCCAAATCGGAGCGGTAGGCCTGCAGTGTCGCGTGCGCTAACCCTTGTTCCGCCCAACTGCCATCCAAAAAAGCATCAATCGCATCCGCATCCTGCATGGTGCCGCTAGTATAATTCATAAATCACTCTCGGTTGTAAATCAAATGCTTATAGCAGAGGACTCGAGTCCCGCATCGACATCCATTGCGGGGCTGAAGATAACCGAGTATTTTGCTTGTATGGGTTGAGCACCTTCGTGTCCGAAAATTCTTTTTCCACCGTCGAACTGGGACGTCGGCTGGGCTGCATTCTTTATGACCTGTTGGCATTACTGGCCATCTGGTGGGCCGCCAGTTTGCCGTTTTACGCGGTGGACCTGACCGTCCCCTATTCTTTTGAACGTTTGCTGTACCAGGTGTATCTACTGTTGATTGGATTGTTTTATTTTGTGTGGTGCTGGCGCACCCGACGCGCGACACTGGGCATGCGCGCCTGGAACGTGCACATTGAAACAGATAATGGGCAGCCCCCGGATTGGACGCAGGCAACCGGACGTGCCTTGAGCGCCCTTGTCTCTTGGGGATGTTTGGGCTTAGGGTTTTGGTGGTGCCTGTTTCACGCCCAAAAACTCGCTTGGCACGATCTGTGGAGCCACACCCGGCTGGTCAGGACGCAATAATGCGTCGATTGGTCAGAATTGCCAAACCCAGGAGCAAAAGTACCGCGATCGGGAGAAATGCCGCCTGCCAGGGCGCCAGCCCCATCACCACACCCAAATGGGCAAAGAGCCGGTTGAATACATAAATCGCGATTCCGCTCAGCACTCCAATAAAGACCCGTTGCCCCAAACCTCCCTCGCGTGATTGCGCAAATGCAAAGGGGATGGTCAGCAACAGCACCGCCACACACGATAACGGCAAAGCGATGCGTTGCCACCACGCGAAATGATGCGAGCGTAGCTGCATGTCCTGCTCGCTGAAATGCGTCAAATAACGCTCCAGGTCTGCGATCGGCATTTCGTCTGCCGGGCGTGTCATTAATTCCAGCACATCGACGGGCGGCAACACGTGCGCGGGGAATTGCGCCCGGTGGCGCGTGTGCACATTGCCCTCTGCATCCAGGTGAGTTTCCCGCACGTTCTGCAAAACCCAATGCTCGCCGTCGAACTCGGCGCCCTGCGCGTGCAGGCTGCGCTGCAGTCGGCCTTCGTCATTCATTTCATAAAGCAGCACATCGCTCAACTGGCGGCGATCCGCCTCGCGTTGTACTCGAATATATTTCCCATCTCTACGCAACCAAAGTCCCGCTTGGGCCGTACTGGGGGCCCGGTATTGGGATTTCAGCGCCCAGGCCTTTTCCACACCGAGAGGAGCAATCCTTTCGCCAATGAAGATGGTTGCCGCGCCCAGCGACAGACCCATCACCAGCAGGATGCGCACGATACGCCCGACTCCCAGCCCCGCCGCACGCATGGCAACCATCTCGCTGTTTGCCGCCAGCTGCCCCAGACTGAGCAGACTCCCGATAAAAATGGAGACGGGCAACATTTCATAAATGCGTTGAGGCGTCGTCAGCAGAATTACCTGCACCACATCTCCAAACGAATAGCCCCCCGTACGCACGCGGCGTGCCTCATCGATGAAATCAATCAGTGTCAGCACCGCGACCACGGCCAGCAGCGTCATGCCAATACCGCCGAGAACTCGGCGCAACAAGTAACGGGTCAAAGTACTCATGCGATACGACGGCGATGGCGCCAGAAAAGCCAAATAATCAGTGCCAGCATCAAGCCATGCACCCACCACACGCCGGCCCAGGCAGGCCAATTACCGCTGCGCACCTGGGCGGTGGCGAGCAACTGCAGCTGCGCATATACCAGGTAGATCAAAATAGCCCCGGCGGCACGGGCGTATTTACCCTCGCGCACGGAACTGCGCGACAAGGGGACGGCCAAAGCCAACATCAACAGCAAGGAAATCGGTAGTGATAGCCGCCACTGCAGTTCGCCATGGGCGGCCGTTGAATTCAATTGCCGCAACTGCTCCAAAGTCAAATAGCGGACCTGCTGACGCACATGTTCGGAGACCGATGCATTCACCCGCAAGGCGTGCCGCTCAAACTCCATTACCCGCAGATCCGGATCGCCCGGCCAGCCGCTGTAGCGCCGCCCTTCCTGGAAGTCGAGCACATACATGTTATGGGCATCATCCAAATGCTTGGTCGCGCGCGCGGCAGTCTCCACATGTACTTCCCGAGCTTCTTGATCGTAAATGGCGAAGAAGATTTCTTCGGCAACCGTCTGTGACGTGCGCCCGGTGTACAACGCCCATTGCCCGTCACGCGCCTGCATGAAGCGACCCGATTGCCCGACATCCAAACCCGCTTCCAAGCGTGCGCGATGATGGGCCAGTTCTGCTTCCAACGCCAAAACCGGCGTGACATGCAGACTCATAAATCCCAGTACTACGGCGAGCGGAACACCCAGCATCGCCATCGGCCACAACAGGCGAAATTCGGAACACCCGCACGCGCGCATGGCGGTGATCTCGCCATCCCGGTACAGCCGACCAAGCGCCAACACCGAAGACAGCAGCATCAGGAACGGCAGCAAGTGGGCAAAGTAAGCCACCAGTTTGTTCACCAGCAGTTCAGTCACGATGCCCGCCGAAAATTTTCCCTCCATCAGATAGCCCAGTTGCTGCATCAGCAACTTGCTCGCAATCAACAGCAGCAAAACGACGGTCACGGCGAAAGCGGCGCGCGCCAACTCTCCGACCAGGTAACGATCCAGTAACGTGGTACGCAAGGTCTAAATGCTCATTTGCTAAAATTCTGCCTCACTACCCCAATCACAACGCACATAACATGAAATTTTCCGTGACGTCCGCCGCGCTGTCGAATATTGCGTGTGATTGCTTGGTGGTGGGAATTTATGAAGGCAAGCAGTTGAGCCCGGCTGCCGAAGCGGTCGACCAGGCCACAAACGGTGCCGTTCGCGATCTTCTCAGTCAAACCAGTGCGGCAGGCAAGACCGCAACCTTGCACACATTGTATCGCCCTGCCGGAATGAAAGCGAAGCGCGTCATGCTGGCCGGTTTCGGCAAGCGCGAAAAAATCAAGGAAAGCCTTTTTATCAAAACACTCAAGCAGATTGCCCAAAGCCTGCATAAAAGCCCTGCCAAAAAGGCCGCGTTTGCCGGGCTGGAAATCGAAGTGCGCGATTGTTCCGTCAATTGGCGGGCGCGTCAAATCGGCCTGCATCTGGCGAACGAAACCTACACCTTCACCGCCACCAAGCCTTCGGCGAAAGCCCCCGCAGGACTCCAAAGTTTTGCGCTGCTTGCCTCCTCTTCCGCACGTAAAGCCGCAGGCCAGTGCCTGGAAGAAGGCGCCGCCGTTGCCTCCGGCATGGCTCTGACTCGTCAATTGGGAGACTTGCCGCCCAATATCTGCACGCCCACCTATCTTGTACGACAGGCCCGCAATTTGGCCCGCGGCGATGCGCGTTTTAAAGTCAAGGTTTTGGGGCCGGCCGAGCTGAAAAGGCGCAACATGGGCGCTTTTCTCGCTGTCGCCCAAGGCAGCGCCGAGCCTCCACGCCTGATCACACTCGAATATCGGGGCAGCAAACGAAAACAGGCGCCGGTCGCGCTTGTCGGTAAAGGTGTCACTTTTGACACGGGTGGCATTTCGATCAAGCCCAGCTCGGCAATGGACGAAATGAAGTTCGACATGTGCGGCGCCGGCAGCGTGTTAGGCACTTTAAAAGCGTGCGCGGCGCTAAATCTACCTCAGCACATTGTCGGCATCATTCCGGCGACCGAAAACATGCCGGGTGGAAAGGCAACCCGCCCTGGCGACGTGGTGACCACGGCGTCCGGCCAGACTGTCGAAATCCTCAACACCGACGCCGAAGGCCGTTTGATTCTTTGCGACGCCCTGCATTACGCCCTGAGCTACAAGCCACGCCTGATTATTGATATCGCAACCCTGACGGGCGCTTGTCTGCACGCCTTGGGCAAGCATGCCTCGGGACTGTTTACGAAAAACGATAACCTGCACAAGCAGCTCCTCGCTGCCAGCGCTGAAAGCTGGGACCGGGTTTGGCCATTGCCCTTGTGGGACGATTACCAGCACGAACTGGACAGTAACTTCGCAGACATCGCCAACATTGGCATGCGCTACGCCGGTGCGACGACAGCAGCCTGCTTTTTATCCCGTTTCGTCAAGAACACTCCCTGGGCCCACTTGGATATCGCGGGCACCGCCTGGAACAGCGGCAAGCAAAAAGGCGCAACCGGCCGGCCCGTGCCCTTGCTGACATATTTTCTGCTGGCCGATGCCGGACAATCCTGACCCGATGCCGGATCTTTGTTTTCACATCCTTGAAAAAGGACGGCGCGATCTGCATGTATGCCGTCTTACCGAGAAAGCGGTCGAAGAAGGACGGCGCGTACATATTCGAGTCCCGGACGAACGCACCGCGGCCGACCTGGATGGGCAGTTGTGGACGTTTCGCGACCAAAGCTTTCTTCCCCATAGCATTGGTGCGCCGCCCAGTGAACATGTACACGTCACCATTCACGATCAATGGTTGCCGGAAGAACGCGATGTGCTGATCAATCTTTCGGATGACATGCTGGAAGATTTCGCCTCTTTCAAACAGATTCTGGAAGTCGTCGGCCCCGATGATGTCAGCAAACAATCGGGACGTAGCCGTTTTCGGCAATATCGCGATCAAGGTCTCACTCCCGAACACCAGATTGTCAAATAAAGGCCCGCACGTACCTGTCCGCCTCGTCGGCACAGATGGACAAAAGTTACAACCCCGAACATATTGAAGCCTTCTGGCGCACGCGCTGGGAGGAAAGCGGCGCTTTTGCACCCGGCGATTCGGAAGCGCCGTTTTGCATCATGATTCCCCCGCCGAATGTCACCGGCACGCTGCACATGGGCCATGCCTTCCAGGACACGCTCATGGACATCCTGACGCGCTGGCGGCGCATGCAGGGCCGCGCGGCCTTATGGCAGCCCGGCACCGACCATGCCGGCATTGCAACCCAGATGGTCGTGGAACGGCAACTCAAACTTCAGGGTCACACCCGAAAAGAACTGGGGCGCGAGGCCTTCGTGGAGGAAGTGTGGCGCTGGAAACAAAAATCTGGCGGGCGCATCACCGACCAGTTGCGGCGCCTGGGTGCCTCCGTCGACTGGGCGCATGAACGCTTCACCATGGATGAAGGGCTTTCGGCGGCGGTGCGCGAAGTCTTCGTGCAACTGCATGAACAAGGGCTCATCTACCGCAAACAGCGGCTGGTTAATTGGGACCCGGTGCTGCGCACGGCGCTGTCGGATTTGGAGGTCCTCTCCGCCGAGGAGCAGGGATATTTGTGGCATTTGCGCTATCCCCTGGCCGATGTCGATGCCACCCTGACGGTCGCCACCACGCGCCCGGAAACCATGCTGGGAGATACCGCGGTCGCCGTCCACCCCGAAGATGAACGCTACCGTCAATGGATTGGCAAGTCGGTGCGCCTGCCCTTGACCGATCGCACCATCCCCATCATTGCGGATACGTATGTCGACCCGACCTTCGGTTCCGGTTGCGTCAAGATTACTCCCGCGCACGATTTCAACGACTACCAGGTAGGTCTGCGCCACGATCTGCCCCTGCTGAACATTTTTACGGACACGGCGCATTTGAATGATGCCGCACCCGCTGCTTACCAAGGCCTCAGCCGTGAAAAGGCACGCGCTGCAGTGCTCAAGGACTTGACTGCACAAGGCTTGCTCGAAAAAACCCAAGACCATTCCCTGGTGATTCCCCGAGGCGACCGTAGCGGCGCAATCATTGAACCTTACCTGACCGACCAGTGGTATGTGAGTGTCGAACCTCTTGCCCAGGAAGCCATAAAGGCGGTGCAGGACGGGCGCATTCGCTTTGTGCCGGAGAACTGGAGTAAAACCTACTTCGAGTGGATGGAGAACATTGAAGACTGGTGCATCAGCCGCCAGCTGTGGTGGGGACATCGCATTCCCGCATGGTATGCCGACGACGGGACGATTTATGTGGGACGCAGCGAAGCGGAAGTGCGCGAAAAAAATGCCCTGGACCCCGACTGCTCTCTGCGGCAGGACGAAGATGTACTGGACACCTGGTTTTCGTCGGCACTGTGGCCTTTCTCCACGCTCGGCTGGCCGCAATCGACGGAACGACTGCAGCGCTTTTATCCCACCGATATTCTGGTCACCGGCTTTGACATCATTTTCTTCTGGGTGGCGCGCATGATCATGATGGGTTTGCGCTTCGCCGGCGACGTGCCCTTCCGCCAAGTTTATGTGCACGGGTTGGTTCGCGATGCGCACGGGCAAAAAATGTCAAAATCCAAGGGCAACACCATTGACCCTCTGGATGTGATTGACGGGATTAATTTGGATGCACTAATCGAGAAACGTGTCAACGATCTCATCGACCCCAAACAAGCAAAAACCATCGAAGCCATTACCCGTAAAGAATTTCCGGAAGGGTTTCCCACTTCCGGCACCGACGCCCTGCGTTTCTGCTTTGCCACTCAGGCAACCTTTGGCCGCGACGTGCGCTTCGAGTTGCCGCGGGTATCCGGTTACCGAAACTTCTGCAACAAGTTATGGAATGCCGTGCGTTTTGCCCTGCAGCACACCGAACGTTTTCAAGCTGAGACATCGACCACGACCCCCGGACTGGCGGATCGATGGATCCAAAATCGACTGCACTCCGTCACGCAAGAGGTCACCGAGCATCTGGAAAGCTGCCGTTTTGATCTGGCTGCCCAAACGTTGTATGACTTTGTCTGGCATGACTTCTGTGACTGGTATCTGGAGTTCGCCAAAGCCACCCTCAACCAGGACACTGAAGAAGCGGCCCAAGCGACGCTGCACAGTTTGTACGCCACACTCGATGCGATGCTCCGTCTGCTGCATCCGTTCATGCCTTTTATTACCGAAGAACTGCATCGGCACCTGCCGCAAAGAAAAGACTCTCCGCAAGCACTTTTGATGACCTCTCCCTGGCCGGAAAAACCGGCTGCGGAAGCACCCGACGATGACAGCGCCGAGACCATGCGCTGGCTGCAGGATTTCATCAGCGGCATTCGACGTATTCGAGCAGAAATGGACATCTCCCCGGGACGGGCCGTGCCGGTCCTGGTGGCGGATTGGGATGTGCGCGACCAAGACTATTACGAGGCAACGCGGCTCTGGATCGAAAATCTGGCGCGCCCCCAGTCCGTGCAGTGGCTTGGTGCAGATGAATCCGCACCCGAATCTGCGACCGCGCTCGTCGGCAACATGCGCGTACTCATTCCTTTGGCGGATCTCATCGATCGTGATGCGGAACTGCAGCGTCTGGAGCGCGAACTGAAAAAACTGGAACGCACCCTTACCTCGGTGAGAGGCAAATTAAATAATGAAGCTTTTCTGGCGAAAGCGCCGGAATCCGTCATCTCCAAAGAACGCGAACGTCTCGAAGAGCTGCAAACCGCGCAGTCACAACTGACGAAACAGCGCGACGCGATTCAGCGTCTGGCTTGATGCATGCCCCGCAAGGAAGTGCGGGAATCTTGAAAATAAATGTTTGAGGGTCTTTAGACCAGCGTCAGACCTAGGACGCCTTCCATTTTTTCTGCAGTCTCGGACTTGCCGGTGCGGCTGTCTCCGACCAGGGCCACCGTCACATCGATCTTCGACACTTCATTATTCAGTCGCTGTCGTTTCTCGACCGCAATTTTCTTGACCAGACGAATCAGTTCCTGAGCCAGGCGCTCGGGAGCCCGCTGCTCAATTTCCTCACGGTTGGCGAAATTGCAGCGCGCGACATCGTCGTCGTCGTTATGCTCATACACCCCTGCCATCAACTGGCTGTAGGCCACGCCGATACGAAATTCTCCCCGCTCCACCAGCGCCTCGACATCTTTCATGAAAGCGGCTTCGGTTTCGCTGAACTGCTGATACAAATCCGGATGAAGAACATTGTCATCATTGTCCTTCAATGCCGGAAACGGATTGGCCCAATAACTGATTTCCTTTTTACCCCGGTGCGTCTGGGTGCTTCCCGCCGCGACCCGCTCTCCCTTGCGGAAATGATCCAGGACTTCATCCAAGGGAATATCCGTATCCACACAGGACTCCTCTTCTTCCTTGAGTAGAAAGTTGTTCGCATAAAGCAACACGTCCAGATCATGGCCGATGCGTACTTCGGATTCTTCGGCCACCGGCACAATCTGCCGGGCATTGGATCCCATGTGGTTGTTGTAGCCGACCTCGCGCCCCTGCATGGCCAACTTGGCCTGCTCACTGAAGCCGTCCAGACACGCAAACGCGCCAATTTCCGTGCCGTAAAACACCAGCCTGCGATAACTGGCGCCGTCCATGCGTTCCAGCGCCAACCGTCCCATGTCATCCGCTTTGACCAGCATCTCCGAAATATAAGGATCATTCTTTTCATCAAAACCGACGATATAGCGCGTGCAGCCGCAATGCAGGGGTAAATCTCCCTCACGAATCGCCAGCACGTTATGCAGTGTCAGGATGGGTTTCTTGCAGTAGCCAAAATATTTGTACTCATCGTGATTCGGCACCATGCCGATCAGCAGGTTGTTGTCCGAGTCCCAGTAATACCCCAAGTCCTCTCCAAATTTGGCGTTCGGGTCGCCAAAGAAAAACAGCCCATCGGGACGAATCGTCGGGAAAGACTGCTCCACATCCGCAAACGGGAACAAATTCAGCAAGCCCGGCTCCATTTCAATGCAGCCACGGGATTTGTGAATGTACGCCACAATCAGCCAGCGACCGACCCGCAACGGCACCGACACCCATGCGTCGGGATCAAAGTTCTCCATATGCAGGGGGTTGTGATCCAACTCGAAAAACGGATAGGCGCGTCGATTGGCGGGTGTGCGGTAATCCACGCCGGTGCGAATATCCGCCGCCATCGTCAAAGGCACATGGCACAGCAGACTGTAGTCGGCCGGAATGTTGCAGTAATGCCCGGAGATCTCGCCCGCCGTCACGTTTGCCGAGGCGTCCATGCCCGGAGTGCGGCGCACGCCATAGCCCAAGCCGACCTGTGACAGCAAGCGGCGACGTGTCTCCAAAATCAGATCGGTCAACTGCGCCGATTTTTCGGTGACCTTGTCCTTGATTGTCTCCTGGCTTTCGGTTCCGGAACTGACCACTTCATTCTGCAGACGTACCAGGCGGGAATAACTTTTGTTGCGAAAGTGATGGAAACCCCCATCAATAAATTTGACGATCGCGCGCGCACGCTCCAGATCGTCATGGGACGGGAAATGGTTGAAATCAAGAATGGAAGTAACGTCTCGCGAAGTGATTCCGCGAATCATCTCGGCTTTGTGCTGCGCCTCATCGCGATTTTGCTCGCGCTGCAGCAAATCGTTGACAAATTCGTCTTTGTAAATTTTCAGATATCGAGCAAAAGCCAAACTTCGCAATAACTGCTCCGGAGTATTGCAGCCGTCTCGAATTTCCAGTACTCCTTCCATACTTAAGTCCTGCATGCTCCGCACGCGACGGATCGGGGTTTAGGATTCGGCAATGATGCCTAGTGCCCTAATTCTACCGTATTCCTATCGTATTCAGCCCCTGCAGCGGGATTGTGAGTCGAATCCTAGCCTTGCGCTCGCTGGGGATTAGAACTTTTAACTTTCTTGGATTGGTGGCGTAACTCAATGCGACGGTGCTTCAAGTGTTCCAGTTTTTGTGTCTCGCTCGGGTCCAGAACCTGACCTTCCATGGATTTGATCAGCCGTTGAACATGCTCTCCCTCGAATTTATGCCAGCACTGCACAAAAGAGCCACGCACCTCCTCCGCACGGGTCGTTTGATCCAATTCGATGGGCTTCCAGCGCAACAGCCTGCTCAAGTGCTCCTGTTCTTTTTCACCGTGGAACGAGGCAATAATGCCTCCCGCATTCGTTTCCGGATGCTGGGCAATCAGTTCGACGATGCGCGCAAGCACTTGACAGCCGGGCGCATCCAGTGCGGCAATTTCTTTGGGAGACGGCGCCGACTGATATAAATCCGGATACTCCAAAAGCATGCGCAGCATGATGCGCAACGGAGATCGGTCCCGAGAGACCGCCGGTCGCTGCAGATGATATTTTCTTGCGGCCTGCTCTTCGGTTTTCAGACGCAACTGCCGGACATTCAGCCCCGTCATCTCCTTGAGTTTCTGCACCATCAGGTCACGAAAGACCGAATCTCTCATGCTCCCCAATAAGGGTCGCGCTTCACTCACCAACGCAGCTTTGCCTTGTGCGGTCGTCAAATCCAGAGCTTCCGCAAGATGCGTAAAGAAATAATCCTCCAGCAGGTCCGATTCGCTCAAAAACTTTTGCCACCCTTCCGGACCCTGGGCGCGAATATAACTGTCCGGGTCTTCTCCTTCCGGTAAAAAAGCAAACCGCACCTGATCTCCCTCGCGAATCACCGGCAACAAGTTCTTCAACGCCCGCCAGCCCGCCTCACGACCTGCCCGGTCGCCATCAAAACAGAACGTGTAGGTACGGCAAAAGCGACCCATTTGCCGAATATGGTCTTCCGTGGTGGCGGTGCCCAAGGTCGCGACGGCATTGTGTACGCCGGCTTGCGCCAGACTGACGACATCCATATACCCTTCCGTCACCACCAGATTTTCGATCTTGCCGCGGCGGCGCTGCACTTCATGCAGCCCGTACAACACTCGGCCCTTGTGAAAAATCGGCGTCTCCGGCGAGTTCATGTACTTGGGCATGTCCTCCGCCTCGATCACCCGCCCTCCAAAAGCCACCACCTGACCGCGCAAATTACGGATGGGAAACATCAACCGTTTGCGGAATTTGTCGTAGATCTTGCCGTCCTTCTGCGTCAGCAGCCCCACCTGCAGCAACTGCTCGCGTGAAAACTTTTTCGCCAATCCCGGCTCAATATTTTCAAAACCCGGTGGCGCGAAGCCGATGCGGTACTCCTTGCATATCTCCCCCGTCAAGCCACGCTCGCGCGCATAATTTTTGGCGACCTCGGAACGCGCCAGCTGTGTGGCGTAATAACGACTCGCCTCTTCCATGCAGGCATACAAAGCATCGTAACTTTTCCAGGTCCCCTGATTACTTCGAGGTACTTCCATTCCCACCTGGCGGGCCAACTCTTCCACCGCTTCCACAAACGTGCGCTTGTCGTAGTCCATCAAAAACCCGATGGCATTCCCATGCGCACCGCACCCAAAGCAGTGATAGAAGCCCTTCTGCGGACTGACCGTAAAAGAAGGTGTTTTCTCGTTATGAAAAGGACAGCATGCCTTGTATTCGTGTCCGACTTTTTTCAGCGGGACATAGCGGCCAATCAGTTCAGGCAGATCCACCCGAGCCAGCAGCTGCGGCAAAAATTCTGGTGGAAACAATTTGCCTGGCATCGGACGGAAAACTTTTCGTTTCCAGTATGCTACGCCGCTTTGCGCAATCCGTCCAGTAACGTCTTAATTTCAGCTTCTTTCGCCGTCACCAACCAAAAGTGCGGCAACCATTCGTCCCAAGCGCCTAAAATTTTTCGGCCTCGCTCACTGCCGGTTTCGCCACAATGTTCCATCAAGATACTTCGCAGATACTGTTGATATTCTGAACATTCTTCATTAATCAACGGCTGCCACTGGATGAGTTCATCATTGCATCGGTCCGGAAAATCCTGCTGCTTATCCAACACCAAGGCAAAGCCTCCGGTCATGCCCGCCCCAAAGTTGACGCCGGTGCTGCCCAGAATCACCACGGCTCCACCTGTCATGTATTCGCAGGCATGGTCCCCGACCCCTTCAATCACCGCCGCAGCTCCGGAATTGCGGATTGCGAACCGTTCGCCTGCGGTGCCTGCCGCAAACAATTTCCCTCCGGTCGCCCCATACAGGCAGGTATTCCCCATAATCGGCGTACGGTGCGCCGGCAATGCCAGATCCGAACTGGGATGCAGTACCAGCTTGCCGCCCGCCATACCCTTGCCGACATAATCGTTGGCGTCGCCTTCCAGGCGCAGGTGCAGACCCCCGACATTCCAGACTCCAAAGCTTTGGCCGGCAATTCCGGTCAACCGAATGAGAATGGGCGCATCATTCATGCCATGGTTGCCATGGCGGCGGGCAATTTCTCCCGATACCCGCGCCCCTATGGAGCGGTTGGTGTTGTTGATCTCATAGCTAAATTCGCCGCCTTTTTTGTCTTCAATCGCCTCGCGTGTGTCGCGAACCATCCGCTCGGCCAGTTCTCCCTGATCAAACGAAGGGTTACTCGGCACTTGACAGAAACGCGGCGCCTCTGGGGCGACCCCACCCTCCGACAGAATCGGCTGCAGGTCCATCCGCGTCTGGCGATCGGTTACCCCTTCACCGATTTGCAGAAATTCGGGACGACCAATCAATTCTTCCAGTTCCCGCACTCCCAAAGCCGCCAACCATTCCCGCACCTCCTGGGCAACCAGCGTGAAATAGTTGACCACCATATCCACTTCGCCGATAAAGTGTTCGCGACGCAAGATTTTGTTTTGGGTCGCCACTCCGGTCGCGCAATTATTCAGATGGCAGATTCGCAAGTATTTGCAGCCCATCGCAATCATGGGGGCAGTACCAAAACCAAAACTTTCCGCACCCAGAATGGCTGCCTTGATCACATCCAAACCTGTTTTCAGGCCGCCATCCGCCTGCAGTCGCACCTTGCCGCGCAAATTGTTGGCGCGCAAAACCACTTGCGTTTCACTGAGGCCCATCTCCCAGGGACCGCCGGCATATTTAATGCTGGTCAGTGGGCTCGCTCCCGTGCCCCCGTCGTAGCCGGAAATCGTAATCAGATCCGAATAAGCTTTGGCGACCCCCGCAGCAATCGTGCCCACCCCGGCGGACGCCACCAGTTTGACCGACACCAAGGCATCGGGGTTGACCTGCTTGAGGTCGAAAATTAACTGCGCGATGTCCTCAATGGAATAAATATCGTGATGCGGCGGTGGAGAAATCAGTGTCACGCCCGGATCGCAATATCGCAGACGCGCAATCAAGGCATCCACTTTACGGCCCGGCAACTGTCCCCCTTCTCCGGGCTTGGCGCCCTGGGCGATTTTGATCTGCAGCACATCCGCGTTGACCAGATACTCGGGAGTCACCCCAAAGCGCCCGGAAGCCACCTGCTTGATACGCGAGGTGCGGTTGGTGCCGTAACGTGCCGGATCTTCGCCCCCTTCACCCGAATTGGAACGCGCACCCAAGCGGTTCATGGCCTGTGCCAAGGTCTCATGCGCGTCCGGAGACAAGGCGCCCAGCGACATGCCGGCCGAATCAAAACGTTTCGTGATATTTTCGACAGGCTCGACTTCTTCCAGCGGGATGGGTTCGACTTCGCGCAACTGCAGCAAGTCCCGAAGCACCATCGGCTCGCGCTGGTTCACCAAATCCCGGAATTTTCGGTAATCCTCCATTTCCCCGCTACGCGCGGCCGCCTGCAGCGCCTGCACGATGTCGGGGTTGAACGCATGGTATTCCTCGTCGTGGACGTACTTGAGCAGGCCCCCTTGCCGTAAATCCTCACGACTCCAGGCATGTGCCGCCAGCTGGCGTTGATCCTGCGCCAGATCCTCGAAGTTGGCGCCTCCCACGCGATTGACATTGCCCACAAAACACAGGTCCGACACTTCCGAATCCAGCCCCACAATCTCAAACAACTGCGCACCCCGATAACTGGTGATCGCAGAAATGCCCATTTTGGAAATGATTTTGAGCAGGCCCTTGTCGATGCCTCGGCAATAGGTCCGCTCCACCGCCGTGAAGGCTTCTTCATCCAATTCCCCCATATGCGCCATGTCATACAACGACTGCATCGACAAATACGGATGTACGGCCGTCGCCCCGTAGCCAATCAGCGCTGCGAAATGGTGCGGATCGCGGGCCGTGCCGGTGTCCACAATCAAATTGGCCTGGCATCGAATGCCCTCTCGAATCAGCGCATGATGCACCGCTCCGGTCGCCAGCAGCGCGTGCACGGGCATCTTTCCGGGCTGTATGTCCCGATCCGACAAAATGATGAGGACGTAGCCTTCGCGCACCGCCTGCACTGCCTGATTGGCGATGGTCTGCACAGCCTCACGCAAATCCTGCTGTTCGTCGACGTTGAGGTCGATGCGGAAGGGTTGGTAACTGGCATCCGCGATTGTCAGCAGATGCTCGTATTTTTTGTGGGTCAGAACCGGGGATTGCGTGATTAGCCGCTCCGCATGCTCACGACTTTCCTCAAACAAATTGAGTTCCGGACCAAAACAGGTCTCCAGCGACATGACAATTTTTTCGCGCAACGAGTCAATGGCCGGATTGGTGACCTGCGCGAATTGCTGGCGAAAATAATCGTATAAGGAACGCACCTTCCCGGAAAGCACCGGCAACGGCGTATCGTCCCCCATGGAACCCGTCGCCTCCTGGCCCATTTCCGCCAGAACCCGCAAGACCTGTTCGCGCTCTTCATAGCTGACATCGAACATTTTTTCGTAGCACTGCAGGTCCTTGTGGGGAAGCGGCTTCCACGGCTTGACGTGATGGCTGACCAGTGCCCGCATGTGCCGGGACCCTTCATGGAGCCACTGCCAGTAGGGATTGCGGGTACTGTTGAGGCGATCGATGCTTTTCGTGGTCAGCAACTCTCCGGTTCGAGTATCCACCGCCAACATTTCTCCGGGCCCCAGGCGGCCTTTTTCAACCACCTCCGCATCCGCATAGTCGTGCACCCCGATTTCGGAAGCCAGCATGATGCAACGGTCGCGAGTAATCACGTAGCGCGCCGGACGCAGGCCGTTGCGGTCCAGAATACAGGCCGCATAGCGCCCGTCCGTCAACACGATGCCCGCGGGTCCGTCCCAGGGCTCCATGTGCATGGAGTTGTATTCGTAAAACGCCCGCAAATCCGAATCCATGTTTTTGGCGTTCTGCCAGGCCGGCGGAATCAGCAGGCGCATGGCCCGGAAAATATCCACGCCTCCGGCGTGCAGCACTTCCAGCATGTTGTCCAGCGCACAGGAATCCGAACCGGTCGCGGACACCAGTGGGCGCAGCTGCTCCAGACCGGGCAGATCGGCGCTATTGAACGTACGCGCCCGCGCCTCCGCCCAGTTGCGGTTGCCTCGAATCGTATTGATTTCGCCGTTGTGCGCCAAATAACGGAACGGCTGCGCCAATGACCATTGCGGCAATGTATTGGTGGAGAAGCGCTGATGGAATACGCAGATGGAAGATTTCAAATTCTCATCGTGCAGGTCCGGATAGAATTTCGGCAGCCACTCCGGCATCATCAAGCCCTTGTAACTGATAATGTTGGGCGACATGCTGCAGACATAAAAATCCGGATCTTCCGCCATGTCTTGCTCGGCTCGACGCCGCGCCAACATCAAAGAGGCGTCGCTGTGCCAGGGGTCGCCGCCCACCAGGTCGATGAACATTTGCTCAATGCGCGGCACCGTGGCGCGCGCCTGGTCTCCCAGAGCTTCCGGGTGGGTGGGCACGCATCGCCATCCACGTGGCTGGAATCCCTGCTCACGGACATGCGTCTCCAGTGCTTCCCGCCCGGCCTGCGCGCGTTCCTCGTCTTGGCTGAGAAACACCATGGCCAGCGCATTGCGATCACCCAAATGGATACCTTCGCGCTGCGCCACGTCGCGGAAATAACCGGAAGGAATTTTGAGCAGCAACCCACAGCCGTCACCCGTTTTTCCGTCGGCTGCAACCGCCCCGCGGTGGGTCATCCGCTCCAGTGCGTGAATGGCCGTCTGCACCAGCGCATGGCTGGGCTCATCGTCCATTTGCGCGATCAAACCAAAGCCACAACTGCCCCGATCGAACTCGGAACGGTACAGACTGTCACGCGGCACGCTACTTTCAGGCATGAAGTTTCTCAAAAATTGAGATTAATCTCGGAAGTATATTACATTGCGGCCACCGTCGGATATTCTCTGGGGTGCCTCGCTCCGCACTCTTTATAATGGTCGTTTCGCCCGGCTATGTAGCTCAGTTGGTTAGAGCGTGGCACTCATAATGCCAAGGTCGGTGGTTCGAGTCCACCCATAGCCACCACGGGCCTTCATACACCCCTATTCGAGCGGCAAATTCGCCTCATTTTCGACCCTGAAAACGACTGCAATTTGCGGTTGGGTCTGGTAAAATTGCAACCAGTTTTTTATAGGTTATATGTAACTGAATTTCGAGCCCCTCAGAGCGCTTCCGAATGAACGACACCGAACCCGAAAAAACCGCCGACATTCTGCCGATTACGATCGAAGACGAGATGCGTCAGTCGTATCTCGACTATGCGATGAGCGTCATCGTCGGGCGCGCCCTGCCCGACGTTCGGGATGGCCTTAAACCGGTGCATCGCCGCGTGCTGTACGCGATGAATGAGTTGCGAAACCACTGGGACAAGCCCTACAAAAAATCCGCCCGTATCGTCGGCGATGTCATCGGTAAATACCACCCGCATGGCGACAACGCCGTGTATGACACGATGGTGCGCATGGCGCAACCGTTCTCGATGCGGGGGCTGCTCATCGACGGTCAGGGCAACTTCGGCTCCGTCGACGGAGACGCGCCCGCCGCCATGCGTTACACCGAGGTGCGGCTGTCGAAACTGGCGCATGAATTGCTGGCCGATCTCAACCGCGAGACGGTCGACTTCATCCCCAACTACGACGGCAATGAGCAGGAACCGACGGTTCTGCCGACGCGGGTTCCCAATTTATTGCTCAACGGCACCTCCGGCATTGCCGTCGGCATGGCCACCAACATCCCTCCGCACAACCTGGGCGAAGTCACCCGCGCCTGCATGGCGCTGATTGATGACCCGGACCTTGATCTGGAAGGTTTGATGGCGCATATGCCGGGACCGGATTTCCCCACCGCCGCCCTGATCAGTGTTCACGGTATTCGCGACGCTTATGAAACCGGTCGGGGACGGGTTGTGATGCGTGCTCGCGTAGAAACGGAAACCGGCCCTCGCGACCGCTGCCAGTTGGTGGTCACCGAACTGCCCTATCAAGTCAACAAGGCGCGCCTGATCGAACAAATTGCCGTCCTGGTGCGTGACAAGAAACTGGAAGGAATCCGTACCCTGCGCGATGAATCCGACAAGGACGGGATGCGCATCGTCATTGAACTGCAGCAAGGCGCCGATAGCGAAGTGGTGTGCAACAACCTCTACCAGAAAACCCGTATGCGCCAATCCTTCGGCGTCAATATGGTCGCACTGGTGGAAGGCCAGCCGGAAGTATTAGGTCTGCGGGAAATTCTGGAGGCGTTCCTGCGGCATCGGCGCGAAGTCGTCACCCGTCGCACCTTGTTCGACCTGCGCGAAGCGCGTCTGCGCGCCCACCGCCTGGAAGGTTTCGCGGTCGCCCTGACCAATATTGACGAGGTGATTGCCCTGATCAAGGCGGCTCCCGATATCGCCGCCGCCCGCTCAGCTTTGCTCGGGCAGGCCTGGAATCCCGGTAGTGTCGCCGACCTGCTGGCGAAACAAGGCGCCGACGCCTCACGGCCTGAAAACCTGGATGCCTCCTTCGGTCTGCATAAGGATGGCTACTATCTGTCGGAAGTGCAGGCCCAGGCCATTTTGGAATTGCGCCTGCATCGTCTCACCGGCATGGAGCAGCAGAAAATTCACAACGATTACCACGAAGTGCTGGAATTGATTGCCAAGTTGCTTGAAATTTTGGCCAATCCCGAGGTTTTGATGCAGGTGATTCGTGGTGAATTGGCCGATATCGAAGAAGACTACGCGGATACCCGGCGTACTGAAATCGAGTTCACCGATTACGACTGCGACGATGAGGATTTGATCCCGCACGAGGATCGTGTGCTGACCCTGTCAGGACGCGGCTACGCCAAATCACAATCTCCGGACACGTATCGCGCGCAGTTGCGCGGCGGCGTCGGCAAATCCGCCGCCTCCATCAAGGACGCCGACTACATCGAGCAGATGTTTGTCGCCGACACCCACGATACCGTCCTGTGTTTCACCAACTTCGGGCGCGTGCATTGGCTGAAGGTCTACAAGTTCCCGCGCGGCTCGCGCACCGCGCACGGCCGGCCCATCGTCAACCTGTTGTCTTTGATGCCGGATGAAAAAATCAGCGCCATCATGCCGGTGCGTGATTTTTCCGCGGAGCAGTATGTGGTCATGGCGACGCGAGGCGGTCTGGTCAAAAAAGTCGCGCTGTCGGCTTTCGCCCGCGCCTGGAGACGGGGCATCATTGCCGCCACCTTGCGCGAGGACGACTTGCTGATCGGCATCGCCCTGTCCGACGGCCAAAGCGATATTTTGCTGGTGACCGATGACGGCAAGGCCGTGCGTTTCTCGGAAAGTGCGATACGCTCCACCGGCCGTACGGCAATCGGCGTGCGCGGCGCGAAGCTGTCGGAAGGCGCCCAAGTCATCAGTCTTGCGGTAATCGCACCCGACACCCAGGACCAGCAGTTGTTGCTGGCCACCCGCCATGGCTACGGCAAACGGACCTCGCTGAGCGACTTCCCGCGCAAGAACCGCGCCACCCGGGGCGTGATTGCCATCCGCGCTTCCGAGCGCAACGGCCCGGTTGTCGGAGCGGTGCTGGCCGCGCCAAGCCAGGATGTCATGCTGATTACGGATGGCGGGACCCTGGTGCGTACCCGTATTGACGAAATTTCCGTCATTGGCCGCAATACCCAAGGCGTTCGTCTGATTGAATGCCGCGACGGCGAACAGCTGACCCGGGTGGTCTGTGTGGAGCCCCTGCCGGAGGGCGCCACGGAGGACGAGCCGGTTGTCCACTGAGGCCGCTGCGACCTTATTCAATTTTGCTCCTGGCCCGGCGCAGCTGCCGCCGGAAGTTTTGGCCCAGGCAGCCGATGCCGTCCACGGTTATCCGCCGCACGGGCGCTCCATTCTGGAGCTAAGCCACCGCAGTCCAACCTTCGACACCATCGCCCAACAGGCGGAAGAGGATTTACGCCAACTGCTGCAGTTGCCTGATGATTACGCCGTACTGTTTTTGAATGGCGGCGCCCGTGTGCACTACGCCTTGTGGCTGGATAATCTCACAACCTCCGAGTCTCGCCTGAGCTTTGTTCTGGGCGGTTTTTGGTCGGAGTTGGCGTATGCCGAAGCGCGGCGGCATCGCGAACATATCCAGGCCGTGCAGGCTGCCAGCTCGACTGATTTTCAAGAGTTGGCCGCCGACACTTTGGCCGACTTCGAGTATGTGCACTACGTCTCGAACGAGACATTGACCGGTTTTCGTATGCCGGCTCCGCAAGCGCCGGGACGGCTGGTTTGCGACCGCACTTCAGATTTTTTGAGTGAGCCTTTTGACATCCGCGACTACGCCATGTGCTATGCCGGCACGCAAAAAAACTTGGGCTGTGCCGGACTGACCGTCGTGGTCGCACGCCGCGACTGTCTGTTGAAATCCACCTCGTTGCCGCCGGGATTGTCTTATGCAGCGCAACTCCAGGCCGGTTGCCGCGTGCACACCCCTTCCATTTTTTCCTGGTATGTCTGCGCTCTCATGCTGCGTTGGATTGTCATGGAAGGCGGCTTGAAAGCGATGCAGCAACGGGCCCAGGCGCGCGCTGAGCAGCTTTATCAATGCATTGATGCGAGCAGCCTGTATGTGAATGAAATTGCCCCGCGGGCGCGCTCGCACATGAATATTTGCTTTAACCTGGCGCAGCCGGAGTTGGAATCCCGTTTCCTGGAGGAAGCGGAAGCAGCGGGTTTGTTGGGTTTGCGGGGCCACTCCAGCGTGGGAGGACTGCGTGCCAGTCTGTACAATGCGATGCCGGAAGCCGGGGCTGCCGCTTTGGCTGAATTCATGCAAAATTTTGAACGCCGCGCATGAGCCAAAGCGATCTGCACTCGGCCCGACAGCGCATCGACGCGCTGGACGACGAAATCATGTCCCTCATCAGCCAGCGGGCCGCGCTGGCCTTGGAGACGGCGCGCGCTAAACAGCAAAACCGTCCTTTCTACGACCCTGCCCGCGAAGCCCAGGTCCTCAGACGGATTCGCGAAACCAATCCCGGACCGCTCTCGGCGGACGAAATGGCCCGCCTGTTCCGGGAAATCATGTCGGCCTGTCTGGCTTTGGAGCACCCGACCCGAGTCGCCTTCCTGGGCCCGGAAGGCACCTTCACCCACCAGGCGGCTTTGCGGCACTTTGGGCATTCCGCGGAAATTGCTCCGCAGGAGCACGTCGCGCAAATTTTCCGTGAAGTCGAGAGCGGTCAGTCCGAATACGGCGTCGTGCCAATTGAGAACTCGACCGACGGCGTCGTTGCACACACGCTGGACCTGTTCGTGGAATCGCCGCTGAAAATCGCCGGCGAAGTGGAGCTGGCCGTCCATCATTGTCTGCTGGCCCAAAAGCCCGACCGAGATGCCATCCGCCAAGTCCGCGCACATCCGCAGGCGCTTGCTCAATGCCGCCAATGGCTGGACCGCGAATTCCCTGGTGTGGACCGCATCAGCGACACCAGCAATGCCGCCGCTGCGCGCTATGCTGCCGACGATTCCGGCACGGCTGCAATCGCCTCGCGCGCCGCCGCCGAACAGTACGGACTGCAGGTCATCGCTTCGAATATTGAAGACAACCCAAACAACCGCACCCGCTTTCTGGTCATCGGCGAACACGACCAGGCGTGTTCCGGACAGGACAAGACCAGTGTGCTGGCGGCCGTGCGCAACCGCCCGGGCGCCTTGATGCAGCTGCTGCAGCCTCTGGCTGAAGCCGGCATTGACCTGACCCGTATCGAGTCGCGGCCCTCGCAGGCCGTCAACTGGGAATATTTGTTCTTCCTTGATTTTCGCGGACATCAACAAGAACCGAGCATTGCGCAAGCACTCGAACATCTGCAGAACACCGCCGCTTTCTGCAAGATCCTCGGTTCTTACCCGTGTGCGCCCAACTGATCCTGTGAGCACCCTTCCCTCAAGCGACCGCGTGGCGCCCGTGCTGGAAACCGCCCGCAGTTGCGTCCGACAACTGGCGCCCTACAAACCCGGCGCCCGACCCAGCGTGCCCAACGAACAGGTCTGCCGGCTGGCCTCGAACGAAAATCCGCTGGGGCCCTCACCCCAAGCCATGGAGGCACTACGCAGCTTCGACAACCTGGCCCGCTATCCCGACAACGACGGACACGCCCTCAAGGCCGTCCTCAGCAGCCACCACGACTGCCCACCCGAATGCCTGATGTTGGGCAACGGCTCATCGGACCTGTTGGATCTGGTGGCCTGCGCCTGGCTGGAGCCGGGGTGCAATGCAGTGTTTGCCCGGCATGCATTCGTGGTTTATCCGCTGGTCGTACAACAGGCGGGCGCCACCGCGCAAATCACTCCCGCCTACCCCCTGGACCATTCGCAACCTCTGGGCCATGACCCGGTTCAACTGCAGGCCGGCGTCAACGACGCCACCCGGGTGCTGTTCATCGCCAACCCCAATAATCCGACCGGCACGATTCTGACGGATGCGGAGCTGCGCACATTATTCGACAACCTCCCGCCCCAGGTGCTGGTGGTCATTGATGAAGCCTATGCGGAATACTGCGAACCCATCCCATCCGCCAATCGCTTTTTGGACTATCCCAACGTCGTGGTGACCCGTACGTTTTCCAAAATCTATGGACTCGCAGGATTGCGAATCGGTTATGCGGTCGCGCATCCGGACGTCATCGGCATGCTCAATCGCGTACGACAACCGTTCAACGTCAACACGCCTGCGCAACAGGCTGCCACCGCCGCTGTCGGCGATGTGGCCCATGTGGAACACAGCCGCACCAGTAACGCCCGAAACATGAAGCGCCTGAAAGAGACCGCCCAGCAGTTGGACATGCGCACACTTGGCGAACAGGCCAATTTCTTGACGCTGCACTTTGGGGACTCGGCCGCTTTGGCCACCGCCTGGATGCGCGAGCGCAACATTTTGGTGCGCGCTTTGCCCGAGTATGAATTGCCCGACTGGTTGCGTTTCACAATCGGCACTGATGCCGAGACCGATGTGGTGGTCGACGCCCTGTACTCCTGGCACCATCAATGAGCATCACTTTAGCTTTAATCGGGGTGGGACATATCGGCGGCTCGGTCGCACTGGGCCTTCGCGATGCCGCCGCGGTTTCTTCCATCCAAGGCTATGATCCCGACGCACAGGCCCTGGAACACGCCCAAGCCGGCGGAGTGCTGGACCGAATCTGCACCTCCCCGGAAGCTGCGATTGAGGATGCCGAATTGATTGTGCTGGCCGCACCACCCAGCGCGACCGCAGAAATCTGTAACCACATCGCCGCGCATCTGCAGCCTGATCAAACGGTCACAGACGTCGGCAGTGTCAAAGCCCCTGTATTGAACGATCTGGTCCGCATCGTTGGAAGCGTTCCAAGCTGGTTCGTGCCGGGCCATCCAATCTCAGGCACGGAAAAAAGCGGTGTACAGCACGCCGACGGCACCTTGTTTCGCGACCGCTATGCCGTACTGACCCCACTCGACGACACCGATTCGGAAAAACTTCAGCAAGTCCGTTGGATGTGGGAGCAATTGGGCGCCCGAACCGAACTGATGCCTGCCGAAGAACACGATGTTCTGTTTGCCGGAGTCAGTCATTTGCCCCATGTGCTGGCCTATGCCCTGATGGAAATGCTGGCATTGGAATTACCTCGTGAAGATTTGCGTCGCTACGCCGCGGGCGGCCTGCTGGATTTCACCCGCATTGCCTCCAGCAATCCGGACTTGTGGACGGATATCTGCCACGCCAACCGAGAACAGTTGGCGCCGATGCTGGAACGTTACCAGCAACACCTGGGGACACTACAAAACGCTTTGCGTGAAGAGTCCACCGAGGTATTACGCAACTCTTTCGATACGGCCAAAAAGATTCGCGACACCCTGAATCATTCCAACGTATGAGCGAATGTTGGCAGCTTGAACCGGGAGGCTGCCTGCACGGCGAATTGGTCCTGCCGGGCGACAAGTCCATCAGCCATCGAGCGTTGATACTGGCCGCCATTGCCGAAGGCGACAGTGAATTGCACGGCGTTCTCGACAGCGAGGATTGCCGGGCGACCGCCTCCGCTCTAGGACAGTTGGGCGTCACTCTGCGGGAAACCGCACCCGGGATATGGCACATTCAAGGGCGCGGCTTCAGCGGCCTGAAAGCTTCGGAAAAAGCGCTTGATCTGGGCAATTCCGGAACCGCCATGCGGCTGTTGTGCGGCCTGCTGGCGGCACACCCTCACCCCAGCACTCTCGTCGGCGACGCTTCTCTCACCCAGCGGCCCATGGAACGTGTTGCAGTGCCGTTGCGAGCCATGGGGGCCCGGATTGAGACCACCGACGGCCATGCCCCGGTGCATATCGAAGGACAACCCTTGGTCGGTATCCACCATACTCAGCCCATCGCCAGCGCGCAGGTCAAATCGGCTCTGCTGCTGGCCGGTCTGAACGCGCAAGGCACCACGTGCCTCACGGAGGCCCTGCTATCCCGCGATCATACGGAACGAATGCTTCCCGCCTTTGGGGGGCATTGTGAAGTGGACGGCGCTCAAATCTGCATAGCGGGAGCACAAGTACTGCAGGGTGCGAAACTTGTTATCCCGCGGGACCTTTCCGCCGCCGCTTTTTTTGTGGTGGGAGCGCTAATCGCCTCGGATTCGGAAATACAACTCCCAAGCGTCGGCCTGAACCCTCGTCGCGATGGCGTTTTGCGGATTCTGGAACAAATGGGCGCCGACATTACCCAAACCCCCTGCCCTTCGTTGGGCCAGGAGCCGGTGGGCGATTTGACCGTCCGAAGCAGCCGCCTGTCGGGCATTGAAGTGGATCCGGAATTGGCGGCCAACGCCATCGACGAGTTTCCGGTCTTATGCATCGCCGCGGCTTGTGCCGAAGGGGTCACGACTTTTACCGAAATCGAAGAATTGCGCATCAAGGAAAGCGACCGCATCGCCGCGATGGAAACAGGACTGCAGGCACTGGGGGTGCCGGTGGAGACAGGTCCCGACTGGATGCGCATTACGGGGCGGCCACTGCAAGGCGGCACCGTACACAGTTGCGGGGATCACCGCATCGCCATGGCTTTCGCTATCGCCGCCCTCGCCGCGCAAACCCCAGTCAGGATTGAGGATACGCAATGGGTCGCCACGTCATTCCCCCATTTCTCCGCCCTCGCCGACCAGGCCGGCTTGCGCCTTCGGCATGTCTGAACCTGCTCCGGTTATCGCCATTGATGGTCTGGCCGGCTCCGGCAAAGGTACGATTGCCAAGACGTTAGCCTCCCAATTGGGATGGCACTGGCTGGATTCCGGTTCTCTCTACCGAATCACGGCGCTCACCTGCATCAACCACGCCGTCGACTTGAACTCCGACCCTGACTGCGGTCGTATTGCGGCTTCACTCAATCTGGAGATGCAGCCCCCCGAACCACGCCTGTTTCTGGACGGCACCGATGTCACCGAACGCATTCGCGATTTGGATGTCAGCCAAGGTGCCTCTCTCGTCTCCTCCCACCCGCAAGTGCGCCAAGCGCTTCTTCATTACCAACACCAGGCCCGACGATTCCCGGGTCTGGTTGCCGAAGGCCGCGACATGGGCACGGTGGTTTTCCCCGATGCGGAACTGAAAGTGTTTTTGACGGCCACGCTGGCCGAACGCGCCCGTCGCCGTCAACAACAATTGCAGGAGTTGGGGATCACTGCTAAAATTAATCGGCTTACTGAGGATCTTGAGCAGCGTGACCGTCAGGACACGCAACGGGGAAATTCCCCCTTGGTTCAGGCCCCAGACGCTTGTTTGATTGATACGACAACCCTATCAGTCGAGGAAGTTTGCGCAACCATCCGGGCTCGCCTGCCCGGCCACTAACCACACTAACCAAGGCACCCCATTTATGAGCGAATCATTCGCAGATCTTCTGGAAGACAATCTTTCGCGCCTGCAAATGCGTGCAGGCTCCATTATCGACGGCACGATCGTCGAAGTACGTCCCGACTCGGTCGTCGTCAGCGCCGGTCTTAAATCTGAATGCTTTATCCCCATCGAACAGTTCACCGGCACCAACGGAGAATTGGAAGTCGCGCTGGGCGATACGGTGGAAGTGTCCCTGGATGCCTTGGAAGACGGCACCGGCGAGACCCGCATGTCGCGCGAGCGCGCCAAACGGATCCGTATCTGGAACGAGTTGGAAAAAGCCTTTGAAGAAGGCACCAAGGTGATGGGCACAATCGTCAACAAGGTCAAAGGCGGCTTCACTATTAATCTCAACTCGGTGCGCGCCTTTCTGCCCGGCTCCCTGGTGGATGTGCGCCCGGTACGGGATACCGCCTACCTGGAAAACCGCGAGCTGGAATTCAAAATCATCAAAATCGACCGGCGCCGCGACAATGTCGTCGTCTCTCGTCGTGCCGTATTGGAAACCGAACACAGTGCCGAACGGGCCGCTATTCTGGAAAAACTTTCCGAAAGCAACGTCGTGCGCGGCACCGTCAAAAACCTCACCGAATACGGAGCCTTTTTGGATCTGGGAGGCGTGGACGGCCTGCTGCATATCACCGATATGGCCTGGCGCCGTATCAAGCACCCTTCTGATGTGGTGGAAGTCGGCCAGGAAATTGAAGTCAAAGTGCTCAGCCATGATCCGGACAGCGGACGTGTCTCGCTGGGCATCAAGCAGCTGACGGAAGATCCCTGGGAGAATATCTCCGACCGCTACCAGGTCGGTAGCCGTATGCCGGGAGTGGTCACCAGCATCACCGATTACGGCTGCTTCGTAGAGATTGAGGACGGAATTGAGGGACTGGTGCACGCCTCGGAAATGGACTGGACCTCCCGCAACCCCAATCCGGCCCGCATGGTGACGCTCGGCGAGACGGTCGAGGTCATGGTGCTGGAAATTGATTTGGAACGCCGTCGTATCTCACTGGGCATCAAGCAGTGCACCGCAAATCCCTGGGAAGACTTTGCGGCGATGTACTCCAAGGGCAGTGAAGTCTCTGCAACCGTCAAATCCATTACCGACTTCGGCGTTTTTGTAGGTCTGCCGGGCGGCATTGATGGCTTGATCCATCTTTCGGACCTGTCTTGGACCGAGCCCGGTGAAACCGCGATCCGCGACTATCGCAAAGGCAATACGGTGACCGCCAAAGTGCTGTCAGTCGATGTGGCCCGCGAGCGCGTCTCTCTCGGTATCAAGCAACTGACCAACGACCCGGCCCAGGCTTGGATGCGCAAGAACCCCAAAGGAACCGTCATCCCCTGCACGGTCACGGAAGTGGAACCGAACCTGGTGACCGTTGCCGTCAACGAGCACATTACCGGTAGCTTGGCGGCCTCGGAGTTGTCCCAGGAAGCCGTCGACGACGCGCGCAGCCGCGTCAAGGTCGGCGACACGCTGGAGGCGGCCATTCTCTCTTGTGACAACAAGAAACGTCACGTCAGTCTTTCCATTCGCGCCAAGGATCAGGCCGAAGAAAAAGAGGCGGTACGCGAATACAAAGCAGAAGAATCCGGCATCAGCAAATCGCTGGGCGGCCTGATTCGCGATAAACTTATCAAACGCAAGGACGCAGACACCAATTCTGATACTTAACTTCGGAGACTGCCATGCCTTCTCGCGAGAACCCGATCCAGATCAATCGCAGTCAGCTTATTGCCCGCATCGCCCGCCACCAGCTGCACCTCGCGCCGAACGACGTCGACGATGCCGTCAAGCTCATTTTTGATCGCATTACCGACACCCTGGCGGAACATGACCGCGTAGAACTGCGCGGCTTTGGCACTTTCCGGCTGCGGGCCCGACCTCCGCGACTGGCACGCAACCCCAAAACAGGCAGTGCCGTCATGCTCAACAAACGTTATGTGCCCCACTTCAAACCCGGCAAAGTCCTGCGCGAAACCCTGGCGTCCCTTTTTCGCTAATCGCGATTTCTCGCGCCGACCCGCGCATGCTATAGTCGGGAATCCGATCCGACAACTGAAGCGTTTCTCATGAACCGATTTGGCATGGCCCTGGCTTTCATCATGCTGACCCTCGGACTGGTCCTGGTCATGATCAACCCGCAGGCCGTCTCACTGAACTTCTACTTTGCCCACGCCACCGTGTCGCTGGGTTTTGCCTTGCTGGTGACGCTTGCTTTCGGCATTGCACTGGCCGCCCTTCTCAGCGGTTGGCTGGTGATGCGCTACCGCATGAAACTGACCCATCTGCAGCGGCAATATAAACTGATTTACCAGGAAGTCCGCAACTTGCGTCGGATGCCCCTGCATGAGGCCTAAATCATGATGTCGCTGCTTTGGTTGCTGTTGCCGATCGCCGCTTTGACCGGCTGGTGGGCAGCACGGCGCGATATGCAGCGCAAGCAGGCCAAGCCAATCCCGCAACATTATCTGCAGGGCATCAACTACCTGCTCAACGAACAACCGGACAAGGCCATCGACTTGTTCGTCAATGCCGTGGATTTGGATGCCGATGCCGTGGAAACGTACATCGTGCTGGGCAACATGCTGCGCCGACGCGGCGAAGTCGAACGCGCTATTCGTCTGCATCAGAATCTCATCGCCCGCCTGGATCTGGATGACCAAACCAAAGCCGACGCGCTTTTGGAATTGGCTCGCGACTATCTCAAATCCGGACTTTTCGATCGTGCCGAGAACCTGCTCAACGGCGTGCTGGAGACTGGCAGCCACCAGTTGGAAGCCCTCCAGCATTTACGCGAAATTTACGAACAGGAAAAGGAGTGGGAGAAAGCCATCCGCATTGCCCGCAATATCGAACGGGCCGGCGGCGGAGCTCAGGAGCATTTGATTGCCCATTACTACTGTGAGTTGGCTGAAACCGCCCTCGCCCACGCCGGCGAAACCGATCCGGAACAAGTGGTGCAGTACGCCCGCAAGGCCCTCAGTTTCAATCGGGACTGCGCACGCGCCCACATCATGCTGGGGAATCTGGCTCTGACACAGGACGACAGCCATGCTGCGGTCCGCCACTATCGCGAGGCCTACCAAAAACAGCCGGCATTCGCACCCCACATCATTCGTTTGCTGCAGCAAGCCTATCAAAAACAAGGAAATATGGGCGGTTTTCGGCAGTTTCTGCATCAGGCGCGCACGCAGCCGCACGCCCTCTTCCCCATGCTGTCGCTGGTGGAAAGTCTGCGCCAGGGTGGAGACAACGGTTTGACCGAAGTGTTCGAAAGCGCTTTTCAGTCCAACCCGTCTTCCATTGTTTTGCTGCGCGATTACATCGAGGCCATTATGGAAAACCGAGTGGCCGCCGACCAGACCAGCATGCGGCGAATCCTGAGCACCCTGGATCAGTTTCTCGCCAACCAGCCCACCTACGAATGTTCGGAATGCCAGTTCCAGGCCCACCGGCATTTCTGGCAGTGCCCCAGTTGCCAACACTGGGACACGATTCGGCCTCTTGAGCCTTACGCCAAAAACAAACCGTCGCGCCCCTATCTGGTCTGAATGCCCGAACACCCTCCCGCGGCGCCTCATCTCATTGTTGCTCTGGATGGCCTGGACACCACCGGCGCCCTTCAACTCGCCGACCGTCTCTCGCCTCAGCAATGCCGCCTCAAGGTCGGTAGCGAATTATTTGTCAAAGGCGGTCCCGCCTTAATCCAGGAACTGCACACGCGCGGCTATGCAGTTTTTTTGGACCTGAAATTTCACGATATTCCCAACACGGTCGCCGCCGCGTGCCGAGCGGCTCGCGATTTGGGGGTGTGGATGTGCACCATCCATGCCTCGGGCGGACGCGCCATGCTGGAAGCCGCCCGCGAAGCGGCTTGGCATGAGCAAGCCCAGCAACGCACGCACATCGTCGCCGTCACCGTTTTGACTTCCCTGCAGGACGATGACTTGCAGGAGATTGGCCTGCCAGCGGCACAATCACAAGTCGAACGGCTCGCCCAACTGGCACAACAGACTCATCTGAGCGGCATCGTCTGCTCTCCACAAGAAGCGCGGCAGGTGCGTCGTCTCTGCGGCGAAGATTTCTGGATCGTCACCCCCGGCATTCGACCTGAAGGGGCGGCCACCGAAGATCAAAAACGCACGGCCACCCCACGCGGAGCCATCGCCGATGGCGCCAACTATCTGGTGGTCGGCCGTCCCATCGTGAAGGCCGAAGACCCACTGGCTGCGATGCAGATAATCCTGGAAGAGATGGCCTGAATAAGCGGGCTTTCGGGTGTAAGGCCCGTGTTACAATCCAAAAACATCCTCAACAGGATGAGGTGCCTGCCCGACAGGTGAAACAGGGAAGCCGGTGCGCATTCGCAAAGCCGGCGCTGCCCCCGCAACGGTAAGTCGAGCGGCGAATAAAACCACTGGGCCAAAAGCCTGGGAAGGTATTCGCCCGTAGATGCTCACAAGCCCGGAGACCGGCCTCGTTCTGAAACGCTCCAGGTCGCGGCGGGCAACCCGGACGTCAAGCAGCCTTGCTGAAAGGTTGCTGTTTTTTGTTATGCCCGCCACGCACTATGCGGGGTGGTCATGATTCCATCAAGACTCTTGACCGGACTGGCGTTGGCCGCCACCTGTGCAGCCCTGCCCGCGGCTCAAGACGCGGAAGTCATCGAAGTGACCGCGACCCGCTTGCCCCAGCCGGAGCATACCGTCTCCGGAGCCTTGACGATTATTGATTTGGACGATTGGCACGGCAGTCCCACTTTGGCGGATGTGCTGCGCCAGGTCCCCGGACTCCACATCAGTCAAAGCGGCGGCTTCGGACAGCTTGCGAATCTGCGGATGCGCGGCACCGAAAGCAATCACGTGTTGATACTGCTCGACGGCATGGAATTGAACAACACCACCGATGGTGCCGTGAACTTCGCGCACTTGACGACCACCGGCTTGAAACGAATCGAGATTTTGCGCGGCGCCCAAAGCGCTCTGTGGGGAAGCCATGCAATCGCCGGCGTTATCAATCTGGTCAGCCGCGACAGCGATACTTCGTCCCTCAATCTGCAGTCCGGTTCGGACAGCCGAAGACTGGTATCCGGACATCTCGGACACATCAACCCGCAAGTCGGCCTCCAGGCTTCCATTCAAAACTTTCAGACACACGGCGACAATGTTGCCGCCCGCGGTGACGAAGAAGATGGTTACCGCAACCGCACGTTCCAGGTGAGCACCCGCTGGGCAACTGCATCCGACACCGAACTGCACCTTCTGATGCGCAAGGTACACACCCATTCGGAATACGACCACGAAGAGTATTTGAGAGGAGTCTCAGACGCTCCCTACACATCGCAGGAACGACGCACCTATCTCAATTTCGGCCTCCGCCATGCCAATGCATTTCATCACCAGTGGAATGTGCGTTACATGCAGACCGAGCTGCAGACGGAGGATGCTTACCCTTCCGATGTAACCGGGCATCGCATTCAACTCGACGGTCTAGGCTGGAGGCACTTCGACTCCTGCCTAGGAGGATTGTCATGCACGTTGGGGGGCGGTTTGGAGTGGACACGCGAGCGATACCATCGCAATGGAATTCATCCGTACAGCCTGATTTCAACCGGTGTGGTCGGCATGTTCAAATGGCAGCCTTGGACCCATACCTATGCGGACCTGTCATTGCGTCGCGATTACAACCAGGATTATCAGGACGCGGACACCTGGCGGGCGTCTCTTGCCTATCTGTGGCCGAATCAGCCTGTCCGTTTGTACGTGGCTGCAGGCACCGGCATTACGGACCCGACTCTCACCGAGCGCTTCGGCTACTTCCCCAATGGATTTGTGGGCAACCCAAACGTCATCCCGGAACGTTCACGAAGTTTTGAATTCGGTTTTGAATACCAGCCTGAAAAAGGCTGCTGCAGTCTCGGAGCGCATTTTTTCTCGCAATGTCTGACCGATGAGATCGCTGGCTTCACGACGGTCTTCAATCTTCCCGGCCGGTCGCGACGGCGCGGCGTTGAATTGGAATGGGGAATGCGCCTGTCAGAACCTTTGAGTCTCCGCGGCAGTTACGCTTATGTGCGCTCGATGCAACCCGCCGACGGCGGCGATGTCCCGGAAGCGCGTCGACCACGTCATCAGTACCAACTCACGCTGGATTACCAAAGCACGAAGTGGAACATGCAACTGCATGCCTCTACGGTGCGGGGATTAAGAGATGCGGGCGTGGTGCTGGAGCACGCCGAACAGGTACGGTTTTCTTCACGCTACGCTCTCACGCCCAAACTGAATTTGACGCTTGAAATTGACAACTTGTTGGACCAATCCTACGAAGAAATACGGTACTACCAAGCACCGGATCGCAGTATTGCGGCAGGCTTGACCTGGGTGTTTGACTGATTCGGTTTCGGGCACGCTCCACAAAATCAAAGGCACCCTGTGCGGGTGCCTTTGAAAATCGCCCATGTGGAATGTGCTGCTCAGTAGCCGCCTTTACGCCGGCTTTCCGGCAGTCCGGAAATCCGGCCTCCTTGTTTACTCGGGTCTCCGGGAAACAAATCGTACAGCGTCTTGGCGTTGATCTTCTCTCCCCACACGTTGCTCATGTGTTTCACCAACGTGCGCGTATTCGGCTGATTGCCTCCGTTCTGAAAATATTCCTCGCGCAAATAGTTAATCACATCCCAATGCCGGGACGTCAAAGCCAGATCCTCGGATTGAGCGATAAATTCGGCCAACTCCTTGCTCCAATCATCCGCATTGACCAAATAGCCGGTTGGTGTCGCGTCGATTGTGCGACCTTCAAATTCGATGCCCATACGGTCCTCCTGAAACCTGTGTGCATATCAAAAAACTAAGAGGTGTACCGGCCAATTATAGTGCGTTACGAAGACATTTCTATGATAAAAAATATGAGTAACCCGATAGCAATGAGCGCGATTATGTTTCGATGCAATTTATCCTTTTTATCTCTTTTCCAAAAATTTCCCGCAATTTGACCGGCAACAAATGCATCAAATTGGGCGTCATGGAAATTGTTATGCTCAATTCCGAAATAACGAGCCGCATCAATTAATCTCGAACCCCTTCTTCGACCATCCAGTACATCTTCCTGATATTTGAGCATGGTGCAGAAAGTCTCATTCCTGACTAAAGGCTTGAGGCCCGAACGCCTGAATTCCATGTTTAGAAAATCAATGTCAAATTTGATGTTATGGCCGACAATTGGCAAGTTGCCCAAAAGGTCCCGTATTTCTTCTGCTCGCTCAGCGAATTTGGGTTCGTTGTACACATCCTCATCACGAATGCCGTGAATGCTTGTAGCGTCCGGAGGAATCATTTGCTCGGGATGGAAAAGAAATTTTTTGACTTCAAATTCCAATGTATTGGTTTTCCGCAATGCGCTGAAATTTGTCTTTAGCATTGCCAACGACACGATGCGATCACAATCAGAATCCAGCCCGGTTGTCTCAACATCCAAACAGACTGCTTCCGCCAATCGGGAAAAATCCTGAGACACCGTCGATGCCACCCCTGAAAAAATTTCCCAAAAATTGTAACACTTGGGACTATAATCTCTCGCTTTGCCCGACCTGGAAATCGCTTTCGATTTCGTTTGGTTGGGCCTATAAAAGATCAAGGGGAAAACAAGCCCGCAAAACGCCTATCTCTAAAGGAGTAATCGGGTGGTCTGCTAAAATTTCCCTATAGTGGAATTTATATCTGCTCAAAAATAATTTATCCTATGCACGGGACACAACGCGCCTGATGGAGGACGTGCACATGACGGAGCAAAAACATCCTACGCCGATGCTTGATGAATTGGAGCAAGGCCCTTGGCCCAGTTTCATTTCAGGCATCAAACGACTTCGCGATCAGCATCCGGACGACCGGATTAATGGAGTCGCCAACGACCTGCTTGGTCAGTTGGAACATTCTTACGAAACCCGCAAAGGGTACTGGAAAGGGGGCACGGTCAGTGTCTTTGGTTATGGCAGCGGCATCATCCCGCGCTTTTCCGAAGTCGGTGACGCATTCCCCGAATCACGCGAATTTCATACCCTACGTGTCCAGCCCCCTGCCGGCAACTATTACACCACCGATATTCTTCGCCAATTGGGCGACAGCTGGGAGCGCTGGGGCTCTGGTCTGGTGACCTTCCACGGCCAAACCGGCAACATCATGTTTATCGGTGCCAGCACCGAAAACACCCAGCATTTCTTTGACGAAATCAATGACTATGGTTTCGATTTGGGTGGTGCCGGTCCGTGTGTTCGCACCGGAATGTCTTGTGTAGGCGCCGCACGTTGTGAGCAGTCGAACGCCGATGAGATGCGAATCCATCGGACCTTGCTTAACAACTTCACCGACGATGTCCATCGTCCGGCTCTCCCCTACAAGTTCAAATTCAAAGTCTCCGGTTGTGCAAATGACTGCATGAATTCCATTGAGCGTGCCGATTTCTCCATCATTGGCACGTGGCGGGATGACATGAAAGTCGACCAAGAAGCAATCGGCGATTATCTGAAGACCAAGGGCCGGCAGTACCTGATCGACAACGTCGTGACACGTTGTCCCACCAATGCCCTGTCGTTGTCCGACGACGATCAGTTGCATGTCGACAACCGCAATTGCGTGCGCTGCATGCACTGCCTGAATGTGCTGCCCAAGGCGCTTTCGCCGGGAGATGACAAAGGTGTCTCGATTCTCATCGGCGGCAAGCGCACCCTCAAAATCGGGGACTTGATGGGCACCATGATTGTGCCGTTCATGAAGCTGGAAACCGAAGAAGACTACGAGCGTCTGGTTGAACTGGCCGAGGAGACGATCGATTTCTGGGCTGAGAATGGCCTGGAGCACGAACGTTGCGGCGAGATGATTGAGCGCATCGGTCTGGTGAACTTCCTGGAAGGGATTGGCGTGGAAGTCGACCCCAACATGATCAACGAGCCCCGCACCAGCTCTTATGTGCGTACCGATTCTTGGGAAGAAGAAGCCGAGAAATGGTTCCAGCGCAAGGCTGAACAAACCCAGGCAGCCGCCTGAGCGGGAGGAACGATCATGGCAATGGAACATCGGGCCCCTATCGAATCCGGCTGTCCGGACGGGTTTCAGTACCTGCATCCCCTGATGCGCAAGCATTACGGGAACTGGGCTTATCATGACGACCCGCAACCGGGTGTGTTGCGGCATGTCGCCCACAACGGGGAAGCCATCTGGACCGTACGGGCAGGCACTCAGCGCATTCTGGATGTCTTTACCCTGCGCAAACTCTGCGACATCGGCGACGAGTACGGCGAAGGCTACGTCCGCTTCACGATCCGCAGCAATATTGAATACATGGTGGCCGACGAGGCCAAGGTTCTGCCACTGATCAATGCCTTGGAAGAATCCGGCTTTGTCGTTGGCGGCACCAAGAACTCGGTGGCGATGATCTCGCACACTCAGGGCTGGCTGCATTGCGACATCCCCGGCACGGATGCCTCGGGCGTCGTCAAGGCCATGATGGACGAGTTGATTGACGAGTTTCGTGGCTGGAACATGCCCAATCGCGTGCATATCACCACCTCGTGCTGCCAGATTAACTGTGGCGGCCAGGGAGATATCGCAATTAACGTGCAGCACACCAAACCGCCGAAGATCAACCACGATCTGGTCTCCAACGTGTGCGAGCGGCCGTCGGTTGTGGCGCGTTGCCCGGTCGCTGCGATTCGCCCGGCGCTGGTCAACAACAAACCGTCGTTGGAAGTGGACGAGAAAAAATGTATCTGCTGCGGCGCCTGCTATCCGCCCTGCCCACCGATGCAGATTAACGATCCGGAGCACACCAAGTTGGCAATCTGGGTCGGAGGCAACCACTCCAATGCCCGTGGCAAGCCCACGTTCCAGAAACTGGTTGCAGCAGGTATCCCCAATAACCCACCCCGCTGGCCGGAGGCCACCGCAGTCGTCAAGCGCATTCTGCGTGCCTACCGGGACGATGCCCACGATTGGGAACGTATCAACGACTGGGTTGAGCGAATCGGCTGGCCGCAGTTCTTTGAGCGTACCGGTCTGCCGTTCACCAAATTCCACATCAACAACTGGCGAGGGTCACGATCCAGCTTGAACGCTTCGGCACATATCCGCTTCTAATACTAGAGGAACCCGTTCTGGAGCGTTATTGTGAAATTTGGAATTTTGGTCAACGAGGGCCCTTATCAACACCAGGCCTCGGACAGCGCTTATCAATTCGTTCGCGCCACCCTGGCGGCGGGACACGAAGTGTTTCGCGTGTTCTTCTATCACGACGGAGTCAATAACGGCACCCGTTTGACTGTACCGCCCCAGGACGATCGCAACGTCGTTGATCGCTGGTCGGAACTGGCGCAAGAGCATAACCTGGATTTGGTACTGTGTGTCGCGGCGGCACAACGACGCGGTCTGCTGGATGCCGATGAAGCAAAACGTCACGGCAAGGATGCGGACAACATCGCGCCGGGGTTTCGCATCTCCGGTTTGGGGCAATTAATCGAAGCGGCGATTCAAAGCGACCGGCTGGTGACGTTTGGAGACTGAGCGATGAGTGAAGAAGGCACAATCAAGAAGCTGATGTACGTCAACCGAAAGGCCCCGTACGGATCCATCTATGCCTTGGAATCCCTGGAAGTCGTGTTGATTGGCGCCGCCTTTGATCAGCAGGTCAGCCTGGCTTTTCTGGACGATGGTGTCTATCAGCTGACCCAAAATCAGAACACCGATGGCATTGGCATGAAAAATTTTTCACGCACGTATGCCGCCCTCGGGGATTACGACATCCGCGACATTTATGTGGAACGCGAATCCCTGGAAGCACGCGGCCTTTCGGTCGACGATTTGCAACCACTTACCTACGAAGATGAAGATGACGACTGGGCGGAAAAAGATTCCATTCGCGTCGTCGACAGCGACGAACTGGCGACCTTGATGGCCGAACAGGATGTCGTTCTAAGTTTTTGATTATGCTTCATATTGTCAACAAGTCCCCTTTTGAGCGTAATGCGCTGGAGTCCTGTCTGCGCCTGGCGGGGGATGACCACGCGGTGTTGCTGATTGAAGATGCCGTCGTCGCCGCTGTGGAAGGCACGACGTACACGGATGCGCTCAAGGACGCGGCGACGCGTCTGAACGTCTACGCACTCGGCCCGGACTTGGCCGCACGCGGATTGCCTGAAGATCGAGTTATCGCAGGCATTGAGGTCGTGGATTACGATCGTTTCGTCGCACTCGCCTGCGAACGCGACAATGTTCAATCTTGGCTATAACAGTTACTTGTATAGGAGGTAACCCCCATGCCACTCGAAGTCAACGGAAAAAGCTACGAAACCGACGAAGAAGGTTATCTGGCCAACATCAATGAATGGGAACCCGCTTTGGCCGACGCCATGGCTCAAGCCGACGGCGCGGAACTCGGTGACAACCACTGGGAAGTGATTAACTTCCTGCGCGAGTACTACGAGGAGTATCAAATTGCTCCGGCTGTACGTGTCCTGACCAAAGCCATCGGCAAAAAACTTGGCAAGGACAAGGGCAACAGCAAGTACTTGTATGAGTTGTTCCCGTATGGTCCGGCCAAACAGGCTTGTAAATACGCCGGTCTGCCGAAACCCACGGGTTGCGTTTGAGGCCAGCGAGGCCGCCCATTGATACCCCAACGGAGGCCCCAACGTGGACTTGGCAAGTTTAGCCATGACATTGTTGTTTTACGGCGCTACGATCGTTCTGGTCGCAGGCCTGGCCTTCCGTATTTCTCGGTACGCGCGCACGCCCGCGCCGCTTAAAATTCCCACCACCCCAGCCCCGACTACTCGTGTCGGGGTGGGTTTGCGCATGGTGCGCGAACTGACCCTGTTCGAAAGCCTTTTCAAGTCCAACAAATGGACCTGGCTGTTCGGCTGGCTGTTTCATATGGGGTTGTTCCTGGTTCTGCTGCGTCATCTGCGCTACTTCATTGAACCGGTTTGGGGCTGGGTGGCTTTCCTGCAGCCTTTCGGAAAATACGCGGCCCTGCCGATGGTCATTGGCTTGTTAGGCCTATGGCTGCGGCGCGTAGCTGTGGACCGGGTGCGCTATATCTCGGCACCCTCCGACCATCTCATGCTGGCACTGCTGATCGCGATTGGAGTCACGGGCATTGCCATGAGCTTTGCGGTCGGTGTAGATGTTGTCGCCGTCAAGGCTTTCTTCTTGGGGCTGTTGGTGTTTAATTGGCAACCCCTGCCCTACGACCCCCTGTTGTATTCCCACCTGTTGCTGGTGGCGGTGCTGATGCTGATTTTTCCGTTCAGCAAGCTGCTCCATGCTCCTGGAGTGTTCTTCAGCCCCACACGCAACCAGGTTGACAACCCCCGTGAGCGACGCCATGTTGCCGCCTGGGCATTGAAACTGGAGAACCGCAATGGCTGAAGCAGCTTTTGAGACTCCCGAACTCAAGCCCTATCCGGTCATCCCCAAACTGGTGGAGGGCGCGATGGCGCATAGCCAGCCATACGTGGCCAAGGAAGATTTCCAAAAGCCACTGGGATTCCCTGGCGAGCTGGTCGACGATTGGCAAGAAGTGGCAATCAAAAAGATGGGTGATTTGACCTCCCGCTATCGCTCTTTGCAGGTGTTTCTGGATTCCTGTGTGAAATGCGGCGCCTGCACCGACAAATGCCACTACTACCTGGGCACGACGGACCCCAAAAATATGCCAGTCGCCCGTCAGGATCTGTTTCGCAAGGTTTATCGACGTCATTACACCTTTGCCGGGCGTTATTTCCCGTGGCTGGTCGGAGCCGAAGACTTGACGGAAGAAGTCCTGGATGACTGGTACAAATACTTTCATCAATGCTCGCAATGTCGCCGTTGTTCGGTCTATTGCCCGTATGGCATCGACACCGCGGAAATCTCCATGGCGGCCCGCGAAGTCATGGACTCTATCGGCAAAGGTCAAAAATACTGCAACGAGATCATCGGCAAGGTCCACACCATCGGCAACAACCTGGGTCTGCCCCAACCTGCCTTGGAAGATACGCTGGAAGGTCTGGAAGAAGAAGTCGAGGAAGACACGGAAGTGGCCGTCAAGTTTCCGCTTGACCAGAAAGGTGCGGATATCCTGCTGGTGACGCCCTCGGCCGACTTTTTCGCCGAACCGCATGTCGACGGGCTGATTGGCTACGCTAAAGTACTCCACGAGGCGGGACTTTCCTGGACCCTCAGTTCACATGCCTCGGAAGCCGCCAACTTCGGCATGTTTATCGGCAGCTACGAAAACATGCGCAAACTGGCGCTGCGGATTCGCGAGGCGGCCCTGGAACTGGGCGTCAAGCGAATCGTATTTGGTGAATGCGGCCATGCCTGGCGCGTCGCCTACAGTTTCCTGAACACCCTGGCCGGACCGTTTGACTTTCTGGATCCGGACTACCCGGTGCCTCAGCATATCTGCGAAGTCACCTACGGCCTGATCAAAGAGGGACGACTGCGCTTGGACCCCTCGCAAAATGACGACATGGTGCTGACGTACCATGATTCCTGCAATGTGGCGCGAGCTTCGCGCATGGGCGATGTGCCGGGTGGGCAATTCGAAATTCCACGCGCCATTATCCGAGCCTCCTGCAATCACTTTTATGACATGCCGACCGATACTATCCGCGAAGGAACCTATTGCTGCGGCGGCGGTGGCGGACTGTTGACGGATGATCTGCTGGAGCTGCGCGTCAAAGGCGCTCTGCCGCGCATGGAAGCTTTAAAGCATGTGGTCGACCATTACGGCGTCACCCACATGGCTGCCATCTGTGCGATCTGCAAAAGCCAGTTTGCCAAGGTCCTGACAAGCTACGGCTTTAGCATGGACCAGATCGTCAGCGTTCATCAGCTGGTCAGCAACGCGATTGTTTTGACCGGTAGCCTGCAGGAAAAAGAAACCGAACTTGAGGCCGCGGCCTAACCCAATCTGTTCACGGAGATCTTTATGAGCACACCAAGTGAAAATGTATCCGAGCAAAAACTGACCTTCCGGCGGTTTGAGGATGACGATTACCGCTGGGATCGCCCCGGCGACCAGATTTTCGAAGCAGACCACTCGCACAAGTGCCCGACCTACGTGCATCGCACGCCTCCCTGCCAGGGCAGTTGCCCTTCCGGCGAAGATATCCGAGGCTGGTTGGACATCGTTCGAGGCATTGAGAAACCACCGGCGGACATCAGCATGCAGGAATATGCGTTTCGCCGTTCTACCGACGCGAACCCCTTCCCCTCCATGATGGGCCGCGTCTGCCCCGCGCCTTGTCAGGATGGCTGCAACCGCAATCACGTGGAAGATTTTGTCGGCATCAACTCGGTCGAGCAATACATTGGCGACACCGCGTATACCGAAGGTTTTAAATTCGAGCGCCCCGATGAAACCAGCGGCAAACGGGTAGCGATCATCGGCGGAGGACCCGCAGGAATGGCCGCCGCCTACCAGCTACGGCGTCGCGGTCATGCCAGCACCATTTTCGAAAGCCAGCCGGAGTTGGGCGGGATGATGCGTTATGGTATTCCCGGCTATCGCACCCCGCGCAGTTATCTGGACCGCGAAATTGAGCGCATCATTGAAATGGGCGACATCGAGGTCCGCAGCAACACCCGCGTCGGCACGGATATCTCAGTTGAGGAAATCGAAAAGGAATTTGATGCCGTGCTTTGGGCGATTGGCTGTCAGACCGGCCGAAAATTGCCGGTTCCCAACAGCGATGCCCCCAACTGTATTTCCGGCGTCGCCTTCCTGGAGGCTTTCAACAAGGGCCATCTGCAGGTGACCGCTGATCGCGTCATCTGTGTCGGCGGCGGTGACACCTCCATCGACGTGGTTTCCGTCGCCCGCCGCTTGGGCAAAATCCCCGGCATGGACGAGAAACTGCGACCCGAACATGTCGTCGGCGGTTACGTCGCCCACGATGCAGCCATGGCCGCCGCTCGCGAAGGCGCCAAAGTTACCTTGACGTCGCTTTTCCCCAAAGAAGAAATGACGGCTGCAGAACACGAAGTCCATGACGCCCTGCGTGAAGGGGTGGACATCCGCGATGGCGTCATGCCGGTGGAAGTCCTCCTTGATGAATCGGGCCGGGCCACCGGACTGAAAATGGCGCAGTGTGTGATGGAAGAAGGTCGCCCCACTCCGGTTGAAGGTACCGAGTTCGTCGTCGAAGCCGATCTCATCGTCTCCGCCATCGGCCAGGGAGGAGACTTGAGCGGATTGGAAGCTTTCGACAACGGCCGTGGCCTGATCGATGCCACCAAATTTTTTGAAGTGCAGGATCGTCCCGGGCATTTCGCTGCGGGCGACATCATCCGTCCTCATTTGCTGACCACCGCCATCGGCCAGGCTTCGATTGCCGCCGAAGGCATTGATCAGTACCTCAAGCAGGCGGAAATGCGTAAACGCCCGAAAGTCGATGTGCACCACTTCGATCTGCTGGCAAAACTGTCCGAAGCCGGCCTGGAACCGGAGCCCTACGAGATCGGGGAAACACGTGGCACCTGCGACGAAAAATTCTCCGTTCACAACTATGAGGACCGCTCCAGTCAGGAAATCATTACGCATGAAAAATTGTTCCTTGCGCATTTCCCCTATGAAGAGCGGAACCTGCGCACGGAAACGGGCCCGGACAGCGAGGCGGTGCTCGGCCACTTCGAAGAACGTGTCGCGGGCCTGACGGACGAACAGGCGGTCGCCGAAGCAGGCCGATGCATGAGTTGCGGCATGTGCTTTGAATGCGACAATTGCGTGGTCTTCTGTCCCCAGGATGCGGTCTTCCGCGTCAAAAAAGATGAACATACAACGGGCCGGTATGTCGATACCGACTACGACCGTTGTATCGGCTGCCATATTTGTGCGGATGTTTGCCCGACCGGCTATATTGATATGGCGTTAGGCGACCATTAAGCCGGAACGACCGCCTTCATGCGATTCCCGGTTTGGCTGCTTGTGGCAGCGACGCTGACACTCAGCCCCTCCGCGTTTGCCGAAGACATCGGTCCTTATATTGCTCCGCCCAAAGGGGAACAATGTGTGGAGCCGACGCAAGTGATGCGAGAACGACATTGGGAATTTATCCTGCATCAGCGTGATGAAACCGTGCATCAGGGCATTCGCACCACGCGGCACTCTCTCAAAAACTGCCTGGAGTGTCATGTGCGTCGCGATGAACAAGGCGAATTCCCGCGCGCTTCCAATCCGAAACATTTCTGCACGAGTTGCCACATCTACGCGAGTGTGCGCATCGATTGCTTCGAATGCCATGCCGACCGGCCTCATGCCGCTTACCAACGCGCCATGCGCCCCACTTTGAGCGATCTGGTGCATCGCGTTTCACCCAAATTGCCATGACGGTCTCACGCCGCGAATTTTTGCAGGGGGCCAGCACCGCCGGCGCACTCGCTTTGGCGCCCGGAGTTTTGCTATACGCGCGTGCTCCGGATGAGCCGGTCACCGATGCCGTGCGCTGGGGATTGCTGATTGACACCCGTGTGTGCCAAGAAGATTGCGATGCCTGTGTCACCGCCTGTAACGAAGAGCACAACCTACAGGATCTGGGCCGTCCGGAAACCGATGCTCAATGGATTCGCAAACTCAATGTGCGGGACCCCCTATCCGACCGGCAGATCTCCCTGCCCATGATGTGCCAGCATTGCGAACACCCTCCTTGTGAAGACGTATGTCCGACCGGCGCTTCGTTTCGACGAGCCGACGGCATCGTTCTGGTAGACCCGCACACCTGTATCGGCTGCCGCTACTGCATGATGGCCTGCCCTTACAAGGCACGCTCTTTCATACACGAAAACCTCACCGAGCAGCTTCCTCACGCGCCCCGTGGCAAAGGTTGCGTTGAAAGCTGCACCCTGTGCGTCCATCGTGTGGATGCCGGAGACCATTCAACCGCTTGCGCAGACGCTTGCCAAAAGGACGGACACCAGGCTATCGTGTTCGGAGATTTGAACGATCCGGACAGCGACATTTCCCAACGCCTGCGTGAATTCGGCGGCACACAAATCCGGGCAGACCTCGACCTGAACACCGGCGTGCGCTACCAGGGACTGTAAATGACACCTGTCCGCTACGCCACGCTTGATGCCGGGCGCAATTTCTGGGGACTACTAGCCATATTGGCGGGCGTGCTGGTCGTTGGATTCGCCGGCTTTCTGCATCTGGAGCACGAAGGCCATTGGATCACCGGCATGAACAACCAGATTGTCTGGGGCGTGCCGCATGTGTTCGCAGTGTTTCTGATTGTGGCCGCTTCCGGCGCACTCAACGTGGCCTCCGTCGCTTCCGTATTCAAAAAGGACGCCTACAAACCACTTGCGCGTCTGTCGGGGCTCGTCGCCGCAGGGTTGCTGGCCGGCGGCTTGGCAATCCTGGTCTTGGACTTGGGCCGACCGGATCGTCTGATCGTGGCCATGACGTACTACAATTTCAAATCGATCTTCGCTTGGAACATCTTCCTTTACACAGGCCTGTTTGCCGTTATTGCCGTTTATCTGTGGGTGCTTTTCCAACCGGCGTTAGCCCAATGGATTCGTTCGGCGGGTATTTTGGCCCTGACATGGCGTTTGGTGTTGACCACCGGCACCGGCTCTATCTTTGGCTTTTTGGTGGCACGTGCGGGTTATGACGCCGCCATCATGGCGCCGCTGTTTGTCATCATGTCTTTCTCCTTCGGTCTCGCCGTGTTTATGCTGATATTGGCAGGCGCCTGTCGCATGTCCGGTCGTACACTCGGCGATGCGCTGTTATTCCGATTGCGCAATTTGCTCGGTATTTTCGCGATGGCCGTACTGTATTTTGTGTTGGCCTGGCACCTGACCAGCTTGTATGCAACCGAGCATCACGACTTTCAAGCATTTATTCTCAGTTTCGACAGCCTGTACTCGAAAATCTTTTGGCTCGGTCAGATTGGTCTCGGCTCCCTGGTGCCCCTGGCACTCTTTTATGCGCCCCAAACACGTCACTGCCGGGTCAGTACTTTAATCGGCGCGGCCTTGATTATCCTGGGTGGCCTGTTTCAGCTTTACGTCATCATTATCGGCGGGCAAGCCTATCCTCTGATCCTGTTCCCCGGCATGGAGGAAAGCAGTTCCTTTTTTGATGGCGTTATTGCGTCATATGTGCCCAGTATTTGGGAGTTTTTGCTAGGCATCACCGGCGTTGCGGTCAGCTTGCTCATCATCATGGGGGGCATGGGCGCGCTGGGCTTTCTTCCGGAAGATCTGTCGGATCCCGACCCTCAGCCCACCGGCTAATTTCCTCACATGACCGGCCCACACCGCCGGATATATCTCTCGGCCACACGCAAGTCCAGCGGCAAAACCTGCGTCGCGGTCGGTCTGCTGCGCATACTGCAGCAACGTGGCATCCATGTTCAACCTTTCAAGAAAGGTCCTGACTATATTGATCCGATGTGGTTGGCTCAAGCCGCCAAACGACCCTGCTACAACCTGGATTACAACACCCAAGAAGAGGAAGAGCTTCAAACCACTGCAGCATGCGGTGCCGACGCAGATGTTCTTCTTATCGAGGGCAACAAAGGGCTCTTCGATGGGGTGGCAACAGATGGGTCCGACAGCAATGCGGCTTTGGCAAAGTTGCTCGACGCATCCGTGGTGTTGGTGCTGGACTGCGAAGGAATGACGCGGGGCATCGCCCCTCTCGTTTTAGGGTATCAGCAATTTGACACCCAACTGCAGTGGGCGGGAGCGATTCTCAACCGCACAGGCGGCAGTCGACACGAAGCCAAGCTTGTGCACGCGCTGGAAGAACATACCGATCTGGCTGTATTGGGCACAATCGGTAGACAAGCGGATATGGAATTAACCGAACGGCACTTGGGCCTGATCACCTGCGCGGAACAACACCAGGCCGATCGTCACATTGATTCCCTGGCCCGCTGCATTGCTTCCAGTGTGGATTTGAACTGGTTGCCCGAAACGACGACAGAAGAACCCGCACCACAAACCATTGCTGACACCGATAAGGCCCTTCGTATCGGATACGCTCGCGATGCCGCATTTAATTTTTATTATGCGGACGATTTGGAATGGTTTGCTCGCCTCGGTGCGGAACTCATCCCCTTTGACACACTGCACGATTCGCAGTTGCCCGATGTAGATGGTTTATGGATTGGGGGCGGCTTTCCCGAAACCCAAGCTTCCGCCTTGTCCGCCAATACGGCCATGCGCACCGCTTTGCGGGAACGCCTGGAGCAAGGAATCCCAACCTATGCCGAATGCGGGGGCCTGATGTACTTGTCGCGCCAAATCACCTGGCAAGATCACACTTATCCGATGGTCGGCTTTGTTCCCGGCGATTGCGTGATGGAGCCTCGTCCCCAAGGTCGTGGTCTCGTCCGACTGGAAACGACCAAGCATTTCCCTTGGCCTGGCGTAGCACCGGGGCAGATTACTCCCGCCCACGAGTTTCATTATTCGCGCTTGGAAAATCTGCCGAATGATGCTCGCTGGGGATGGCGCATTCAGCGAGGTGCGGGGGTCACCGGCGACTCAGACGGATGGATGCAGGATAACCTTTTCGCGAGTTACAGCCATCTACGCCATACGTCGCGTTTCGAATGGGTCCGATATTTTCTTGATTTTGTGAAACTCAAATCTGAAATGCCAAAAACTTAAATATTGCTGCTGGCGGACGAACTCGAGCACCGCAAATATTTTGTCCCCTTGTTTACGAATAACGCGCTCTTGGCCGAAAAACCTCCTGCTCATGCCACTCAAGATATTTTTCTGCAGGCAAGTGTTCTGGATATTGAGGCTTGTTTATAGAGTGTCCATGAAAGCGTAATAGCTGATCACGTGCTTCGTCCATCCTTCGGGCATGCTCCGACACCAAAATAATGTGCTTTTTACTTATGGTAAATGCCCCTCGGTCAAAGACTTTATGGTGAGTCGGACATAGAGCCAAACCATTCGGCTCAATATCCGGACCGCCTGCGCTATGCCACATGATGTGTGCTGCATCCAACGCGACAGCCGTGCCGCTCAACAATAATCCTGTGCGGCAAACCGCACAACGACCTTCATACGCTTTTATTACACGCTTTCTGAATTTCGGATCTCTTTTTCTCTTAAGCGGCTGCACGTTCTGCATTTCGCTCAAACTTAAACCCACCGCACCCAAAATATCTTCATGCATAGACTCGGGAAAATGCGCATCCAACAAAGGCATTACGATCTGAAGCATTATCGTCGGATCACCATCCAGCGCACGACATATCTCCGGCGTAAATCGTCCACGGATATTCCTTTGTCGCAACTCAGTTATTTTTGCTGGTCTCTTAGAATCTTTTTTAAGAACTTCGCCATCTCCCACTTCCCAAATTCTTAGGCCATCTGTTTGATCATGCGACAAACGCCAGAATGGATGATCAGGGCGTGGCGTTGAACCGGGCATGCCAAAATCACGCAGTAATTGTTTCAGTTCTTCTTCCGCGTCCTTATAGTAAATGCCCTCTTTTTCACCGGCGGCCCACTTTCCCAAAGCGTAAAGAATAAGCAATGGCTTATGAGGAGCCTGCCTGCCGTTTCTTTTCCAAACGCGAAGATTGGAGAAAGCTTTGAGTACTGGTTCACGCATCAGCACACACCTTTACAAATTCACAAAACACCGCGCGAGGCTAGAAAATCATATTGTCGCAAAGAAAAACTATATTGCCAAAAAAGCGGCACGGCAAGAAACCGACCAACTACAAAAACTAAAAAAGTTACTGCATGATTTCGATTTCCACCCCTTGTTCACGCAAATGATCCGCCCGCGCCTGCAGGTACCGTTGAAAATCCGGTTTGTTTTTGTACTCTCCTGAAGCCACATAATCCAGCATCGACTGCACATGAAATGATTTGACGTAACCCTCGTTGCGAAACACTTCCTGACCTTCTAAATCAAAAAATATCTGCGTCGGAACCGTCTTGACGTTGAGCTCTGCCGCCCAGGGAGCGTGAGTGGTCTCCCCTCCGGATGGCGTCACCACTGCATCTTTTGTGCGAATGTCGAGGACCGCGATGTCGAATTTTTGAAGCAACGCCGCGGTTTCCGGTCTTTGAAAAATATCCAGATGCAACTCGTCGCAAATCAAACATTCCTTCTGCTCAAAAAGGACCAATAAAGGACGTTTTCGGTCGGACAAATCAAACGGCGGCCCCTCTAGGGTTGAAGTTTCGATATGCAACTCACCCCCGCCTTGCTGTATGTCATGGCGTTGGTAATATTGGACGAAACGTTCATTCGCGTACTGTTTTTCGGAAATAAAACGCATCACCGCACGGAGTTTGGGCGGTGGGTAGTAACCGTTCATCCGAAAGACTACGTTTTCGCTCGAATCGTAAACCAACACCGTGGGCGTAAACATGACCTGACTTTTTTGCGCGTACTTGTTCTCCGATAACATTTCCCCGTCCACATCGGTGACTTCCAATGCTCCAAATATATTGATGGCGATTACATCGAAATGTTGTTGAGCATATTGGGCAATGTCGTACTGGCCCAAATCATTTTCAATGAACATCCTGCAGTAAGGACAACCGTCCTGATAGAAATACACCATCAAATGACGGTTTTCCGCAGCCGCCTCCTCAATATCCTCACGCAAATCAAGAAACGATTGTTTGAACCAATCTGGGTGGGGCACATAACCGGGATTGGTCATGTCCTGCGCCCAGACTGCCGGCACCAGCAGCAGCCCGCATAGCCATCCCCACCTGCTGTGTTTCATGTCAGCCTCTTGCGAACATTAATTATTCCGCAAATTCGAGATCGGCCATCACCGCATCCAAACCTGCCTGGGCGCATTTCTCATCGCCTTCTCCAGTAGACCCCGACACGCCCACACCGCCGTAGAAATAACCCCCGGCTTCAATCGGCAAGCCGCCGCGCAATCGCGTCAGTTTTCGCATACCGCGAGCAAGGTTTTTATCCAGATCAGCGCTGGGCACCCGCATATTGGCGGAAGTCTTGGCCTTTTTACGCGCGACTTTCATCGTAATGGGCGAAGCCAGGGCGTGACGCAACATGGCCTGGGGGCGACCGTCGCGTGAAACCACCACCACGGCAACCTGATAGCCCATTTCTTCGCATTCCTTCAAGGCTGCGGTCACGACTCGCTGTGCAATCTCAGCCGTCATTAATTTCATGGTCACAGTGCTGGAACTCCATGCGGGAGTACTCAATGACAGCGCAAACATTATTAAAACAACTCGCTTCATGGAAATATCCTCCAATTCTTTATCCGGTTTAACTGATGCCCGGGTTATTCTCAACATTCAGCAGATGTGGTTGATGCAACTCAGGCAGGTTGACTTCCTTTTGTGTCAGCAGCCAGTCCCGCACAACGTCCCAAACGGGAGGACCCGGAGCCACTGAATTCACCACGCCCCAACCTGTCACTTTGTAGGAGCGTTTGGGCTCGATGGCAGTGCCGCCGCTGAGGCGCAAATCCTGAATCCGTTCCCCCATCGCGGCCAGTGGGTCCAACGTGTACTCCAAGCCAACCAGTCGCGCCATATCCCCTCCTTGTTGCTGGTAGGGATCCTGATTGAAGAGGTTGTCGGCCACATCCTCCAACACCAACTTGAGCATTTCGCCACTCATCTCATTCATATACGTTTCGGGATACGTAATCGCCGTCTGCCCCAGCACATGTTCCATGGTTACTACCTCGCCCGGTAACAGGCTGGGTCCCCAACGGAAGCCTGGTGACAAAGCGATCTCGGCATCATAATGCTCCAGTAATGCCTGGCAGATCAGTTGGTCGAACGTACCATTGAAATTGCCGCGTCGGTACAGGGTTTGGCCTGCGACCGCCAGTGGTTGACGAAGCGCGTCCAGGTAAGGCTCGCGCATTTGGGTAATCCAATCTTCCATACCTTTGTCCGGCGGCAGCATGGATGACAGTACCGGCAACAGGCGGTAGCGCATATCGCTCTGGCGACCATTGCGCACCTGGAAATCCATGACACCCAAAAACTTTCCGTTCGAACCGGCGTTGGTCACCCACGTGATCCCGCCCGCATTGGCCACTTCGATTGCGGCCGGCACCCCGTCATGCGTATGCCCGCCCATAATGGCGTCCAAGCCCGACACACGTGACGCCAGTTTCAAATCCACATCCATGCCGTTGTGAGACAGCAGCAGGATTAGGGCGGGCTTGTGCCGTGCCTTGATGTCGTCAATCAGCGCCTGCAGCGACGCTTCTCGAATTCCATAACGCCAGTTCGGCACGAAACGCGCAGGGTTGGCGACCGGTGTATAAGGGAAGGCCTGGCCGATGACCGCAACCAACGCACCCCCCACTTCACGCAACACATAGGGCGGAAAAGCGTGGCCTGTATCCTCATCAAACGCAGGCTGCTCGTCGAACAGTGCCTCCTCCGTCAGAAAAATATTTTGTGCGGTGAACTCGGCATTGGATCGCTCCAGATTGGCGCGTACAGTCTCCTCGCCGTATGTGAATTCCCAATGCCCGGTCATGATGTCCACACCCAGGCGATTACACGCTTCCACCATGTCTGCGCCCTGGGTCCAAAGCGAAGTCCCGGAACCTTGCCAGGTGTCGCCACCGTCCAACAATAGTGTTTTTTCGGGCCCCGCCTCCGCGCGCAGTCGATTGACCAGTGTGGCCAGATGCGCAAAACCACCTACCTTGCCGTAGGTCTGAGCAAGCGAAGCGAAGTCTACATGCGTCAAGGCATAGGCTTCGGGGGTGTCGGGCTTGACGCCGAAATGTTCAAGCAGAGCCTGCCCGACTATATGCGGTGGACGGCCTCGCGCTTCCCCAAAACCTAAATTAACGTTTGGCTCTCGAAAATAAACGGGGAGCAACTGCGCATGGCAGTCGGTGAAATGCAGAATGCGTACGTTCCCGAACGCCGGGAGATCGTACAAAGATTCAGCCGCTTGCCCGCTGCGGCCCGACAGGCCCCCGCCTGCCGTCGCCGCGACCATCACCGACAGAAATTCGCGTCGACTTAGGTTCATGGATAACAGTGAGCAGAATGCGGAGTTACTGTAGAAAAGCCTCCGGCCCGACCTTGCCGGCCTGTGACGTCATTTGCTCGTAGCCGGCGTGCCCCTGATGTTCAGCTTTTTTGGCCAGTTTGATCGCTGCTTCAAACTCACCTTTCTCCGCCAGAGCTTTGGCCTGCTTCAGGAATTTAGCCGTATCCCGCCATTCCCCACCGACCGAGTCGGCTTTTTTGCGTGCCTCTTCGGCAGCCGTATACGCGGCATCAAAACTGGCCTGATCACCGGCCTGTGCAAAACCCGAGGCGAGGCACAACGTCAGTAGAAGTATCGAAGTTTGCTGTTTCATCATCGCCTCACTTACGGGCTGCCGGACCATTGAGCGGCAAACCATTACTCAAGAAGGTATGGAAATATTCCAGATTGCGGTATTCCTCGCCTTGCGCCTTGAACGGCTTGGCGCGTACCTGTTTGTTGCAGCCGCTATAGCGTCGGTGAAGGGTGCCAATCGCGCCCCACTTGGAGCGATAGACCGGCCAGCCGGTCGTTTGACCCAAGGCCGGGCTCATCGATTCGGTGCGCAGCTTGCGTCCTGCCATACCCATATGACAGTGGGCACAGGCGAAGTTCAATTGTCCGCGGCGCGTATAGTAGAAATCGCGACCTTTTTTATAGGCCTCCAAAGCTCCCGGATCATCTTCCGGCACCACCACATTGATAATCTGGCCTCGCGACTCGTACGCCATGTACGCCAGCAGGTCCACGATGGGCCCTTTCTTGTATTTCAGAGGCTTTTCGTCATTGGCCTCACGGCACTGATTAATCGCCAACGCCAAGGTAACCACCATGCCCTGCTCCCGGTCCCAGTGCGGGTACTTGTGCTGCACCCCAGGCTCTTCGAAACAATCGGCATAGGTTTTGCCATTCGCAAACGGCGTATTCCACATTTCTTCGCCGTTGGCGATCGCCACTTCATACGGCGGGAACTCTTCAATCAACTCCCAATTGGCACGCCAACTGGGATCGAGAGCGTAGGCGCCATTGGCGTATTCGTTCCACTCCAGGGAGGGGAATTTATTTTTGAAAAAGTTTTGAAAATTTTCCAAATCGGTCTGGGGGTCCACTTCGGCTTGGGCGCCCAACGCCAAACCCAACCCCAACAGACCCGACAACCAAATTTTCGCGCTTGTTTTTTTCATTTGACGTCTACTTCAATGCTGTCGGATTCGCCCTTGTTGTCGACCCAACGCAATGTCAAAGTCTCTCCTTTCGAGCCTTTGTACTTGAAGGACAGGTAAGGGTTTTTGGCGACACCCGTGCCCCAATTCGCGGTAAACACGGTTTCCTCACCCACGGTCGCGACGACTTCCTGAATGAAGTGCGCCTCAATCACGTTGCCATCGCTGTCCTTGCGCATGCCCGTTTCCATAGGATGGGTAATCAAGGCCTTGACCGTCACCACGCCATCTTTTTCTTTGGCGCGAACTCGCATACTTTTTGCCATTGTTCTTTTCTCCGTCGCAAAAATCAGCCGCCGCAGCCGCCGATCGTAACCTTAACTTCGCGGGTATTCGCGTAAGTCTTGCCTTGCGCTTCGACTAACGCCACCACATTGGAAGTTTTGAGCATTTTGACCCGCGTGGATACGTACGGTTGCGCCTGAGGACTCAAGTCGTACGACGAGGTCAAGGGAAGAGGATTCTGGTCAACCAAAATGCTGATCCGAGTGACTCCTTCCATCTCCGCAGAAACACCGATCGGCACCACCGCACCGTTTTCGGCAATTTCCGGGGCGATGATGCGAATCATGTCGCTATGTTCGGGATTGCCCGAAGACAACTGCGCGATCACGTCATCGGCCACTTTCGATTCGAATGCGTCTTTGGGCCAGGCTGCAAATGCCGACCCGGCCACCAGCAGAGTGCCGGCTCCCAAGCCGGACGCAAGAAAAGTTCTTCGATCCATCGTAAAGTTCCTCCAAATCTATAGAGTGTAGAGAAACTCGACAACTTTGTCGATTTCCTCTTCCGTGAGAATTTGATGCTTCCCGAACGGGGGCATCATGGCGTGCGGGCGGAATTTGGTCTGATCCCAAATATGTTCACGCAAAACCGCCTTGTCGGGGAAACGCGCCTTCATGGCCACGAGCGCCGGAGCCACGTTGCCCGGCGAATTACCCCCCTCAATCATGTGGCAGGAAAGGCAGTTTCCTTTCTTTGCATCCAATACGATGGCACGTCCTTGTTCGGATTCGGACGGCGCCTCCTCAGCCTGGGCCAGTGGTGTCAAACCCATGCTCAAAGCAATCACACAAAGGCAAATACGCTTCATCAATAACCTCCACATTTGTCTTACAAATATACCAGAAAAAACGACTCCAACATGACATTTAAATGACCGATTTTTTATAGGTATTTTTAAATTTTTTATACACGCGGTCGTCAAGATTGGGCAATTTATTAAATACTTGAGACCTTACTTTTCGATTGAAATTCCCGACAGACTTTGCAGGATGCCCGGCTTCCTGATAGACTAAATTTCAAGGGCGATTAGCTCAGCGGGAGAGCGCTGCCTTCACACGGCAGAGGTCGCTGGTTCAATCCCAGCATCGCCCACCATTCACACCTTCTTTTTTCGTGTCGCTCCCTGCCCCCATCGGTTAAAAGGATAAACCACGGGATTCCTAATCCCGGACTGGTGGTTCGATTCCACCTGGGGGCACCATCCTAGATCGGACAGACAAGCTCCCCCATGTGCTTGATCAACTTCATGTTCTCTTCGTAATCGATCGGCACCACAACAAGTGACGGACCCTCCTCTTCGAAAGCGGCCTCCAAAGTGGACCGCAATTCGGTGCTGTGGGTCACCTGATGTCCATGCCAGCCAAAGGACTGTGCCAGCTGCAGCCAGTTCGGATTGGAAAACTCCAATGCCGTGTGGTGATGGAATTCCTGCTCCTGTTTCCAGGAAATCAGACCGTAACCGCTGTCCTCCCACACCATCGCCACAAACGACACTCCCAGCCGGCGGGCAGTTTCCATTTCCTGGACGTTCATCATGAAGCCGCCATCGCCGCAGATCGCGAGAATGCGACGTGTCGGATACACCAGACTCGCGGAAATCGCCCCGGGCAGTGCGAAACCCATGGAGCAAAATCCGTTGGGAATCAAACATGTATTCGGTTCATGGCAGTGGTAATGGCGCGCAATCCACATCTTGTGCGCCCCCACATCCGATAACAGAATATCATCGGCACCCATCACCTCGCGCACATCCCAAAGCACTTTTTGGGGCTTTAATTTGCCTTGCGTGTCATCATCCTTGTAATGTGAAAATTCCTTGAGCATGCCTTCGCGCACGCTCAATCCCTGGGCCCGGTCCCAACCGACATCACCCTGTTTGCGTACGCGCTCGTTGAGCATCGCCAAAGTTTGCGCCAGGTCCCCCACCAGCTCCACTTCCGGATGATAGTGCCGATCAATCTCGGCGGGAGTGAAATCCGCATGAATCAAAGTCTTGTCGCACTCGGGGTTCCACAGGTAGGGATGATATTCCACCATGTCATAACCCAGTGTTAGCACCAAATCCGCCGCATCGATCGCACAAGCGACCAGATCCTTGGCTCCCAACCCAATGGTGAACAGACAGTAATCCTCGTCCATGTCTACGCAGCCTTTTGCCATGAAGGTGCTGATTACGGGAATCCCGGTCTGCTCGCAAAACATGCGCAACTGTTGACTGGCCCGCGTGCGGATGCAACCATTGCCCGCCAAAATCACGGGTCGGTAGGACTGCAGCAGCATTTCGAAAGCCTGATCCACCTGTTCGTCCATCGGCATCGGGCGGCGAAACCGCACCGGCACAATGGGTTCTGCATCCGTTTCGCGCTTGGCAATATCTTCCGGCAACTCCAGATGCACCGCACCCGGTTTTTCGCTACGGGCGGTGCGGATTGCCTTGCGCACAATCTCCGGCAGGCTGTCCGGCTGGATAATACTGGTCGACCACTTGGTGACCGGCCGGAACATGCTGACCGCATCCATGATCTGATGTGATTCCTTGTGCTGCCGTGCGGTCGAGCCTTGTCCGGTCAGCACTAACAGCGGAGCGCGGTCCATGTTCGCGTTGGCGACCCCGGTCATCAGGTTGGTCGCACCCGGACCCAAAGTCCCCATACAACCGGCCGGCTGGCCGGTCAGACGGCCGTACACCTCCGCCATAAAGGCCGCGCCCTGCTCGTGGCGCGTCAGTACAAAGGTGATTTTCTTGGATTGCTCCAGTGAAATGACGAAGTCGGCATTTTCTTCGCCCGGCACACCAAACACATATTCGATGCCTTCTTCCTCAAGACAACGAACGAACAGATCAGAGACTTTCATGAAGGCGATTTTGAGGACGCCGCTATTTTATATCAGCGTTTGCGGATCAGCGTCACCCCATCACTGATGGGGACCAGGCAGGAAAACACGCGATTATCTTGAGCCAATTGCTGGTTGAATTCCCGAATCGCCACGGTCTCCGCATCCTGTTCACCGGGGTCCGCCACCCGTCCCGACCACAGGGTATTGTCGACCGCGATCAATCCTCCCGGACGCACCAACTCCAACAGGTGTTCGTAATAGGCCTGGTAGTTTTCCTTGTCCGCATCAATAAACGCCATATCGAAACGTGCACTCGCACCCTCCTGCGACAAGGCTGCCAACGTCTCCAACGCCGGCGCCAAACGCAGGTCTATTCGATCATCGACCCCCGCTTGCTCCCAAAAAGGCCGACCAATCGCGGTCCACTCCTCGCTGAGATCGCAACAGACCACTCGTCCTTGCGGCCCGACAGCCTGCGCCAGACAAAGTGCGCTGTAGCCGGTATAGGTGCCCACCTCAATCGCTTCTCGGGCGTTGATTAATTTCGCGAGCAGCTGCAGGAATTGTCCCTGTTCGGGACTGATCTGCATGAAATGCTCCGGAAGGCTTGCGGTTTTTTCGCGCAGCCCCTGTAGGGCCGCGCTTTCCTGTACCGAGACTGTCCGCAGGTATTCCTGTACTCTCGCATCCAGGCCCAGGGTTTCGGTACTCATGAGTTGTCGGAATGTAGTTCACACACGACACGTTCCCCCAATTCCTGAAGCGGGCGCGCATTCGGACCAATCTGTTGCAAAAACCAATCCCGCTCAGCCGTACTCATCTGCAAGGCTTCCTTCGCCAACAGCCAACGTACTCCTTCCATGCAAGGCGGAATGGTCAATGAGCCCGGATAACTCAGATAGCATTGGGATTTCGGCAACCACTCACGCATATCGATCTCGAACGACTCCTCGGGAGTCGCCGTCGACAGACGGGCCCAGAGACCTTGGGGTAAGACCTGCTCTGCTTGCTCCGAAAACGCCACCCCCGCCACGATAATCTTGCCATTCGCATCCACGTGCACCAGGTGCAGTTCCGCAGTAGCCCGCACCCCCTCCCATCGATGCTCAACGGGCACGTGAAAATGAAACTGCTTGAGGGTGAAACTTTGACCGTCCAACTCCAGGTAAGAGCCCTCTGTCACATCGTACTTGACGGCATGCGTGTCTGTTGAGCGTTGCGCCTGAACCGGCCCGTAGGCGATACGAAGCCGGTGCTCACCCGTCGGCGCCGTTGCCGGCAATGCAATCGGCGACTGTTCCCGACCTTCCGCGCAAAGACCCCAGGAGGCATCCAAATGCCCCCAATATTCTGGGCCTTCCGCGCCTTTATAACCCCAGCAAGGATCCGACATATTGCGTTAACGCGGAAAGAGTGAAAACAGAAAAACCCGAGGACACGACACTGTGCTGGCGAAATCCTGCGTACCGGTCGTTGGAAACGATAGGAAACGTCATTGTATACTGCGCCTGCGATCGCTCTCAAAGTCGCCATGTCCTTGCCCGACTGCATTGCCCCTTCGATTCTTTCTGCGGACTTCGCGCGTCTGGGCGCCGAAGCGGATGCGGTCGTACAAGCGGGCGCCGATTGGATCCATTTTGATGTCATGGACTACCACTACGTGCCCAACCTGACGTTCGGCCCGATGATTTGTGATGCCTTGCGCACCCATGGGATTACTGTCCCCATCGATGTCCACCTGATGACCACTCCGGTGGACGGCCTGATTGCCGATTTCGCCAAAGCCGGCGCCACCAGCATCACCTTCCACCCGGAAGCGACTCACCATGTGGACCGCAGTCTGCAGTTGGCACGTGACTTGGGCTGCCAGAATGGTTTGGCACTCAACCCCGCCACGCCGCTGCACGTTTTGGAACATGTTCTCGACAAAATCGATATGGTGCTCCTCATGTCCGTAAATCCGGGCTTTGGTGGGCAGGCCTTCATCCCCCAGACTCTGGAGAAAATCCGACAAGTGCGCGAACTGCTGGATACTGTGGATCACCCGGTGCGACTGGAAGTGGATGGGGGCATCAAAGCCAGTAACATCAAGGCCGTCAAACAAGCCGGTGCGGATACTTTTGTGTGCGGCTCGGCGGTTTTCGACAGCGACGATTACCGCAAAACTCTGGAATCCTTGCGCAGCGAACTGGCGCAAGCCTGATGCCTCGCCGCTTATCGCAGCGGCCCGCTTCGAATAAAATGGCGGTTTTATCCAGCGGTAAGTGACGATGGGCGCAGGCCCGACACTCAGTCAAGTCGAATTTGAACGCCATGCGGCCAACTGCACGCATGTCCCGCTGCTGACGACTTTGCCGGCGAATAAGCGTACCGCGGTCGACTTGTATGCTCCGATTGCTACACAACCGGGCAGTTATTTGCTGGAATCGGGCGAGCCTGATGCTGCGGCCGGGCGTTATTCGATTATCGGCCTTCCCAGCGCCACCGAGTTGCGCTACCAAGACCATCAATTTCAAATCTATACGAATGGCGAACTTATAAGCTGCGAGGAAACCGCCGATCCTCTCCCGCATATCGAACGTTATCTGCAACAACATCAAGTCGCTCCCCTACCTTCCGCCTTGCGCTTCAGTGGCGGTCTGGTCGGTTATTTCGGTTATGACCTGATTCGCATTATCGAGCCGACCCTGGCCGCCTCGCGACCTGCTGCCGCCTTTGAACTTCCTGATGTATGGCTCCTGCAATCAACGGAACTGATGGTGCTGGACAACCAGCGCCAGGAAATCCTGTTGATCGTCAATCAACCCACCGACATCCCTGATGCCTACACCGAAGGGTGCCGTCGCCTGGAGGCCTTGTGCGCTATGGTTGAAGCGGCTCCAACATTGGATCCGGTACAGAAAACCAGTGCAACGGAAGTCACGTTTACTTCCGGTTTCTCGGAAGACGGGTTTTGCGAAGCGGTCCGAACCGCCCGCGAATACATCGCAGCCGGCGATCTTATGCAGGTGGTCTTGTCGCAGCGGCTGAGCCGACCTTTCCAAGGTGCGCCTTTCGACTTGTATCGCGGCCTGCACACACTCAACCCTTCCCCCTATATGTACTGCCTCAACTTTGGACCGGTGCAGGTCGTCGGTTCCAGCCCGGAAATTCTTGTGCGCCGCCAGAATTGCGCCGTGACGGTGCGACCGATTGCGGGCACCCGCTGGCGCGGTGCGACGCCCGAAGAAGATCAGCAACTGGAAAGTGAGTTGCTGGCCGATCCAAAAGAGTGTGCCGAGCATCTCATGCTCATCGACTTGGGGCGCAATGACATTGGCCGAGTCTGCGAAACCGGCACGGTGACGCTGACCGAACAGATGATCATCGAACGCTATTCCCATGTCATGCATATGGTGTCCAACGTCGAAGGCCGACTCCCCGCCGACACCTCGACCATGGATGTCTTGCGGGCCACCTTCCCGGCCGGCACCGTCAGCGGCGCTCCCAAAATCCGCGCCATGCAGATTATTGACGAGCTGGAACCGGTCGGTCGAGGCATCTACGCCGGCGCTATCGGTTACTACGGTTGGGACGGCAACCTGGATACCGCCATTGCCATCCGCACTGCTATCATCCATCAACAGCAAATTCACGTGCAGGCCGGTGCCGGAATCGTTTACGATTCCATACCGGAGCGGGAATGGCATGAAACCATGCACAAAGCTCAAGCCTTGCTCCAGGTCGCCAACCTTTGCGGTTGAGTCAATAACGTCATACTACGCCAAGTAATGTGGCAAGTAGAACTGCGTCTAACTTCTCTTGTGAGACAGCCCATGCGTCTTCATATGCATCGTGAGGTAGCCCTACTTTTTCGGATAGCTTGAGGACGAAATCAAGGTATATTTCTGGCAATTCGGTGGAATGTACTAGGCCCACCCATATAGGTGGGGAAGCACCATCAATTACTAAACTGGTCTATCTCAAAAATTGTCTTATTGAAATCTCCAACCGAAATTTCTTTCGACAAGACCCTGCCAATCGCATCTTCGTATCTTTTATAAGCGTCCGTTAATTTCTTTCCAGCGCCTTTATCTACAGCGGAGGCAGATTTTCTTAGGTTGTTAAAGCACTTTAATTGAAGGTCGAAGCTAATCATGCAAGCATCAACCTGATCATCAGTCATTTTTGCCGTATTCATTTTTTGGGCCAGCGTCATGTCTTTGATCCAGTGAGGTATACCTGCTGACATACAAGTTTTGTATGAATCTCCGGAGAATCTCTGGACATCTTCTACACATTGTTCATAGACTGCTATGAGGTTTCTCCCTTTGCTTGGCGCGGCTGTTGATGCCACTTTAATTGGTGTTACTAGCGCTGTCTCACGCTTATCTTCTTTTTCTGGCTTTTTGAGGAAGCCGCGTGCTTCTAACGCTTTAAGGTACTCACTTACCATACTTGAAGCAGTTGCCTTGTCAGACATGAAAAGCTTACCGCCTGCATTGGTTTCGCTCGATGCTCTCCATACGATACTGCCATCTTTAGCGTCATGTACGATGGCGATTGAATTAGTATCACGGGTAGGTCTGATGATTGGAATAACTGAGGTGGTGCTGCTTCCACTGTAGGTATAACTACTGTTGTAAATTGAGCCGCCACCCGAACTCCAATTATTTCCAACTATCCCTAAAAACTCCGCGTTCCTAGCGCTTGCGCCAATTCCAATTTTCAAAAGTGCTTCAATCTTATTTACTTTTGCCAATTCCAATTCTTCATCGAGGCTGTAGGTTCGAATTGGCGGACAAATGTCAGTCCAAAGCATCACCTCTACACCATACGGGCGAAGCTGCTCTATCAATTCTTTTTGTCCTTCTTTAGCAACGCCAACATCTGATGAACTATCTACTCGGATGGCGATGCGCTGCAAGTGATGAGAGGTTTGTTCGGCATTTCCAGTCAAAACAGGTTTAACTGAAAAATCTTGAACTTGGCTGTTGACACATCCGCTCAGAATAATGGAAATCGTAATTAAGAAAACGGTTTGTTTCATGGTGACCTCTAATTGTTATTTTCGGTCATCTTAGCAAGGGGGTTTTATGCGACAACAAATGCATAGATGATTTAGCCAAATTTTAATGTGTGTGAGAGGTTGGTTTTCGGCGATAATAGGCAGTTTTACGAGGCTACCTTTTTAGGTTAAAAGCCGGTAATTTGGTACCTAGAGCATAATTATCTGTCACTAAAATTTTTATTGCCATGGCTGTTTTTGCTTAATATACCAATAAAATCAAGGAATTGCCATAATTATGTTGCTGATTATTGACAACTACGATTCGTTCACCTACAACCTGGTGCAGTACTTCGGCGAATTGGGTGCAGAGGTCAAGGTCGTGCGCAATGATCAAACCAGCGTGGACGCGATTCGCGCCATGGCTCCGGAACATCTGGTCATCTCGCCGGGACCGTGTACCCCGAATGAAGCCGGTATTTCCGTCGCGGCGGTGCAGGCTTTCGCCGGGCAAATTCCCCTCTTGGGCGTCTGCCTCGGCCACCAAAGCATCGCCCAGGCGTTTGGGGGCGCCATTGGACGCGCCCAACGCATCATGCACGGGAAAACTTCTCCCATCAAGCATCACGGCCAGGCCTTGTTCGCGGATTTGCCACAACCCCTCACCGCAACCCGTTATCATTCTCTTGCAGCACATCGGGACAAGTTGCCCGAGTGTCTGAACATCACGGCCTGGACCGACGACGAGGATGAGGAAATTATGGGCTTACAGCATGAAACATGGCCAGTGTTCGGGGTGCAATTTCATCCGGAATCGATTTTGACCGAGGCAGGACATCGCCTGCTGCAGAACTTTCTCGACAGCGCATGAAAGCAGAAGAAGCCCTCGCGGCCGCCCAAGCCGGCACCGATCTTGATGCCACCCAAATGGAGGCCGTCATGCGCGCCATCATGGCCGGAGACGTCGAACCGGACCTGCTCAAAGCCCTGCTGCTGGCCTGGCGCGACAAAGGTGAAGCGGTCTCTGAAATTGTCGGCGCCGCCCGAGCCATGCGCGCCTGTTCGATCCGAATCCACATCGAAGCGCCTTGCGTACTGGATACTTGCGGCACCGGCGGCGACGGACTCGGCTTGTTCAATGTCTCCACCGCCAGTGCGATTGTCGCTGCGGCAGCCGGCGCGGTGGTCGCCAAACACGGCAATCGGGCCGTGAGTTCCACCAGCGGCAGCGCGGATGTGCTGGCCGCCGCCGGAGTGGCCGTCGATCTGCCGCCTGATGCAGTGCGCCAGTGCGTCGAAGAAGTTGGCATCGGTTTTCTGTTTGCGCCCTCACACCATCCGGCCATGCGCCATGCGGCTCCGGTGCGCCGGGAAATCGGCACCCGAACCATTTTTAATTTGCTCGGCCCCCTGACGAATCCGGCCGGCGCGACCCATCAACTCATCGGCCTGTTTGACGCCAAATGGCTGGAATCGTACGCCCAGACTTTAATGGAGTTGGGCACCACCCACGCCATGACCGTCCACTCTCAAGACGGGATGGATGAGCTGTCACTGAATGCGCCCACCGATTATGTTCAGGTCAATCGCGGGCAACTGGTCCCCGGCGTAGTGGACCCTCAACAATTGGGACTGCAGAAAGCGCCGCTGCAGGAGTTGCAGGCGAAGACCGCCGAACACAGCCTGGAGATCATTCGCGACGCCTTCTCGGGACGACCTTCTCCCGCGGCTGATTTGATTTGCCTGAATGCAGGCGCGGCTTTGTTTGTCGCCGAAATTGCGGACAGCATCGAAGCCGGCATCGAACAGGCCCGCGCCACACTGACGGGTGCTGCCGCCTCAAAATTTGATCAACTGATACGGGTGAGTCAGCGCCTGCGCCAAGAGACGGAAGATGCAACTTCTGGATGAGATTCTGGCGCACAAACGCACCGAAATCGCCCAGCGCAAACAGAAAGTTTCGGAAGCCTCATTTCTGGAAATGGCGCGCGAGCAGCCTTCACCGGGAGGCTTTCGTGACGCCCTTCAGCACACGGTCGATCAACAGCGCCCCGCCATCATTGCCGAGCTCAAACGCGCTTCACCGAGTCGCGGCATGCTACGGGAGAATTTTGATCCGACCCAGATTGCCGGCAGTTACCAACGCGGCGGTGCGACGGCTTTGTCGGTCTTGACCGATGCGCATTATTTCAAAGGTTCCGGAGTGGTTTTGGAATTCGCCCGACGCGGTTCCAGTCTCCCGATTCTGCGTAAGGACTTCATCATTGACCCCTACCAGGTTTATGAAAGCTGCGCCATGGGGGCCTCCGCCTTACTGCTGATTGTGGCTGCGCTGGGCGATGATGAATTAAAGGAACTGCATCAACTGGCCCGTTCTTTTGGTCTGGACGTATTAGTGGAAGTGCACGACGAGGAAGAACTGGCCCGTGCCGCCGCACTGGACGCCAATCTGATCGGCATCAACAATCGCAATCTGCAAACTTTCGAAGTGACACTCGACACGACGTTGGCTTTGGCTCCACAAGCCCCCGAAAACAGTTTGATGGTTGCGGAAAGCGGCATCCGCACCTCTGAAGATATCGCCCGCATTCGTGCCGGGGGCGTGCATGCTTTTTTGATCGGAGAGACCTTCATGCGAGCTGAGGATCCCGGGGCTGCACTGGCCGATTTGCTGAAAGACACATGAAAGCGCGCGTCACCTGGCAAGAACACCGCACCTTTGTCGGCGAGTCCGGCAGCGGACACACGGTGGTCATGGACGGTGCCCCTGAACACGGAGGCCGCAACCTCGCCACGCGCCCCATGGAGATGCTGTTACTGGGCATGGGCGGCTGCAGCGCCTACGATATTGTCGGCATGCTGGAACGCGCCCGGCAACCCTTGAAGCGGCTGGAACTGGAAATGGAGGCGCAACGAGCTGAGGAAATTCCGCAGGTTTTCACCCGTATCCATTTGCGTTACCTGGCCTATGGGCCCAACCTCTCCGAGGCGCAGGTGCGCCGCGCCGTGGAGTTGTCACTGGATAAATACTGCTCGGCCTCACTCATGCTCGGCCAAACCGCCACCATCACTCACGAGTTGGAGATTCATCCAGACTGATGGGGGCACCGCCCGCATGGGCTGCATGGGACCGGCAACACGTCTGGCATCCTTACGCACCTGCACCTGAACCGGCTTATCCCATTGTCGGCGCCAGCGGCGTGCATTTGCTGCTCGCCGATGGCCGAAAACTGATTGACGGTATGGCTTCCTGGTGGTGTGCCATCCATGGCTACCGCCACCCTGCCTTGGTACGCGCCGTGCAGGAGCAGGCCGGCACCCTGCCCCACGTTATGTTCGGCGGCTTGACCCATGAACCCGCCAGTCGACTCGCTGCCCGTCTGGCTGCCCTAGCGCCGGGCGATCTCAACCGGGTGTTTTTTTGCGATTCCGGCTCGGTCGCCACCGAAGTTGCCCTAAAAATGGCGCTGCAATATTGGCAGGCTGAAAAACGACCGGAGAAATGTCGTTTTCTGGCTTTACGTGGCGGCTACCACGGAGATACCTTTTCCGCCATGTCCGTCAGCGACCCGGACAACAGCCTGCATGAACGTTTCCGCACCCATGTGCCAGAGCAGTTTTTCACTCCGCGACCGCCTGCTGCCCATTGCGACGCCGAAGTGCTACAACAAGCCTGCCAGCGCTTTGATGCGGACTTGAAGGCTCATCAAGACCAGATTGCCGGCGTCATTTTGGAGCCCATTCTGCAAGGTGCGGGAGGGTTTCATCCTTATCCGGCGGTTTTTCTCGCTCATGTGGCGCAATCATGTGCGCAGCACGATGTCTTGCTGATCGCCGACGAAATTGCGACCGCTTTTGGGCGTACCGGCAAGTTGTTTGCCTGCGAACACGCCGAGGTGACTCCCGATCTGATGTGCGTCGGCAAGGCACTCACCGGAGGCATGCTCAGCCTCGCGGCGACTCTGGTGCGCGACGAAATCGCTGACACCATCAGCCGCGCGGGTCCTTTTCTTCATGGCCCGACCTTCATGGGGAATCCCCTTGCCTGCCGAGCGGCGCTCGCCAGTCTGGACTTATTGCTCGAAGATGATTTTGGCGCTCAAGTGGCGGCCTTGGAGAAATTACTTGAAGAGCAACTGATGCCGTTGCAGAACATCCCTGCCGTGGCCGATGTGCGGATTCTGGGTGCATTCGCCGTCGTCGAAATGACCGCGCCGGTGGATGTCGAGGCCTGGCAAGCGTGGGCGGTCGCCCACGGGGTATGGCTGCGGCCTTTTCACCGCTACGTGTATGTGATGCCTCCGTTTGTCATTCAGCCAGCCGAAATTACCCAACTGACCGACACAATCCGTGCCGGCGTACAGGAACTGTCGTAAAACGGGAGAAGCGGTTTAGGCCAGAGCCTGCCGCATTTTTTTCATCGCTGCCGCTTCAATCTGCCGAACCCGTTCGGCCGAAACACCATACTCTTCCGCCAACTGATGCAGGGTCGCTTTCTTTTCACCCAGCCAGCGGCGTTTCACAATTTCCTGCGCCCGCTCATCCAAGCCTTCAAGCGCGAAATGCAGTGACTCGCTGCGGGCTTTTGTATAGTCCTCACTCTCGACGGTCTGCGCCGGATCGGCATCCGGTGCCGCCAAATAGGTCAGCGGCGAACGTGGCCCATGCTCGTCATCGGAGTCGACATCCATCGGCATATCCGGGCTATTGAGACGGTTTTCCATGTCCCGAACTTCTTTTGCCGTCACGCCCAGGTCCTTGGCCACCGTGTTGACCTCTTCCTGGTTCATCCAGCCCAACCGCTTTTTGGCTTTACGCAAATTGAAAAACAATTTGCGCTGCGCCTTGGTGGTTGCCATTTTGACGATTCGCCAATTGCGCAATACATACTCGTGGATTTCAGCGCGAATCCAGTGCACTGCGAACGAGACCAGTCGAACCCCGACCGTCGGGTCGTAGCGCTTGACCGCTTTCATCAGACCAATGCTGCCTTCCTGCACCAGGTCCTCCATCGGCAAGCCATAGCCGGCGTAGCCTCGGGCCACATGAATTACGAAACGCAGATTGCGCAACACCAATTCCCGAGCCGCTTCCACATCGCCTTCCTCGCGCAAACGCTGCGCCAAGGCGTATTCTTCCTCCGCCGTCAACACCGGCAGACTATGGGCCATTTGCACATAATGGGCCATATTGCCGGTTACAATCGGCAAGTTGTGGATCGGTTCCGTCAAGACCTGTGTCATCAATATCTCATGGTGGCGCAGAAAAAGTCCCTGCGTCAACACTTATTTTACAAATTTAGGGCGATTGCGTCAAATTTCAAGCCCTCTCCCTTTCTGTGATAATTGATTGAAAAGTTTATCTAAATTGAGGGAAAGTGCTGATTTTAAGCAGGCCCCGGTTGTATAGTTTAGGCTTCTCTATCGCCTCATGGTTCCCCTCCCGCCCAATTTTGGCTATACTAGGCGGGCCGGGAGTTCCTCCTTACCCCCTCTCTCGGCATGAGGGCAGGCTGCTCCAGAGTTGTTTTCTCCTTTTTCAGCTTTTGGAGCGCCGCCCCACTTACATATTGGATGGACCCACAACCCGCCCACATGACGTGCGCTTGCCTGTAAATCTCACCACTCCTTCGCAAGGAACCTTTGGGGGCAGGCTCCGGAATATTTGTTTGCTACTGACCGCAGCCCTGCTGGGGTTTTCCAGCGCGCAAGCGGCGCAGGTCTATTCCACCACGCTTGAAAACGGCCTGAAGGTGCTGGTGCAGACCGACACCCGAGCCCCCGTTGTCATCAGCCAACTCTGGTACGGCGTGGGTGCCGCAGATGAGCCGCCGGGCCTGACCGGCATCAGTCATGCCCTTGAACATATGATGTTTCGCGGCACGCCGAAGCATCCCGGGGAATCCTTCAGCCGCACGATTGCGGCCCGAGGCGGGCGCGACAATGCGTTTACCGGTCGCGACTACACCGCCTACTATCAACTGCTGGGACGCGACGAGTTGGAAATAGCCCTTGAGATGGAAGCCGACCGTATGCAGAATGTGTCTTTGGCTGTGGCCGATGTGGAAAAAGAACTAAAAGTCGTCAAGGAAGAGCGTCGTCTGCGCACCGAAGATCAGCCGGAGGCCGCCGCTTTTGAGCAAATGCAGGCCACCGCATTTCAGAACCACCCCTACGGCCAACCGGTAATCGGCTGGATGAGCGACATTGCGCAACTGGACCAAGCCAAATTGCGTGACTGGCATCAGCAATGGTACAGCCCCAACAATGCCCGATTGATTGTGGTGGGCGATGTTGATCCGGAGCAGATCTTTCGCATGGCGCAAACCCATTTCGGATCGATTCCCGCGCGTCCGGTTCCCTCCCTGCCGCAACGCCACGAGCCCCCTCAGCGCGGTGAGCGGCGCGTCGTACTGCGTATTCCCGCCCAAACTCCCTATCTAATCACGAGTTTCAAAACCCCGACCCTGGCCCAGCTTCCCGAAGCACAGCGCTGGGAGGCCTACGCCTTGTCCATGCTGTCTTCCATTCTGGACGGAGGTCGAGCTTCACGACTGCAGAAGCGTTTGGTGCGGGATCAGCGCATTGCCGCCAGTGCCGGCGCCTCCTATTATCTGTACAGCAAACGCAACAGCCTATTCGTACTGAGCGGCACCCCGGCCCCTGGGCATTCCATTGCGGAGGTCGAGCAGGCCCTTGACGCGGAAATTGCTGATTTGCTCGAAAATCCGGTGACCGAGGAAGAACTGCAGCGGACTCGTGCGCAAGTCATCGCCCACATGGTCTACGCGCAAGATTCCATACGCCACCGTGCCTACATGATTGGGATGCTGGAAACCAACGGACTCGGCTGGGAGGTGGAGCAGGATCTCGTCGCGCGTTATCAGGCCGTGACTGCCGCGCAAGTCCAAGAAGTCGCACAACGCTATCTGGATACCGACTCGCGAACCACCGTTACCGTGCAACCTGTGAAGTCAGCTCATTCGCAGGTGCGCCCTTATTAAATGATTAAGCGTTTTTGGTTGTTGGGCGTCCTGGGATGCGCCTTGGGTGGGCTAGCGCATGCCGCCCCGCAAATTGAGCACTGGCGCAGTACGAACGACACTCCGGTGTACTTCATCGCCGCCCCGGAAATCCCTATGCTGGACATCGAAGTGACTCTGGAAGCGGGTCACAGCCGCGATGCGGACTTGCCCGGACTCGCCATGATGACCTTGTCCATGCTCCAACGGGGCGCGGGCGGATTAGATGCCGATCAAATTGCGCAAGCCTTTGAAAATGTTGGAGCTGTATACGATTACGAAGTGCAGCTTGATCGGGCTGCTCTCTCGCTGCGTACTCTCACCGATGCGGAATGGCGTGAGTCGGCGCTCGACACTTTTGTGACCGTACTGAGTCAGCCCGACTTTCCGGCCGAGCAACTGGAGCAACGGCGCGAACAAATGCAGGTCGGACTCAAAAAACTGGCCGAGGACCCGGGGGCCATAGGACGACAGGCGTTTTACCGAGCGCTGTACGGCGATCATCCGTATGCGTCGCCTGCAACCGGTACGGAAGCTTCTCTACAGGCAATTCAACGCGAAGATGTCATGGAATTTTATCGGCGGCATCTTGCCCATGGCGGCGCGGTGATCGCTATGGTCGGCGCCTTGACCCGCCAGGAAGCCGAAGCCATCGCCGAACAGATCGCGCAGGCGCTCCCCCAGGGACCTGCACCCGAGGATTTGCCGATACCGCAAGCTCCCAGCGAGGCACAGAAACTAATCATTCCGCATCCCTCGACCCAGGCACATGTGTACGTGGGCCAATTAGGCGTGGCCCGAGGGCAAACTCAGCATTTTCCGCTGTACCTCGGTAATTTCACGCTGGGAGGGGGCGGCTTTTCATCGCGGCTGATGCAGGAAGTTCGATCCAATCGGGGATTGGCTTATTCGGTCTACAGTTATTTCTTCCCTCTGCGCCTGCGCGGACCCTACCAGCTTGGTCTGCAGACTCAAGGCCGCCAAGCCGAGGAAGCTGTGGAGTTGGTTCACGAAGAAATCCGAAAATTTGTCGCCAGTGGCCCCACCGAGGAAGAGTTGGCTCACAGCCGCCGCAACCTGACTCTTGGATTCCCTCTGCGTATCGCCGGCAACGCCAGCATGATCCGCTATCTCTCCATGATCGGTTATTACCGACTGCCGCTTGATTATCTGGATACCTGGACGGACCGCATCGAAGCCGTCACCCACGAGCAGATCACCGAAGCTTTTCAAAGCACCCTCGATCCCGACAAACTCATCACCGTCGTTGTCGGTGGCCAAAACCCGTCCTGAAAAACGCCTGCCTCAGCGCGTCCGCATCATTGCCGGCATGTGGCGCGGCCGCTATCTGAAAGTTCCGCCGTGCCCGGAAGTACGGCCCACCCCCAGCCGCATCAAAGAAACCGTTTTTAATTGGCTGGCCTCCGAGATTGAAGACGCGACCTGCGTAGATCTCTATGCCGGCAGCGGCGCTTTAGGGTTCGAGGCCGCCTCGCGCGGCGCCCAGCGAGTCACCCTTGTCGACCAGGATCGCCAGGTGGCGCAATGCCTGAAGCACTCCGTGCAGAGTTTCAATGCGATGCAGATTGAAGTCCTGTGCACGAATGCCTTGGACTACATTGATCAACATTCCGGCCGCATTGATGTGGTCTTCATCGATCCCCCTTTTAGCGACGGCAACCAATTGTTGGAACAAACCTGCTCCCGTCTGGCAGCCTCCAACATGCTCAAAGAATCCAGCCTCGCGTATGTGGAGTCCCCGGCGAATTGGGGTTTGAAGGTTCCTGAGACCTGGACAATCCTAAAATCCAAAACCGCCGGCCAAGTCGGCTACCACTTGTTCGCTGCCGCGCCCCTTGACCGCCCCTAGTTCGATTAATCACGCAACAACACCCTCCTTCCCTTCTTTGTCTTTCGTTTTACAATAGGAAAACCTTCGAACCCTGCCTTCTTCATGTCCCGTTGCGCCATTTACCCGGGAACTTTCGATCCCATCACTTTTGGGCATGTGGATTTGGCCCATCGTGCCTTGCGCCTGTTTGATCGCCTGATCGTAGCGGTCAGCACGGCTCCCCTCAAGGAGGCCACTTTTACCGTGGAAGAGCGCGTGGAAATGGCGCGCCTGGCATTGGCCGATGTGGCGGACCAAGCCGAAGTGGTGGCATTTCAAGGGTTGCTGGTGGACTTTGCGCACGCCCAGGGAGCCCAAGCCATCATTCGAGGACTGCGCGCAGTTTCCGACTTCGAATATGAATTTCAGCTCGCCAGCATGAACCGGCAATTGGCGCCCGATCTGGAATCCATTTTTTTGACCCCCGACAAGGAATACGCCTTTGTGTCTTCATCCCTGGTCAAGGAAGTGGCCGCACTGGGAGGCGACATCTCGCACTTCACCCCCAAAGAAGTGGAGCGAATGCTAACTGCAAAACTGCAGAAAAACTGATCACAACGGCTTCGGCGTGAACACAAGATTTCAAAAAAACGCAGTTATCGGCGTTTTTTTACTCGCAACCTCCCCTACTTGCCTTGCCGCCCCTCCGGGCTATGCCCTGGCAACGGCGCATTCACTCGCGACCGAGGCCGGCGCTTCAGTTCTTGATGCAGGCGGCAACGCATTCGATGCCGCCATTGCCGTGTCTGCCGTACTCGGCGTCGTGGAACCCTACGGCTCCGGACTCGGCGGGGGCGGATTTTTCCTGCTGCATCACAAAGTCCGCAACCATACCACGATGTTGGATGCGCGTGAGCGGGCACCCTTCGAAGCACACCGCGACATGTACCTCGACGAGAGTGGTGAGGTCGACCGCGACCGGGCCCTCAACGGCCCCTTGGCCGCCGGCATCCCTGGCTTGGCGGCCGCCTGGCATCATTTGGCCGAAAACTACGGACAATTGCCGCTCCAACAGAACTTGATGCCTGCGATCCAAGCCGCCCGAGTCGGAGTGGCCATGGATGACCGCCTTTCCGGAGCAATACAAGCGCGTATCGAGGTGTTGAAACGCTACCCTTCCTCGTCGGTTTTTCTGTTTGACGACCCATCGGCACCTTTCGTACAGGACGACCTCGGCAATACTTTGGAGATGCTTGCCACCGAAGGCGCGCAGACTTTCTACCAGGGCTCCTTTGCCGAAAAACTGGTCGACGGGGTACGCCGGCACGGCGGCATCTGGACACTGGACGATCTCGCCCAATACCGGACCATCGAACGCGAACCGATTCAATTCAAATGGCGCGACGCCCATATCACGAGTGCTCCTTTGCCTTCCGCAACCGGCATGATGCTTGCGCAAGTCCTCAACATGCTGGGAGAAGACTGGCTTGATGATTCATCCCAGACATCGCGCACCCATCGCTTAATCGAAGCGCTGCGCCGCTCTTATATAGACCGTGCGCAATATTTTGGGGATTCTGATCATGTGGAAGTCCCGGTCACTCGCCTGACGAGTCGGGAACATGCCGATACGCTGATGACCAACTTCGATCCCCAGCGTGCCACCCCTTCAAGCCGCATTTATCTGGAACCTCCCAAAGAAGGCCATACCACGCATTTCAGCATTCTGGACTCCGAGGGCAATTGGGTCAGCGCCACTTTGTCCGTCAACGGTTTGATGGGTTCCGGTTTTGTCGCCCCCGGCACCGGCATCCTGCTGAATAATGAAATGGACGACTTTTCCGCCAAGCCCGGTGCCGCCAATCTGTATGGACTGGTCGGCAGCGACGCCAATGCCATCGCTCCCGGCAAGCGCATGCTGTCCTCAATGGGGCCCACCGCGGTACGCACCCCGGACCGCCTCGCGTTGCTTGGCACCCCAGGAGGCAGCCGCATTACCACCATGGTGTTGCTGGGCCTACTGGATTTTCTGCAAGGTGCCGACGCCGCGGCGATGGTCTCCCAGGCTCGGATTCACCACCAGGCGTTGCCGGACAAAATCTTCTTCGAACCCGAAGCCCTCAACGAAGACCTGCAGTCTTTGTCTGAGTTAGGGCACACCCTGGAGGCAAACAAGTCTTGGGGCAACATGCAGGTCGTGATTTGGGATCAGCAAACCCAGCAGCTACAGGCCGCTTCCGACCCCCGCGGCATCGGCTCCGCAAAAGTACACCAACACTAAAAAATATTCAGACTGCCGAGCAGGTCCTCTTCACACATCCCGCCCCTGAATCCCCCACACCCCGGGTTTGATTCGTACCAAAGGCCCCATCGGTATCACACTAAATGTCGAGTTCACTCCCCGGAAGCGCTGCAGTCTCCCCTTGATTTCGCGCGTCGTCATCGGCCGGCCCTCCTGCTTCACAATTCTGATCACCGCATGGCGCAGGTCGACACGCTGGCTGGGAGTCGCGTTTGATTTGACGACCCATACCAGTCTTTTCAATGATTCCAATATCTGCGATTGGGACAGGGCGTAATTCAACACATATTTATCCAAGTGCTGACATTCATCCGGACGCTGCCGCTTCAGTTCATCCAAAATTTCCGACGCATGCCATTGTTTTCCGGGCATTCCGGAATTCACAATGCCTTCGGCATAAGCACAGATTGACGCCAAATAGTTATCAGAAAAAGGAATATGATGACGCAGACCATAGATGCCACATCCCAGTAGCAACCCTTCATTCTGAGCCGCCCCGTGCACTCTTCGAATATCCAGTGCTCTGCGAGCGCGTCGGGAAGCGCCTTTTGCCAGCTCGGTGTAGTGCAGCGGCACATTCGATTCCAAAAGCAGTACACGAACCCACGCTTCTGCCCCCCATCCATAAGCCGCCAGCACCCGGGTGCCATCGGATGCAATTGCGAAGTTACATTGCCGCGATGCATGATCCCATAGCAACTGGGCAAATTCTTTTCCTTCGCGTGGCAATAATTGCCGCACGGCGGCGCGCGCATAGGCTTCCGGCCACCGCTCGGAACAGCCTTTTTTCTTCAACAGAGCGCTCGCTTCGCCTGAAACTGTTTTCCAAGTCCCTATGGAGATCCGACTGAGGTAGTGGCGATGATTAATGCACAGCACATGAATTTTTTTGCGGCATGTCAAGCGTACCAGATTTCCAAACAACTGCGGGTTTGACTCCATATCTTTAAACCAGGAATCTCTGTTGACCGCCTCCTGCAGGGTCAGCGGCGACCTGGAGGGCACCATCAAGCGCTTGAGGCGTTGCGTCAAATCACGGTCTTCGCCAAGGGGCCGGAGAAACTTCTGAACCACATTCTTTTCGATTTGCCGAACCCGCTCGCGCGTCATCCCGTAATCAGTGGCAATGATTTGAAGGGTTTCCGCTTTTTGACCGATGCCCAACCGGCGCGTGACGATATCCCGCTCCCGCGGTTCGAAGTTCTGCAGTCCTATCCGCAGACTCTCGAGTAATGAATCGCTTTTTCCCGGCCCTTGCGGCAGGACTGTTTGACTAGGTACAAGAGCGTTGCTTGCAATAACCATATTTTCGCCTTTTACCAAACAAGTATTTGAAATGGTGATTAATGTTTCAGCTTGCCACAAAGCCCCCTATAGGTTATTAGAGCATTTAGTTTTGAAAAGTTCCCTTTGGTTCAATCGTTTTGGAAATCGGATTTCACCAAAAGCTTGCGAAGCGTGATTTACCGCTGACAACGAGGGCAGTAAAAGCTGGAGCGCTGGCCGATCACACAGCGGCGGATAGGCTGTCGACATCGCGGACACGCCGCTTTGGCGCGGCCATAAACGTTCAAGTCCTGCCCAAAGTATCCCGGCTGGCCATCGGCCAAGGTAAAGTCCCTGAGGGTTGTACCTCCTGCTGCGATGGCCCGCTCCAATACTTCTTTGACCGCTTGCGCCAGTTGCTGATAGCGTCTCAAACTGATGCGGCCCGCCGCCCGCGACGGCAAAACACCTGCCTCAAACAATGCTTCACTAGCGTAGATATTGCCCACGCCCGCCACCACCCTCGCATCCATCAGAAAGTTTTTGACGGCCAAATGACGTCCCCGCGCCCGCTCATGCAGCCAGGTCCCATCAAAATTTCCACTCAACGGCTCAGGCCCAAGATCACTCAGCAGTGGGTGCCTCAAAGGATCCCGGCGCGTCCAATGCAGACTGCCGAACCGGCGCGGGTCCCGAAATCTGAGCGTCGCGCCATTTGCCAGCAGCACGTCGACGTGATCATGTTTGCCGGCGCGGGGCGGATCCTGCAGAATGCGAAACGACCCGGACATGCCCAAATGCCAGATGATGCACCCCTCCGTCATCTTGAACAGTAAATACTTGGCGCGGCGTTCCACAGCCGCCACCGTCTGATCTGCAACCGCCGTCGGCAACGCTCGACTGATCGGCCAGCGCAACTGCCGCTGCCGGATAATCATTCGGTCGACCGTCTCCCCGACTAGATGTGGCGCCAACCCACTGCGCACCGTCTCCACTTCCGGTAATTCAGGCATGATGGGAATGCACCGGCGGTTTTAGCAAATCCTCGAGTTGGGGTTCAGCCTCTTCGGTCGTATACCTTTCCGCTGGACTTGGCGGCAGGTCCGGCAAGTCTGCAAACGTTTTCAAAAGCGCAGATTCGTGATCTTCATCCAGCCATGTATTCGGCCCTGTTTGCCATAACGGCACATCCGGCAGCAGTCGGGCAATCAAGTCACTGTTTGAGCAAGAGATTTCCGGAGCAGTTTGCTGATTCAGGACAACGCCTGCCAGTCGACAGCCTGCCTTTCGCACGGCTTCGCAGGTCAATAATGTGTGATTGACTGCGCCCAGGACATCTTTTGCCACCACCAGCACCGGCAAACCCAAACGCTGGGCAAGTGTCTGGCAATCGCCATCCGGAGCCAGGGGCGCCCGCCAGCCGCCTGCCCCTTCCACAACTCGTAACTGATCCCGCGCACAGAACTGCACTAAATCTTCCAGATCAAACTGTATTCCCTCTCTCTGTGCCGCCGCAGCTGGGGCAACAGGCAGGTGCAGCGCGAATTTCACGACCTCATCGACCTTTTTTTGCCCTGCAGCCTGACGCAACTGCGCGGCATCCCGGGGCCATAAAGCCTCTCCGAATTTCACGCAACCGGACTCAACCGGCTTGAGCGCACACACTGACAGAGGGTAACGACGCAATGCCTGGATGATATGGACGGCGACCCAAGTCTTGCCGACACCCGTGTCCGTACCTGTCACAAAAACGCCGTCGGAGGAATGTGCCATCACCAAATTTTTCGCTGCAACCGCCAAGTCAATTGTAGGCAACCTTGACGAATTTTCCGATTTTAATCGCACACAACGACGCCCGAGTCTGATGCCCGTATCCCCTACAATACCCTGAACTATTCACCGTTTTACCGCCGATGACCGTTCGCTCTTTTGAAGGTATCACCCCGCACATCGCCCCGAGCGCGTATGTTGATGCACAAGCCTTGGTGCTCGGCGACGTACATCTGGGAGAAGACAGTTCCATCTGGCCGATGACGGTGGTCCGTGGCGACGTGCATTCCATTCGTATCGGCAACCGTACCAATATCCAGGATGGCAGCGTCGTGCATGTCACCCACGATTGCGAATTTTTCCCTGGCGGGTTCTCCACCACCATCGGCGACGATGTCACCATCGGCCATAACGCCACCGTGCATGCCTGCACCATTGGTGACCGGTGCTTAATCGGTATGGGCGCCATTGTGCTGGACGGTTCCGTCATCGCTGCCGACACCATGATTGGTTCGGGTTGTCTGGTGCCGCCGGGCAAACAACTGGAAGGCGGTCATTTGTGGGTGGGCAGCCCGGCACGCAAAATCCGTGAATTGACCGACAAGGAACTGGAATATTTGCGCTACTCTGCCGCACATTACGTCGATAACAAAAACCGCTTTAAAGCTGCTTACGCCAATGAGGCTTAAATATTTATGACCACAGAAAAAACTCAGGGTTTGCAAACCCGGGCCGTTCACGCCGGCACCCCGCCGGACCCCACGACCGGAGCGCGTGTCACCCCGGTGCATCAATCCGTCGCCTTTGTGTTCCGCGATGTCGAACATGCCGCCAACCTGTTCAACCTGGAAGAGTCGGGCTTTATTTATTCGCGCCTGACCAACCCCACCGTAAGCGCCCTGCAGGAGCGTCTCGCCAATTTGGAGGGAGGAGTCGGCGCCGTATGCACCGCCTCGGGGCACTCCGCGCAGATGCTCTCACTGTTCGGCCTGATGCGCGCCGGTGACGAATTTGTGGCTTCCAACAAACTCTACGGCGGCTCCATCACCCAATTCGGACATGCTTTTGCCCGCTTGGGCTGGAAAGTGACTTTTGTGGACCCCGACGACACCGACGCTATTCGTCAGGCCTGCAACGAACGGACCCGCGCGATCTTCAGCGAAAGCCTCGCCAATCCCGGCGGCATCATGTGCGATATCGAAGCTTTGGCCGGCGTAGCCCATGAGCACGGCGTGCCTCTGGTGATTGACAATACGCTGGCAACCCCGGCATTGTGCAGCCCCATTGAATACGGCGCCGACCTTGTGGTGCATTCCACCACCAAATTCCTGTCCGGACACGGGAATGCGATCGGAGGCGTTGTGATCGACTCCGGGAATTTTGATTGGTCGCAAGGTGGCAAATACCCTCATTTGACGACACCCGATCCGGCGTATCACGGCCTGACATTTACCGAAAAATTCGGCCCCCTGGCATATACCGTCTACTCTATCGCCGTCAGTTTGCGGGATTTGGGGCCGACCATGTCACCCATGAATGCGTATTTGACCTTGACGGGTACTGAAACCTTGCCGCTGCGCATGCGTCAACATAGCGCCAATGCCCTTGCCGCCGCCCAGTGGTTGGAACAACACGACCAGGTTGAATGGGTGTCCTATGCCGGACTGCCCTCCAGCCCTTATTACGAAAAGGCCCAACACTATTGCCCGAACGGCGCAGGCTCCGTGTTTACGTTCGGTGTGCGCGGCGGCTACGAAAGTGGCGTAAAAGTTGTTGAAAATGTAAAACTCTTTTCGCATCTGGCCAACATCGGAGATACCCGTTCCCTGATTGTGCACCCCGCATCCACGACTCACCGCCAACTTAGCGACGAGCAAAAAACCGCCGCAGGAGCCGGACCGGAAGTAATCCGACTGTCTGTCGGCATCGAAGATATTGATGATATTTTGAATGACCTAGACCAAGCCTTGGAGGCAACCAAATGAATGCCACAGAACTAATTGAAGCCTACTTCGCCGCTTGGGATGCCCATGACCCCCAAGCCATTGTTGACTTGTTTGCACCCGATGGAACCTACGAGGACCCTGCCACAGGCGGCCCCTTGTCAGGAGAGGCCATCGGCTCCTACGCCCAAGCTCTTTTTACGGCTTTCCCTGATCTCAAGTTGGAATTGATCGGACAAATGCCCACCAGTATCGGGCAAATTGCAGTGCCTTGGCTGCTGTTCGGCACCAATACCGGACCTTTGGGCGACCAGGAACCCAGCGGCAAAGCCGTCACGCTTCGGGGTTGCGATTTTATCGAGGTCGCAGACGGGAAACTGCAGCGGATATTCGGAGTCTTCAACCCGGCGGAACTCTGAACCGTAAATAGCGATTGCCATGGACGTGACCGTCAACGGTGCTGCGCACTCCTGCCCGGACGCCTCAACGGCGGCAGACCTCGTCCGGCAGTTGCAACTTGACGGACGTCTCGCTCTGGAAGTCAATCGCCAGATTATCCCTCGGTCTCAGTGGCCTCAGCATGTGCTGAATTCCGGAGATTCGGTTGAAATTATTCGCGCCATCGGTGGTGGCTGATTATGGACGACGATACCCTGGTCATTGCCGGACGCAATTACACGTCCCGCCTGCTTGTTGGCACCGGGAAATACCGCGACCTGGAACAAACCCGAGACGCGGTAATCGCTTCGGGTGCGCAAATCGTCACCGTTGCGCTGCGCCGCACCAATATCGGTCAAGATGCAGATGCGCCTAATTTGCTGGATGTGCTGCCTCCCGACCAGTTCACGATCCTGCCCAATACCGCCGGCTGCTACACGGCCGAGGATGCCGTACGGGTCTGCCGACTGGCGCGCGAACTTCTGGATGGACACAACCTGGTCAAGCTGGAAGTGTTGGGCGACCAACGCACCTTGTACCCGGATGTGACACAAACATTGGCCGCCGCTAGCACTTTGATTGAGGAAGGATTTGAGGTGATGGCCTATACCAATGATGACCCGATCACCGCCAAAAAGCTGGCAGAAATGGGATGCGTGGCAGTCATGCCGCTGGCGGCGCCCATCGGCTCGGGACGAGGCATCCGAAATCCCGACTGGCTGCAGATCATCCTGGAAGAAGCCACGACTCCGATTCTGGTGGATGCCGGCGTCGGCACTGCCTCCGATGCATCCATTGCTATGGAGTTGGGATGTGACGGCGTCTTGATGAACACGGCAATTGCGGAAGCTAAAAACCCGGTCCAGATGGCCCATGCCATGCGTTTAGCGGTGGAATCGGGACGGCTGGCCTGGCGCGCCGGGCGTATGCCGAAACGACGGTTGGCAACCAGTTCAAGCCCTGCTGAAGGGATGCCAGAGTGAGATTTAAATTTGAGAAACCTTAAATTATGTTAATGTTTCGCCACACGCTGCAGTGAATAAAAAATAAAGCCGTGTGCTTGCACACTTATTTATAGCATTTACATCCCTGCAAGTTTAAATTTCTCAATGCATGGCATGTATTCTTTATCTTAATTACAAATGAAAAAACAAGTCGCCTTTATATACCCGGCCATTGTCGTCTTTCTATTTGGCGCAACAATTAGCTGGAGTGCCGACTTTGGCAAAGGGTGGGACGCTCTGCAATCAGGCGACTACAAAACAGCATTTCGTGAATGGCAACCTCTTGCTGAACAAGGAAATGCTGACGCTCAATTCAACCTGGCTGGACTATACATGGCAGGACACGGTGTTCCCCAAAATTACAAGATTGCGTTGAAGTGGTATAGACGGGCTGCCGAACAGGAACTTGCTGGGGCTCAGTTCATGCTGGGCCTGCTGCATCGAAAAGGACTTGGCGTCCCTCAAAATGATGAGACTGCAGTGAAATGGTACAAACTGGCTGCCGAACAGGAATTCCATAGAGCCCAAACCAATTTAGGTTATATGTACAGACGTGGACGCGGCGTTCCTCAAAATAATAAGTTAGCAGCAAAGTGGTTTGAACTTGCTGCCCAACAAGGAGATGCCATGGCCCAGTTTCATTTTGGTGAGATGTATGATTTTGGAGAAATTTCTCCCCAAAATAACAAGGCTGCGGCACGCTGGTACGAATTGGCCGCCGAACAGGGATTTGCTCTGGCCCAAAAAGCATTGGGCCTGATGTACGAACAAGGACGCGGAATAGTACGAAACCAGGTCTACGCTCATATGTGGACAAACCTTGCAGTTGCAAATGGGGTTTATGGTGCCATTGCGCAAAGTAATTCGATTGCTGAAAAAATGACCTCGGACCAAATTAAAAAAGCTCATGCCCTTGCCCGCGAATGCATGCGCAAAAACTATAAAGGATGTTAAACAAAGTTCGTCTTTAGTGCGTTAAATATGGAAGCGAGGGTGCGAAAAGGCCACTAATAAACTTTTATCTTAAAAACTCAAACACATGTCTCCCAACCTGCAGGTTCTTATCAGGTCTTTTAGGCGTGACAGCTCGAAAATCGCCTTGCCTAAGCTCCTGAAAAAACTCATCCCGTGGCCCCCATGTCACAGTTGAATAACCACACTCAAACCAGGAACTTGTTCCCGCCCTAGGGACTGCCAATTTCTGCCAGCACCGGGCCCTGGCACTGACTGCCTCGCCATCAATATCAAAAATTTCCATACTCACAATTTCATAGGCCTCCCCTTCTCCGCCCAAGTCCACTCGAAATATAAAATCGGGAGGCCCGTCATGATTCCGGTTAATTACTTCCTCTAGTTCTCTAGGGATGTCTATAGACTCGGGTCTCATGACAATCTGTGCCTTCTGTTCAACTGTCCAATTGCGCGGCACTTCTACTTCCGTCATGCCTGCTTTGTTTTCTATTCGGGCACGCAGATTCTGAGCTGCTTCCGGATCAGAGTTTTCAAGCGAGGAGAGGAGAGACTGCAGTCTTAAGTAGCCCGGCCGTGCTAACCATGTCTGCACATACTCCACATCCAAATCATCAATATGAGTTTCTCCGGATGCGACTGCCGAAAATAGACTCCATGCGGATATAACCCGAAAATCGAGCAGAGGAGAAGTCGTTAGCAACAGACTCGCGAGCACAACCCAAGACACATGCTTGTTGATCCATGGCAGACCCGAAGGCCAGTCACTTCGCCGCCGAACAATGAGGTAGGCATATCCAAGCGAAAAGAGTGCCATAAGAGCGATAATCAAAAATGCCCAACATCTAGATATCGTCCATCCATACTGGGCAATGCGGAGCGCGAGACCGTATAAAGAAAGGGCGGAAAAAATGGGAAGCAGAGCGATAACAAAGGTCAACGCCCTGTGCACCAACAGCGGATAGGGACGGCTTGAACCGGTCTGATACACCGCGTTGAGGAAAAACAGACTCAAAAGATTTGCTAATATCAAAATCTCAGTGCCCCAGTCCGTGTCCCAAAGGGGTTGCAACCCGGTAAAAAGAAGAGTTACGAGAAAACTGGCGCATAGGAGTGCCAATAGCGGTAGCAACAACCACATAAGTCGCATGAGCAAGGAAGACATGCTGTCGATAACGGTAGTTGCAGCACGAAAATTCTGCAATCCGAAGGCGAAGGACATAGCAAGTACTGGGAACAGGAACCACCCCTTATCAAAGAGAATGCTAAAAAAATAAACCCCGATGGTCTCAAAGAGCAACTCCCAAAGGTAGAGTATGAGCGTGACACCGAGAACTAGAGCCAAGGAGAGTCCGACAGTTAAAAAATTCCGCCAGGATAAGGTGAAGAAGGTCTCGTAGTCAGGTTCGGTGCGCCATATCGCCGGCTGGAGGTGAATGAGAGCGACAAAGATTGCGACCAGCGTAGGCAGCACGTATTCAAACGGCGAGAAGATCACATCGAATTCTTCATGCGGGGAAGCCTGCCATCCTGTATACGCGGCCAACAAAGCGAGCAAAATAGTAAAACCCGTAACCCACTTGAACGCACGCAAGTAGTCATGCTGTTTTACGCTAAGCATGAGAAGCACAGGCCAAACCAGCACAACCAGCCAGAGTGGATAGGCCACAATGAGGTGTTCTGATAACCAGTCGTTCTTATCTACCAGCCCATAAATCGCCAAGCCCTGGAACAGACCGATGTAAAGAAAAATTTCGCGGTCGGGCGACCGCTTAAACACTTGGGCAATGGAGAACTGCATGTCTTAGATTTATTGACTTTTTAAAGATTATACTTTTACGCCATACCTGTCAATACGGATTGAGCATATCGGACAATCACATCGCATTCATTTGTATGAATCGCGAATTTGATATTTTTGGCGGAGAGGGAGGGATTCGAACCCCCGGACCCTTTCGAGTCAACGGTTTTCAAGACCGCCGCATTCGACCACTCTGCCACCTCTCCGTGACACTTACCTTGAAGATGCGACAATCAGTTTAACGCTTATTCGGCCAACACGTCCTGCATCGAATACAAACCAGGTTCGCGACCTGCCACCCAAGCCGCTGCACGCATCGCTCCACGCGCAAAAACTTCTCGATCAGACGCCTTGTGCGTCAACTCCAACCGCTCACCGTTAAGTGCGAAAGATACCTGATGTTCCCCAACCATATTGGTCTGCCGAAGAATATGAAAATGAATGGTCGCCGGATCGCGCAACTCCCCGGTTTTTAGTGCGTCAAACGATGCACACGCAGGAAATTCCTGATTGCGGCCTTGTGCCACCGCTTCCCCCAAAGCCAGCGCCGTGCCTGACGGCGCATCGCGCTTGCCGCGGTGATGAACCTCCACGACGTCCACATCCGCATCGGAACCGACAGTCTGCGCCATGGCGGTCAGCAAATTCAGCATCAAGTTAATCCCCACACTCATATTGGGAGCCATCACGATCGGAATACGCTTGGCGATTTCATCAATGGCCGCCATTTGCGCTTTATCGTGCGCCGTCGTGCCAATAACCAGGCCCTTGTTATGGGATGCGCAAATATTCGCCATCTCAATCGTATATTCCGGCATGGTGAAATCGACCGCCACATCGAAATTCGCGTGACAATATTCCAAAGAACCGGAAATGGCTACCCCTGCCTGCGGCCCACCCACGAACAAGCCCACATCGTGTCCGACTAGATCTTCGTTGCTACGGGAACTGGCCGCACCCAAGGCAATCCCCGGGGTCTCCATGGCCGCTTTCCCCAGCATTCGACCCATGCGCCCGGTAATACCGGGAATACCTACACGTATCTCGCCCATATCAAGGTAACCAGGATTTTAAGTTTTCCACGAACTGCCGACCTCGCTTCAACCACGACTCGGTGTGAGGAGAGTGTACTTCATCATTCGTCAATGCCTCCTCCAATTCCAGCAGAAGTTCGCGTTGACGACTATTCAGATGAATCGGCGTCTCGACCTTCAGTCTACAGAGCATATCGCCTGTTTTGTGGCTGCGAACCGAACGTACGCCTTTGCCGCGCAACCGGAATGATTTCCCCGTTTGCGTTTCGGATGGAATTTTCAAATTCACGTTCCCATCCAGTGTCGGCACCTCCACAGTACCGCCGAGGGCGGCCGTCGTAATGCTGATGGGCACTTCACAGTACAAATCATCCCCATCGCGCTGAAACAGTTCATGGGGACGCATCTGCACCTGCACGTACAAATCTCCCGGCGAGCCGCCGCGCAACCCAGCCTCGCCCTCGCCCGCCAGACGCACCCGATCGCCGTGATCTACTCCCGCGGGAATTTTGACGCGCAGTTTTCGTGTCTTGCGTGTCCGCCCGGACCCTTGGCATGTATCACAAGGCACCCGAATTACTTTCCCCAGACCGTGACAACGCGGACACGTCTGCCTCATGGTGAAAAAGCCCTGTTGGGCCACTACTTCGCCACGCCCATTGCACGTCGAACAAGTCTGGGGCTCTGTACCGGGCGCGCAGCCGGAGCCCTCGCAGGCATCGCACTGGGACCGCATTTCAACGGATATTTCGCGAGTAACCCCAAATACCGCCTCTTCCAAATCAAGGTCCATCTGGTAAGCCAGATCCGCGCCATGCACCCGCACGTCGGTTCGTCCGCGGCCACGCCCACGCCCGAACATTTCCCCGAAAACGTCTCCGAAAATATCCTCAAAACCGGCAGCTCCCGGATGTACTCCTCCGCCATTGCCGGCAGCATTGGCCGCTTCGTGTCCGAACTGGTCGTACAAAGAACGTTTTTCGGGGTCCGACAGAACCCCGTATGCTTCCTGGATTTCCCGAAACTTTACGTCTGCGTCCGGATCGCCGGTATTACGATCCGGGTGATGCTTCATCGCCAATCGACGATAAGCTTGTTTTAAGTCTGCGTCGCTAACCTGCCGGTCAACTCCCAACACTTCATAGTAATCACGCTTGGCCATCTACGCATGTGGCGCCATGCCACCTCATCAAGAAGACTGGCCATTTCCGCGCTGTGAATCTCCCTTGCGCGTGTCATCGACCTCGTCAAAATCCGCATCGACCACATCGGCATCTGCAGACGACTCGCCGGATGCTTCCTCACCCGCCTGCTCTTTCTCCTGCGCCGCCTGGTATGCACGCTGGGCAATGTCGCCACTCGCCTCAGACAGGGCCTTGGTCTTTGCCTCAATGGCATCCTGATCGTCGCCATCCAAAACACCCTTGAGATCGTTGATCGCGCTTTCCACCTTGGCCCGCTCTTCCGCCGTCACCTGCTCGCCCAAATCCTCCATGGCTTTGGTGGTCGCGTGAATCAGCGCATCCGCGGTGTTGCGCACCTGCACCAACTGCTGGAACTTGCGGTCCTCATCAGCGTGGGCCTCGGCATCTTTGACCATGTTTTCGATTTCCTCATCGGACAAGCCACTGGAGGCCTTGATGACAATCGACTGTTCTTTGCCCGTCGCCTTGTCTTTGGCGGACACACTGAGGATGCCGTTCGCATCAATATCAAACGACACTTCAATCTGAGGCACACCGCGCGGGGCCGGCGGCAAATCTGTCAAATCAAAACGCCCCAACGATTTGTTGGCATCCGCACGCTCACGCTCACCCTGCAGTACATGCACCGTCACTGCGGGCTGATTGTCGGCTGCGGTAGAGAAGACCTGCGTCTGCGTCGTCGGGATGGTCGTATTCTTTTCAATCAATTTGGTCATCACACCACCCAGCGTCTCAATACCCAGAGACAACGGAGTGACATCCAACAACAACACATCCTTGACATCGCCGCCCAAGACTCCACCCTGAATGGCGGCGCCAATGGCCACCGCTTCATCGGGGTTCACGTCCTTACGCGGAGCCTTGCCGAAAAGCTTCTCCACCGCTTCCTGAACTTTCGGCATCCGGGTCTGGCCGCCGACCAGAATTACGGCTGAAATATCTTTGGCCGCAACACCCGCATCCTTCAGGGCAGTCTTGCACGGCTGCATCGTGCGCTCGATCAAACCATCGACCAGCGCTTCCAGCTTGGCGCGAGTGATTTTGGTATTCAGATGTTTCGGACCGCTCGCATCCGCCGTGATGTACGGCAGGTTGACTTCCGACTGCTGTGCCGTCGACAACTCGACTTTGGCTTTTTCCGCAGCCTCTTTCAACCGCTGCAGCGCAATCGGGTCATTGTGCAGATCTACCCCATGCTCTTTCTGGAAGCCGTCGGCCAGGTAATCAATCAGCCGCAGGTCGAAATCTTCTCCGCCCAGGAACGTATCCCCGTTCGTCGCCAGCACCTCAAACTGATGCTCGCCATCCACCTCGGCAATTTCGATGATGGAAATATCAAACGTGCCACCGCCCAGATCGTACACAGCGATTTTGGCATCCCCATGCTTTTTATCCATGCCATACGCCAGCGCCGCCGCCGTCGGCTCATTAATGATGCGCCGCACTTCCAAGCCGGCGATACGGCCGGCATCCTTGGTGGCCTGGCGCTGTGAATCATTGAAATACGCCGGCACCGTGATTACCGCCTCGGTGACTTCCTCTCCCAGGTACTCTTCGGCGGTCTGCTTCATTTTGGTCAGCACCCGAGCCGAAATCTCCGGCGGAGCCATCTTCTTGCCGCGAGCCTCAACCCAGGCGTCGCCATTGTCGGCCTTGACGATCGAAAACGGCACCAGCTTGATGTCTTTCTGCACCTCTTTCTCGTCATAACGCCGACCGATTAGGCGCTTGACCGCAAAAACGGTATGGCGCGGATTGGTCACTGCCTGGCGCTTGGCCGTCTGCCCCACCAGCACCTCGTCGCTATCTTCCGAAAACGCTACGACCGAAGGCGTCGTGCGATCGCCTTCCGTGTTTTCAATCACGCGCGCATTCGCGCCTTCCATAACAGCGACACAAGAATTGGTCGTCCCCAAATCAATGCCAATAATTTTGCCCATCAGTTATTCCTCAGTCATGGCGTCACAGGCCGTGTGGTTTGTTTCTGTTTAATGCGGTCAAATACGCACAATATCAAGGGTTCAAGATGTTTCCTTGGAATCTGTTGAGGAGGACTCGTCAGTTTCCGCGGTCTTTGTCTCTGCTGGAGCGGTCGCAACCACTACTCGCGCCGCCCGCAACAAGCGGTCATGCAGACGGTAACCCTTGCTGAATACCTCCAAAATCTGCCCGGAAGGAACCTCCGTCGTCGGCTGCATGGCCATCGCTTCATGCTGGTTCGGATCGAACGTCTTCTGCAGGGGATTGATCGCTTCGATGGAACATTTCTCAAAAGCCTGATTCAGGCTGCGCAAAATCAGTTTTTGACCATCACGCAAGGCTTGGGGAAGGTTTTCTTCCTGTTCCATCGCCCGCTGGGCATCCTCCATCGTGTCCATCAAATCGAGCAGTTCCCGCGCCAGAGGTTCCACGCGATAGCGCGCCGCCGCCTCCCGTTCGCGCGCGTGCCGTTTCTGCATGTTGACCAGCTCCGCCTGCGCCCGGGCCAGCGCATCCTGGCTCTTTTCCAGCTCCTCGCGCAGCGTTTTAATCTCGTCTGCCTTTTCCGCAGACTCAGGCTGCTCCCGTGGCGTATCCTCCTCGGGAGCCGCAGCGGGCTCCTTTTCGCGTTTTTTCCCCATCAATGGAATTTTGGCAGCATCCGGCTAAAGCCTAAAGATGGCGACAGAATTGGGAATTTCAAGCCCTGGTCGCGCACTTTTGGCGACTGCTCCGCGCTCTGCGCACTGTACCGAGCCCGACCGGCATACATTGGAGTTGTAAAATGACCCTGTCACCCATTGACCCCAATGACGCTCCATGCCGGGATTTGAGCGGATCGGCGTTATCACACGCCCCTGCACCGAAACAACCGCCGAATCTCTCCGGCGCGTTGCCCGCTTGGTCGAGCGCAAGAAACGCACCTTGCTCGTCGATGAGGAAACGGCGCGAGTGCTGGAGTTGGATACGGGTTTGCCCTTACCGGAGTTGGCGGAGCAGGCAGACCTGGGGGTGGTCGTCGGTGGAGACGGCACCCTCTTGACCGCAGCTCACGAACTGGCGCCTCGTGGCGTGCCGGTCTGCGGGGTGAATCGAGGACGCCTGGGATTTCTGGCGGATATTTACCCGGAACAAATCCCCGAAACCCTCGGGGCCATTCTGGACGGTCAGTACGAAATCGATTCTCGCTCCGCGCTGGTGGGCGAAGTCTGGCGCGATGGCAAATTGCTTTGCTCCTCCGACGCCTTCAACGATGTGGTCGTGCACAGCTATCGGGACCTGCATATGATCGAACTGCAGACCCGCGTCGGCAATCGCGCCTTGAGCGCCTTGCGGGCTGACGGATTGATTGTCTCGACCCCGACCGGCTCCACGGCCTATGCAATGTCAGGCGGCGGGCCGATTCTGCACCCCTCTTTGCAGGTGCTTGTGATGGTGCCTATTTGCCCTCACATGCTCAGCAGCCGCCCCATTGTGGTCGATTTGGACTGCGAGATTGAACTGGAAGTCATCGGGCGGCCCGAAAGCCATGGCGTGGTTTCTTTTGATGGGGGCGCCAATCAGGAATTGGTGGTCGGCGACCAGGTCCGCATTCGCCGTCAGACTTATCCCCTGAATCTGGTACAGCCCCCCAATCATGACTATTACGAAGTTTTGCGCCGCAAACTTTCCTGGAATCTGTAGCCGCTGATGCTGTGTGCTCTGGCGATCCGAGGTCTGGCCGTCATTGAGCACCTGGATCTTGAGTTGCAGTCGGGGCTGAACGTCTTCAGCGGCGAGACGGGAGCCGGAAAATCCATTTTGATTGATGCCATTGGTTTGGCATTGGGGAATCGAGCCGCCCGCAACCTCATCCGGCAAGACGCTGAAAATGCCGAAATCACCCTGCAGTTTGACTTGAGCACCCAACCTGCGGTTTGCTCATGGTTGAACGAGCGGGGATTTACGACGGACGATACTCTGCTGTTGCGCCGAACCCTCACGCGCAGCGGATCTTCTCGCGCCTATATCAATGACACTCCGGCCACCACCACCGCGTTGCGCGAGATCGGTGCCCAACTGATCGAAATTCATGGCCAGCACGAACATCAACGCCTCCTGCAGCGCGACCAACAGCGCGTGATTCTGGATGCCGCCTGCTCACACGAGAAGGCACTGGAAGACTTGGCCGACTGTTACCAGCGTTGGAATGATGCGCAGACCCGCTGGAACGAACTGAGCCGCAATGCCGAGCAACATCAACAGGCTTTGGCGCTGCTGTCATTCCAGGTCGAAGAGCTCAACGCCCTGCAACTGGAAGAAAACACCTATGCGGAACTGGATGCGGCGCAACGGGTGTTGGCCGGCGCCGAAGAACTGCGCGAATTATGCGCCTCTCTTGCCCAGGAGCTGTACGAGCAGGATGAAGGCTCCATCTACAGCCGTCTGGCAGCGGCCGCAGAACAGCTGCAGCGTGCGGCACAAATCGATCAACGCCTGCTGGACGCCCAGGAATTTCTGCCCCAGGCTCTCACCCAGGTGGAAGAAACCACAAGCCTGCTGCACGAAACCCTGGATCGAGTGGATTTGGACCCTCAACGTCTTGCGGAAACCGAGCAACGCCTGGGCACCCTGCATGAATTGGCGCGCAAGCACCAGGTCTCCCCGCAGGAGCTCTGGCAGCACAGCCAGCGCCTGAACGAACAACTTCAGCAGTGGCAATCTCCCGCTTACGATGCGCAAGCGCTCGGCGAGGAAGTCGCCACTTTGGAGCAGGATTATCAAGCGCAGGCGTTGAGCATCAGTCAAACTCGGACCCAAACCGCCGAGCGGATTGCCAAAACCGCCACAGATCTCCTGCACAAACTGGGCATGCCCCACAGCCGTTTTGAAATCGCGGTTCAGCACGACCCCGAACGCTCCTTCGGGCCTTCGGGCCTGGATGATATCGAGTATCGCCTGGCCACAGGCCCCGACCAAACCCCTGGTCCGCTTGGTTCTCTCGCTTCGGGAGGCGAATTGTCCCGCGTGTCCCTCGCCTTACAGCAGTCCTTGAGCCACGGCAGTGAACTGCCCGTCATGATTTTCGATGAAGTCGATGCCGGCATCGGCGGCGGTCCCGCGGAAATCGTCGGACGCCTGTTGGCGCAACTGGGCCAGCGCCTGCAGGTGCTTTGCGTCACTCATTTGCCTCAGGTCGCCGTACAGGGCCATCATCACTATTGCGTGCGCAAACACGGGGCGGTACGAACCACGATTGAGCCTCTGGATCAGGAAGGTCGCGTGGAGGAAATTGCCCGCATGTTTTCCGGAATCGAAAAAACGGACAGCGCCCGCCAGCATGCAGAAACATTGCTCCAGCGCGAACAGGATCGTACTTTGGGTTTAGAATATTCCGCATGATTCCCGCACACGCTCCCACCCTTGCCCTGCCGGGGATTCTGCTGGCCTGTCTGACCTTGGCCAGTTGTGATTACCTCTTGCCCGAAGGCATAGAAGTCGGTCACCATCGAATCAGCGTGCAGCAGGGCAACGTCCTGCAGGAAGAAGCGGTTCGCAATCTGCGTATTGGTATGGACCGTGAAAAAGTGCTGTTCCTGCTGGGCACTCCCATGATTCAGGACACCTTCAATCCCGATCGCTGGGATTATGCCTACTACAAGGAAAAGACATCCCCCGATGAACTCTCGGAACTGGATGTGCTGAGCCTGCGCTTTGAAAACGACTTGCTCAAGGAAGTCGTGCGACTGGTGCCCATTGACGCCGAACTGGCGGGTCTGGAGCCCAGTGGTGATCTGGACATGCGAGACTTGGAGTTGGGCGGCGAGTACACCCCCATCCAGATTGAGGCGGACCCGATCGAAGAAGAGGAATTTGAGCCTGTCGGGGTTCCCGCGCAGCCGGGCGAGCTGGAAGAATAGATCTCGGTACGCTATTTCTTAAGGGTGCGCTGGGCCTGGGCGCGCCGACGCCGCGCCTCCATTGGAGTCATCCTCAAGGGCGGACATATCTCCAGGCGGTCCGCCGCCTGTAATACATACGTCGCATCGACCTCGCATCCAAAAATCGCAAAACCGCAACCTTCTCCCTCCTCGACCGGAGCCATCCACGAGCAGAATTTCAGCACCTCGAAGACTTGCGTGCCTGCGGGCACGGTCACGGCATGTGAACGTGGACGCCCCTCTCGGGCATCGACCACTTCAATCTGAATCTCGGCGCTCACGTCGTCGCGCCTCTTTCACAAATTCCTGAACCATGCGGTTGCATGCTTCTGCAAACACAATGGGCAGCGCCATAAAACGCAGTGCGCCCTTCACTTCAAACTCCATATCCAGCGCCACTTTGCAGCCGCGCGACTGCGGCGTAAAGGTCCAAATACCGTGCAGGTGCCGAAACGGCCCATCCTGAAGGTGCATGTCGATACGCTCTTTGGGCACCAGGGCGTTGCGCGTAGTGAAGGAAGTCTGCAAGGCGCTGTAGGACAAGGTCAAACGGGCAGTCACCTCATCCGATTGCCGTCTCAGTACTTCCGCTTGCGAACACCATGGCAAAAACAACGGATAGGACTCGATATCGTTGACCAAGTCATACATGCTTGTTGCCGCATACGGCACCTGCGCCTCACGATGGATGCGCATTACAGCATGGGTTCAAACAGGCCCAAACCATGCAGCATCACCAGCAGAACAGCCAAGGGAACCAACACGCGCACCAGCCACAACCAGCCATTGAACATAATCCCACTGGCCAGATGGCCAGTCTTTACATCCAACTGCTGTTCGAGTTTGGCCCGTGCGACCATCCAGCCGGCATAAATCGCAATCAGGATTCCGCCGGTGGGTAGCACCACATTGGTCGACAGGTAGTTCATCCAATCGAAATAGGTTCTGCCTCCCAGTGTCCAATCCTCCCCCACATTGAACGACACGACGGTGCCCAAACCCAGGAACCACACCAATATCGTAAAAACCTGAGTCGCTTTGCGACGACGCATGCCACGCGAATCCACCAGCCAGGACACGCAGGGCTCCATCAAGGAAATTGCAGAGGTCCAGGCCGCGATTACCGTCAAGGCAAAAAACAGGGTGCCAATCAGCCAGCCCCCGGGCATTTGCGCGAACGCGACTACCAGGGTTTTGAAAATCAGGCCCGGCCCGGCGCCAGGCTCCATGCCGCTGGCAAAGACCACCGGGAACAGCGCCACCCCCATCAACAGGGCCACCAAGGCATCCGCGGACACGACAATCGCCGCCGCTTTGGGGATAGAGTATTTCCCGGGCAAGTAGGCGCCGTACACCATGATTGCCCCCATGCCAATACTCAGAGAAAAGAAAGCCTGGCCCATCGCATTGAGCGTGACTTCCGGGGTAATTTTGGACACATCAAACGCAAACAAATACTCCAGCCCGCGCGCAAAGTCGCCATAGAGCGCGGCATAACCCACCAACAGCAGCAACAAGGCAAACAACGACGGCATCAAAACACTGGTGGTGCGCTCAATCCCCCGATTGACACCCCGGATGATGACCCAACCGGTCAACAGCGCCATCAACGTATGCCAGAACACCAAACGCCACGGACTGCCCACCAACACATCAAAATGGGCCCGGGTGGTCTGCGCATCCATATTCTGGAACGTGCCCCTGAGGCTGTCGAAGAAGTAGGCAGCTGTCCAGCCGGCGATGACCAGGTAGAACGACAGAATCGTCACCGCGCCCAGCATGCCCAACCAGCCGATCATCTGCCAGTTGGGAGATTTTTGGTCCTCCTTTGCCAACTGACGCATGGTCTGTACCGGGCTGTGCCGTCCCCGTCGACCCAGCGTGATTTCCGCCACCATGATCGGCAGACCGATGAAAAAGACACACGCCAAATACACCAGCACAAACGCCGCTCCCCCATATTCGCCGGTCATGTATGGGAACTTCCAGATATTGCCCAGACCCACGGCTGAGCCAATGGCGGCAAAAATAAAGGCCGAGCGTCTCGACCACAAACCGTGTACGGAGGTGTCAGTCGTGTTCATAGGACGTTACCCAACGATGAAGAAAGAAAGGATTGACTCGGAATTCGAGAGAATTTAACCAAAACACCCGGTCGCAACCGGGTGTTTTGCTTGGTCGATTCCCCCTGGCATGGTCCCGCCTCGCGGGAATTTTAAATCAGCGACCGCTCAATCGTCCCCACCGAACGCCATGAGCAGGTGCAGCAGGCTGGTAAATAGGTTGTACAGCGCCACATACAGGGTCACCGTCGCCAAAATGTAGTTGGTCTCACCCCCGTGAATAATGGCGCTGGTCTCATACAGAATCAAACCACACATCAGCAGCACAAACAGGGCCGAAATGCCGAGCATGGCTCCCGAGACCTCCGCGCCGAACATGGCCGCGACCACCAACCCCAGACCGATGAAAAATCCGACCAGAATGCCAACCATCAGCATGCCGCCCATGAAACTGAAATCCCGACGGCTGGTCAGCACGTAGCCGGAGAGCACCAAAAAGATCGCCCCCGTCATCCCCAGCGCGGTAGTCACCACCTGCCCGCCGTTGCTCATCGTCAACGCCATATTGACGATTGGGCCCAACGTCAGGCCCATGAAGCCGGTCAGGGCGAACACACACAAAATCCCCCAGCCGCTGTCGCGGAACTTGTGGGTCAGGAACAACAGACCAAAATAACCGACCAGGGTCAAAATCAAGCCCGGATGAGGCCAGTTGAACATCATGGACAGACCCGCGGTCAGGGCACTGAACAGCAGGGTCATGGAAAGCAGCGCATAGGTGTTTCGCAACACCTTGTTGGCGGCAAGCGCCGGTACAGCAGCGCTTAAAACACGAGACTGAGCCATAGTGAAAAAACCTCCTTGTCGGTAACAATATCTTATCAAATCTCAATTTTTCAAGAGCGATTGCGCGTTTTATTCGTCAACTTTTCGGGACACCTGCGGTCGTGTCAATGCAGTGTCTTGAAAAACCGCGAAAACGACCCAAAATCTCCCTGAGAACGCGACCGCAGCCTGCTTCGAGCCTGTCGTTTTTTGCCGAAATGTGGCAAAATTTGACGCCCGACCGCACGACGGTCTGTTGATCAATCCAACCTTGGTGAGACCATGCCCAAATACATTATTGAACGCGAAATCCCCGGAGCCGGCCAGTTGTCGGCCGAAGATCTGCATGGCATTTCGCAAAAATCCTGCAGCATCCTGAACTCCATGGGCCCCCAAATCCAGTGGGTGGAAAGTTACGTCACCGACGACAAGGTGTACTGCACCTATATCGCCCCCAACGAAGAGGCCATTCGTGAGCATGCTGAACAGGGAGGCTTCCCAGCCAACCGCATCTCCGAAATTCGGTCGGTGATCGACCCCACCACCGGCGAATAGGAGCCGCTGCCATGAGTACCGCCCTCGAGCGCATCCGCGAACAGGTGACCGGCAATCCGGTCATTGTGTACATGAAAGGCACTCCGCAAATGCCTCAGTGCGGCTTCTCCAGCCGCACCGCCCAGGCCCTGATGGAGTGCGGTCAGGAATTCGCTTATGTCAATGTCCTGATGGACCCGGAAATCTTTCAGGATTTGCCCAAATTCGCCGACTGGCCGACTTTCCCCCAGTTGTACATTGACGGCGAGTTGATCGGCGGTTGCGACATTACGCTGGAGCTTCACCAGAAAGGCGAACTCCAGCCGATGATTGAAAAAGCGCGCGGCGTCAGCGCGTAATATCTTCGCGCACCTGCTGGGCCTGTTCGCGGTACACATCGCGGCAGCGGCGCAGCACTTCGCAAAACACCCGAGCGGTCATCTCCGCGTCATAGCGGGCACTGTGGGCTTGGGCATCATCCCAGCCGAGGCCTGCCTGCTGGGCAATGCGCGACAATACGGTGTGGCCGAACACGGCCGCCCCCAAGCTCACCGTATCCAGCGTGCTGAACGGGTGGAACGGATTACGCTTGATCCGACAGCGCTCGCTGGCAGCGTTGACTACCGCCAGATCAAACGCCGCGTTATGGCCTAGCAAAACTGCCCGCTGGCAATGGTGCTCGCGCACTGCTTGGCGCACTTTCTGAAACACCGCCTCCAGAGCCTCGCGCTCAGACACAGCCTCGCGCTCCGGATCATAGGGATCGATGCCGATTAATTTAATGGAGGCGGGATCAATGCGTGCGCCTTCGAAGGGACGCACCGCGAACCCGATTGGCTCACAGGGCGTCAAATCACCTTCGGCGTCCATCCGCAACGGCACCGCACTAATCTCCAGCAAGGCATCCGTCTCCGGGATCAGACCCCCGGTCTCCACATCCACCGCCACCGGAAGAAAACCGCGGAAGCGATTTTCCATGCTGATGCCCGACACTCTTGCCCTCAACGTGCTTGGAACGACCGCACTATAATACGAATATTCCTCAAAAGTTGTCGCCCCTTTCCAAAAAACCCATGGCCAAATACCGCAAAATCGTCCTCGCCTATTCCGGCGGCCTGGACACTTCGATTATCCTGAAGTGGCTGCAGGAGAAATACGCCTGTGAAATTGTCACGTTCACGGCGGATATCGGCCAGCGCGAAGACCTGGAACCGGCCCGGCAACGGGCCACATCCCTCGGAATCGAAGATATTCGGGTTGTCGACCTGCGGGAGCCCTTCGTGCGCGACTACATCTTTCCGATGTTGCGCGCCAACCCTTTGTACGAAGGCCAGTATTTGCTGGGAACGTCGATCGCGCGCCCGCTCATTACGGCCGCGATGGTCGAAGTGGCCCGCGAGACGGGAGCCGACGCTCTGGCCCATGGCGCCACCGGTAAAGGCAACGACCAGGTGCGTTTTGAGCTGGCGGCGCAAGCCTTGGCACCGGAACTGGACGTCATCGCGCCTTGGCGGGTGTGGGATTTGAATTCACGTTCGGATTTGCTGGATTACGCGCAGCGCCATGGCATTGAAGTCGAGCGCAACGCGCAGGGCGGCAGTACTTATTCCATGGACGCCAATCTGCTGCACATCTCCTACGAAGGCGGTGTGCTGGAAGACCCCGATGCATCCCCGCCTGCCGATATGTGGCGCTGGACGACAGACCCACAAGAGGCACCCGACTCGCCCCAGGTTCTGCGCATCGGTTTCGAAGGCGGCGACCCGGTCTCACTGGATGGCCAGCCGCTTGCGCCGGTGGCCCTGATGGAGGCTGTCAATGAAGCGGCCGCCCGGCATGGTGTTGGCCGGGTGGATATGGTGGAAAATCGTTATCTCGGTCTCAAATCCCGCGGGTGTTACGAAACGCCCGGAGGCACCGTGCTGCTGGCCGCGCATCGGGCCGTGGAATCGCTGACGCTGGACCGTGAAGCAGCCCACCTCAAGGAGGCTTTGATGCCCCAGTACGCCACTTTGATCTACAACGGCTATTGGTTCAGCCCAGAACGCGAAGCACTGCAACAACTCATTGATCACACGCAACGCGATGTCACCGGTGAGGCGCGATTGCGGCTGTACAAAGGGGCTGTTACCGTGGAGGGCCGCACCTCCCCCCACAGCCGCTACGATCCGGCGCAAGCAACCTTCGAGGACGACCAGGGCCAGTTCAACCAAGCCGACGCCACCGGTTTTATCCGGCTGTCCGGACTGCGGTTGCGCGGCACCCGCTCCTGAGGCCGGCGGCCTTTTATGACGGTTTTCTTTTGCCGGAATATAGGCTTGGATTGGCTATAATAGAAAGTTACTAGTTTCACGTAGAGATTTTGATGTTCCAAACTTCCTCGCGCTGTGTCAGTGTCGTTGCCGCGCTGACCCTTATGGCCACCACCCCGGTGCTGGCCGAAGACCCCCGCGATCCCTGGGAGGGCTACAACCGCGCCATGCACTCCTTCAATGACGGGTTTGACAAGGCTCTGTTGAAGCCGGCTGCAAAGATGTATCAGGCGGTCACGCCGGAACCGGTCGATCGGGGCATCAGCAATTTCTTTTCAAATCTGGGTGAAATTCGCAACTTTTTCGCCTGCATGCTGCAGGGCAAACCGGAAGAAGGCGGTAATTCCCTCGCTCGCCTGCTGATTAACAGCACCGTCGGCGTCGGCGGCTTTTTGGATGTGGCCACGGACATGGGCATCCGCAAGTCGGAAGAAGATTTTGGTCAGACCTTTGGGAGTTGGGGCGCCGAGCCGGGTCCTTACTTCGTGTTACCTTTTGTGGGTCCCAGTACGGTCCGCGATGCGTTTGGCAAACCTTTTGATTACGCCACGTCTCCCACCACCTGGCTCAATGGCGAGGCGGCAATGATTGGTTACAGCATTGATGCAGTCGACACACGCGCCGACCTGATGGCCACCGAAGAAGCCGTGGAAGACATTACCGAAGATCAGTACGCGCTGATGCGCGACGCCTATCTGGACCGTCGCGAATTCCTTGTCAATGACGGCGATGCGTCATACGAAGACTATCCGCTGGAGTAATCTGCGCCACACGCCTGAAGCATAAAGTTCAGACCGCGGCGCTTTGATGCTGGATCAGCGACAGAACAATCTTTTCAGCCAGCCGAACAAACTGCAACCACCGCCGCTAGAGGAAGAGGATCCTCCTCCCGCTTGGCGCATTTGCTCATAATGGCGTCGTAGAACTGAGTCCGTAGGTGTTTGGCTCATGGATATCCCATGGATTATGTAGGCCCCTTATTGTAACCCTATCTTGCAGAATTATTAAAACCGCCTTGGCCTCGCGAAAACTCCCTCCGTTGCACCGCAGGGCGCCGTTCAAGAAGCCTTTATAATGGCGCGCACTTCCGTTTTTTAAGCCTTTGTTGATCGCCGTGACTACCAACTCTACCCACAGCCACCCTTCCGCAGGCGAGGTCATCCGCGCAAACAAGTTGGTGGAACTGACCTATCGCATCCTGGACGAAGGCGGGAAAGTCCTGGAGCAGATCGACATGCCGGTCTCTTACGTGCATGGCAGCGAGCATGGACTGTGGCACCGCATTGAAGCGGCTATGGAAAACCGTCGCGCCGGCGACACCATTGAGGTGTTGCTGCAGCCCAAAGATGCTTTTGGCGAGCCCGATCCCGACTTGCTGCTGACCCAGAGGCTGGCGGATGTGCCGGAGCAGTTTCATTATGTCGGCGCCGAGGCCGATTTTCAGAACGAAAGCGGCGATGTCATGCGGTTTCGGGTCACCGCAATCGACGGCGACCAGCTGACGCTGGACGGCAACCATCCTCTTGCCGGGAAAACTCTAAGATTCTTTCTCAATATTTTGAGTGTACGGGATGCAACCGAAGATGAAGTGCGCAATCCCGATCATCTGAAACCACCCTCTTTGCACTGATGTTGCGGTTCTGGCGGCGCTTTGCGCTCGCTCTGATAATCAGTATTTCTGTTCTGGCGCTGGCCTTCATTGCGGCCTTGTACGCCAGCCGCCCGCAACTGTCCGGGATGGTGCATTTGGCCGGTTTGACGCAGCCGGTTACGGTACATCGCGATGCCATCGGGCACACCACTTTGGAAGCCGACTCGCGGCACGATCTGGCCCATGCGGCAGGCTTCATCCATGCGCAGGAACGCTTTATGTCCATGGATTTGCGCCGACGTCTGGCCAGCGGCGAAATGGCAGCTTTGCTGGGCCCCGCCGTGGTGCGCTTCGACAAGGAAAACCGTCCCCACCGTTTTCGCGAACACGCCAAGCGCGTTGTCGCCACTCTGTCCGCCCCTGAGCGCGCCTTGATGCAGGCTTACGTCGATGGCGTCAACGCCGGCCTGCAGGCCCTGCCCATCCAGCCTTTTCCTTATTTTTTGCTGTTCGAGTCGCCCCAACCCTGGACTCTGGAAGACTGCATTCTGTCGGCATATTCCATTCATCTGCTGCTTCAGGGAGGACGCTGGCGCTATGAAGTCATCGTCGACGGCCTGCATGAGGCTTTCGGGGCCGAAGTCGCGAATTTTCTTGCCCCTATCGGCACCCACTATGACGCGCCTTTGGATGACACGCCGATCCCGCTGCTTGTCGCCAACATTCCCGGTTCGGATGCCATTGATTTGCGCAACACCCGAATTGACTCCGGCAAACTGGAAGATGTGCGCATGCACTGGGAGCGCTCCGGCAGCAATGCCTTTGCCGTCGGCGGGCGACTGACCCCCCACGGAAGCGGCCTGATGGCCAATGACATGCATCTGGTGTTGCTGGCCCCCAACATCTGGTATCGAATGCATTGGCGCTGGGGCGAAGACCGCGAACACATGGCCAGCGGCGTGACCTTGCCCGGATTGCCCTGGATGCTGGCCGGCAGCAACGGGCACATCGCTTGGGGTTATACCAACAGCAACGTCGACAGCCAGGACTTGATTACCCTGGAGCGGGATGAGCCGTCCCTGCGCACGATTGAAGAACCCCTGGAAATTCGATTCGGCCGCGATCACACCCTCACCTACCGATATTCCCACTGGGGACCCGTTGTCTCCAAAGACATCCACGGCCAGGAACGCGCCTTGCGCTGGAGCGCCCACTGGTTGACCGGAGATCAGTTCAACTTAAGTCTTATTGAGCAAGCCAAGGACCTCGAAACCGCCCTGCGCGTGTTCCAGCAAAGTGGCATCCCGCCGCAAAACGTGCTTGTGACCGACCGGCAGGGCAATCTGGGCTGGACGATTGGCGGGCCCTTGTTTGTGCGGGAGGACCATAACGGCCGCATCCCCATGCCAAGCTCGGCGTATGCCCCAGCCCCCCAGTGGCTTTCACCGGACCGCTATCCGCGTATCGTCAACCATCCCGACCATCGTCTCTGGTCCGCCAACAGCCGGCATGTCGGCGGCGAGGATTTCTGGCGCCTGGGGGACGGACGCTATACCGGCGGCATGCGCGCCCAACAGATTCGCAATCGCCTGTACGAAAAAGAAGTATTTGACGAAGTCGATCTGTTAGCCATTCAATTGGATATCCGTGCCGATTACCTGGAGGAGTGGTTTTCACGGATACAGCGCATTTTGGATGAACCGGAAATCGCGCCGCTCGTCGAGCAGCATGGAGTGCGAGAAATACTTGCCCAGTGGGACCATCAGGCCCACCCCGACAGTGTGGCCTATCGTTTGCTCCGTACTTTTCGAAAGCGCAGCCATGAATTGTTTTTGCTGACGCTGCACAACCGTTTGGTTGATTTCCCCCTCAACGACACCCGCGCTCTGCGCTGGCAGCTGGATGGCCCATTGCGCCGCATTCTGGATGAGGAAGCCGTGCACTTTCTGCCTCAAAACACGCCGCGCACAAACGATTTTCTTGTGCTGGCCCTGCGCGTGACATTGGAAGAAATGACCACCGACGGACAGCCTCTTGCCCAGGCGACCTGGGGCGAAGTCAACCGTTCGCAAATTCGCCACCCCCTCTCCCATGTCCTGTTTTTCCTGCGGCCGCTGTTGGATCCCTCCTCCATTCCGCTGCCGGGAGACCTCAATGTGCCTCTCGTTGCGCGGCCTGCTTTCGGCGCATCTCAACGCACCGTGGTCGCACCGGGATATGAAGCACTAGGAGTCATGCACATGCCGGCCGGCCAATCGGGCCACCCGTTGTCGCCGTTTTACAACGCCGGGCACGAAGACTGGCTACACGGGCGCCCTGCCCCGTTTCTTCCGGGACCGACTCAAGAACTTTTGACGCTGGTTCCGTCAGAACACTGACGAACTTAACTCATTGACCGCCTGGAGCATTTCCGGGTCGTCCGTCAATGCCTGGGAGACGGCGCTGGCGCACGCCTGTGGCGGGGCAACACCGGATTGAATCAGTTTACCGGCATGAACCAGCAATCGTGTGCTGGCCCCTTCATCCAGACCGTTGCCTTTTAGATTTCGAGTCATTTCCGCGAACTTCACCAGCAGGCGCGCCGTTTCCGCCTCCACTGCAGTCTCCTCAATGACGATTTTCTGCTCCAACTCGGCCTGCGGATAATCAAATTCCAACGCCACAAAACGCTGCCGGGTGCTTTGCTTGAGATCCTTCAGCACGCTTTGATAGCCCGGGTTGTAGGAAATCGCCATACAAAACTCGTCTGGCGCCTGCAGTAGCTCCCCATGTTTTTCCATCGGCAGCACCCGACGGTCGTCACACAGTGGATGAATCACCACCGTCGTATCCTTGCGCGCTTCCACCACTTCATCCAAGTAGCAGATGCTGCCGGAACGCACTGCCCGCGCCAGCGGACCATCGACCCATACCGTCTCCCCGCCGGCAATCAGATAACGCCCCACCAGATCCGAAGAGGTCAGGTCGTCGTGACAGGAGACCGTCACCAGCGGACGTTGCAGACGCCATGCCATGTACTCCATGAATCGGGTCTTGCCGCAACCGGTCGGACCCTTGAGCAATACTGGCAACTGATTGCGCCACGCGGCCTCGAAGACTTCAATCTCCGAGCCGATGGGCTCATAGTACGGCTCCTGTTCAATGAGGTACTCCTCCGGCTTGAGAACATTGGCCGCTTTCATATTTCATGCCTCCTTGCTGAGCGTGTCATTGTATAAAACATGCGGTCATGAAGGCGCCTGCTCCTGCTGGCGCCGCTCATTTTGAGGTCCCTCCAAGTAGGGCAACAAGGCACGCCGGTTCCACAGAATCAACAACAGACTGGGCAATACCATCAGGGTCGTTATGGCAAAAAAGATTGGCCAATTGCCGCCCACTCCATCAATCAGATAGCCGCTGCTCGCTGCCAGAGTGGTCCGCGATGCAGTGCCCAGTGAGGCCAGTGCCGCGTATTGCGTGGCGGTCCAGTTGCGGTCGCACAATTGCGACAAAAAGGCCACAAACGCGACCGTCGAAACAGCAGTAGTGAACTGGTCGGCAACCACCGCTGTGGCGAACAGCCAAAATTCAGGATGCCAGGCCAGTGCAGCAAACAAAAGATTCGTCAGCGCCATCGCCGCACCCCCGACAATCAGGCCACGCAATACGCCATAGCGCGCATTGATAACGCTGCCGATTATGGCGAATATTACAAGCGCAACGGTCCCGTATCCTTTCGAATAAAGGGCGATATCCGATTTTGTGAAGCCGATTTCCTTGTAAAACAACAGCGACATGCGGCCCAAAAACGCCTCGCCGATTTTGAACAGAAAAATCCCCGCCAAGACCATGACGGCGACCTGCACGCCATAGCGCATAATGAAACTGCGCACCGGTTGTACATAAACACTGACGAGATGCACAGACCAGGACGGCAACTGCGTACCCAGCCGCTCTTGCCAGCGGGGTCGGGCAATATTGGGATTGAGTGCCGGTTCGGTCAAATGATCCGGATGTCGGGTTTCCGGCACCAACCATAGAAACAGACTGACCAACAGAGCCACGACCAGAATCAACGCCATGAATCCCAATTGCCAAGCCGATTCGTTGCCTGTGCCCTGCAGATGCTCGACCAATGTAAACGCGAACGCGCCCCCCAGCCCGTAACCGATCCACCAGCCGGATGTCGCCATTGCCGAACCGCCGCCGACCTTGCGCGTATCGTCCGAACGAAATTGCTCGATGCGCATCGCATCAATCGCGATATCCTGTGTGGCACCCGCGGCGGCCAGCACTACCATCCAAAACGCGATTTCCCATAACTGACCTTCCGGATGCATTTGCGACAGCATCATCAAACATCCGGCAATCACCACCTGCATCAGCACTATCCAAGCGCGTCGCGCCCCCAGCATTCGGGTGAGAAACGGCAATCGCACGCCATCGACTATCGGCGCCCAGGCAACATTGAACGTATACACCAGGGCCACGAGCGAAAACAACCCAATATCCGAACGGCTAAAGCCGCTTTCCTGCAACCACAACGTCAACATCGACAAAATTGCGACTTGGGGCAATCCGCTCATCATGCCGATCAACAAAATACGCGCCATACGCACGTCGCGATACATCGACAGCGCCTCACGCCAGCTCAGGGTATGAATTTCCACACTCGGTCTCCTCAGGGCAGTTTGTAATCCATGATCAAAGGGGCATGGTCCGAAAAACGTTGATCTTTATAAATGCGGGCGCGTCGAACACTCTCCGCCAGATTATTGGTAATCACTTGATAGTCAATGCGCCAACCCACGTTCTTGGCCCACGCTTGACCTCGATTCGACCACCAGGTGTATTGCTCGGCACGCGAATCGACTTCACGGAATGCGTCCGTAAAGCCGGCTTTGCCGAAAACGCCGTCCATCCACGCCCGTTCCTCGGGCAGAAAACCGGAGTTTTTCTGGTTGGAACGCCAGTTTTTCAAGTCGATCTCACGGTGGGCAATATTCCAGTCGCCGCTGATGATAGCGAATCGACGGCGCAGTTTGCGCAATTGCTTTGAGAATTCATCCATGAACCGATATTTTGCTTGCTGGCGCTGCTCACTGGACGAGCCCGACGGCGCATACAGCGACACCACCGACAATTCCCCGAAACGCGCTTCCAGATACCGCCCCTCCGGATCGAATTCGGATGAACCATAGCCTTCAATGATCTGATCCGGATGCTCCCGGGTAAACAAGGCGACCCCACTGTAACCGGGGCGCACGGCCGGCAAATAATGGCAGTGAAACGAGCGCGGATGAAAGATCGGCTCGACCAACTGGTGCATTTGCGCCTTGATTTCCTGAAGGCACACGACATCCGCGCGCTGACGTGAAAGCCAGCGAAAAAACCCTTTGCGCTGCGCGCTGCGAATGCCATTCACATTCAAGGTGATTACCCGCATCACATTCCCCGTCGATGGAAACCCGTTAACATAGCGGTTCTGAGTGCCTGAAACTTTGTCATTGATGACTCCACCCGACCCGCGACAAGCCTTCCTGCAGTTGGCTTTGGACTGTCAATGCCTGCAGTTCGGTGAGTTCCGACTGAAGTCGGGCCGGATCAGTCCTTATTTCTTCAACGCGGGGGCTTTCAATGACGGCGCCTCTCTGGAGCAGCTGGGTACGTTTTACGCCCATACCGCCGCCCGCGCAAATTTACAGTTTGACATGCTGTTTGGGCCCGCCTACAAAGGAATTCCGCTCGCGACCGTCGCGGCAAGCGCCCTACACCGCCACTACGGGCGCGATGTTCCCGTGAGTTTTGATCGCAAGGAACCCAAGCCTCATGGAGACCAGGGGCGCACTTTCGGCGCTCCGATCGCCGGGCGCGTCCTGCTGGTCGATGACGTCATTTCCTCGGGACTGACGATTCGCGGCTCGGTGGAATTGATCCGCGAGTTGGGAGCGACACCGGCCGGTCTGATTGTGTTGCTGGATCGCGGCGAACGCGGCCAAGGCCAACAATCCGCCAGCCAGGAACTGCAGGAACAATGCGACATGCCGGTAATCCCAGTCGCCCGCGCCGCTGATTTTCGGCAATTTCTGGCCGACGCCCCCCAGTATCAAAAATATCATCAAGAAGTCGAAGCGTATCTTCAGCGTTACGGCGCGTAAGACATCCCGCCAAGTGCGGCGCGCATGGGCGCGGTGTCCGGCCAGACCCCATGCCACAGCGCAAAACTTTCCGCCGCCTGCTCTATCAGCATGCCCAGCCCGTCATATGCACGAGTGCACCCCGCATCCCGGGCCCAGCGTAAAAAAGGTGTGTCGCCCCCATACACAAAATCGTAGCATACCCCCCGTTTGGCTTCTATCAGCGAGTCCGGCAACTGCATCAGCGTCTGCTCCAAACTGACGGCAGTCGCATTGAGAATCAAATCGAAAGACTGGCCTTCCAGCGCGTCCAGTCCACAAGCCTGCAGGTTCGGCGATGAGGTTTGCTGCGCCACTAATTCCTGGGCTCTCTCTTCCGTGCGATTGGCCACCGTCAACATGTGCGGGTGTGCCTCAAGCAACGGTCCCAACACTCCGCGTGCCGCACCGCCGGCCCCCAACAACAAAATACGCAATTGGGACAAATCCAAACCCAGCGTCGCCGTCAAATCACGCACCAGCCCGCTGCCGTCGGTATTGTCGGCGGCGATCTTCCCTTCTTTCAACGATAACCAATTGGCGGCACCGGCCGCATGGGCGCGAGGAGTCGCCTGATCTGCAATCTGCAAGGCGGCTACTTTATGTGGCAGGGTGATATTGAGGCCATTACCGCCCGCCGCCTGAAAACGCCGAACTTCTTCCTCAAAGTCTGCGGCCGAAACCTCGCAGTGATCGTACTGAAGCTCTTTTCCTGTCGTTGCCGCGAATAGCGCATGCAACACCGGCGACAAACTGTGTTGAACCGGGCTTCCGATGACCGCGTAGCGCTCCACAGGCCTATTCGGTCAACCAGGTTGCCACATCGCGAGCCGCATAAGTCACAATCGCATCCGCCCCGGCGCGTTTGAATCCCAACAAGACTTCCAAGGTACAGTCGCGTTCATCCAACCAATCCCGCTCGGCAGCCGCTTTTAACATCGCGTATTCCCCGCTGACATGATAGGCCAGCGTCGGCACTTTGAATTCTTCCTTAATCCGCCGCAACACGTCCAGATACGGCAACCCCGGCTTGACCATCACCATATCGGCGCCTTCGGCCAGATCCAGAGCCACTTCGCGCAACGCCTCATCGCTGTTTGAGGGATCCATTTGATAACTGTATTTGTCGCCCTCACCCAGGTTTTCGGCGGACCCGACCGCTTCGCGAAAAGGCCCGTAAAAAGCGGATGCGTACTTGGCCGCATACGCCAGAATGCGCACATTGACCAACTCCTGTGCCTCCAAAGCCTGACGAATCTCACCAATGCGCCCGTCCATCATGTCCGAAGGTGCGACCACATCTGCGCCCGCTTGCGCACAACATTGCGCTTGCTGCACCAACACTTCGACAGTCGCATCGTTGATTACATAGCCCTGCTCATCCACGATGCCGTCCTGGCCATGAGAGGTGTAGGGGTCCAGGGCCACATCCGCAATCACTCCCAATTCCGGAGCCACCTCTTTGATTGCGCGAATCGCACGCGGAATCAGCCCTTGGGGGTTGCAGGCTTCTTCGGCCTGCGCGGTTTTTTTCTCTTCCGCGATTACAGGAAACAAGGCGACGGCCAGCAATCCCAACTCCTGAGCCTGAAGTGCGGCCGCTTGCGCCAAGTCGATACTCAGACGCTCGACACCGGGCATAGCCGGCACTGTCGTGCGCAAATTCTCCCCCTCCTGCACGAACAAAGGCCAGATCAAGTCGTCCGGGGTGAGGTGGACCTCACGCATCAGTCGCCGCGAAAAAGAATCACGGCGCATGCGGCGCATGCGTGTACTTGGAAAACGAGCGGGGAAGGAAGCCATTTATTACAAGGACGATTCCAATTTGAATACAAATCAGTCCCGGTATGGTATTGAACTTACTCTTAATTGTAAGTTAAACATTGCCTCGCGCCGCTTTTGAATGTTTTTGAGGTGGCCAAGATTGAGGGAATTTAGAGATGCCGTTATTTGCAGCGGAATGCTGTAGCACCGTGACCACCAAGAGTGGACCCACTATCAATCACCTCAATCCCATTCTGACACTCTGGAGGAATCAGTCCTTTGTCTTCCATATACCGTGTTACCGACACTGCCGCCGCCTCTTGCCACAAAGCCCGCCAATTATCAGGATTTTTACGAATTGCTTCCCTTACACTCTCGACACCAGGCCCATAAGTATTAATCACTTGCTCATACCTATAGGAAACTTGATAGACACCGTCCAGACTTGGATGCGTTTTTACAGAGCGATGAAGCTGATCTGGAGGATAGTAGCCACCACCACCACAACCTACTTGCACAAACATCAGAAAAACCAATCCAAACAGACGACCATACATAGCTAATCGTCCCTGTGCGAGTTGCGGTAGATAGTGTAGTAACGCATTTGCTGCTCAACCCGAGTATCCCTTAATTTTGCCCTCAAACTGTCCAAAAAATGGGACCACCTTCCATTAGAGATACCGTTATTTGCAGCGGAATGATGTACTACCGCCGCCCCCTTCATAAGCGCCGCTGCTAATCACCTCAATCCCGTTCTGACACTCTGAAGGAATCAGCCCGTTGTCTTCCATATACCGTGTTGCCGACACTGCCGCCGCCTCATCCCACAAAGCACGCCAATTATCAGGATTTTTACGAATAGCTTCCCTGACACTCTCAACACCAGGCCCATAAGTATTAATCACTTGGTGACGCATGTAGCGAACAATATAGACACCGTCATAATTTGGATGCGGTTCTGGCGGATAGTAGCCACTACTACAGGCCACCTGCACAAACATCAGAAAAACAAGTCCAAGCAGACGGCCATACATAGCTAATCAATCCTGCGCAAGTTTTAGCAGAGCCGTAGTCCCAGCTGTTGAAGCAGTCGTGGATCTTGGATACATCCGACACAGCATTGCGCAACACCTATTATCCACATGCGCCAGAATATTTTCAGCGCATTGCCGATTACTTGTCAATAAAAGCAACATTTATGCGCACCAGCATATCCAAAAAAGTGCCCGCAGTCTTGTCAGAGAGTTACAATAAATTTATGTCTCGCGCCCACCCGCTGCATCTCATCGGCCTGCTGGTCTGCCTCGCATCGCTCGCCTTTGCCTATTTTTACCTGCAGCAAGCATTGGGACTGGAGCCTTGTCCCCTGTGCGTTCTGGATCGGATTATTTTCGTTGCTCTGGCCATCGTGTTCGCCCTTGCGTATTTTCAGCAACCGAATCGACGTGACCGCATCGGTTACGACATCGGGGCCCTGGTCGTCACGGCCGGAGGGCTGGGCGTCGCTGGGCGCCATGTCCATCTCCAATACTTTCCGGTCGAAGGAATGGGCAATTGCGGAGCCGGATTTTGGAGTCTGTTGGATCGCATTGGTATTGAAGGCGCCGTCGCCTCAGCTCTACAGGGCGAAGGAGACTGCGGCGAGATTCAATGGACGTTTCTGGGATTGTCTATCCCCACGCTTACTTTGGGCATTTTTATTTTTTTGTTTCTGCTGGCTTTGGTCGATATGATTCAAGCCATTCGCCAACCCCCTATGGAGTCATGACATGCGACACACACTAGCGTCGATTTTCGTTTTTCTGCTACTCGGCACCACCCCGGTGGCCGCCGAAATGCCTCGTCAGACCGCCCCGGAAGGTGCCAAAGTCTATTTCATCAGCCCTGCTGCGGATGCGACGGTCACCTCCCCTTTCAAAGTCTCATTCGGACTCGAAAACATGGGAGTATCTCCAGCCGGTCTCGCGCATCCGAATACGGGTCATCACCATTTGCTGATTAATTCCCCGGAAGTTGACTTCGGAATGCCGCTTCCCACGAATGACCAGGTGCGTCACTTCGGCGGTGGGCAAACCGAAACCCTGCTGACCTTGGAGCCGGGCACCTACACCTTACAGCTGGTCCTCGGCGATTTCGCGCATATCCCCCACGACCCGCCAGTGGTCTCCGAGGTCCTCACGATTACAGTCGAGTAAATTCAAACCCAGTCGCGCGCGCCCAAAAAGCGCTCCAACAACGCGGCTTCAGCCGAGCCGGGCTCGGCCCGGTAGTCGTACACCCAACCGCATTCGGGCGGCAACGACATCAGAATGGATTCGGAACGACGGCTGTTCTGCAGACCAAACAAAGTGCCACGGTCGTACAACAGGTTGAATTCCACATAACGCCCTCGCCGGTATTTTTGAAAAGCCCGTTCCCGCGAGCCGTAAGACATCTCACAGCGGCGGCGTACGATTGGCAAATAGGCATCCAAAAACGCTTGGGAGACCGCCCGCAGAAAAGCAAAAGTCTGGGCAAATCCCCAGGCATTCAAATCGTCGAAAAACAACCCACCAATGCCGCGGGTTTCATCGCGGTGCGCCAGATAAAAATAGTGATCGCACCATTGCTTGAACTTCGGATACACATCTTCACCGAAAGGCTCGCAAGCAGATTTGGCGGTGGCATGCCAAGCCTGAGCATCTTCTTCAAACCCATAGTACGGCGTCAAATCAAATCCGCCCCCAAACCACCAGCGATCGTCTCCTTCGGCAGTCTGCGCACAGAAAAACCGCACGTTGCAGTGCGCCGTCGGCACATAGGGATTGCGCGGATGCGACACGATGGAGACGCCCATCGCCGTAAACGGCTGTCCTGTCAGTTCCGGATGGCGTTCGGTCGCCGCCGGAGGCAAGGCGGACCCTTTCACATGCGAGAAGTTAACGCCGATTTTCTCGAAAGTCTCGCCGTCTTCCAGCACACAGGTCTGCCCGCTGCTACCGTCCTCCTGCGTCCAGGGATCGTGTCGGAAGCGCTGAGCCGATTCAAACTCCTCAAACGCCCGAATCGCCTGATCCTGGAAATTCTCCAGGTGTGTGCGTACCGCTTTTGCGTCGACTGGGCCCGTCATGCGACTTCCGCCTTGCGGATTACCGCATCGGTTTTCAAATCTCGAATCTCACTGGGACCCGAAGCCTGGCCCAAAGCCCCTTCCACAATGCCGTCAATGGAAGTGCCAAACTGCTGTTGTATCTCGGCGACCTCACGCGCCGGGGCTTGACCATGCACATTGGCGCTGGTCGACACCAAGGCTCCCACCTCCATACAAAGTCGATGGCACAGAGGATGTTGAGTGATGCGCACGGCCTGGGTGTCATAAGCCCCGCTCAGCAAAGGCGCACCGCCGGCACTTGGCACCAGCCAGGTGACGGGAGGACCTTCATGAGTCAGCAATGCCTCTTCGTCCGGGTGCAGCGGTTGAATATAGGGCGCCAAATCCGCGCACCGCGCGGCAATCAAAATCAATCCCTGATCCGGGCTGCGATGCTTGGCGTCCAGCAATCGACGAATCGCATCCGGTTGATCAGGCCTGCAGCCCAATCCCCAAACCCCTTCCGTCGGATAGGCGACCACCTGTCCCTCGCGCAGTGCAAGGACTCCTTGTTCGAAATTCAGCGTGGGACAGGCGGACATCCGCACTCTTCCTTGAATTAGGACTTGCGCTTCTTCTTCGCGGCAGTCCGTCGCCCGCCGGCACGGCGCTTGCGGGCTGGAGCTTGTGCCAGGTACGTTTCACATTCCGCTTGCGTCAACGTGGCCGGATCCTGGTCCTTGGGGACTTTTACGTTTTGCCCGCTACGGGTGATGTACGGCCCATAGCGCCCGTTGAGTACCTGGATATCCCCAAAATCCTGAATAATCCGATTGGCCTGGGCCTGCTTGTGGGCGGCGATTAATTCTTCCGCCCGTTCGCGGGTAATCGTCAGTGGATCCTCGCCTTCGGGCAAGGACACGTATTTTTTCTCACCGTATTTGACGAATGGACCGTAACGACCCAGGTTCACTTCAATCGGGTCCCCCGCGTCACTGACCCCCAGCGAACGCGGTAATTTCAATAAATCCAACGCCTCGTCAAGAGTCAGATTCTCGAAACTTTGGTCCTCGCGCAAACTGGCAAAACGCGGCTTCTCCTCATCTTCCCGATCGCCCAGCTGTACGAATGGGCCGTAACGCCCCACCCGCACCCGCACCGGTTTTCCTGATTTCGGGTCCATGCCCAATTCGCGCATCATTTGCGCGTCATGGCGCGACACCGTCGTGCTCTTGTCCTCCAATTGCGCGGCAAAAGGCTTCCAGAACTTGTCAACCACCGGAACCCATTGCGTCTCACCGCGGGCCACGCTGTCCAGGGTGTCTTCCATTTGCGCGGTGAACTGGTAATCGACATAGGAGGTGAAGTGTTCCGACAGGAATTTGCATACCGCTTTGCCGACCGCCGTCGGCACGAAAGCGCGCTTGTTCAACACCGCGTATTGGCGACTGACCAGTTTGGTCATGGTGTCGGCATAGGTGGAGGGACGGCCAATGCCATTTTCTTCCAGCTTTTTGACCAACGAGGCTTCCGTATAGCGCGGGGGCGGCTCGGTGTAATGTTGTCGCGCTTCCACATTCTCAATCGTCACCGCATCCCCTTCGGACAACTTTGGAAGATACTGCTCATCACTGGCCACCTTGACATCCGAGCCTTCCAGGTAGACCTGCATGAATCCCGGCACCCTGACGTGAGAGCCCACAGCCCGCAGGGTCGGAACTTTCAAGGGGGGTGTTGCGTGGGTGAGTATTTGGGTGTTCTTGACGGAAAGATCGACTCCGACCTGGTCGATGACGGCGGGAATCATCTGGCAAGCTACGGCCCGTTTCCAAATCAACTCGTACAACCTCCGCTGATCTTCCGTCAGCGCATTACGCACTTTTTCCGGCAGCAAGGAGGCGTCGGTCGGGCGAATCGCCTCATGGGCCTCTTGGGCATTGCGCGTTTTGGTCTTGAAGCGTCGTGGTGACGGCGGGAGCTGATCTTTGCCGTAACGTTCGGTAATCACCTCGCGCAAATTGCGTAGTGCCGATGCCGACAGCGTCACTGAATCCGTGCGCATGTAGGAGATCAAACCCACGGCTCCCGATCCCAGATCCACCCCTTCATACAACTGCTGCGCGATCTGCATGGTCCGGCGTGCTGAAAAACGCAGTTTTCGCGAGGCCTCCTGCTGCAGCGTCGAGGTCGTAAATGGCGGCGTCGGATGCCGATGACGTTCCTTGCGCTCCACCTGCATCACCTGCAGATACCCTGCACATGCCTGCACCGCATCGTGTGCGGCCTTGGAAGTGGCCTCGTCCGGTAAATCGAATTTTTTCAAAGTCTTCCCGTCCAGCGCATGAAGCTTGGCGGGGAATTGCTGCCCGTCATGCGCCAGCGTCGCATGAACCGTCCAATATTCCTGCGGCTTGAACGCCTCGATCTCCATTTCTCGCTCGACAATCATGCGCAGGGCCGGACTTTGTACGCGCCCGGCGGAAAGTTTGGGCGCGATCTTGCGCCACAACAGCGGAGACAGATTGAAGCCGAACAGGTGATCAATCGCGCGACGCGCCTGATAGGCATTGACCAGGTCCGACGACACGGCCCGCGGGTGCTTCAAGGCGTACGTGACCGCCTCCGGCGTGATTTCGTGAAACACCACCCGATAAATCTTCTTGTCCGTCAGTTTTTTGCGACGCTCCAGCAGCGTCTGCAGCGACCATGAAATGGCCTCACCCTCGCGATCCGGGTCCGACGCCAGATACAAGGCCTCACATTTTTTCAGGGCTGCGGAAATGGCGCGCAGATGTTTTTCACTGCGCGGCTCGACCTGGTATTTGAGCTGGTATTCGTTTTCCGTATCGACGGCGCCGTCCTTCGGCACCAGGTCCTGAACGTGCCCATAAGACGCCAACACCTGGAAATCAGGACCCAAATATTTCTCAATCGTTTTTGCTTTCGAGGGGGACTCTACTATGACCAGATTCGCAGGCATAACGGCAAATGGATGTCGGTTTGTGGCACGGCGTTTTTCAAAGGCGGCCGCTTGTTACGGGGCGCCTACTATATAGCAGATTGTTTAAAAATCAGTTCAACCTGTCTCACACCAGGCCATCGGGCTGCGCACCACACCCTCCCCTGCCATCGGGACTTGTGCATCCCATAGCACCGCATAACTGTACTGGGGAAAAGCCGCCGCGACGACCGCGCGAAGCCAGCCTTCTGCACCTCCAGTATTGCCTGCGGGAATGACCAGCAACGCCGAACCGATCTTCAGAAAATCGCGACTGCCGACATCCACGCGAATCATGGTCATCGGCTGCTCGGCCGTGCGGGGCCACACGTCCGTGATTTGCGCATGAATGGCTTTGATCGGCTCGCTCGCCTCCACTTCCGTCAAATCCACCGCGAGATGCAGGGGCGGCAAGATGTCCGGATTCGGCACAAACTCAAACGGCTCAAAGGTAAGATCGGCGAAGGCTTCCATTGCCCGGACATGCGGGCGTTCGCCGTCCCCTCGTCGGACCCGCTGTATCCAACTGCGGCCGTTGATGTGCACCCGCACCAGCAGATCGCCGGGTGCGATGGAATTCGCTGAGGCATAGCCGGGCCAGGGGCACCAGACTCGGTCCCAAAAATGCGGTTGCTTGACGAATTGCCGGGCTGCACTCATCGCATCCTCGCCCTGCCGCACCAAATACACATGCGGCGCATCCGCGCGAAACCATTCCGCCGCCGGATCGACCTCAGATGAAGCGAGCGCCGCATCGAACATCACGATCAGTATGAGCCCGATTGTGCGCATCGCGTCATTTTACTTGCCCGCTCCCCAACTCTGCAGTTTGAGGCTAAATGCTATGATTGTTTTGGCGCATCCCGTGCTGTTTCCCGTCTGCGGGACTTGCTGCTGCACCCAATGCCTGCCATCTGTTTTATCGCATGAAAAGTGTGCTCATCGAAAATTTAAGCCATGCCTGGCAGCGCCTGCATGAGCAAGAGGTGTTGCCGCCTGTCGATGCGCAACGCATTCAGATTACCCCCACCAAAGACCCGAAACACGGCGATTACGCCTCCAATCTGGCGCTGATGCTGGCCCGCGATGCCCAGGTGGAAGCCCGGGAACTTGCTGCACAAATCATCGAACACCTGCCCGAACATCCGCAAATATCAAGCGCGGAGGTGGCCGGGCCCGGCTTCATCAACTTCCGATTGTCCGACACCGCCAAGTTTGAGATCATCGATCAGATTTTGGAGGAAGGCCGCAACCATGGCACCCACCCGCCCGGCAGCAGGCAACGGGTGCTGATTGAGTATGTCTCCGCCAACCCGACTGGTCCCCTGCATGTGGGCCATGGCCGCGGCGCGGCTCTGGGGTCCTGTCTCGCCCGCCTTCTCAAGGCCACCGGTCACACCGTGGAGTGCGAATACTTTGTCAACGATGCCGGGCGGCAAATGGATATTCTGGCGCTTTCCGTCTGGTTGCGCTATCTGGAACTGTGCGGGGAACCCATTAAATTCCCCCATGCCGGCTACCAAGGCGACTACATTTTGGATATCGCCGCCGATCTGCATCGCGAACAGGGCGATGTGTGGCACCGCCCTTTTGAGAACCTCGCCGCCACCGCCCCGGAAGACGGCCCCAAAGAAGACGGCCGACAAGCCTATCTGGATTTTTTCATTCTGCAGGGACGCGAGTTGTTGAGCGAACCCATTTGGTTGCAAATCGCGACGACGGCCTGCGAAACCCTGCTCGCACGGATTCAGCGGGATCTGGAACACTTCGGCGTCGTGTTTGACTGCTGGCAATCGGAACGGGCGTTGCTGGAGGAAGGCGTCGTCGACCGTGTTATGGCGCAACTGCAGGAAGCCGGTCATCTTTACGAATTACAAGGTGCGCAATGGTTTCGCGCCAGCGAGTTCGGCGACGAAAAGGACCGCGTGGTTCGTCGCAGCAATGGTCAATGGACCTATTTCGCGATGGACATTGCCTACCATGCCGAAAAACTGGCGCGCGGCTACGGCGCCATCATCAATATCTGGGGAGCCGACCACCACGGCTACGAGGCCCGAGTGCGGGCCGCCGTCCAAGCACTGGGGGCCGACCCCGCCCGGTTGGAAATCCTTTTGGTGCAGTTCGCCAGTCTCTACCGCGGTACGGAAAAAATCCCGATGTCGACCCGCTCGGGGCAATTTGTCACGCTCGACTCCCTGCTGCGTGAAGTCGGACGCGATGCGGCGCGTTTCTTCTACGTCATGCGCGGCGCCGAACAACATTTGAACTTCGATTTGGCCTTGGCGGTTGAGCAAAGCGCCGATAATCCGGTCTACTACGCGCAGTACGCGCATGCCCGTATCTGCAGCGTTTTAGAACGCCTGAAACAGCAAGGAGGAACCCCGCCCACGACGCCGTGCGACTTGTCGCCGTTGACGCATGCCAGCGAACACGCTCTGCAGAAACGCTTGTCTTCGTACCAGGAAGTCCTGTTGAGCGCAGCCCAGGAGCGCGAACCCCACCAGTTAACCGTGTACTTGCGCAGCCTCGCCAAGGAATTTCATGCCTTTTACAATGCAGTCACCGTGTTGGACGATGACACTTCTGTGCGTTGCGCGCGACTGCGCCTGGCCCTGGCGGTGCGTCAGGTACTTGCGAACGGTCTTGATTTACTGGGTTTGGAAGCCCCGGAGAGCATGTAATGCCGGCCCCTAAAAAACGCGCTTCCACCGCCAAAAAACGCAAGCCCTCCAACCGCGCGCGGCGACCTCTACCTGCCTGGTTGCTGCTGGGTGGCGGCCTGCTGCTGGGCATCGGCGGCGCCGGTCTGTTTAATGTGGCCCAGGACTGGCAATGGCCGAAGGACAGTGCAACCCGCCCTTCCAAGACCCTTCAGGAAAGTCCCCTGAAGTTTGATTTCTACACCATTTTGCCCAGCCAGGAAATGGTCGTGCCGGATCAGAGTGCGGGCGTCACTACCCCTCCAAAAACCGGCGAACCGGTGCCGGATACGCCGGCTTCTTCGAGTACCGGCACCTATTACCTTCAAGTCGGTTCCTTCCGCAAGCACCAAGAGGCGGAAGCACAAAAAGCGCGGGTGGCGTTATTGGGAGCGGTCGCCACCATTGAAAAAGTGGCCGTCGACCAAGACCACTGGCATCGCGTACGGATTGGGCCGTACCAGGATCTCAACGAACTTCACAAACTTCGCACCCGTCTCAGCCAGCATCAAATTGACACGCTCCTGGTTCAGGCACGCCGTTAGAGAAATTTACGCCTGGATTTCGCCCTCGATCACCACTTGCAGAGGCGTCTGCGGCGCTTGCTCACCGTAATCCGTCAAATCCTCCAGCGTACAGCGCAACCGCAACGGCGTCGGTGCGTCCAACAATGCCAGATGCCGCACGATGGACTCATCCGCCTGCACCCCGAAGCGTTTCAGCAACATGCGGATATCTTTACGATTTTCTTCACTCATCGGGATCCTCCCATAGAAAATACGACTATATTAGCAAAGGCTTCAACCCACCGGCTGTGCTAACATGAAGGAGTCACAAATCAGACCCAATTTTTCGATGAGCGACGACGGTCTGCGCAAAGCCGGGCTGAAAAGCACTGTACCCCGCCTCAAAATCCTGGCGGTGCTGGAGAGTGCCGAGGAGCGTCATCTGTCGGCGGAAGATGTATATCGGCTACTGCTGCAGGACAACGAGGAAGTCGGCCTGGCCACCGTTTATCGAGTGTTGACCCAGTTTGAGCAGGCGGGTCTGGTGATGCGCCACAATTTCGACAACAACCGCGCCGTCTACGAGCTCAACGACGACCAGACTCCCCATGAGCACTTGATCTGCATGGATTGCGGCACCGTCATCGAATTCAAGGACAACGAATTGCTTGAACGTTTGCGCGATATTTCAGAGCGCGAAAAATTCAGCCTGCAGAAACACGCCCTTTATTTGTACGGGCGCTGCATGAGCTGTCTGAACAAATAAAGCCAACACCGGGTCGCTTGCGCGGCCGGCTTACCACTCCCAGGCAAACTGCACGTAGACGTTTCGCCCTGGTCCGGGCAGACGTTCGCCCACCGGCACATCTCCTGCTGTGGAACGATTGAAACTACTCATCGCATCCGTATACGCGCGATTCGTCAAATTTTCCACGCCGGCGTGCATTCTCAAACCGTTTTCCGGATTTTGATAATGGGCGCGCAGGTTGTACAACGCATAACCGGAAGTCGCCCGGTTGTGATTCGCCGGATTGGCGGGATCATCCAACAGGAGTTGCGAAATTTTTGACTGCCGCGCCACCCAGTCAATTTCCGTCGACACCACCCAATTGTTGAGCTGTCGCGAGAGGGTAAACAGCCCTCGCATCGGGGGAATGCGATACACATTGTCGTCCTCGATTATGCGAGTGCCGTCTTGGCTCGGAAAAGATTCGCGTAATTTGCCTCGCACATAACTGACCGTCCCATCCAACTGCCACGCCTCTCCCACTGGCATGCTGAACACCATATCCGCCCCATAAAACTCGGCATCCACATTGGCAAGTTTGACCGGGGTCGCATCGCCGTTGAGTTTGCCGCTGACGGTCTTGACATCCGCGTCGTCCGTCGGAATTCCGGTGATATAGTCATCGGTGCGATGCATAAACACCCGCGGCGAAAACATCAGGCCGCGTCCCTGCCACTGTAACCCCAATTCCAGCTGCCAGGATTTTTCCGGTTTCAAGTCCAAAGAGCCTACGTTGTTGTTGCCGTCGCCCAGACCGGCATTGACCTCCAAAGGCACCCACAGGTAACGTTCCATGTAAGCGGGTGCGCGCGTCTTGTGTGCCACTCCGAATTCAAGGGTGATTTCCCGACTCCAGTCATGGCGAAAAACCGCGACTGCATCAATTTCCGTATCGTTCTGACTGAGATCCGCTGCATTGAATCGGCTGCTCAATCGCCCCAGCGCCATGGCCGGTCCCGGCATCCAGTCCGATGTCTGCAGATTGGGGTTGTCGCAGTAATTGTCGTAACCTTGGCTGGGACCGTAGTTCTGATGCAGGGTGCCGCCCCCGTTCTGGGTTCCATATTTCCCATGAGTCGGATTGACCCGGCGCAGCAATGTGCATGTCGGACGGAAATGGGCCACCGGGTCCGAATCGGTTCGCGTGTGCTGTATGCGCACTCCGAAATCGGCATCCCACGTCTCGTGCAGGGCGCCACTCCATTCTGCGAAGACGCCATATTCATCCACCGTCGCGTTATTGAAATTCTCGACAAAAAACAACCCTACATCCGGATCGGTGATACGGGCGTCATGGTCACTTTGGCGCATATCCAGACCCATACGCAACGTGCCTCCCGCGTACTGTCGGATTGCATGTATTTTGGCGCCCGTGGATTCTCCGTCTACGCGCACATGACGACGGTCCGTGCCCCGAAAGGGCGGCAAAATGCAACCTGGAGTGTTCGGAGCCGTCTCACATGTGGTCGGCGTCGCATCCGGAGCCGGGCGCAGATGGTAGTTGGTCATTTCGTGATCGGTGTGCTGGTAGTGCACCTGTGCCTCCACGTCCCACGTCCCCAGATTCCATTGCCCTCTCGCGTTGAACATGTCCGTGTGATAAAACTCTGCATCCATCGGCAATACCGGGGTCCCGGCATCCCCTGTGTTATTGCGGGAATAACTGAACGTCGCCTCCCCTTTGCTCCAACGACGACCGATACCCATGCCTAAAAAATCACGTTCATACTGGGAACTTCCGATTTCCTGATCGGCCCCCTGTATCTCGTCACCCTCTTCGTGCACGGCATAGCCGAAGAGGCGCATCCGGTCATTGGCAACTCCCATCAGCGCACTGGCACTGTTGCTACCGTTGAATGAAAAGTTGTCGGCAGTGATTCGGCCGTGGAACTCGTATTCGCCGGAGAAGGCATAAGCCCCCGCATACGATTTGGCGTTGATGTAACCGCCCAGAGCGGAACCGGCGCGCACCGGCGCAATGCCTCGATGCACTTCCAGTGTTTCAACCAGAGCACTGGGCATGTAGTGCAGGGGACTATCCATCCAACTTGGCCCCGCCGTGTGCGGCTGGCGGCCGTCCAACTGTGTCTTGATCCGATAGGTGTGTTGGCCCCGGTACTGGGGAATGCTGGTCAGAATGCCGTTGCGATTGACCGCACCTCCCGGTGCAAGGCGAATCAGATTTACTGTGCCGGTTGGCACATTGGCGTGTTGAAAGGTAGTTTGTGTACCGATTACGGTAATCACTTCCTGGTTGGCTCCTGCGGCCGAGGCCAGGCACAGAAGACTCGATGCGAGCCACCCGCGCATGATGCGCATCTGTTGGAATGGGTGGTTTTCGGTTGTGCAGTGTGCGGACATAACTTTTATTGGTCTCTCATGTTGTTCTGCAAACGTTGTCGAACGGTTATGGATTTGGCTCAAGAATAAAGGGCGCAATTGTAATAGTGAAAAGAGAACTTTGCCGATTGTTTTCAAATACAAGGCTACCTATGCCGCAACATCATCTCCATGACCCCTCATCCGGCGGCGTCTCTGGTATATTCCATTACTCTACCGACCCTTTGCCCTTTGTATAATGCCGGATTCAATGAAAAAAGCCGCTTCAGACTTACGCGCCCAGACAGAACGCCTGTCGCAGGACGTCACCGGACCCTTGCCAGGCTCGCGCAAAATCTACATGCCCGGCTCCCGACCCGACGTACGTGTCGGGTTGCGTGAAATTGAGCAGACTCCCTCTTCCGCCAGCTTCGGCGACGCCTCCAACCCTCCTCTTCCGGTCTACGACACCTCCGGACCCTACACGGATCCGGAGATTGCCATTGATATTCAGGCGGGACTGGCGCCGTTGCGGGAAAAATGGATTCGCGAGCGGGACGACAGCGAAGGACTGGAGGTCCCCACCTCGCAATATCGGCGTGAGCGGCTGAGCGATCCGAAACTTCGGGACATCCAAATGTCCGAACGGCGTGCCGTGCGACGCGCCCGCGATGGTTGCGCGGTGACGCAAATGCACTATGCCCGTGCCGGCATCGTCACCCCGGAAATGGAATATATCGCCATTCGTGAAAACGCCGGCTTGGAAGCGATGCGCGAGGACCCCGCCTACCAGGACCTTCTCACACGCCATCCGGGCAAGGCCTTTGGAGCGAATCTGCCGGAGCTTGTGACCCCCGAATTTGTGCGCCAGGAAGTAGCGGCCGGTCGCGCCATCATTCCGGCCAATATCAACCATCCGGAATTGGAGCCCATGATTATCGGCCGCAATTTCCGAGTCAAGATCAATGCCAACATCGGCAATTCCGCCGTCACCTCCTCCATCGCCGAAGAAGTCGAGAAAATGGTGTGGGCGGTGCGCTGGGGCAGCGATACGGTCATGGACCTTTCCACCGGAGCGAACATCCACGAGACACGCGAATGGATTGTGCGCAATTCCCCCGTCCCGATTGGCACCGTGCCGATTTACCAGGCGCTGGAAAAAGTCAATGGACGGGCCGAAGAACTGACTTGGGAGTTGTATCGCGACACTCTCATCGAACAAGCCGAGCAAGGCGTGGACTACTTCACGATCCATGCTGGGGTGCGCCTGCCCTATATTCCGCTGACGGCCGATCGGATCACCGGCATCGTCTCGCGAGGCGGCTCCATTCTCGCGAAATGGTGCCTGGCCCATCATCAGGAGAATTTCCTCTACACGCATTTTGAGGAAATCTGCGAGATCATGCGTCAGTACGATGTGTCGTTCTCACTGGGCGACGGCCTGCGCCCCGGCTGCATTGCCGACGCCAACGACGCCGCGCAGTTCGCGGAGCTGGAAACCTTGGGCGAACTGACCCAAATCGCGTGGAAACATGACGTTCAGGTCATGATCGAAGGCCCCGGACATGTGCCGATGCAGATGATTCAGGAAAACGTCGACCGCGAAGTCCGCGCCTGCGGTGAAGCCCCGTTTTACACCCTGGGCCCTCTCGCCACCGACATCGCACCCGGCTACGATCACATCACCTCGGCGATTGGCGCCGCCATGATCGGCTGGTTCGGCACCTCCATGCTGTGTTACGTCACCCCCAAGGAGCATTTGGGCCTGCCCAACCGTCAGGATGTGCGCGACGGCGTCATTACCTACAAAATCGCCGCCCACTCGGCGGATCTGGCGCGCGGACACCCCGGGGCCCAGGTTCGCGACAATGCGCTATCCCGGGCGCGGTTTGAATTTCGCTGGCTCGATCAGTTCAATCTGGGCCTGGACCCGCAAAAAGCCATGGAATTCCACGACGAGACACTGCCCAAAGAAGCCGCCAAAGCCGCCCATTTCTGTTCGATGTGCGGCCCCCATTTCTGTTCCATGAAAATCACCCAGGATGTGCGCGACTACGCGCAGACGCACCAACTGACCGACATGACGGAAGCCCTTCGCCAGGGCATGCAGGAGAAAGCCGCCGAATTTCAGGAAAAAGGCGCGAAGCTTTACGTGCCACGCTAGGCGCCTCCCGCCGCCCGCTATCTGCAGCTAGATGACCACTCCAGCACCCTTGAAAGATGCGGACTTCGCGCGTCGTACCATGGTGGAACAGCAACTGCGCTATGGCGCCGTGCTGGATACCCGAGTGCTGGAAGCCATCGGCCGCATCCGACGTGAGAATTTTGTGCCGGCCGGCTACACGGCCCTCAGCTATGCCGATATCGCCGTCCCCTTGCCCTGCGGTCAACATATGATGCCGCCGCGCACGGTCGGCCTGGCTCTGCAAGCCCTGCAGATACAGCCGGGCGAAGAAGTCCTGGAAGTCGGCACGGGCTCCGGTTTCGTCACAGCCTGCATGATGCATCTTGGAGCGCAGGTCACCAGTCTGGAAATTCATGCGGAATTGGCTCGGGCGGCCCGCGCCTCGCTGGAAGCCGAACAACTGATTCCAACGGTCTTTAATGAAAATGTCTGGAGCTATCAAACCACCCTGCACTATGACATCATCATGGTCAATGCCTCACTCCCCCAGTACGATGCGCATTTCGAACAATGGCTCAAACCCGGCGGTCGTCTGTTTCTCACGACCGGCACTCCACCAATCATGGAAGCACGGCTGACCGAACAACTGGAGACCGGACTGGTCGCGTCCCGTGGTTTGTTCGACCTCACGCTGGACCCTCTGCTGAAGCCTCATGACGGTGAGTGAAATGTCCCCGGCCGAACTGCGCCAGCGTCTCGACGCGGAGATGTCGGCGCCCGTCCTGCTGGATGTCCGCGAACCCTGGGAGTTGGAACGCGCACAACTGCCCAACTCCGTGTGCATCCCGATGCGCGAACTGTCATTCCGCCTTGAGGAGCTGGAGCCGCAACAGGACACCGTGGTTCTTTGCCATCACGGCATTCGCAGTCGTATCGCCTGCATGCTGTTGCAGCGTGCCGGTTTTGAGCGAATCTTCAACCTGACCGGGGGCATCGACGCCTGGGCACGGCAAGTAGAGCCGACCATGCCCCTTTACTGACATCATGCGCACGCATCTGCTGTGGGTAGGCGCGGGGCTGGCCCTCGGCTTTTTTAGCTCCGCCCATGCCGATGAGACCCTGCTGGAAATCTACCAGCTGGCCCGTCAACACGACGCCGAGCTCCAAACGGCCGAACAGCGCTTTGAGGCCGCATTACGTCGGGAACCGCTGGCACTTTCCAAGTGGCTTCCGCAACTGTCCTACCAATACGAACTGGGCGAAACCCGTCAATCCCTTGACGGCGGACGCTTCGGCTCCCAGGGCGGGCGCGACCGTTATACGACCCGCAGCGATCGCCTAGTGTTGGAGCAAGCGGTCTACCGCCACGACTATTACGTCGACCTGCAACGCGCCGAATCTATCGTCGCGAGAGAACTGGCCCGACGCGATGTCGCACGCCAGGCATTAATCACGCGGGTGGCCCAGGCCTACTTCGATGTGCTGGCCGCCCAAGACAATGTGATTTTTGCGGCCCAGGAAAAAAGCGCCATTCACAAGCAACTGCAACAGGCCGAGGCCCGCTTTCAGGTCGGTCTGGCCTCGCTCGTCGAAGTCAAGGAAACCCAGGCGTCTTACGATCTGGCGACTGCCCGGGAAATCGGAACTCAAAACACCCTGGCCATGCGTCTGGAGCAGATGGCCATTATTACCGGCCGCCCTCATGACACTCTGGCGCCCCTGTCCGACCGCGTCCGACCGAGTCCTCCGGAGCCGGCGGATATTGAGGCCTGGACCGCCACCGCTTTGGAGCGCAACCTGAATTACCTGCTTCAACAACAGGCCACAAAAGTCGCCCAACAAACCGTACGCTACGAGCACGCGAAGCACTGGCCCACCCTGGACTTCTCTGCCACATTCAATACGACGGAAGACACCGGAGGCATCTTCGGCGGCAGCAGCGAACTGGACACCGATTCGGTCAATTTAAGGTTGAACGTCCCCTTGCTGAGAGGCGGCCAGACTTACTACCGGACCGAGCAGGCGCAATACGAATATGAAGCCGAAAAAGCCACCTTGCGCCGAATCCGACGCGAAACCGAGCAGCAGGCCCGTTCTGCATTCCGGGACGTAGTCGCCGATGTCTCCCGGGTCCGAGCTTTTGCGCGCGCCTTGGATTCCGCCCGCATTGATCTGGAGGCCAATGTCGCCGGACAACAGACCGGCATCCGCGATACGGTGGATGTGGTCCAGGCTACCAGTCGTCTGTATGCGGCGGAGCGGGACTACGCGCAGGCCCGATACGATTATCTGCTCAACACTTTGGCCTTGCGCCGCGCATCCGGGCAATTGACCATCGAAGATCTGGAACGTATTAATCTCCTGCTCGACTGACCTTTTCTCTCTATGCGCCCGACGCGCGCCCCCTTGCTGTACCGCGGCCTGACGACTCTGGCCGCCGCGCCCGCCTTGCTTTACACCGCCTTCCGCGCCGGGCGGGACGGGAAAATGCGTTACCTGCGCCAGCGTTACGCCTTCGGATTGCCGAAAAACTTGCAAGGGCGTATTGGCCTGCACTGCTGCTCCGTCGGCGAAGTGCGCGCCGCCCTGCCCCTGGTGCGCCAGCTTCAGGAGGAAGGGGAAAGTTTATTCCTGAGTGTCTCCACTCCCACCGGCCGTCGGATGGCGCGCACCCTGCTGCCAGAAACACCGTGTGTGTATTTCCCTCTGGACCACGGCCTCGTCGTGCGCCGCTGGCTGCGCGTTCTGCAGCCGCGAGCGATGCTGATTATGGAGACGGAATTATGGCCGACCTTCTTTGCCGCGGCCGACACGGCCGGAATTGCGCTGGCGTCGATCAACGCACGTTTATCCTCTCGTACGGAAACTGCTCCGACCGCCTTGCGTCCCGCCCTCGTTGAAACCGCCCAACGTCTGCGGTGCATCCTGGCCCGCAGTTCTGACGAGGCGCGTCGTTTCGCCGCTTTAGGGGTGCCTGAGGGGCGCATCCAGACCCTGGGCAACATCAAATACGCAACCGCCGCCGCTCCCGTTTCGGAGACGCCACCGATCTTGCGCCCGTACGTTCTGGCGGTCTCAACACATGACAACGAGGAGCAGCAACTCGCAGAGACCTGGGCCACACTGGAAGCCCATGGTCATGTACTGGTCCTATTGCCGCGCTACCCGCACCGCGCCACCCGCCTGCTCAAGGACTTGCATCACTGGGGCCTCAACCTTCGTCTGCATTCCCGTGATCTGCAGCCCGACTCCCAGACTCAGCTCTATCTGGTCGACACCTTGGGCGAGGCGCTGTGGTGGATTCGCCATGCAGCTTTCGTGTTTGTGGGAGGCTCCCTGATTCGCCGGGGCGGCCACAATGTGCTCGAACCCGCCATGCTGGGCAAAGCCTGCGTCGTCGGCCCCCATATGGAGCATTTTCAGACGGAAACCGCCGCCCTGCTGCAGGATGGCGGACTACTGCAGGTGCGCGACCGCCTTGAGTTGAAACAAATCTTTACGCAATGGCTTGCGCAGCCCGAACAGGCGGAACAAGTGGGCGCACGCGCCCTGGCGCACATGCGCCATCATCATCAAGTTGCCCAGCGCTACGTGGATGCCTTGCGCCATTATTTGGTGTTGTCCTCGTAACCCTGCAACAGCGCATCAAAATCAGCCTCCTGAAAATGCATGCCTTGGAGCTGCTCCTTGCGACAGGAGCGCAACAGGCGCTGAAGATTGCGGGATTTCCAGAACCCGCCGTGCCGAATACGGCTGCGGTCAAGATCAATGAGGAAAAATTCTCCGGACTCGCGCCGCAGGATATTGCCGACGTTGAGGTCCGCGTGCCACACCTGCAGGTCATGCAATCGACGTAGGAGTGCTCCGACCTGCATCCATTCGGATGCTTCCATAGGGGTGTCGCGCAGAACCTGCCCCAGGGAAATGCCGCCGACAATACGCACGGTAATCAAGTCCGCCCGGTAGAACAGCCCCGACCGCAAAACCCGCCAGGCCGCCGGCAAGGCCGCCGGAATATTGTGGGCGGTCAACATCTGCAGCAACGCCGCCTCGCGCGCCGGTCGCGTGCGGGATTTGCCCTGCCAGCCATACCGATCCCCCAGCACAGGCCCTGCTTTTCCGCCCCGGTGGTAGTGCCTCAGAACGTACTGCTCGTCCTGATAGCGGAACATCCACGTTGTCCCTCGACCACTCGCAAAACTGGAGAGCAGACCGTGAGCACTGAGGTGATAGGGATCGAACAACTCCACCGGCGGCGCAGAAAACCGCTGCGCGTCATATACGATATAACCGCCGTCGCACGCTGCTTCTTGTTGCTGCATGACCGAATCTCCGCGCCCATCTTATCCCCCTCAATCGCTGTGCCTGTTGCGATTGTCAGCCATTGGCGACATCACGCACATGCTGCCGGTTGTCCATACCTTGCGCACCTGTTGGCCGCAAACCCAGCTCACCTGGATCATTGGCAGCACGGAAATCGCGCTGGTGGAGCGGCTGGAAGGCATTGAATTCATCGTATTTCACAAAGAACGGGGCTGGCGCGCCTATCGGGACCTGGCCCGAAAACTCAACGACCGCTCCTTTGACGGACTCTTTCTGATGCAGATCGCGCTGCGGGCCGGGCTGGCCAGTTTGTTGGTGCGCTCGCCGGTTCGCATGGGCTTTGATTCGGATCGCGCCCGCGAAGGTCACGGTCTGTTCGTCAACAGTCGCATCGCCCCGAATGCCGAACCGCATGTCATTGACGGATTCATGGGATTTTTGGAGGCTTGCGGCATTGATTCGGAAGATTTTCAATACCGCTGGACTCTGCCGGAGGATCCGCTGGCCCGAGCCTGGGCGGAAGAACTGCTGATGGATGAACCCGAATTGGTGGTCATCAGTCCCTGCTCCGCCAATTTCGAGCGCAATTGGCGCCCACAGCGTTACGCAGCCGTCGCCGACCATCTCATCGAACAGCACGGCCTGCAGGTCGCCATCACCAGCGCCACCCACCTCGGACAGGTCAAATTCGCAAATGCAGTCTGTGCCGCCATGCGGCAGACACCGCTCAATCTGGCCGGCCGCACCAACCTGCAGCAACTGCTGTCTCTTTTGCGCCGGTCGAAGTTTTTGCTGGGTCCGGATTCCGGGCCCACCCATATGGCCACCGTCGCCAACATCCCGGCCGTCGGCTTGTTCGCGAATACCAACCCGCGTCGCACCGGTCCCTACCGCAGTCTTCAATGGTGCATTGATCGGTACAACGATGCAGCGCTGTACCGCTATGGCCAGCCGGCTTCGCTGCTGAACTGGGGCCAAAAAATTCATGACCCCGATGTCATGGCTTTAATCACCGTTGACGAGGTGCTGGAGAAAGTGGATCAGCTTCTCGACCACCTGCAGGCCGAAAAAGACTCTGCCGAAGTGGAAACCCTGCGCTCCTGCTAATATGGGCGCCCCATTGCATACTCCATTACTTTATGACTGATCGAGCCGCCCTGCAGGAAAAGGAAGCCGACTGCCAAAGCGTCGCCGATTTCGCGGCACTGGTTAGCGAAGCTCTGCAAGACCCCAGCGACACCGAATACGCTGCCGAACTGGCGCAAAAAGCGGAAGGCTTGTGTGTAGAGGTTGAGGATACCGTCGCCTATGTCGGCATTTTGCATCAGTTGGGCCGAGACGCCGGCGAATTGCGCGAACTGCTGGAAGCGGCCGAAATGGATTGCCAGTTCACCAAGCAGTTTGTGGCACTGGCGCAGGGCTTTCGAGACTTTTGCGCCGATGACGCCAAGGTCCAGGAGTTGATGGAGCAGGCGGAAGAATTCTGCATGACCGATGAGGAGCAGATTGATCTCGGCGATGGCATTCAGCTATTGCTCGGGGATGCGGAACGCGCCGCCGCCTGTTATGAAAAAGGACTGGCTGGCGTTCAGGACAAGGAAGCTCTGCTACAACTGGCGGAAAAATTCGCTGGACCTCTCAACAATCCAGATCTGGCCCGACAAGTCTATGAACGGGCAGAAGCAAAAATGAGTTCCGGCAATGAGTTGCGCAAACTCGCCCAGTCCATATTGGAACACCTGAAGGATCAGGAAGCGGTCGGCGCCCTCTATCAACGTGCCGCCGAAAGCATTACGGCCCCCAATGATTTAATCAACCTGGCCGGCGACAGCCTGAAGATCGGCTTGAATGAGCTTGCCGAAAGCATGTACCAAAAGGTGCTTGAGGGAGCCACCGACAGCGCCCAGGCGATGAAACTGCTGGAGCCGCTGCAACAAATGGAAGGCACGGAGGCCCTGCTGAGCAACGTCTTGGACCGCGCCTCCACACTCACCAGCGCAAGCCCTCAGTTGCTGGAAATCGCCCAGCAGGCACATGCCATCGGCGATGCCGAGCGTATGCGCAAGATTCTGACGACGGCCGAGGAAAATGTTGCCAGTCTGGGGGAGTTGACGGACGTGGCAGCCGCCGTGGAGCAGTTGGCGGGCGATGATGCCCAGTGGCGCGAACGGCTCGCCGCGAAAATCGAGAAACGCCAGGCCAATCAGGCGCGTTATCTTGAATTCCAGGATCAGGAAAAAGTCTCCGAAACCCCGCTTCAATTGATCCAGCTGGCGGACCGCGTCATGCAGGAGCTGGAGGACGGGTTTTACGCCCGCAAACTGCTGGATGCGGCCCATGCACTGCTGCGCGGAGAGGCGCCCGACACCAATTTGACGTGCCTGCTGGCGCGTACGGCGGACCGGCATCTCGATGACCCGCAATGGACGCAGGAGATTATGCAGAATGCGGTGGAGACTGCCACGGATTTCTCCACGCTGCGACGGTTGGCGCAAGCGGCCTGTGAGGAGTTGAACGATGTCGAGGCCGGACGTAATTGGGCACGGGGCTGGTATGAGAATTGGCTGCAGAATCCGGCCGCCGAACGCGATGTCTATGCCTGCCTGAAACTGGCCCGAGCCGTATTGGATGATCTGCAGGACCACGCGCTGGCCCTGAAGATCCTCTCGGAAGCCCCGGTGGAGGATGCCGAGCCGATGGCCCTAGCCCAAATGGGTCTGTTGGCGCGCGATGCCGACTCCATGGATCAGGCCCAGCAGCATTTTCAGTCCGCCGTACAGGCGGCTACCACGCCGGATCAGACCATTGCCTTGATGCAGCTGCTGCGCCGCGCCGACATTGATGAGGAATCGTTGCGCACGCTCTACCGCGATGCCGCTCCGCAATCTCCCGATGAACGCCTGCGCTGGACCGAAGGCATTCTGGAGGTGTTCGAGGACGCGCAATGGTGTGCCCAGGCCTACGAGGAGCTGACTCCGACGGTGACCGAAGACCTGTTGCTGATGCGCTTGACCATGAGCCAGGAATCGCGTTTGGGACGTGCTTTAGTCCGCTAAACGCCCGCCATTACTTCGAGGCCACTTCCACGACGGCCTCTGCCCCCAGTAGCGTATTCATACGCTCGACAAAGCTGCCCGGATCTTCGAGCGTACCTCCGCTCGTCAACAACGCCTGATCCAGCAGCCACTTGGCCCAGTCATCGAAACGGGCCTCATCTTTCTGCATACGCATCAACAATGCGTGTTGAGGATTGATCTCCAGCACCTGTTTGGGCGGGGGCGGCATTTGCCCCTGGCGGCGCATGATTTCCTGCATCATGGGGGAAAGATCGTGCTCGCCGCGCACCAGGCAAGAAGGCGAGTCGGTCAGGCGGGTGGAACGCCGCACATCCTCCACCGCCTCACCCAAAGAGTCTTTGATTTTGGCACACAGCGCGTCCGTGTCCTCGGGCTCTTCGGATACCTCTTCGGCCGTGTCGCCAGGCAGCTTTATATCGCCCTGGGTGACGGACTGCAGAGCATGGCCCTCGAATTCCGCAACCCAACTCGTCAACCACTCGTCGACCAGATCGGTCATCAGCAGTACTTCGATGCCCTGCTTACGGAAGACTTCCAGATGCGGACTGCGCAGTGCCGCCGTCTTGTTCTCGGCCGTCAAAAAGTAGATTTTGTCCTGACCCTCGGCCATCCGCTTGACATAATCTTCCAACGTGACCTGCGCGGCATCCTGCGCCTCGTGCGTGGAATCAAACTGCAGAAGTTTCAGCACCCGATCCCGATTGCTCGCATCTTCCACCGCGCCTTCCTTGAGCACGCGACCAAACTCCGCCCAGAATTGCGCATACGTTTCCGGCTGGTTGGCCTGCAGATCCTCCAGCATGTCCAGCACCCGCTTCACACAGGCACTGCGCATGACTTCCAAAGTCCGGTTGTTTTGCAGTAGTTCGCGTGAAATATTGAGCGGCAAATCACTGGAATCCACCACGCCGCGCACAAAACGCAGATAGCGCGGCATCAACTTGTCCGGCTCATCCAAAATGAACACCCGCTGCACGTACAACTTCACACCATGCTGCGGATTCGGGTCCATCAGATCAAAAGGAGCTTTGCTGGGCAGATACAGCAACATGCTGTAATCGTGTCGGCCTTCCACGCGATGGTGTGTCCACGCCAACGGCGGGTTCGGATCATGCGCAACCTGGGGATAAAACTCCCGATAATCGTCTTCTTTCAGATCGCGCTTCGCCTGCATCCATAAGGCCTGCGCCTGATTAATGGTCTCCCATTCGTCGGTCGGCTTGCCCGCATCATCATGGGTCTGCATACGGATGGGGAAAGGGGTATGGTTGGAATAGCGGCGCACGATTTCGCGCAGACGGTATTCATCCAAGAATTCCGCTTCCTCTTTCTTCAGATGCAAGGTGACGGAAACGCCTCGCGGCGCATCCGCCACCGCAGACAAGTCGTAACCCCCTTTGCCGTCAGACTCCCAGCGCGTGCCCCGCTTGCCGCCGGCGCGACGCGTCACCAGGGTGACGCGGTCCGCCACAATGAAGGCGGAGTAAAAACCGACCCCGAATTGCCCGATCTGGCTGACGTCCTGCTGGCGCTTTTCACCCAATGACTGCAGAAAAGCGCGCGTACCGGAACGCGCAATCGTGCCGATGTTGTCGACGATTTCCTTGCGGCTCATGCCGATGCCGTTGTCGCGCAGGGTCAGCGTGTGCGCCTCTTTGTCCACCTCAATGCGGACACCCAAATCATCATCCCCCTCATACAGCGACTCGTCCGACAAGGCTTCAAACCGCAGGCGATCCAACGCATCGGCCGCATTGGAGATCAATTCACGCAGGAAAATTTCCTTGTTGGAATACAGCGCATGCGCGACCAAATGCAGCAGTTGGTCGACTTCTGCCTCGAAGGCGTAATGTTTTTTATCCGATGCCGCCACAGGGTCCTCGCCCGCAATGATTGACGATGGGCTTTAAGTTGCGGTCGCAGGGACGATTTTCAAGCCTTCCCGAGCATTCCCACATAAACATATAATTGATAGGACAGGATCGTGAAAAGACCTTTCGATGACTGAAACGAGTTCACACGCCGTGGCGTTTGACTATCCGGCCACGCAAGTCGTGGAGGCGGCTTTGGACAGTTACGCCCCCGAAGAGCGCATGGATTTGATGGCGCATGCCGAGGCGTTGCTGGAACGCGAGAATGCCCTGTTGGTCGCCCACTATTACACGCATTCCGATCTGCAGGAGTTGGCGGAACGCAGTGGAGGCCTGGTCGCGGACTCCCTGGAAATGGCTCGTTTTGGTGCCACCTCCGACGCCCAGACCCTGATTGTCGCCGGCGTACGCTTCATGGGTGAGACCGCCAAAATCCTCAATCCCGAAAAGCGCATTCTGATGCCGTCGCTGGAAGCCGAATGCTCACTGGACCTAGGCTGCCCGATTGAACCGTTTAGTGCTTTTTGCGATGTCCATCCGGATCGCACCGTCGTGGTATATGCCAATACCAGCGCGGCCGTAAAGGCGCGCGCCGACTGGGTTGTCACGTCCAGTTGCGCCGTACGCATCATTACGCACCTGATGGATAAAGACGAACCGATTCTGTGGGCGCCCGACCGTCATTTGGGCCATTACCTGCAGCGGGTCACCGGTGCCGATATGGTTTTGTGGGACGGCCATTGCGTCGTGCATGACGAATTCAAGTCCCGAGCCCTGGGCGATCTGGTGGCCCAGCATCCGGAAGCGGCCGTTTTGGTTCATCCGGAATCGCCCGAGGAAATCATTCAACTGGCCGATGTCGTCGGGTCTACTTCCGAACTGATTAAAGCCTGCCAGACCCTTCCGAACGAGACTTTTATTGTGGCGACCGACCGAGGCATCTTTTACAAGATGCAGCAGCAGGCGCCGGACCGCACATTCATTGAAGCGCCCACCGGTGGGGAAGGTGCGACTTGCAAAAGTTGCGCCCACTGCCCCTGGATGGCCATGAACAGCCTGCCACAGTTAATTCGCACACTGGAGACCGGAGCCAACGAAATTCATGTCGACGAAGCCATACGGCGCCAGGCATTGCGCTCCACGCAGCGCATGCTGGAATTCACCGCACACTGAAGATTACGTAATATCCAACGGATCGATATCCAAGGTCCAGCGCACCCGCGAAGTGTCCCGGGGTTGCGACAGCCACTGATCCAAACCCTGCTCCAGCACCTTGCGCGAATTTGATCGCAGCAGCAGATGCACCTGCCACTGGCCCGCCTGCCGGCGCATGAGCGCGGGCGCGGGACCCAGGGCAACGCAACCCGCCACCTCTTCCGCCCTCTTTTTTACGTCGCGCAAAAACTTTTCCGCCTTCGCATAATCCTTGTGCCGCGCCTGCACCAAGGCCCAATGCCGATACGGCGGCAGTCCCAGTCGCTGCCGCTCGGCCATCAGTCGCGCCAGCCAGTCTTCGTAACTTTCATGCAGTAACTGATGCAGTAACGGGTGGTGGGGCAATGCGGTTTGCAGCAGCACCCGGCCCGGTTTGCGGTGTCGACCGGCGCGTCCGGAAACCTGAACCAGCACTTGCGCCATGCGCTCGGGAGCCCGCAGCCTCGGACTGAAAAGCTGGCTGTCCATATTCACGATGCCCACCAGCGTCACATTGGGGAAGTCATGCCCTTTGCAGAGCAGTTGAGTGCCGATGATGATCGAGTAGTCGCCACGGCGCATGCGCTGCAGGTTTTCCTCAAGCGCCCGGCGCCCGCGGATGTTGTCCCGGTCCAGACGCAGAATGGCTTCCCCCGGAAACTCCATCTGCAACCGTTCCTCGACCCGCTGAGTGCCCTCGCCCAGCAACTGGGCTCCTTGCTCCAGCAAGGGATATGCATCCTGGCGATAGCCGCAAAAATGACAGATCAGCCTTTGCCCGGATCGATGATAGGTCAGGTACACCGAGCAATGCGGACAGGCGAGCGCACCCTCTTGTTGCGGGGCATACAACACCGGAGCAAACCCTCGGCGGTTGAGAAACAAAAGCGCCTGCTCGCCGCGGTCCAAGGTCTCCCGCAAGGCATGCAGCAACGGCTCCGACAAGCCTTCCGGCGCCGAATGCTGATTCAAATCGATAATCTCTGTATCCGGCAATGTCGCCGAACCTACTCGCGTGGGCAGGCTCAGTAATTGGTATCGCTGCGCCTGGGCGTTGCGCCAAGTTTCGATAGAAGGCGTCGCCGTGCCCAGGATGACCGGAAATCCGCCCCGATGCGCCCGAAAGACCGCAACATCGCGGGCGTGATAACGAAAGCCTTCCTGCTGTTTGAATGAGGGATCATGCTCCTCGTCGACCACAATCAGACGCAAATCGCGAAACGGCAGAAACACCGCCGAGCGCGTACCCACCACCAGGTCCGTCTGGCCGCTTTGCACCCGCAGCCATGCCAAGTGCCGCTCTCGCTCCGTGCATTGCGAGTGATACACCTCGACGCGCGTGTTCGCATCTTGCGCCAGACGCTCGCGCAACTGCGGAGCCAGACCAATTTCCGGAGCCAGCACCAACGCCTGCCCGCCCTGCTCCAGCACCGTGCGAATGACCGCCCGATACACCTCGGTCTTGCCGCTGCCGGTGACGCCATGCAGCAGGGTGCAGCTGAACGCCCCCAATTGCTGACGAAGGGAGTCGATCACTGCAAGCTGTGCGGAACTGTGCGGCACATCACGCGGCACCGGCACTGAGCTGGGCGCAGGCAAGGCGACTTCCAAAGTCACCAGTTGGCGTTGTATCAGCGCTTTCAGTGGAACGGCGTAATTTTTATGGACGGCCTGCAGTTCTGCAACGCCCAAACCTTCCGGATGTTCCTGCAACGCCCGCAGCACGGCCTGTCGTACCGGAGCCCGCTGATGATCATCAAGTGCTTCCTGGCGTCCTTGCTCGGTGACCTGCCAGCGGGTCATACCGGACACTTCCAGCGAACCGCCCCGCCGCAGGCGCGCCGGCAAAGCCGCGGCCAGTACTTGCCCAATCGGATGCCGGTAATAGTGCGCCGCCCACACCAGCAGTTCCAAAATCTGCGAGTCCAACACCGGGGACTCGTCCAGCACCTGGGCAATCGGCTTCAGCTCCCGGGCGTGAGACGACTGCGAGCGAATCTCCTGCACGATGCCCAAGCGCATCTGGCGACCAAACGGCACCCTGACCCGCACCCCAGGCACCGGCAATGCCTCGTCGGGCAAAGGCAAATAATCGTAACCGTGCCGCACCGGCGCGTTGATCGCGATATGCAGGCAAAACTCCGACATAAACCTTGATTTACGGCCTTCAGGGGCTGTGGATAACTATGTGGATAAGCATGGGCAAGCGGCGTAAATAATCCTGTAACTACAGAACTTTACGTGAATTCACGCCCGGTCTCGGAAAGAATCCAAAATATCTATATATTTCATTGTTTTACACTCTTTTATAACAATGGAATTTCAGTTTTATGAAAGTTTTTTGAAGTTTCTTTGTGTTTTTATTCCAAGTACTTGCAAATGTGGAGTTTTCCGGCGGTATTTGTTGCGTCCAGCAAGCCGTCAAGCCATAAGCGCCAAGGTGTTGGACGGGTCCCAAAGGCGTTTTTTAGGCGCCTTTGGGGCGAGTCACCCGCTTGCGCAGCCCGCAGGCAGAGTATAATCCAACGGATGCTGGCAGACTGCCCGCAGCTCCGCAAGCGACGTCCCGACATGCTTCCAGTAGTCCCCCCGGTCCGGCGCTCGCGCTGGTCAAAAATCGCCGTACTTGCCGTCGCATGCATGGCCCTTCAAGCCTGTAGCGACGATGAAACCGCGTTGCTGGCAACCGACGCCTGGGTGACCGTACCCACCCTGCATACGACTTCCGTCGGCGGCCTGACTTTGCACAATCGCAGCGGCGAGGCCTGCATTCTGCAACAGGTTGATGCCGCCGATTTTTCGCAGACGGAAATCCTGCCAGGCACCACCTTTGAAGCAAAAATCCCGATGACGCTCGAAGACGAAGAGAGCCTGGTCCTGGCGCCTCCGGCGATGCATTTGCGCTTGAGTGAACCCAAACGACCCCTTCGCGCCGGAGAACGCACCTTGTTGACCTTGCGCTTTGCGGACGGCCGAATGCTTCTGGTCGACGCTTTGGTTCGTCGCAGCCCTCCCGCACCATCCCAAACCGAATCATGAACGATTTCAGTAACGCCTTGCTGGCCGCCGTCAATCTGCTCGTCGGCTTCGATCCAAACTTGCTGGAGATCATTCAACTGTCGTTGTACGTGACGCTGACCGCCGTGGTGATCGCCACCACCATCAGCATTCCTCTCGGAGCGCTTCTGGCCATTGGCCGATTTCCCGGGCGCGGTTTTGTGGTGCTGCTGGTCAACACCTTTATGGGCTTGCCGCCGGTAGTCGTCGGTCTGACGGTGTACCTGATTCTGTCCCGCTCCGGTCCACTCAGCGCCCTGGGTCTGCTGTACACCCCGACGGCCATGATCATCGCGCAATGCCTGCTCATCATTCCCATCATCGCGGCGCTTTCGTGTCGCATTATTCGTGATGTCCACGCCCAATACGACGAACAGCTGCGCTCTCTGCTGGCGAACCGCCGACAGCGTATCGCCACGTTGCTGTGGGAGACTCGGGCCAGCCTTCTGGTCGCGATACTGGCGGGTTTTGGTCGCGCGAATGCCGAAGTCGGCGCGGTCATGATTGTCGGAGGCAACATCAACCACGTCACCCGGGTCATGACCACCACCATTGCCTATGAAACCAGCCGGGGCAATCTGACTCAGGCTTTGGCGCTGGGCATCGTGCTGCTGCTCATCGCCATGTTGGTGACCTCGCTGCTGTACCAACTGCGCAAACTCAGCATGGAGCCGGGCCTGTGAGCACATCGGATACCCCTTTGTTCCCGTTGACCGCCACGCAACTGGGCTACGCCAGCAAGAACGAAAGCTTGTTGAAGGACCTGTCGTTCGAACTGCAGGCGGAAGGCTGTACCGCGGTGTTGGGGCCGAACGGTTCCGGCAAGAGTCTGCTGTTGCGGCTGTGTCACGGGATGCTGCAGCCCACCAGTGGCCACATCCGCTGGGGATCAGCCCTGCCCCGGCAAGCCGCCGCCAGCCAGGCCATGATTTTTCAGTCTCCCGCACTGCTCAACCGCAGCGTGTGCGCCAATATCGACTATGCCCTGAAAGTGCGCCGCATTCCCAAAGACCAACGCCGGCATATGGTCAGTGAAGCCATGGAGCTTTGCGGTCTGACCGAGGTAGCCTTGCGCAATGCGCGTGTGCTGTCCGGAGGCGAGCGCCAGAAACTGGCCATCGCCCGCGCCTGGGTCACCCGCCCTCGCGCCTTGCTGATGGATGAGCCGACCTCGGAGCTGGACCCGCCGACGACTCAAGAGATTGAGACCATGATCCGCTTGATTGTCGCGCAGGGCGTGCGCGTCATTTTCGCCACTCACGACATGCGCCAAACCCGAAAACTGGCCGACGACGTGTTGTTTCTTGAGCAAGGACGCCTGCAGGCGCACCTGCCTGTGGCCGACTTCTTCAACTACAGCGGCGACGGCACCATGCGCCAGTTTGTCGACTGCCTGGAAGACCGCTCATGAGCCGATGGCCCTGGCTGTTGCTTGTCTTGCTCTCGGGCGCGGCACCGGCCTCTGAAGATCCGGCTTTCTTGACCATCGCCTCGACCACCTCGACGGAACACTCCGGGTTGTACGAATATTTGCTTCCTCTTTATCAGCAACAATCCGGGGTCAGTTTTCGCGTGGTGGCCGTCGGCACCGGACAGGCCATCCGCAATGCCATGCGCGGCGACGCCGACCTGCTGATCGTGCATCATCGTGACTCCGAGGAACGCTTTGTTGCCGAGGGCTATGGGCTTCAGCGGCATGCCCTGATGTACAACGATTTTGTGCTGCTGGGCCCTGAGAATGATCCCGCCCGAGTGACCGAGGCTCCCGATTTTCTCGAAGTGCTCCAGCGCATTGCGCAGTCACGATCTCCCTTTGTCTCCCGCGGCGACGACAGCGGCACCCACAAGCGCGAGCTGCAACTTTGGGAGGCGGCGGGGATTGCGGTGCGTGCCGCCAGCGGACGCTGGTATTGGGAATCCGGCAGCGGCATGGGGCCGACGCTCAACACGGCCGCCGCGCGCGATGCCTATGTGCTCAGTGACCGGGCGACATGGATGGCCTTCGGCAACCGCCAGAACCTGACTGTTCTGTATGAAAACGACGTCCTGTTACACAACCAATACGGCGTCATTGCCGTCAATGCCGAACGGCATCCGCACGTGAAACAGCAATTAGCGCTGGATTTCATTGATTGGCTTTTGTCGGAGTCCGGACAACAGGCCATTGCCAACTTCCAGATTATGGGACAGCAAGTCTTTTTCCCGAATGCCGGCGCCAACCCCTAATCTTTTGGCACATCCCTGAACGGCCCGACCGCGGTGCCGAATAATCGTCCCGCGGGCGGCGGAGAGTTATACACCCCTGCATCTTTCTCACGCGCACCCACGGTCCGATGAAAAGAGTCGCTTCCCCTATTTTACGCACGGAATCGTCCTTTAAGACCCCATCGAGACATCTTCGCCAAAAGCACTGAACTTCCCACCCCGGCAAAGGCCCGCCAGAAAAAGTAAAATCTCAAAGCACGGCAACGGAGATTTCCAGCGAACCCCGGCGCAACAACGCTACGGTCCGCCCTCACCTTTCCCCCGACTTTTATGCCTCGTTTTGCCTGTGGTCTCGAGTACGATGGCTCGCATTATTGCGGCTGGCAGCGTCAGGCACATGCACCCAGCGTCCAGACGGAAGTCGAGCGCGCTTTGTCATCGGTCGCCGACCATCCCGTTACCGCCGTCGTCGCCGGACGCACGGATACCGGTGTGCATGCCGGCGGGCAGGTCATTCATTTTGATACGGAAGCAGAACGCTCCCCGCATGACTGGCAATGTGGGGCCGGCTCCCATCTGCCGCCCTCGATCAGTATTTCCTGGGTGCAACCGGTGTCTGAAGATTTTCATGCCCGCTACAGCGCCCTCAGTCGGCACTATCGCTACATTCTGGCGCAGCGCCGTGATGCCGCGGCCGGATTGCTTAGCAATCGGGCGGTCTGCATACCGGCGTCTGTGGATGCCGCCCGTATGCATGAAGCAGCGCAAGGTCTGCTGGGCGAACATGACTTCAGCAGCTTTCGCGCCGCCGGCTGCCAGGCCAAACACCCGGTACGCACGCTGCACCGGCTGGATGTCACCGCCCACGACCCGTTTATCCACCTGGATGTGGAAGCAAATGGCTTTCTGCATCACATGGTGCGCATTCTGGTCGGCTCTTTGATCAGTGTCGGACGGGGTGAGCAGCCCGTCTCCTGGCCACGCGACCTGCTGGCCCTGCGCGACCGCACGGCCGGCGGCATTACCGCACCGGCGCACGGCTTGTATTTAATGCGCGTAAACTATCCGCCGGAATACAAGATTCCACCCCCTTTGTGGCAACCCGATTACAGCACACCCTCGATCTGAGATGCGCACCCGTGTGAAAATCTGTGGCATTACCACGCCGGACGATGCCCGTCTGGCCGCCACCGTCGGTGCCGATGCGATCGGTCTGGTTTTCCATCCGCCGAGCCCCCGGTGCGTCGACATCAGTACCGCCTGTGCCATCATTGCCGAGTTGCCGCCTTTTGTTGATGCCTATGCGGTGGTTTTGAACCCCGAAGAGGAGTTTCTGGACAAACTGTGTGCCCAAGTGCCGGTGCAGAGCATCCAATTCCACGGCAAGGAAGACCCGGAATTCTGCGCCCGAGTGCCCGGGCGTTGGATTAAAGCCGTGCCGATGCATAACCCGCAAGCCCTGACCGAATATCAACATCGCTATTCGCAAGCCCATGGATTCCTGTTGGACAGCCACGTGGCCGGCGAGGCGGGTGGACAGGGAATCACTTTTGATTGGAAGGCCGTCTACTCCGATGACCCCCGACCGCTGATTCTGGCGGGCGGTCTGACTCCGGACAACGTGGCGGATGCCATCCGCATCGTCGCCCCCTGGGGAGTGGACGTCAGCAGCGGCGTGGAAAGTGAGCCGGGACGCAAGGACCCCGCTCTGCTGGATGCCTTCATGGCCGAGGTCCACCGTGTCTGACACCCCCTTTGCTCCCTACACTTGGCCCGATGCCGAAGGACACTTCGGAGAATACGGGGGACGCTTTGTGGCGGAAACGCTCATTCAGCCGCTGGATGATCTGGCCGCCCTGTACAAGCAAGTCCGCCAGGACCCTGAATTCTGGAAGGCCTTTGAAGAGGATCTGGCTCACTACGTGGGTCGACCCAGCCCGATTTATTTCGCCGAACGCCTGACTCGGGAAATCGGCGGTGCGCAAATTTGGCTGAAACGCGAAGACCTCAACCACACCGGCGCCCATAAGATCAACAACACCGTCGGGCAGGCCATGCTGGCCAAACGCCTCGGCAAAACCCGCATCATCGCCGAAACCGGTGCCGGTCAGCACGGCGTCGCCAGTGCGACGGTCAGTGCGCGCCTGGGACTCAAGTGCGTGGTGTACATGGGGGCCGAAGACATCCACCGGCAGGAACCCAATGTCTACCGGATGAAATTGCTGGGCGCTGAGGTGGTCGCGGTCCATAGCGGCTCCAAAACGCTGAAAGACGCCCTGAACGAAGCCCTGCGGGACTGGGTCACCAATGTGGAAGACACGTTCTACATTATCGGCACCGTCGCCGGGCCTTCCCCGTACCCGGAACTGGTGCGGGATTTTCAGTCCGTGATTGGCCGCGAAGCGCGTCAGCAGATTCAGGAACAGACCGGCCGCTTGCCGGACCTGCTGGTCGCCTGTGTCGGCGGTGGTTCCAATGCGATCGGGCTGTTTCATCCGTTTCTGGAGGATGCCGAAGTCCGTATGCTGGGAGTGGAGGCAGGCGGCGAAGGCCTGGATTCCGGACACCACGCGGCGCCGCTGGCCTGCGGCCGGGCCGGGGTTCTGCATGGCAATCGCACTTATTTGATGGAAGACGAAGCGGGCCAAATTCTCAGCACGCATAGCATCTCCGCCGGCCTGGACTACCCCGGAGTCGGCCCCGAACACGCCCTGCTGAAAGATTTGGGGCGCGTCGAATACACCTCAGCCACCGATCAGGAGGCGCTGGACGCCTTTCATCAGTTGACGCGCACCGAAGGCATTCTGCCGGCCTTGGAAAGCTCCCACGCTCTGGCCGCTGCCGCCAAAGCCGCCGCCGACATGCCCGCCGAGGCTATCGTATTAATCAACCTTTCCGGGCGCGGCGACAAGGACATCGGCGCCATTGCGGATTGGGAAGGACGGACCCTGTGAGCCGCATTACGTCCCGATTTGCGGATCTGGCGCAGGCCGGCCGCACCGCCCTGATTCCGTACCTGACCGCCGGAGACCCGGAACCGGCGACGACCGTCCCTTTACTTCACGCTCTGGTCGATGCCGGTGCCGACCTGATTGAATTGGGTGTGCCCTTCTCCGACCCGATGGCCGACGGCCCCGTCATTCAGGCCGCGTGCGAGCGGGCCCTGGCACACGGCGTGCGGCTGCGCGATGTGTTGGAGATGGTCACGGAATTTCGACGTGAAGATGCCGACACTCCGCTGATTTTGATGGGCTACTGCAACCCAATCGCCGCGATGGGCGCAGACATTTTTGCGCAACGGGCAAAAGAGGCCGGTGTGGATGGCGTCCTGGTGGTGGATTTGCCGCCGGAAGAAGCCTCTCTGATCCGCGATGCGCTCATAGCGCAAGATCTGGATCCGATTTTCCTGCTCGCCCCGACCACTACGGAAGCCCGCATCCAGGCAATTATCGCGCAAGCTCGCGGATACCTTTATTATGTGTCCTTGCGAGGCATCACCGGAGCAGACCAGTTGAATTTCGCAGAAGCCGCCGAACATGTCGCACGTATCCGTGCGCATACTGACCTCCCGATCGGAATCGGGTTCGGCATCAAGAACGCAGAAGCAGCGCGCCAGGCTGCGGCTTTTGCGGATGCAGTGATCGTCGGCAGCGCTCTGGTTCAAGCCATTCACCAGGCCCCGGAACCCTGCACCGCAGCGGCCGAACTCATGAACTCCCTGCGCCACGGCATTGACCAGTGCGCCGAACCTGTCTGAGAGTTGCGCATGAGCTGGTACGAGCGCCTGATGCCGTCGCGGATCCAGATCGACAGCAGTCAAGCCCGAAAAGTGCCTCATGGCGTATGGATCAAGTGCCCCCAATGCGACTCACCGCTGTACCGCGCCGAACTGGAACGGAACCTTCACGTCTGCCCGAAATGCCAGTACCACATGCGCATCTCCGCTCGCGAGCGGCTCGACCTTTTTCTGGATAAAGAAGACCGGCAGGAACTGGCGGCAGAACTCGCACCCCGAGACTTTCTTAAATTTCGGGACAGCAAACGTTATCGCGACCGAATCAGCCAAGCCCAAAAAGCAACCAAAGAAAAAGATGCCCTGGTGGTGATGCAGGGCCGCCTCCATGGGGAACCCCTGGTGTGTGCCGCCTTCGAATTCGGCTTCATGGGCGGTTCCATGGGATCGGTCGTCGGAGAGAAATTTTCCGAGGCCGCCGCCGCCTGTCTGGCCGAAGACCTGCCGCTGGTGTGTTTTTCCGCCAGTGGCGGCGCCCGTATGCAGGAGGCGCTGGTGTCCCTGTTTCAAATGTCCAAAACGGCCGCCGCTCTCGCCAAAATGCGTGAGCGCAATTTGCCCTATATCTCGGTGCTGACCGACCCGACTATGGGCGGCGTCTCCGCTTCGCTGGGGATGCTCGGCGACATCCAGATCGCCGAACCGGGCGCCTTGATCGGTTTTGCCGGCCCGCGCGTCATCGAACAGACCGTACGGGAAACCCTGCCGGAAGGTTTCCAACGCAGCGAATTCCTGCTCAAGCATGGCGCTCTGGACATGCTCGTCCAGCGCCCCGACATGCGCGATACCATCGCCGACCTTCTCAACCTGATGGCGCGCCGCCCGCAACGCAGCTCGCCGGAAGACTCGGGAACCCCCTGATGCACTCGAAGACGGTCGCAGAATGGGTCGACTGGCAACAGCGCCTGCATACCAGCAGCATCGACCTGGGGCTTGAGCGCATCCGCGTCGTCGCTCGACGCATGGGCCTGCTGTCACCACCCTTCAAAGTCATCACCATCGCCGGCACCAACGGCAAAGGCTCCAGCGCGACTTTGCTGGAATTCATGTTGCGCCCCCACGCCAAAATCGGAACTTACACTTCTCCGCACTTTCTAAGCTACAACGAACGGATTCGCATTGACGGAATTGAAGTCGACGATACGCTTCTGTGCGCGGCTTTCGAGCAAGTCGAACAAATGCGCGGAAACACCAGTTTGTCGTTCTTTGAGTACGGCACCCTGGCGGCGCTGTGGATTTTTCACGAATGTGAAATCGATTACGCGATTCTGGAAGTCGGGCTGGGCGGGCGCATGGATGCCGTCAATTTATGGGACACCGACCTGGCGATGATTACGAGTATCGGGATTGACCATACCGAATGGCTGGGCCGCACCCGCGAAGCCATCGGTCGCGAAAAAGCCGGCATTATGCGACCCGACCGCCCAGTAATCTGCGGCGAACCCAACCCGCCTTTGAGCCTTGCCGACCAAGCCGAGCGCCTGGGGGCTCCCATGCAGCGTATCGGCATCGATTACTTTGCCAATCCGATCGATGCTCAGCACTGGCAATACCATCACCGCGACGGTCTGACCTTCGATTTTCCTATTCCCCCACACCTGCCCGGGAAGGTCCAGCTTCACAACGCCGCCAGTGCGCTGACCGCGATGCATGCGCTGGATTGTTTTGATCCGCCCAGCATCCGCCAGGCGCTGCAGGAAGTACATCTGACCGGACGTTTCCAGGTGCTGGACATGCCGATCGATACGGTGCTGGATATTGCGCACAACCCCGACAGCGCCGTCAATCTGGCCAAGAATTTAGGCCGATATCGGGCCGGTCGCACGCTGCACGCGGTCTTTTCGGCGCTCAAGGAAAAAGATATTGCCCAAATACTGATTCCGCTTGCTCCGATGTTCGACAGCTGGCACTTCAGCGAAGTGATCTCACCGCGTACCACCTCCCTGGAAGTACTGCGCCTGCTCGCGGATTCCTGTCAACTACCGAACGTGCACTTTTACGCAAATCTGACCGAGGCCTATGAGGGCGCCGCCGCTTGCGCGGACGCGGAAGATTCCATTATTGTGTTCGGTTCCGCCTTCGCAATCGGCGAGTTTCTTCTGCATCATCCGCAGTCCGTACGCCGTCAAAAATTGCAGGCGTAGTGTATGATTAAACCTGAATATTGCGGGAAGCATTTTCTACTGCCACGCATGCACGGACGTATGCCAGAACGACTTGTTAATCACGCCACCCCCTTCCAAAGTGCGGTGGAATTTGTGATCCGCCCCAACCAATCGCTTTCACCCCGTGGCAACCGTCTGTTTTTTATTTGTATGGCCATCCTCTCGCTGACAATTGCCGGTGGTTTTGCCGCCATGGGATGGTGGCTGATTCTGCCGTTTGCAGGCTTGGAACTGCTGGTACTGGGACTGGCTTTGGGCTGGTGCTGTCATCGCGCGCGCCGGCTGGAGATTATTCGTATCAGCGGGGAGACGGTCGAAGTTCGCTACTGGCAACCCCGCCGCACGCATTGCGCGCGTCTGGCCCGTTCCTGGACCCGGGTAACCTTGGAACCGGGCGCCTCGACCGCACACCCGACTTCTCTATTTTTGGACGCCCACCCGCAGCATCTGCCCGTGGGCACGTATTTGACCGACCCCGAACGCGCCAGCCTGGCCCGAGCCCTGCGGCGCGCCCTACCTATGGAAACTGTATGCGCCTGAGCCTCTCTTGCCTGATGCTTGCCCTAGCCGGTCCCGCACGTGCGGGCTGGGACACCTTGAACATGCCGGTGGGCGTCACCGAAGTCAGCCGGATCGTCTATGACCTGCACATGCTGATTTTTTGGATTTGCGTGGTAATCGGCGTAATCGTATTCGGGGCAATGTTCTACTCGATTGCCCGCCACCGCAAGGCACGCGGAGCCGTCGCCGCCGATTTCCATGAGAGCACCACCGTCGAGGTCATCTGGACGATTATTCCGTTTCTGATTTTGATTGCCATGGCGGTGCCCGCCACGGCCACGCTGATCAAAATGGAAGATTCCAGAAACCCGGAGATGACCATCAAAATCACCGGTTACCAGTGGTTGTGGCACTACGAATATCTGGATCACGGCTTCGGTCATTACTCGTATCTGAAAACCCCTCGCGCCGCAATCCAGGACCGCGCCGAGAAAGGGGAGAACTATTTGCTGGAAGTGGATCGTCCCCTGGTGGTCCCCACGGACACAAAAATTCGTCTGCTCCTCACAGCCAACGACGTGCTGCATGCCTGGTGGGTGCCGGATCTGGCGCTCAAGAAGGATGCCATCCCAGGCTTCATCAATGAGATGTGGACCAAAATCGACGAACCCGGCATCTATCGGGGCCAATGCGCCGAACTCTGCGGACGGGACCATGGCTTCATGCCCATCGAAGTGCATGCCATACCGAAGGACGAATACCAGGCTTGGGTCGCTGAACAGACCTCCGCCGGTCAATAAAAAAAGTTGAAGGAGACAACCTGACATGAGCGAAATCGCCGCCGACGCGCACGACGATCACCACGAGCATCACCCGTCCGGACTGTGGCGGTGGATTACCACCACCAATCACAAGGACATCGGGACGTTGTACCTGTGGCTGGCGATGGTGATGTTTTTCATCGGTGGCGCCATGGCGCTGGTGATTCGAGGCGAGCTATTTATGCCGGGTCTGCAGTTTGTCGACCCGCAGTTCTTCAACTCCATGACCACGCTGCATGCCCTGGTCATGATCTTCGGCGTCGTCATGCCGGCATTTACCGGTCTGGCCAACTGGCAGATTCCTTTAATGGTGGGGGCAACCGATATGGCGTTGCCGCGCATGAACAACTGGAGTTTCTGGATCCTGCCGTTTGCTTTTGCGATGCTGCTGTCGACGATGTTCATGGACGGCGGCGGCCCGGCCGGCGGTTGGACGCTTTATCCGCCACTGACCCTGCAGACCGGCGACGCCTTGCCGTTTGTCATTTTCTCGATCCACTTCATGGGCATGTCGTCCATTATGGGCGCCATCAACGTCATTGCCACGATCCTCAATATGAGGGCTCCCGGCATGACCATGATGAAAATGCCGCTGTTCGTGTGGACCTGGCTGATTACCGCCTTTTTGCTGATTGCCGTGATGCCGGTTTTGGCCGGAGGCGTCACCATGCTGCTGACCGACAAGTTCTTCGGCACCAGCTTTTTCAATGCCGCCGGCGGGGGCGATCCGGTGATGTTCCAGCATATTTTCTGGTTCTTCGGACACCCGGAAGTCTATATTCTGATCCTGCCCTCTTTCGGAGTCGTCTCCAGCATTCTGCCGACCTTTGCGCGTAAACCCCTGTTCGGCTACAGCTCCATGGTCTACGCCACCGCTTCCATTGCGTTTCTGTCGTTCATCGTTTGGGCGCACCACATGTTCACCGTCGGCATGCCGCTGGCCGGCGAATTGTTCTTCATGTTCGCCACCATGCTGATCGCCGTACCCACCGGCGTCAAAGTCTTTAACTGGGTGGCCACCATGTGGCGCGGCTCAATGACTTTCGAGACCCCGATGCTGTTCGCGATTGGTTTCATCATCATGTTTACCATCGGCGGATTCTCCGGATTGATGCTTGCCATTGTGCCGGCGGACTTCCAGTATCACGACTCCTACTTCGTGGTGGCCCATTTCCACTACGTGCTGGTGCCAGGCTCGATCTTCGCCATCATGGCCGCGGTCTACTACTGGCTGCCCAAATGGACCGGCCACCATTACTCCGAGACGCTCGGTAAATGGCATTTCTGGCTCTCCACCATCTTCGTCAATCTGACATTCTTCCCGATGCATTTCGTCGGACTTGCCGGCATGCCCCGTCGGATTCCCGACTATGCCTTGCAGTTTGCCGACTACAACATGCTGGCCTCGATTGGCGCGTTCGGATTCGGATTCGCACAGTTGCTGTTCCTCTACATCGTCGTGCAGACGGTCCGGGGCGGTAAAAAGGCCACTGACCAGTGCTGGGAAGGCGCCGAAGGCCTGGAGTGGACGCTGCCCTCGCCTCCGCCGTACCACAGTTTCACCACCCCGCCGGTGGTCAAGTGAAGCCCGCATTGCGCACTGCCTGGATTGTCGGCGCCATTGCGCTGACCATTTATGTCGGCTTCTATTTCCTTGTCGCTAACGCCGCATGAACCGGTTTAACCGTCGCACGGCCCTCCGCCTGGGCGGCGTCTGCGTCCTGATGCTGGGCTTCAGCTATGCGCTGGTGCCCTTGTACGACGCCTTCTGCGATCTGACCGGCCTGTCCGGTTCGACCAGTAATCTAACGGTGCCTGCGGCACAGGCCGAGGTGCCCGCATCTCAACCGGCCCAAGACCGCACGGTGACGTTACAGTTCGTCGTCTCCACCAACCATTCCATGCCCTGGGATATCCGTCCGGATCAGTTTGAAATGGTCGTGCAGCCCGGGCAAACGTACCAGACGGTTTTTCATGCTTACAATCGCACGGCCCAACCGATGGTTGGACAGGCAGTGCCGAGCGTGACCCCGACGATGGCCGCTCCGCATCTGGTCAAGCAGGAATGTTTCTGCTTCAACGAACAACCCCTGGCGGCAGGCGAACGGGTGGCCATGCCTCTGGTGTTCCGGGTCAGTGAACGGCTGCCCGAGAAAATTGACACGCTCACCCTGTCGTACACCTTTTTTGATATCACCCGCTCTGGCACACAATCCGGCTAACCGTTATGTCTGACTCCTCGCTTTATTACATTCCCAATCCCAGCCATTGGCCGATCGTCGGATCTATCGGCGTGTGCATGGCGATGGTCGGGGCCGCCCTCATGATGTTGGAATCCTCGATGGGTTCTTGGCTGCTCGCCGGCGGCGTCCTGATTGTGGTGCTGATGATGTTCGGCTGGTTTGGGACGGTGATTCACGAAAACGAAGCCGCGATCTACAACGCACAGGTAGACCTGTCATTCCGCTGGGGCATGTTCTGGTTCATTTTCTCCGAAGTGATGTTCTTCGCAGCATTTTTCGGAGCGCTGTATTACGCCCGGAAATACTCGATGCCGTGGCTCGGAGGAGAAGGCGCCGGGGTGCTTACCAACGCCTATTTATGGAGCGGCTACGAAGCCTTGTGGCCTTACACCGCCAATGGACCCGGTGAAATTGGAGGCGATTTCCAGCATATGCCGGCCTGGGGCCTGCCCGCGGTCAATACGCTGGTGCTCTTGACGAGTGGCGCCACCGTGACCTGGGCGCACCACGCCCTCAAAGCCAACCATCGCGGCCAACTGATTATTGGACTGTTCCTAACCGTCGCTCTGGGCTTTATCTTTATCGGCCTGCAGGCCGGCGAATACGCGCACGCTTTCAGCGATTTGAATCTCACCCTCAACTCCGGCATTTACGGGTCGACGTTCTACATGTTGACCGGCTTCCACGGCCTTCACGTCACCATCGGCGCCCTGATGCTGACCGTCGTACTGCTGCGCTGTATGGCGGGCCACTTCAATCCGGAGCGCCACTTCGCTTTTGAAGCGGCGGCCTGGTACTGGCACTTCGTGGATGTGGTGTGGCTGGGCCTGTTTGTCTTTGTCTATTGGCTGTAAGCCCTGCTCAACCCGATTGCGGGTATACCCCATGCGGCTGGATCCAGCCCATCCAACCTGCCAGTAGCAACAATACGAACAACCCGATGGACAGGCCGATGCGCCAAGTCAGCGCACGGGCGACCCGATTGCTCTGCCCCCGGTCCCGCACCAGGTACGTCAAGGCGGAAAACAAACTGGCCAAGATGGCGGCCAGCAACAAAATGACAAGTATTTTCACAACCGAACGCGACGTATGAGCAGGCGCGCCCCCACTCCCGATATTCTGGTCAAACTGGGCGCTTTGGCAATTATCACGATTTTTTTATCTCTGGGATTCTGGCAACTGGAGCGTGCCGACGAGCGGCGGGACCAAGCACAACAGGCCCAGGAACGCAACCAACTGTCGCCCGTCTATCTTACACATTTCCCGGATGAAGAAATCACTCCCCTGGAAGGACGACGGGTTCGTCTGCGCGGGCAATACGCAGACCAGCACTTTCTTTTGGATAATCAGGTCGTGAAAAAACAATTGGGTTATTACGTCTTGACGCCTTTTGAACTATCCAATTACTCACAGGTCATTCTGATTGATCGCGGTTGGGTGCCGGCCAAGCAAAAACGCTCCCAACTTCCTTCCCTGCCCGCTCTGGACACGTCGGAAATGCAAATCGAAGGCACCCTTTACCAGCCGCAGCTCAATCCGTTTGTCGATGCCGATTATTTGCTTGAAGGACGAGGCTGGCCGCAAGTCATCCAGGCGATTGAGTTTTCGGTGTTGGCCGAACGCCTGGGGGAACTGGAGTTGGTGCCGGCCACCTTGCGATTGGGCGAAACGCAACCCCATGGATTTCTGCGGATCTGGCCGAAATCGCCGATGACCGCCGAGAAGCACACGGGCTATGCGGTGCAGTGGTTTGCGATGGCCGCCATTGCCGTCTTTTTATTGGTCTGGTATCTGTTTCGCGTCTCCCGCAACTCCTGATGTTTCATTTAGGCTCTCATCCTGCGGACCGGCGCCTGTTGCGCTCGCGCTTTTATTTGCTCGGACTGGTGCTGGCGTTTATCGGCCCGCTGATTGCTTCCGCGGTGCTGTATTACAACCCGCAATTGCGTCAAGATTTGGGCGGACACAGCCATGGCCACCTAATCGCACCTGCACGCCCGCTGGATGTTTCTCTGTTTCGGGGACCCGAACAGTCTGGACGATGGACCCTCCTGTACCGCGCACAAGCCAAAACCTGCGACCTGAACTGCGAAGCAACTTTATTCATGATGCGCCAAGTCTGGGAATCCCTGGGCTCCAAGCGTCCTCGAGCCCAAATCATCATCTTGCTGGAGCATGAGGGACAACGCCTTGATTACCAAAGTGTTTTAATGCGTTTTGATCCCCAGTACGTGCGGGTGCAGCCGCAGGATTTCGATCCACAGCCTTTTGCGGACTTGCCGAACGACTCTCTGTTTCTCGTCGACCCTCTGGGCAATCTGATGATGCGCTACGACCAGCAAACTACTTCCCGGGGGTTACTCAAGGACCTCAAGCGTCTGCTCGCTGCTTCACGGATTGGCTGAATCGTCATGTTTGCTCGTCTCCTGACGTTCACCGTCGGACTCGCTCTGGTGGTCATTGTCGTCGGCGCCTTCGTGCGACTGACCGATGCCGGACTTGGATGCCCGGACTGGCCGGGGTGTTACGGACACCTCACGTCCATTCCGGAGACCCCTCAAGAGATTGCCGCCGCCGAGGCGCAAGATCCTCGCGGTGTGTATGACGCCGGCAAGGCCTTTCGGGAAATGCTCCATCGCTATCTGGCGGGAGCTTTGGGCCTGCTGGTACTGGTCCTGACATTTCTGTGCTTCGGAGATTACGGCGACAAGCGACTCAAAGCCAGTGTGCTGGGATTGTTGGCACTGATCATTGCGCAAGCGTTGCTGGGAATGTGGACCGTCACCCTGCAGCTCAAACCTTTGATTGTGACCCTTCACCTGCTCGGGGGTTTCGCAACACTAAGTTGGCTGTGGTGGCTGCTGATGCGCCACCGAAACTGGCCTCAACCACCGGTCTCAAGAGCGCCGCCATTGCTACGCTACGGATGCTTCGCGGCACTGGGAGTATTGATTGTTCAAATCACGCTCGGCGGCTGGACCAGTACGAATTACGCCGCCCTCGCCTGCCCGGATTTTCCGGCCTGCCGCGAGGAATGGTGGCCTGCCGGTATGGATTTCTCCGAAGCCTTTGTTTTATGGCGAGGCCTGCATGTCAACTACGAGTTTGGCGTTCTTGACAGCCCCGCCCGTATTGCGATCCATATCACCCATCGAATAGGCGCCCTGATTACTTTTCTCGTTATTTTGCTTTTGGTCGGCGCAAGCCTACGCAGTCGCGTAGGTGTCTGGAGGCGGACCGGGGGAGTGATTTTGATCCTCCTTTTACTTCAGATTGGGCTCGGTATCGGCAATGTCGTCTGGCAACTTCCCCTTGCCGTGGCCACCGCTCACAACGGTGTGGCCGCCTTACTTCTGCTGGCTCTTCTGACGCAATTACGCCTGCTTCAAAGAGCAGGCACGACATGATGAGCGCTTCCCAAAACGACCGCGCCACATGGAAGGATTATTTGGAGGTCACCAAGCCTCGCGTGGTGGCGTTGATGACCTTCACCGTCATGATCGGGATGGTCTTGGCCGACCCCTTGATGCAGGCGCCGCTGCAGATGCTGTACGGCATCGTCGGCATCACCCTCATGGCTGCTGCGGCCGCCGCAATCAACCAAATCGCCGATCAGCATCTTGATGCCCGCATGAGTCGCACCCAGGCGCGGCCTTTGCCGCGCGGCGTGCTGCGGACCCCTCAAGTTTTGAGCTTCGCCATCGTGCTGGCAGGCCTCGGTCTCGCACTTCTGCTGGGGACCGTCAATGCGCTGACGGCTTGGCTTACCCTGGGTTCACTTATCGGCTACGCGCTGATCTACACCCTGTACCTGAAACGCGCCACCCCTCAGAATATTGTCATTGGAGGGGCTGCGGGCGCCACGCCGCCGCTGCTCGGCTGGACCGCCGTCACCGACTCCATTGATCCCGGTGCTCTGGCACTGTTTTTAGTTATTTTTGTGTGGACGCCTCCGCATTTTTGGGCGCTCGCTCTGCACCGCAAGGAAGATTACGCCAAAACGGAAATCCCCATGCTGCCGGTCACCCATGGCGATCGCTACACGCGGCTGCAGATCACGTTTTACACCGTTTTGCTGAGCGCAGTCAGTCTCTTGCCTTTTGTGATTGGGTTGTCCGGCTTGACTTATTTGATTGGGGCTTTGATTCTCAATGGTATATTTTTGGGCTACGCAATCCGTATGCAGGTCGAAGATTCCAACCGCCTGGCCATGCCGACTTTCACTTATTCGATTGTTTATCTCATGGCCTTGTTCATGCTGCTGCTGACGGACCGCTACCTGGAGTTGTTTCTGGCGGCATGACCCAGACGGCGTAAGCAGCGCACTTGGGGAAATTCCGAGAGCACACTATCGAGTCGGGTGTTTCCTGTTAACATAGCGCGCAAGTTCAGCCCTTTTGTTGATGATGCTCCAAGAGACGATAGAACAAGCTTTCGAACAACGCGAACAGTTAACTCCCATTACCACGCCTTCCGATATCCGCGAAGCGGTGCACTCGGCGCTGCAGGGTCTCAATAACGGCAAATTGCGTGTCGCCGAACCGGTCGATGGCCAATGGGTGATACACGAATGGCTGAAAAAAGCAGTCTTGCTGTCATTTCGCATCACCGACAATGACATCATCGAAGGCGGCCACACCCGTTATCGCGACAAAGTGATCAGTCGTTTTGCGGAATGCTCCCTTGAAGATTTGGAACGCGGCGGTGTGCGTGTAGTGCCTCCGGCAACTGCCCGTTTCGGCAGTTACGTGGCCCCGGGGGTCGTGATGATGCCCAGTTTTGTCAACATCGGCGCTTACGTCGGCCGCGGCACGATGGTCGATACTTGGGCAACGGTAGGTTCTTGTGCGCAAATCGGCAAAAACGTTCATCTCTCCGGCGGCGTGGGCATCGGCGGAGTACTCGAACCTCTGCAGGCGGCCCCGACTATCATTGAAGACGACTGTTTTATCGGAGCCCGTTCGGAAATTGTCGAAGGGGTGATTGTCGAACGAGGGGCGGTCATTTCCATGGGGGTCTTCATTGGCCAAAGCACCCGCATTTACGATCGGACGCAAGATACCGTCACCTACGGACGAGTGCCTGCCGGCGCCGTGGTCGTGCCCGGCTCGCTGCCTTCCCCGGACGGACGCTACAGCCTTGCTTGTGCAGTTATTGTCAAGCAAGTGGACGAAAAAACCCGTCAAAAAGTAGGGATTAATACCTTACTGCGTGAAGCAGCCGACGAGTCCGCATGATTACGATGTATGGAATCGCCAACTGCGACAAGGTGCGCGCCGCGCGACATCAACTGAGCCAGCAAGGGTTGGACTATCACTTCCACGATTATCGCGTGGATGGACTGGAACGCGACCAGGTTCAGCACTGGCTGGAAGCATTGGGGACTGACACCCTGATCAACCGTCGCAGTACCACATGGCGCGAATTATCGGAAGCAGAGCGCTCAAATATCAATTCAGCCTCTGCAGTCGACTTGATCTTGAAGCGTCCCACTCTGCTGAAACGCCCATTACTGGAAATTGATGGCGACTTATATGTCGGCATGAGTGACGCGGCGTGGGCACACGCTTTGAAGACTTAACCTGATGTCAGACGTACTCGAACTTGCCTGCGCCTTGATTGAGCGCCGCTCCCTCACCCCCGACGATGCGGGGTGCCAAGCGCTTATTGCCCGACATCTCGCAGCTCACAACTTTGTTGCCGAATCTCTCCCGTTCGGCAAAGTCGACAACCTCTGGGTGCGTCATGGCACCGCACAACCTCTGATCATGTTCGCCGGCCATACCGATGTGGTACCCACGGGCCCAGTCGAGCAATGGCAAAGCGACCCTTTCACACCTACGGTGCACGACGGCATGCTGTATGGGCGAGGTGCGGCAGACATGAAGGGAAGCGTTGCAGCCATGACGCTTGCATGCGCCCAATACGTTGCGCAACATCCAGAACACCCGGGATCGGTCGGCTTGCTGCTGACCAGTGATGAGGAAGGCCCGGCCGTCGACGGGATTCGTCAGGCCATCACCGTGCTGGAACAGCGAGGTGACCACCCGACCTGGTGCGTTGTGGGTGAACCCAGTTGCCACGAGCAGTTGGGCGACACCATCAAAAACGGACGACGCGGTTCCTTGTCTGGGCGTTTAACCGTCTCCGGCATTCAAGGCCATATTGCCTATCCTGATTTGTGCGACAACCCCATCCATCGCTTCAGCCCGGTTCTGCAACAGTGGGTCAAGACTCCCTGGGACCAAGGCAATGCGGATTTTCCACCGACTCAGTTCCAGATCTCAAACCTAAATAGCGGCACCGGTGCCGGCAACGTAATCCCCGGCACACTGACGGCGGATTTCAACTGGCGCTATTCCACGGAAGTCACCGCCGAACAACTGCAGGCACGCCTGGTGGAGATGTTGGAGGCCGAGGAACTGGATTACAAACTTGAGTGGGAGATGCCCAGCCTCCCTTATTTGACTCCCGCCGGCACCCTCACCAGTGTTTGTCAACAAGTCGTCTCGGAAATCTTGGATATCACCCCCGACTTGAGTACGGCCGGAGGCACCTCGGATGGGCGCTTCCTAAGACCTACCGGTGCGGAGGTGGCGGAATTTGGCCCTGTCAATGCCAGCATTCACAAAATTGATGAATGCGTGCGAGTACACGATTTGGAACAGTTGGTCGATATTTACCGCACCATCATTGAAAAGCTTCTGGACTTGATACCCGGGCGCTAGGAGCCGCGTTCCACCGGGTCGTTATCACGATCCCAACGCTCCAGAAAAGAGCGAAAGTGGGGATGGTCCTCCTCTTCCAAACATGATTGAAGTTCGTCACACATGGCGATGTACTCATCTCGAGTCAAATTGCCGCGGATAAATTCAAACCGCAGCAGGATAAGGTAAGTAATCAACGCATCCGTTTCACAATATTGGCGAATTTCCGCGAGGCGGCCTTCCTGGTAAGCCGGCCAGACCCCGGCGCCTGACATCTCCGACTTTCCGGGGAACCCCATAGAGGCGGCGCAATCCTCCAAACTGACGGCCGCTCTCAAGTTGTAGCGCGACAGCACATCCATTAAATCCAAATGGCGTTCGTGATAACGGCTGATGTAGTTGTTGTAGCGAAATTCGCGCTCGTTTTCACCGGTCTCCCAAAATCGGGCCGCCATGATGCCATGATGCATGGCCCGGTAATTGAGAACCGGCAGATCGAACCCATTACCGTTCCAGGACACCAGACGCGGCGCCGCCCGATCAATGCCGTCATAGAAATTACGCAAGATCGCACGCTCATCCGCCTCGATACTTTCCAAAGACTTGACCACCAACACCTGCTCGGTGCGATACACCACCGAAACGCACACCACCCGCTGCATTTGCAGGGGCTGAAATGGATGTCCACCCGTCTTCTGCATCCGCAGCTGCTCCATGGCTCGCACCACATCCTCATCCGGCAAATCGTCACTGAGCTGATAAACCCGGCGGCCCAACTCAATGTCCGGGATGGTCTCGACATCGAATACCAAAACATCACCGATCATGACGCATAGACCCCCGACGACAAATACCGGTCTCCCCGATCGCAGACAATCACCGCAATCACCGAGCCCGGCGCCGCCTCACCGGCGACCTGCAGACCGGCGGACATGCAGCCTCCCGATGAGATGCCGGCAAAAATCCCCTCGCTTCTCGCCATCTCCCGCATACATTCCTCCGCCTCCTCGCGTGTCACATTAATCTCGCGATCAATGACGGTCTTGTCTTTGATTTTCGGTACGTAGCCTTCCGCCCAATTGCGAATCCCCGGAATCGCCGAGCCTTCGGCCGGCTGCACGCCGATGACTTCGATATCGGGATTTTGTTCTTTCAAATAACGTCCGGCGCCGCTGATGGTGCCGGTCGTGCCCATGGAAGACACAAAATGCGTCAATTCGCCTCCGGTCTCCCGCCACAACTCCGGACCCGTGCCCTGGTAATGAGCTTCGGAGTTATCCGGATTATCAAACTGATTAAAAAGATGCGCCTCGCCGGCGGCCTGCATGGCCAAAGCCCGATCCCGCGCCACTTCCATTCCCTCTTCCGCCGTCACCAAGATCAACTCCGCTCCAAACGCCTGCATGGTTTGACGCCGTTCCAGACTCATGTTCTCCGGCATGATTAGAATCATTCGATAACCTCGGATGGCCGCCGCCATCGCCAAAGCAATGCCGGTATTGCCGCTGGTCGCCTCCACCAGGGTGTCACCGGGGCTGATATCGCCGCGTCGCTCGGCCGCATCAATCATGTTGATTGCCGGACGGTCTTTGACCGAACCGGCAGGATTATCCCCCTCCAGTTTTGCCAACACCGTGACCTCGGGCGGCGCCATGCGCTGCAGGCGCACCAACGCAGTGGAGCCTATGCAAGCCTCGATGGTGGGGTAGTTCATGCCGCCTCCAGGGCAACCGCATAGGCGATTGCGTAATTGCGTTCATCCGCCACGCTTAGATGCAGGACTGCGTTCGCCTGCGGTAAAGCACCGGAAATTTGAGCAAGCGGCCGACCGGTGTCGTCATGCTCGACCGTGATGCAGTTCCACCCCAACCCTTGTCCGATGCCGCAACCCAATGCCTTGCCAATCGCTTCCTTGGCGGCAAAGCGCTTCGCCAGAAACAATGCCGGCTCCGGTGCCCGCTCAAACTGCAGCCATTCCGAATGCGCCAGAATGCGTCGGGCAAAACGTTCTCCATAACGCGCATACACACGTGCCACGCGGCGTGTGTCGACAATATCCGTGCCAATTCCGATCAACTGCATGCTGACTCCATAGCCTGGCGCACTTCTTGTACGGCTTCTTTTAATCCAACCATTATCGCCCGACACACAATCGCATGACCAATATTCAGTTCATTCATGTTCGGAATCGCCGCCACGGGTCCCACATTATCGCGATGCAATCCATGTCCGGCATTCACAATCAGACGGTCTTGCGCGTACTCCGACGTGTCGGTCAAACGCTTCAATTCGGCTGCTGTGGTTTGTGCATCTTCGGCATTGGCATACGGGCCGGTGTGAAGTTCCACAATCGGCGCCCCCACATCAATCGCCGCATCAATGGCCTCGCGGGTCGGCTCTATAAACAGAGACACCTGGATGCCGGCAGCATTCAGTCGCGCACAGGCCTCCCGAATGCGTTCGCGTTGCCCTTGCACATCCAAGCCTCCCTCAGTGGTTAATTCCTCGCGCTTCTCCGGCACCAGGCAGCAATAATCGGGTTGGATTCGTTCGGCAATCCCCAGCATCTCTTCCGTCACCGCCATCTCCAAATTTAAAGTGCCGGCCACCACATCGCGCGCCTGTTCGACATCTTCCAACTGGATATGTCGCCGGTCCTCACGCAAATGCATGGTAATGCCATCCGCGCCAGCCGCTTCCGCACAGCGAATGGCTTCGGCCAAATCAGGATAGGGTGTATAGCGTTGTTGGCGAAGCGTGGCTATATGATCGACATTAACTCCTAATCGAATCGTCTTCATCCTACCCAATCAAGTCTCGTCATAGCAACTTTACCATGTTGAAGATGTGTTGTTTCGCAGCAATTTTACGCAAAAACCAGGCTTAATGTTGGACTTTGAACGAGGCAAAAAATTCGCCCGCACCTCGCCGAGACCCCGTTTCAGTGCTTGAATGCCCGCATGATATTTCTTGAATGAATCACTCGCGGTGCGACGTAATGATCCAGCACTCGCCGCATCAGGCGTCGCGCTTCGCGCCGTTGATTGGCATTCAATCCACTGCGTCGGTACAACTTCAATAAAGTCTCTCCGCTAATGCCTTCTTCGGTGGAATTCGACGACAACTCGACAGGACCGGTGTCCGGCACATAGCGATAACGCTGGGAGGCTTTCACTCGTCCTTGTTCCGTCTGCTCCAGTTGTAACGGATGTCCGGCCATCTGTAGCACGTCCAGCTCCGCGCCTCGCAATACTTGCTCCCAGTCTTCGGTCTCATTTAATTGCTGCAGCGCAGCATGGTAGAACGGATAGATTTCGTCACTATGGCCATCCTCCGGCAATAGATAGCTGAGAATTTCATTCAAATAAAGCGCTGCCACCTGGCGTTCGGGCGCACTGATTACCGGCATCGGATGCGCCTCCGCATGACGCAAGGTCTGCAGACTGCTACGGCCACTCCAAGAGACGCGCACCGAAGTGAGAACCGGCAACGGTCGTTCCCGACGATTTTTGCGCACCCCTTTATGCACCAGACTCAGCCACCCATGTCGGCGTGCGATCATTTTGTAGAGCATGCTGGTCTCACGCCAGGGACGTGCCTGGACGACATAGGCTTCGATCAGTTCGTCCTGACGCATTACACCCCGCCGCGATAACTGCGCAATACCTGTGGGTCTTGTTGCCAGCGCTTGTGCACCCGCACATGCAGTTTGAGAAATACCGGTCGATCCAGAAGCCGCTCCATCGTCAAACGTGAGGCGCGTCCCAACTCGCGGATACGCGAACCCTGACGACCCAGCAGAATCTTGCGCTGAGATTGACGCTCCACCAAAATTTCCGCCGCGACCCGCACCCGTCGAGGATGTTCCTCGACTTGCGTCACCTGCACGTGCGTTGCATACGGCAGCTCTTGGCCCAACTGCACCAACAACTGCTCCCGAATGGCCTCTTCCATAAAAAAACGCTCGTGTCGATCGGTCAATGTGTCCGCATCAAACAAAAACCCACGCGAGGGCAAATAATTTCCCAAAGTTTTCTTCAGATCTTCACATCCCTCGCCTGTGCGTGCGCTGATTGGCACATACTCGGCAAATTTGTATTCCGCCAACTCGGCGAAGTACGGCAGCAGCTGGGTGTGATCGCCGATGCGGTCGATCTTGTTGGCCGCCAGCACCACTGGAGCCTGGGAGGCCCGGACATCCTGCAAGATATGCGCATCGCGCTCATTCCATACCCCTGCTTCCACCACCAGCAGCGCCACATCAATCTGGCTGAGCGCCTCACGCGCATTGGCGTTCAGCAGACGCGACAGACGGCGGTTGCTGCGGCTGTAAATGCCCGGCGTGTCGACAAACACAAATTGCGTCGTCCCTTCGGTCAGCACTCCCTTGATGTTGTGCCGCGTGGTCTGCGGTTTGCCGGTCGCCGCGGCCAGAGGGGCTTGTACCAAGCGATTGAACAGCGTTGATTTTCCGACATTGGGCTTGCCGCACAACGCCACAAAACCGCAGCGAGTCACCGTATCCATTTTGCTCAAGGCTGTCGAATCTTGCGCAACATGGCGGCGGCAGCATCCTGCTCCGCCTCCCGAATGCGTTCGCCGACTCCCGAGGTCTGGAGGTTCAAGTCCGGCACCTCGCAATGTACTTTGAAGCGCGGCGATTGTTTGGGCGTCTCCTGTTTCAACAGGTAACGTGGATTGGGATGGCCCTGCCCGGCCAGAAGTTCCTGCAGTTCCGTCTTGCTGTTGCTCAACGTGTCCGGTTCCGGCAGATGCTTCAATTCCTCTTCATACAACTGATAGATGAACGTTCGCGTGGCCTCCAACCCGCATACTTGATAAACCGCCGCCACCATCGCCTCCAGGGCGTTGCCTTCCAAAATACGGCGGGCGCGTGCGGACAAGGGCTGACGATCGTTGACAATCACCAATTCACCTAACTCCATTTTTTGCGCCAAGTCGCTGAGCATGGAACGACACACCAGATGCGAACGCAGGCGGGTCAAATCCCCTTCCGACAAATCCGGAAAACGATCGTACAAGTGTTCCGAAATCACCCAGCCGAGTAATGCGTCGCCGAGAAATTCCTGGCGCTCATTGTGCGGAGTACCCACACTGCGATGGGTGCGTGCGGTCTGATATTCTTGACTGGCCAGCACTTCCGGCGGCAACCAGCGCTCCAGTTCAGCCATGGATGTCAGCGAATCGACCCCAGTCGCGACGACACCGACACATCCGAACGGGTCAGTGACGCCAGTAGATAGTCAAAGTTCATCCATACAAAAAACGCGCGACCCACCAGGTGGCTCTCCGGCACAAAACCCCACATGCGGCTGTCGCTGCTGTGGTCGCGGTTGTCGCCCATGACCAGATAATGCCCGGGCGGCACGGTAAATTCCCGGGGCGTCCCCATATAAAGCGCATCCGTCAAAATGTCGTGCTGCCGCCCCTCAATCGTTTCCGTCAGGCGCGTGTGGTGAGGTCGCGGGACGCCTGCCATCTCATCCAAAAAAGCACGAGGATTCTGTTGCGCGTACGCCTGCCCATTGACGGTCAGCTGCTTGTCGCGGTAAGACGCCTGATCTCCGGGAAGGCCGACAATGCGCTTGATGTAATCCACGTTGGGGTCTCCGGGAAAACGAAACACCGCGACATCGCCTCGCTGCGGCTCGCCCGTGTCAAGCAGCAAGTTGTGGGAAACCGGCAATCGTAGACCGTAACTGAATTTATTGACCAAAATCAAATCACCGATCAGCAAGGTCGGCATCATTGAGCCTGAAGGAATCCGGAAAGGCTCCACCACGAAGGTGCGCAGCACCAGCACCAGCAGCAACACCGGAAACAGGGAATGGGACCACTCCACCACCCAGGGGCGATGCGGAGCCGGAGCCTGATGCCGCAAGCGCAGCCATCCCCGATAGCCGTAACGAATCACACCGGTTGCAGCTGTCGCGACAACCAGCGCCAACTCCAAGTCCCAAGCCATGTGGCGAGTTGCTCTTCGGTGTATGAAAGGATCAGAAAAAACTGGTCGGGGTGAGAGGATTTGAACCTCCGACCACCGCAACCCCATTGCGGTGCGCTACCAGACTGCGCCACACCCCGCCTTGTAACGGCATGACCTACTCACGCAACATATGCAGGACTTCCTCCAACTCTACGACCGCTTGTTGGATCGCCTGCATTTGAGGGCTTTCCTGTGCCGGAGGTTGTGCCTCCAGTTTTTGCCAAGCCCCTTCCAAAGTATACCCTTCGTGTTTCATCAGACCATGAATCTGGCGTACCAGCAACACATCCTCACGCCGGTAATAGCGTCGCCCCTGACGCCGCTGAGGACGTAATTTTGGAACCTTGGATTCCCAATATCGCAGCACGTGATCCTTGACCTGACATAACTGGCTAACTTCCCCAATCGTGAAATAACGCTTGTTCGGCACGATCGCCGAAACCGACTGCGACGGTTCGCTCATAAACCGCCGACTTTCTTACGCAGCTTCTGTCCCGGTCGAAAAGTCACCACGCGCCGAGGCTTAATCACCGCTTCCTGTCCGTTGCGGGGGTTTCGGCCGGGCCGCTGTGGCTTGTCACGTAATACGAAATTTCCAAACCCCCACAGGCGCACATCTTCACCGGCGTACAAAGCCTCGCTGATTTCATTGAACAAAGCGTCCACGAGTCGTCGTGCTTCCAGCCGATTCAAGCCCATCTCATCGGACAGGTAAATCACCAAATCAGCTCTGGTCAGAGTTTTGGACATGTCGGAGTCTTTAATAGGGTCATCGGGGCCTAACCCTTAGGCGTTTCTCCAATTCAGCCGTTACTTTCGCAACCAGCTGATCGACTTCGGTGGTTGTAAGTGTATGCGAAAAACTCTGAAATATCAAATGTAAGCCAAAACTTTTGCAGCCCTCCTCCAGTTCCGATCCGCGATACACATCAAAAACCACACAATGGTGCAGTGTCTCAATACCCAATGCGCGAACGCATGCTTCCACGTCGGCAGCAGAAACAGTTTCCGGCAGAACCAAACTCAAATCTCGGGCCACCTGCGGGTATTCCGAATACGGCGTGAAAGTGGTTTTTGAGATGTTGCTCCAATCTTCCAGTTTTAATTCAAAAACGAACGCGGGGCTCGGCAAGTCAAACTCCTCATGCAGACGCGGATGTACTGCGCCGATGACTCCCAATTCCTGCCCCCGTAACCGCACACAGGCCGTTTGACCCGGATGCAGCGCCGCATGCTCCACCGCCTCAAATGTCACTTCATCCAATTGCGCCTGCAAAAGGTTTTCCACATCGCCTTTGACATCGTAAAAGTCGATCTCGGCAGGCTGAACGCCCCACTGCAGCGGATGCGCAGCTCCACAAGCCACGCCTGCCACAATCCAGGTTTCCTTTGGACTCCCCTTTTCTTGAGAGAAGACTTGGGCGGTTTCAAACAAGCGCACACTGGGCTGTTGGCGGTTGAGGTTGTATTGAGCGGTTTGCAGCAAACTGGGAATCAGCGTTGAACGCATCACGGACAGATCTTGAGACAAAGGATTGACCAGTTTCCAGGGATCGACCTTGGGCGCAAACAGGTTCTGCAGGCGCTCTTCGATAAAACTATAGGTGACTGCTTCTGAATAACCCCGCTCCACCAGCCGCGTCTGGCAATAGCGCAGTTGCGTCTCCAATTCCGGCTGAGCGCTATCCCAGCTGCCGGGTCGCGACATGGCCGCCGAAGGAATGCGATCGTAACCGAACAAACGCGCGACTTCCTCGACCAGGTCTTCTTCAATTTCCAAATCAAAACGCCAACCGGGAGGCGACACATGCCATCCGTCGTCGGTGGACTGCAGCTTGCAGCCCAACGCCGTCAAAATTCGCTCCACTTCAGCCCCCTCTACCTCCGTGGCTAAACATTGATGCAGGCGCCCTACCCGCAATTGAATGTCTGGCGAGCGATGTGCCGGTGGCAGTTCTCCCTTCGACACATCTCCGGCAACCCGTCCTCCGGCGTGTTCGAGAATCAATTCGGTGGCTCGACGCATGGCCTGCGGCGCCAAGCGCGGGTCCACACCCCGCTCAAAGCGGTGGGAAGACTCCGTATGCAGCTTCAGACGGCGCGCACGTCCGGCAATGGCCATCGGCGCAAAATGGGCCGCCTCCAGCACCACGCTGGTCGTTTCGGCACTGACCGCGGAACCGGCACCTCCAATAATGCCGGCAATGGCCACCGGCTGATCTTCCGCCGCGATGACCAACATATCAGGCTCCAAAGACAACTCGGTGCCGTCCAAAGCTTCAATCGCTTCGCGTTCTCGGGCCCAACGGACGGAAAATTCCGGCGTCAGCGTATTTGCGTCAAAGGCATGCAGCGGTTGACCCAACTCCAGCATGACGTAGTTGGTCACGTCGACCAGTAAATGATGCGCCCGCACCCCGTGTCGCTCCAGACGTTCCCGCATCCAGTCGGGAGTCTGCGCCTGGGCATCAATACCTTCAATCAGACGCAACTGGTAATACGGACAGGCCTGCGCGTCCACTGCGCCCAGATTTAGAGAACCTGCCGAAAAATTTTCTTCTTCACTACTGGACGTCGTGGTCTCCGACAATGGCGCTTTCGTCAATGCCGAGACTTCGCGCGCCAATCCCAGAATACTGAGGCAGTCCCCACGATTGGGCGTCAAGTCAATATCGAGAACACCGTCGTCGTATTGGTCGACTTCCAAACCTGCCTGGGTTAATTGCTGCGCCAATTCCTCCACAGGCGGCAACGGGTCCACCCACTGGGACAGCCAGTCCACATCGCACTTCATACCGAACTCCGACTGAACTGATTCAAAAAGCGCAAATCGTTCGCAAACAGCACGCGCAGATCAGGAATGCCGTAATACAACATCGCCAGTCGTTCAACCCCCATCCCGAACGCAAAGCCGGAATAGCGTTCCGGATCAATGTCGACCCCGCGAAGCACATTCGGATGCACCAGACCGCAGCCCAGAACTTCCAACCATTCGCCTCCGGCAGGACGCACGTCTACTTCTGCTGAAGGTTCGGTAAACGGGAAATAAGAAGCCCGAAATCGCGTCTCAATGTCGCGGTCGCCAAAAAAATCCTGCAGAAACGCAACCAGCACGCCTTTCAAGTCCGCCATGCTGACGTCTTCTTCCACACACAAGCCTTCCACCTGATGAAACATCGGGCTGTGCGTCGGATCGGAATCGCAGCGGTATACGCGCCCCGGAGCAACCATGCGCAAAGGCGGATGCTGCTGGCGCATGGCCCGAATCTGTACCGGCGAGGTATGGGTGCGCAACAGTCGGCCGTCGCCAAAGTAAAACGTATCGTGCATGGCCCGCGCCGGATGCGACGGAGGAATATTGAGCGCTTCGAAGTTGTGCTGATCGTCTTCGATTTCCGGCCCGTAGGTCACGCGAAAACCGAAGCGTGAGAACCACGTACAAATACGTCTCTGAATATCAATCGTGGGGTGGTTCGCGCCCGGTGGCAACCGGCGTCCGGCAAGCGTGACATCCAATTGCTCGGTGTCCAAACGCGCCTGCGTCTCGGCTTGCGCCAGAATTTCCCGGCGTTGCTGAAGAGCCTGCTCAATCGCAGTGCGCACCTGCTGCAGTTCTGCCCCTGCCTCAGGACGCTGCTCGGCCGGCAAGTCGCCCAATCCTCGCAAAGCCAATGTGACCGCGCCCTTGCGGCCCAGATAGGCGACTCTCAGGTGTTCTAAAGCCGCACTGTCCGGTGCAGCCTCAATCTCTGCTAGTGCTTGTTGGCGGAGTTGTTCAGATTGCGGCATGGCGCGGCGACTCCGCGTATCCGCTCAGGTAGATGGAGACAACTGGGCCTTGGCTTGAGCCGCCAATTGTTCGAACGTCTCGAAGTCGTTCATGGCCAGGTCGGCCAACATCTTGCGATCAATTTCCACTTGCGCACGCGACAGTCCACACATAAGACGACTGTAGGACAATCCACACATACGTGCCGCTGCATTGATCCGCACAATCCACAGACGCCGAAAATCCTGCTTGCGTGCTCGCCGGTCGCGGTACGCATATTGACCCGCCCGAATGACCGCCTGGTTGGCGGAACGAAACGTGCGGCTGCGGGCTCCGTAATAGCCTCGCGCCTGCTTCAGTACCTTGCGGTGGCGTGCGTGGGTGGTAACGCCGCGTTTTACTCTAGGCATGATCGCTCAAATATAAGGAAGCAAGCGACGCACGGAAGCGACGTCCGCCGCATCAATGTGGTCGGGAGCGCGCAACACGCGCTTGCGCTTGGTGCTTTTCTTGGTCAGGATATGATTACGATGCGACTGACGACAGCGGAACTTGCCGCTGGCGGTCTTGCGAAAGCGTTTGGCCGCGCCGCGATTGGTTTTGAGTTTAGGCATGGTTCAAATAAACAGCACATTCTCAGCGGCGACGCGGAGCGAGCACCATCACCATCTGGCGATTTTCCATTTTGGGCTCCTGCTCAATTTCACCAAATGGCTCAAGATCACTGCCAATGCGGTCCATCTGCCGTTGACCCAAGTCGCGATGACGCATTTCTCGACCGCGAAAGCGTACCGTCACTTTGGTCTTGTTGCCTTCCTTCAAAAAGCGTTCCAGATTACGTAATTTGACCTGGTAATCGCCCTCTTCGGTGCCCGGCCGGAACTTGATTTCCTTGATTTGGGTCTGCTTTTGACGTTTGCGAGCCTGTTGCGCCTTTTTCTTTCGCTCAAAGCAAAATTTCCCATAGTCCATCAATTTACACACCGGCGGTTTGGCATTCGGCGATATTTCCACCAAGTCCATTTCGGCTTCTACTGCCACTTGTCGGGCCTCTGACAGGCCTACAACACCCCGGTTCTCTCCGTCCTGGTCAATCAACCGCACACGCGGCACTGTGATGTCCTCATTGAGGCGGATCTCTTTTTCTGCGCTGATATTTATTCCTCCAGCAGGTTTGATCGGCGAGCGCGAATTGTACCAGTAAAACGCTTGATTAACACGGGCAAAGCGCTCGGTCCGAGATCCGAACCATCGCGTGCGCGCACCGTGGCCGTCTGTTCCTGTTGCTCTCGGTCACCCACCACCAGCAGATAGGGCACATGGGCAAGCGTATGTTCCCGTATTTTTAGCGACAATTTCTCATTGCGAATGTCACAGCCGGCCCGCACACCGGCCGCCTGCAGTTGCGCGACCACCTCTTGGGCGTACTGCGCCTGGGCATCCGTAATGTTGAGCACCACGGCTTGCCGGGGTGCCAACCACAGCGGCAGATCACCCGCGTAATGTTCAATCAAAATCCCGATAAAACGCTCCAGCGAGCCGAAAATCGCGCGATGAATCATCACCGGCACGACGCGCTCACTGTTCTCGTCCACATACCGTGCGCCAAGGCGATCCGGCATTGAGAAATCCAGCTGAATAGTGCCGCACTGCCATTCGCGGCCAATACAGTCCGTCAGGGTAAATTCAATCTTCGGCCCGTAAAACGCCCCTTCGCCCGGCGACACCGTGTACTCCAGATTGGCCGCCTCCAAAGCTTCCGCCAAGGCCGCTTCGGCCCGATCCCAAAGCGCATCCTCGCCGACCCGCCGCTCCGGACGTGTCGACAAGCCCATGGCAACCTCTTCAAAGCCAAAATCCCGGCAAGTGGAAAGCGTCAACTCGATCAGTGCGGCAATCTCGTCCTGTAATTGATCCGGTGTGCAGAAAATATGGGCGTCATCCTGCACAAAACGTCGCGCCCGCATCAAGCCATGCAAGGTGCCGGAAGGCTCGTTGCGGTGCACCGTGCCGAACTCGGCGATACGCAACGGCAGATCGCGGTAACTTTTGAGTCCCTGATTGAACAACTGCACATGTCCCGGGCAATTCATGGGCTTGACCGCATATTCACGATTTTCGGAAGCGGTCGTGAAAATCATTTCGCCGAATTTGTCCCAATGCCCCGATCGCTCCCAAAGACTGCGATCCAAAATCTGTGGAGTATGCACTTCCTGATAACCGGAACGTTCCAAACGCTCGCGAATGTAGCCTTCCAACTGGCGGTACAAAATCCAACCGTTCTCATGCCAAAACACCTGCCCTGCCGCTTCTTCCTGAAAATGGAACAAGTCCATGGCCCGTCCGAGTTTGCGATGATCACGCTTCTGCGCTTCCTCCAACCGACGCAGATAGGCCCGCAATTGCTTCGAATCCGGCCAAGTGGTGCCGTAGATGCGCTGGAGCATTTCATTACTCGCATCCCCACGCCAATACGCCCCGGCCAATTTGGTTAATTTGAAAGCCCGTAAATGGCGCGTGTTCGGGATGTGCGGACCCCGACACATGTCTGTGTATTCCTGGTGGTGATACAGCGCAATCTCTTCCCCTTCCGGAATCTCATCGACAATCTGCATCTTGTACGTCTCGCCACGCTGCTCAAACGCTTCTCGCGCCTGCTCGCGAGTGACGACTTCCCGCTCAACCTCGTAATCCTGCGTAACCAGCTCGTGCATCCGCGCCTCGATCTTTTCCAGATCTTCTTCAGTAAAGGATTCCTCACGAGCGATGTCGTAATAAAAACCGTCTTTGACGACGGGGCCGACCGCCATTTGCGCATCCGGGTACAACTGCTTGACCGCCTGTCCCAGCATATGAGCGGAGGAATGGCGCAAAATCTCAACGCCTTCCGGGTCCCGGCTGGTGATGATTGAGACTTCCGCGTCATCCTCGACGACGACACAGGCATCTACAAGCCGCCCATTGACCCGTCCAGCCAGTGCAGCACGCGCCAAACCCGAGCCAATGGACTCGGCGATCTGCATGACCGTCACCGGTTGTTCGAATTGGCGCGTCGATCCGTCAGGAAGGGCGATCGTCGGCATATTTGGGCGAAAAAAATTTTAGAACGGGCAAAAATTGCGAGTGGCTCCGCAGGAAAGCGCCTACGTAGAAATCCTGTTGAAAGGAGACTCAACAAATTATAGAATACAAGAGAACTTTTTATAAACTCAAATTTGCGAAATCCGATGCCGTCTGCCTGTTATCAAGAAGGCGGCTTTCCGCCCGACAAAAAAATCAACTGGTTGGAACTGGTTCCACAACTGGGCCCTACGGCGACAGCGGTAGCACGCTATGACGAGATTCTTGGCACGATAGCAAATCGACGCATTCTGCTCGCCCCATTGAGCATCCGAGAAGCAGTTTTATCATCGCGCATCGAAAACATCCGGGCCACGATGGGTGAGGTTCTGAGCTTTGAGGCCGGGCAAAAACCCGACTCGCCGATTCGACGGGACGATATTCGAGAAATACTGAACTATCGCACTGCCATCCAACATGCAGAGGAAATGTTGGACAAATTGCCACTTTCTCAACGTGTCCTTTGTGAAACACACCGTCTCTTGCTTTCCGGTGCACGTGGTCAGGGGAAAACTCCCGGCGAGTATCGACGGATTCCAAACTGGATTGGACCCCTCGGCTGCAGTATCAATACCGCTACTTACGTGCCCATCGGAGCAGACAAACTACCGGACGCAATGGGCGCATGGGAACGCTACATCCACCAAAAAGTCCCTGATCGGTTGGTACAGCTTGCGATTCTGCATGCTGAATTCGAAGCCCTTCATCCATTCTTGGATGGCAACGGTCGCCTTGGCCGGATGTTGGTGCCTTTATTTATGTGGCAAACCAAATTTATCCGGGAGCCTGTGTTTTGTATCAGTGCTTGGATCGAAGCGCGGCGGGAAATTTACTACGAACGGCTCCTTGCCGTCTCACGCGATGGCGATTGGACCGGATGGTGCCAATTTTTCTTGGAGGCGGTTCGCGCGCAAGCCGAGGAAGATTTGGCCACGGTTCGTGGCATTCTTGATTTGTATAACAGCGTAAAAAACCGGTTGCCTGAATTCACTCGATCACGATATGCTTTACTCGCCGTAGATTGGATATTCAATTGCCCTATCTTCAAGAGCACTGATTTTTTAACTCGCGGGGGAATTCCAAAATCAACGGCACGACGGATTTTGGATGTACTCCATAGAAACAAAATCTTGCGTCAATGGGCTCCAGGGCGCGGGCGACGGGCGGATGTTTTTGTATTTTCGGCCCTTTTGAACCTTGTCGAGAGGAAAGAAGTTTATTGATGCATAAAAGATACAAAAACTCTCGGATTTGTATAGAACGTTCTGCGTAAAGGCCCGCAGATGAACAACATTGATTTGACAGAATTTCCTTATATACACTACATTTTCTAGCCATAGAAACCGGCAATCAAGGAGAGGCTATAATGACAAAACGAACAGCACAGACCTTGAACCTGTTCGACCTGATTTCAGATGTACCCGACCGAAGAGGACGCGATCCGTACATGGAACGTATCCGTTGGGACGAGATTCCCGGCTGCACCCGCTGCGGTTCTACCGACTGGATTCACTTATTGGTAGCCTAGAGGTCAGACCATGCCGACCCCACAAGCCTGTGCCTTGGAATCGTATCTGACTCCGGCTTTGCGCGCGATTCAGCCAGATAAAGAGCAAGGCTCAATTCCCGCCCTTGCCAAAGACCCCGACTCCACTGCAGAAATACTCGGCTTGTTGCCATCTGTTGAAACCACCCATGAGGTCATTCTCGGCGATGCGCGTGAAGTGCACCTGCCTTCGTCTTCCGTTCATTTGGTAGTGACTTCACCACCTTACTGGACGCTGAAGGACTATCCCGATACCGCTGGACAGATGGGCCGGCTCCTTGACTACAAGGTCTTCTTGGATGAACTCGGCAAGGTATGGGAAAACTGCTACGAAGCACTAGTGCCGGGCGGACGGCTGGTTTGTGTCGTAGGCGATGTATGCCTGTCCCGCCGCAAAAACGGTGGCCGGCATGAGGTAGTCCCGCTTCATTCCGCTATTCAAGAACAGTGTATTTCGATTGGCTTTGACAACCTCGCGCCAATCATCTGGTACAAAATCTCCAACATGAAAACGGAAACCAACCGTAACGGCTCTTATCTTGGCAAACCATTCGAGCCGAACGGAATCATCAAGAACGACATAGAATTTATCCTGATGTTGCGAAAGCCGGGAGGTTACCGAAACCCAAGCCGAGCGGCACGACTTCTGAGCCTGATTTCTGCGGCTGACCACGACCAATGGTTTCGCCAGATTTGGCAGGATATTCGCGGAGCATCCACCAGCGACCATCCTGCTCCTTATCCGCTCGAATTAGCAGCCCGACTTGTCCGCATGTTCAGTTTTGTTGGAGATACCGTTTATGACCCGTTCACCGGAACGGCAACAACGCAGGCTGCAGCAAGACAATTCGGTCGAAATAGTATTGGGGTCGAGATCGAACCCACTTATCACGCGATGGCCAAAGTACGGATGAGTGATGACCTCTTTACAAGACGCAGTTGACGATCTCTACAGGATAGCGGTCGTAGAAAAGAAACGCCAGTCCCCCAACCGACTGGCGACGCTGGCAGATATGTGTGTCCAGGAATTAACCACTCGTGGAATCATAGGGGCTGCCAAGGAACTTCCTGTTCCCGGCATCGGTCGTTCCAAAAATTGGGATGTTGCATGGCCGGAGAATGGCAAAGTCAGGCTTGGAATCAGTCTCAAGTCTATCCTGTCGAACATTGCGGGTACGGTGCCTAATCGTGCGGATGACCTTATGGGCGAAATGGCAAATGTCCAACTCCGTTCACCGGAAATCGTCACCGGATACATGATGATATTTGATGCCAAAGGGAATGGGACACGGAAAGACGGAACCCGGTGGGTTGATTTTTTCCGTGAAGCGGTCGACCGCTTGTCTGGTCGAGACGCACCTGCCTGGGCAGCCGGAATGGTGGAAGCATCCGCTATTGTAGAAGTGGACTTTGCCAAGGGACCACAAATCATCTCCACCCCTGACATGTCTGCTTTCTTTGACCGCTTAGCCTATTGTGTCAAAGACCGAAACCCAGATATGTTCACGGAGGCGAGGCGATGATGGATGAGAAAATCCAAACCAAACTGGATAAGGCGACCCTACCCTGCAAAACGTTTTTATAGTTACAAAAACTCTTTTGTGTATCACTTTTAGCTAGGAGATGGAGCACAAAATCTTTTGTGCGTCATATGTGAGCAACAAACGAGACCGCCAGCCCATGAACACTATAGGAAAAACAATCGTACTGATGCTATGGCATTGCTAAGCAATTTTTAATCATAGCCCTTACATCACGAAAACCGTTTTCGAAAATATTTTCTCCAACTTCGGACGGTTTGGAGCCTGCGTTCATATGTCGTCTCGGCGTTCAATCCATTTCTTCGGCGAATGTCGATGGGAACTACAGGATTTTCACTTTTTAGAAACCCATTGCACAAATCATTAGAAAAAACTATTTGCGCCATTTTATATAGCACGTCTACTTCGAATTTAGTGCTCAGTCTTTTCCCCTTAGCAGTCAGCGAATAAGACTGATTTTCACCCCGCTTGGCCAATCGCATCCACAAGAGCACATTCGCATAATAATCAAATTGGCGAGGCGCAATATCGTAGTCGGAAAACAATTCTTCTTTGTTTAGCAGTTCTCGCTGCGCCAGCTTGTAAAAAATAGCCAGGATTTTGTCGAACTTGTCTGCCTGAGGAAATGGCACATTTACATTGGTCTTTTGTAAATCAATTTGAGTGGTCTGCAGACCGTTCCAAGTGTAATGTTCGGTCTCTTGGTTGAGCGTAAAGCAACGATAACCACCGCGATCAAAGTCATACTCGTCGCCCAGCACAATAAATGGTAAAAAATGAAAGTTGCGTGCCCCAGGCTCATAAAACATCACATATGTCTGAACCTTTTTATTGGGAAACCTTTTTTGATAATGAAGCTGCGGATACAGCAACTGCCGCAAGTTCATGTTGTCGCTTTTGCTTATTTTGGCTTCGATTAGATAAATACCTTTACTTCCCTCATAACCTCCATCCACCTCAATCTGCACATGTTGTATGGGATACGTCACCTTATTATTCTGCAGGTCCGGCAAGTTAAATGAAATGGCATCACTATACTCGCGTCCGCGCAAGACCAAATCCACTTCATCATCAAATACTTCCTTCAGCATATGGGCCACCATTGCAGCATCCAATGCCTTTGGCTCGCTGGTGAGATGATCTGCTGACAGAACCTGAATATGGTCCGGCAATGTGCGCTTCTGAATTTGCCCCGATTGGGTTAACTGCCCCCAATCAATATCTATAAATGGGTCTGTACGCGCCACTCGATAGTAGCCATTCTTGATTGCCAGTACCGATAAATTTTCTCTTTCGAGAGGCTTGGGTCGATGCTGACGAAAATCAATCTTGCACGCTAGTCGCGGTTCCCTTTTATGTTGTTTTATCGCGTCGCTGGAAATATCACAAAATCCTTGGCGATTCACCACTGAAACGACCGCCAAGTCCTCGAGAATTTTCTCCCAAACCTGGTCGTTAGCAGTATTGCTCATGTGTAATTCCGCACAATGATTTCCTTGACTGCACCACGACCTTCCGCCTTGCAGTTGACCAGGCGCTTTGCCCGAACACGCTCAAGCCGAAACGCTTTTTCTTTGCGATACAGTTCCACAATCCAAGGTGCCGCCGAATTCGACAACATGAAATACGTGCCCCTTTTATGCAGTTTTCTGCATTGAAGAAACAGTTTGACTTGCTCCAGTTCCGTAAAACCGGAATCGGTATAAGAGGTGAAATTTGCAGTTGCAGACACTGGTTCATACGGTGGGTCCAAATACACAAAATCTCCCCTACCCAATCGCGCCATTGCATCTTCGAATGGTGCGACTTGCAGATCGACCCGCTGCAGAAACTTCGAACATGTGCGCAGGTTTTCAGCATTAATCCAATTTGGATTCTTGTATTTGCCGTAGGGGACGTTGAACTCGCCCCGGCTATTGACCCGGTATAGGCCGTTATAAGCAGTTTTGTTTAGATAGATAAAGCGACTGGCGCGTGTCAAGTTGCTACGCCTTCGATAACCTGGCGAGCGATCCCAACTGCGAACCGCTTCAAAATATTCTGGAGTATTGTGATGCCGCTTTAGATGATGGATGAGATTTTCAACATCATTACGAACGACTTGATATACATTGATAAGCTCTTCATTACTATCGCTAAAGCGTAACTGTCCTCGTATTTTCGCTGTTTCCAGCGCAAAAAGAAGTGCGCCCCCCCCCCTGAAAATTTCGTTATAGTTCAAATATTTTTTTGGAATCGGCATCCGTCTTTGCAGTATTTTTAGTAATTGTCCCTTGCCTCCCGCCCATTTGATAAATGGCCGCGGTTTCTTTTCGCCTGGCGCAGAGTACGGCGCACCCATAAGCACAAAAACATGAGGAATGTAGAAAACTTTTACGATCTTACGGATTTGAAACTAGATCGCAAGATCTTCTTATGAAGGTTTTTGAAGGTCAAAAAATGATTTCAGATTTCGGCAACTTCGATAAATCACTCTCCAAGATTCTTTTTGATGTCATCGTAGGACCCTACTCTGATCGCACCCTTTTGTGCAAGTCGATCCGGCCAACTGAGGCCTTTCTTGAAACAACTCTCCAATATAAAAAGCTTTCGTCCTTGATCAAACGCGGCCTGTGCTTGGACCAGCGTCCCCGATGCTTCTCCCGCTTCCACAATAATCGTAGCTTTGGATAAAGCCGACATCGTGATATTTCTCTGTGGAAAGAAAAATCGCTTTCTCTGGAATCCAGCAAGACTATAGAACTTTACCGGCACTTGACTCATCAGCAAATGATTTTCAGCAATCTCTCGCTGTAATGCAGCATTTTCTTTAGGATACGTTTCGGATAACGGTGTACCCAATACCGCAATAGTTTGACCTCCTTCCTGAATGGCTGTGCGGTGAGCTGCTGTATCAACGCCACGGGCCAAACCCGACACGATAGTGTAGCCATCGTCTACCAAATGTTTGGCCAGCTTTTTTGTTCTCGCCAACCCTTCTCTCGTAACGCTTCGGGTGCCAATTACGGATACCGACGGTGCCCACGCAAAATCCAGATTACCTTTGTAATAGAAAACTTCGATGGGATGTTGCGCATGTCGAAGTTTCGGTGGGTAATCAGCCATGCCATTCACACATACCCCAAAGCCATTCATACCCGCCTTCGCATACCGCTTCATGACAAATTCAGCAAGTTGTTCCTGCTGGTCTGCATCGAGGACAAGGTCAGATGGTAATGCCCCACCTTTAAACATTTCGGCGAGCTTTTTGAACGACACCCCCTTACCAAGCCACAAGGCTTCGTACGCCCCCATTTCGCGGTAGGGCGATATTGCTGGAAATGGCTCCGTGTTATGCGTAGACAAGTGACTTTGGTTGTGCGTGAAACATGCAACCATATGAAGTCTTTGGGTGTGGCAAATGTTTACAAATTATTATGCCTACGTACGTTTTTGACGCCCCAAAAACAACTCTGTCACTGTCCCCTGCGCCACCTCGCTGGCCAAGGCCAGCGTTTCGGAAAATGTCGGATGAGGATGGATGGTGCCGGCGATATCTTCAGCTTCGCAACCATTCTCAATCGCCAGTGCGGCTTCAGCAATTAATTCTCCAGCGTGGACACCCACAATGGCCGCCCCCACCAACCGTCGCGTCTCACCATCAAACAACAATTTGGTCATGCCTTCGGCGCGACCGGAACCGACGGCGCGGCCGCTGGCAGACCATGGGAAGATGCCGCGATCGTAAGCGATGCCCTGCTCCTTGGCTTCGCTTTCCGTCAAACCTACCCACGCCACTTCCGGGTCCGTATAAGCAACCGACGGCACGACGCGAGCTTCGCTCGCCGAGCGGGTGCCCGCGGCCACTTCAGCCGCAATTCGTCCCTGATAGGTGGCGCGATGTGCCAGCATTGGTGATCCTGTCAGATCACCGATTGCAAATATATGAGGAATATTGGTGCGTTGCTGGTGATTAACCGGCACAGTTCCATGCTCTCCGACCGCCACACCCGCTGCATCCAACCCCAGGTCCTCACTGTTGGCAGCTCGTCCGACGGCCACCAAAACTGCATCAAATTCCTCTTCCCACTGGCGCTCGGCTCCCTGCATCTGCACAAGAATTCCTTCGTCACGCGCCTCGGCAGCCTGCACCTGCGTACTTAGATGCACTGCCGCGAATTTGTCGGCATTGCTTTTCATATACGCCCGCACCACATCTTTGTCGACACCCGTCAGGAGTTGGTCCAATGCTTCGACGACTGTCACCGCTGAACCCAGTGCCCGGTAGACCGTCGCCAACTCCAGACCCAACACCCCTCCACCAACGACCAGCAAGCGCTGGGGTATTTCGGACAACTCCAAAGCTCCAGTGGAATCCCATATTCGCGGATCCTCTGGAAACAGTTTCAGTTTTGTGGGCCGCGAACCCGTCGCGAGAATGGCCTGTTCGAAACGAATTTCTTCGGCTGCGTCTTCTCCCTGAATCTGCAGCGTATACGCAGACTTCAGGCGCGCTTGCCCCACCAGAATGTCGACCCCGCGCCGTTGCGCCAATTGCTCCAAACCCTTGGCCAGTTGCGAAACGCCGTGCTCTTTCCAATCTCGCAAGGCATCCAGATCTATGCGGGGCGACTCAAACACAATTCCGCGTTCGCGCCAGCGCTCGGCATCTTCGATAAGTCCCGCTGCATGCAGTAGCGTTTTCGACGGAATACACCCCACATTCAGGCAAACTCCGCCGAGACGCGAAAAGCGTTCCACCAATGTGACCTTCAGACCCATATCTGCGGCCCGAAAGGCGGCGTTGTAGCCCCCCGGACCTCCGCCAATGACAACCAGTTCCGTCGTTTTCATGCGCCCCAGTCCAGTTTTTCGGGATGCTCCAGCAAGTCCGCCAAAGCCGTCACAAAACGTGCCCCCTCGACCCCGTCCATTACGCGGTGGTCGTACGACAAGGACAACGGCATGAACAAGCGGGGTTCGATACGGTCCTCCACGCACGCCGGACGTCGCACCGCACGCGAAATCCCCAACACCGCCACTTGCGGCAAGTTGATGATGGGGGTGAAGTGCCCTCCTCCGATACCTCCCAGATTCGAAATAGTAAAGCCCCCACCCTGCATATCTTCGGCACGCAACTGCTGTGCGCGTGCCCGATCGGCCAATGCGGCGATCTCCGCTGCCACTGCGGCGAGGGATTTGTGATCAACATCGCGGACCACGGGAACCACCAGTCCCTCATCGGTGTTCGCCGCAAACCCGATATTGATGTATTCGCGCACGATCAGGTCACGTCCGTCTTCGCTCAAACACGCATTGATACGCGGAAACTCAGACAGTAACCGGGCACATGCCTGCATGACACAGGCCGTCAGCGTCAGATGTTCGAAGCCCGGCCGCTCTCGGTGCTCACGACGCTGCTGTTCGAGTTGAGTGATGTCCGCTTCGTGGTGCTGAAAAACATGAGGCGCCAATTGCCAGTTGCGCTGCAGATTGCTACCCGAACGCTTTTGGATGCGAGTCAGCGCCTCGACCCGTGTAGGGCCAAAGCGTTCCGCGTCCACCGGCGGACTGGAAGGCGTGGTTGGAGTCTGTTCTTGCTGGCGCGTCAGAACCGCTTTGACATATTGCTGCACATCCTCGCGTGTAATCCTTCCGCGCCGACCATGACCCTCGACCTGCGCCAAATCAACCCCCAGTTCACGGGCAAAGCGGCGTACTGCAGGCCCTGCGTGGGGTAAGGCTCCCAGTCGTACCGGCGCATCCGGTGAAGCGGGAGGGTCGCGAGGTTCCGGCGCCACTTCGACCGCCGTCTCCTCTGTCGGGGTACTGTCTGCCGTTTCTTTTATGGGTTCTTCGACTTCTGTCTCCGGCTGCTCAAGCATCTCTTCCGGCTGGTCCGTCAACACTACCACCAGAGAATTCATTTGCACCATGTCCCCCACTTTGACGCAAACTTCCTCGACCACCCCTGCGAACGGTGCCGGCAGATCCATGGCCGCTTTGTCGGATTCCAGCGTCAAGAGCGGCTCGTCCGCGCCGATGGTTTGGCCCGACTGCACAAAAATTTCAATGACTTCGGCTTCCGGCACATCGCCCATGTCCGGAACCCGCACTTCTCGGCTCATGACACGATCGGATCCGGACGATTGGGGTCGATATCGCAGGCTTCGGTAATTGCCTGAGCGGTGCGGGCCTCCAGCTGCCCTGCCTTCCCAAGCGCATAAGCGGCCGTGTGGGCAATATGCGCCGCATTCACCTCGAAGAAGTCACGTAATTTCTCTCGCGTATCGCTGCGACCGAAACCATCGGTCCCCAGCACCAGATAATCACACCCCGGCGGCAAACAGGCTCGTGCCTGCTCTGCGTGAGCACACACGTAATCGCTTGCAGCAATCACGGGGCCTGAGACATCCGCCAAGCACTGCGTCATCCAAGCCATCTGCGGGTCTTTGGGATGCAGGCGATTGTGGCGCGCGATTTTGGCCTCTTCCCGAGCCAGGAGCGGGAAGCTGGTCACGCTCCATACATCTGACTCGACCCCATGTTCGCGCAGGAGTTCTGCAGCGGCCAAAGTCTCTCCCAAAATTGCGCCCGAGCCCAGTAAATGGACGCATGGCGCCTTTGGATCCTGGACTTCTGCGACCCGATACATGCCTTTTAAGATTCCTTCGCGAGCCCCTTCCGGCAACGGCGGGTGTGCGTAGTTTTCGTTCTCCACCGTCAGGTAATAGAAACAGCTTTCTCCCTGCTCATACATCCGACGCAACCCGTCTTCGATGATGACCGCCACCTCGTAGGCATAAGCCGCATCGTAGGGATAACAGTTCGGGATGCTCCCCATCGCCAAGTGGCTGTGCCCATCCTGGTGCTGCAGGCCTTCGCCCTCTAGGGTCGTGCGCCCGGCGGTGCCGCCAATCAAAAATCCGCGCGCCTGTATATCGCCGGCCAGCCACATCAAATCTCCGACGCGCTGAAAACCGAACATGGAATAAAAAATGTAAAACGGAATCATCGGCAGACCGTGCGTGCTGTATGCGGTGCCTGCCGCCAAAAAGGAACCCATGGCGCCTGCCTCGTTGATGCCTTCTTCCAGTACCTGTCCGGTTTTTTCTTCCCGGTAATACGACAGATGGCCGGCATCTTCCGGTTCATACAACTGCCCGAACGGCGCGTAGATTCCCAACTGTCGGAACATCCCTTCCATTCCGAAGGTCCGCGATTCGTCCGGCACAATCGGCACCACCCGCGGGCCCAAATCACGATCGCGCAACAAACTGGTGAGCACCCGCACTAGGGCCATGGTGGTCGAGATTTCACGCTCACCGGAACCTTCAAGCATTTTCTCGAACAAGTTTTCGGGAATTTTCAGCGAAGGCGTCTCCTGACGACGGGCCGGCAAATATCCCCCCAAAGCTTTGCGGCGCGCCTGCATGTAACGAATTTCGGGACTGTCGGGCGCGGGACGGTAAAACGGCACGCGATCCTGAATTTCATCGTCGCTAATCGGGATTTTGAAGCGGTCGCGAAACTCCCTCAGCGCCGCGGTATCCAATTTCTTCTGCTGGTGCGTAATGTTCAGACCCTGTCCTGCCTTGCCCATCCCGTAACCTTTGATGGTCTTCGCCAGAATGACGGTCGGCTGCCCCTTGCAAGCCACCGCCGCCCGGTACGCCGCATACACTTTGTGCGGATCGTGACCTCCCCGGTTCAAGCGCCACAAATCCTCATCCGCCATATTTGCCACCATGGCCTTGAGTTCCGGATATTTGCCGAAGAAGTGCTCGCGCGCATAGGCCCCGTCTCGAGTGCTGTAGGTCTGGTAATCCCCATCCACACACTCTTCCATGCGCTTGAGCAAAATTCCCTGGGTATCCCGGGCGAATAGAGGATCCCAGTAAGACCCCCAGATCAGCTTGATGACATTCCAACCGGCCCCGCGGAAAACGTTTTCCAATTCCTGAATAATCTTGCCATTCCCGCGCACCGGGCCATCCAGGCGCTGCAGATTGCAGTTGACCACAAAAATCAGGTTGTCCAAGCGTTCCCGCCCGGCCACGGACAACACCCCCAGGGACTCGGGTTCATCCATCTCTCCGTCACCGACAAAGACCCACACCTTGCGATCGCTGGGCTCCAGTAATCCGCGGTGTTCCAGATACCGCATGAAACGCGCCTGATAAATTCCCTGCAGCGGACCCAACCCCATGGAAACGGTCGGAAACTGCCAAAAATCCGGCATCAGGTACGGGTGGGGATAAGACGACAGCCCTCCGCCTTCCACTTCGCGGCGAAACCGGTGCAGATGCTCTTTGTCCAAGCGCCCCTCTAAATACGCGCGGGCGTAAATCCCGGGAGCGGAGTGACCCTGAAAGAACACCAAATCTCCCCCGTGGTCTTCGCTGGGAGCACGCCAGAAATAGTTGAATCCGACATCGTATAAAGTCGCGACTGAAGCAAAAGTCGCCACATGTCCGCCCAGGCCCGGGTATTCCTGATTGGCGCGCACCACCATGGCCATTGCATTCCAGCGAATCAGCGAGCGGATGCGCCACTCCAGAGCCGCATCTCCAGGACAACTTTCCTCCTGCGCGGCCGGAATGGTGTTGAGGTATGCCGTGCTTGCGCTGTACGGGATGGTCAACCCCGATCGACGGGCCCGGTCCAGCAGGCGTTCCAAAAGATAATGCGCCCGGGACGGGCCTTCTTCCTTGAAGACGGAATCCAAGGCCTCCAGCCACTCCTGTGTCTCCAGCGGATCGATATCCTGCTGTTCGGGACGAAGTTCACTCATGGATTTGCCGGGCCTGCGGTAATTACGGTTTTCATAATATCAGGGTGCTTGATTTTTCGGGCTGGACTCAAGTACATCTGTGGCGGCCCTCTGCTGCACACCCCAAACAGTCCGCTCTTGGCACTGGAGGACCGGACAGCACGAATTTTGCATCAAGCCGTGTATGATAAAGCCTTTGATGGTATTCCCCCGGAAATGTTTCTCCGCGCCCTCTTCCCGACGCTGCTGGCCCTCGCTTTAGCGGGATGCGCCGCGGGACCCGTTCTCGTTGAGCCGAAATCTTGGGAAGAAGTACTGGAGCTGCCTCCCAAACAAGCTTGGGATGAAGCGCAGCTATGGCCCCAGCCGCAGTGGACTTCGCGTCATCTGGAACTGGTGGAGCATTGGGCAGATAACGAACTTTGGGATGCGGTCGCCGCCGGCCTGCGGCAGCTGGAAGACCGCGCTTTACAAGACTCGGAACTGCAGCGATTACAACAGGTAAAAGTCCGCTGGCTTGCGTATGAACAAAAAGACGCCGAGGCCCTGGCGCTTCTCGAGACTTTACCCCAAAACGCAGATATCCTCGAAACACAACTGCAGATTTACGAACGCCAGAATGACCAGCCCAATGCCTTGCGGGTAAGGTTGCTTCGGGCCTCAAACCTGCCGCAGGTCGAGCAACGCCTGGAGCATTACCAATCGGTCTGGAATGTGCTCTTGAGTGCGCCTGCGGCGCAAATGCAGGCTTGGCGCAGCGCAAGCGATGACGAACTCTGGCGGGGCTGGCTGGATCTCGCCTTGCTGGCCCAACCCACCGAAACGCCGCAGTTGTCCGTGCGCGAGACCTTGCGCGAATGGCAGCTGCACTACCCGCAGCATCCGGCCGTCGAATGGTTGCCCGAAGTCACCCAAATGCTCGCCGCGTTGCATATGGAAATCCGTCAGATTGCGGCCCTGTTGCCGGTCAGCGGGGAGTTGGCGGTTGTCGGCAAAGCCATCCGTGACGGTATTGAAGCCGGCATGCGTCACCGACTGGAAGGCCGCACTCCAGAGTTGCGCATCTACGACACCGGAGACACGACACTGAGCGCGCTGGATTTGTACGAATTGGCGGTGGCCGATGGTGCGGAGCGTGTCATTGGACCATTCAACAAACCTGCAGTCATGCGTCTGGCGCGTCAGGGTGCCTTGCCGGTACGCACCGTCAGTCTCAATTACCTGGATCAACAGATGCAGGCGCCCGAGAATTTCTATCAATTCGGGCTCCTTCCGGAAGACGAGGCAATTCAAGTAGCCGAGCGTGCTCTGCAGGACGGCTATCGCGCTGCAATCTCCTTCGCTCCCAACAGCCGCTGGGGGCGACGTTTGCATACCGCCTTTACCGAACGTTTTGAAGCCGGAGGCGGCGTGGTACGCAGTAGCGGGTTTTATCTGGCCGATGCCTCCGATTATGCCGACATCATCAAGCGTGCCTTGAAACTGTCCGACAGCGAAGCCCGCCAGCAGCGACTGGAAGACACGCTGGGCCACGAAGTGGTTTCAAGACCCGCCCGGCGCCAGGATATCGACATGGTGTTTTTGGCCAGCACCACGCGCAATGCCCGCCTGTTTAAGCCTCAACTTGACTTTTATTACGCGGACGACCTACCGGTTTATGCCACCTCACATGTCTACGGAGGAACTCCCAGCCCGCTGCAGGATCGAGATTTGGACGAGGTGCTGTTTTGCGATATTCCGCTGGTATTGGACACTCAACTCCAAGAGCAACTGACCTCCGCGTCCTCGAATCGGCAATTGCCCCGCTTCGTGGCGCTGGGAGCGGATGCTTATTTGCTGGCCATGCGCCTGGATCAATTGAAACACAACCCGAACGTCACCCTTGACGGCTGGACCGGTCGTCTGACCCTGCGTGAAACCCGTCAAGTATTCCGCCATCTCCAGTGGGCGCGTTTTGAAAACGGCCGCGTCATCCCTGTCCCCCAGAACTAAATAATGCGCTTCACTCTTATGTTTGAGGCTCTCGGAGTTGGGGGAAGCTCCTATCTCTCGGCGCGAAAAGCCTAAAAACAATCAAAGTACTGGTTGGTATAATGGCAAGAGTGCGTCTGAAAATCGGTATGTGACTCCCGCCTCCACATGCTCTCCCCCACTCACTCAATCACTGTGCGTACTGGATTTATTTGCCTTGTTGTCGCCGTGCTGGCTTCCGGTCTTGTCCATGCGACCGACTGGAAAGCACTGAATCGTATCGCGCAAAAATCTACGGATCAACAAGCGCAAGCACAGCAGCAGATTGAGAAGCTGGACGATGAAGCGCAAGCGGCCTATGCCGAGTACCGCTCACAGTTAATCCAACTGGAAAGTCTGCGCACCTACAACCGCCAGTTACAGGTGCTGCGGGATCAGCAGCAAGCAAAACTCGACGATCTGGCGACCCGCATCCAAAAAACCGGACAACTGGACCGCCAGATTGTGCCGTTGATGGAACGCATGCTCGGCGCTCTGGAGACATTTATCCAAGCGGATATGCCCTTTTTGCTCGAAGAGCGAACGGCCCGTCTGGAGAAATTGCGGACTATTCTTGACGACCCGGAGCTGTCGCTGGCGACCAAATATCGCAGCCTGTATGAGGCCTACCAGATCGAACTGGATTACGGGCATCTGATGGAAACATACTCGGATACGCTGGAATTGGACGGCCAACTGCTGTCCGTCACAGTGTTGCGGGTCGGTCGGGTTGGTCTGTTTGCCATGACCGGCGACCGTAAACGGACGTTTGTCTGGAACAAGCGCAAGAACATCTGGCAGCCCACCGAAGAGCTCGGCAATTATCTGCAGCAGGCCGTACGCATGGCGAAAAAACAGGCCGCACCCGATCTGCTTGTGTTGCCCGTTGAGTCGCCCCGGCCCGCGTCCAGCCCGCCCGCTGAAGAGGTTGTAGACACGCCTGCGGAGGAAAAAACTTCCTCATGAAAATGCGCGCCGTATCGCTTCTACTCGCCCTCGGGGTTTCCTGCGCCCACGCGGCGCCTTTGGATGACCTGTTGCGCAATCTGCAGGCCAATCAGCTGCAGGAGAATAAAGAGATTGAAGCCCGTCTGCAGCATTTTCGAGAGATTGCACAAGAGCGCAAACAGTTGCTCAAACAAGTCAAGGCCGACATCAAAAAAGAAGAAAAGCGCAGTCGCGACCTGGAAAAAGAGTTCCGTGCCGGCGAGAAAAAAATGGTTGTTCAGCGCGAAAAGCTGGATGTCCTCATTCAACACCATAAGGAAGTTTTTGCGACCGCGAAATTATGGGCGGCCGATCTCAAAGATCAATTTCAGAACTCGCTGATCAGCGCCCAATACCCGCAACGCGCCCAGAAACTTGAGCCTTTGCTGGATGATAACCACGCATTTACTGTCGAGGACATGAACCAGTTGGTTTATGAAGCCCTCAACGAAGCCCACGAGCAAGGCAAGGTTGTCCGTTTCCTGGCCCAAGTCACCAACCCGGACGGCACTTTTGGAGGGGCCAATGTCATTCGCATCGGCGCGTTCACTGCAACTTCCAAGAATCGATTCTTAAGCCAGGCCAGCGATTCGACAGATTTGATGTTTCTGCCTCGCCAGCCCCGTTCGGTCTATCGTACGATCGCTGCCGAACTGGAAGTCTCGCAGCAGGAATACCCCTTGGCGGTCATTGATCCCTCACGGGGTTCCATTCTGAGCCTACTGGCAGATGCCCCCGATCTGGGAGAACGTATTGAACAGGGCGGCCCGATCGGTTACATCATCATTGCCATCGGGATTTTTGGCATCTTTTTCGCGATCATGCGCAACATCATGCTGAACATCCAGTTGCGACGCATCCTGCGCCAGCATCATGACCTGGAGCACCCCAATGCTGACAATGCTTTAGGCCGGATTGCACTCGTTTATCAGGAACATCGCGGCAAGCTTGATCCCGAAGCGCTGGAGGATCGGGTACACGAAGCCGTCAGCGAAGAATTGCCAAAACTTTCCTGGGGTCTCAATCTTTTGCGCGTACTCGCCGCGATTGCCCCGCTACTGGGTCTGCTGGGAACCGTTACCGGCATGATCCAGACCTTCCAGGACATCACCCTGTTCGGGACTGGAGACCCGCGCATGATGGCCGGCGGCATCAGCCAGGCCTTGATTACCACGGCCTTGGGCCTGACTGCCGCAATTCCGATTCTGTTGTTGCTGACAATGGCACGCGCCTACAGTACCCGTATCCGTCAAATCGTCGATGAACAGAGCCTGGGCCTGCTGACGCGCGCCTTGCAAACATGAACGAGGCTTGGCTGGCTGCAACCCTGTATAACGTCGAAGGCTTGATCCATGACGGTGGCCAAGTCCTGCTGGTCTTGTTTGGTGTCGCCTTTCTGTTGTGGTGGTTCATTATTGAACGCGCCTGGTATTTTTACGGACCCCACCGCTGGAAAAAAGACGAGCATACTCAAAGCGAGTTGAAGGACTGGCTGCCCGAGGAAGCCTTGTGGCTGCGTCAACAATGGCTGTCGGAGGCCCGGGTCAACGCAACCAAAGGATTTATGATCATCAAGGGGCTGATTCAGATCTGTCCCCTGCTCGGGTTGCTGGGCACCATCACCGGAATGATCGAGGTTTTTGAGGTCTTGGCCATCACCGGCTCCAACAGTGCCCGCGCCTTGAGTTCCGGCATCGCGCACGCGACCCTGCCGACATTGGCGGGTCTTGTCATCGCCTTGTCCGGTTATTATTTCGTGACCCTGTTTGAACATCGCGCCCAACGCGAAAATCAGGCCCTTCGCGAACACCTGGTATTGCCCGCGCATATGCGCCACGCCTGATGCGTATCGTACGTCGTCGCCGCTCTTCCGAAAGTGAGGAACAGATCGTGGACATCACTCCACTGATCGACATCGTCTTCATCATGCTGATCTTCTTTATCGTCACCGCCTCCTTTGTTAAGGAATCGGGTGTGGAAATTGATCGTCCCCAGGCGGAAACCGCCGTCATGCAGAGCCAAACCTCCATTTTGATCGGCATCACCGCCACTGATGAGGTGTGGATCAACAACCGGCCTGTGGATGTTCGAGCCATCCGTGCGAACGTCTTGCGGCTGATGGCGGAAAACCCTCAAGGGGGCGTCGTCATCCAGGCGGACCGCGATTCTCGCAATGACATGCTGGTCAAAGTCATGGATCAAATCCGACAAGCAGGTGTGGAGAAGATCGCATTGGCTGCCCAGCCTGACTCTTAACCCCGATGCTCTGGACCTGGATTCGCACGCCTGTTATCTCCGTGGCGGCGATTGCGGCGACTCTGAGTCTGTTCGCCATCATGCACCACCTGATCACCTCGGAATTCCGAGGCGCCCGCATATTGACCGATCCGGTGCAGTTCAATTTCGTGCGCCTGGAAGAAAAAGATCTGTCGCCGACCAAGCGCGAAATGCCGAAAAAAATGGATCCTCCGAAAAAACCCGAAATGCCGGAGACTCCGCCGATGCAGCAGTCGCAAAGCAGCAACCAGGGCCGCCTGGGCTTCGCCTCGGCCACCCCCTTCAACCTGGATATTTCCGGAACCGGTGACCTGTCGGCGGGCTGGGCCCGAAACCGCGACCCCGTACCCATTCTGCGCGTGACCCCGGTCTACCCGACCCGGGCCAGCCGACGCGGCTTGGAGGGCTGGGTTGAAGTTGCTTTCACCATTACCACGACAGGCGCCACGGACGGGGTTCGCGTGGTCGCCGAAGAGCCTTCCGGTGTCTTCAGCCGCGCCGCCATCCGAGCGGTGCAGAAATGGAAATACAAACCCCAGGTCGTGGACGGCGAACCACAACCGCGCCACGATGTACGCGTCGTACTGAAGTTCCAGTTGGAAGAATGAACGCACGTTTTTTCGCCGTCTTCAGCTTCGGTCTGAGTTTTTTGCTCGTCGCCCATCCCGCATGGCCGAATCAGACCTTGTCGGAAAGAGTGTTTCGCAGCCTGACCGAAATTCACGAATTGCGGGAAGCCAATCAAAACGAAAAAGCATTGAGCAAGACCGATCAACTCTTGAGCCGGTCGCTGAGCGATCACGAACGCGCCCAGACGCTCTTGATGAAATCGGACCTTTTGCTACTGCTTGAGCGCTATCGGGAAGCCATTGATCCGCTTGAAGCCGTGCTGAGCAATCCTGAAATTCCAAAAGCCCGAATCAGTTACGTGCGCTATACCTTGGGTCAGTTGTACAGCCAAATCGGCAAATATCAGGATTCCATTCGACATCTGGAAGCATGGGTACAGGAGGCTGAGCAGCCGACTGCCAACGCTTTTTTCATGTTGGCCGTCGCTTATTTGGAACTCAAGCAGTTGAGGCAGGCCCGGCGTCATGCCGATACCGCGCGCAGAGTTGCTGAAACATTGAGCGAGGGACAGTACCAGTTTTTAGGCTCCATTTACCTGCAGGACAAAGACTGGAAAGCTCTGCAGCAGTTGCTGGAGGAAGCCATCTTTGCCTTCCCCAAGCAAACTCTTTTTTGGAAACAACTGGCACAAGTACATATGCAGCGCAACCGCGAGGCGGAAGCATTGATCGTCTTGCGACTTGCCTATTCTAAAAACTTGCTCACACGCGGTGAAGATTTGGTGCAGCTGGCGCAATTGATGCGTCTGCAGGAAGTGCCCTGGTTGGCTGCCCAAGTACTGGAGCAAGGCTTGAACGACAAGCGGATCAAGTCCACTTCACGCCACTGGCAGTTGTTGGGCGATGCCTGGATGGCAGCCCGAGAATACAAAAAAGCGTACCCGGCCTTGCGCAAGACTGCCAACATGACGCAAAAATCCTCCGACTGGCTGAAACTGACCCGCCTGTATGCCCAGAATGCCGAATGGAAAGGTTGTGCGGATAGTGCGTCCATGGGGTTGCGCACCAATCCCAAAGATCCGGGCCCTTTTCATCTGCTCAATGGAATCTGTACCTACGAGCAAGACAACCATAAAGATGCTTTGATTGCCTTCGCGGAGGCACGAAAAATTAAGAGTACCGCGGCCCAGGCGAAAAGTTGGACGCAATTCATTGAAGACTTGTGAGCGCGCATGGCAGACATCCGCTCCAATCTGGATCCGGCCGAACTGGCCAAATTCGATCGTTCCGAACTGGACTGGTGGGACCCTGATGGCCCTATGCGTGCTTTGCACGCCATCAATTCGGCCCGCCTTGAGTATGTCCAGGAATTCTGCACCCTTGAAGGGGCGAAAGTCGTCGATGTGGGGTGCGGCGGCGGTCTACTGACCGAAGCGCTGGCCCGTCGCGGCGCCATTACCACCGGTATCGACCTGTCGAAGACCGCATTGGCGCAAGCGCGTGAACATGCTCAGGCGGAAAATCTCTCCATTGAGTATGTGCTGCAGGATGTCTATACGTGCTCCCAGCAACACCCTCACGATTTCCAGATCATCACGTGCATGGAATTGATTGAACATGTGCCCGACCCGGCCGTCTTGCTGCGCAATTGCGCGGAGATGCTGATGCCTGGCGGTTCACTGTTTGTCTCGACTCTTAATCGCACGCTTGCGGCCTTTTTGTTTGCGATTGTCGGCGCCGAACATGTGCTCGGCTTGTTGCCTGCCGGCACCCATCAGTACGAGCGTTTCATTCGCCCTTCCGAACTGGACCGATTTGCCCGCGACGCCGGGCTCAGCGTCACCGACGTGCGAGGCATTTTTTGGCATCCCTTAATGAAACGCGCCCGTTTGAATCACGCTCCTCGCATCAATTATGTCGCTCATCTGCAGTTGGCATGAGCACTTCGAAAATTCAGGCAGTCCTTATGGATCTGGACGGCACCCTGGCGGATACGGCGCGCGATATTGTGCCGGCTCTGAATGTCGTGTGCGCAGAACAGGGTCGTCCTCCGGTCTCTTATGAGCAAGCATGCAGTCATGTCTCCCAAGGCGCTCGCGCCATTCTCCAGTTGGCATTCGGCAAGGATTTGGACGAGGCTTTTGAGCAACAGCTTGTCGACCGTATTCTGGAAGTCTACGGACGGGCACCCTACCAGGCCACGCGCCTTTTCGACGGCATGCCCGAGTTGATCGAGTATTTTGCTCAGCACAACATGCCCTGGGGCATCGTGACCAACAAGTCCGAGGAGTTGGCGCGGCCCGTGATGACGGCATTTGACTTCGCCGCACCACCGGGATGCCTCATTGGACGACGACCTGACAACCATCCCAAACCCCACCCTCAGCCCCTGCTGAGAGCTGCCGAAGAATTGGGAGTGCCTGCTGCCCAGTGCCTGTATCTGGGGGACGACCCTCGCGACATGCAGGCCGCCGATGCCGCCGGCATGATTGGGATTGTCGCCGGTTTTGGCTACATTGCACCTGACGCCAACATTTCCGAATGGGGTGGCCAAGGGACAATTGACCATCCCCTGGAACTCATCGACTGGTTGCAATAGATTGATGGAAGTTTGGCTGTGGATTGGCCTTTTCTTTGCCTTCGGCATTGTGCTCGGCATTCTGATTGCTCCCTGGGTGATGCAGCACCGTGACCAGCAACATTTGGATCGACTGACGCAAACTCTGAAGGACAGTTTTTCGAGTCTTTCCGTTGAAGCTCTGGAACGTAATGCCGAACGACAACGGGGCTCTCTTGAGATGACGCTGAAACCCATGCAGGAGACACTCAAAAAAGCCCAGGAACAAATCCAGACCATCGAGCGTGATCGCCACACGGCCTATGGCAACTTGTCGGCCCAACTCAAGCATGTCGTCACCGCACAGCAGCAGCTCAGTCGCGAAACGCAGAGCCTGACGCATGCGCTGGCGCGCCCTTCGGTGCGGGGCTCCTACGGAGAACTCGCACTCAAGCGAGTCCTGGAACTGGCGGGGATGACCCAGCACGTGGATTTTGTCGAACAGGAACAACAGGCAAGTGGGAGACGCCCCGATGTCGTGGTGCGCTTGCCCGATGATCGGGTCTTGCCGATTGATGCCAAAGCCCCTCTCAGCCATTATCTGGACGCGCACAATGAAACGGACGTAAAGCAACAGCAAATTCTGTTGGGGAAATTCGCTGGCGCCGTGCGAAGTATGGTCACGGACCTTGCGAAAAAAGAATACTGGACAGAATCTGCCAAAGGCAAATCACTGGATTTTGTGGTGATGTTTGTGCCGGGAGATCAGTTTCTGAACGCCGCCCTGGAGCAAGACGGCGATTTGATGGAATACGCCATGAGCCGGCGTGTGCTACTTGCCACTCCGGCCAGTTTGATGGCCATTCTGCGCGCGGTGGCGTATGGCTGGAGTCAAAGGAACGTCGCCGAAAACGCCGAACAGATTCGCCAACTAGGGAGCGAACTGTACGAACGCATTGCCGGTTTTGCCGAGCATATGGGAAATCTGAGAAAATCACTGGAGACCGATATCAATCATTTCAACAAGATGGTCGGGACGCTTGATCGACGTGTCCTCCCCACCACCCGAAAGTTTCGCGAGCTGGGGATTGAACCCAGCAAAGATATCAATGAAGTCGAAACCATCGATAAAACACCGCGCGAAATCCCGAACATCAAGGACGACTCCTGATCGCATCTTGACCCCCACTTCCTATCAACCTTCAGCCGATGCGCTTGCACAGCGCGTCGTGCTGGTAACCGGAGCCAATTCCGGCATTGGCCGAGCGGTGGCCTGCGCCTGTGCACAAGCAGGAGCGACCGTCGTTTTGCTGGCACGCAACATCCCTCGCCTGGAAGAAGTCTATGACGAGATTCAGGCAGCCGGCGGCCCTGAACCTGCGATTTATCCGCTGGACATGAATGGCGCCACGGCCGATGACTACATCAAAATGGCCGAACGCATTGATGCAGACTTTGGGCGCCTGGACGGCATCTTGAACAATGCAGGCCTAGTTGGCGGTCTGCGTCCACTGCGCCTGTTTGAAGTCGAGGAGTGGATGCAGTTGATGCGCATCAATTTGCTGGCGCCGTGGTTATTGACACAGGCCTGTCTGCCTTTACTGGATCGGGCCCCTGATCCGGCCATTGTTTTTGCCCTGGATCGTCATGCCCGCCACGCTTATTGGGGGGCTTATGGAGTCGCGAAATCAGGTCTTGAGGGACTGGTGCAGATTCTGGCAGAAGAACTGGACGGCGATCATCGAATTCGCGTCAACGGCATTGATCCCGGAGCAGTCGAAACCCGTCTGCGCCGGCAAAATTACCCCGGAGCCTCCGGTGACGCTTACCCGACCCCCGAGGTGGTTGCCCCTGCCTACGTTTATTTTTTGGGGACCGACAGCCGCGACATCACCGGGCAAATCATCCAACTTGATTAGTATCCCAAAGCTTCTTCACGCCAAAAGCTGGAAGCAAAAACTCTCTCGAACAGTCTCCAACCCTCAGAAAATCGATCTAGTTATTTTATACAATAGTATATAAAAGCAAGAAATAATCAACTTATTTGATATAATAGTATCCAAATAAACTTTATTTGGATTGTTGAATGATAACGCTCTACTCTCCGTACGAGATACAAAAACTACTTGCCGAAGCCGTGCGCGCACGTCGAAAAACGAAAAAAATGTCGCGCAGAATCCTCGCGGAAATCAGCAAAGTGCCCGCTCCGACCATTACCAAGTTCGAGCGCACCGGACAAATCTCCTTGCGTCAATTTCTGTACTTGTGGCAAACCGTGGACCGTCTGGACGTCTTCGCGGAAATGTCTCGCCCGCCTGAACCCGTGCCACGAACAATCAAGGATGTATTACAAGAATGACTTATAAAGAGTAGGAAGAAACCTCTAATTCAGTCTGGGCAGGAACGAATCGTTTGATTTACGCGAGCGGTTTCAATGCGTGTACTTGACCATAGGTGCATTGGGGCTGCAGTTGGCACGACTCGCAACGCGGCGAGCGCGACTGACAAATGTATTTGCCGTGCAGCACGATTCGCGCATGATATTCGTCATACAAGTTTGGGTCCGTTGGCAGCGCCTGTTCAAACAGATAGCGCATCTCCTCGTAAGAGACTTTTTCAGGCACGAGGCCAAGGCGTGTCAGCAAACGTTTCGTATAGGCGTCCACCACAAAAACAGGACGCCGGAGCGCATACAGCAGGATGTCATCCGCAGTCTCAGGCCCGACACCGTGGACTGCCAGCAGTTCTTCGCGCAAGCTGGCCGTCTCACGGCGCTGCAGGCGACGTAATGGGCCTTGTTCTTGATACCAGTGACACAGCGCCCGCAAGCGCTTTTGCTTGATGTTGTAATAGCCCGACGGGCGAATCAATTCGGCCAGTTGTCGCGGCTTGAGGCGCAAAATGGCCTCGACCTCCAAACATTGCGCTTCCCGCAGGCGCGCGATTGATTTCTCGACATTGGTCCACGCGGTATTCTGCGTCAGGATTGCCCCGACCATGACTTCGAAGGCGCTGCGCGCCGGCCACCAACCAAAGCGCCCGCTACGAAGCGGGCGCGGGTGCTGCTCACGCAGCCGATCAAGAAGAAGGAGCAGGTCCAATCAGCCTATAGCGCCTGCACGATCTCTTCGGTCATTTTCTTCGCATCACCGAACAGCATCATGGTTTTGTCGCGGAAGAACAATTCGTTGTCCACACCGGCATAACCCGAACCCAGCGAGCGTTTAATGAACAGGGTAGTCGCCGCCTTTTCAACATCCAGAATGGGCATGCCGTAGATGGGGCTGGTCGGGTCGGTTTTCGCCAATGGATTGGTCACATCGTTGGCGCCAATCACAAAGGCCACATCCGCCGTGGAAAATTCATGGTTGATCTCTTCGAGTTCGAACACCTCGTCATACGGCACCGAAGCTTCCGCCAGCAACACGTTCATGTGCCCAGGCATACGTCCGGCCACCGGGTGGATCGCATATTTGACCGCCACACCTTTTTCCTTGAGCAGGTCCGCCATTTCCCGCAATGCGTGCTGCGCCTGCGCCACTGCCATGCCATAGCCGGGGACCACAATCACCGTATTGGCGTTACTCATGATGAAGGCCGCATCGTCGGCGCTGCCCTGCTTCACCGAGCGACTGGCACCACCCTGTTGCGCGGCACCGACCACCGTCTCGCCGCCGAAGCCTCCCAGCAGTACGTTGAAAATGGAGCGATTCATGCCTTTGCACATGATGTAACTCAGAATCGCACCGGAAGAGCCCACCAAGGCACCGGTAATAATCAGCGCCATGTTGCTGAGCGTAAAGCCAATCCCGCAGGCGGCCCAGCCCGAATAGGAATTCAGCATAGACACCACGACCGGCATGTCGGCGCCTCCGATCGGAATAATAATCAGGAAACCAATCAGGAATGCCAGGGCGATAATCACCCAGAATACGGTCGGATCCTGGCCCATCACCAGCGCGACGATGCCGCCGACGATGACTAGGCCAATAACCGCATTCAGCGGGTGCTGGCCCGGAAACACCACCGGGTTACCGCTGACCAATCCCTGCAGTTTGGCGAATGCCACCACGGAACCCGAGAACGTAATCGCTCCGATCGCCGCCCCCAGACTCATCTCGATCAGTGATCCGGTGCCGATATTACCCAGTGTGCCAATGCCGTAGGCTTCCGGATGATAAAACGCCGCAATCGCGACCAGTACGGCCGCCATTCCGACCAGTGAGTGGAATGCCGCCACCAGCTGTGGCAGCGCGGTCATATTGATACGGAAGGCAACAATCGTGCCGATGGCGCCACCGACAACAATCCCCGCCAAGATAATTTCGTAGTTGATCACTTCCGGATCGAGCAAGGTGGTCACGACGGCAATAATCATGCCGAGGATGCCCATCACATTGCCTTGCCGTGCCGAAGTCGGCGACGACAGTCCGCGCAACGCCATAATGAAAAATACGGCGGCGATCAAATATGCAAAACCGGTCAAACTGGTGCTCATTACAACGATCCTGACTGCTTACTGTTTTTTCTTAAACATCGCCAGCATGCGCTGGGTCACGAGAAATCCGCCGAAGATATTGACCGAAGCCAGCGTTACGGCGATAAAGCCCATCAGACTGGAGAAGTCCAACTCGGCCGGACCCGCGGCCAACAGGCCGCCGACGATAATGACGGAAGAAATGGCGTTGGTCACCGCAAGCAACGGTGAATGCAACGCCGGAGTCACGCTCCATACCACATAAAATCCCACAAAACAGGCCAGCACGAACACGGTAAACATGTTCAGGAAGGACGGGCCCGCGGCCGCGACGTCCGCCGCTGCCGACAGTCCCAGACTGACCGTCTCGCTCGCCTGGAGTATTCCGCTGGCGAGAGTTGTAGCTTCAAGCATCATGACAATAACTCCTGAATTCGGGTATTGACCACCGCGCCGTCCCGAGTCACCGCGGTCTCGGCCACCGTCTCATCCTCCCAATCGAGATTCAAAGCGCCGCTTTCCCCATCAATGTGCGGGGTCAAAAAATTAAGAATGTTCTTGGCAAACAGATTGCTGGCATCGCGCGCCAGCCGTGCCGGCATGTTGTCGTAACCGATGATGCGCACGCCCTGGTGCTCGGCCACCACACCCCGTTCGGCACATTCGCAATTGCCACCGGCTTCAACGGCCAGGTCGACAACCACGGAACCCGGTTTCATCGATTCGACCATCTCCCGCGTCACCAATACCGGTGCCGGGCGGCCTGGAATCAAAGCCGTGGTAATCACGATATCCTGCTCTTTGATATGCCCGGCGATGACTTCGCGTTCTTTACGTTTGTAGTCTTCGGTCATCTCTTTGGCGTAACCCCCGGAAGTCTCGGCGTCTTTCATCGCCTCTTCATCGACGATCAGGAATTTCCCGCCCAGACTTTCGACCTGCTCGCGGGTTGCGGGCCGCACATCGTAGGCCGTCACCACCGCGCCCAGGCGCTTGGCTGTCGCAATCGCCTGCAACCCTGCCACCCCGACACCCATCACGAAAACACGTGCGGGAGCGACCGTGCCAGCGGCCGTCATCATCATCGGGAAAGCGCTGACATGCTCCGTAGCCGCATCGACGACGGCTTTGTAGCCTGCCAGATTGCTTTGTGAGGAAAGGACGTCCATCGACTGCGCTCGACTGATGCGGGGCATCAGGTCCATCGCGAAGGTCGTCAGGTTGCGGGTGTTGTAGTGGGAGGAGGATTGAGGGTAGGAAAGAGCGGACAAGTGGGCAACAAGAATTGCGCCTTGTTTCATCAGCGCCACTTCGTCCGTGCCTTCTTCGGCGGTGGTCGGTCGTTGTACCTTGAACACAAGGTCCGCATCACCCAACACCGTTTGAGCATCCGGGGCAATGCTGGCGCCTGCCTCCTGATATTGCTCATCCGTCACACAAGAGCCGGTACCGGCTCCCGTCTCCACCACGACTTCCATTTTCATGGCCGTCAGTTTTTTGATAGTTTCTGGAGAAATCGCCACGCGCCTTTCGCCCGGGCGAGTCTCTTTCGGGATCCCGATTTTCATTACAAAGGTTTAAACCAAATGCGTCCAGTAAATCTAAATAAAAAACGCACCAACCCTCCGCAGAGTGGGGTGCGTCGTGTCGGCGGCCAATTATATCAGATTACGCGGTACGGCGCAATTCCAATGCATCTGTATATCCTATCTTTTTGGTATCTAGGCACATTCTGATTGGCCACATTTTGGCATTCAATCCAACCTGAGTTCGTACCGACCAGAGATGATACCAAGGTTATGAGAAATTGGGTAACCGTTGATTCGTGGAAGGGATAGCGTGCACACCCGGAAGATGTTCTTTAATGGCCAAGGCTAAATCACATCCATGATTGCGGGTATTATCGGTTACAACAATTTCTGCATTAGTTGCCCGTATATATTCCAACGTCTCAGCGAAATCCGCATGATTAGATAGCGCTACGGCGTAACTCTTCTCTGAATGCTGCATCACAGGACTGTCTGCCCGTGCCATCATGAAAGCGCTGCAGACAATAGATGTTACCGAAGGCTCGTTTTGGTAACCATCTCCTTTTGAATACAGTCTGATGTATGAACGTTCTTTTAAAGCCTTCTGGCCTTCCTCGGAATCAAGTGAAATTAATACTCCGCAAGGTAATCCGTATTTTCGATAAACGTCTATTTCTTGGATTCGTTTCCTCGTCGCAAGAAGGGGTACATGAATCTGTCCAGCGAGCACCCTCACAACACGTTCTATTGTTCCTCTATGTGCCAAAACATTTACCGACCCATGCCGCAGTTTGCTATTGACTATTTCTAAAAAACTTGCCTCTGCTTCAGATTGAGAATAGCGACGGATACTATCAGGATTCCCGTATGTACTATCAACGACGAGTTGATCAACTTGAATAACCTCATCAAGGGGCCATCCAAAATCACCCGAATAACCAAGTTTCACCCCATTCGGCAACTCCAATGCTACCTGACTCGCGCCAAGCATATGGTTGGAGGAAACAAGCGACAGCTTTTGGCCATTGCTAAATACATGCTCGGTGCCACACGGAACGCAGCAAAGGTTATCCCTGTATTCTAGTTCTATGTTATGTTCAGTAACCAGCAAATCATAAGTTCCTGGACTCATGAAAATATGTTGCTGCCCCTTGCTGGTATTGAAATCTCCCATATGATCATCGTGAACATGCGACTGCACTCGATACAAATATCCATCTGTGAATCCGTCGCAAACTACTTCGGAACCGAGACAAACTGCTCCACTGCGAAGAACATCAACAAGACGATCGAGCATCGTTAGCAATCTCCGAAATATATGCCCGAAACAGGTTTTCGATATTTTTCTTGCCAACGTTTTGCATCGAATCAGCAAATTTCTCATCTCCAACTAAAGTGAATATTTGCTGACCAAGATGACCTTTGTTTACTAACAAACTAAATTTTCTAGTGCCCGCCTCCAAAATCTCATCTCTTTCATCTTGCGTGATTCCTTTCAAAAAATCCAAACTTTCCTTTTCAGATATGGAGCCTATAAAAACATATCGTTTGCGAATAGTCGGACGCATTCCCAAAACTTCCCGTATGCAATCGCGAATAGGCTGTGCCGATCGTGCGCGCAATTGGCCCACTTCACGAACTTCCTTTGTGGTCAAACCATCCTCCAATATGGCCTGTGCAACAGCACGTTGGTCCCCACTATTCTTAAGTAACCCAAGTTCAACCGCAGCAGAAAAACCAATGCTGCCATCTTTAGATGGTCCCCAACTAATCATATCCTGAATATCACGCGGCAGTTTTCCGATTCGAAGGAAACGTCCTATGTGGCCAGTCCCTTGGAAATGCAATTTTTCTGCGCAATCAGCGAGCGATTCTCCCGACTCCATGGCATCACGTATGTAGTCTCCTACCTGCATCGGAGTAACCAAACGATTTCTCCGATGTCCCCCATAACCGACAGACATTCTGATACGGCCAAGTTCCAACGTGTCGGAGTGCGTTGACATTTTATGCCTTCCCCTCTAAAAGACCGCGTTCAGTCAAACCTTCCTCAATCAACATGACGATGGCCTCGTCTTGGTTTGTCTTTTCCTCTCTTGTGTATTTTTGGAGAGCACTGTGGGTGTCTTTAGTTAAGGTTATTACAGCTTGAACAACATCTGCACCAGATTTTGCCTTTTCAACAGCTTCTTCAATAGGCATATCAGTATCCAACTGCTTCGCAAAAGTTTTTCTCTGAGCACCGGTCATTGTGCTCATTTCTCTGGCTAACGTTACGGCAACCTCAGCATTTGGCTCTTCCAAATTGCCTTTTTCACAGGCAGCATCCTGCGATTTCAAAGCCACGTTGATATCTACTTCGTTATCATCTACCATTTTTTGAAGTTTAGGTATCAAGCGTGGATACTTTAGATTTTCACGAACTTTCCCTATGGGCAAGCCTGTCGCGGCAACTACATCTTTTATGGTTCCATACATTTTATACAGATACAAAATACCATCCTTAAGCTCCTTCCCCGAAAGTTTGCGGCGGATCAAATTTTCCGTGATTGAAATCGCTTTAGCTTCAGCTTCACTTACTCGTTCATTGATAATGGCGGCAGGTATTGTCTCTTTTTTCAACATTCTGTGGGCAAGGAATCGACGTTGACCGGACAAAATTTCCCATTTCCCCGTTTGTGTTGCCTCACACACCACGATAGGTTGTAATAACCCTTGAATTTCTATACTATGTACCAACTCATCAACTTCCTTGCCTGGCTCCACGGTACGTGCCTGGCCTCTCCCGATAACTAAATCTTCAAGGGGAATATCTTTATATTCCAAAATCTTAGCCATGGTGTTGATCCTCTCTTGGCTCGTTATTCAGTTGAGTGGTGATATCTGGTGCCGTAATTTCCAAAATCTCTAGCAATTCGTCGGTTTTAGAACTCGAAGTAATTAATTCATTAGGCCCTACAATTTTATCTGAAAGTTCTTGTTTCCGCTTAAGTATTGTCGCTATTCGTTCTTCTACGGTATCCAGGGCCAAAAAACGGAACACGAGTAGCGGCGTTTTGCGTTGAAAACGGTGAGCTCGGTATATAGCTTGAATCTCAACAGCTGGATTCCACCATCTGTCGAAAAGAACGACATGCGAAGCCTCTCCCAAATTCAAGCCTACTCCTCCTGCCCGCAGAGACACCAATAACACCTGTGGTGCCGTTCCGGTTCTAAATTTTTTCATGGCTGCCTGCCTGTCAACTTGAGACATGGAACCTATTACGAGATTATGTTGCATGGGGATTTTTTTAGAAAGCCACTGTAATGTTTCAACAAATTGAGAGAATATGATGATACGAGCTGATTGTCCCGCCTTTTCAAAAATGTCCATGAGGACATCCAATTTTGACGACATATCCGTTTCCGAATCATAGTTACACACGATTTTCAAACGAGTCAGCAGGCCCAGTAACGCCATATTAATATCCTGCCTATTGACTTCATCCTGAATGGTTGCTAAACGATTCACCCATAAGTCATCGTATTTTCTTCTCTGGGGTGCGTGCAGATCAAGTTTCAAATCCCGAACAATAACTGGAGGCAATTCAGATCTAACATCGGATTTCAAACGACGAAGCATGATCGATTTAAGCTGATTGTCGCAAACTTCATTATTCTGCTGATCAACTTCTGGCCGCAAAAAATCCAAAATTGACTCTACATCGCTTACATCATTTTCAAGCGGAGTAGCCGATAATGCCCAAGCCCACTTACGAGGCAGAAGTCTGCAGGCTAGCGCAGTTGTAGAATTCTTGTTCTTAATACGTTGGGCCTCGTCTAAAATTACTAAATCAAAAGTATCCATTGGGATATGGTCCAAACCATCAGCACGAATCTGCTCGTAAGAACAAACAAGAACCGGAACAGGCAGCAGATAAAAAGTCCCCCGTACAAATTGTGAGCCTCGCACTTGCCGTACAGTCAAAGATGGGGCCCAAGTTGCCAATTCCATTACCCAATTTGTTACTAAAGAAGCTGGAGCAACAATTACTGCTCGTTCTATTTCACTTTCCTCCTCCATCAAAAGGGCTAAAGCTATCGAAGCTTGAACAGTTTTCCCTAGCCCCATTTCATCTGCAAGAAGTGCGGCACTAGAACGATATAAAAATGAAACGCCCTCCCATTGATAGTCATGAAGCTTGTGCGGGATATCTAACAAACTTTCGGCCTTTTGCCGAATCTCATGAATGTCAGACATTTAGACAAACTTCCAAATTTCGACTGCTTTTTTTGCCATCATACGTTGCCTAGATTCTATTGTTTGCGGTGACCATTCCTCGTAGTTACACAATTCTCTTGTCAGTTCGAACTCACTATTTTTATAACTCCTTTGCTTCGCCTTGAAGTTTTTGTTATCTTTTCTTCCTGGCCTGTTGTCTGTTTGGCGTAATAACGTCAAATTCCCAATCCGGTGGATCCAGTCACGTGGATTGCATTCCGAAAATTTGGTCCAACCATGCCAGTGCTCTTCGGATTTCGGCAAAATATGTTCTATGCTAAAAAAGCGCTCATGGACAATCGTACCGGAATCAAGCCCCAGTAAAAAGCTTTTGATTTTTGTAATGCCCTTCATTTCTCCACTGAGCAGAGCGTCATAAAACTTTTGGTCGTCTAGTATCCCGTGAGATGATTGGTCACAATCTGTTAAGAAGGCTTTAAATTCATTGTCCGGCAAGCTTTTGGCTTCCATTATATTTTTTGCATAATTAGAAAAATCCCTTTCATAGCCAGAAGGCTCAATTGTCGTAACAAATGCCGTCCTAAGCAAAAACGTAGTTAAGCGTCTTAAATTCCTATTGGCTATTCTCGCGATAGCCTTTTTTTTGGAAACGGTTGTTTGGTGATGGAACTTTTCAAGTAATGAAAAAACCAGAGGTTGAGCAACCTTATAGGCACTTAACTCCCGGAGAAATACTTCCATACCTCTAGGGGAGTTTGTGGTTCCAGAAGCGATTTTAAATGCTTTCACAAAATCGGGATCCGGTTTAGGCGCTGTTAAGGTGCGAAATAGTTCTATATTTCCTACGTTACCAATGTTTTTTGCCAAATTGAGTGCCCGTGTTTGGCTTTCTCTTTTCCCCGATTTTCCAGAATTTCGAAAAGCTTGCCTCGTATCACGGTAAAAATGGTCTTTCCGAAGAAAACCAAATCTGCATTGGAGGTAACACCTCAAATACTCGGATGCTTTATCGGCATGAATTATTTGGGTTCGAATATTTTCAAGAGATTCATGCACGATACACCTTTTTTGAAAAGATGCTGTTTCGCTGAAATGCGAATAGAGGTAGTTTCGGATTCGATCAAAATCGTTCAGCGGCCTACCTCGACAGTTGACAGTTTCATAAACGGCATTTGAATCAATACTTGAAGGAACGCGCAAGCACGAAATTTCAAGTTTTTCTTGAATAAAATTAAGATACCTCCTGCATTGCGCAATATTTCTAAGCGAAAAAAACAAATTTACAGTTTTCCATGCTTCCACTAGCTTGCTAGTAGCTCCAATGTCTTCACCACGAATGAGAGGTCGATAATGCCTACTGTCCACATCTGCAACATCGATTCGTGGCGTATAGTCCCCGGCTTCTCTCAGACTACATACGCTTTCAGCGTCCAAATCGAACAACATACGCAAACATATATTTTCGTGCTGTGAATCACTGTGTTCATCATGGAAACGGCGACAAAGCGTGGCATATATCAGTGATAGTGTAATCATCCGTTGCTGTCCGTCGTTGATTTCCCACTTTTGATGATTTTCTTTTTCCACCAATATTACAGTCCCAAGAAAGTAGCATTTTTGTCTTTCTCTAATCGCCTCATCAATATCATCCAATAGTTCCTGTACATCACCTTTCCCCCAATCGTAGCGACGCTGATGCCATGGAACAGAAAATTTTCGTAGTTCCGTGAACATTTTCGGGAAACGATACACGCTCGACTCAATAATCGGGGTTGATGGCACCATCAGATGTGCTCCAGTGTTTTTTCTAATTAAACTTTTTGGCAGAATGTGTCAAATATAAAGATATGCCGTATATGCTATGCCGCATTTTCTATTTGCTCAAGATTTCTAGCCAATGCCTTCCGCCCACATTCACGGATATCATCACGCGCCCATATATCACTAATTATTTCAATTTCCGACCGTGAAATGAGTTGTTCATCGACAACTTTTTCAAGAGATTTGAGACGCCTCAAAATTTCTTGTCTCACCTCTAGTTTGAAAGGCCCCATAACTCGGTTGCCGTTTGCTCGATTCTGCACATAACCATTGCGACGTACAGACATTCGACTCTTTTTATCCTCACGAAGGCTTATCAGCCAATCTCTAAAATCAGAAAGTGCTTCCAACTTTTCCTCTTCCTCACACCCTGAAGCAATCAAACCCCTCATGCTTCTATCCTTCTGCACAACAGTACAAGTCCAGCACCCAAACCGTGGTGAGGTAGTACCACACGAAGGAGCATCATCTTTACTTAGCACTAATGGGCAATCGCCTCCACCTGCATTTCGATACAGGGTTATTAAGTTTCTGTGGGAACTGCCCCAAGGAGCCTTCCGTTGCATTAATATCATCCAGACATCTTCATCGTCCATATCTGCTAATGGGGCAAAAATCCGACAGTTCGGGATTGTCTTATGAAGATTCAGTTTTGTTGGTGAAACCTTGTACTTTTCCATATTCCGACGACGATTCTGAGATTCGCTTTTTCGAGTACCAATCAACAAGATTGATTTTTTGCACCTGCGTACTATTTTTTCAATCAAATAATTTGTCGGAAGGATTTTCATTCTGTCTGTACACCAACGGAAATTGCGCGTCGGAGGAATATAGCCACGCCCAATTACATTTACCCAAAAAGTTTGGTCTACGCATGGAGTAGTTATGATTGTTTCGAATGGCATCGAAAACTTTTTAGCAGCCTCCTGAATAATTTTCATGGACTCTTTCAAGTGCTTTATGATCAATGGAGATTCAACGAGAGTATCATTCCCTACGATATAAATTTTTCGGCACCTTTGCGCTTCCGGCAACCCTTGGACGACTTCCCAAACAATGCTAAGAAGAAGAGTCGAGTCTTTTCCTCCCGAATATGCCACAATCCAAGGTTGCGTATGTTTTCTGCAGTATTCTTTCCTTATAGCATTTCGAACAATTTCTAACTTTTGAACAGTATTATCCTTGGAGTTTTTCTTTCGCCTCATATCACCATCTGCAAAACCAATAGGAACTGCCGATTCGCTCAAACGAGTAGAGGGGGAGTTTGCTTCCGTATGGCACGGGGTGGATGCGGCATTAGTCCCCATAATTTGATCCTTGCCCACCACGCTTATTTCTAAGCGTAAGGCCGCTTTATTATATCTGTCGAACGGCACTATCTACCGTTCTCCAGCGCACTCCGCCAACCCTTCCAATACCAAATCGGGAACCTGCTGCATGGGCAGAGCACTCCAGGCGCACAGAGATTCGGCATCCCCGCCGGTCACGAAAATTTCCGCCTCATCCCCCAACGCCCCGGTGCGCAGCTGCGTACACATCTGCTCGACCCCTCCAGCCAGTAATCTCCAGATGCCGGTCTCCGTCGCCTGCGCGGTACTGGAGCAGGTCAATGGAGAAGGCGTGGTGGAGTCTCGGGGTGCAACTTCCAGCAAGGTGGACAGGTTTTGTCGCAGCGCCTCATAACCCGGCACAATCCAGCCTCCCGCATGTGTGTGGGTCTCATCCAGACCATCGACCGTCACAGCCGTGCCCGCATCAACAACAATGCAGGACTGCGCGGTACGCCGGCGTGCCGCGCGCAACGCCAATAATCGATCCGCGCCAAAAGTTTCGGGATTGGTGTAGTGGGTTTGTAAGAAGCCCTGTGCCTGCGCCGCCCCAATCCAAACCAGAGTCCCATCCCAGGCGGCTTCAATGCGCTGGCGCACCACGGTCTCCTGTGCACCGCGCAAAGTCGACACCCCGTAGGCGGTCTGCCCGGCCTGCCGACCGTCACGCAGGACTGCACAAGCCTCCTCAAGCGCCTCCAGGGGGAACGCCCTGCAGTGTCGCACCTGTTGCTGATGCGCTTCCCCCAGTTTAATGCGGCTGTGACCGATATCAATCAGCATCATCACACGCGGCAGCGCCGCACCTCGGCCGCCTCAAAACATTGTATTCCTTGAGAATTCTGAACCTGCAGCCGGCCTTGCGCGTCTACTCCGCGGGCGTGCCCGGTCAACGTGTTCTGCATCCCCGTAATTTCCACTTCGCAATCCTTGAGACCATCATACTGGGAATAAAAAGTGATCAGATCCCCGGCTGTGCCGTTATCGATACGTGCCAGGCAGGTTGTCACTGCGTCGATTAATTGTGCGGCCAACTCGTTCGGCTCGGGGGATCGACTGCAGGCCTGTGCAATGGAGGTAGCCGGACGATCCAGCGGCGGAGCCTGTTCCAGGTTGACGCCAATCCCGACCACGCCGACCCATCGGGTGTCGCGCACCCGGCTTTCGACCAGGATGCCGCCGAATTTAGCCACTCCGTACATCAGATCGTTCGGCCAGTGCAGCACCGGCATGCCCCAACCCAACATGCGCAGACGCTCGATGACGGCAATCCCGACCCACAGTGCCAAGGAAGCCGGCGGCTGCGCCGCAAAGGAGTGCAGAATTGAAAAGCACAGTGTTCCTGTTACAGCCTGCCAGTCGCGGCCGCGGCGACCGCGGCCGTGAGTCTGGTGGCGCGCAATCTGTACCCGGTCGTATTCGGGGGTGGCCTCTTCGTACAGAATATCGTTGGTGGACTCCACGGAATCGACCACTTCGATTTTCCCCAGTCTCGCCTGTGCCGCCGCAGGCAGCGCCTCCCAAATACGGGAGGTTTTCAAGTCCGGCGATTCGGCGATCTCGGGTGTTCGGCAAGATTGTGGACTTGTCAAAGAATCGGGACGGGACCGGGTCCGTGTTTTCATGGTCTTGAGTGACGACTTTGCCACGCACATGATACTTGGGCGGTTCGGGAACGGGGATGCCTGGAGGCTTTCGTTTGGCACAAAAAAGCCCCGCATAGCGGGGCTTTGGAGTAAGGTGCCTGGCGATGTCCTACTTTCACATGGGGGGACCCCACACTATCATCGGCGATGAACCGTTTCACGGACGAGTTCGGAATGGGATCGGGTGGTTCCAGTTCTCTATCGTCGCCAGGCGAACAACCGGTTTGATGATTCACTTCAATCAGTAGAAGGTCTGAAGTTGCATAGTCAAGCCTCACGGGCCATTAGTACTGGTTAGCTTCACCCGTTACCGGGCGTCCACATCCAGCCTATCAACCTGGTCTTCTTCCAGGGCCCTACAGGGACTTGCGTCCAGTGAAACCTCATCTTGGGGCAGGCTTCCCGCTTAGATGCTTTCAGCGGTTATCCCTTCCGTACTTGGCTACCCGGCAGTGCCACTGGCGTGACAACCGGAACACCAGGGGTACGTCCACTCCGGTCCTCTCGTACTAGGAGCAGCTCCCCTCAAGTTTCAAACGCCCGCGGTAGATAGGGACCGAACTGTCTCACGACGTTCTAAACCCAGCTCGCGTACCACTTTAAATGGCGAACAGCCATACCCTTGGGACCTGCTTCAGCCCCAGGATGTGATGAGCCGACATCGAGGTGCCAAACACTACCGTCGATATGAACTCTTGGGTAGTATCAGCCTGTTATCCCCGGAGTACCTTTTATCCGTTGAGCGATGGCCCTTCCATTCAGAACCACCGGATCACTAAGACCTGCTTTCGCACCTGCTCGACATGTCTGTCTCGCAGTCAAGCACCCTTATGCCTTTGCACTAAACGCACGATTTCCGACCGTGCTTAGGGTACCGTCGCGCTCCTCCGTTACGCTTTGGGAGGAGACCGCCCCAGTCAAACTACCCACCATACACTGTCCCCAACCCGGATCACGGGCCAAGGTTAGAACTCCAAACATGCCAGGGTGGTATTTCAAGGTTGACTCCACGACCGCTAGCGCGGTCGCTTCACTGTCTCCCACCTATCCTACACAAGCAGGCTCAAAATTCAGTGCAAAGCTGTAGTAAAGGTTCACGGGGTCTTTCCGTCTAGCCGCGGGTACACTGCATCTTCACAGCGATTTCAATTTCACTGAGTCTCAGGTGGAGACAGCGTGGCCATCGTTACGCCATTCGTGCAGGTCGGAACTTACCCGACAAGGAATTTCGCTACCTTAGGACCGTTATAGTTACGGCCGCCTTTTACCAGGGCTTCGATCAAAAGCTTCGCCGAAGCTAACTTCATCAATTAACCTTCTGGCACTGGGCAGGCGTCACACCCTATACGTCCTCTTGCGAGTTTGCAGAGTGCTGTGTTTTTAGTAAACAGTCGCAGCCACCTGGTCACTGCGGCCCCCGGCCGCTCGGGGAGCAAGTCCCGTCACCGCCCAGGGCGCACCTTCTCCCGAAGTTACGGTGCTATTTTGCCTAGTTCCTTCACCTGAGTTCTCTCAAGCGCCTTGGGATTCTCACCCCGCCCACGTGTGTCCGTTTAGGGTACGGTTTCATGCAACCTGAAGCTTAGAGGTTTTTCCTGGAAGTATGGCATCAGCGGCTTCGTCCTCCGAGGAGAACTCGACATCGCGTCTCGGAATGGCCTTGCCGGATTTGCCTGGCAAGACTTCCTACACGCTTGAACCGGGACGTCCAACACCCGGCCCGCCTGGCCTGCTTCGTCACCCCGTCGCAGTTGCACAAAGTACAGGAATATTGACCTGTTTCCCATCGACTACGCCTTTCGGCCTCGCCTTAGGGACCGACTAACCCTGAGCCGATTAACGTTGCTCAGGAAACCTTGGGCTTACGGCGTGCGGGTTTTTCACCCGCATTATCGTTACTCATGTCAGCATTCTCACTTCTGATACCTCCAGCGGACCTTACGATCCGCCTTCACCGGCGTACAGAACGCTCCCCTACCATGCGCCCGAAGGCGCATTCGCAGTTTCGGTATGTAGCTTAGCCCCGGTAAATCTTCCGCGCAGACCGACTCGACCAGTGAGCTATTACGCTATCTTTAAAGGATGGCTGCTTCTAAGCCAACCTCCTGGCTGTCTGAGCCTTTCTACCTCGTTTCCCACTGAGCTACAATTTGGGGACCTTAACTGGCGATCTGGGTTGTTTCCCTTTCCACGACGGACGTTAGCACCCGCCGTGTGTCTGCCGTGCTCAACACTTTCCGGTATTCGGAGTTTGCCATGGTTTGGTAAGTCGGGATGACCCCCTAGCCATAACAGTGCTCTACCCCCGGAAGTGATACACGACGCTCTACCTAAATAGATTTCGGGGAGAACCAGCTATCTCCGGGCTTGATTAGCCTTTCACTCCTATTCACAGCTCATCCCCCCATTTTTCAACATAGGTGGGTTCGGGCCTCCAGCCGGCATTACCCAGCCTTCACCCTGGCCATGAATAGATCGCCCGGTTTCGGGTCTGCTCCCAGCGACTGGACGCCCTGTTAAGACTCGGTTTCCCTGCGCCTCCCCTATACGGTTAAGCTTGCCACTGAAAGCAAGTCGCTGACCCATTATACAAAAGGTACGCGGTCACTCCGAAGAGCTCCCACTGCTTGTATGCATACGGTTTCAGGTTCTATTTCACTCCCCTCCCGGGGTTCTTTTCGCCTTTCCCTCACGGTACTAGTTCACTATCGGTTGACAGAGAGTATTTAGCCTTGGAGGATGGTCCCCCCATGTTCAGACAAGATTTCACGTGTCCCGTCCTACTCGTCATCACGCAACGGTTCTTTCGCGTACCGGGCTGTCACCGTCTATGGCCGGCCTTTCCAGGCCGTTCCGCTAGAAGTCGTTGCGCTTCAGGGCTGTTTCCCGTTCGCTCGCCGCTACTTGGGAAATCTCGGTTGATTTCTTTTCCTCCGGCTACTTAGATGTTTCAGTTCGCCGGGTTTGCTTTCGCATCCTATGAATTCAGATACGAATGGCCCAAAGAGCCGGGTTTCCCCATTCGGACATCCCCGGATCAAAGCTTGTTTGCCAGCTTCCCGAGGCTTTTCGCAGGCTACAACGTCCTTCATCGCCTTCTGCCACCTAGGCATCCACCATATGCACTTGGATACTTGACTATGCAACTCCAGACGTCCCGGAATTACATGTCGTCTTCATAACGATCGACTTGATTGAATTGAATTGGAAGCATGAAAACTTCCAACTCGCGTGTGAATCATCAAACTGTCAAACAGCCACGCCGGCTGCAGAGCGCGGCGCGCATTGTCAAAAGGGAACGGATGGTGGAGCCAGGGAGGATCGAACTCCCGACCTCCTGCGTGCAAAGCAGGCGCTCTCCCAGCTGAGCTATGGCCCCGCCCGGCTGGTGGGTCTGGGTGGATTTGAACCACCGACCTCACCCTTATCAGGGGTGCGCTCTAACCAACTGAGCTACAGACCCGTTTAGCAGGCCGCGCCCGGTCGGCGCTCTCCGCGTCTCTCCGTCCCGGTTGTTCAGATCGAAACTTGTGTGGGCGTCCGCCGAGCTGTGTTCTTGCTCATAAAGGAGGTGATCCAGCCGCAGATTCCCCTACGGCTACCTTGTTACGACTTCACCCCAGTCATTGACCACACCGTGGTGATCGCCCTCCCGAGGGTCAGGCAAACCACTTCTGGTGCCGCCAACTTCCATGGTGTGACGGGCGGTGTGTACAAGGCCCGGGAACGTATTCACCGCGACATTGCTGATTCGCGATTACTAGCGATTCCGACTTCACGGAGTCGAGTTGCAGACTCCGATCCGGACTGAGACCGGTTTTAGGGATTGGCGCCCCCTCGCGGGTTAGCAGCCCTCTGTACCGGCCATTGTAGCACGTGTGTAGCCCAGGCCGTAAGGGCCATGATGACTTGACGTCGTCCCCACCTTCCTCCGATTTGTCACCGGCAGTCTCCTTAGAGTCCCCACCCGAAGTGCTGGCAACTAAGGACAAGGGTTGCGCTCGTTGCGGGACTTAACCCAACATCTCACGACACGAGCTGACGACAGCCATGCAACACCTGTCTCCGCGCTCCTTGCGGCACCCCGCCATCTCTGGCAGGTTCGCGGGATGTCAAGGCCTGGTAAGGTTCTTCGCGTTGCATCGAATTAAACCACATGCTCCACCGCTTGTGCGGGCCCCCGTCAATTCCTTTGAGTTTCAACCTTGCGGCCGTACTCCCCAGGCGGTCAACTTATCGCGTTAGCTGCGCCACTTAGCCCTCAAACGGACCCAACAGCTAGTTGACATCGTTTACGGCGTGGACTACCAGGGTATCTAATCCTGTTCGCTCCCCACGCTTTCGCACCTCAGAGTCAGTCTTGGCCCAGAAAGCCGCCTTCGCCACTGGTGTTCTTCCGGATATCTACGCATTCCACCGCTACACCCGGAATTCCGCTTTCCTCTGCCAGACTCAAGCCGAACAGTATCAAATGCAGTTCCCAGGTTAAGCCCGGGGCTTTCACATCTGACTTATTCAGCCTCCTACGTGCGCTTTACGCCCAGTAATTCCGATTAACGCTCGCACCCTCCGTATTACCGCGGCTGCTGGCACGGAGTTAGCCAGTGCTTCTTGTTCAGGTAACGTCAAGGCCCGGAGGTATTCGCCCCGGGATTTTCTTCCCTGATGAAAGTGCTTTACAACCCGCAGGCCTTCTTCACACACGCGGCATTGCTGGATCAGGCTTTCGCCCATTGTCCAATATTCCCCACTGCTGCCTCCCGTAGGAGTCTGGGCCGTGTCTCAGTCCCAGTGTGGCTGATCATCCTCTCAGACCAGCTACAGATCGTCGCCTTGGTAAGCCATTACCTCACCAACCAGCTAATCTGACATGGGCTCATCCAATAGCGCGAGGTCCGAAGAGCCCCCGCTTTCTCCCGTAGGACGTATGCGGTATTAGCCCGAGTTTCCCCGGGTTATTCCCCACTACTGGGCAGATTCCCATGCATTACTCACCCGTCCGCCACTGTACTCGCTCCCGAAGGAACTTTCTCGTTCGACTTGCATGTGTTAGGCATGCCGCCAGCGTTTAATCTGAGCCAGGATCAAACTCTTCAATTAAGACTCTACAGGTCTTCGCAGACCTGCGCAGTCCTTTATGCAGAGTTCGCCCTGCCTGTCATATACTCAAACATTTCAGGCGTGGCGTTCTGCCAGGTTTTACGTTGGAACACGCGACCCGACGAACGTCCACACAAGCTTCGTTCTGAAAACCGAATTTTAAAAACTCTCGCGCCGAACTACGCGGCGCGACGGGCTAGTTTATCACAAATCCTTTTTCTTTGAGTGACGCCGCCGGCCGCTCCCGATCAGTTCCGCAAATCGATCTCCACGCCGATGTAATGGCCGACCTCGTCTTCCTGACGCTGTCCCAGCGACAACTCCAGCGACAATCGCTCTGTCTCCGGCAGAATGTAGCGCAGCCCCAGCTTCGCCTCGTCCCATTCGCCCGATTTCATCGCCGCCTCCGCAAACGGCGTCAATACCCCTCGCCCGGCCCAGCCAAAGCCCCAACTCACCGAGGTCGACAGCGACAACTCGTGCGACTGCTCCGTCTCCACCAGCGACTCCAGTTTCTCTTCGCCCCACAATACCGACGAATCATTCGCCTCCTGACCCAGGCCCGAACGCAACTGCCACGACCAGCCGCGACGATCCGCCGCCGGCAATACCGCCGCCATCAGACTCGCACCCCACTCCTCATAATCACTCTCACTGTGTGCCGCCACCCAGTGGCCCTCGATATCCAACTGCAGTCGGGAGGCCGGCTGCATCATGCTCAATCCGCCACGCAACTCCAGACCGACGCCTTCCGCCCCATCGCCGCCATCGTAGCGGCCATAGACCGCCCCGAACGGAGTGGTCCCGTCTCCCCAGCTCGTCTGTGCCTCCACGCCCGCACGTGCCTGCCATGACTCCAGGCGCAGGTCATCAATCGCCGACTCCTCCGCCGTCGCATCCGTCTCCAGACGCGCATAACCGACATCCGCCACCAGCGCCAGCGCCATATCCGACACCGGATTCAGCGCCTCGCGCCCGCCCACGGTGATCATCCAGTAATCCACATCACTCTCAATCGTCTTGTTGTCGGTGATATCCGAAGTCAACTCCACATCACCCTGACCGAAGCCCAGCATCGCCCAGGCCTCAGATCCCGCAGACCTCTCCCAACGCGCATACGGATGAACCGCGGTCAGCTCCATTTCCAACTCGCCCTTTCTCAATGCCTCTCCGGTCGGGTTCAGACTGTAGTCGGCCTCCATATCCGCATACGACAGCGCTACGCCGCCCAGCACATCATCACCAAAGTTACGGTCGAGACCCAGCCAGGCCGTCTGCAGCTCGATTTCATGATCGGAATCGCTGCGGCCTTCACCCTCGATGTCGAGATAACTGCCCCGTCCCCATATCGTCCAGCCGGACCCCTGGCCCGATTCCCCGTCCAGCGCCAGCGTGAAGTGGCTGTCGCTTAACGCCTCCGACATTCCTGCCGAACCTGCCGAATCCGTCTCCAGGGCGCGCAGCGCACCGGAGAAGTCTATCTCCAGTCCGCTCTCCGGCTCGGCCTCAAGCCGTTGGCGCAACACATCCCGGGCACTTCTTAGCAGCCCCAGCGACGCATTGGCCAATATCTCTTCCACCACTTTTTTCTCGTGGGCCACTTCCTCACCCGGCCCCTCGTCGTCGATCACCGTCACCGGCAGGATACCGTCCGCGAGGTCGCCATAGCCGCCACCCGAGGGATCGGCAGTCAGCATGGCGCTCTCGTTCGTCTCATCGTCATCCTCGGCCGCGCTGACCGTCCCGGTCTGCGCCACACTCCAGTTCGAGGTCGTGAAGGTCAGATTGGCCGGATCGACGCTCACCCCGTCATGGTCCGAAGAGATCGCCACCGTCACCGTCCCCAGCGGCACCGCCGCCAGCGCCAGTGTAAAGGTCTCCGATTCGCCTTCTGCAATCGTCAGGCTCTCCGGCGCCATCGTCAGCCCCGCGCCCGCCGCATCGTCGTCGGTCACTGTCACCGGCAGGGTGCCGTCCGCGAGGTCGCCATAGCCGCCGCCCGAAGGATCAGCGGTCAGCATGGCGCTGTCGTTCGTCGCATCGCCGTCCTCGGCCGCGCTGACCGTCCCGGTCTGCGCCACATTCCAGTTCGAGGTTGTGAAGGTCAGGCTGGTGGGGCTTGCCGTTACCTCGTCATGGTCCGACGAGACCGCCACCGTCACCGTCCCGGTCGGAACCGCCGCCAGCGCCACCGTGAAGGTCCCCGACTCGCCCTCTGCGATCGTCAGACTCGCCGGCGCCATCGCCAGCCCCGCGCCCGACACATCGTCATCGGTCACCGTCACCGGCAGAGTGCCGTCCGCAACGTCGCCATAGCCGCCGCCTGAAGGGTCGGCGGTCAATGTAGCGCTGTCGTTCGTCGTATCGTCATCCTCGGTCGCACTGACCGTCCCGGTCTGCGCCACACTCCAGTTCGCGGTCGTGAAGGTCAGACTGGCCGGATCGACGATCACCTCGTCATGGTCCGATGAGACCGCCACTGTTACCGTTCCTGTCGGCGCCGCCGACAGCGCCACCGTGAAGGTCCCCGACTCCCCCTCCGCGATGGTCAGACTCGCCGGCGCCATCGACAGCCCCGCGCCTGCCGCATCGTCGTCGGTCACTGTCACCGACAGGGTATCGTCGGCAAGGTCGTCATAGCCGCCGCCTGAAGGGTCGGCGGTCAATGTAGCGCTGTCGTTCGCCGTATCGTTGTCTTCGGCCGCACTGATCGTCCCGGTCTGCGCCACGCTCCAGTTCGAGGTCGTGAAGGTCAGGCTAACGGGACTGACGGTCACCTCGCGATGATTCGAAGACACCGCCACCGTCACCGTCCCGGTCGGAACCGCCGCCAGCGCCAGTGTAAAAGTCCCCGACTCGCCCTCCGCGATGGTCAGGCTCTCCGGCGCCAGCGTTAGCCCCGCGCCCGCCGCATCGTCGTCGGTCACCGTCACCGGCAGGTTGCCGTCCGCAACGTCGCCATAGCCGCCGCCCGAAGGATCGGCACTCAGCGTGGCGCTGTCGTTCGTCGCATCGTCGTCCTCGGCCGCACTGACCGTCCCGGTCTGCGCCACACTCCAGTTCGCGGTCGTGAAGGTCAGGCTGGCGGGATTGACGGTCACCTCATCATGATCCGACGAGACCGCCACTGTCACCGTCCCGGTCGGAACCGCCGCCAGTGCCACCGTAAAGGTCCCCGACTCGCCCTCCGCGATTGTCAGACTCTCCGGCGCCAGCGTCAGCCCCGCGCCCGCCGCATCGTCGTCGGTCACCGTCACCGGCAGGGTGCCGTCGGCAAGATCGCCATAGCCGCCGCCCGAAGGATCGGCGGTCAACGTCGCACTGTCGTTTGCCGCATCGTCGTCCTCGGCCGCACTCACCACCCCGGTCTGCGCCACATTCCAGTTGGCGGTCGTGAAGGTCAGACTGGTCGGATTGACGGTTACTTCGCCATGATCCGATGAGACCGCCACCGTCACCGTCCCGGTCGGTGCCGCCGCCAGCACCACCGTAAAGGTCCCCGACTCACCTTCCCCAATCGCCAGGCTCGCCGGCGCCAGTGTCAGCCCTGCGCCTGCCGCATCGTCATCGGTCACCGTCACCGGCAAAGTGCCGTCCGCGAGGCTGTCATAGCCACCTCCCGAGGGATCGGCGATTAGCGTGATGTTCTCGTTCGTCGCATCGTCGTCCTCGACCGCGCTGACCGTCCCGGTCTGTGCCACACTCCAGTTCGAGGTCGTGAAAGTCAGGCTGGTGGGACTGACCGTCATCTCTTCACGGTCCGACGACAAGACCGCCACCGTCACCGTTCCCGCCGGAACCACCGCCAGCGCCACCGTGAAGGTCCCCGACTCCCCCTCCGCAATCGTCAGACTCTCCGGCGCCATCGTCAGCCCCGCGCCCGACACATCGTCGTCGGTCACCGTCACCGGCAGGGTGTCGTCCGCGAGATCGCTGTAACCGCCGCCCGAAGGATAGGCGGTCAACGTGGCCTTATCATTCACCGCATCGTCATCCTCGGCCGCGCTGACCGTCCCGGTCTGCGCCACACTCCAGTTGGCAGTCGTGAAGGTCAGGCTGGCCGGGTCGACGGCCACCTCGCCATGGTCCGAAGAGACCACCACCGTCACCGTTCCTGTCGGTGCCGCTGCCAGCGCCACCGTGAGGCTCTCTGACTCACCCTCCGCAATCGTCAGGCTCTCTGGTGCCATCGTCAGCCCCGCGCTGCCGTCGGTCACCGTCACCGGCATCGAGCCGTCCGCGAGGTCGCCATAGCCGCCGCCCGAAGGATCGGCGATCAGCGTGGCGCTGTCGTTCGTCACATCGTCATCCTTGGCCGCGCTGACTGTTCCGGTCTGCGCCACGCTCCAGTTTGAAGTCGTAAAGGTCAGGTTGGCGGGACTGACGGTTACTTCGTCATGGTCGGAAGACACCGACACCGACACTGTTCCCGTCGGTGCCGCCGCCAGCGCCAGCGTGAAGGTCTCCGACTCACCCTCCGCAATCGTCAGACTCTCCGGCGCCATCGTCAGCCCCGCGCCCGACGCATCGTCATCGGTCACCGTCACCGGCAGGGTGTCGTCCGCAACATCGCCATAGCCGCCGCCCGAGGGATCGGCGGTCAGCGTGGCGCTGTCGTTCACCACATCGTCATCCTCGGCCGCGCTGACCGTCCCGGTCTGCGCCACATTCCAGTTGGCGGTCGTGAAAGTCAGGCTGGTGGGGTCGACGGTCACCTCGTCATGGTCCGACGAGATTGCCACCGTCACCGTCCCCGTCGGCGCCGCCGCCAGCGCCACCGTGAAAGTCCCCGACTCACCCTCCGTAATCGTCAAGCTCGCCGGCGCCATCGTCAGCCCCGCACCCGCCGCATCGTCGTCGGTCACCGTCACCGGCATCGAGCCGTTCGCGAGGTCGTCATAGCCGCCGCCCGAGGGATCGACGGTCAGCGTAGCGCTCTCGTTCGCCACATCGTCATCCTCGGCCGCGCTGACCGTCCCGGTCTGCGCCACATTCCAGTTCGAGGTCGTGAAGGTCAAGCTGCTGGGATCGACGGTCACCTCGTCATGGTTCGAAGAGATCGCCACCGTCACCGTCCCCGTCGGCAGCGCCGCCAGCGCCACCGTGAAGGTCTCCGACTCCCCCTCCGCAATCGTCAGACTCGCCGGCGCCATCGTCAGTCCCGCATTCGCCACCCCAAAGCGCCCTTGAGCGCCCTCGCCGTCATTGGCTACATTGCTGTTGCCAGCGGCGTCCGAGGCGACCCCGGCCGCGACGGCGAGGCGGTAATCCGCACTCGGCGTCACCTGCACCGTCCATACCCGCCCGGTTTGCGTGGCCGTAAAGGACGACAGGTTGGCCCCGGTGGCGGTGATATCGCCGACCTCGAAGCCGCTCACCGTCTCGCTGAACCGCAACTCCGCCGTGAAGGGCGTGTTCGCAATCGCCGGAATCCCCTCGATGGCGACCGTCGGCGCAGTGTTGTCCAGCAGATAGTCGTCGTTGGTTCCGATCGGCGTGGTATTGGACAACGCATTCCCCGCCGGATCGGCGATATTCTGGCCCGATTTGAAACCGAGCGAGACCGTCCCATCGAAGTTCGCAAGATTGCCGTCTTTGGCAGTCACGTCATATCGCACCCCCGATGACCCCTGGACCTCCCTCACCGTAAACGAGCCGGTGGCGCCGCCCAACAAGATGAAATCCCATGCAGTCACATGCTGAACCGACTCGCTGAACGTCACCCTCCATGTCACGGTGTCGCTGTTCGTCACGCGGTTCGTCGGACTCTGCCGCACAATCGAGCTCACCCTGGGCGCCGTCCAGTCGAAGATTACCGTTCTCGAGAAGACGAGGCTTTCATTCTCGTGGCCATCCTTCGCGGCATTCTCCGGCACCGAGATCGTCACGCTTCCCTCCTCGGCCGCCGTCAGCCGCATACCGTATTTACGATCTGCATCCTCGTCATCATTGAAGAAGGCGATATTTCCTCCCGACACGCTGATGTCGCTCACCTCGAATCCGGTTACGTCCTCGTTCCAGTCCATTCGGACATAGGGATTGCGGACATTCATGTACTCACCAACATCCTGAAAGGCTTCGTCTTGAGCATTCCAATATAGGAATGCTATACGTGGATGTTTATTGTCCATGTCGTAATACTGGTCATTGAAAAAGTCTAACTCTTCCCGTTCTTCATAGTGTAGACCGCCGTTACATGTATTCCCTGCCTTGTCCGGAAGCCTGTTAGGCACAACAAAGGTTGACAGGAGAGACTCCCTATGTTTCAAATCACTGAAATTTACCAAATATTCTCTCGAACTACCTTGATATTTTGTGACTGATGTTGCAGACGAACGAATAATCCATCCGGGTCTATACGTGCGGGAGCGCAGCAAACCAAAATGATTTTTTTGAGGCACAACATCTTCGTGGAATCTAAATAAAAACGTGATGCTATCTCCAGTTGTCTTTTTGCCCGTAGGATCATGTCTTTCCATATAACGAAGTTGCGGTCTTTCGTTATCTATTCTAAAACGCGTTTCGTCAGCAAGCGCCGGAGTTCGAGTCACCAAAGCGTTGCCCGATTTATCCTCCATGTCATGGTTTCTCTCCGGCCAAATTCTGATCTGTCGATTCAAGCCTGCCAGATCTCCCCCTGACGCCGTCAGCGTAAAAATCCTGTCATCTTCATTGTTGGTCAACGAGAGCGTGGCCGTCGTCTGCTGAAGATAAAAATCACTTGCCTCTACATCTGCCATCGGCTCGCTGAACTCATAGGTCCAGGAAACACTATTCGCATTGGTATCGTAGGATGTCGGACTCGCTCGCCGAACATTCAGCACATAAGGCTTGTTACGAATTATGTATCTCCCTTCATGGACCACGGTCCCAAAGCGTTTGTTATTAGGCAGACGCTCGCCGCTCGAATTCCTAATGTCATGATCGCTCCTAATGCTCAGCTCGACAGAGTGGTCCCTGTCGCCCAGGGCGTCACCGGAGACGGTCACATGGAAAACCGTTCCTTGTCCGTTGGAGGGGCTGACCCTGAGGTTGCACCCGCTGCAGTTCTCCAACCTGAAGTCGCTGTCCACATCGTCAACCCACTGGTCGAACTGCAGACGCCACGTCACACTGCTCACATTGTAGACAACCTCCGAGTCCGGGGAGGAACGCTCCCATCGCTCGATCAGCGGTGGTGCCGCCTGCGCCTGGATGAACGGCGCCGTCAACAGCAGGAACAGTGCCGCGAGGCCGATCGGATGGCCTGGCGCCTGTATGGAGATTAAGATCTTCATGCGGGAATGCCCCCTAAAAAGGCCGTCCCGCAATGCGAGAATCGATGCATTCGAGGCCGCCGCCCGGCACCGGTATCCGGAGTATCCAAGAATAATGCAGACACGTTCACAAACATCCGGACCCAATCAACAATTACGTCCGCCTGCTCACACCATCGTTTTTACGTAAAAACAGCGCACCGCATATTTTTGCGCCCCCCCCCCCCCGAATTTTTCTTCCTCTGTCGTCGAGACACTCATCTACACAGCAATCCGTTACGCTGCCTGAGGCTGGTATGGAAATCGTCTTTTGCAGGAACATGACAAAAGAGTAGAAGCGTTTGACAACTCTCGAAGTACAAACTTGAGTTCTTACCATATCATACTTTGCGGCAAAAACAATAACTCGTATGATTTCGTTGGACGCGATATATCAGCGTCTCTCTTTAATGATTAAGAATAATGCGTCTGGCGTTGATCCAGGTTAATTCCGCAAATCGATCTCCACGCCGATGTAATGGCCGACCTCGTCTTCCTGACGCTGTCCCAGCGACAACTCCAGCGACAATCGCTCCGTCTCCGGCAGGATGTAGCGCAGCCCCAACTTCGCCTCGTCCCATTCGCCCGATTTCATCGCCGCCTCCGCAAACGGCGTCAATACCCCTCGCCCGGCCCAGCCAAAGCCCCAACTCACCGAGGTCGACAGCGACAACTCGTGCGACTGCTCCGTCTCCACCAGCGACTCCAGCTTCTCTTCGCCCCACAATACCGACGAATCACTCGCCTCCTGACCCAGGCCCGAACGCAGCTGCCACGACCAGCCGCGATGATCCGCCGCCGGCAATACCGCCGCCATCAGACTCGCACCCCACTCCTCATAATCACTCTCACTGTGTGCCGCCACCCAGTGGCCCTCGATATCCAACTGCAGTCGGGAGGCCGGCTGCATCATGCTCAATCCGCCACGCAACTCCAGACCGACGCCTTCCGCCCCATCGCCGCCATCGTAGCGGCCATAGACCGCCCCGAACGGAGTGGTCCCGTCTCCCCAGCTCGTCTGTGCCTCCACGCCCGCACGTGCCTGCCATGACTCCAGGCGCAGGTCATCAATCGCCGACTCCTCCGCCGTCGCATCCGTCTCCAGACGCGCATAACCGACATCCGCCACCAGCGCCAGCGCCATATCCGACACCGGATTCAGCGCCTCGCGCCCGCCCACGGTGATCATCCAGTAATCCACATCACTCTCAATCGTCTTGTTATCGGTGATATCCGAAGTCAACTCCACATCGCCCTGACCGAAGCCCAGCATCGCCCAGGCCTCAGATCCCGCAGACCTCTCCCAGCGCGCATACGGATGAACCGTGGTCAGCTCCATTTCCAACTCGCCCTTTCTCAATGCCTCTCCGGTCGGGTTCAGACTGTAGTCGGCCTCCATATCCGCATACGACAGCGCTACGCCGCCCAGCACATCATCACCAAAGTTACGGTCGAGACCCAGCCAGGCCGTCTGCAGCTCGATTTCATGATCGGAATCGCTGCGGCCTTCACCCTCGATATCAAGATAACTGCCCCGTCCCCATATCGTCCAGCCGGACCCCTGGCCCGACTCCCCGTCCAGCGCCAGCGTGAAGTGGCTGTCGCTTAACGCTTCCGACATCCCCGCCGAGCCTGCCGAATCCGTCTCCAGGGCGCGCAACGCGCCGGAGAAGTCTATCTCCAGCCCGCTCTCCGGCTCGGCCTCAAGCCGTTGGCGCAACACATCCCGGGCACTTCTCAGCAGCCCCAGCGACGCATTGGCCAATATCTCTTCCACCACTTTTTTCTCGTGAATCACTTCCTCGCCCGTCCCCTCGTCGTCGGTCACCGTCACCGGCAGGAAGCTGTCCGCAAGATCGCCATAGCCGCCGCCCGAGGGGTCGGCGGTCAGCGTGGCGCTGTCGTCTGCCGCATCGTCGTCCTCAGCCGCACTGACCGTCCCGGTCTGCGCCACATTCCAGTTGGAGGTCGTGAAGGTCAGACTGGCCGGATCGACGCTCACCTCGTCATGGTCCGACAAGACTGCTACCGTCACCGCCCCCAGTGGCACCGCCGCCAGCGTCAGTGTAAAGGTCTCCGATTCGCCTTCTGCAATCGTCAGGCTCGCCGGCGCCAGCGTCAGCCCCGCGCCTGCCGCATCGTCGTCGGTCACCGTCACCGGCAGGGTGCCGTCCGCGAGGTCATAGCCGCCGCCCGAAGGATCGGCCGTCAGCGTGGCGCTGTCGTTCGCCGCATCATCGTCCTCGGCCGCGCTGACCGTCCCAGTCTGCGCCACACTCCAGTCGGAAGTCGTGAAGGTCAGACTGGCGGGGCTTGCCGTTACCTCGTCATGGTTCGAAGAGACCGCCACCGTGACCGTCCCTGTCGGCTCCACCGCCAATGCCATCGTGAAGGTTCCCGACTCGCCCTCCGCAATCGTCAGACTCTCCGGCACTATCGTCAGACCCGTGCCCGATACATCGTCGTCGGTCACCGTCACCGGCAGGGTGCCGTCCGCAAGATCGCCATAGCCGCCGCCCGAGGGGTCGGCGGTCAGCGTGGCACTGTCGTTCGTCGTATCGTTGTCTTCGGCCGCGCTGACCGTCCCCGTCTGCGCCACATTCCAGTTCGAGGTTGTGAAGGTCAGACTGGCCGGATCGACGCTCACCTCGTCATGATCCGACGAGACCGCCACTGTTACCGTCCCGGTCGGAACCGCCGCCAGCACCACCGTGAAGGTCCCCGAGTCCCCCTCCGTGATCGTCAGACTCGTCGGTGCTATCGTCAATCCCGCACCCACCGCATCGTCGTCGGTCACCGTCACCGGCAGGGTGCCGTCCGCAAGACCGTCATAGCCACCGCCCGAAGGATCGGCGGTCAGGATAGCACTGTCGTTCGCCGTATCGTCGTCCTCGGCCGCGCTGACCGTCCCCGTCTGCGCCACGCTCCAGTTCGAGGTCGTGAAGGTCAGACTGGTGGGATTGACGGTCACTTCGCGATGGTTTGATGAGACCGCCACCGCCACTGCCCCGGTCGGCGCCGCCGCAAGTGTCAGCGTGAAAGTCCCCGACTCCCCCTCCGCAATCGTCAGACTCTCCGGCGTCATCGTCAGCCCCGCGCCCGACACATCGTCGTCGGTCACCGTCACCGGCAGGAAGCTGTCCACAAGATCGCCATAGCCGCCGCCCGAGGGGTCGGCGGTCAGCTCGGCGCTGTCGTTCGTCGTATCGTCATCCTCCGCCGCGCTCACCGTCCCGGTCTGCGCCACACTCCAGTTCGAGGTCGTAAAGGTCAGGCTGGCGGGGTTGACGGTCACCTCGTCATGATTCGACGAGACCGCCACCGTCACCGCCCCCGTCGGAGCTGTCGCCAGCACCAGCGTGAAAGTCCCTGACTCTCCCTCCGTGATCGTCAGATTCTCCGGCACCAGCGTCAGTCCCGCGCCCGACACATCGTCGTCGGTCACCGTCACCGGCAGGGTACCGTCCGTGAGGTCATAGCCGCCGCCCGAAGGATCGGCGGTCAACGTGGCGCTGTCGTTCGTCGTGTCGTTATCCTCCGCTGCGCTGGCCGTTGCGGTCTGCGTCGCACTCCAATTCGCGGTCGTGAAAGTCAGACTGGTGGGCTCGACGGTCACCTCGTCATGGTTCGACGAGACCGCCACCGTCACCGTCCCCGTCGGCTCCACCGTCAGCGCCACCGTGAATGTCCCCGACTCCCCCTCTGCAATCGTCAGACTCGCCGGCGCTAGCGTCAGCGCCGCGCCCGACACATCATCGTCGGTCACCGTCACCGGCAAGGTGCCACCCGCGAGGTCGCCATAGCCGCCGCCTGAGGGGTCGGCGGTCAGCGTGGCGCTGTCATCCGTCGTATCGTCGTCCTCGGCCGCGCTGACCGTCCCGGTCTGCGCCACATTCCAGTTCGAGGTCGTGAAGGTCAGGCTGGCCGGAGCGATGCTCACCTCGTCATGGTCCGACGAGACCGCTACCGTCACCATCCCCGTCGGCACCGCCGCCAGCGTTACCGTGAAGGTCCCCGACTCGCCCTCCGTGATCGTCAGACTCGCCGGCGCCAGCGTCAACCCCGCGCCCGCCGCATCGTCGTCGGTCACCGTCACCGGCAGGGTGCCGTCCGCAAGGTCATAGCCGCCGCCCGAAGAATCGGCGGTCAGCGTGGCGCTGTCGTTCACCGTATCGTCGTCCTCGGCCGCGCTGACCGTCCCGGTCTGCGCCACATTCCAGTTGGCGGTCGTAAAGGTCAGGCTGGCGGGATTGACCGTCACTTCGCCATGGTTTGATGAGACCGCCACCGTCACCGTCCCCGTCGGCAGGATCGCCAGCGCCACCGTAAAGGTCCCCGACTCGCCCTCCGTGATCGTCAGATTCGCCGGCGCTATCGTCAGCCCCGCGCCCGACACATCGTCGTCGGCCACCGTCACAGGCAGGGAGTCATCCGCGAGGTCGCCATAGCCGCCGCCCGAGGGATCGGCGGTCAGTGTGGCGTTGTCGTTCGTCTCATCATCATCCTCAGCCGCACTGACCGTCCCGGTTTGCGCCACATTCCAGTTGGTGGTCGTGAAGATCAGACTGGAAGGATTGACGATCACCTCGTCATGGTCCGAAGGAACCGCCACCGTCACCACGCCCTTCGGCACCACCGCCAGCGCCACCGTGAAGGTCTCCGACTCGCCCTCCACGATTGTCAGACTCTCTGGCGCCACCGTCAGCGCCGCGCCCGCCGCATCGTCGTCGGTCACCGTCACCGGCAGAGTACTGTTCGCAAGGTCGTCATAGCCACCGCCCGAGGGGTCAGCGGTCAGCGTGGCGCTCTCGTTCGTCGCATCGTCGTCTTCGGGCGTGCTGACCGTCCCGGTCTGCGCCAAATACCAGTTGGAGGTCGTGAAAGTCAGGCTGGTGGGGTTGACGGTCACCTCGGCATGATTTGATGAGACCGCCACCGTCACCGTTCCCGTCGGCACCGCCGCCAGCGCCATCGTGAAGGTCTCCGACTCGCCCTCCGCAATCGTCAGACTCTCCGGCTCTATCTTCAGCCCCGCACCCGCCGCATCGTCGTCGATTACCGTCACCAGCACAAGCGCACTCACATCTGCATAGCCGCCGCCTTGGGCTTGTAGCGCCACTCCCACAAGCCGCTCATCCGCCCCATCACTATCCTCTACCCCATTCGCCGTCACCGTCTGCGCCGTACTCCAGTTCGTCGTCGTGAACGTCAGCGTCGCCGGACTCACCGTCACCGCTCCCGTATCCTCGCTCGTCAGCGACACCGTCACCGTCCCGGTCGGAACCGCCGTCAGCACCGCCGTGAATGTCCCCGACGAGCCTTCCAAGATCGTCAGGGCACTCGGCGCCGCCCTCAACTCCACATAGCGCCCTTGGGCGCTCGCGCCGATATTGCCGTTGCCGGCAGCGTCCGAGGCGACCCCGGCCGCGATGGCGAGGCGGTAGTCTGCACTCGGCGTCACCTGCACCGTCCAGACCCGCCCGGCTTGCGTGGCCCTAAAGGACGACAGGCTGGCCCCGGTGACGGTGATATCGCCGACCTCGAAGCCGCTCACTACCTCGTTGAACCGCAGCGTCGCCGTGAAGGGCGAGGTCGCGGTCGCCGGAACCCCGCTGATGGCGACCGTCGGTGCCCAATTGTCCAGCAGATAGGACTCGTTGTTTGCGGGCGGTCTTCCTGTGGCCAGCGCATGCCCCGCCAGATCGGTGATATTCTGACCCGATTTGAAACCGAGCGAGACCGTCCCATTAAAGTTCGCGAGATTGCCGTCTTTGGCAGTCACGTCATATTGCGTCCCCGATGACCCCCGAACCTCCGCCACCGTGAACGAGGCGGTGGCGCCCACCAAGGCGAAGTCTCCGCCATTGACATTCCGGACCGACTCGCTGAATGTCACCCTCCATGTCAAGGTGTCGCTGTTTGTCTGGAGGTTCGTCGGGTTCTGCCGCACGATTGAGTCTACCCTGGGCCCGTTCCAGTCGAAAATCACCGTTTTTGAGAAGGCGATGCTTCCGTTCTCGTAGCTGTCCTTCGCGGCGCCTGCCGGCACCGAAATCGTCGCGCTTCCCTGCTGGGTGACTCTCCACTGCATGCCGAATTTACGATTTGCCTCCTCGTTATCGTTGAAGGAGGAGAGGGTTCCTCCCGACACTTGAACATCGCTCGCCTCGAAACCGGTCACATCCTCATTCCAGTCCATTCGGAAAGTAGGATTGCTGAAACGGATATACTCGCCAACCTCCTCATAGGCTTGGCTTTGAGCATTCCATATTCGGAGTGTTATGCTTGGATGTCTATTGTCCATATCGTAATACTGGCTTTGCCAAAATTCTAACTCGTCCTGTTCATAATAAAGAAAATGGGCGGTAGCTGTGTTCCCAGCCTTGTCCGGAATCCGATTATGGTCCAAATAGAGAAACAAGAGAGGTCGCTGCACATTTTGCAAATTGCTGAAAGTAACCAAATATTCATTCGATTTGTTTTCATGTTTTGTGAGTGAGGATGCAGATCCCCTAACAAAAGTTTTTACCACAGGTGGGATGGCAGTTTGCAATTTAAAGTGATGTCTTGAAGGCGCAACGTCTTCGTTGAATCTGATTAACCATGTGATACTGTGCCCAGTTGTCTTTTGGCCGGTAGGATCATGCCTTGCCAAATAACGATATTGCGGTTTTGTGTTGTCGATTCTGTAAACTCTATCGTCACCGTCTTGTGGGGACCTGGTTACCAAGTCGTGGCCATCTGCGTCCTCCAGATTATGGTCTCTGTCTAAATATATTTTTAATTCACCATTTCTGCCCGCAAGATCTCCGCCCGACACCTCAAGAAAATAATTTATGTTATCGCTGGTGGACACTGAAGTAATATCGGCGCTTGACAGCTGGATATAAAAGTCCGAAGCGTCAACATTCCTCATCGGCTCACTGAACTGGTATCGAAACGTCAGCGTGTCCGCGTTGGTGTCATACTGAGTCGGGTTATGCCGGAAAATTTTTCGGACATAAGGCCTGTTTCGAATTGTGTATGCCGGCTCATGGACCACAAGACCATGGCGTCTGTTATTTGGCAGACGCTCGCCGTTTGAATTCCTAATGTCATGATTGCTCCTGATGCTCATCGTGACATGGGCGGCAATACTGCCTATGTTTGTGAGGGTCACATGGAAAACCGACCCCTGCCCGTTGGAGGGGCTGATACTGAGGTTGCACCCGCTGCAGTTATGCAACTGGAAGTCGTTGTTCACATCGTCGACCCACTGGTTGAACTGCAGACGCCACGTCACACTGTCGACGTTGTAGACAGGCTTGTCCGTGTTCGGGCTGGAGCGCTCCCATCGCTCAATCTCCGGCGGCGCCGCCTGCGCCTGGATGAACGGTGCCGTCAACAGCAGGAACAGCGCCGCGAGGCCGAGTCGATGCGTCCGCCCGGCACCGGTATCCGGAGTATCCAAGAATAATGCAGACACGTTCACAAACATTCGGGCCCCAATCAACAATTACGCCCGCCCGCTCACACAATCGTTTTTACGTAAAAACAGCGCACCACATATTTTTGCGCCCCCCCCCCCTCGAATTTTTCTTCCTCTGTCGTCGAGACACTCATCTACACAGCGATTCACTGCGCTGCCTGAGGCTGGTATGGAAATCGTCTTTTGCAGGAACATGACAAAAGAGTAGAAGCGTTTGACAACTCTCGAAGTACAAACTTGAGTTCTTACCATATCATACTTTGCTGCAAAAACAACAACTCGTATGATTTCGTTGGACGCGATACATGAAAGTGTGAAGACAAAAATTCAGTCGTGAACGTCCCGGTTGAGCCGTCCCTCACCCGCAACCCCGTCTCTTTCGCCATCTTTCACCGCCACCCCGGCATCCGTCGCCGCCCTATTCCGCCGAATCTGACCGCGGCATCGTCGCTTCCTCATCCGATATGTCCGCATCCGCCATCCCTCTCATGGTCGCCCTCTGCGCCATAGGGGCGGTGGAGCGGAATTTTTCGGAACGGGCTGTGCGGGTTGACCGCGGCTACCGTATTTGAAACACGGGACCATACTCGCCGGGCACGCTTATGCTCCGGCCCTTCGTCAGAAGATCCTCAGTGTCTTTCTTTAATGATTAAGAATGATTACGCCTGGTGTCAATCCAGGTTAATCCCGCAAATCGATCTCTACGCCGATGTAATTGCCCACTTCTTCATCCTTGTGCTGTCCCAGCGACAACTCCAGCGACCACTTCTCGGTATCCGGCAGGATGTAACGCAGTCCCAACTTCGCCTCATCCCATTCACCCGATGTCATCGTTGCTTCCGCAAACGGTGTCAGCACACCGCGACCCGTCGCCAAGCCAAAGCCCCAGCCCACCGAGGCCGACAGCGACAACTCGTGCGACCGATTCGTCTCCACCAGCGACTCCAACTTCTCCTCGCCCCACAGTACTGACGAATCACTCGCCTCCTGACCCAGGCCCGAACGCACCTTCCACGACCAGCCGCGACGGTCCGCCGCCGGCAACACCGCCGCCGTCAGACTCGCGCCCCACTCCTCATAATCACTCTCACTGTGCGCCGCCACCCAGTGGCCCTCAATATCCAACTGCAGTCGGGAGTCCGGCTGCGCCAGGCTCAATCCGCCGCGCAACTCCAGACCGACGCCTTCTGCGCCATCACCGCCATCGTAGCGGCCATAGATCGCCCCAAACGGGCTGACTCCGTCGCCCCAGTTCCCCTGTGCTTCAATTCCCGCACGCGCCTGCCACGACTCCACGCTCAGATCACTGATCGCCGACGCCTCCGACGTCGCATCCGTCTCCAGACGCGCATAGCCGACATCCGCCACCAGCGCCAATTCCATGCCCGACATCGGACTCAGCAACTCGCGCCCGCCGAATGCCACCATCCAGTAATCCACATCGCTCTCAATCGTCTTATTCTCGGTGGTAGCCGAAGTCAGCTCCACATCACCCTGCCCGACGCCCAGCATCGCCCACACTGCGCATCCCGGGGATGTCTCCCAACGCGCATACGGGTGGATGCTGGTGATTTCCATCTCCAACTCGCCCTTGCTCACCGTCTCTCCGGTCGGCTTCAGACTGTAGTCGGTCTCCACATCGGCATACGACAGCGCCACACCGCCCGTTATATCGTCGCCAAAGCGACGGTCGATGCCCAGCCACGCCGCGCGCAGCTCGCTGTCATGTTCCGAACTGTTGCGGCCTTCATTTTCAATGTCTATGTAACTGCCCCGTCCCCACAGCGTCCAACCGGATCCCTGACCCGACTCGCCGTCCAACGCCAGCGTGAAGTGGCTGCTGCCCAACGCCTCCGACATCCGTGCCGAACCCGTCGAGTCCGTCGAATCCGTTTCCAGGGCGCGCAGCGCGCCGGAGAAGTCCATCTCCAAACCGGTCTTCGGCTCGGCCTCAAAGCGCTGGCGCAACACGTCTCGGGCATTTCTCAAAAGCCCCAGCGACACATCCGCCAGTATCTCTTCCACGGCCTCTTTCTCCTGAGTCGTCTCGTCCGAATCGTCCACCGTCACGGTTATCGTGCCGCGCACCGTCGCATACTCGCGGGCACCTGACGCCGCCAGCGAGACCATCACCGTCTCATCCGTCCCATCCGTGTCCACCTCTCCAGAGACCGTCACCGTCTGCGCCGTGTTCCAATCTCTCGTCGTGAACGTCAACGTCGCCGGACTCACCGTCGCCGCGTCCGCATCTGCGCTCGTCACCGCCACCGTCACCGATTCGGTCGGCACATACGGCAGCATCACGGTGAACGTCCCGGCGGCGCCTTCATTCACCGTCAGCTCCTCCGGAGTCAAGTCCAAGTTGACCGTCTCGTCATCCGTCACCGCCACTGTGACCGCGGCGCTCACGTCCGCATAGTCGCCACCACTGGCCGCCAGTGTCACCGTCGCCGTCTCATCCGCCGCATCGGCATCCTCGACCGCGCTCACCATCACCGTCTGCGCCGTGTTCCAGTCACTCGTCGTGAACATCAGCGATGTCGAACTGACCGTCGCCGCGCCCGTATCGCTACTGCTCAACGACACCGTCACCGTCGCGCTCGGCTGCGATCCCAACGCCACCGTGAACGTGCCGGTAGCGCCTTCAGTCACCGTCAATTCCGTCGAGCTCAAGTCCAGCTCGATGGCCTCGTCATCGTCCACCGTCACTGTTACCGCGGCGAGTGTCCCGTCATAGTCGCCGCCACGCGCCAACAGCGTCAGCGCCACCGACTCATCCGACGCATCGTCATCCTCGACCGCGCTCGCCGTCACCGCCTGCGCCGTGTCCCAATTGCTCGTCGTATACGTCAGCGCCGCCGGAGTCACCGTCACCGCGCCCGTATCTGTGCTGGTCACCGATACCACCACCTCTGCACTCGGCTGCGTCGACAACGCCACCGTGAAGGTCCCGTCCGCGTCGCCTTCCGTCAACGCCACCGTCTCCGCGCTCAATGTCAATCCCACTGTGTCGTCATCTCTCACCGACACCGTCGCCGTGGCACTTAGATCGGCATAGTCGCCACCTTCGGCCACCAGCGTCACCGTCACCGCCTCATCCGATGCGTCGTCATCCTCCACCGCGTTCGCCGTCACCGTCTGCGCCGTGGCCCAATTGCTCGTCGTATACGTCAGTGCCGCCGGAGTCGCCGTCACCGCCCCCGTGTCTGCGCTCGTCACCGCCACCGTCACTGTCGCACTCGGCTGCGACGCCAACATCACCGTGAAGGTTCCGCTCGCCCCTTCGTCCAGCGACAGCGTCGTCCGATTCAACGTCAATCCCGATGTCTCGTCATCATTGACCGACACCGTCGCCGTCGCACTCACGTCGGCATAGCCGCCGCCTTCGGCCGCCAGCGTCACCGCCACCGTCTCATCCGTCGCGTCCGTGTCTTCCACCGCGCTTGCTCCCACACTCTGCGCCGTTGACCAGTTCGCCGTCGTGAACGTCAAGGCCGCCGGATTGACCGTTACCGCGTCTTCATCCGCGCTCGCGACCGACACCGTCACCGCCGCACTCGGCTGCGTCGCCAACGTCACCGTGAAGCTCCCGTTTCTCCCTTCGTCCAACGCCAGCGTCGTTCGATTCAACGTCAATCCCGCCGCGTCGTCATCGTCCACCGTCACCGTCACCGTGGCGCTTACGTCGGCATAGTCGCCGCCGCTGGCCGCCAGCGTCACCGCCACCGTCTCATCCGAAGCGTCGTCATCTTGCGCCGCGTTCGCCGTCACCGTCTGTGCCGTTGCCCAATTACTCGTCGTATACACCAACGACCTCGGACTGACCGTCGCCGCAGGCGTATCGCTGCTGGTCACCGTCACCGTCACCGTCGCTGTCGGCTGCGACGTCAACGCCACCGTGAACGTCTCGGCCGCACCGCCTTCCGTCAATGCCACCGTGGTCGTCGACAATGTCAACGACGCCTGGTCCTCATCCGTCACCCGAACCTCCAGTTCGGCCGTCACCTCCCCATATTCCTCTGCGCCCGACGCCTCCAGCAGCACTGTCGCCAGATCCTCCGCTGCATTGGCGTCCTCCACGCCGCTCACCGTCACCGTCTGCGCCGTGCTCCAACTCGTTGTGCTGAATGTCAACGATGCCGGACTCACCGTCGCCACCGCCGTGGCGTCGCTCGACACCGCCACCGTCACCGCCGCGCTCGGCACATGCGACAGCGTCACCGTGAACGTCCCGGTCGCGCTCTCAGCCACCCTCAGCTCCTTCACCGACAGCGTCAATTCCGCGATGTCGTCCTCCCACACCTCGACTGTCACCGAATCCGTCACCGACTCATACCCCGGCGCTCCCGACGCCGTCAAGGTCACCGTCACCTCTTCCTCCGCCGCATCGGCATCCGACACCCCGCTCACCGTCAGCGTCTGATCCGTCGCCCAGTTCGTCGTCGTGAACGTCAGCGTCGCCGGACTCACCGTCACCGCGCCTTCATCCGCGCTCGACACCGCCACCGTCACCGACTCCGTCGGCACATGCGACAACGCCACCGTGAAGGTCTCCGACGTGCCCTCGTCCACCGTCACGCGCGTCTCGCTCAAATCCAGCGCCGCCGTCTCGTCATCCGTCACCGTCGCCGTCACCGTGCCGGTCACCGATCCATACTCCGATGCCCCCGATGCCGTCAGCGTCACGTCCACCGACTCATCCGATGCATCCGCATCCGAGACCGCACTCACTGCCACCGTCTGCGCCGTGCTCCAGTTCGCCGTCGTATACGTCAGCGATGCCGGACTCGCCGTCACCGCCCCCGTATCCGCGCTCGCCACCGCCACCGTCACCGCCGCGCTCGGTGCCGCCGACAGCTCCACCAGGAACGATCCTGATGCGCCCCCTTCCGTCAACGCCACGCTCGTCGTGCTCAACCGCAACGACACCGTCTCATCGTCGTCCACCGTCACCGTCACCGTCCCGCTCACTCCCGCATACTCCGTCGTCCCCGACGCCGTCGCCGTCACCGTCACCGTCTCATCCTGCACATCCGTATCCTGCGCCGCGCTCACCGTCACCGTCTGGCCTGTCTCCCAATCGCTCGCGTCAAACGTCAGCGTCGCCGGACTCACCGTTACCGCCCCCGTGTCGCCGCTCGCCAGCGCCACGCCCACGACTCCCGACGGCGCATCCGACAGCGCCACCGTGAAGGTCCCCGACGCGCCTTCCGTCAACGCCACACTCGTCGCGCTGAACACCAGGCTCGCCGTCTCATCGTCATCCACCGTCACCACCACCGTGTCCGTCACCGACCCATACTCCGATGCCCCCGAGGCCGACAGCGTCACCGTCACCCTCTCGTCCGTCGCATCCGTGTCACTCACCGCGCTCGCCGTCACCGCCTGCGCCCTCCACCAGTCGCTCGTGCTGAACGTCAACGCCGCCGGACTCACTGTCGCCGCGTCCGTATCCCCGCTCGATACCGCCACCGTCACCGAGGCCGTTGGCGGCACCCTCAACGCCACCGTGAACGTGCCGTCCGCACCGCCTTCCGTCACCGCCACCGTCTGCGCACTCAGCGCCAGCCCCACCGTCTCGTCGTCATCCACGAACACCGACACCTCGCCGCTCTCCGAAGCGTACTCCGTCGCCCCCGACGCCGTCAGCGTCACCCGTACCGTCTCATCCGTCGCATCCGCATCCCCGACACCCGTCACCGTCACCGTCTGCGCCGTGCTCCAGTTCGCCGTCGTGTACGTCAGCGATGCCGGACTCGCCGTCACCGCGCCCGTATCCGCACTCGAGGTCGCCACCGTCACCGCCGCACTCGGCTGCGAGGTCAACGCCACCGTGAACGTCCCCGTCGTCCCCTCCGTCACCGTCATGCTCAGTGTGCTGACAGCCAGGCCCACTTCTTCGTCGTCCGTCACCGTCACCGTCACCGATGCGCTCACCCCCGCATATTCCGTCGCCGAGCCTCCCGCCGTCAACGTCACCGTCACCGTCTCATCCGACGCATCGCCGTCGGCCACCGCGCTCGCCGTCACCGTCTGCGCTGTATCCCAATCGCTCGCGCCAAATGTCAGCGACGCCGGACTCACCGTCACCGCGCCCGCATCGCCACTCGCCAACGTCACGCCCACCGACCCCGACGGTGCATGCGACAGCGTCACCGTGAAGGTGCCCGACGCGCCTTCCGCCAACGCCACACTCTCCGCGCTCAGCACCAGTCTCGCCTGCTCGTCATCCGTCACCGCCACCACGGCCGTCCTCGTCACTCCCAGATACTCCGACGCCCCCGACGCCACCACTGTCAACAACGCCTGCTCATCCGACGGATCCGCGTCCTCCACGCCCGTCACCGTCAATGTCTGCGTCGTATCCCAGTTCTCCGTCGTGAAGACCAGCGACCCCGGACTCACCGTCGCCGCCGCGGTATCGCTACTGGTCACCGACACCGTCACCGAAGCCGACGGCAACCGCGACAACGACACCGTCAACGACGCTGTCTCGCCTTCCGTCACTTCCACCCGCGTCGCGCCCAGGTTCAAGGCGCCCGCGCCGTCCACCACCGTCACCGCCACCTCGGCCTCAACCGGCTCATATTCCGTCGCCCCCGACGCCGTCAGTTTCACCGTCGCCGTCTCTTCTTCCTCGTCCGCATCCTCAATCGCCGTCACCGTCACCGCCTGCGCCGTGTCCCAATTCGCCGTGCTGAACGTCAGCGCCGTCGGCGACACCGTCAGCTTGTTGACCCCGCCGAAGCCGACATCCGTCACCGCCACCGATACCACCACCGACTTCGTCGGCACATGCGACAGCGCCACCGTCATCGTTTCCGACGTGCCCTCCGCCAGCGTCAACGCCGTCGCCGACACCACCAGAGCCGCCTCCTCGTCATCCTCCACCGTCACCAAAACCTTGTCGCTCACCGTTGCGTATTCCGCCGCCCCGGAAGCCCCCAGCGTCACCGTCGTCCGCTCATCCAACGCATCCGCATCCTCCAGCGCATTCACCGTCACCGTCTGCGCCGTATCCCAGTTCGCCGTCGTGAACGTCAGCGCGGTCCGATCCACGGTCGCCACATCCGTATCCTCGCTCTTCACCGACACCGTCACCGACGCACTCGGCTGTGCCGACAACGCTACCGTGAACGTCCTCGAATGGGCTTCCTTCATCGCCAACGTCGTCGCGCTCAACATCAACGCCGCCGCCTCGTCATCCTCCACCGTCACCGTCACCGTCGCGCTCGCCGACATATATTCGTTCGCCGTCCCCGACGCCGTCAGTGTCACCGCCACTTCCTCATCCACCGCATCCAGATCCGACTCGCCGTTCACCGTCACCGTCTGACCCGTCGACCAGTTCGCCGTCGTATACGTCAGCGCCGCCGGACTTACCTTCGCCGCCAGAGTGTCCGCGCTCACCACCGACACCGTCACCCCCTTCGTCGGCTGCACCGACAACGCCACCGTGAACGTCCCGGCCGCGCCTTCCTTCACCGTCAGCGTCGTCGCCGACAACCTCAGCTCCGCCACCTCGTCATCCTCCACCGTCACCGCCACCGTCGCGAGCACCGACTCATATTCCGTCGAACCCGATGCCGTCAGCGTCACCTCCGTCGTCTCATCCGACACATCCGCATCCTCCACGCCCGTCACCGTCACCGTCTGTGCCGCCGCCCAGTCGCTCGTCGTATACGTCAGTACCGCCGGACTCACCGTCGCCGCGTCTCTATCCTGGCTCTTGGTCGTCACCGTCACCGTGCTCACCGGCGCGTGTGACAGCGCCACCGTGAACGTCCCGGTCTGCCCTTCCGTCACCGTCAGATTGTCCGCGCTCAACACCAACGCCGCCGCATCGTCATCCTCCACCGTCACCTCGGCCTTGCCGCGCACCGATCCGTATTCATCCGCCCCCGAGACCGTCAGCGACAGCGTCACCTCCTCATCCACCGCATCCGCATCCTCCACCGCACTCACCGTCACCGCCTGCGCCGTATCCCAGTTCGTGCTCGTGAAGGTCAGCGCCGTCGGACTTGCCGTCGCCGCTCCCACATCGTCATTCGCCACCGACACCGTCACCGTCGCCGTCGGCTGTGTCGCCAGCGCCACCGTGAGAAACTTGTCCTCCCCTCCTTCCGTCACCGTCAAACGCGGCGTGCTCAACGTCAAGGCCGCCGTCTCGTCATCCTCCACCGTCACCGTCACCGTGCCGGTCACCAACCCGTATTCACTCGCCCCCGAGGCCGTCAGCGTCAGCGGCACCGTCTCATCCGCCGCATCCAGATCCGACTCGCCGCTCACCGTCACCGTCTGCGCCGTCGACCAATTCGTTGTGCTAAACGTCAGCGTGCTCGGATTCGCCTTCGCCGCCAGCGTGTCCGCGCTCGTCACCGTCACCGTCACTCCCTCCTTCTGCGGCTGCGTCGCCAGCGCCACCGTGAACGTCTCGTCCTTGCCTTCCTCTATCGTCAGTGCCGTCGTCGACAACGTCAACGCCGCCTCATCGTCATCCTCCACCGTCACCGTCACCGTCGCGCTCGCCGCCGCATACTCCGCCGAACCCGACAGCGTCAACGTCACCTCCTCATCCAGAATGTCCGTATCCGATACCCCGCTCACCGTCACCGTCTGCGTCAGGCCGCCCGTCGACGTATACGTCAACGCCCCTGGACTCACTGTCGCCACGGTCGCATCGGCGCCCGCCACCGCCACCGTCACCGAATCCTTCGGCGCATGCGACAACGTCACCGTAAAGGTCTCGTCCGCGCCTTCCGCCACCGTCAACGTCGACGTCGACACCGACAACTTCGCCGCTCCATCGTCCTCCGACACCAGCACCAGCACCTGCGCGCTCACCCCGGTATAGGCGCCGCCTTCGCCCGTCAGCGTCACCGTCACGTCCTCACTCGCCGCGTCCGCATCCTGGACCGCGTTCACCGTCACCGTCTGCGCCGTCTGCCAGTTGCCCGTGCCGAACGTCAGCGTCGCCGGACTCGCCGTCGCCGCCCCGACATCGTCACTCGCCACCGACACCGTCACCGCACCCGCCGGGCGATGCGACAACGCCACCGTAAAGGTCTGCGCCGCCGCTCCTTCCGTGATCGACAACGATCCCGTGCTCAGCGTCAACGAGCCCTCGTCGTCATCCTCCACCGTCACCGCCACCGACGCCCTCACCGGGTAGAGACTGTTGCCGTAGCCTCCGCCCCGCGCTGCCAACTGAATCGTCTCCGACTCGTCCTCCAGATCCACGTCCGGAACCGCCAATACCGAAATCGTCTGCGCCGTCGCCCAGTTCGTCGGCGTATACACCAGCGTCGACGGCAGCAACAGCAAGACGTTCGAATCAAAGCCTGACGCCCTCATCGTCACATTCGCGCTCGGCTGCGACGACAACGCCACCGTGAACGTCTCCGTCTCGCCTTCCGTCATCGACAACGTCGCCGTCGACACCACCAGCGAGGTCGTCTCGTCATCCTCCACCGTCGCCGTCACCGCAGCGCTCACGTCGGCATAGCCGCCGCCGCTCGCCGTCAGCGTCACCGTCACGGTTTCATCCGACGCATCGTCATCGTCCACCGCACTCGCCTTCACCGTCTGCGCGGTGCCCCAATCACTGGTCGTGAACGTCAGCGCCGCCGGACTCGTCGTCACCGCGCCCGTGTCCGCGCTCGACACCGCCACCGTCACCGTCGCGCTCGGCTGCGACACCAGCGCCACCGTGAACGTCCCGTCCGCGCCGCCTTCCGTCAACGCCACGCTCGTCGCACTCAGCGTCAACCCCGTCGTCTCGTCATCCTCCACCGTCACCTCGACCTCGGCGCTCGCCTGCGCATACTCCGCCGAACCCGTCAGCGTCACCGTCACCTCCTCGTCCGAACCATCCACATCCGGCACCCCCGTCACCGTCACCGTCTGCGGCAATCCGGTCCCGACCTCACCAAATGTCAAGGTCCCCGGACTCACCGTCGCCGCCCCCGTATCGCTACTCTCCACCGTCACCGTCACCGATCCCTTCGGCAGATATCGCAGGTCCACCGTGAACGTTCCGCTGGAGCCTTCCTTCACCGTCAACTCCGTCACCGACACCGTCAAACTCGCCTCCTCGTCATCGTCCACCGTCACCGATACCGTCGCGCTCACGCCGACATAGTCGCCACCACTCGCGGTCAACGTCAACGTTACCGCCTCATCCGCCGCATCGATATCCTGCGGGGCTTTCACCGTCACCACCTGTGCCGTATTCCAATCCGTCGTCGTAAACGTCAGCGCCGCCGGACTTGCCGTCGCCGCGCCCGTATCGTCGCTTGTCACCGACACCGACACCGTTGCCGTCGGCTGCGATGTCAACGCCACCCCAAAGATCCCGTCCGCGCCGCCTTCCGTCACCGCCACGCGCGTCGCGCTCAGCGACAACCCCGTCGTCTCGTCATCCCTCACCGTCACCGTCACCGTGCCCGACACCGAGTCATACTCGTCCGCCCCCGACGACGTCAGCGTCACCGCCACCGTCTCATCCGACGCATCCTCATCCGGAAGCCCCGTCACCGTCACCGTCTGCGGCGTCCGCCAGTTCTTGGCCGTATACGTCAACGTCTTCGGCCTCGTCACCCTCACTGCCCCTTCATCGCTGCTCGTCATCGCCACCGTCACCGTCGCCGTCGGCACATGCGACAACGCCACCGTGAAGGTCTCCACGGAAGCTTCATTGATTGTCAACTCCGTCACACGCAACACCAGCGACGCCGTCTCGTCATCCGTTACCGTCACCGTCACCGCCGCACTCACCCCGGCATAGCCGCCGCCTTCGGCCTCCAGCGTTACCGTCACTTCCTCATCCGCCGCGTCGTCATCCGGAGCGCCCTTCGCCGTCACCGTCTGCGCCGTCGACCAGTTTGACGTGCTAAACGTCAGCTCCGCCGGATTCACTGTCGCCGCGCCCCTGTCATCACTGAGCACCGACACCGTCACTTCCGCGCTCGGCTGCGACCCCAGCGCCACCGTAAAGGTCTCGCTCGAACCTTCCGCCACCGTCAACGTCGTCACATTCAACGACAGCGATGCATCATCGACATCCTCCACCGTCACGGTCACCGCCGCACTCACCCCGGCATAGTCACCGCCGCGCGCCAACAGCTTCACCGTCACTTCCTCATCCATAGCATCTCTGTCCGCGACCCCGTGCACCGTCACCCTCTGCGCCGTCAACCAGTTTGACGTGCTGAACGTCAGCGCCGCCGGACTCGCCGTCACCGCCCCCGTATCGTCGCTTGTCACCGACACCAACACCCTTGCCACGCTCGGCTGCGACCCCAACGCCACCGTGAAGGTCACGCTGGAGCCTTCGTCCACCGTCAACTCCGTCACACTCAACGACAGCGACGCCTCATCGTCATCCGTCACCGATACCGTCACTGTCGCACGCACCCCGGCATAGCCGCCACCGCCCGCCTTCAGATTCACCTCCACCGTCTCGTCTTCCAGATCCACATCCTCAATCGCCGTCACCGTCACCGTCTGCGCCGTATCCCAATCGGCCGCTGTATACGCCAGCGACCCCGGCGAAACCGTCACCGCACTCGCATCGGCGCTCGACAACTCCACCGCAACCTTGCCCGTCGGCGCCTCCGACAACTTCACCGTAAAGGTCCCGGTCGCACCGCCTTCCGTCAGTGACAACGTCGTCACCGACAACTCCAGTGCCGGATCCTCATCATCCACCACTTTCACCGCTACTCCGGCCCTCACCACCTCATACTCGTCCGCGCCCGATGCCGTCAACAACACCGCCAGCGTCTCGTCGTCAAAATCAGCGTCCTGCTCGCCGCTCACCGTCACCGTCTGCGCCGTCGACCAGTTCGTCGTCGTATACGTCAGCGCCGTCGGACTCGCCGTTGCCGCGCCCGTGTCGCTACTCGCCACCGACACCGTCACTTCCGCACTCGGTGGCCGCGCCAGCGCCACCGTGAAGGTCTCGCTCGAACCTTCGTCCACCGTCACCGTCGTCGTACTCAGCGACAGCGATGCATCATCGACATCCCCCACCGTCACCGTCACCGCCGCACTCACCCCGGCATAGTCGCCTCCGGCCGCCGACAGCGTCACCGTCACTTCCTCATCCGCCGCATCGTCATCGGCCACCGACGACGCTGCCACCGTCTGCGCCGTCGACCAGTTTGACGTGCTGAACGTCAGCGCCGCCGGATCCACTGTCACCGCTCCCGTATCGTCGCTTGTCACCGACACCGTCACCGACCCGCTCGGCTGTGACCCCAACACCACCGTGAAGCTCCCGCCCTTGCCTTCCGACAACGACAACTTCGTCGTCGACAACTCCAGTGTTTTCGCCCCATCATCGTCCACCGTCACGATCACCGCCGAACGCGCCCCGGCATAGTCGCCGCCTTCGGCCTCCAGCGTCACCGTCACTTCCTCATCCGCCGCGTCGTCATCCGCCACCGATGTCGCCGTCACCGTCTGCGCCGTCGACCAGTTTGACGTGCTGAACGTCAGTGCCGTCGGATTCACTGTCACCGCGCCCCTGTCATCACTGAGCACCGCCACCGTCACTTCCGCACTCGGCTGCGACCCCAGCGCCACCGTGAATGTCCTGGCCTTGCCTTCCGACAACGACAACCTCTTCGTCGACAACTCCAGCGTCACCACCTCATCATCGTCCACCGTCACCGTCACCGTGCCTGTCACCGAGTCATACTCGTCCGCTCCCGACGCCGTCAGCCTCACCGCTACCGTCTCATCCGACGCATCCGCATCCGGAACCCCCGTCACCGTCACCGTCTGCGCCGTCCGCCAGTTTGCGGTCGTATACGTCAACGTCTTCGGTCTCGTCACCCTCACTGCTCCTTCATCGCTGCTTGTCATCGCCACCGTCACCGTCGCCGTCGGCACATGCGACAACGCCACCGTGAAGGTCTGGCTGGCACCTTCCCGTGTCCTCAACTGCGTCACACTCAACGCCAACGCCGCCTGCTCATCATCCGTCACCGTCACCGTCGCCGTCGCATTCACGCCAACATATTCGGCCGCCCCCGACGCCGTCAGCGTCAGCGTCACTTCTTCATCCGCCGCATCCAGATCCGAAACCCCGATCACCGTCACCGTCTGCGCCGACCCGGTCCCTGCCGCATACGTCAACGTCCCCGTTCTCACCCTCACCGCGTCCACATCGCTACTCGTCACTGTCACCGTCACCGCCGCCGACGGCAAACGCGTCAATGTCACCGTGAACGTCCCGTCCGTGCCTTCCGCCACCGTCAACGATGAAGTCGACAACAGCAAGTCCGCCGTCTCCGCATCCTCCACCGTCACCGCCACCTCGGCGCTCACCCCGGCATAGCCGCCTCCGCTCGCCGTCAGCGTCACCGTCACCGCCTCGTCCGCCGCATCTCTGTCCGCAACCCCGCGCACCGTCACCGTCTGCGCCGTCGCCCAGGTCTTCGTGCCAAACTTCAGCGTCGCCGGACTCACCGTCGCCGCCCCCGTGTCGTCACTGGACAACGACACCGTCACCTCTCCCGACGGCTGATACGACAGCGCCACCGTGAACGTCCCGCTGGAGTTTTCGTCCACCGTCAACTCCGTCGCACTCAACGCCAGCGACGCCTCATCGTCATCCGTCACCGATACCGTCACCGCTGCGCGCACCCCGACATAGCCGCCACCGCCCGCCTTCAGATTCACCTCCACCGTCTCGTCTTCCAGATCCACATCCGCAATCGCCGTCACCGTCACCGTCTGCGCCGTGTCCCAATCGGTCGCCGTATACGCCAGCGATACCGGCGAAACCGTCACCGCGCTCTCATCGGCGCTCGACAACTCCACCGCAACCGCGCCCGTCGGCACCTCCGACAACTTCACCGTGAAGGTCCCGGCCGCACCGCCTTCCGTCAGCGACAACGTCGTCACCGACAACTCCAGTGCCGGATCCTCATCATCCACCACCTTCACCGATATCGTGTCGCTCACGCCGACATACTCATCCGCCCCCGATGCCGTCACCGACAGCGCCGGCGTCTCGTCGTCAAAATCAGCGTCCTGCTCGCCGCTCACCGTCACCGTCTGCGCCGTGTCCCAATCACTGGTCGTGAACGTCAGCGCCGCCGGACTCACCGTCGCCGCACCCGTGTCATTACTGACCATCGACACCGTCACTTCCGCACTCGGCGGCCGTGCCAGCGCCACCGTGAAGGTCCCGCTCGCACCTTCGTCCACCGTCACCGTCGTCACACTCAACGACAGCGACGCATCATCGGTATCCCCCACCGTCACCGTCATCGACGTGCTCACCCCGGCATAGCCGCCACCGGCCGCCGACAGTGTCACCGTCACTTCCTCATCCGCCGCATCGTCATCCGCCACCGACGATGCGGCCACCGTCTGCGCCGTCGACCAGTTCGTTGTGCTGAACGTCAGCGTTGCCGGATCCACTGTCACCGCGCCCGTATCGCTGCTCGTCACCGATACCGTCACCGAATCCGTCGGCTGCGACCCCAGTGCCACCGTGAAGCTCCCGCCCTTGCCTTCCGACAATGACAACTTCGTCACCGACAGCTCCAGCGTCGTCACCTCATCATCCTCCACCGTCACCTTCGCCGTCGCGCTCACGCCGACATACTCGTCCGCGCCCGATGCCGTCAACGACAGCTCCAGCGCCTCGTCCCCAAAATCACTGTCCTGCTCGCCGCTCACCGTCACCGTCTGCGCCGTGTCCCAATCACTGGTCGTGAACGTCAGCGCCGCCGGACTCACCGTCGCCGCGCCCGTGTCATCACTGACCACCGACACCGTCACTTCCGCACTCGGCGGGCGCGCCAGCGCCACCGTGAAGGTCTCGGTCGAACCTTCCGTCACCGTCACCGACGTCGTACTCAACGACAGCGATGCATCATCGACATCCCCCACCGTTACCGTCACCGACGCGCTCACCCCGGCATAGTCGCCGCCGCTGGCCGCCAGCGTCACCGCCACCGTCTCATCCGCCGCATCGTCATCCGCCACTGACGAGGCCGCCACCGTCTGCGCCGTTGCCCAATCACTGGTCGTGAAGGTCAGCGTCGCCGGATCCACCGTCACCGCGCCCGTATCGCTGCTTGTCACCGACACCGTCACTTCCGCACTCGGCTGCGTCGCCAGCGCCACCGTGAAGCTCCCGCCCTTGCCTTCCGACAAGGACAACTTCGTCGTCGACAACGTCAACGACGCCACATCGTCATCCGTCACCGTTACCGTCACCGCCGCCGTTACCGGGTTGAGGGAAGTGCCGTAGCCTCCGCCAGTCGCATTCAGCGTTATCGTCTCCGACTCGTCCGCCACATCCACGTCCGGAACCGCCAACACTGAAATTGTCTGCGCCGTCGCCCAGTTCGTCGGCGTATACACCAGCGTCCCCGGCAACAACAACAACACGCTTGAATCGAAGCCCGCCGCCGTCACCGTCACGTTCCCGCTCGGCTGCGACGTCAGCGCCACCGTAAACGTCTCCGTCTCGCCTTCCGTCATCGACAACGTCGTCGTGCTCAACGTCATCCCGACCGTCTCGTCATCGTCCACCGTTACCGTCGCCGTGGCGCTTGTCCCGGCATAGTCGCCGCCGCTCGCCGACAACGTCACCGTCACCGTCTCATCCGTCGCATCGTCATCGTCCACGGCCGCCGCCGTCACCGTCTGCGCCGTATTCCAATCGCCCGTCGTGAACGTCAGCGCCGCCGGACTTGCCGTCGCCGCGCCCGTGTCGCTGCTCGCCACCGCCACCGTCACCGATGCCGTCGGCTGCGTCGCCAAGGCCACCGTGAATGTCCCGTCCGTGCCGCCTTCCGTCAATGCCACCGGCGACCCGCCCAACGTCAACCCGACCGTGTCGTCATCTGTCACCGTTACCGTCGCCGTAGCACTCACACCGGCATAGTCGCCGCCTTCGGCCTCCAGCGTCACCGTCACCGTCTCGTCCGTCGGATCGTTATCGTCCACGGCCGCCGCCGTCACCGACTGTGCCGTGTTCCAATTGCTTGCATCAAACGTCAGCGTCGCCGGACTCGCCGTCACTGCGCCCGTGTCGCTGCTCGCCACCGACACTGTCACCGTCGCCGTCGGCTGCGATGTCAATACCACCGTGAATGTCCCGTCCGCGCCGCCTTCCGTCAATGCCACCGGCGTCCCGCTCAGCGTCAAGCCGACCGTATCGTCATCCGTCACCGTCACCGTCGCCGTGGCCGCGACCGATCCATATTCCGACGCCCCCGATGCCGACAGCGTCACCGTCACCGTCTCATCCGTCGCATCGTCATCGTCCACGGCTGTCGCCGTCACCGTCTGCGCCGTATCCCAATCCGTCCTCGTAAACGTCAACGTCGCCGGACTTGCCGTCGCCGCGCCCGTGTCCGAACTCGTCACCGACACCGTCACCGTCGCCGTCGGCCGCGACCCCAACGTCACCGTGAACGTCCCGTCCGTGCCCCCTTCCGTCAATGCCACCGGCGACCCGCTCAACGTCAATTCGATCGTGTCGTCATCGTCCACCGTCACTATTACCGAGGCAATTCTAAAGTCATAGCCGCCACCTCTCGGCACCAGCGACAACGTCACCGTCTCATCCAACACATCGTCATCGTTCGCCGCGCTCGCCGTCACCGTCTGCGCCGTATTCCAATCCGTCGTCGTGAACGTCAGTGTCCCCGGACTCGCCGTCACCAACCTCGTATCGCTGTTCTGCACCTCCACCGTCACCGTCGCCGTCGGCTGCGTCGCCAACACCACCGTGAACGTCTCCGACTCGCCTTCCGTCACCGTCAACGTCGTCGCACTTAACACTAATCCCGGCGTATCGTCATCCGTCACCGTCACCGTCGCCGTGGCGTTTATTCCGGCATAGTCGCCGCCTTCGGCCTCCAGCGTCACTGCCACGGTCTCATCCGATGCGTCATCATCCTCCACGGCCGCCACCGTCACCGACTGCGCCGTGTTCCAATCGCCCGTCGTGAACGTCAGCGCCGCCGGACTCGCCGTCGCCGCCCCCGCATCGCTGCTCGCCACCGAGACCGTCACCGTCGCCGTCGGCTGCGTCGCCAAGGCCACCGTGAATGTCCCAGAGGAGCCTCCTTCCGTCAACGCCACCGGCGACCCGCTCAACGTCAACCCGGCCGTGTCGTCATCCGTCACCGTTACCGTTGCCGTGGCGCTTGTCCCGGCATAGTCGCCGCCTTCAGCCTCCAGCGTCACCGTCACCGTCTCATCCGTCGCATCGTTATCGTCCACCGCGCTCGCCGTTACCGACTGCGCTGTGTTCCAATTGCTTGCATCAAACGTCAGCGCTGCCGGGCTTGCCGTCACCGCGCCCCTGTCATCACTGAGCACCGCCACCGTCACCGTCACCGTCGGCTGCGTCGCCAGCGCCACCGTGAACGTTCCGTCCGCGCCGCCTTCCGTCAACGCCACCGGCGACCCGCTCAACGTCAACCCGGCCGTGTCGTCATCCGTCACCGTCGCCGTCACCGTCGTCGTGACCGATCCATATTCCGTCGCCCCCGACGCCGCCAGCGTCACCGCCACCGTCTCATCCGACGTATCCGCATCCGAAACCCCGCTCACCGTCACCGTCTGTGGCGCCCGCCAGTTCGTGGTCGTATACGTCAACGTCGCCGAATCCACCGTCGCCGCTCCTTCATCGTCGCTTGCCACCGATACCGTCACCGCCGCCGTCGGCACATGCGACAACGCCACCGTGAAGGTCTCGGTGGAATCTTCATTGACCGTCAACCCCGTCACACTCAACGCCAGCGCCGCCTGCTCATCATCCGTCACCGTCACCGTCGCCGTCGCATTCACGCCAACATACTCGGCCGCCCCCGACGCCGTCAGCGTCAGCGTCACTTCTTCATCCGCCGCATCCAAATCCGAAACCCCGATCACCGTCACCGTCTGCGCCGACCCAATCCCTGCCGCATACGTCAACGTCCCCGTTCTCACCCTCACCGCGTCCACATCGCTACTCGTCACCGTCACCGTCACCGCCGCCGATGGCAAACGCGTCAATGTCACCGTGAACGTCCCGTCCGTGCCTTCCGCCACCGTCAGCGATGAAGTCGACAACAGCAAGTCCGCCGTCTCCGCATCCTCCACCGTCACCGCCACCTCGGCGCTCACCCCGGCATAGCCGCCGCCACTCGCCGTCAGCGTCACCGTCACCGCCTCGTCCGCCGCATCTCTGTCCGCAACCCCGCGCACCGTCACCGTCTGCGCCGTCGACCAGTTCTTCGTGCTGAACGTCAGCGTCGCCGGACTCACCGTCGCCGCCCCCGTGTCGTCACTGGACAACGACACCGTCACCTCTCCCGACGGCTCATACGACAGCGCCGCCGTGAACGTCCCGCTGGAGTTTTCGTCCACCGTCAGCTCCGTCGCACTCAACGCCAGCGACGCCGCATCGTCATCCGTCACCGATACCGTCACCGCTGCGCGCACCCCGACATAGCCGCCACCGCCCGCCTTCAGATTCACCTCCACCGTCTCGTCTTCCAGATCCGCATCCGCGATCGCCGTCACCGTCACCGTCTGCGCCGTATCCCAATCGGCCGCCGTATACGCCAGCGACCCCGGCGAAACCGTCACCGCACTCTCATCGGCGCTCGACAGCTCCACCGCAACCTTGCCCGTCGGCGCCTCCGACAACCTCACCGTGAAGGTCCCGGTCGCACCGCCTTCCGTCAGCGACAACGTCGTCACCGACAACTCCAGTGCCGGATCCTCGTCATCCGTCACCTTCACCGATACCGTGTCGCTCACGCCGACATACTCATCCGCCCCCGATGCCGTCACCGACAGCGCTGGCGTCTCGTCGTCAAAATCAGCGTCCTGCTCGCCGCTCACCGTCACCGTCTGCGCCGTGTCCCAATCACTGGTCGTGAACGTCAGCGCCGCCGGACTCACCGTCGCCGCGCCCGTGTCATCACTGACCACCGACACCGTCACTTCCGCACTCGGCGGGCGCGCCAGCGCCACCGTGAAGGTCCCGCTCGCACCTTCGTCCACCGTCACCGTCGTCGTACTCAACGACAGCGATGCATCATCGGCATCCCCCACCGTTACCGTCACCGACGCACTCACCCCGGCATAGTCGCCACCGGCCGCCGACAGTGTCACCGTCACTTCCTCATCCGCCGCATCGTCATCCGCCACTGAAGAGGCCGCCACCGTCTGCGCCGTCGACCAGTTCGTTGTGCTGAACGTCAGCGTCGCCGAATCCACTGTCACCGCGCCCGTATCGCTGCTTGTCACCGACACCGTCACTTCCGCACTCGGCTGCGTCGCCAGCGCCACCGTGAAGCTCCCGCCCTTGCCTTCCGACAATGACAACTTCGTCGTCGACAACTCCAGTGCCGTCGCTTCATCATCATCCACCGTCGCCGTCGCCGTGGCACTTATTCCGGCATAGTCGCCGCCGCTGGCCGCCAGCGTCACCGCTACCGTCTCATCCGAAGCGTCATCATCCTCCACCGCACTCGCCGTCACCGTCTGCGCCGTCGCCCAGTTCGCCGTCGTATACGTCAACGCCGCCGGACTTGCCGTCACCGCGCCTTCATCCGCGCTCGTCACCGACACTGTCACCGCCGCGCTCGGCTGCGTCGCCAATGCCACCGTGAACGTGTTGGCCACACCGCCTTCCGTCAACGCCACACTCGTTGTCGACAACGTCAACCCGGCCGCCTCGTCATCGTCCACTGTCACCGTCGCCGCAGCACTCACGCCGACATACTCGTCCGCCCCCGACGACGCCAGCGTCACCGCCACCGTCTCATCCAAAGCGTCATCATCGTCCACCGCGCTCGCTGTCACCGTCTGCGCCGTGTCCCAATCACTGGTCGTGAACGTCAGCGCCGCCGGGCTCGCCGTCGCCGCGCCCGTATCTGCACTCGTCACCGACACCGTCACCGAATCCGTCGGCTGCGACGTCAACACCACCGTGAACGTGTCGGCCGCGCCGCCTTCCGTCAATGCCATCGTCGTCGTCGACAACGTCAACGACGCCTGGTCCTCATCCGTCACCCGAACCTCCAGTTCGGCCGTCGTGAATTCGTATTCCTCCGCGCCCGACGCCTCCAGCAGCACTGTCGCCAGATCCTCCGCTGCATTGGCGTCCTCCACGCCGCTCACCGTCACCGTCTGATCCGTCGACCAGTCCGTCGCCGTAAACGTCAGCGATGCCGGACTCACCGTCGCCACCGCCGTGGCGTCGCTCGACACCGCCACCGTCACCGCCGCGCTCGGCACATGCGACAACGCCACCGTGAACGTCCCGGTCGCGCTCTCGGCCACCGTCAACTCCTTCACCGACAGCGTCAATTCCGCGATGTCGTCCTCCCACACCTCGACTGTCACCGAATCCGTCACCGACTCATACCCCGGCGCTCCCGACGCCGTCAAGGTCACCGTCACCTCTTCCTCCGCCGCATCGTCATCCGACACTCCGCTCACCGTCACCGTCTGATCGGTCGCCCAGTTTGTTGTCGTGAATGTCAGCGTCGCCGGACTCACCGTCACCGCGCCTTCATCCGCGCTTGACACCGCCACCGTCACCGACGCCGTCGGCACACGCGACAACGCCAGTGTGAACGTCTCCGACGTGCCTTCATCCACCGTCACGAGCGTCGTGCTCAAATCCAGCGCCGCTGTCTCGTCATCGTCCACCGTCACCGTCACCGTGTCCGTCACCGATCCATACTCCGATGCCCCCGATGCCGTCAGTGTCACTTCCACCGACTCATCCGCCGCATCCGCATCCGAGACCGCACTCACCGACACCGTCTGCGCCGTGCTCCAGTTCGACGTGCTGAACGTCAGCGATGCCGGACTCGCCGTCACCGCGCCCGTATCCGCGCTCGCCACCGCCACCGTCACTGATCCCGACGGCGCCGCCGACAACTCCACCAGGAACGATCCTGATGCGCCCCCTTCCGTCAACGCCACGCTCGTCGTGCTCAACCGCAACGATGCCGCCTCGTCATCGTCCACCGTCACCGTCACCGTCCCACTCACTCCCGCATACTCCGTCGTCCCTGACGCCGTCGCCGTCACCGTCACCGTCTCATCCTGCACATCCGTATCCTGCGCCGCGCTTGCCGTCACCGTCTGCGCCGTGGCCCAATCGCTCGCGTCAAACGTCAGCGTCGCCGGACTCACCGTCACTGCGCCTGTGTCGCCGCTCGCCAGCACCACGCCCACGACTCCCGACGGCGCATCCGACAGCGCCACCGTGAAGGTCCCCGACGCGCCTTCCGTCAACGCCACACTCGTCGCGCTGAATACCAGGCTCGCCGTCTCATCGTCATCCACCGTCACCGCCACCGTGTCCGTCACCGATCCATACTCCGATGCCCCCGAGGCCGACAGCGTCACTGTCACCGTCTCGTCCGTCGCATCGTTATCGTCCACGGGTGTCGCCGTCACCGTCTGCACTGTGCTCCAGTTCGTCGTCGTATACGTCAGTGATGCCGGACTCACCGTCACCGCTCCCGTATCCCCGCTCGACACCGCAACCGTCACCGACGCGCTCGGCAACGCCGACAACGCCACCGTGAATGTGCCGGCTGCACCGCCTTCCGTCGCGGCCACCGTCTGTGCGCTCAACGCCAACCCTACCGATTCATCGTCATCCACAAACACCGACACCTCGCCGCTCTCCGAGGCGTACTCCGTCGCCCCCGACGCCGTCAACGTCACCCGCACCGTCTCATCTCTCGCATCCGCATCCCCGACACCCGTCACCGTCACCGTCTGCGCCGTCGACCAATCGCTCGTGCTGAACGTCAGCGCCGCCGGACTCGCCGTCACCGCGCCCGTATCCGTACTCGAGGTCGCCACCGTCACCGCCGCGCTCGGCTGCGAGGTCAACGCCGCCGTGAATGTCCCCGTCGTCCCCTCGGTCACCGTCATACTCAGCGTGCTGACAGCCAGACCCACTTCGTCATCGTCCGTCACCGTCACCGTCACCGATGCGCTCACCCCGGCATATTCCGTCGCCGCGCCTCCCGCCGTCAACGTCAACGTCACCGTCTCATCCGACGCATCATCGTCCTCCACCGCGCTCACCGTCACCGTCTGCGCCGTATCCCAATTGCTCGCGTCAAACGTCAGCGACGCCGGACTCGCCGTCACCGCCCCCGCATCGCCATTCGCCAACGTCACGCCCACCGACCCCGACGGCGCATGCGACAGCGCCACCGTGAAGGTCCCCGACACGCCTTCCGCCAACGCCACACTCGTCGCGCTCAACACCAGATTCGCCTGCTCATCATCCGTCACCGCCGCCACCGCCGTCGTCGTCACTCCCAGATACTCCGACGCCCCCGATGCCGCCAATGTCAATAAGGTCTGCTCATCCGACGCATCCGCATCCTCCTCGCCCGTCACCGTCAACGTCTGCGCCGTATCCCAGTTGGCCGTCGTGAAGACCAGCGATCCCGGACTGACCGTCGCCACGGCGGTATCGCCACTGGACACCGACACCGTCACCGAAGCCGACGGCAACCGCGACAACGCCACTGTCAACGACGCCGTTGCGCCTTCCGTCACCTCCACCCGCGTCGCGCCCAGACTCAGGGCGCCCGCGCCGTCCACCACCGTCACCGCCACTTCCGCCTCGACCGACTCATATCCCGGTGCCCCCGACGCCGTCAGCTTCACCGTTGCCGTCTCGTCGTCGTCGTCCGCATCCGTCACTGCATTCACCGTCACCGTCTGCGCCGTATCCCAATTCGCCGTGCCGAACGTCAGCGCCGTCGGCGACACCGTCAGCTTGTTGACCCCGCCGAAGCCGACATCCGTCACTGTCACCGCCACTGTCACCGAGGCCGTCGGCACATGCGACAGTGCCACCGCCACCGTCCCCGACGTGCCCTCCGCCAGCGTCAACGCCGTCGTCGACACCGTCAAGGCCGCATCCTCGTCGTCGTCCACCGTCACTTCGACCTTACCGCTCGCCGTTGCATATTCCGCCGCCCCGGAGGTCGTCAGCGTCACCGACACCAATTCATCGGCCGCATCGTCGTCATCCACTGGCGTCGCCGTCACCGTCTGCGCCGTGTTCCAATCGCTCGTCGTGAACGTCAGCGCCGCCGGACTGACCGTCGCCGCCCCGCTGTCGCTGTTTGCTACCGCCACCGTCACCGCAGCCGTCGGCTGCGCCGACAACATCACCGTGAACGTCCCCGAAGTACCTCCTTCCGTCAACGTCAACGTCGTCGCGCTCAACGCCAACTCCGCATCCTCGTCATCGTCCACCGTCACCGTCATCGTGCTGGTCACCGACCCATATTCACTCGCCCCCGACGCCGTCAGCGTCAGCGCTACGTCCTCATCCACCGCATCCGGGTCCGACTCGCCACTCACCGTCACCGTCTGCGCCGTCGACCAGTTTGCCGTCGTATACGTCAGCGCCGCCGGATTCACCTTCGCCGCCAGGGTGTTCGCGCTCACCACCGACACCGACACCGCCGCGCTCGGCTGCGTCGACAACGCCACCGTGAACGTCTCGTTCTTGCCTTCCTCCACCGTCAGCGTCGTTGCCGACAACGTCAATTCGGCCGTCTCGTCATCGTCCACCGTCACCACCGCCTGCGCCGTGACTGACCCATATTCCGTCGCCCCTGAGGCCGCCAGTGTCACCGTCACCGTCTCATCCGTCGCATCGCCATCGTCCACGGCCGCCGCCGTCACCGCCTGCGCCGTCGCCCAGTCGCTCGTCGTATACGTCAGTACCGCCGGACTCACCGTCGCCGCGCCTTCATCGCCACTGGTCACCGACACCGTCACCGTCGCGCTCGGCTGCGTCGACAACGCCACCGTGAAGGTCCCGTCCGCGCCGCCTTCCGTCAACGCCACCGGCGTCCCACTCAAGGTCAACCCTGCCGTCTCGTCATCAGTTACCGTTACCGTCACCGTCGCCGTGACCGATCCATATTCACTCGCCCCCGAGGCCGTCAGCGACACTGCCACCGACTCATCCGTCGCATCCGCATCCGACTCGCCGCTCACCGTCACCGTCTGCGCCGTGTTCCAGTTCGTGGTCGTATACGTCAACGATCCCGGATTTGCCTTCGCCGCCCCGGTGTCCGCGCTCAACACCGACACCACCACCGAGCCCGTCGGCTGTACCGCCAATGCCACCGTGAAGGTCTCGTCCTTGCCTTCCTCCACCGTCAGCGTCGTTGCCGACAACGTCAACCCCGCCGCCTCGTCATCGTCCACCGTTACCGTCGCCGTCGCGCTCACCGACGCATATTCACTCGCCCCCGAGGCCGTCAGCGTCAGCGCCACCGTCTCATCCGCCGCATCCGAATCCGACTCGCCGCTCACCGTCACCGTCTGCGCCGTCGACCAGTTCGCCGTCGTATACGTCAGCGACCCCGGATTTGCCGTCGCCGCGCCCGTGTCGCTGCTCGCCACCGATACCGTCACTGCCGCCGTCGGCTGCGATGTCAGTGCCACCGTGAACGTCCCGTCCGCGCCTTCCGCGACCGTCAACGACGATGTCGAAAGCGTCAACTCCGCCTCATCGTCATCCTCCACCTTCACCGCCACCGTCGCGCTCGCCGCCGCGTATTCCGCCGAACCCGACAACGTCAACGTCAACGTCTCATCCTCGATGTCCGCATCCGACACCCCACTCACCGTCACCGTCTGCGTCAATCCACTCGTCGACGTATACGTCAGCGCCCCTGGACTGACCGTCGCCACCGCCGCATCCGCGCCCGCCACTGTCACCGTCACCGAACTCTTCGGCGCATGCGACAGCGTCACCGTAAAGGTCTCGTCCGCACCTTCCGCCACCGTCAACGCCGTTGCCGACACCGTCAACGCCGCCACCCCATCGTCCTCTGACACCACCACCAGCACCTCGCCGCTCACCCCCGCATAATCCGTCGAACCCGACGCCGTCAACGACACCGTCACGTTCTCACTCGCCACGTCCGCATCCTGGACCGCGTTCACCGTCACCGTCTGCGCCGTCTGCCAGTTGCCCGTGCCGAACGTCAGCGCCGCCGGATTCGCCGTCGCCGCCCCAACATCGTCACTCGCCACCGCCAGCGTCACTGCCGCCGACGGCATATGCGACAACGCCACCGTGAAGGTCGCCGCTGCTCCTTCCGTGATTGGCAACGATCCCGCGCTCAGCGTCAACGCCGCCACATCGTTATCCGTCACCGTTACCGTCACCGCCGCCGTTGTCGGGTTGAGGGAATTGCCGTAGCCTCCGCCAGTCGCATACAGCGTTATCGTCTCCGACTCGTCCGCCACATCCACGTCCGGAGATGCCAACACTGAAATTGTCTGCTCCGTTGTCCAGTTCGTCGGCGTATACACCAGCGTCCCCGGCAACAACAACAACACGCTTGAATCGAAGCCCGCCGCCGTCACCGTCACGTTCCCGCTCGGCTGCGACGTCAGTGCCACCGTAAACGTCTCCGTCTCGCCTTCCGTCATCGACAACGTCGTCGTGCTCAACGTCATCCCGACCGTCTCGTCATCATCCACCGTCACCGTCGCCGTTGCCGTCGCCGACCCATATTCCGTCGCTCCCGACGCCGTCAACGTCACCGTCACCGTCTCATCCGTCGCATCTGCATCGTCCGCGGCCGCCGCCGTCACTGCCTGCGCCGTATTCCAATCCGTCGTCGTGAACGTCAGCGCCGCCGGACTCACCGTCACCGCGCCCGTGTCCGAGCTCGCCACCGCCACTGTCACCGCCGCCGTCGGCTGCGATGTCAACGCCACCGTGAACGTCCCGGTTGTACCGCCTTCCGTCAATGCCACCGGAGACCCACTCAACGTCAATCCCGTCGTCTCGTCATCCGTCACCGTCACCGTCGCCGCAGCGCTCACACCGGCATAGTCGCCGCCGCTCGCCGACAACGTTACCGTCACCGTCTCATCCGTCGCATCGTCATCGGCCACCGCGCTCGCCGTCACCGACTGCGCCGTGTTCCAATCGCTCGTCGTAAACGTCAGCGCCGCCGGACTTGCCGTCGCCGCGCCCGTATCGCTGCTCGCCACCGACACTGTTACCGTCGCCGTCGGCTGCGTCGCCAACGCCACCGTGAACGTCCCGTCCGCGCCGCCTTCCGTCAATGCCACCGGCGACCCACTCAACGTCAACCCGACCGTATCGTCATCCGTCACCGTTACCGTCGCCGTGGCGCTTGTCCCGGCATAGTCGCCGCCGCTTGCCGTCACCGTCACCGTCACCGTCTCATCCGTCGCATCGTCATCGGCCACCGCGCTCGCCGTCACCGACTGCGCCGTGTTCCAATCGCTTGTTGTGAACGTCAGCGCCGCCGGACTCGCCGTCGCCGCGCCCGTGTCCGAGCTCGCCACCGCCACCGTTACCGTCGCCGTCGGCTGTGATGTCAGTACCACCGTGAACGTCCCAGCCGTGCCGCCTTCCGTCAACGCCACCGGCGACCCGCTCAACGTCAACCCGATTGTCTCGTCATCGTCCACCGTCACCGTTGCCGTGGCGTTTATTCCGGCATAGTCGCCGCCGCTCGCCGACAGCGTCACCGTCACGGTCTCATCCGTCGCATCGTCATCGGCCACCGCACTCGCTGTCACCGACTGTGCCGTATTCCAATCGCTCGTCGTGAACGTCAGCGCCGCCGGACTTGCCGTCGCCGCCCCCGCATCGCTGCTCGCCACCGATACCGTCACCTCGGCGCTCGGCTGCGTCGCCAACGCCACCGTGAACGCCCCGTCCGTGCCGCCTTCCGTCAACGCCACCGGCGACCCGCTCAACGTCAATCCAACCGTATCGTCGTCCGTCACCGTCACCGTCGCCGTCCTCGTCATCGACTCATATTCACGCGCCCCCGATGCCGTCACCGTCACCGTCACCGTCTCGTCCGCCGCATCATCATCGTCCACTGCGCTCGCCGTCACCGTCTGCGCCGTATTCCAATTCGTCGTCGTGAACGTCAGCGCCGCCGGACTCGCCGTCACCGCTCCCGTATCGCTACTCGCGACCGCCATCGTCACGGATTCCGTCGGCACATGCGTCAACACCATCGTGAATGTCCCGTCCGTGCCGCCTTCCGTCAGTGCCACCGGTGCCCCACTCAACGTCATCTCCGCCGTCTCACTATCAATCACCGTCACCGTTACCGTCCCGTTGACCCCAGCATAGTCGCCACCACTCGCCGTCAACGTCACCAGCACCGTTTCATCCGCCGCATCATCATCGTCCTCTGGGATTACCGACACATTCTGCGACGTACTCCAGTTCGCCGTCGTAAACGTCAGCGCCGTCGGAGTCACCTCCACTGCCCCCGGGTCCGGATTCGTCACCGTCACCGTCACCGTCGCGCTCGGCTGCGATGCCAACGCCACCGGGAATGCCGGGTGCAAGAAATGTTTTTCCCGAGCCTCCACATCTATCCAACTCAACACCAACCCGATCGTCTCGTCGTCGTCCACTGTCACCGTCGCTGTCGCGTTTATTCCGGCATAGTCGCCGCCGCTCGCCGACAGCGTCACCGTCACCGTCTCATCCGTCGCATCGTCATCGTCCACCGCGCTCGCCGTCACCGACTGCGCCGTATTCCAATTGCTTGCATCAAACGTCAGCGCTGCCGGACTCGCCGTCGCCGCGCCCGTGTCCGAGCTCGCCACCGACACTGTCACCGATGCCGTCGGCTGCGACGTCAGCATCACTGTGAACGTCCCGTCCGTGCCGCCTTCGGTCAATGCCACCGGCGATCCACTCAACGTCAATCCAATCGTCCCGCCATCGTCCACCGTCACCGTTGCCGTCGCGCTTGTCCCGGCATAGTCGCCGCCACCCGCCGACAGCGTCACTGTCACGGTCTCATCCGTCGCATCGTCATCGGCCACCGCGCTCGCCGTCACCGACTGCGCCGTGTTCCAATCGCTTGTCGTAAACGTCAGTGTCGCCGGACTTGCTGTCACCGCTCCCGCGTCGCTGCTCGCCACCGACACCGTCACCGTCGCCGTCGGCTGCGACGTCAGCGCCACCGTGAATGTCCCGTCCGCGCCACCTTCGGTCAATGCCACCGGCGTCCCACTCAATGCCAACCCGATCGTCTCGTCATCGTCCACCGTTACCGTCGCCGTGGCGCTTGTCCCGGCATAGTCGCCGCCACCCGCCGACAACGTCACCATCACCGTCTCATCCGTCGCATCGTCGTCAGCCACCGCGCTCGCCGTCACCGACTGCGCCGTGTTCCAATCCGTCGTCGTAAACGTCAGCGCCGCCGGACTCGCCGTCACCGCCCCCGTGTCGCTGCTCGCCACCGATACCGTCACCGCCGCCGTCGGCTGCGTCGCCAACGCCACCGTGAATGTGCCGTCCGTGCCGCCTTCCGTCAACGCCACCGGCGACCCGCTCAACGTCAACCCGACCGTGTCGTCATCCGTCACCGTCACTGTCGCCGTGGCGTTTATTCCGGCATAGTCGCCGCCTTCGGCCGCCAGCGTCACCGTCACCGTCTCGTCCGTCGCATCGTCATCGGCCACAGCCGCCGCCGTCACCGCCTGCGCCGTATTCCAATCGCCCGTCGTAAACGTCAGCGCTGCCGGGCTCGCCGTCGCCGCACCCGTATCGCTGCTCGCCACCGACACCGTCACTGTTGCCGTCGGCTGCGTCGCCAAGGCCACCGTGAATGTCCCGTCCGCGCCGCCTTCCGTCAATGCCACCGGCGACCCGCTCAACGTCAAGCCGACCGTATCGTCATCCGTCACCGTCACCGTCGCCGTGGCGTTTATTCCGGCATAGTCGCCACCGCTCGCCGACAGCGTCACCGTCACGGTCTCATCCGTCGCATCGTCATCGTCCACGGCCGCCGCCGTCACCGACTGCGCCGTGTTCCAATCGCCCGTCGTGAACGTCAGCGCCGCCGGACTCGCCGTCGCCGCGCCCGTGTCGCTACTCGCCACCGACACCGTCACCGCCGCCGTCGGCTGCGATGTCAATACCACCGTGAACGTCCCGGCCGTGCCGCCTTCCGTCAACGCCACCGGCGACCCACTCAACGTCAACCCGATCGTCTCGTCGTCGTCCACCGTCACCGTTGCCGTGGCGCTTGTCCCGGCATAGTCGCCACCACCCGCCGACAGCGTCACTGCCACGGTCTCATCCGTCGCATCGTCATCGTCCACGGCCGCCGCCGTCACCGACTGCGCCGTATTCCAATCGCTCGTCGTGAACGTCAGCGCCGCCGGGCTTGCCGTCACCGCGCCCGCATCGCTGCTCGCCACCGACACCGTCACCGAGGCCGTCGGCTGCGATGTCAACACCACCGTGAATGTCCCGTCCGTGCCCCCCTCCGTCAATGCCACCGGCGACCCGCTCAACGTCAGCCCGATTGTCTCGTCATCGTCCACCGTTACCGTCGCCGTGGCGCTTGTCCCTGCATAGCCGCCGCCGCTCGCCGACAGCGTCACCGTCACCGTCTCATCCGTCGCATCGTCGTCAGCCACCGCGCTCGCCGTCACCGACTGCGCCGTGTTCCAATCGCCCGTCGTAAACGTCAGTGCCGCCGGACTTACCGTCGCCGCGCCCGTGTCGCTGCTCGCCACCGCCACCGTCACCGATGCCGTCGGCTGCGTCGCCAAGGCCACCGTGAATGTCCCGTCCGTACCGCCTTCCGTCAATGCCACCGGCGACCCGCCCAACGTCAACCCGACCGTGTCGTCATCTGTCACCGTTACCGTCGCCGTAGCACTCACACCGGCATAGTCGCCGCCGCTCGCCGACAGCGTCACCGTCGCTGTCTCGTCCGTCGGATCGTTATCGTCCACGGCCGCCGCCGTCACCGACTGTGCCGTGTTCCAATTGCTTGCATCAAACGTCAGCGTCGCCGGACTCGCCGTCACTGCGCCCGTGTCGCTGCTCGCCACCGACACTGTCACCGTCACCGTCGGCTGCGTTGTCAACGCCACCGTGAATGTCCCGTCCGCGCCGCCTTCCGTCAATGCCACGCTCGTCGCGCTCAACGCCAACCCGACCGTATCGTCATCCGTTACCATCACCGTCGCCGCCGCACTCACACCGGCATAGTCGCCACCGCTCGCCGACAGTGTCACCGTCACCGTCTCATCCGTCGCATCGTCATCGTCCACGGCTGCCGCCGTCACCGTCTGCGCCGTATTCCAATCGCCCGTCGTAAACGTCAGCGCCGCCGGACTCGCCGTCGCCGCGCCCGTGTCCGAACTCGCCACCGACACCGTCACCGTCGCCGTCGGCCGCGACCCCAACGTCACCGTGAACGTCCCGTCCGTGCCCCCTTCCGTCAATGCCACCGGCGACCCGCTCAACGTCAATTCGATCGTGTCGTCATCGTCCACCGTCACTATTACCGAGGCAATTCTAAAGTCATAGCCGCCACCTCTCGGCACCAGCGACAACGTCACCGTCTCATCCAACACATCGTCATCGTTCGCCGCGCTCGCCGTCACCGTCTGCGCCGTATTCCAATCCGTCGTCGTGAACGTCAGTGTCCCCGGACTCGCCGTCACCAACCTCGTATCGCTGTTCTGCACCTCCACCGTCACCGTCGCCGTCGGCTGCGTCGCCAACACCACCGTGAACGTCTCCGACTCGCCTTCCGTCACCGTCAACGTCGTCGCACTTAACACTAATCCCGGCGTATCGTCATCCGTCACCGTCACCGTCGCCGTGGCGTTTATTCCGGCATAGTCGCCGCCTTCGGCCTCCAGCGTCACTGCCACGGTCTCATCCGATGCGTCATCATCCTCCACGGCCGCCACCGTCACCGACTGCGCCGTGTTCCAATCGCCCGTCGTGAACGTCAGCGCCGCCGGACTCGCCGTCGCCGCCCCCGCATCGCTGCTCGCCACCGAGACCGTCACCGTCGCCGTCGGCTGCGTCGCCAGCGCCACCGTGAACGTCCCGTCCGCGCCGCCTTCCGTCAACGCCACCGGCGACCCACTCAACGTCAACCCGACCGTGTCGTCATCCGTCACCGTCACCGTTGCCGTGGCGTTTATTCCGGCATAGTCACCGCCTTCGGCCTCCAGCGTCACTGTTACTGTCTCGTCCGTCGCATCGTCATCGGCCACCGCGCTCGCCGTCACCGCCTGCGCCGTGTTCCAATCGCCCGTCGTAAACGTCAGCGCCGCCGGGCTTGCCGTCGCCGCGCCCGTGTCGCTACTCGCCACCGATACCGTCACCGACGCGCTCGGCTGTGTCGCCAGCGCCACCGTGAACGTCCCGGCCGCGCCGCCTTCCGTCAATGCCACCGGCGACCCGCTCAACGTCAACCCGACCGTGTCATCATCCGTCACCGTCACCGTCGCCGTGGCGTTTATTCCGGCATAGTCGCCACCGCTCGCCGACAGCGCCACCGTCACCGTCTCATCCGTCGCATCGTCATCGTCCACGGCCGCCGCCGTCACCGACTGCGCCGTGTCCCAATTGCTTGCATCAAACGTCAGCGCTGCCGGACTTGCCGTCGCCGCGCCCGCATCACTGCTCGCCACCGACACCGTCACCGAGGCCGTCGGCTGCGATGTCAACACCACCGTGAATGTCCCGTCCGTGCCCCCTTCCGTCAATGCCACCGGCGTCCCGCTCAACGTCAACCCGACCGTGTCATCATCCGTCACCGTCACCGTCGCCGTGACGCTTGTCCCGGCATAGTCGCCGCCACCTGCCGACAGCGTCACTGTTACGGTCTCATCTGCTGCATCGTCATCGGCCACCGCGCTCGCCGTCACCGACTGCGCCGTGTTCCAATCGCCCGTCGTAAACGTCAGCGCCGCCGGACTTGCCGTCGCTGCGCCCGTGTCCGAGCTCGTCACCGACACCGTCACTGTCGCCGTCGGCTGCGATGTCAATACCACCGTGAACGTCCCGTCCGTGCCTCCCTCCGTCAATGCCACCGGCGATCCGCTCAACGTCAACCCGATTGTCTCGTCATCATCCACCGTCACCGTCGCTGTGGCGTTTATTCCGGCATAGTCGCCACCGCTCGCCGACAGCGTCACCGTCACCGTCTCATCCGTTGCATCGTCGTCGTCCACAGCTGCCGCCGTCACCGACTGTGCCGTATCCCAATTGCTTGCATCAAACGTCAGTGCCGCCGGACTTGCCGTCGCCGCGCCCGTGTCGCTACTCGCCACCGAGACCGTCACCGTCGCCGTCGGCTGCGTCGCCAAGGCCACCGTGAATGCCCCGTCCGTGCCGCCTTCCGTCAACGACACCGGCGACCCACTCAACGTCAACCCGACCGTGTCGTCATCCGTCACCGTCACCGTTGCCGTGGCGTTTATTCCGGCATAGTCACCGCCTTCGGCCTCCAGCGTCACTGTTACTGTCTCGTCCGTCGCATCGTCATCGGCCACCGCGCTCGCCGTCACCGCCTGCGCCGTGTTCCAATCGCCCGTCGTAAACGTCAGCGCCGCCGGACTTGCCGTGGCCGCGCCCGCATCACTACTCGCCACCGATACCGTCACCGACGCGCTCGGCTGTGTCGCCAGCGCCACCGTGAACGTCCCGGCCGCGCTGCCTTCCGTCAATGCCACCGGCGACCCGCTCAACGTCAACCCGACCGTGTCATCATCCGTCACCGTCACCGTCGCCGTGGCGTTTATTCCGGCATAGTCGCCACCGCTCGCCGACAGCGTCACCGTCACCGTCTCGTCTGTCGCATCGTCATCGTCCACGGCCGCCGCCGTCACCGACTGCGCCGTGTCCCAATTGCTTGCATCAAACGTCAGCGCCGCCGGACTCGCCGTGGCCGCCCCCGCATCGCTGCTCGCCACCGTCACCGTCGCCGTCGCCGTCGGCTGCGATGTCAATACCACCGTAAACGTCCCATCCGTGCCGCCTTCCGTCAATGCCACCGGCGACCCGCTCAACGTCAACCCGACCGTGTCATCATCCGTCACCGTCACCGTTGCCGCAGCACTCACACCGGCATAGTCACCGCCACCTGCCGACAGCGTCACCGTCACGGTCTCATTCGTCGCATCGTCATCGTCCACGGCCGCCACCGTCACCGACTGCGCCGTGTTCCAATCGCCCGTCGTAAACGTCAGCGCCGCCGGACTTGCCGTCGCCGCGCCCGTGTCCGAGCTCGCCACCGAGACCGTCACCGCCGCCGTCGGCTGCGATGTCAATACCACCGTGAACGTCCCGTCCGTGCCCCCCTCCGTCAATGCCACCGGCGATCCGCTCAACGTCAACCCGATTGTCTCGTCATCGTCCACCGATACCGTCGCCGTGGCGTTTATTCCGGCATAGTCGCCACCGCTCGCCGACAGCGTCACCGTCACCGTCTCATCCGTTGCATCGTCATCGTCCACGGCCGCCGCCGTTACCGACTGCGCCGTATTCCAATCGCCCGTCGTAAACGTCAGTGCCGCCGGACTTGCCGTCGCTGCGCCCGTGTCGCTGCTCGCCAACGCCACCGTCACTGTCGCCGTCGGCTGCGTCGCCAAGGCCACCGTGAATGTCCCAGAGGAGCCTCCTTCCGTCAACGACACCGGCGACCCGCTCAACGTCAACCCAACCGTGTCGTCATCCGTCACCGTCACCGTCGCCGCCGCACTCACACCGGCATAGTCGCCGCCTTCAGCCGCCAGCGTCACCGTCACCGTCTCATCCGTCGCATCGTCATCGTCCACGGTTGCCGCCGTCACCGACTGCGCCGTGTTCCAATCACCCGTCGTGAACGTCAGTGTCGCCGGACTTACCGTCGCCGCGCCCGTGTCGCTGCTCGCCACCGACACCGTCACCGTCGCCGTCGGCTGCGTCGCCAACGCCACCGTGAAAGTCCCAGAGGAGCCGCCTTCCGTCAACGCCACCGGCGATCCGCTCAACGTCAACCCGACCGTGTCGTCATCCGTCACCGTCACCGTCGCCGTGGCGTTTATTCCGGCATAGTTGCCGCCGCTCGCCGACAGCGTCACCGACACCGTCTCATCCGTCGCATCGTCATCATCCACGGCCGCCGCCGTCACCGCCTGCGCCGTATTCCAATCCGTCGTCGTAAACGTCAATGCCGCCGGACTTGCCGTCGCCGCGCCCGTGTCCGAGCTCACCACCGCTACCGTCACCGTCGCCGTCGGCTGCGTCGCCAACGCCACCGTGAACGTCCCAGCCGTGCCGCCTTCCGTCAACGCCACCGGCGACCCGCCTAACGTCAATCCGACCGTATCGTCATCCGCCACCGTCACTGTCGCCGTGGCGCTTATCCCGTCAAGGTTGCCGCCGCTCGCCGACAGTGTTACCTCCACCGTCTCATCCGTCGCATCGCCATCGTCCACCGCGCTCGCCGTCACCGCCTGCGCCGTCGCCCAATCCGTCTCCGTGAACGTCAGCGCCGCCGGGCTTACCGTCACCGCTCCCGTATCGTCACTCGACACCGCCACCGTCGTGGATCCTGCCACCGTCAGGGATCCTATCGGCGGATGCGACAACGCCACCGTGAACGTCCCGTCCGAGCCACCTTCCGTCAATGCCAATGGGTCTCCCGACAAAACCAATTCCCAATCCTCTGGCGTGCCCGCTCCGGTGCCATAAGGCGAGTAACGAATATCGCAGAGAGCGGCTGTGCTATACGCGCGAACCCGTACGTCATACGCCTCGACGGCCAGCACAATCACCGTATGCTGTCCGTATATGGGATTGCCCTGAGAATTCCTCCCCCGCGCATTCTCGTCGATCGTAAAACTTCTGGCACTGGCGCCCTCAAACTCCAGCGAATAGACGCCACTGTCCGCATCATTGTGGTTAGTCTCGGCCTCTAGGGCTGACCGCCAGTAGGAATCGGGAAGGCTGGCCTTCTTATACTGAAGTTCAAATCCTGCAGCAGGGGAGGCAGGGTCCAATGCACAGACACCGCCGGTCCCGTCGCTCCAATCCCACGTCACCTCCAAGGACCGAACCCCGGGGGTCGTCTGCACATTGGTCGGCGCGGTGGTCTGCACCGCGTCATCCGTCACCGTCACCGTCACCGTGGCACTTGCCCCGGCATAGTCGCCGCCGCTCGCCGCCAGCGTCACCGCTACCGATTCATTGTCCCCATTGCCATCGTCCACGGCCGCCGCCGTCACCGTCTGCGCCGTCGACCAATTCGTCGTCGTGAACGTCAGCGCCGCCGGACTCACCGTCGCCGCGTCCGTATCGCTACTCGTCACCGACACTGCCACCGCCGCCGTCGGCTGCGATGCCAACGCCACCGTGAACGTCCCGTCCGCGCCGCCTTCCGTCAACGCCAACGTCGTCGCACTCAACGTCAATTCCGCCGTCTCATCATCCGTCACCGTCACCGTCGCCGTGGCGCTTGTCCCGGCATAGTCGCCACCGCTCGCCGTCAGCGTCACCGTCACCGTCTCATCCGTCGCATCGTCATCGGCCACGGCTGCCGCCGTCACCGACTGCGCGGTATTCCAATTGCTCGTCGTGAACGTCAGCGCCGCCGGACTCGCCGTCGCCGCCCCCGTATCGCTGCTCACCATTGATACCGTCACCGAGGCCGTCGGCTGCGTCGCCAACGCCACCGTGAACGTCCCGTCCGCACCGCCTTCCGTCAATGCCACCGGCGACCCGCTCAGTGTCAACCCGACCGTATCGTCATCCGTCACCGTCACCGTCGCCGTCCCTGTCACCGCTCCATATTCCGTCGCCCCCGATGCCGCCAACGACACCGTCACCGTCTCGTCCGTCGCATCGTCATCGGCCACCGCGCTCGCCGTCACCGACTGCGCCGTACTCCAATTGCTCGTCGTAAACGTCAGTGCCGCCGGACTTGCCGTCGCCGCGCCCGTATCGTTACTCGTCACCGATACCGTCACCGTCGCCGTCGGCTGCGCCACCAACGCCACCGTGAACGTCCCGTCCGCGCCGCCTTCCGTCAACGACACCGGCGACCCGCTCAACGTCAACCCGACCGTGTCGTCGTCCGTCACTGTCACCGTTGCCGTGGCGTTTATTCCGGCATAGTCCCCGCCGCTCGCCGACAGTGTCACCGTCACCGTCTCGTCCGTCGAATCGTTATCGTCCACGGCCGCCGCTGTCACCGCCTGCGCCGTATTCCAATCTGCCGTCGTGAACGTCAGCGCCGCCGGACTCGCCGTCGCCGCCCCTGCATCGCTGCTCGCCATCGATACCGTCACCGTCGCCGTCGGCTGCGTCGCCAACGCCACTGTGAAGGTCCCGTCCGCACCGCCTTCCGTCAATGCCACCGGCGATCCGCTCAACGTCAACCCGACCGTATCGTCATCCGTCACCGTCACCGTCGCCGTGGCGCTCATCCCGGCATAGTCCCCGCCGCTCGCCGATAGTGTCACCGTCACCGTCTCGTCCGTCGAATCGTTGTCGTCCACGGCCGCCGCTGTCACCGCCTGCGCCGTATTCCAATCCGTCGTCGTAAATGTCAGCGCCGCCGGGCTTGCTGTCGCCGCGCTCGCATCGCTACTCGCCACCGATACCGTCACTGTCGCCGTCGGCTGCGACGTCAGCACCACCGTGAACGTCCCGGCCGCACCGCCTTCCGTCAACGCCACCGGCGATCCACTCAGCGTCAATCCCGCCGTCTCGTCATCGTCCACCGTCACCGTCGCCGTGGCGCTTATTCCGGCATAGTCCCCGCCGCTCGCCGTCAGCGTCACCGCCACCGATTCATTTGCCGCATCTGCATCGTCCACCGCACTCGCCGTCACCGACTGCGCCGTATTCCAATCCGTCGTCGTAAACGTCAGCGCCGCCGGACTCACCGTTGCCGCCCCCGCATCGCTGCTCGCCGTCGACACCGTCACCGTCGCCGTCGGCTGCGACCCCAACACCACCGTGAATGTCCCGTTCGTGCCGCCTTCCGTCAACGCCACCGGCGACCCGCTCAACCTCAATTCCACCGCCTCGTCATCCGTCACCGTCACCGTCGCCGTGGCGTTTATTCCGGCATAGTCGCCGCCGCTCGCCGACAGCGACACCGTCACCGTCTCATCCGTCGCATCGTTATCATCCACCGGCGTCACCGTCACCGTCTGCGCCGTATTCCAATCCGTCGTCGTGAACGTCAACGCCGCCGTACTCACCGTCGCCGCGCCCGCATCGCTGCTCGCCACCGACACCGTCACCGTTGCCGTCGGCTCCGACCCCAACGCCACCGTGAACGTCCCGGCCGAACCCCCTTCCGTCAACGCCAGTGGGGCTCCCGTCAAAACCAATTGTGAAAACAGTGGCGTGCCCGCCCCGAAGACGAGCGTTGAATTTGGATTAGGGCAGGGAAGAGCGCTGTACACGAAGACTCGTACGTCATACTCCACGCCGTCCAGCGCAACCCCGTCCTGTCCTCCACCGAAAAGGCCAGTCGCATTCGCATCAATCGTAAAACTTCTTAAGTCGGGATCGTACTTCTCAAACCCACCGGTATCCACATCATTGTCGGGGTAAAACCCCCCAATCTCACCAGTTGATCGCCACGCGGACTCGGGAAGGCTGGCTTTCTTGTAATTAATCTCAAACGAACCGGCAACTTGACCTTGGAAAGTTATCGCACAGACGCCACCGCTCCCGTCGCTCCAATCCCACGTCAGCGTCAGGGACTGAAACCCGGGGGTCACCTGCAGATTGGTCACCGGGGAGGTCTGCTGGGCCAGTGCGCCCTGGGGGAGAAGCAAAAGGGCCAGGGACAGCAAAAACGCTGCCCCGCAATACAAGAATCGATGCCGGCGCCCGGCGCCGGTACTGAAGGGATCCAAGGATGTGGACACGTTCATAAACATCGACGCTCTATGCAATTACGCTCGCACGCTCGCAAAACTGTCGTTTTTCTTTAAAACGGCTCGCCGCATTATCTTGGCCCTCTCGATGCAGTCGCCATATTCATAATCAACAACCCGCTACGCCGCCTCAAGCCGGAAAGCATCTAGTCTTTCGCAAGACTAAAGGTGACAGTGCTTTACAGCTGAAGCGCAAAACGGGAACCTTACCTTACCATAATTTTTACAAGAAATAAATGATTTGGCGTCATTAATTTGAATGCGCTCGGAATCCCCGAACCCACATGCCGGACATTGCAGACTTCAGACGCCTCTCAACCCCGCCGAATCAAACTATTCGTAACGCACTTCCAGGACTTTAAGCTGGCGCTCTCCGCCCGGCGCCGGCGCCGCCACTTCTTCGCCTGGGCGACACCCGATCAGCGCACGCGCAATCGGGGAATACACCGAAATCAGCGCCGCCTCTATATCCGCCTCATCCTCACCAACAATCTGATAATTCAGCGTCTCGCCGGTCTCCAGATCGGCCAGCTCCACCGTGGCGCCAAATACCACCGTGCCCTCGGCTTCCAGAGTCGTCACATCAATCACTTGCGCCTGCGCCAGCTTTCCCTCGATTTCCTTGATGCGCCCTTCCACGAACCCCTGCTGATCACGCGCCGCCTTGTACTCGAAATTCTCGCGCAGATCTCCGTGTTCTCGAGCCTCGGCAATCGCTTGGATGACGGCAGGACGCTCAACTCGCTTCAACCGCTCCAGTTCTTCCCGCAACAGTGCGGCTCCCCGAGCCGTCATTGGTACTTTGCTCATGAACCCTCCCGATTGAATTAACAAGTCGCCGATTGCCGCCGATCAAAGCACGCGCTGGGCGTGCAATTCATGCAGCCGATAAACTTCCTTGGATTCGCCGTACTGTACCACACGGACCAGTGCGCTGGCCCCGGTCAAGGTGGTGGTGTAGCAGACTTGACGCTGCAGCGCCTCGCGCCGGATGGCGCGCGAATCGCGAATCGCCTGCTTGCTTTGCGTCGTATTGATGATGAGGTCGACCTGGCCGTCGCGAATCAGGTCCACAATATGAGGAGAGCCCTGCGCCACCTTGTTGATTCCTTCGCAGTCCACCCCCGCGCGGCGCAGGTATTCGGCGGTGCCGTGCGTTGCGATCAATTCGAAATTCGTCTGCTGCAACGCCTGGGCGAGTTCCACGCAGCCCGGCTTGTCCGAGTCGCGAACGCTCAACAAGGCGCGACCGCTGCTGGGGATGCACACCCCTGCAGCCAGCTGCGACTTGGCGAACGCCTCCTCAAAACGCACCCCGACGCCCATCACTTCGCCCGTGGACTTCATTTCCGGCCCCAGAATCGGGTCCACATCCGAAAACTTGATGAAGGGGAACACCGCCTCCTTGACCGCAAAATAATCCAACTGCACCTCCCGGGTCTCTCCCTGTTCCCGCAAACTGCGCCCCAGCATGCAAGCGGTGGCGATGCGCGCCAGCGAGCGTCCGGTCGCCTTGGACACAAACGGCACCGTGCGCGAAGCGCGCGGGTTCGCCTCCAAAACGTAAATCTCATCCCCGCGCACCGCAAACTGCACATTCATCAAACCGACCACGCCGAGGGCACGCGCCAAAGCGCTCGCCTGGATGCGCAATTCTTTTTCAATTTCCTCGGGAATCGAATACGCCGGCAAGGAACAGGCCGAATCCCCCGAATGGATGCCGGCCTGCTCAATGTGCTGCATCAGCCCCCCAATCAACACATCCTCGCCATCGCACACGACATCTACATCCACCTCAATCGCGTCTTCCAAAAAACGGTCCAGCAATACCGGGGTCTGCTGCGAGACCTGCACCGCCTCGGCGATGTACTGATGAAGTTCCTCCTCGTCGAAGACAATCTCCATCGCCCGTCCTCCCAGGACATACGAAGGCCGCACGACCAGGGGATAGCCCAGGGTCCGGGACAAGGCCACCGCCTCCTCACCGGTGCGTGCTGTGCCTCCCGGAGGCTGGCGCAAACCCAACTTGTCCAACACCTGCGTGAATCGGGCGCGGTCCTCGGATGCATCAATCGCATCCGGCGGCGTCCCCAAAATAGGCACCCCGGCCTGCTCCAGGCCTTGCGCCAGTTTCAGCGGCGTCTGACCGCCGAACTGCACGATTACCCCGAAGGGACGCTCCACCCGCAACACCTCCAACACATCTTCCAAGACCAGCGGTTCAAAGTACAGACGGTCGGAAGTGTCGTAATCGGTTGACACCGTCTCCGGATTGCAGTTGATCATCAACGCCTCATAGCCCATCTCACGCGCCGCTTGCGCGGCATGAACGCAGCAGTAATCAAACTCGATCCCCTGACCGATGCGATTCGGCCCGCCGCCGAGGACCACCACTTTGCGGGCCGCCGTCGGTCGCGCCTCGCATTCCTCCTCGTATGTGGAATACATATACGCCGTGGAGGTGGGGAATTCCGCTGCACAGGTGTCCACCCGCTTGTAGACCGGATGCAGATCCAAGGCGTAGCGCCGCTCCCGCACCGCCGCTTCCGTGGTCTCCAACAACTGCGCGAGCCGATGATCCGAGAACCCGCTGCGCTTGAGCACACTCCATTCCTCCAAAGTCAGCGCCTCCAACTCCCGCCCCGACAGGGCCTGCTCCTGGACAATCAGCGCTTCGATCTGGGCCACAAACCATGGATCAATCCCGGTCGCCTCGCACACCTCCTGCGCACTCCACCCTTCGCGAAAGGCATCGGCCACATGCCACAACCGATGCGGTCCGGGACGACGCAACTGCTCCTCCCGCTGCTCCCGGTCCACACTGCCGAGAGGGTCCAATCCGCAACGACCAATCTCCAAACTGCGAAGCGCCTTCTGCAGCGACTCCTGGAAGGTGCGCCCGATCGCCATCGCTTCCCCCACCGACTTCATCTGCGTGGTCAGTACCGGCTCGGCCTGGGGGAATTTCTCGAAGGTGAACCGGGGCATCTTGGTGACGATGTAATCAATGCTCGGTTCGAATGAGCACGGCGTCCGCCCGCCCGTAATATCATTGCGCAACTCATCCAGGGTATATCCCACCGCCAGCAACGCCGCCACTTTCGCAATCGGAAACCCGGTCGCCTTCGATGCCAGCGCCGAAGAGCGCGAGACTCGCGGATTCATTTCGATGATGACCAGCCGCCCCGATTGCGGGTCCACTGCAAACTGCACGTTGGAGCCGCCGGTATCGACGCCGATCTTGCGCAGGACCGCAATGGATGCATCACGCATGCGTTGGTATTCCTTGTCGGTCAGCGTCTGCGCCGGTGCGACCGTAATCGAGTCACCGGTATGCACGCCCATCGGATCCAGATTTTCGATCGAACACACGATGATGCAGTTGTCGTGCGCATCGCGCACCACTTCCATCTCAAATTCTTTCCAACCCAGCAAAGACTCTTCCAGCAACACTTCGCCGACCGGAGACGACTCCAGACCGTGCGCGACGATCCGCGCAAACTCGTCATCATCGCGCGCAATGCCACCGCCCGTCCCCCCCAAGGTGTACGACGGGCGCACAATCAGCGGAAAGCCAACTTGCGGTTGAAATTCCAGTGCCTGCTCGAAATTGGAAACGACGCACGAGCGTGCCTGCTGCAGACCGATTTCCTCCATTGCCACCCGAAAGCGCTGCCGATCCTCCGCCGTGGCAATCGCCTCCAGAGAAGCGCCGATCAACTGCACCCCGTACTGCTCCAACACGCCCTCGCGATGCAGATCCAAAGCGCAATTCAAGGCGGTCTGCCCACCCATGGTCGGCAACAAGGCATCCGGGCGCTCTTTTTCAATCACCCGCGCCACCGTTTCCCACTCCACCGGCTCGATGTAAATCGACGGCGCCATCTGCGGGTCCGTCATGATGGTGGCGGGATTGGAGTTCACCAGTACGACGCGATAACCTTCCTCGCGCAGTGCCTTGCAAGCCTGGACTCCGGAATAATCGAATTCGCAGGCCTGGCCGATCACAATCGGCCCGGCGCCGATGACCAGAATACTTTCGATGTCGGTACGCTTGGGCATGCCTTATCCCGCCTCGGCGCGGTGCGCCCGCATCAGATCCACAAAGCGGTCGAACAACCCGGCCAGGTCGTGCGGACCCGGACTGGCTTCCGGGTGTCCCTGAAAGCCGAATGCCGGCGCCGAAGTGTGCTCCACTCCCTGCACCGTGCCATCAAACAACGAGCGATGCGTCAAGCGCAACGTCTCCGGCAACGAATCCTCGGCGACGGCGAATCCATGGTTCTGACTGCTGATCAAAACTCTTCCACTCGCCAACTCCAGCGCCGGATGATTGGCGCCATGATGGCCGGTTTTCATTTTTTCCGTACGGGCGCCGCAGGCGAGACTCAACAACTGGCATCCAAGGCAAATTCCAAACAACGGCACCGGAACCGCCAGCAGTTCTCGAATGGCCTCTTGCGCATAAGTACACGGATCCGGGTCCCCGGGCCCGTTCGATAAAAACACCCCGTCCGGACGTTGCTTCAGTACTTCCTCCGCCGACCAGGTCGCCGGCACCACTTTGACTGCGCAACCCCGCTCGCGCAACAGGCGCAGGATATTGCGCTTCACCCCGTAATCGTAAGCCACGACTTGATACTGCACCGGCGCCGGTTCTTTCGACCCTTCCCAGCAATTGCCTTCCTCCCAGTCATAAGGTTCCGGCGTGGTCACCTTACGCGCCAAATCCATGCCGGCCAGACCGGCAAAGCCCCGGGCCTGTTCAATCGCTTTCTGGGGATTCTCGGTGTCCGAAGTCAGGCAGGCCGCCTGCGCACCTTCTTCGCGCAGGATGCGCGTCAACCGTCGCGTGTCGATGTCGGCAATGCCGGGAACTTCGTGACTTTGCAGAAAGTCGCCCAGCGACTCTTCGGCACGCCAGTTGCTGAGGTGCTGCGGCACATCCCGGACAATCAGACCCATCGCGTGGACCCGCGACGATTCGTAATCCTCGGCATTGGCGCCGACATTGCCGATGTGCGGATGCGTCAGCGTCACCAACTGACCGCTGTAGGAAGGATCAGTGAGGATCTCCTGATACCCTGTGATGGCCGTATTGAAGACCGCCTCACCCACAGTGGTGACTTCTGCTCCAATGGACTCGCCGAAAAACAATGCGCCGTTTTCCAGAGCAAGCAACGCACGTTTGGACAAAATGCCTCCTGGGGAATTCGGCCTTAAAGGAGAGACGGTTTCCTATCGAAAGACGACTGAACGGCTATTTTATAGTAGGGGCTTCGCGACGAAAATCACCAAGCACTTCCAAGTCCCTCTCTTACCCCACCCCACTGTCGCTTTCCTCACGTTGTTTCCTCCGATCCGGATGTCGGCAACGCCGCCGCGCCGATGTCCCGCCGGTAAAACTTGCCCTCAAACGCAATCCGCTCGGCGACTTGATAAGCACGGCTGCGCGCATCCGCCAAGGCCTCCCCTTGCGCACACACGCACAGGACCCGCCCGCCACTGGTGACGGTTTGCCCGTCCTGCAGCGCGGTCCCCGCATGGAACACTTTGACATCCGCTTCTTCCGATTCCTCCAAACCTTCAATCGGCACTCCCTTGGGATAACTTTCCGGATAATCGCGAATCGCCAACACTACACCCAAAGCCGGACGCGGGTCCCAGGCAATCTGGTAATCCGCCAGACAACCTTCTGTCGACGCTAAACACAATTCCAGAAAGTCGGACTGCAGCCGCATCAGAATCGGTTGCGTCTCCGGATCTCCGAAGCGGCAATTAAATTCCAGCACCTGTGGATTGCCGGCCGCATCAATCATCAAACCGGCATACAGAAAGCCTCGATAATGAATGCCCTCCGCCGCCAGTCCGTTGACCGTCGGTTGAATGATTTCCTCCACGACCCGCTGCTGCAGTCCGGGCGTTATGCACGGCGTCGGCGAATAGGCGCCCATCCCGCCCGTATTCGGGCCCTGATTGCCTTCGTCGCGAGCCTTGTGATCCTGTGATGTCGCCAGGGGCACAACATCCGTGCCATCAACCAGGCAGATGAAGCTGGCTTCCTCGCCCGACAAACATTCCTCCACCACAATCTCGCGTCCGGCCTCTTTGAACTTTTGCTCTTTGAGCATGGCCGTCGCCGCCTGTTTGGCTTCCGTTTGCGTCATCGCCACCACTACCCCTTTGCCGGCAGCGAGACCGTCGGCTTTCACGACCACCGGCACCGGGTGGGTGTCCAGATAGTGCAGTGCCGCATCCAGATCACCAAACCGCCGGTAACGGGCCGTCGGGATGCGGTGCCGCTGCATGAAATCCTTGCAGAACCCTTTGGAGCTTTCCAACCGCGCCGCCTCACGACGCGGGCCGAGTATCCGCCGACCGGCTTGCTCAAACACATTCACCAGTCCACCCGCCAAAGGGTCTTCCGGACCCACCACCGTCAAATCAATCGCCTCGGTCTCGGCAAACCTCAGCAGCCCTGCAATATCCCCGGCGGCAATCGCAATGTTCTGTACCCGCGGCTCCTTCGTGGTGCCGGCATTGCCGGGCGCCACATACACCGCAGTCGTCCGCTCGGACTGCGCCAGCTTCCAGGCCAACGCATGCTCTCGACCGCCTCCACCGATGACCAGAACCTTCATGACGAATGTTGCCGACTGGCCTCAAACAGAAGAATCCCCGCAGCGGTCGCCACGTTCAGACTCTCCGCGTGTCCGTGCATTGGAATGCGGACCGCAAAATCACACAAGGCGCGCGTGCGCTGACGCAGACCGCCGCCCTCACTGCCGACCACAATCGCGAACGGCATCTGAAAATCCGTCTCCCACAATCCGTCCGACGCATCCGCTGCCGCCGCATACAACCAGACCCCCCATTCCTTGAGTTGCTCCAACACTCGGGCCAGATTGGCGACCCGCACCAGCGGCACCCGTTCCGCCGCCCCGGAGGCGGCCTTGAACACACTGCCCGACAACTTCGCCTGATGCCGCTTCGTCGCAATGACCGCACGCACTCCCGCCGCTTCCGCCACGCGCAGACAAGCGCCGAGGTTTTGCGGGTCGGTCACTTCATCCAACACCAACAGACGCACTGCATTCAAATCCTCTTTCACCAGATGCGACAGGTCCTGCTCCGACCAGGCCGGTTGGGCGCGCATCCGAATCGCGACGCCCTGGTGGGTTGCATCGCGGGTGTGCTGACGCAACGTGCCCGCCGTAACCTGCTGCACCGCAATCCCCAAAGCTTCCGCCTGCGCGACAATGTCCGCCACCGACGCAATCTTATTCGAGGTCTGCACCCACAACTCCTGCACATCACCGGGACGAGCCTGCAAAGCCGCTCGCACCGCATGACGCCCATATATTAAAGGTGTCGTACTCATTCTTGAGAGCGCTCATCCAACACCAGCTTGATCTGGCGATTCGTCACATTGACTTCCTTGATTCGTACCTGAACCCGCTGTCCGACTTGCCAGGTCGTGCCGCTGCGCTCCCCTCGCAGTACCTGCGTGTCCGCCTCGTAATGGTAATAGTCACGGCCCAACTGCTTGATGTGCACCAGTCCCTCGGCGTACAAGTCATCCAGCTCCACAAAAATCCCGAACTGCTGCACCGTGCTGATTACGCCGCCCCAGCTCTCGCCCACGTGCCGTGACACCAGACGGCATTTGCAGGCTGCCTCCACATCCCAGACCGCTTCGTCCGCACGCCGCTCTGTTTGTGAGCAGTGTCGCCCGAGGTCCACCATATCCTGGTGAGTGGGCGGTCGACCGTGTCCCCAGGTATCCTGAAGCGTCAGCCGAATCGCCCGATGCACGGCAAGATCCGGATAACGGCGAATCGGCGACGTGAAGTGCGTATAACGCTCCAAAGCCAAACCGAAATGTCCGATGTTCTTCGGCGCATATACCGACAGACTCTGCATTCGCAAGACAGCCCGATGAATCAGGAGCTGGAATTCCGTACCCCGAACCTGCTCCAGTAGCGCCGCGCAATCCCCCGGCGTAATCGGATCGCGGGGAGAAAAATCCAAACCGACGCTCGCGGCAAACGCCCGCAGGGTCTGCACCTTCTCCGCCTCCGGCAAATCGTGGACCCGGTACAACCCCGGTGTTTTATGCCGCTGCAGCTGGCAGGCTGCCGCGACATTGGCGGCAATCATGCACTCCTCAATCAACTGATGCGCTTCCAGACGTGTTTTGGGATACGCCTTCACCACCTGCCCGTCCGCATCAAACTTGAAACCGCACTCGGGATTGTCAATATCCAATGCTCCGCGGCGCTTGCGCGCCGCCCGCAAGCGCCGGTACAGCGCCAACAGATTCTCCAATTCCGGCACACATTCCCCCAACTGCTCGCGAGCGCCAGCATCGTTGCGAAACACCGCGCGATGAACGTCTCGATAGATCAGACGCGCCCGTGAACGAATGCGCGCCGGATAAAACTGATAGTCCTGCATCGCCCCCCGCGCACCCAGACGCATCTCGCACACCAGCACATGGCGCTCCTCCTGCGGGCGCAGTGAGCACAGATCTTCCGAAAGTCGCGGCGGCAGCATCGGAATGACCCGATTGGGGAAATACACCGAGGTGCCGCGCTTGCGCGCTTCCACATCCAGGGCTGTGCCCGGGCGCACGTAATGCGACACATCCGCAATCGCCACCCGCAGAATCCAACCTTTGCCGGCCGGCTCCGCGTGTACCGCGTCATCAAAATCTTTGGCGTCCGCTCCGTCGATCGTGACAAACGGCACCGCCGTCAAATCCGTGCGCGGCAAAGTGTCTTCCAACGCCTCTACCGAATCCAATTCGCGTCGCACCGCCCGCGGCCAGACCATCGACAAGCCAAAAGAGGCAATCGCGTAATCAATGTCCAGGTTTTGTTCCGCATTGCCCAGGATGCGGCTGACTTCCGCCCGCCCGGGCCGCCAGGCCTCCGGATAGTGGGTGATAGTGGCGACGACCAGATCCCCTTCCTTCGCATTTTTGATCTTGCCCGCCTCAAACTGGTGCAGCAGGCGCGGGTCTTCCGGAACAATCACAAAGCCCTGTCCGTGCAGCGGCTTGAGTCGACCAATCACATCCTGCTGGCCGCGCTCCAGCACTTTGTGGAACAGGCCTCCGCCTTTGCCTCGTTGTCGGCGCAGTCCGGGCCACACCGCCACATGGTCGCCATGCATGGCGGTGTGCATTTGCGCCTGGGGTAGAAATACATCTTCGCCGCCGGCATCCGGCGTCACAAAACCGTAGCCGTCCCGATGGGCGACGATGCGACCCTGGATTAAATCACCGGGACGAGAGGGGCCGTTCGAACGGCGAAGAAAACCGCGGCGCTTCATCAAACGAACCCGCGAGTCTCACCACCCACCGGATAAGTGGGTAAAGGCAGGCGTCGATTCAACGCTTCATCGCCTCGAAAAATTCTTCATTGGTCTTGGTCGCCTGCAGGCGGCCCAGCATGAACTCCATCGCAGCGATTTCGTCCATCGAATGCACAAACTTCCGCAACACCCAGATCTTCTGCATCTCGTCCGGCTCCAACAGCAATTCCTCGCGGCGGGTACCGGAACGGTTAATGTTGATGGCCGGATACACTCGCTTCTCGGCAATGCGCCGGTCCAGATGAATTTCCAGGTTGCCGGTGCCCTTGAACTCCTCGTAAATCACCTCGTCCATTTTGGAGCCCGTATCAATCAGCGCCGTGGCAATGATGGTCAGACTGCCGCCTTCCTCAATATTGCGCGCGGCCCCGAAAAACCGCTTGGGCCGCTGCAGGGCGTTGGCGTCCACGCCGCCGGTCAGCACCTTGCCCGAAGACGGCGCCACGGTGTTGTAGGCGCGCGCCAGACGGGTAATGGAGTCGAGCAAAATCACTACGTCCCGGCGATGCTCCACCAGACGACGCGCTTTTTCAATCACCATCTCCGACACCTGCACATGGCGACTGGCCGCTTCGTCGAACGTGCTGGAAATCACATCGCCTTGCACCATGCGTTCCATTTCCGTCACCTCCTCGGGCCGCTCATCAATCAGCAACACAATCAGATAACACTCCGGATGATTCGCGGCGATGCTTTGCGCGATGTTCTGCAGCAGAATGGTCTTGCCGGCTTTCGGCGGCGACACGATCAAACCGCGCTGGCCTTTGCCGATCGGCGCCGTCATGTCGACAATGCGCGCCGTGATGTCCTCGGTGCTGCCGTTGCCTCGCTCCAGACGCAGACACTGGTCCGGATGTAACGGCGTCAGATTTTCAAACAGGGTTTTATGGCGGGCTTTTTCCGGAGCCTCGTAATTAATCTCGGCGACTTTCAGCAACGCGAAATAGCGCTCACTTTCTTTGGGCGGGCGAATCTTCCCGGACACCGTGTCGCCCGAACGCAAGCCGAACCGGCGAATCTGGTTGGGGGAGACATAAATATCATCGACGCCGGCCTGGTAGGAGACATCCGGAGAACGCAAAAACCCGAAGCCTTCCTGCAGAATTTCAAGCACCCCCTCCCCATAGATGTCTTCGCCGCGGCGGGCGTGCGATTTAAGCAGTTGGAAAATAATGTCTTGCTTGCGGGAACGGGCGGTGTTTTCCAGTCCCGCTTCCTCGGCGATTTCCAGTAATTTGGTGATGGGAGTACGTTTGAGTTCAGTCAGATTCATAATGGTTTGTAAAAGAGCCAGCCGGCATAATCATCAAAACGCAGGATTAATATGGAAAGGACGCAGCCACGCGCTGCATTAGGTGATCTTCGGAGACGCCCGCCTGCGTCGGGACGTCATCTTCGGAATATCTGGTATTGACCGGCCGGCGAATGCTCGACCTGAAAGTGATTCTATTCTAACACACCCCGCCCCGTGCTCAGGGAAAGTTTCCAACAGAGGCACCCGGTAAAATAGGGCCTCACAATTTCTGTCCCAAAAATTATCATGATCCGACCCTACGCCGCCGAGCGGCTGATGCCCCTCATTGTCGAAGATGCCGAACAACAGGCCGCCCTTCGCAAAGAAGCCGAGACCCTGCCTGCCCTGCTACTGAATTCCGCTGCAGTCTCCAATGCAGTGATGCTCGCCGGAGGCTATTTCACCCCTCTGGGCGGCTATATGAATGCGGCCGACGCCCTGCGCATCGGCCAGTCCATGCACACCGAGGCCGGACTGTTCTGGCCGACCCCCGTGCTCAACCAGATTCAGGATGCCGATGCCGTCGGCAACGCCCCACGCATCGCCCTGCGCGACAGCAACCGCGAAGGCCATCCGATTTTTGCCGTGCAGCAGGTCGAGGCGGTCGAGACGCTCTCCGAAGCCGATTTCGCGCAACTGACCCAGCAGATTTATCGCACCGACAGCTTGGATCACCCCGGCGTCAGCACCTTCATCGAAAATGGCCGCACCCTGGTCTCGGGACCCATCGAAGTACTCGATTACAGTTATTTCCCGCAGGAGTTTGCCGACACCTTCCGCACCGCCGTGCAGATTCGCGAGGAAATCAGCCAGCGCGGCTGGAACAAGGTCGTGGCCTTCCAGACCCGCAACCCCATGCACCGCGCTCACGAGGAGTTGTGCAAACTGGCCAAGGAGCGCGTTGGCGCCGACGGTGTGCTGGTGCACATGCTGCTCGGCCGCCTAAAGCCGGGCGATATTCCCGCCCATGTCCGCGACGCGGCGATTCGCAAAATGGTGGAACTGTATTTCCCGCCCAACACCGTCATGATTACCGGCTACGGCTTCGACATGCTCTATGCCGGCCCCCGTGAGGCGGTCCTGCACGCTATCTTCCGCCAAAACGCCGGCTGCACTCACCTGATTGTGGGCCGCGACCATGCCGGAGTGGGCGATTATTACGGAGCGTTTGACGCGCAGACCATCTTCACCGAGGAAGTCCCCGAAGGCACGCTGGACATTGAAATCTTCAATGCGGACCACACCGCCTATTCCAAAAAACTCAATCAGGTCGTCATGATGCGCGACGCACCGGACCACGAAAAAGAGGATTTCATTCTGCTGTCCGGCACCCGTGTGCGGGAAATGCTGTCCAATGGCCAGTCTCTGCCACCGGAATTTGCGCGGCCGGAAATTGCCAAAATCTTGATGGATTATTATCAGAGCGTGTGAACGCTTTTTCGGAACGACTCAAAGAATTCGGCCCTCTGCGCCTGAGCCTGCTGGCGTGCGCCGCCATGCTCGCCCTGTTCGCCACTCCGGCGGGCACCCCGATTCAACTGCAGGGCTGGCATACGATTTCCAGTCTGGTGTTGCCGGCCGCGGCCCCGCTGGTGTTTTTCGTGATGCTGTTCGATATTCTGATGACCAGCATGCGGCTGTCAGACGCCGAAGTCTCCGACCGGCCCCGGTGGCGACGTGTGCTGGTGGGAGAGATTCTGTTTGCCGCCTTGCTGCTGGGACGCTGGGTCCCGTTTTTTGCGGAGGCGTTGCGCCCCTACCAGGATTTATAACTGCGGCACCGCCGCCAACAGCTCCTGCGTATAAGGATGCTGGGCACGGCGCACCACTTCCTCCGCATCCCCCTGCTCGACAATGCGGCCTTGACGCATCACCGCCACGCGATGCGCCATCCAAGAAACCACCGCAAGGTTGTGCGTGATGAACAAATACGTCAGCCCGTGTTGCTCCTGGATGTCCTGCAGCAGGTCCAGAATCTGCGCCTGGATAGTCACATCCAACGCGCTGGTCGGCTCGTCGCAAACAATCAACTTCGGATTCACCGCCAACGCTCGGGCAATGGCAATGCGTTGACGCTGCCCTCCCGAGAATTCGTGCGGATAGCGTCCCTGATGCTCCGGCTTCAAACCCACCTTGTCCAGCAGATCCACAATGTATTCGCGACGCTGTACCTCACTGTCCAGAACGTCCAACGCCTGCATACCCTCCGCAATAATGTCGCCGGCCGTCATGCGCGGATTGAGAGACCCGAAGGGATCCTGAAAAATGATCTGCATCTCGGCACGCAGACGCGCCACCTGATCCCCCGAGCACTGCACCACATCCTGGCCTCGATAACGCACGGCGCCCTGCGCAATCGGCAGCAGACGCAATAAACTCTTGCCGGTTGTCGTTTTACCGCAGCCGGATTCCCCCACCAGAGCAAAAGTCTCCCCTTCATGCAGGGTGAACGACAGCCCCTCGACCGCCGAGACATAATCGACCGTCCGCTGGAACACGCCCTCGCGTATCGGGAAACGCACATGCAAATCCTCAACCTCCAACAGAACCTTTGACTGCGACTTGGTCGGGACTGGAACCGATGGGTTGGCTTCCGTCGAATGCGTCTGCAGTCGCTGACCCCGCTTGGAAATATCCGGCAACGCTGCAAACAGGTTGCGGCTGTACTCATGGCGTGGTGCGGCAAAAAAAGTCTCGGCCGTCCCCGCCTCCACAATCCGACCCTGGCGCATGATGGCTACCTTGTCCGCCATCTGATGGGCCACCGCCAAATCGTGCGTAATGAACAGCATCGCCATATCCAGTTTCTGCTGCAGCTCGCACAGTAATTCCAGCACCTGCGCCTGGATGGTCACATCCAGCGCCGTCGTCGGCTCGTCCGCAATCAGCAACTGCGGCTCACTGGCCAATGCCGCGGCAATCATCACCCGCTGCTGCATGCCCCCGGAAAGCTGGTGCGGAAATTCATCCAGACGCCGCTGCGGGTGGGGGACATGCACCGCATCCAGCAGCTCGATCGCACGCGCCCGACGCGCCCGCCGAGACAAGTGATGCCGACGCAATGCTTCCCCAATCTGCCGGCCAATCGACATGACCGGATTCAGAGAGGTCATCGGCTCCTGAAAAATCATGCCGATTCCGTCGCCGCGCAACTTGCGCATCTGCGTCTCCGGCAAATCCAGCAGATCCTGACCCTGAAATCGCACCTGCCCGGCCTCAATTCGGGCCGCTTCCGGCAGCAGACGCATAAGACTCAAGGCGGTCACCGACTTGCCGCTGCCGGATTCACCCAGCAGCGCGAAGGTGCCCCGCGCCGCAATGCTGAAACTGACGTCCTCGACCGCAACCTCGCGATGCGGGCCGGACCCGAAGGCCACCCGCAACTGCTCGACTTCCAGTAACGGACTCACCGGCTCACCCGCGGGTCAAACGCATCGCGCACTGCATCCGCCAGCAGGTTGGCGAACAGTACCAGCGCAAACATAAACACAAAGGAAGCCGCGAGCGACCACCACACCACCGGCTCGCGCGACATCTCCAGGCGTGCGCTGTTGATCATATTTCCCCAACTGTTCATGGTCGGGTCCACGCCGATGTCGACGTAGGACAGCACCGCCTCGGCCAACACCAAACCACTGAAGTCGAGCGTCACCGTAATCAGCACGATGTGCATCACATTGGGCAGAATGTGGCGCCATTGAATGCGCGGGCTTGAAACGCCGAAAGCCACTGCCGCCTGAATGTATTCGGCTTCGCGCAGTTTGAAGGTCTCGCCGCGCAACAGGCGGCACAAGCCGGTCCAACTGGTCAATCCCAGAATCATGCACAGAAACAGCAGGCGCAAGTCGGCACGCTCCGCCAGACTGGCGTAATCGGCCGCATGGGCGCTGAGGTAGACATGCAACGACAGAATCGCCGCCGCAATCAACAACACCCCGGGAATGGAATTGAGCGTGATGTAGACATACTGAATCACATCATCCACCCAGCCCCGGTAATAGCCGGCCATGATGCCCAGAGCCATCGCGAAGGGCAGCATAATCAAGGTCGTCAAAGTACCAATCAGAATGCCGGTGCGGATGCTTTTCAAGGTCTGGTAGAACACGTCCTCGCCTACCTTGTCGGTGCCGAAGATGTGATACGTCCCGGCCAACTGCGTCACCACCCCCACCAACATCAAAATCACCAGCACGGTGGCGGCAATGCTGCGCCATGGCAATGGCGGCTCTTTGTCCGCCGTGAGACGTGCACGACGACGGCGCAGTTGCCGAAAACCCAACACCAGTACGCCCCACACCAATGCCCCCAAACCCATACCCGTCACCACGCGCTGCGCAATATCGACTCCCCGTTGCTGTTCTGGATTCTGTAGATGTGCGCCGCCGTACTGCAGACGCGGATACCCTCGCACCACGCCTTCGGCAGTCGTGATGGCTTCTTTGTTATGCGCCTGATAGGCAAAGGGTGCCGAATAGGTGCGCTCGACCTGGGTCCGCAGCGGGCCGACCAGCAGGTCGAACACGCTCAGAATTTCATTGGAGTATTGCGCCTGCGCCGTCGGCTGCTCCAGACGGGGATGAAAGTGCAGAGAATCCAAAATGGCAATCGCCGCAAACACGGACAAAACGACCGCCGAGATGGCGCCCCCAGGACGCACAATCACCGAGCGCCAGGCCCGCCGCAAATGCTCCTGACGCCGCACCAGCACCACGTAGGCTCCCACCCCGGCCAACAGCAGGAACAAAAAGAAATCAGTGAGAAGAACAACCCACATGATCAGCGCAACCGAATTCGAGGGTCGGCCAACGTATAGGAAATGTCGGTCAGCAACAGTCCCAGGATGTACAACACCGTGCCCAGAAACACCATCGCCCGGACAATCGAAAAGTCCTGGCGCTGAATCGCGTCAATGGTATAACTCCCCAACCCCGGAATCCCAAAAAACGACTCGGTAATCAGACTGCCCATGAACAGCAGCGGCAGCAACACCACCACTCCGGTCAGAATCGGAATGAGCGCATTGCGCAACACATGGCGAAACAGCACCCGTTGCTCGGACAATCCCCGGGCCCGGGCTGTGCGCACATAATCCTTGGAGATTTCCTCCAGAAACAAGGTTCGATACCAGCGGGTGCCGGCGCCGATGCTGTAGACCACGCTGATCAGAATCGGCAGGATCAGAAACTTCAGCGCATTCATCCCGGTGTCATAGCCGGAAATCGGAGTCAGCTGCAGCAGTTTGCCCACCAGATACTGCCCGCCGATGATGTAAAACAAACTGGAGACGGACATCAGGATCACGCACAGCACCACGCCCATCGTGTCCAGATAACTGCCCCGGAAAAAGGCCAGCATCAGGGCGAGTGTCGTATTCAGTAACAGGCCCAGCAACAGACTGGGCGCCGCGATCGCCAGGCTGGGCCACATGCGCTGGCGAATGTCGTAACCGATATTGCGACCGCTGTCGGAATTTCCGAAATCAAACGCAAACAAGCGCACCGACTTGGTATAGAAGATCGTTTGCGTCACCTGCTCCGTGCCCGATGCTTCGGCGTTGTAGACAAGCGGCAGGTTGTATCCCCGCTCCTGCTTCCAGGCTTCCACCTGCTCTTCCGTCACATGCTTGTCCCCCAGGTGCAGCCGCGCGATTTCGTCGGGCGAATTGACCACAAAAAACAGCACAAAGGTCAGCAGATTGACCCCAATCAAAATAGGAATCGCATACAGCACGCGCCGGATGATGTACGCAATCATCGCGCCCGCCTTCGTTCCCGACGCACAAAACTGACCAAAGCCGGCACCACCAACGCGATTAGTACACCCAAGCCCACCCACAGCGGCCACACCACCGGCGTGTTCCAGGCGCCAATCGATTCGGTGCGCGCCTGCGCATCGACCCGCTGATACTTGAGCGTGTTATACGACAAGCCGCTCAATTTCAGGTTGCGCATCCAGTGATGCGACAACACGTAACTGACCGGATGGTAGCCCCACGACCACGGCGCATCCCAGCGCAGAATCTCCAGCATGCGATCGATGATCTCCTGACGCCGCGCCCCGTTCGGGATATTTTTCATCTGCGCAAACAGCTGGTCATATTCCGGATTGCTGTAGTTGGCCGAATTGGGTCCACCGCTGTCGACCTGGGCATTCGGTCCGTACAAAAGAAACAGAAAATTCTCCGGGTCCGGATAGTCGGCGTGCCAACCCCATTGGAAAATCTGACCCGTGCCTTTGCGCATTTTTTCGCGGAACCGGTTGTAGTCGGTCGCCCGCACCACCAACTGAATGTCCAGCTTGGCAAACTGCTTGCGCAGCCAGTTCAGGGACGCCTTGGCGTCCGGACCAGCGCCCACCGCTTCGTAATACAGGGTCAGAGGCTTGCCTGTTTTCTGATCCATGCCGTTTGGATAACCGGCCTGGCGCATCAGATCGCGCGCCTCTTCAATGCTGCGTCGCACGGCCCGTCCGTCTTCCCATCGGTACACATAGGGATTGATGCCGGCCTCTCCGGCATGGGCGCCGAAAATTTGCGGCGGCAACGGTCCTTGCGCCGGCACGCCACGCCCGTTGTTGAAAATCGCAATCTGTTCCTCGTAATCCACGGCAATGGAGATGGCCCGTCGCAGCAGACGGCTGCGTTCACTGTCACCCCCCACGATGGGGTCGCGCATATTGAATCCCATGTAAAAAACCGTCTGGTCAATGGCGGTCAGTAACTGAATGCCTTTCGCCTGCATCTCCTCGGTCAACTGCGCCTCGCCCCCGCCGCTGTAGGCGATTGCCTGATCGAAACTGTCCGAACCGATGCCGGAGCGGTCGTAATAACCCTGCAGAAACTTGCTCCAGCGCGGGATGCTTTCTTTCTCCAGGCTGTAGACCGCGCGATCCAAAAACGGCATTTGGCGTCCGGCATCCCGCAACAGGCCGCGTTCGGCATCCCCCGGGTCGCCCTGTGAAGGATAGGCCTGGCCGCGGAAATTGGGATTGCGCTCCAGCACCATGCGCAGATTCGGATTGTTTTCGGCCAGCATGTACGGCCCGGTGCCCAGAGGGTGCCAATGCAGGTTCAGATTGCGTTCCGCCATCCCCGGCTGCTCGTAAAACGCATCCGCCTCCCAAGGCATGGGCACAAAAAACGGCATCGCCAGCCAATAGATAAATTGCGGATACACCCCATGCAGGCGAACCCGGTATTGATAGCGCGAATCCGCTCGAACCCCGGCCATTGAATAGGACCGCAGATCCACCGTCGGTGCATCCACCGCCTTGAGACGTTCCCGAAATTCGGTAAAGCCGACGATGTATTCCGCCATGATGCCGGCGATGGGGCAATGCCGGCGCGGGTCCGCCAGACGCTTGATCTGGTACACAAAATCTTCCGCGACCATTTCCCGACTGCCGGTGTGGGGGAAATCCGCCAGCGTATCAATCGAATCCAAATCCCCTGCGCTCAACGTGTGATAACGCAAGTCGCCCGCCTCGTCGCGCGCCAGCGCCGGATGCGGTTGATAGCGCACTCCCGGGCGAATCTCAACGATATACTCGCTATAGGCCACCTCCTCCGGCGGCGTCTGCGGCGGCAATCGCCTCCCTTCCGCATTCAGATAATGCACCTGCGGCAGTTGCGCCGCCAGCAGAGGCTGCAGTTCAAACGGTCGCTTCAGATAGTGATACGTCAGCGGCGGCTCGTAAATCTGCTGAATGAACATGTAGGCCGTCGACGAATAGGACCGCGCGGGATCCAGAAATTGCGGCCGGTCGCTGAACGAGGAGTACATCACCTGCTCCGCCTCGGACCCTTTCCCGTACGGGTGATCCCAGGGCCCGTCGCAGCCGGCGATACCGAAAACCAGCACCGCCATAAAGGCGTGACGCCAACTTCCCATGATGTGCATCATCCCGGTGAATACGATTGGAAACCGTCTGTCCCGAATGCCCGAGATCGGGCCCCACAAAAAAATAACTTCAACCTACTGACCTGCTGACTGCCCGCATTATATCGGCTAGCCCACTTCGCAATGAAACCAACATCTGAAGGGGCTTTGCGGCGCTCCCCCACGATACCAAGCCCGTATTCGCGCAGTTGTTGGAGCTTCGTCATTCGCTATAATGAAACGCAATCGATTATTCTTGTTTGCAGTCGTATCGCAACCTTTATCGCATGGGATTTCTGGACGGAAAAACAGCCCTGATCACCGGCGTCGCCGGGTCGCGCTCTATCGCCTGGGGCATTGCCAAGGCCATGCACGCGCAGGGCGCCTCTCTGGCCTTTGCCTGCCAAAACGAAAAACTGCAAAGCCGTGTCGAAGATATGGCCGGAGAACTGGACAGCTCGCTTGTCATCCCCTGCGATGTGGCGGAAGAAGCGCAGATCGAAACGCTGTTCACACAACTGGGTGAGCACTGGAAACAATTAGATATTCTGGTGCACTGCATCGCTTATGCGCCGCGCGAAGCCCTGTCGGGCGATTTTTGCGAAAACACCTCCCGCGATGCGTTCCAGGTGGCCCATGATGTCAGCAGTTACAGCCTGACGGCCCTGGCCCGAGCCGCTCGACCGCTGATGCGCGAACACCCCTCGGCCATCGTCGCCCTGACGTATCTGGGCGCCATGCGCAGTATGCCGAATTACAACGTAATGGGGTTGGCCAAAGCCAGCCTGGAAGCCAATGTTCGCTATCTTGCCTATGCTTTGGGACCGGAACAAATCCGCGTCAACGGCATCTCCGCCGGACCGATCAAGACGCTGGCTGCCGCCGGCATCGGCAATTTCCGTCTGATGCTGGAGCACGTCGAACGCAATGCGCCGTTGCGGCGCAATGTCACGATTGAGGATGTCGGCCAAGTGGCCGCCTTTCTATGCTCCGATCTCGCCGGCGGTGTCACCGGCGAGATCACTTACGTCGATGCCGGCTACAGCACCGTCGGCATGACTGACTTCAGCGCTTAAGCCTTAACCGCCGTCTCCTCGCCTTCCGTGCGCGCGATGACCACTGCGCCACTGGAATCGCCGAATACATTGACGCTGGTGCGGCACATGTCCAGCAACCGGTCAACCGCCAGAATCAGACCCACGGCCTCTGCCGGCAGACCAACCACTCCCAGAATCACCACGATTGCCACCAGACTGGCTGCCGGAATACCGGCGACGCCGATAGACGTCACCAGCGCCAGCACCACGATCGTCAATTGCTGGGCGGCCGTCAGATCCAGTCCATAGGCTTGCGCCAAAAAGATCACGGCCACACATTCGTACAACGCCGTGCCGTCCATATTCACCGTCGCCCCCAAAGGCAAAACAAAACTGCTCACCCGATTGGATACGCCGGCATTGTCCCGAACGCACGACAACGTCACCGGCAGCGTGGCGGCCGAGGAACTGGTCGAGAACGCGGTCAACAACGCCGTCAGCATCGCGCGGAAATGCTGCACGGGATTGATTCCGAAAAGGCGCATCAAGAGCGGCAACACAATCAGTAGATGTACCGCCAGTGCCGCCAAAACGGTCAGGAAAAACGAAGCCAACGGTATGAATACGCCGATTCCGGAAACCATTACGATTTCGCCGACCAACGCAAATACGCCTATCGGTGCGAAACGCATGATCAGATGCGTGATTTTCATCATCACTTCCAGCACGCCTTCCCAGAAGTTGTGCAGGGCGTCGCGACCGTGCTTGACGATGCGCTCCATGAAATAACCGAACAGCAAACTGAAGAAAATCAGGCCGAGCATCTGCCCGTTCGCCGCCGCCTCCACGATGTTCGGCGGAATCATGCGCAGAAATACTGCCACCACGTCCGCACCGCTGCGTCCGGCCACCTTGTCGACAACTTGTCCGGTATCGGCGTGCAGACCCAGCACCTCCTTCGCCGGCACTCCTGACGAAGTGATGCCCGGCTCAATCACATTCGCCAGCAGCAAACCGGCCGTGATTGCCAAAGCACTGGTCGTCAGGTAATACACCACCGTCTTGCCTCCGAGCTTGCCCAAAGACCCCGACCCGAGATTGGAAATGCCCACGATGATGGACGCCACGATGAGCGGCACAATAATCATTTTCAGGGCATTGAGAAACATCTTCCCCACAAAATCCATTGCCGCCAGGACAGGGGCGCCCACCATACCGTCGGGCTCCAGGATGAGTCCTGCCAAAACCGCCAAGCCCAGCGCGATTAGAATTTGCCAGTGAATTGCAATACGCATGGTTGTCCCTCCGAAATAGGTCCAATTAAAAAGACAACCTGATGTCGCCTTGCGTTAAAAAATGAAGTGAGGTTCGAGACTGAAACCGTGACATTGATCTCTCTTCCCTCAAGTCCAAGTTATTCCAGACGCTCAGGATAGCGCACGATTTCTGCCTGCGCTTCCAGTGCGGCCCAAAATGCATCGACTTCTGCGGTTTGCGTATACCAGCGCAACAGATCCTGATCGCCCTCGTCCGGGGCATCCAATTCGGCCTCATGCACCGCATCCAAAGCGATTACCGCCACTGCATCCGGCAGAATGGCCATCCCGAAAACTGGCGTCTCCTCGACCGGACGGCCCAGCGCAAAGAGGCGTTCCAAGACCTCTGCCGGAGTCTCGCCGTCGGTGCGCAAAATGCCGGTGCGGGTCTCTACGGAAGCTTCCTGCTGTGCAGCGATGGCTTCAAAGTCCGGGTCTTCACGCAACTGCTCGGTAATTTCTGCAGCCCGCTCAAGCATCTTTTCTTGTGCGTCCCGTTGAATCAAATCCTCACGAATGGCTTCCGCCACTTCTTCCAGGGGCCGGGTCTGCGAGGCCTCATATTCATCCACTCGCACCACGATGGCGGTGCGCGCGTCCATATCAATTCGATCGCTGTTCAAACCTTCCTGCAACACCTCGTTCTGCTGCAGGACCGCCTGTGCTTCCGGGGTGTTCAAAGGCTCCGGCAATTCCGCCAACGGCAGCAAGGCGGTTGTCTCCATGGACAAGCCCAAGTGTTCGACGGCGGGGTCCAGACTCTCCGGATTTTCATAAGTCCAAATACTTAGCTCTTCCGCGACTTCCGCATAGCGCTGCTCCAAATTTTCCTGGCGTGCGCGTTCCAAGACCTGCTCCCGGACTTCCTCCAAAGGCCGAAAGCGCGCTTCCTCAATGCCCTGCACTTCCAGCAAATAAACCCCCAACGATGTGCTCACCGGCTCGCTGACGACATCTTTCATCAAACTGAAGACCACTGCCCCCAATTCTTCCGGCAAATCTTCCTGGGCCACCCAGCCAATCTCTCCTCCCATTTCACGACTGAGATCATCCTGGGAATGCTGCTGCGCCAATGCGGCGAAATCTCCCCCTTCACGCAACTGCTGACGCAAGTCTTCTGCGACCGCCTCGACCCCGTCTTCAGACTTCAAAAAAATCTGCCGCACGCGACGCAGCTCGTCGGTCATGAAATCCAGCGCATGGGATCGGTGGTACGCCGCCAGATCTTCCTCGCTGGGGTCGGCCTCAGCCTGCAGCGACTCCATGCGCAGCATGACATACGACACCTTGACCCGGGCAGGGGTTGTATGCTGGTCCAGTGTGAGCTGATATTCGGCTTCCACATCTTCTTCCGAAACCGACTCGGCATCTCGAAAATCGGCCTGATTGAGACTGAAATACCGGGCATCCCGCGTCTGTTCTCTCAAGGCGCGATACGCCAAAGATTCCTCGCGAGTCACAAATGCGGAGGCTTCCATCAGCGCCTGCATGATTTCGATACGCAACTGCTGGCGCTGGTCATTTTCGAATTCGGCCCGCGTGAACTGATTACTGCGCAGAATGTTTTGGTAGCGCTGCGGATCAAAGCCTTCGACGCCATGAAAAATTTCCATTTCGCCAATGGACTGCATGACCTTGGCGTCCGTCACGTTTAAGTTTTGCCGGTCAAGATACTGCAGCAACAACCGCCGCTTGATCATGCCATCCAGAATGTCGGCACGCATCTGCTCGTCCTGCTCCAGATCGGCGGGACTGTCTTGACGCTGCTGTTGATAGGTTTGGTTGAACTCTTCGATGGCGATGGCTTCGCCATTGACTTCCGCGGCCTCCAAACCGCCCCCGAAACCCAGATACTCGCTAATCCCCCAAAGCGCAAAAGGAATACTGATCAGCAGGACGATGAGATAAGCCACCCAGCCGGTGGCACGCTCGCGAATGGCATGCAACATGGAAAATTCAGACTATAAAGGCAGGCGCGCGCGTAAATTAACGGGAATGGCGGAGTGGACGGGACTCGAACCCGCGACCACCGGCGTGACAGGCCGGTATTCTAACCAAACTGAACTACCACTCCACAATCATCCAGCGCACCCAGCCATGGTGGGTGCTGAGGGACTTGAACCCCCGACATCCGCCTTGTAAGGGCGACGCTCTTCCAACTGAGCTAAGCACCCCCCGATGACTGAACGTGATACGTTCAGTTTAGGGCATCTTTGAGTGCTTTTCCAGCCTTGAACGTCGGACGATTGGATGCCGCTATCTGGATAGTTGCGCCAGTAGCCGGGTTGCGTCCCATCCGGGCCGCTTGATGCTTGGACTGGAATGAACCAAATCCAGGAATGCTCACTTTGTCGCCTGCGCGCATGGCCGAAGTAATTGCATCGGTCAATGCATCCAGAGCCGCGCCTGCTGCTGATTTGGAAATGCCCGCACTGTCCGCCATGCTTGCTACAAGATCGCTTTTGTTCATTTTGTCTGACTCCCCGTCAGTGATGTTGTGTGGAGAAGCAGTTACCTGCTTGTGCTTAAGTCGCCAATTATAACCCGTTTATGACACATCCCAACATCAAGTCAACCTGGTCTCCAAAATCAGTGATGCACCGCCGGATCAGGTTGGGGTTTTTCACCCGTCCGCGCCTCCTCGGCAACCTCCGCCTCAGCCAGCTGCGGCTGCGGCGTCCACTCCAGCGCGATCTCCATGACTTCATCAAACCACTGGCAGGGACGAATGTCCAGTTTCTTGCGCAAATTCGCCGGTAATTCCACTAGATCCTTCTCATTCTCCTTCGGAATGATGACCGTCTGAATCCCGCCGCGCATGGCCGCCAGCAACTTCTCCTTGAGACCTCCGATCGGTAAAACCTCTCCGCGCAAGGTGATTTCTCCGGTCATGGCCACATTGGCTTTGACCGGAATCTCGGACAGCGCCGACACAATCGCCACGGTCATCGTAATGCCGGCACTGGGACCGTCCTTGGGTGTCGCCCCTTCCGGCACATGCACGTGGACGTCTTTGACTTCATGAAAATCCTGCTTGATGCCCAAAGTCTGCGCACGACTGCGCACCACGGTCTGCGCCGCCTTGATCGACTCCTGCATGATGTCGCCCAGCTGCCCGGTATAAATCAGTTTGCCGGAGCCCGAGACAATCGCCGCCTCTACCCGCAGCAATTCGCCTCCCACCTCGGTCCAGGCCAAGCCATTGGCCTGTCCCACCTGGTTGTTCTCATCCGCCAGGCCATAGCGGAAGCGACGCACTCCCAGCAACTTCTCGATTCCCGCCGGCGACAGGCGGATTTGTCCGCGCCGCGCCTTCAACAACAGCTGCTTGACCGTCTTGCGGCAAATCTTGGAGACCTCGCGCTCCAAATTGCGCACCCCGGCCTCCCGGGTGTAGTAGCGAATGATGTTCCGCACCGCCCCGTCGGTAATCTGCAGTTCGGCGTTCTTCAAGCCGTTGTTTTTCATCTGCTTCGGAATCAGATAACGCCGCGCAATATGCATCTTCTCGTCTTCGGTGTAACCCGAAATCCGAATCACTTCCATTCGATCCAACAGCGCCGGAGGAATTTTCAAAGTGTTGGCGGTACACACGAACATGACGTCCGACAGATCAAAGTCCACTTCCAGATAGTGGTCGTTGAACATATGGTTCTGCTCCGGATCCAGCACTTCCAGAAGCGCGGATGCCGGATCGCCCCGAAAATCCATTGCCATCTTGTCGATCTCATCCAGCAAGAACAGCGGATTGCGAACCCCCACCCGGGACATGTTCTGAATGATCTTGCCCGGCAGAGAGCCGATGTAGGTCCGACGATGACCGCGGATTTCCGCCTCGTCGCGCACCCCTCCCAAGGACATGCGTGTGAACTGGCGCCCGGTCGCATGGGCAATCGACTGACCCAGACTGGTTTTACCCACCCCAGGCGGGCCGACCAAACACAAAATCGGACCCTTGATCTTTTTCACCCGATTCTGCACCGCCAAATATTCCAGAATGCGTTCCTTGACTTTCTCCAGACCGTAATGGTCGCGCTCCAGAACCTGCTCGGCTTTTTTCAGGTCCCGGCAAATCCGTGAGCGTTTCTTCCACGGCACATTAATCAACCAGTCGATGTAATTGCGCACCACCGTGGCTTCCGCCGACATCGGCGACATCATGCGCAGTTTGCTCAACTCCTGCTTGGCTTTCTTCTTGGCCTCGGCCGACATGCCCGCCGCATTGATCTTGTTGGCCAACTCGTCCGATTCACCCGACCCTTCATCGCTGTCCGACAATTCCTGCTGAATGGCCTTCATCTGCTCGTTCAGGTAGTACTCGCGCTGGCTTTTCTCCATCTGCTGCTTGACCCGCCCGCGGATGCGCTTCTCCAGACTGAGAATATCCAGCTCCGACTCGATCAGCTTCAGCAACGCTTCGATGCGGTCTTTGACCACCAGCAGTTCCAGAATCTTCTGCTTCTCCTCCAGCTTGAGCGACATGTGTGCGGAAATCGTGTCGGCCAAACGGGCAGCGTTACTGATGCCGGACAAGGACGCCATTGCTTCCGGCGGGATTTTGTTGTTGATCTTCACATACTGCTCAAAGCCTTTTCGCAACGAACGCACCAGTCCTTCGATCTCGGCATCTTCCGCCCCCGTGCTTTCGGACAACTTCTCGATTTGAGCCCCGAAATATTCATCCTCGCGCGGGTAGGCCTTCACGCGGGCCCGATACGTCCCCTCCACCAACACCTTGATGGTCCCGTCCGGTAATTCCAGCAACTGCCGAATCGCGCACACCGTCCCGACATCGTAGATACTCTCCGCCGACGGCTCGTCAACGTCCGCTTTCTTCTGGGTCAGCAGCAGAATCTGCTTGTTTTCCTGCATCGCCACTTCGACCGCACGAATGGATTTCTTGCGCCCGACGAACAGCGGAATGACCATGCCGGGATACACCACCACGTCGCGCAAAGGCAATACCGGAAATTCGACCGTCGCCACGCGGCGTCGGGTGCGGGAAGGAGAGCGTCGGGTGCGTGAGGGCTTGTCGGTCATCGAATGTGCATCAAAAATTGCTTCTGAACTTCAATAATATAGGCGGACACCGGCAAATTCAAGGGAACTTTGCGGTCAAGCCAAACGTTCTTCCTGTGCCGCGTCCTCATAAATCAGGTATGGCGCTTTCTCACCCAGAATCACCGCCTCATCCAACACCACCTTGGCGACCCCTTCAAACGAAGGCAACTCGTACATGGTGTCCAGCAGCACCGTCTCCAGAATCGTGCGCAACCCCCGTGCGCCGGTCTTGCGCTCGCGGGCACGCCGCGCCACCGCCTCCAGGGCTTCGCCGCAAAACTCCAGCCGCACCCCTTCCATGGAGAACAGTTTCTTGTACTGCAGCGTCAGGGCATTCTTCGGCTCCAGAAGCACCCGCACCAGCATCTTCTCGTCCAGTTCCTCCAAAATGGCCACCATCGGCAGGCGCCCGACAAATTCCGGAATCAACCCGTACTGAATCAAATCCTCCGGCTGTACCTGGCGCAAGATCACCGACGCATCCTGCGTCTGCGAGCTATGAATCTCCGCCTCGAAGCCGATGCCGCTTTTCTCGGTCCGCGCCCGAATCACCCGATCCAATCCGGCGAACGCGCCGCCGCATATAAACAGAATGTCGCTGGTGTCGACCTGCAGAAACTCCTGCTGCGGATGCTTGCGCCCGCCCTGCGGAGGCACCGAGGCCACCGTGCCTTCAATCAGTTTGAGCAACGCCTGCTGGACCCCTTCGCCCGACACGTCCCGAGTAATGGACGGGTTGTCGGACTTGCGCGAAATCTTGTCGATTTCGTCAATGTACACAATGCCATGCTGGGCCCGCTGCACGTCATAGTCGCATTTCTGCAGAAGCTTCTGAATGATGTTCTCGACATCCTCGCCCACATAGCCCGCTTCCGTCAGCGTCGTCGCATCGGCAATGGTGAACGGGACGTTCAAACGTCGCGCCAAAGTCTCCGCCAGCAGGGTCTTACCGGAACCGGTGGGACCAATCAACAGAATGTTGCTTTTCGCCAACTCCACGTTGTCCTGCGAATCGGCGCGGGAACTGATCCGTTTGTAGTGGTTGTAGACCGCCACCGCCAAAGCCTTTTTGGCCTGCTCCTGGCCGACGACATGCTCTTCGAGCGAAGCGTAAATATCCTCGGGAGAAGGCAGCTTCTCGGTCTCGCTTTTCGTCTCGACTTTCAGCTCATCGCGAATGATCTCATTACACAGCGAGACGCATTCGTCGCAGATATAGACCTGCGGGCCCGCAATCAGTTTGCGGACGTCATGCTGGCTTTTGCGGCAAAACGAGCACAGCAGCAATTCCTTGTTCCGTTGTGATTTGTCTTTACCCCGAGCCATACTTCACCTGCCTCCGTGCAATCTCGTCAAGAAGCCGCATTCTGCAGCGACGCCCGCGTCTCCAATACCTGATCCACAATTCCATACTCCTGCGCGTCCTCGCTGCTCATGAAATGATCGCGCTCCGTGTCTTGACGGATTTTATCAACCTTTTTGCCGGTGTGTCGCGCAAAAACCCGATTGATTTGCTCGCGCGCACGCAGAATTTCGCGGGCATGAATATCCACATCCGTCGCCTGACCCTCAAAGCCTCCCAAAGGCTGATGAATCATGATGCGTGAGTGCGGCAGCGCATAACGCTTGCCCGACGCGCCCGCCGCTAACAGCAACGCGCCCATACTGGCCGCCTGGCCCACACACAAGGTGCTGATGTCGGGACGGCAAAACTGCATCGTGTCGTACACCGCAAGCCCGGCGCTGACCGAACCGCCGGGGGAGTTGATATACAGCGAAATGTCCTTGTCCGGGTTCTCCGATTCCAAAAACAAAATCTGCGCCACCACCAGATTCGCCACGTGATCGTCGATGGCCCCGACAATAAAAATCACGCGCTCCTTGAGCAGCCGCGAATAAATGTCATAGGCACGCTCTCCCCGAGCGCCCTGCTCCACCACCATCGGCACGTACTGCGCCTGCGTCTCCATCATGTCATCTCCTGTGCTTTCATTTGCTCCAGTGTAAGCAATTCCTCAACCATCGGGACACGTTCGCGCACCCAACTCAATTGCGCTTCCCAAGCCGCTTCACGTTCCAACATGCCGCGCGCCTGCGGGTCCTGCATGATCTGCTGCTGCGCCTGCTCGGGATCCCGATACTGCTGCGCATGTCCGCGCAACACCTCCTGCTGCTGTTCCTCGGTCGGACGCACTTCATTCAATTTCGACAACGCCTGAAACACCGTAATCCGTTGCGCATCGCGCAACGCGCGCTGCTGCAGAAAACGCCCCATCTCCGTGTCGTCCAGCGACTCCAGTTTCCATTCGCGCATATGTTCCTGCAGACACCACTGCTGCAAAGACTCCGGCACCGGCAGGGCCGGAGCGTCTCCCTGCGTCAATCCGCGCACAATTTGGGCGACCAGAAAGCGACGGCGCATAACCACGCGCTCGCGCGCCAAGTGCCCGCGCACCTGCTCATGCAGCGCTTCTTTTGAATCGACTTTACAGGCGGACAGAAACTCCTCATCCTCCCATGCCGGCAATACCGGCTCACGGACTTCCTCCACACGGACCCGAAACAACTTGCCGGCCCCCTTCTGGGCTTCTTCCGCCGACAGCGGTAAAGTCACCTGGGTCTCTTCTCCTGCCTGCATTCCCTGCAGGGCTGCCCGCAAGGGTTCCAGTGACACATCCGCACGAGTCTCAATCACAATCGCATTGCGCTTGCTCTGCTCGGTAATGGCCGGCGGTTCCCCCTCCCCTTCCGCTATCTCATACGCATACTGCACCTGGTCTTGCGACTGCACCGGACGTTCAACCAAATTCCACTGCGCATGATTGAACTGCAATTGCTCCAATGAATCTTCGAACTCCGATTCCAGCACTTCCGCGCCCGGGTCTTTCAGCTGCAACTTCTCAACCTGCCCCTCCTCCAGTAGGGGGTACACATCAAAACGGGCCTGATACTTGAAAGGGCGATCCTCGCCATACTCCTGTACCGTCACCTGAGGTTCCACCACCGGCGCCACCTGCTCCTTGACCAGCGCCTCCTGCAGCGAATCCTTCGTCAAATCATGCACCACTTCCCCATAGACTTCCGACAAGTGCCGCTGCCGCACAATTTGCATGGGGACCTTGCCCGGACGAAACCCGCGCAGGCGCACCGTGCGCGCCAGCCGCTGCAGGCGCCGCTCCACCTGTTCACTGAAACGCTGCTGCGGCACCGTCACCTGCAGGGCGCGCGCAGTGCTATCAATGACTTCCAGAGATACTTCCATCGTGCTGAATCTATGCGGGGTTTTGGGGCGCTGGTGCGAAAGGAGAGATTCGAACTCTCACGGGATAATCCCACTGGCACCTAAAGCCAGCGCGTCTGCCGATTCCGCCACTTTCGCGTGCCGCGCCGTCGTGCATCTATAGTATAGAACACCGCCGTGCGTCATGTCGGCGTCCGAAACAGACATTCTCACGATATTCTCCTGTATTCTATAAACCTTCTCGCGTACGCTGGGACGAAATAATTCATGCAAAACTTCTGGGTCGGCGTCGCTTTGCTTCTGGTAGCCCTGCTCTTCGGCGCCAGCCTATGGGGAGGCGTGCACGCGATATGGCTGCTCGATATCCCGCACCACAAATTCGTTAAATACGGCGCCCTGCTGACCGCGCTGGTCCTGATTGTCTGGTGGGCGCGAAATCGCGTGAACCGCTCGCAAATGGGACTCGGCGCCCCTTTGGGCGCCTTGTTTTTGCACGTCCTGATCGGCTTTTCCGTCACCGTCACCGTGCTGATGCCGCTGTGGATTTTCCTGCTGATGAGCGGCACGCGCGAAGCGGATCTGTGGGTGTGGAGCGAAAGATTCGCCTATCACGCCGCCACCTACCTGGGCGTGGGACTGCTCGTCGCCATCATTGAGGAACTCTACTTCCGCGGCGTTCTGCTCTCCCAGGTGACGGCCCGCGCGTTTGTGCCGGCGATCGCTTCGTCATTGCTGTATGCGGTCCTGCATTTTCTAAGCCCGGAAAACCGCCCCGAACTCGTCGGCCAACTACAAGGCGGCTGGATCCTGCTGCTGGAGGCGGCCCGGGATTTGCCGAGCGAAGCCCTGGCCGACGCTCCCCGTCTGGTGCTATTGATTCTGATCGGCTACAGCCTCGCGCTGGTGCGTCTGCGCACCGGACAACTGGCGTTATGCATCGGAATCCATGCCGCCATGGTGTTCAGTATCAAACTGTTTCAGAAGTACACCGATGCCGGCGATGCGACCTTGCCCGGCCTCGCCACCGACCCTCTGGGCGGCTGGGCGGCAGCCTTGTGGGTCGGTTTGGTGCTCCTTGCACTGCAATTTACCGCATTTAATTCGTCATTCTTGCCAAAATCGCCGCCACGTTTTTAATAAATATTTGATTTTATTCCGGAAAAAACGGTCGGGTTAGCCTGACCATTTTTCCTTGCCAGCCGGCGCCAAAATCTTTAGTCTGTCGACTCCCAGTGGAGACGACCATGCGCCGCATAATTTCTGCCTTTTTTCTGGCCGCTTTTGCCCTCGGTGCGGCCGCCCAAACGCCGGAATCATTGGCCCGTTACGCCTATCTGGCTCCCGGCAGCAGCCACGCGCAACGACACCCGCTGCAAGTCACCCTCACGCAAATACGCTTGCCACAGGAAGTCGCCACCGTCGGTGAAGCGCTGACCTATTTGCTGGAACGCTCCGGCTACCGCTTGGATGCCGAACGCAGTCATTGGGCGCAGACCATCCTGATGCCCCAGCCTCTGCCGGAAGTACATCGCGATTTTGGGCCCATTCACCTTGCCGATGCACTGGGTGTCTTGACCGGGGATGCCTGGCGACTGAAAGTCAACCCGTTGTATCGCACGCTGATCATCGAGCCGACACACGAATGGCTGGAGCAGCTGGAGCAACCCCAGACCTCGATAGAAATAGAACGCGCCGAAGACATGGAGCGCATCCCCCATGCGTATGTGCAACCGATGTCGACTTCCGAACACTCCCCACCGGCTGCGGACGCCACGCTGGACCTCTCCCTGCCGACCCATCTGCACGATCCTGCTGAAATTTTCGTCGATGACATGACGCTGCAGCAGGCCCTGGATCTGCTGGTCCCGGTGGGCTGGCGTCTGCGCCCCGAGGTTCAGCCTGCGCTGCTGCAGACACGCATTTCTTTGATTGCTTCCTCCACCTGGTGGGACGCATTAACCGAACTGGCGCGCCAACTGGGCCGACAGACTCATCGGGAACTGCTCCTGCATGTCTTCGAGGACCAACGACTGGTGGTGCTGGAGGAATCATGAAACGTCTGCTGGTATGGCCGCTGATGCTGGGGGCGACTGCCTGCTCGGTCCCGGAACTGGAGCCGATCCAAGTCGCCAAACCCCAACCTCTGGAGTTGCCTCAGGCGACTCCCGTCAATCCCCGCCAGCCGCGTCCTTTCGTGCGCATTCAAAAGAACCAGCCCCCGCACGCCGAAATCACCGTCACCCTCAACCTGCAAAACGCCACCCTCAGCGAGTGCCTGATGCGCGCCGATCCCTCTCTGAATCTGGTCCCGACCACTCCGGATATTGATCTGACGCATCGCTACAACGTCCGGGTCAACCGTCTGAGCCTTCAGCAGTATCTGCGCATTCTGGAAGGGTTGACCGGCTATGCGCTGGAGCTGGACGCCGAGGACCCCATCGTGCATGTCTCCGCCTATTTGACCCGATCCTGGGACGTCAGCACCTTCGCCGGTCAGGGGCAATCGCGTCTGCAGGTCGGGCAAACCGTCACGCTCGGCGGCAACAACTCCGAAGACGAAAACACCTCATCTTCGGACAACGAGAGCCCCGCGACCGTGATCTACGACCATATGGATTCGCCCTGGGAAGATCTGCTGACCAATGCCCGAGAAATTTTAGGCTTGCAAGTTGCAGAAGCCGTCGCAGTCAACCAAAACGCTTCAATCGAAACAGACCAGACCCACACCTGGCTGGTCGCCGACCGGCGTCTGGGCTTGCTGCGCGCCCACGGTCCGGTGGCAAAAATCCAGGAACTGGATGCCTGGCTGACCGAACAGACCCGACGCGGTGCCCGCCAGATTCTGCTGGCGGTGGCCATCCTGGATGTGGCCCGCGACCGGGGCCTCAGCGGCGGTCTGGATATGCGGGTCATCTACGACCGCCTGGGTGATCGGGTCGCGCTCAACCGTCAAATCCCCGGCGAGCTGACGCTCTCCAGCCGCAGCAGTGCCTGGAAGATCGACGCGGCCCTGGAATTTGGACGCTGGACCTTGGATTTACTGGTCGAGCAGTTGTCGCAACAGGGACAGGTCGCGGTGCGCAGCGACCCGGTTTTCACCGTCGTCAACGGCATGACCACTTTTTTGGGCGACGGCGAAGAAGTCAGCTATATCGCCAACACCGATTTATCCCTCGGCAGCGGCGACCGCGAACCGTTACTTGCGACACGTTTCGAACACATCCGGGTCGGCTTTCGCATCGCTGTGACACCGCGGATGCGCCACGACGGCTCGATCTTGGTGGAAGTCGTGCCGGTGCTGTCCTCGATTCGATCCCAAAGTGAATTCGATACCGGCATCTCCACCATCGTGCGGCCCAATATCGCCATTCAGGAAATGGCCACCCTTGCCATCACCCACAGCGGCAAACCCATTCTGCTGGGTGGCCTGATTCAGCGGCGTCTGCTGGAAGTCGGCTACCGATTGCCGTGCACCCATTTTCTGTGTGACGCCCTGGCCAACGCCACAAGCGAATACACGGACCGCGAGTTGATGATCGTCATCACCCCCATTGAGGTGGCCATCTGATGATTCCCCTCCATACCCCCACACGTATCGAAGATCGCGAGGTTCTGCTGGTCGACGACTTCGTGCTCTCGCAGGTCACCGACAACCTGGCCGAGCGTCTGATCCCTATTGCAAGCGCCCAGAAAGAACTGCCTTTGTACGTCGACCAGCAGCAGGTAGACACCCTGGCGGAAAGGTATCCGAACATATCGCTGTACGGCTTGTGGCAAACCTTGATTGCCTCCGGCCGCATTCCCCCGCGCTTGGGTCTGTATCAGGTCTCCACAACCTCCCAACCTCATTCGCAACGTTATCTGCTGCGCGAAAAAGACGGCGCCCACAGCGGACGCCTCACGGAAGACGCGCTGTTTGATGTCTTCGCGCCACCCGCCTTGTTGACCGGTCTCGTCGTTCTCGATGCTGACCCGGAAACCTTGCGCCTGCCCGCGCAACCCATCCAAACGCTGCAGACATGCCGCATTCAGACCATGCGGGAGCGGCGCCATACTCTGGTTCTCGGCGGCCTGACGCTCCTCGCCAGCCTGATCGCGACGGCAAGCGCCGATCACTTCCTGCACCACCAGCACACGCAACACCTGCAGGAAGCCGCACGCCTTGAAAAGAACCTGGCACAGCTGCAGCAGGAATTACGAAACCAGCAGGCCGGAGCCCGCCTGGCGCGCATCGATCAGTCCCCTCTCCTCAACCAATTGCTGATTCTGGCGCGACACGCGCAAGATTTTGAAATATCAACAACCTCATTGTTAGAAACTCCGGCAATCGAAGTCACCGTTCGTGCGCCCGCGCCGTTAGCGCCCCTTCCTCCTCGAGGATTGGCTGTCCGCCATATCCAACCGCAAGCCGATGGATCCCTTCGCCTGGTTTGGTAATGCGTGGCGCCGTCGCGCATGGGCCGCCGCGTTAGGCGTTGGCCTCACGATCGGCCTTGTGTACATGCTCGACCAGAAACGCCTTCCGCCCGATTTGACTTCACTGACGCAGCAACGAACTCATCTGCTGGAACTGCGGGCCCAGTTGGCTCATTTGCCGCCAGCCCAGTCCGTGCATCAGCACATCCTGCAACTGAGAACTCTGGCCCAGACGCTGCCTTACATCAAAGACCTCAAGGCCATCTCGTCCAGCCCCGAACAGGCCCCCGAAATTTTCAAGTCCCACCTTCAGCAATTTGGTGGAGAAATCGGAAAAGTTGCAGTCCGAGGCTCCTTGCTGTCGGTAATCGCGTTGTGTCGCACCGCACAACAACTGATGCCTTTGGCCGTCGACACTCTAAAAGTCCAAAACCGTCTGGCGCACGTCACCTTGTACGTGCTGGGGGCTCCCAATCCGGATAGGGGAGGCGACGCATGAGATTGGCAGTTTGCGGATTGCTGTGCGTCGGCCTTGCCCACGCCAATGGCCTGTCCCCCGAACCTCTTCCCGCCCAAGCTTTGCAGGAAGCCGAAGACCATATCCGCGAGCTGCAACGCCTGCATGCCACGGACGCCCTGCTCGAAGTACAGCTGCGTATCGCCAAAAAAATGCGGGCCTGCCAGGACACCGGCTACCCTTGTCCGGCGGCCACTCTGGCGCCCACGCCCACCCTTCCGATCCCCACGCCCAAAGCGCCGGTTTCGGAACCGGCGTTTCCGGTCGCTCAATTGCTCGCTACCTATCAGGGACGAGCCCATCTGCGACTGGACGACGGTCAACATATCGAAGTGCAGGCCGGCCAGCGGTTAGGTTTTTGGAAGGTCCACAAAGTCGACCTTGACTTTGTGCAACTCCAGGATGCGCAGGGCCGCATGTTGCGCATCCCGGTACAGGCCTCCACCGATGAGTAATCGCTCCGACACTCTGGCGGTTCGCTTCATCGCCGTGCGTCAGGCCCTGATTGATGCGGGCGCCTTACCTCCGAATGCCCTGCAGATGGCCTGTCCCGATGTCGCCGATGCCGTCATTCCCAGTCTCCTGCGCACCGGCGCTGATGCCGAGGCCATTACGTTGGCGCTCGCGGACGCTTTCGCACTGCCCGTCTACGCCGAAAGCCTCCACGGTCTCCTCAATTACGCACCCGACGAGTCCTGGGCCTGGAGCGAAGGCTGGCTGTTTGTGGCGGATCCGTTTGCCTGCCAGCACCTCATCCGCAATCCTCAGCTGGCCCTGCCCGAAGACGTTCTGGAGCACTATCACGGCAAGGTCGGTCTCCTGCCGCTCCAGACCACGACAGCCGAAGGGGCCAACGACCCGTCCACCTCTCCGGAAGCCGAGCGCCTGCTGCATGAATGGATCGCTCTGGCGGTCGATCAAAAAGCCAGTGACCTGCATATCGCGCCTCGCGACAACGACTGCGTGGAAATCCGCATCCGTCGCGACGGCATGTTGACGACCTTGCGTCAGGAACGCATGACGATGTCGGACAAGTGCAATTACCGACTCGTCTCCAACACGTTGCTGACCCTGTCTGGGAACCAGCACGGCGTCTACAACACTCCCAAAGACGGCAACATGGAAGTCGTCATCCGCGGCCGCATGTTTTTCATTCGCGTCAACATGTGTCCCACCTCCATCGGTCGACGCATCTGGGGCTCTTTCACGTTACGGATTGTCGGTGGCTATCAACGCACCGTCCCTTCTCTGGAACAACTGTCCCTGAGCGGCGACTTTATCGCCACGCTGCGCCACGGCGCCGCAATGAACCACGGCCTGTTGCTGCTGACCGGCCCCACCGGTTCCGGCAAAACCACCACCTTCTACGCCATCATCATGGAAATTCTCAAACGTAACCGCAATCAAATCTCCATCAAAACCCTGGAAGACCCCATTGAGGTGCAGATTCCGGGAATCGATCAGATCCAAATCAACAACGACCTGGGCATGAGTTATGCCCAGGGACTGCGGGCCTTGTTGCGTGCCGACCCGGATGTCATTCTCATCGGCGAAATCCGCGACGAGGAAACTGCCCAACTGGCCTGCCGCGCCAGCCTCACCGGACACCTGGTGCTGTCGACCCTGCATACACGCAACAGCCTCGGCGCCATTGAGCGACTGCGCAATTTCGGCATTCCTTCGGCACTGATTGCCGACACCTTGACGCTCGTTTGTGCACAACGACTGGCGCGCCGGGTGTGTGCACATTGCGTACAGCATAAACGCGACGACGACAGTCGTGAAGTAAGCCAGCTGCTGCACCTGCCGGATAACAAACTCTGGCCCACGGCTCACCCGGACGGCTGCCCGCAGTGCGAGCACCGCGGCTACAGGGGACGGATCTGCATCTCTGAGGCACTCAACATTAACGCCCAACTTGCAGAACTGATTGCCGAAGGCGCCAACCTGCAGAACCTGCATAAAGCGGCCTGCGCATCAGGCTTTCGTGATTTGTGGACCCACGCCACCACCTTGGTGCGCTCGGGCCACACCACTTGGGCGGAATGCCTTCGCACCCTGCCCAAGGCACCGGACGCGCCCGACGCGCCGGAGACATCCAACACTCTTCCTTTCAATTTCACATCTCTGGAGGTTCATCCATGAAACCCAAAACTTCATCTGTCCGCCAAGCCGGTTTTACCCTGCCGGAAATTTTGGCTGTCGTCGTCCTGATCGGCATCTTAATGACCACAATCGTGACCGGCTTCGGCAACGCTGAAGAAGAACTGGCCATGGCCAGCAGCAAGGACATGCTGCTCAACGACATCCCGTCGGGATTGATTTCCTACCGGGCCGTCAATGGCGATCTGACCGGTTTGACCAAAGCCGATCTCACCGGGGACGGCATTAGCGGCGACGGACCCTTTGGCGATGCCTGGACTCTGGGCACCGCCCAGGCACGTACCGTCAGTGTCACCTGGTCACTTTCCAGTGCCAGTGATCCCGATACCTTCGGGGCCGATCTCGGCACCTCGCTCAACAATGCCCAGGGATCCGCCATCACGTCGACCAGTTACGACGCCGACAGTGACGCGCTGACCGTCAGCTATCGCATTCCCTGAGCGTGACGCTGTATTCCGTACGCATTCAGTCGTCGCCTCAAGGGGTCGCCACGCGAGCCGTGCACGCAATGGATTCTGAAACGGCTCGCCGGCATCCCCATGTCGCCAACTGCCGCATTCTGTCGGTGCGGCGACATTGGCGCGAATGGATTGGCTTGCGCACTCCCGACTTGAACGAGCAGCGCCTACTGCTCACCCAGGTCGCGGTGCAGACCTCGCGAGGCGGACTCACGACCGAGGCCTTGAAAAAAATTGTCGAACGCCTGCCTACGCTGCGACGCAATTGGCAGGCCGACAAAATCAATTCCGCCGGCGGACTCGCGCCCCACGAGCTGCTGATCCTGCTCAATGTCCACCCGTTCGCCATTGCCCTTTGCCGCTCTGGCGAACGCTTGGGCAATGTGCCGGACATGCTCATGCAGGCCACCGATTTTTTGGCGCAGCTGCATCAGATGCGCCAGGAAATACAAGGGCCTCTACTGCGTACCGGTCTGTATGCGGGGGCTGCCGTCGGTATTTTCCTCGTCACCCCCTTTCTGTTCCAACTGCTCCTGGAACGCCTGTCGGAACGTGTGTCGATTGAAACGACAGCCGCAACCGACATCTTGATACTGTTCCACGCATTGTTGACCGAACACCTGCCCTTCACGCTCTTGGGCGTCGGGATAAGCTCCTACCTGCTTTTTTATTACTGGAAGCACGTGCGACGCATTCCGCTGTTGCGCGATATCGACGAGTTGCTGCGCAACCGACGCTCCGCCGTACTTCTGACCATTCTCACCCCTGCATTCCGCAAAGGGATTCATCTGGCCGAACTGGTGCGCTCACTGCATTCCCTGCTGGGTCGGGCCGCCAGTCAGCATTTGTATACCCGCCTGCGCGCCGGCTATCGCCTGTCGCAAAGTCTTTCGGAAAAATATTTCAGCGATACTTTGATCACCGGGCTGCACCAGTTCGAAGACGCGCCGGCAGAACAACTGCGCCACCTGTTCGCCGCAGTACAAACCAACCTCAACGCCGAAATCAAGTGGTATCTGACACGGGTCGTGCGCACCACCCGCTGGCTTTATTCCGCACTGATCTTATGCCTGCTGGCATTGCTGATCCAGGGATTCCTGTTGCCCATCTATTCGATTTCCGTGTTATGAACCAGTCTCACCAAACAGGCTTCACGTTGCCGGAACTGCTGGCTGTCTTCATCACGGTCGGAATGTTGATTGGCATCCTCGGCACAACCACACTCGGCCGCTGGGAAAACGCCCAGCGGCAAGCCCGGTTGCTGGAAAGCCAGCGTCTGGCGGCTTTGGTCACCCAAGCCCACTCACTCGGTCTGTTGGCGACAGACGCCTCCACACCCCAACAACTGCAGGAGGCATGGCCCGACGCAAAAATCCCCGCCCTTTTGCCCGGCGGATTGAAATACACGTTCGCCACCGACCAGGACGATCCGCGGATTCTGATTCATCTCGGCGAGGAACCCACCCCCGTTCGCGCTCCACTCCCGCGCGGCACCTTGCGCATCCCTCTGTGGCAGGCGCGCTTGCAGCGCCCTTCACCGCAATGATTCCCCAAAAACGCTTCAAGCACCGCGGCCAAACGGGTTTCAGCCTGCTGGAATTGGTGATTGCCATTGCCTTGTTTTCGATTTTGGCCGGCACTTTGCAGTTGAGCACCACCCGTCGGCTGATTGACGACCTGGAACGGGACCAGGCGGAACAAGTCGCCGACAACATTTACCGATTGGCCAATGCCGCCCAGCACTATTCGATTCGCAACAACGAATGGCCCAACGAAACCCTGCAGTGCGAAAGCGCCTACACCGAACTTGATGAGGCCGGGCTGCTCAAAGGCGCCCTGCAGCAATCCCCCTACCTGGATGAGGACGATGAATATTCCGATTACGACCTGTCTTGCGACGAAAACCATTTCACCATCACCGTTACCGCCGAGACGGACACGCAAGCGGCCACGGTCGCGCAAAAAATTCCCGGCGCCACGGTGACCGACAGCACAATCAGCGCTCACTACCCGAAACCGGCCGACGAACCCGACGGAGCCTTTATGCCCCTCGACGGCAGTGAGCAACCGACGGCGACTTGGGATATGGGTAACCAGTACCTGTTCGGTGTTCGTGATGTCGTCTCGGAAACAGGCCAGACACTGGTCAACTCGGTGCAGTTCGCCACCACCATTGGCCCGGACGGACTGGTGCGCAAGCCGACCTGTCCCTCCGACATGTCGCCGCGCATCTTTACCACCCTCAACAAGATTGTTTCCCCTTCCGCTCGACCCCTGCACAGCATCGAGTTGCCGGTCGAAGAGCTGGAAGATTTCTGGCGCGTGCGCGCCATCATCACCGCCTCCGATGGCACCCGCACGGATCCGGACGATTCCGCGGCGGACATCGTGGCTTTCGTTAAATGCTCTTACTGAGCAGGAGTTCCCACCATGATTTTTCCCTTACTCGCATTGGCACTGAGCGTAAACGCTCTTCTGATGGACTCGGCACAAGCCGAGGCGTCTCTTATGCCCCCAGCAGAGATACCTCACACATATACTGAGTGCGCTACCTCACAACTGAACGATGATGCCTGTCACCGGCAGATCATTGAAGCTGGCGGCACGGTTGTGTCCGCGGCTGAGACGTTTCAGGAAATCGAGCCTCGAGACTTTGACGGCAAGTCGCATTTTGATCGCTGGTACAACCGCTATGTGGCCTTGTGCCGCGACCTGCACGCTCGCGCCGCAAGCCGGGAAAAGGCCCGCCTCTGGTATCCGGGCACTGCATTTTGTCTGCCGCCCCTGAGATGAAACCATCCCCCGGGACATTCGGTTTTATACGTTGAAGCGAAAGTGCATGACGTCGGCTTCCTGGACCTCGTAGTCGCGCCCTTCGGTACGGCATTTGCCGGCCTCGCGCGCCTGAGCCTCCCCGCCACAAGCCACGTAATCTTCATACGCAATCACTTCGGCACAGATAAATCCGCGTTCGAAATCCGTATGGATGACGGCTCCCGCCTGAGGCGCGCGCATACCCCGTCGCAGGGTCCATGCCCGCGCCTCCTTGGGACCCGCCGTGAAAAAAGTCATGCAGTGCAGCAGTCGATATGCCGCCTCCACAACGCGGTCCAGACCTGGCGCCTCTAACCCTAAATCCTTGAGAAACTCCGAACGACTGTCCGCATCCAACTGCGCAAGCTCGGCCTCCAAGGCGGCACACACCGGGATGACTTCCGCTCCCTGGGCGCGGATATATTCCAGCAAGGACACCGGCACCTCACGGTCCGCTTCATCGATATTGGCGAGATACAACGACGGCTTGGCGGTCAATAAACACAACTCGCCCACCAACATCTTTCCAACCTCTTCCAATGCCTGCATACGCGCCGGCACTCCTGCACTTAATTGCTCTTGAATGTTCTCCAGCGCCTCATACTGCTTTTGAGCTTCCGCCTGACCTGTTTTAGCTTGGCGGCGCACACGCTCTAGGGCACGTTCGACCGTACCCAAATCCGCCAAAAGCAACTCCGTCGCAATCGTGTCACAGTCGCGGGTCGGGTCGATCGAGCCATCGACATGCGTAATGTTGGCGTCTTCAAAACAACGCACCACCTGCATAATGGCGTCCGCTTCCCGGATGTGGGCCAGAAACTGATTCCCCAAGCCCTCGCCCTGGGCGGCGCCTGCCACCAGGCCGGCAATATCAACAAACTCCACCGTCGCCGGAATTTGCCGGGCCGAGGCGGCAAGCTCCGCAAGTTTTCCCAGCCGCGGGTCCGGCACCGGCACCATGCCGACATTGGGTTCAATCGTGCAAAACGGATAGTTCTGGGCCGCCGCTTTTGCGTTGGTCAACGCATTGAACAACGTCGACTTGCCCACATTGGGCAAGCCCACAATGCCGCATTTGAGGCTCATCCAGACGCTCCATTCGCCGTATGCAGCACATTCATCGCCGCTTGAAAATCTCCCGCCACCAGCGCATCCACCTGCTCCAACGCCTGCCGGACTGCATGCATGACCGCGATGCGTTCCTCTTCAGACAACGGCCGCAGTACATGGCTGACAACTTGCGAAGTTCGCCCCGGATGGCCGACACCAAACTTCAGACGCCAAAAGTCGGCCCCTGCGTGCTGGACGATATCGCGCACTCCCTTGTGGCCGCCATGTCCTCCCGCGTACTTCAGTCGGACCACGCCATCCTCAAGATCAATATCATCCTGCGCGACCAGCAACGCCGAAAACGGAATTTTGTAGTAGCGACAAGCCGCCGCGATCGGAGCGCCGCTGACATTCACGTAAGCGTGAGGCTTGAACAGACGCACAGGATTTCCGGAGATTTCCAACGCGGCAACATCGCCGCGCAACTGCTTGGAAGATTGAAACGAGACTTTGTATTGCTCCGCCAACGCATCGACGAACCAAAAACCGGCATTGTGCCGGCTGCATTCATATTGGGCGCCGGGATTGCCCAGACCTGCGATCAATCGGATCGCATCACAGGAAGCGGCCATGAGGCGTGGGCCTCGGAGGCTTAATCTTCAGCCTCCTCCTCTTGCTCGGACTCACCCTCTTCCGGTGCTTCCTCTACCTCTTCGACCTCCTCAACTTCCTCTACCTCCTGACGCCGCACGTTGATGATCACGACCGCATGATCATGACCGTGCGCCAGTTCGACCAGTTCCACTCCTTCCGGCACCTTCAACTCGGACAGATGCACCGGCACTCCCAATCCCAACTCGGAAATGTCGACTTCAATGTATTCCGGCAATTCCGCAGGCAAGCACAAAACCTCCAGTTCCGTCATCAAATGACTGACCAGGCCGCTTTCCTGTTTGACGCCGGGGGCGATATCCTCACCCACAAAGTGCAGCGGGACACTCATGCGAATCTTCGCGTCCTTGCGAACACGCTGCAGATCAATGTGCAGGAGTATTTCCGAACGCACCGGATGACGTTGCACACCTCGCAGGATGACCTGCTCCTTGCGCCCCTTCAGGGTCAAGGTCAGAATGTGCGAATAGAAGGCTTCATTCTCCATATGCCGGGTCACTTCCTGATTGGACAGGACGATCGGCAGGGTCTTGCCTCCCGCACCATACAAAACGCCCGGCAACTGCCCCGCGCGCCGCAGACGTCGCATTGCGCGAGTACCCATCTCCTCACGCAATTCCGCCGAAAGATTAAAATCGGTCTCGCTCATGATCTAAATTTGGAATACCCCTGTCCGGGGGGCGCGTATTATCAGGGCAAACAACCTGAAAGGCAAGTCATGCACTGCGCGGCAACTTTGGCTGTCGCTTGCGGTCAATCCCACACCCGATGCGTCTCCACGACCCTATCTTTAGTTTGGACATTGTCTAAAAACATGATAAAATGAATGCACGCTGAATGAGAAAAGCGTTTTACTCAATATCAACTTTGGAGGAATCACCCATGCCAACCTTGAAGGGAAGCAAGACCGAGCAAAATCTGAAAGATGCTTTTGCCGGCGAGTCGCAAGCCAACCGTCGTTACCTGTACTTTGCCGCCAAAGCGGATGTCGAAGGCTACAACGACGTCTCTGCCGTATTCCGCTCCACCGCGGAAGGCGAAACCGGCCACGCGCATGGGCATCTGGAATATTTGGAAGACTGTGGTGACCCGGCAACCGGCCTGCCCATCGGCGGCACGTCGGATAACCTGAAAGCTGCAATTGCCGGCGAGACCCACGAGTACACCGACATGTATCCGGGGATGGCGAAATCCGCCCGTGAGGAAGGTTTTGACGAAATTGCCGATTGGTTTGAAACCTTGGCGAAAGCCGAGCGTTCACACGCCAACCGGTTCCAGAAGTCTCTGGACACCCTGGACTAAAACTTCCGTTTTGAAACCACACGCCGGGGCGGGAAAGCCGCCCCGGTTCCTTGCTTGCGAACTTTTCTCCAGTAACGATGCCCCCAGCCCCCCGCGAAGGCAGCCTCGACGCCCCCACACGTCATCCTTTGCCTTGGCAAACTCCTGAATTTACCGATCCCGAGACGCTCAACAAGGAACTGGAGCGCGTTTTCGACATCTGCCATGGTTGCCGACGCTGCGTCAACCTGTGCCAAGCCTTCCCCACGCTGTTTGATCTGATCGATGAATCGGAAACGATGGAAATCGATGGGGTCGATCCCAAGGACTATCCAAAAGTCGTCGACCAATGCTATCTGTGTGATCTGTGCTACATGACCAAATGCCCGTATGTGCCGCCGCACGAATGGAATGTCGATTTCCCGCACTTGATGTTGCGAGCCAAACATGCCCACTTCAAAAAACATTCGGCGCGCTTTCGCGACCGCATGCTGACTTCGACCGACCGCATCGGAAAGTTTCTCGGCATTCCCATCGTCGCGCCGACGGTTAACGCCGTCAATCGAAATACCGCCGCGCGCAGCGTCATGCATCGCACAGTCGGAATTCATCGAGACGCGGAATTACCTCCCCTATCCAAAACTTCGGCACGTCGAACCCACAAGGACCTGTGGTTTGACCCCGACGCGGAAACCTCCTCAGTTCCAACCCGCGGCGAAAATTCGACATCACCGGACAAGCAGCCCGTGCCGAAGAAAGTAGTGGTGTTCGCCACCTGCTACGGCAACCGCAATCAACCGGAGCTGGTCGACGATATGGTTGAGGTGCTTGAGCATAATCTGATTGAAGTACGCTTGAGCCGTGCCGAGGCCTGTTGCGGTATGCCGAAACTGGAACTGGGTGATTTCGCAAGTGTGCAGAAACTCATGGACGCCAACCTGCCCAACCTTCTGGCAGCAGTGGATCAAGGGTATGCCATTACGGCCCCAATCCCTTCCTGTGTGTTGATGTTCAAACAGGAACTGCCGCTGCTGTTCCCGGACCACGTCAATTTACGTCGCGTCGCCGAGCACTTCTATGATCCTTTCGAATACCTGATGAAGCTGCATAAAAACGGAGACCTCAATCTTGATTTCGCCCAACCGCTGGGCCGCGTCGCCCTGCATTCCGCTTGCCACCAGCGCGTACAAAACGTGGGCAATAAAACCCGTGAAGTGCTTGCCCTGATTCCGGAAACCGAGATCACGGCAATGGAGCGTTGCTCTGGTCACGACGGCACCTACGCAGTCAAGAAGGAAACGCACGAATTCTCGCGCAAAATCTGCCGCCCGCTTGTCCGCCAGGTGGAGGAAATGAAACCGGACCACTACGGCAGCGACTGTCCCCTAGCCGGGCAGCACATTGCCCACTGCGGCGATTTTGAGAGAACCGCCCAACACCCTATCAGTCTGCTTCGCCAAGCCTACGGAGTCTGAATTATGCAGCCACTTCAACGTTCCGACCTGCTCAGTCTTGAGGAGTACGCCGAACAGCGGGCCGCTTGGCGCGAGCGCATCATCGCGCACAAGAAAAAGCGTATTGTGCAGTTGGGCCCGCACGCCCGTCTGTATTTTGAAGACCGGCTGACTATGCAGTACCAAATCCAAGAAATGCTACGCGCCGAACGCATTTTTGATGCCGATGGCATTCATGAGGAACTGGAGGTCTACAACGCCCTGATTCCGACAGGCCGCAATCTGAAAGCCACGTTTATGCTGCAGTACGAAGATGTCGACCAGCGCCGAACAGAGCTGGCGCGCTTGATCGGCATTGAAAATTCGTTGCGCGTTCGCGTGGGTGACCATCAACCGATTGCTCCCAATGCCAATGAAGATTTGGAGCGCTCCACCGATGAGAAAACTTCCGCCGTCCACTTTCTACGCTTTGAACTGGAAGACGACGACATCGCTGCCTTGAAAGAAGGTGCTCCCCTAGCCTTTAGTATTGAACATCCAAACTATTCCGTACCCTTTAACCCCGTACCTGAGGAAGTGCGTCAATCACTGGTCGCTGATCTGGACTGAACAAATTTTTGTTGAACAATATTATTCCTGCTTTATCTGTTTATACTACGCCCTAACTACCATTTATCGACCCTTATTTTTCAGGAGTCCTCGTGACTTGGGCAAAACCAGAATTTTCCCGCAATCAAATTGACAAAGCGGGGAAATCACTAGTTGAAAACGCAACAAACTCAGAAAACTTTAAATTGGGTGCACAAGACCCTTTATTGGTCCTCAATAACTGGCGATCCTCTCATGGCTATCCGCTACACGTAATAACTACTACCCTTCGAAGACGGGCTCTAAAAATATCTCAAGGTGCCATCGTGGCGCAACGACTAAAAAGGCTGGAATCAATTAAGCTGAAACTTGAAAGAAAGAAACGTGAAAATCAGCAAAGCATGAAGTTGTCTCGTATGCAGGATATTGGAGGATGTCGAGCAATTCTAGAGGATATGGATCAAGTAACTGAATTGGTGAAGATCTATCAGGAAAACCTTAAACGCAACTCCATGCACGCGAAACTTGTTAGGTTGCGCAGTTATATCAACGAGCCCAAAAAAGATGGATACCGATGCTTTCATCTGGTACTGAAGTATCAGAGCCGCGGCGAGAACTATCGTATGTATAACGGCCTTGAAATTGAAATACAAGTACGCTCAAAACTACAACATGCATGGGCAACTGCGGTTGAGATCGTTGACACATTTACCGGAAACAATTTAAAAATTGGTCTTGGTGCCAAAGATTGGAAGCGCTTCTTCTCCCTTATGGGAACAGTTATAGCCATAAAAGAAGAGACGCCCGGGATACCTAATACTCCGCATGAATGGAAAAACTTAAGAGACGAAACTATCTTCTTATGCGAAAAGCTGAAGGTAATTGAGTCAATGGAAAGTTGGCGCAAACTAATCGATTACAGAAATCAGCTAAAAAACAAACACAGTGTGTCGCCAGATACGATAAGAAATTTCAGGCATGTTGTTTTATCGCTGGATACGGAAAACCGCATGTCGTACGTCGTGTTTTTTGGTAATCCTACCGAAGCAAATGACTACTATCTGAAACAAGAAAGGGAAACCCAGGATAATCCCTTTGTGCAAGTTGTTCTTGTCGGAATCGACTCTCTCGAGAAACTCCGGGATGCGTACCCGAACTACAATTTAGACTCGAATAAATTTTTAGAAGTGGTTCGGGAATTTATCCATGGAACCCATTAATTTTTTCCGTGAGAAACTTTTGGCTTAGTTCGCTTGACTTTTCCCCGATTCTCTTTCATGCTCTCGTTTCGGGTCGCTTCCGCCATTTCCATCAGACTTTTTGTTAATTTTTCAAGCTGCCTACAAGCTTCGGAAACCTTGTACTCGCTCATAATTTTAGACTCCAAAGACTCCAAGTAGTGTCAAAAAAAGCAAGTAAGCCAAAAAGGCTTTTGCCTGTACTATTTTACGAAATATTACGCAAATTGTGGAAAGGACCGAAAGCAGCTCTCGGATGTCGTGAACTGTCGCTCGGAAATCTCCCCTGAAATGGCAGTCCGCCTCGACAAGGTGTTCGGCGGTGGCGCAGATACATGGTGCCGACTGCAGTCTGCCTGGGATTTGGCACAGGAAAAGAAACAGGCATAACGCCCCGGCTGAACTACTTAATCTTCTTTGTTTTTATCCGGAGATTGGGGTGGCCGCGAGGGTGGCGCATCGTACTGCACACTTTCGGCCAGGTTGTACACCAAAAAAGCTCTCCCTTTGGCTCGGGCGATCATAACCACACCCAAATCTTCCGCCAACTCCACTCCCATGCGCGTCACTCCGGAACGCGATAACAAAATCGGAATGCCCATGCCCGCCGTCTTCATCACAATTTCAGAAGTCAGGCGCCCCGTGGTATAGAAAATCTTGTCGGCCCCCTCAATATCCTGCAGCCACATGCGCCCGGCAATCGTATCGGCCGCATTGTGCCGCCCCACATCCTCCATGAACATCAAAATATCGTCTCCGGCACATAACGCACAACCGTGGACGGCTCCCGATTGCTTATAGATCTGGTTGTAGCCGGCGATGCGTGCCAACAAGGCGTAAATCATGGATTGCTGAATCTGTACTTGGGGAAGACGCTCGTCATACAACCGATCCAAAGTGCAACTGAACACGGTGCCTTGCCCGCACCCGGTCGTGACCGTGCGTTGAGACAATTTGTCTTCCAAGTTTTCAATATGGCAACCGGGCCGCATGGTTACTGATACCAGTTCACGCTCCCAATCTGTCTGCACCTCTGCCACATCGTCCAACTGCTCGACCAGCCGCTGATTGCGCAGATAACCCAGCGCCAATTCCTCCGGATGCATGCCCAAGGTCATCAGCGTGACAATCTCACGCCCATCTACCTTCAACGTCAGCGGGCGTTCCCCAGCAATTCGCACCTCGCGCGTATCACCGTATTGGTCGCACGCAGTCACTTCATGCGTGGGCTGCAGACCTTGATCGCTGAGTTTCACTTCAGGCATCTGTTGCCTCTTCTTCCTCTTGAGACTTTCGCCGTTCATAGATACGCACCGTATGCACCGAAGTCTCATCCGTTTTAATCACTTCCACCGGATAGCCGTCAATCAACATGCTGGTGCCCGGTTCCGGAATATCCTGAAAATGCTCAAGAATGAGACCGTTGAGAGTGCGCGGTCCGTCTTGAGAGAAATGTGCATTCAAACGGGCATTCAACTCCCGCACGTGAATGCTCGCCTTGACCATCACGCTCCCATCGGGGGAAGTCTTGTACACATCGGGTTCCAAGGCCCCGCTTTCCGTGGTGAAGGCACCCACAATTTCCTCCAGAATATCTTCCAGAGTCACCAATCCCCGAATGTCGCCGTACACGTCCGTGACCAGTCCCACCCGTTGCTTACGCTTTCGAAAATTGTATAACTGCTGGTGAAGGTTCACGCCTTCCGGAATCAGACACGGCTCCTCCATCGTCTCGCGAATATGTTCCGGCGAGAGGTCTTCACTCAAAATCTGCGGCAATACCTTGCGCCAGTGCAGCATGCCGCAAACATAATCCAGGCTCCCCTCGTAGACAGGCACGCGCGCATACGCCGGGTGACGCAGTTGATCCAATACTTCGCTCCATTCATCGTTGAGGTCGAGACCGACAATTTCATTTCTCGGCACCATGACATCCTCAACCGTGATTTTTTCCAAATCCAGAATGCCCAGAAGCATTTTTTGGTGCTCAGCCGGTATCAGGCTTTCGGAGGCGCGTACCACCCCACGCAACTCTTCCCGCGTCAGGGCATCCCGCGCCTTCTGGGGAGGCATGCCGCATAAACGCAATATTCCGTTGGAGAACTGGCTGATCAGCCACACCAAAGGATAAGCAATCACCAAAAGCGGGCGATAGACCACCGCCGCCGGATACGCCACCCGCTCCGCGTGCCAGGCGGCCAGCGTCTTGGGCGTTGCTTCCGCGAATACCAAAATGGCGATGGTCAACGCGCCTGTAGCGATGGCGATACCCAATTCCTGAAAATAAAAATAACCCAAATACGTCGCTATCTGCGTGATCAAAATATTTATCAGATTATTGCCCAGCAAAATCAGCCCAATCAAACGATCGGGTTTTTGCAGCAGACGCTGTGCGCAACGGGCACCATAGTGTCCCTGCTGCGCCAGATGTCGCAGCCGATAGCGATTGAGCGCCATTAACGCCGTCTCGGATCCGGAGAAAAAAGCCGACAACATGAACAGCACCACCAAGAGTGCCGACAATTCCAGCGGTGAAAACCAGTTCATACCCCGCTCCGCACGACGGAAACTATAATCTCCACCTGCCTATAATGGAATTTCAAGCGCCGGCCCCGCCGACGTTGTGTTGTCCATGCCTCCTAAAGCCCGTTCCGCCGCCGTCGACTCTACGATCGCCCGCAACCGGCGTGCGCGACACGATTATCAGATCGAAGAAACGTTCGAAGCCGGCCTGTCTCTGGAGGGATGGGAAGTCAAGAGCCTGCGAAGCGGACGGGCGCAAATCAACGAAGGCTATGTCTCGCTGCGCCATGGCGAAGCGTGGCTGCTGGGGTGTCATATCAACCCTCTGCCGAACGCGGCGCATCTGGAAGCCCAGCCCACACGACCCCGGAAATTGCTGCTGCACGAACGCGAACTCGCGCATTTGGGCGGCGCTGTGGAGCGCCGGGGCTACACTCTGGTTCCTCTGTCACTCTATTGGAAAAAAGGCCGCGCTAAACTGCAATTGGCACTGGCGCGCGGCAAGCGCCAGCATGATCGTCGCCAAGACTTGAAGACTCGCGACTGGGAGCGCGAGCGGGCGCGGCTGTTACGTCAAACAACCAAGGACGACAGGAAGTCTTGACAACTTCCTGCAATCCCAAATCAAAACTATAACAACCGATCAATGTCGCGTGCAGGAATACGGCGTCGTCGACACATCCACTTTCGCTAGCACACCTGCCACACATTCATCGTAACTGTCGAAACGCCCAGCCTCATGCGCCGCATTGCCCATATCCACGATGGCCACCCATTCCGTTTTATCGCGTTGCTCATTCAACCACACGAAAAACGCCACGACGGCCACGACAAGAAGTGCTGTAATTATTCTGTCCACGAAACTCTCTCCACTTGAGGTTGGTCAGGACCTTGCACCCACATGGCAGCAAGGCATAACATTTCCTAGAATATCAGATTTCCGAAGGAACTTCTACTTTTTGCTTTCTCCCTATCCCACGTCTCTCTAGCCTAAAGACCGCCAGACGCAGGCGCGATCCTCGCCACACTGCTTCTCCAACATGTCCAAAAACTCCTCATGCTGCGCTTTTTCCTCGGCGGTCGGCTCCAATACCGGAATCTCCACAGTAATGGGTTTTTTCGCACTGTTCGACCCTTTGCGCGCTTCCCACGTCAAGCCCATTTGCCCGCCTGTCAAACGCAGATAAACATGCGCAAGCAACCGGGAATCCACCAAAGCTCCATGCTGCTTGCGGTGCGAGCGGTCCACATCGTAGTAATCGCACAATTGGTCCAGACTGCTGCGCACACTCAACCTTTTCTTCGCCAACACCAAGGTGTCCGTCACTTTGCAGTAGTCTCTAAATTTTTTGTCCGGACGACCGGCGTGTTCCAGTTCGCGATCTAAAAAACCCTCATCAAACGGGGCGTTGTGAATGAGCACCTCCGCACCTTTCACAAACTCCAACACCTCATCCATAATGTCGGCAAACTTGGGGCAGCCACGCAAGCGTTCTTCCGTAATGCCGTGGACTTCCTGTGCTCCCTGCTCGATCTCACGTTCCGGATTCACGTAATGCTGCAGTTCCCGACCGGTCAACTTGCGGTCGATGATTTCCACGCATCCGATTTCGATGACCCGATTGTCTTCGGTCAATCCGGTGGTCTCTAAATCCAGGGCCACCTGTCGCTTGGTTGGACTGCTCATAAACTCAACAATTGATCAATGGCTTCATTCGCCAGTTGGTCGGCCCGTTCGTTTCCGACATTGCCGGTATGTCCCCGCACCCATTGCCATGCCACCTTGTGCCGACCCATCAAATCGTCCAGTTGGCGCCATAAGTCCTGATTCTTGACCGGCTTTTTGTTGGCCGTCTTCCAGCCTTTGCGCTTCCAATCGAGAATCCAGACCTGGATGCCATCTTTCAAGTATTTGGAGTCCGTCACGATTTCCACGGTACAAGGATTTTTCAAACACGACAGCGCTTCAATGGCTGCTTGCAGCTCCATACGGTTATTGGTCGTATCTTTGGTCGAGCCTTTGAGTTCGCGCCGATGGGTTCCATACTCCAGCACCGCACCCCAACCGCCCGGACCCGGATTCCCGCGGCAGGCGCCGTCCGTGTAAATTTTAACTTGCTTCATCAAGCATGCTGCGCGATGTGGGTTCGCTTGCCAAACTATCCGGAATCAACGCTGATTTTTTCTGATACCAACGCTCGCGCATCGGAATAACCGGCACCCGTAACTTGCGCGCCAATATGCAGTATACGCCCCCGAAATGATCAATCCGCCAGCGTGCCTGTATTTCCAGTTTCTCCAAATGACGCTGCACAAAGCGACTTTGCACGGGAGGACGGAATGCGGCATAGCGACAATCCTTAATCTCGAAGTTTAACACCGCCAGCCAGTCCCGAATGCGCCGAAATCCGTAGAAATGCCGATTCCAGGGGAAGCGGCCCACCGAAAAAAGACGGTACAGTCCATACCAGCTCCATGGATTAAAACCAATCAACAGCAAATACCCGTTGCCCCCCAACACTCGCTCCGCCTCGCGCAATACCTGATGCGGCTGCTCGCTCAAATCCAAGGGGTGCGCCAATGCCAGCAAACTCAAAGAATCGGCGGCAAAAGGCAACGCATCCGGACATCCCCGCACATCTCCGGCAGCCACGCTGGGGTGCATGACGAAACGATGGTGCACAGCCCCTGCACGCATCACTTCTTCGTCGAACAATGTCGCCGGTCCGCAATACACCGCATCACGGCCCCACAAATTCTGCTGCAGACCAGTCAAATGCTCACGAATCCACGTTGACGATTCCCGGCCCGCCCGGCTGTCGTACCAAGCGTCCAGCTGTTTATACAGGTCCGCCAAATTCGTCATGCTGCCGATCAGGGAGACAAACGCTCCCGATGCCATTCCCCGTCAGCTTGGCGTTGAAACCGAATGCGATCATGCATGCGACTGGAAGCGTTCTGCCAAAACTCCAGCATCTGCGGTGTCAGCGCATATCCACCCCAAAACTCGGGGCGAGGCACGTCACTTCCGGAAAACTGTTTTTCTGCTTCGGCAAACTGATGCGTCAATTGCTGACGATTAGCCACCACTTCACTCTGCCGGGAGGCATGCGCGCCCAGTTGACTGCTCCGTGGACGACTGTGGAAGTATGCGTCACTCAGTGCTTCGTCGAGTCGTCGCACCGAACCTTCCACTCGTACCTGCCGACCCGGCGGCTCCCACCAAAATGTTAAGGCCGCCTGCGCACACTCGGCCAACTCCTGTGCCTTGGCGCTTTCGTAGTTGGTGTACCACACAAAATCCCCCTGGTCGAAGCCCTTGAACAGAACCATCCGGGCATGCGGTCGGCCCTGCGCATCCACGGTCGTCAAATTCATGGCATTCGGCAGCGCGATATGCCCCGCCTGCTCGACTTCCTCCAGCCACTGGGAGAAAAGTGCCAACGGATCTTCGCCCGCTGAAGCACGGGTCAGCGGCGGTGGTTCAAACGAGGTTTTTTCCGACATCGTGTATATTATTATCCGTCAAAATAATTCGATTTCAGAGACTGATTATGGCTGCAGATGCCCTACTAAGACCCGCGGACGAAGACGGTTACATTATCGCTTGGCGTTGCAAGTACAAGTTCGAGACCGGCCGTATGGAAGGCACGATGACCTACGCGGAAGCGGCGAAAAAATGTGCCGAGTTGTGTGCCGAAGATTCCGAAAAAACTTTTTGGCCCCAGCGCAGTCTTGACACGGACGCAACTTCCTACGGTAAATTCCATAAAGCGCACTAAGCGGAAATCAGCCCCGGGGCGACGGCTATTTTTTGCTCTGTGGCCCGATTCGGAAGTACAAACACAACTGTCCCAGCTGCAGCGCGAGGTCTGCCCGCGCCAGGGACGCGCAGTACCTGCGGAAAACCTGCATCTGACCCTGTTATTTCTGGGCTCTGTCGAAGAGGAGCATTTCCCCACCGTGCGCAATGTCGCGGCAGATATAACCGGTCATCCTTTTGAACTGCGCCTCGACCGTCTGGGGACATTCCGCCAGGCCGGAAGTTTTATTTTGTGGGCAGGTCCAAGCGAGCTTCCCGACGAACTCAAGGCTCTGCACCACGCCTTGCATCGCACCGTGGCGCGCCTGGGAATATCGGTCAAGGAACGCGGATACCGACCGCATGTCACGTTATTTCGAAAAGCCGTACATGACAAGCGTCCACCCCTGCAGCTTGAGCAAACGATTACATGGCAAGTTAATCGTTATGCGCTTTATGAGTCGCAATTAACTCCAGAGGGTGCTCGTTACACAAAAGTCTCAGAGTTGTTTCATCTTTGATTGAGAATACTGTGTTCGTCTCACTCTATCACGCATGCCTCTGACTACTGTGTCACATAAAACGGAACAAACAAAAGAAGGCGTCTGGCTCATCTATGACGGCGACTGTCCAATCTGCACGACGATGACGCATGCGCTGCAGATCAAGAAAACGGTGGGTCACCTGCATCTTGTCAATGCCCGAGAAAACCGGGAGCATCCGCTTCTAAAAGAAGTCAACGACCGTCGCTTAAACCTTGATGAAGGCATGGTGCTGAAATACCAGAATCGTTATTACCTCGGTAAAGATGCGCTTCATATGATGGCCCTCCTTGGCAGCGCCCAAGGTTGGTTCAACCAAATTAATGCTGCTTTGTTTCGCTCGAAATCGCTTGCGCGCTTTTGCTATCCGGTCATGCGCACATCCCGAAACACTCTATTACGCCTCAGAGGCGTCCGGAAAATCCGCAACCTGGAAAACGGTCCAAAAGAACCGTTGTCTTAATCGGAATTCGGCAGGGAATGGAAATTTTTTGCCGGGAAAGGCGAGACTAGCGCGGCAATTTAAGTTGGTTGCGGGGGCAGGATTTGAACCTGCGACCTTCGGGTTATGAGCCCGACGAGCTACCGAGCTGCTCCACCCCGCAATTCATCATTTCGAAAGAATTTTAACACACGCACCTGTTGCAGACGGGTGCGCAAACCTCTACATCCGAACCTTTAAGTCGATGGAGTCGGGCCCCGATACAAAGGACAGGACTTTCGCACACACCCGCAAGGCTTGTCGCCGCAGATGCGCATCTCCTTGAATGCCAAATCCAAAGCACCTTCGCGAGTGGAAGAAAACTGATCAATCCATTCGTCGCTGGCAAACCCGGTACGCCGGAAAATATCCATAATTTCGCGTTTGGGGCGTGCCACCATAAACGTAATCTTCGATTCGACCAATTGACGCGCCAAACTGTGCAGCATGTGCTCGCCCGTCGCATCAATTTCATTAATGCCGACCGCATCGATGATGATGTAGCGCAAACTTTTACTCGAAGACGCCGCCTGTAGTACCTGATCACTGAAATAACCGGTGTTGGCAAAAAACAGCGGCCCATCGAACCGCAAAATGGCAACACTGCAGCAGGTTTCCAGGATGGCCCGCCGCGCATCGGCGAACCTGCCGCTTTGCGTGCGCGAAATCAAAGCAATATTGGGGTGCATGGTGCGGTACACGAACAAGCCCAGCGACAACAGCACGCCGACCATGATGCCGTTCTCCAAATGGGGCGCCCAAAGAAGCGTCAATACAAACGTCGTGACCGCGACCACCGCGTCATGCTTCTGCACCTTCCAGGCCCCGATAATGGGCCGCACTTTCACCAGCGGAATCACCGCTATGATGATGACGGAAGCCAGCATGGCTTGGGGCATGTGATACAGCAGCGGGGTGAAAAACAGCAACGTCGCGCCCACGACAATCCCGGTCACGACCGAGGAAAACCCGGTGATTGCTCCGGCATTGAGATTTACGGCAGAACGTGAAAAAGAGCCGGAGACCGCATAACCCTGAAACAGACTGGCAACCAGATTGCTGAGCCCCTGCCCGAGAAATTCCTGGTTGGCATCCAAGTGCTGACGGGTTTTTCGCATGGACATGGTTTTGGCGATCGAGTAGGCCTCCATAAACCCAATCAGGGCAATGGCCACCGCCACGCCTGCCAAATGCATAAATTGGCTCAAATCAAAAATCGGTAAAACAAATTCCGGCAATCCTTGCGGAATCGATCCCACAATGGCGCCCCCCAGGGAGGCCTCAAAATCAATTAGCCAGGAGACTATGGTGGTCACCAGGGCGGCCACCAGAATCGCCGGGACTTTTCGGGCAAACCTCGGCAACACCAGCATCAGCCCGATCGCCAAAATGCTCATCATGATCGTGGGCCAATGCACCTGCTCGGATGCCGCCACCAGCACATTCCAGACGGTTTCGTAATGATGCTCACTTTTGGCCGCTGTCACCCCCAACAACTTCGATAACTGCGATGTCGCAATAATTAGCGCGGCTGCATTCGTGAACCCCAAAACGACCGGATGCGACAGAAAGTCCACCAGCACTCCCATCCGCAACAGACCCAGACCAATCTGAAAGACACCGACCATCAAGGCCAACATGACCGCGTAGGCCAGATAACTTTCGGAGCCCGCCACCGCAATGGGCTCCAGTGCGGATGCAGTCAGCAGAGAGACCACGGCCACCGGCCCGGTCGCCAGCTGTCGGGATGAGCCGAACAAAGCGGCGACCATCACCGGCAGAAAAGAAGCGTACAATCCGTAATAAGTCGGCAACCCTGCCAGCTGCGCATAGGCCATGGACTGCGGCACCAGCACCAACGCGACAGTAATGCCGGCGACAAGATCGGCCCGAAAAACTCGCGGAGAGCGAATTTCAGGAAGCCATTCAAGGAATGGCAAAAAACGGGTTTTGGAGTAACCTAGAAGTTTCCTGACACTGCGATTCCAGAATCTCCTCATATTGTTTATATTGCTCGCAGCAAATTAGGAACTTTTAAAATTTTAGCACACCGCCTTATTTATTCATCCAACTATCTTATTTACCTAGTATTTAAACACATCCTTTCCCCGCAGAATTTTCACCCCTAAAATCCTTTCCGATGCCCGAATCCGAAAAAGTCTACAGCGTCACCGAACTCAACCGGCGCGTCAAGGAATTGTTCGAGAAGCATTTCCCCACGGTCACCGTGTGCGGAGAAATCAGCGGTCTGCGTCGTTACCCCTCGGGGCATTGGTACTTCACGCTCAAGGATTCGACTTCGGAAATCAACTGCGCGATGTTCTCCCAAGACAACCGGCGCGTGACCTTTGAACCCGAAGACGGGAACGTGGTGCTGGCGCACGCCCGGGTAGACCTGTATCTGCAAAGAGGTCGTTATCAACTGGTCATTCAAGACATGGCGCCTCACGGACAAGGTGATCTGCTGGAGCGCCTGGAAGCGTTGAAACGGAAACTGCGCGCAGAAGGTTTATTCGAGGATTCCCAAAAACAACCCCTGCCCCGTTATCCGAAGACGATTGGCGTCATCACGTCTGCCGAAAGCGCGGCGCTTCGGGATATTGTCCGTACCCTTCAGCGGCGCTGGCCTCCCGCTCGACTGCGGGTATATCCGGCGACTGTACAGGGAGCGGAAGCTTTACGTTCACTGCAGCATGCGTTGGAGAAAGCTGTCGGTGACCCGCATCCCTGCGAGGTGCTCATTGTGGCGCGGGGCGGCGGCAGCATTGAAGATCTGATGGCTTTCAACGACGAGACTTTCGTGCGCGCTATTGCCGCCTGCCCGATCCCTCTAATTACCGGCATTGGCCATGAAACCGACACTACATTGTCGGACCACGCGGCCGATGTGCGTGCGGCCACGCCGACCGCGGCGGCCGAACTCGTCAGTCCCAACGCATCGGAATTACGAGAGCATGGAATTCAGACTCTGCAGCGCATGCATGCGATCTTAAGCCGACGTTTGGAGCAAACGGTCACAGAGCTGGAGCGTCAACAGCATCGCTTGAACCGCATGCATCCGATCCGACAAATCGAAACCCGTCAGCAGCGCCTCGACGATCTCTATGAAAACCTGACCCGAACCCTATTCCACAAAATCGAATCGTACTCCCAACGACTGGACCTGATGCGCCACCGGTTAAGCGCCCGCTCTCCGCAACAGCGTCTGAAATCCTCGGAGCAGACGTTGTCACAATTCCACTGGCGCCTGCAGACTGCGGTGCAGCGACTGTATCAGGCTTGGAACGCACGGCTTGAACAGGCCACTCACACGTTGGAAGTGGTCTCTCCCCTCAACACCTTGAAACGCGGCTATGCGTTGGCCACTTTGCGCACGCCCGAAGGCTCGCAACTCTTGCGCTCCAGTCGCCAGGCACACCGCGGGGATGCAATTGAGGTGCGGCTTGGAGAGGGTCAGATCGAAGCCCAGGTCACCCAAAGCGATTCCGAAGAAAAATCGTAAGGCTCCTTGGCGGCAAACGCCCGCTCTGTTTGGGCCGTAAGGTTACAATGGGCGGCTTTAGTTTCGCCCCATCCCCCTCAAATGTCCGAAATTGAACAGACCCCGACAGTCCATTTCATTCGTCGGACGATTGAGGATGACCTGAAATCCGGAAAACACCAGCAGGTCATCACCCGTTTTCCTCCTGAACCCAACGGCTATCTACATATCGGCCACGCGAAGTCGATCTGTCTGAATTTCGGCATGGCCGAAATGTTCGGGGGCTACTGCAACCTGCGTTTCGACGACACCAACCCCGAACGCGAAGAAGCGGAATACGCCTACGCCATTGAAGAGGATGTACGCTGGCTCGGGTTTGAGTGGAAACACTTGTGTCATGCATCCGACTATTTTGATCGTCTGCATGATTGCGCCGTCACGCTTATCCGCAATGGCGATGCGTACGTCGACAGCCAGGATAGCGAAACCATTCGCAACACTCGCGGCACCTTGACGGAACCAGGGATCGACAGCCCCTATCGCAATCGCAGTGTCGAGGAAAATCTGGATTTATTTGCGCGTATGCGCGCCGGCGAATTTGCGGAAGGCACTCACGTGCTGCGCGCCCGCATTCGAATGGATGCCGAAAACATCAACATGCGCGACCCGGTGCTGTACCGCATCCGCCGACAGCGCCATCATCGCACGGGCAATGCCTGGTCGATCTATCCCATGTATGACTTCACCCATTGTCTGTCGGACGCGATTGAAGGAATTACGCATTCGCTGTGTACGCTTGAATTTGAAGATCACCGACTGCTGTACGACTGGATTCTGGATCATCTGGAGATGCCCTGCCATCCGCAGCAGATCGAGTTTTCCCGCCTGTCATTGGAATACACTGTAGTCAGCAAGCGCAAATTGCAGCAGCTGATTCGGGAAGGCTATGTCGACGGCTGGGATGACCCGCGGCTGCCGACTTTACGCGGTTTGCGACGGCGCGGCTATACGCCCGAGTCGATTCGGAATTTCTGCCAGGCCATCGGCGTCACCAAAAAAGAAAGCCGCATCGCGATGAATGTGCTGGAGGACAGCATCCGGGAAGATTTGAACGCCAGCGCCCCGCGGCTGATGGCGGTTCTGGATCCCTTGCGGGTGGTGCTCACCAATTATCCGGAAGACATCTCGGAGATGTTGTCGGCAAAAAATCACCCGAACGATCCTTCCATGGGAACCCGCGAAATTCCGTTTAGCCGCGAATTATTTATCGAACGCTCCGATTTTATGGAAGACCCGCCCAAGAAGTTTTTCCGCCTGGCGCCAGGTCGGGAAGTGCGCCTGCGCTATGCCTACTTCATCACCTGCCATGATGTGGAAAAAGATGCCGACGGCAACGTCACCACCCTGTACTGCACTTATGATCCGGAGACGCGGGGTGGCGATGCGCCGGATGGACGTAAAGTGCGCGGCACCTTGCATTGGGTCTGTGCGCATCATGCGGTGCCTGCCTGCGTACGCCTTTACGACCGACTGTTCAAGGTTCCCGACCCGGGTAGTTTGAGTGACTTGACAGCCGCCCTCAACGAAAACTCTCGTGTGGATATGCCCCATTGTCTGGTCGAGCCGGAAATCCACCGCCTGCCGCCGCGCATTCGGATTCAGTTCGAACGGCAGGGTTATTTCTGTCAGGATGTGGAATCCGCGCCCGACAAGCTAATCTTCAATCGCACAGTCAGCCTGCGCGACAGTTGGGCGAAAATCAGCAAGCGCAGTTAGGTCAGACGGGGCATGCCCCGTCACGCTTAATCAAATTCGGTATCTTTCCAACGGCGAATCTCGCCGAATACTTCATACGCTTCCAAAGAGGTGCGGCCCAAACGTCGTTGCGCAGCTTCAACCACAGCGGGAGCATCAAAGCGCAAAAATGGATTGCATTGCTTCTCCATTCCCAGTACTGAAGGCACGGTCGGCTTCCCGTTTTGGCGCAAGTCTTGTGCCTGTTGGTGGAAATTTATGAGCGTTTTGTTTTCCGGCTCGACCCACTGCGCAAATTCCATATTGTCCAGTGTGTATTCATGGGCGCAGTAGACTCGGGTTTCGTCCGGCAAGGTGCGTAATTTGCTCAGAGAGGCGTGCATTTGCTGAGGCGTGCCCTCGAACAGGCGCCCACAGCCGCACACGAAAATGGTATCTCCGCAATACAAATCGCCCCCACCGTAATACGCGATATGACTGCGCGTATGGCCCGGGACCTCAAACACCTCAAACGTCCCCAAGTCCCATTCACTGAGATCCACGCGGCTGCCTTCGGCAACCCGCACATCGGCCTCTATTCGAGCATCGTTTGGGCCGAAAATCTTGACACCCGGCCAGGCGCGTCGCAACTCCGCCACCCCTCCGATATGGTCGGCGTGGTGGTGCGTAATCAGAATAACGGCCAGATCAATTTGCCGTTCCTGCAAAGCCGCCTGTACCGGTTGCGCGTCGCCGGGGTCGACAATTGCTGCCGCCGTACCCGACAGCAGCCAAAAATAATTGTCTTGAAAAGCTGGAATCGCCTCAGCAGGCATTCGAATCAAATGCCGCCGGAACGCCAGCTTTTCCAGAGAATGCGGATATTCTTAATCGCGGGAAGTAAACCAAATCCATGGGGTTTCCTTTGCGATCATAAAGAAAATCGCCACACCCGAAACGATGAGGATAATCAACGCGAGGGCCGCGCCAAAACTCCACAGCAAATCATGCGGGTGATTTTGGAAACCAAACTGGTTCATTGCCCAGACGCCCAAAGCAATCCAGACACTCATCACAATCAACCCAATTATTTCTTTTAGTCGCATTCGGATTCTCCTAAACAGTCAGCAAAAAGAATTTTACATCAACCGGAGGGACGACCGCCGGGCATGGAACTGGCATCCAAAAACTTGTCGAAGAAGATTTGGTCGCCACTCATGCCTTCCGCCTTCAGTACGTCCACTGCCGCATCAATCATCGGAGGCGGGCCGCAAAGATAGCCCTGGCAACGGGCCATCTCAAAGCGCTTCGGTACGACATACGCCTCCTTGAGGTAGTCCGTGACCAACCCGCGGGGGCCGCTCCAGTCACTGTCTTCCGGCTCCATGTTGAGCACGGAGACATATTCAAACTTGTACTCCGGGTGCCAGGTATCCCGAATTCGGTCCATATGCTCCTGGCCGTACAAATCCTGTTGGGTTCGAGCGCCAAATAAAAACAGCGCATCCCGTTGAACCTGATCCAATACCGCCTGCTCCAAAACGGCTTTGATTGCACTCATACCTGAACCGCCGGCAATGCAAATCATCGGACCCTCGCCCTCATGGTAACGAAAGCCCCCATACGGCAGGCCCACCTGCAGTGCCACCCCGCTGCGGTCCTCTGCAAACAACCACTCGGTGAATTCTCCGTTCGGCACCTTGCGAATATAAAACGAGAGTTCGTCCGGCTGCTCATTCGCCGGCGCCTTCGCAAATGAATACGAACGCGGCACGCCCAATCCCTCATAGCCGAGTTCCGCATACTGTCCGGCCAGACCAGTGTGCTTGAGGCCGGGCACATGGGCGACAAGTTCCACAATATCGTGGGTCAACGGCACAATCTGACGGATCGTCCCCTCGTACTGAGCGACCGCCGCCTGGGCCTGTGCGGTCAATTCGACTTCCACCTCCACATCACTGCGAAGTTCGCTCTGACAGGCCAGCACAGTGCCAGCCTCCAGCTGATCGGGGGTCAGTACGGTTTCAAAATCCGTGCGCCGACGAATGCGCCCGGACACCAAACGGCATTGGCAGGTACTGCAGTTACCGAGACGGCAATCGTGGGGCCATGCCAGCCCCTGCTCCAGTGCGGCGGACAGCAAATCCTGTCCCGCCTTTACGGTTAAGGTGTGTTGGCCGTTGATGACGGCCTGGCGGTCTTTTTTTCCGCCTAGCAAGCCCCACAGCATCAGCCGCGCCCGATCGACCCTGTCAGACCTTCAGGCGCCGCTTGACTGAAGTGCGTCTCAGAGGACGTTGATTGCGACGTTGCGCAACGTGCCCGAAGCAACGTCTTCCCGAGTTGGCAATACCGAGTACGGGGTCAACTTTTCCTTGCTGGTGCTGGGATGCGACTTGACCGCTTCCCACCATTCCTTGACTTTCCCAAACGAATCAACCACGTCGGAAACACCTGCGTTCATCAACGCATTGGTGCAGGCACTCCAGTGAATATCCGCCAAGGAAAAATCATCACAAATGAACGGGCCCCGCTTGCGGGCGACATTCAAACGCTCTTCCAGAAGGCCGTACAATTTTGCCAGCAACTCTCGATCGCAACCGTCCGACGCAGCGGCCTGCGCCTGCACGTAATCCGTCGCCAAATGAGCCCATTGGTACATCTGCGCACGAAACACGCCGTTACGAGGTACCAGCGAGGGCCCGAAGCCCTTGTCGTCCAAGTAAGACATGATGGCACCGGTCCCGTAGACAATATTGTCGAGATCTTTCAGCACCGGGGCACTGCCCAACGGTGACATGGATCGAACCTCGTCAGGTCCCTGAATCACTTTCGTTTCCACATCAACGCCTTTTTCACCGGCAGTCTGCAGGCATTTGGCTGTGTTGATGCAGCTCGGATGGCCATACAGAGTCATGGCACTGGCAAGCTTGTCACCGATCATAATCGCCCCTTCCTCCAAATGTAAATGTAGGTCAGATAATTTATTCTTGAATGGTCAAAGCGCCGGACGGACATTGTGCAACCACGTCCCGAACTTTCTCTTCGGAAGCCGCCGTAACATCAATCTTAAATTGTCCATCTTCAACTTTGAATACCTCGGGCGCGCCACTGACGCACTTGCCTGCATGGATACAGACGTTTTCATCCCAAGTTACGTTCATGGTTGCTCTCCTCCTTGCTTATTCGCAATTCAACCAAAATTGGACGCCGATTGAGCCTGCGAACAGTCCGCCTCGGCAATTGGCTTTCTATATTATCACAGAAGCGTTAGCCTGCATCCGGCTGCGCCACCCCCTTCATGGTTAGTTTCACTCGACCCTGCCGGTCGATATCCAACACCGTGACATTGACCGTCTGCCCTTCCGACAACTCCGCATCCACGCTCTTGACGCGATGCTCGGAAATTTGCGAAATATGCACCAGGCCGTCCTTCCCGGGTAGCAAACTGACGAAGGCACCAAAGTCCATGATGCGCACGACTTTGCCGGTATAGGTCTTGCCAATCTCAACTTCGCTGGTCAGCAGCTCAATACGCTTGCGCGCATCTTCCGCCGCCACATTGTTGGTCGACGCGATACGCACCAGACCATCGTCGTCGATATCAATGGTCGTACCGGTCTCCTCGGTCAGGGCCCGAATGGTCGCACCACCCTTGCCGATCACGTCGCGGATCTTTTCCGGGTTGATGCGCAACGTCAAAAACCGCGGCGCATAGTCCGACATCGTCTCCCGAGGGGCCGACAAGGCTTGGTCCATCTCACCCAAAATATGCAGCCGTCCGTCACGCGCTTGCGACAGGGCCTGCTCCATAATCTCCCGGGTGATGCCGTCGATTTTGATGTCCATCTGCAGTGCCGTGATCCCCTCGCGGGTCCCGGCGACTTTGAAATCCATATCGCCCAGATGATCCTCGTCACCCAAAATGTCACTCAAGACCGCGAAACGGTCGTCTTCCTTGATCAGACCCATCGCGATACCGGCGACGGCCGATTTAATCGGCACTCCGGCATCCATCAGCGACAAGCTGGAACCGCAGACCGTCGCCATCGAACTGGAGCCGTTGGATTCCGTGATTTCGGAAACGATGCGCAAGACATACGGAAACTCCTCCGGGTCCGGCATGACCGCCGCCAGCCCACGCTTGGCCAGTTTCCCATGTCCAATTTCGCGACGCTTCGGCGCCAGCATCATGCTGACCTCGCCCACCGAAAACGGCGGGAAGTTGTAATGCAGTAAAAACGGATCGCGATATTCGCCTTCAAGGGCATCAATAATCTGGGCGTCGCGTGTCGTCCCCAGCGTCGTCATCACCAGGGCCTGCGTCTCACCGCGGGTAAACAAGGCGCTGCCGTGCGTGCGGGGGAACAGTCCGGTTCGAATGAAAATCGGACGCACATCCTCGCGGGCCCGACCATCGATACGAGCTTCCCCATCCAGTACCCGCTGCCGCACAATGGATTTCTCCAGATTCTTGAACGCATCTGCAACCGCGCCGTCGCCGACTTCCTCCGAAACCAGCGTCTCCAAGGTCTTTGTTTTAATGGCGGCCACGCGATCCTGGCGCTCCATCTTCTCCGGCAACTGGTAGGCTTGCGTCAACTCGTCGCGGCACGAGGCATCCACTTGCTGCTGCAGCTCCGTGTTCGGTTCCGGCGCCACCCATCCCCAATCCGTTGGGTTGACCGCATCGCGCAGCGCTTCAATGGCCTCAATGGCGACTTGCATTTTCTCGTGACCAAACAACACGGCATCCAGCATCTCCTGCTCCGACAGCAGGTCCGCCTGGGACTCCACCATCAATACCGCGTCGCGCGTGCCTGCCACCACCAGATCAAGACGACTGTCCTGCAGTTGCGGGTGGGTGGGATTGAGTAAATATTGCCCATCGTGGTAGCCGACCCGGGCTCCGGCGATCGGGCCTTGGAACGGCATACCGGACACGGCCAGTGCCGCCGATGCGCCGAGCATGGCGGGAATATCCGGATCCATTTCCTTGTTCAGGCACAACACATTGGCAATCACCTGGACTTCCTGATGAAAGCCTTTCGGAAACAGAGGCCGCAAGGGCCGATCAATGAGCCGGGATGTGAGAATTTCCTTTTCGCTGGGACGCCCTTCGCGCTTAAAAAAACCACCGGGAATTTTCCCGGCTGCATAAGTTTTTTCTTGGTAGTTGACGGTCAGCGGAAAGAAGTCTCGTGCCGAATCGGAATCTTTGCGGCCGACTGCCGTCACCAGTACCGCTGTCTCGGCCATGCGTACCAGCACAGCCCCCGAAGCCTGACGGGCGATTTCGCCGGTCTCTAAAGTGACCTCGTGGTCGCCGTATTGAAAAGTTTGAGTAATAGGTTTCATAAAAAATAGAGAATAAAAAAATTTACACAGCAGACAAAACCCGAAGCTGGGAGCGGTCGGGTGATTGCAGCAATTCTAGGGGGCTGGTCCAGTACCAGAATCAACGGCGCAAGCCGAGAGATTCAATCAGTGTCGCGTAGCGTGCTTGATCGCGCTGGCGCAAATGCTTCAGCAATCCGCGACGCGCCTGGACCATTTTCATCAGGCCATGGCGAGAGTGCCGATCTTTTGGATGCGTCTCAAAATGCTGCATCACCTGATTGATCCGGGTGGTCAACAAGGCCACCTGCACCTCGGGCGAGCCGACATCTTCCGGACTACGCCGGTATTTTTCAACAATGGCGGATTTTTCTGCAGCAGAAAGTGACATGCGGAAGCGGTTCCCAGCAAATGGTGACGCTTGCGCGCCCGTTCAATTGAGCGGCGCATTGTAGCACACCCATCACTTTTTCAAACGCCTACACCGCTTCGCGCAAAGCCATCCTCATGTAGTAGACCATCGAAATCAGCGTCATTAAAGCGGCCGCTCCCAGCAATCCCAAACCCCACACATAGATGGGATCGGTCAGCACCGATTCCGCCCACAGCAGTAAAAACAGAGAGGCCAGCTGCAGCGTGGTCTTGATCTTCCCCAACCAGGAAACTGCGATTCGTTTTTGGCGATGGGTTCCCGCCAACCATTCGCGCAATGCCGATATGGCGATTTCCCGACCGATGATGACACAGGCGGGAGCGACCAACCACAAACTGTTATCGCGTGAGACCAGCAGCACTAAAGCAATACAAACCAACAATTTATCCGCCACCGGATCCAAAAACGCACCAAACGCCGAGTGTTGTTGCAGACGGCGCGCCAAATAGCCATCCGCCCAATCCGTCAAACTGGCCAAAGCAAAAACAATCGCCGCCGCCTGGTGCCCCCACTCGGGGATGAAAAAAATCCCCACCAGCACCGGAATCAAGACAATCCGCAAAGCGGTCAATCCATTGGGAATCGTCGCCTCAACCATTGCTCATTGCTCTGTTTCGTGAAGATAATCGTAAATCTGGTGCGCCAGCCCGGGCCCGATTCCCGGCACGCGAGCCAACTCATCGGCCGTTGCATCGCGAATCCCCTGCCAACCACCGAAATACCTTAACAAACTTTGCCGACGATGTGCGCCGACTCCCGGAATTTCTTCCAAGGGCGACTCCGTACGGCGACGTGCGCGTCGTCTCCGATGTCCGGTAATCGCGAAGCGATGCGCTTCATCGCGAATCTGCTGGATCAGGTGCAGGGCAATCGAATGCTCCGGCAAATGCAGCGGCTCCTCCATCGTATCCGCAAACAAAGTCTCCAGACCGGGTCGACGACCTTCGCCCTTGGCGATTCCGGTCAGCACGATGTTTTGGATGTCCAGTGCGTCCAACGCTTCGCGCGCCGCGTAGACCTGCCCCTTGCCGCCATCAATAAATAGCACATCCGGCGGAGGGTATTCCCCTGCCTTCACTCGCGCATAACGACGTGTCAATGCCGTGCGCAAGGCTGCGTAATCATCCCCGGGAGTAATCCCGGTAATATTGAAACGGCGGTACTCCGACTTGCTGGGCCCCTCCGTTGTAAACACCACGCAGGACGCAACCGTCGCTTCGCCGCGCGTATGGCTGATATCAAAACACTCCAGCCGCGTCGGCATGCCATCCAACAGCAGAGCCTGAGCCAAAGCTTCCAAGCGCTCGCGCACACCGGCCCGAGACTGCAGACGTGTCGCAATGGACTGTTGTGCATTGCGTTGAGCCAATTCCACCTGCGCCCGACGTCGACCCCGCACTTCGCTGCGCAGTCGCACCTTGCTTTGCGCCTTATCGCTGAGCCATTGCTCCAGCGCCGCCTGATCCGGCACCGGGTGATTGAGCAGAATCTCAGCAGGAGGAACCCGATCCAGGTAATACTGACCCAGAAATCCGCGCAATAATTCCGGCGCCTCCACATCCTCTCCCGAAACCGTGGGGAAATGGCTGCGATTGCCTCGGTGGACACCATCACGAAACGTCCCGATCTGCACACAGTACAAACCGCCCTCGCACACCGCCGCCACCACATCAAACCGGCCGGCTCCGGCACTGGTTCGATACCGTTGGCAGATCTCTCGCAAAGCATGTACCCGGTCACGCCATTCCGCCGCTTCTTCGTACTGCTGCTGCTGTGCAGCCTGATCCATGCGTTGGGTCATATCCTGCAGCACTTCTTCATTGCGGCCTTCCAAAAAACGCAAGGTTAAGTCAACATCCTTGCGGTAATCTTCCGGGGAAATGTAGTCCACACAAGGAGCCGTACAGCGTTTGATCTGATACTGCAGACACGGGCGGGTACGGTTGCTGAAAAAACTGTCGGAACACTGCCGGATACGAAACAACTTCTGCAGACTGCTCAAGGTTTCGCGCAAGGCTCCCACACTGGCGTACGGCCCGAACGTGCGCCCCTGGCGTCGACGCCGGCCCCGATAAAAGGACAAACCCGGATAGGTGTGCTGCGTGGACGCATAAATGTAGGGATAACTCTTGTCATCGCGCAACAGAATGTTGTAGCGCGGATGATGCTGTTTGATCTGGGTGTTCTCCAGCAGCAAAGCCTCGGATTCGTTTGCCGTGACCGTGACTTCCACGCGCCGGGTCTGCGCAATCATGCGCCGGGTGCGCGGGCCCAGAGAAGCGGAACCGCGGAAATAACTGGAGACGCGCTTTTTTAAATCGCGGGCCTTGCCCACGTACAACACTGTATCGGACGCATCGAGCATACGGTAGATGCCCGGAGCATGCGTCAAAGTTCGGAGAAATTCCTGAGCATCAAACTCCTGAACTGTCCCGGAGGCCATGACCGGCTAATAGCGGATCAGCGCCGACCCCCACGTAAAACCGCCCCCAAACGCCTCCAACATCAAGATGTCTCCTGTTTGAATGCGCCCGTCCCGTACGGCCTGATCCAACGCCAGCGGCACCGAAGCCGCCGAGGTGTTGCCGTGGCGGTCTACGGTAATGACCACACGCTCCAGAGGCAAGTCCAGTTTGCGGGCCGTCGCCGCGATAATGCGATGGTTGGCCTGATGTGGAACCAGCCAATCGACTTCGTGTCGATCCATTTGATTGGCGGCCAGTGTCTCGTCCACGATCCGGCCCAAAGTATTAACCGCCATCCGGAACACTTCGTTGCCTTTCATCTCGATAAAAGGCCCTGCCTCACCGTCCACCTGCACCGGCACCTGCAGCAGATAATCGTGTCGACCATCTGCATGCATGTGGGTCGAAAGAATACCCGGCTCCTCGCTCGCCTGCAGCAACACGGCGCCCGCCCCATCACCGAACAGAACGCAGGTGCTGCGATCGTTCCAGTCCACAATCCGCGACAACACCTCCGCTCCGATTACCAGCGCGGTTTGTCCGCCGCCCGTCGCAATGTGGCGGCGGGCAATATCCAATCCATAAATAAAGCCGCTGCAGACCGCCTGCACATCAAAGGCGGGACAGTTGTTGACACCCAGCTGTTTTTGAATCTGGCAGGCGGTGCTGGGAAAGACCTGATCAGGCGTGGTGGTCGCCAACACAATCAAATCGATATCACCGGCTTTGACATCGGCCGCCTCCATCGCTTGGCGGGCCGCCGTCGTCCCCATGTAGGCCGTGGTCTCTTGCTCGTTTGCGATATGCCGCTGCAGAATGCCCGTGCGCTCCCGAATCCATTGGTCTGTGGTGTCGACCCGCTGCTCCAGATCCTGATTGGTCACCACGTTCTCCGGAAGATAGGAACCGGTTCCGACAATGGCGGCATGCTGCATGATCAAGCTCCTTCTTTTGTCTCGTGCGCCTCGGCAGCATTGAGATGCTGCGCAATGCGCTCGGGCAACGCGCGCTTCACTTCCTGTTGCGCACGCTTGATAGCGTACTCGAAACTGAACTCATCCGCACCGCCATGACTTTTGATGACCACCTGACGCAGACCTAAAAGACTCGCGCCGTTGTAACGTCGAGGATCAAAATGACCCTGGAAACTGCGCAGAATCGGCGCCGACGCCAGCATCGCCAGACGACCATAAATGCCCGTTGTATATTTTTTCCTGAGAAAACGCACCAGCATGTTCACCACCCCTTCCGTGGTTTTAAGGGAGATGTTACCGACGAAACCATCGCAGACAACGACATCCACATCCCCGCAAAAAATATCGTCTCCCTCCACATACCCAATGTAGTTTAAACCGCTCTCGCGAAGTAATCCGTCCGCTTCCTGTACCTGGCGATTGCCCTTGATCGCTTCTGCCCCGACATTCAGCAATCCAATTTTGGGAGACGCATTCTCGTCCAACTCCTGCGCCACCACATTCCCCATCACCGCGAACTGCAGAAGCATTTCGGGACGACAGTCCACATTGCCTCCCAAATCCAGGATATGTGTGTGTGTCTGGGTGGCCGGCACAATCGTCTGAATCGCCGGGCGGTCGATCCCCGGCAGCATTTTCACGACAAAACGCGACATGGCCACCAACGCACCCGTATTGCCGGCACTGACGAAAGCCTGCGCCTCACCCTGTTTCAAAAGATCCAAACCCACCCGCATCGAAGAATTTTTCTTGTTGCGCAAAGCTTGCGAGGGCGGCTCTCCCATTTCCACCTGTTCGGGAGCGTGATGCACAATCAGACGCTGCGAGTCGACAACGTTTAATTTTTCTAAATGTTCGCCGATCAGAGATTCATCGCCCACCAGAATCAGACGCACCGCTGAATCGGCTTTGATGCGGGCAGCCGCGGCCGGCAAGACGCTGTCCGCGCCATAGTCTCCCCCCATCACGTCCAACGCGATCGTAGGAATATCAACCATGAAAGAATCCGCCAGACAGCGGACGATATCGAAACTGCGCGTCAGGCGTCCGCTTCGTCGGCAGACTCGTCCTGCGGCTGTTTGACCTCAAAAATTTTGCGACCCCGATAATAGCCGTCTTCGGCAATATGATGTCGACGATGCCGAGTCCCCGTCGTCGGGTCCTCCGATACCGTTGCTTGTGTCAAGGCGTGATGCGAACGGCGCATATCACGCTTGGAACGACTTTTACGACTTTTTTGTACGGCCATGATTGGATTTAAATGCGCGACTCAGTCGTCGCAGGCATTATTTTGGAGGGCTTATTGTAACGGAAACGTCAAAGAGGCGGGTTAGGTGCCCAGAATGCGGCAGCACCCTTGCACAACTGATTAATCGTGAATAGAATGAAGTAATCGGCGCTGACTTAAGAGTTCAAGCGAACGGATTACCCATGAAAAATCCCAAACATCGGTCTATGAAACATTCCGACACACCAAACCCCATGAAGAAACTGAGTGATGTTGAAGTTATGCAACTCCATGAGGAAGCGTTGCGCCAGTATGAAGACCTAATTCAAATTGCCGAACTGCCGGATTATCTTGAGAACATCGAAGAGATTCAACCACGGTACGACTGGGATGCCCCTATCGGCCTTGACATAAAACAGTAAGTCAATGCCCAGTGGGTCAGAACTGCCAACGCAGTCAACACATAGAAGACGCTCTCAAAAAACCAGACGTTTTTGAATTCCACTGTAACGCAGCATCTCCCTTTGCCGCGGTTGGCCGACCCCAAACAAATTTCTAGCGTCAATGACGACCATATTCTGAAAATGAATGATCTTCGACTGCATCAGGCGGAAAACTGGGCACGTCAAAGCCTCGGCTTGACCGAACTGAAGTTGAGCCTGCTTGCGGGCGATGCAAGTTTCCGCCGTTATTTTCGGGTGCACGCCCCCGACCAAAGTTGGGTTCTCATGGATGCCCCGCCAGACAAGGAGCCACTTGATACCTATCTGGTGATTACCCGCTATCTACAGGAAGCGGGCGTTCATGCTCCGGCCCTCTATGCCCAAGACGAAGCCCAAGGATTTTTGCTCCTGGAGGACCTTGGCGACGCACAGTATTTAGCCCAGTTGAATCGTGAGAGCGCAGACTCGCTTTACACCGATGCCATCGACGCTTTGCTGCGTATTCAGGAATTGCCCCGCCGTACATTGCCCCCCTATGATGACCGGCTGCTACGCCAAGAACTGAATTTATTCACCGACTGGTATCTGGCCCGCCACCTCCAGTGGGCCGGATCGGACGAAGAGCAGACCGTGATTGAAACCACATGGAACCGACTCATTGCCAAAGCCTTGGAGCAGCCCTGTGTTTTTGTGCATCGGGATTATCACTCCCGGAATCTGATGGTGACAGAACCCAATCCCGGCGTTTTGGATTACCAGGATGCAGTCTGGGGGCCTGTCAGTTACGATTTGGTTTCCTTATTAAGAGACTGCTACATCGCATGGCCCGATACTCAAGTGCGCACATGGGTGGAGCAGTATCTGCAGCAAGCTTGGCAACGAGGCATTCTCGACCAAGAGGTGGATGCCCGGCAGTTTGGTGAGTGGTTTGATTGGATGGGGGTACAGCGCCACCTCAAGGCCATTGGTATTTTTGCCAGGCTGTGTCACCGCGACGGCAAGCCCGCCTACTTAAATGATGTGCCTCGCATCATGGATTACGTCCGAAACATCTGCGCCCAGTATTCGGAATTAAAAGAATTCGGCCAGTTGGTAACGCGACTGCCGGTGGAGACCCCATGACGTCCGCCATAATCCTGGCGGCCGGGCGCGGAGAACGTTTGCGCCCGCTGACGGACCACACGCCAAAAGCTTTGATCGAAGTTGCCGGCGAACCGATCATCGTCCGTCATCTGCACGCACTGAGTCGTGCCGGCATTCGCGACATCGTTATTAACCTCTCGCATCTGGGGAATCAAATTCAGGAGGCTTTGGGAGACGGCAGTCAGTTCGATGTCCGCATTCAATATTCTCAAGAACCCGATCCCCCGCTTGAAACCGGTGGCGGGATTGTCCAGGCGCTTCCGTTGCTGGGACCGGAACCCTTCTGGGTGGTCAATGCCGACATCTGTACGGATTACGTCTTTGCGCCACCGGCACTTGGCGTGGAAGATTTGGGTCACTTGGTTCTGGTCGATAATCCGGACCACAACCCTGATGGAGATTTTTGTCTGCAGCATGGCCGCATCTGCACCCAATCAGACTTGCGATTGACTTTCTCGGGGATAGGTTTTTACCGACCTCAATTTTTTGCGGATTGCCAACCTGGTCGATTTTCTCTCACGCCATTGCTGCGCGAAGCTATCGCGCAGAAAAAAATGAGCGGTCAGCACTATGAAGGACTCTGGCTTGATATCGGCACTGCGAAGCGGTATGCGTATGCCCAATCTCTGTTTTAATGGGGATTCTCCAAGTTGAAGTGGTTTCTTGTATGTAAGATATTCAAAATAAATAATATTTGGGTCATTGGGGTATGATAATGGCATAATTTTTCTTGTATACTCAATTTTCATAAAATTCCCTTTTTTGAGATTTAAGAGTAGTGCAATATATAAAAACTTCGGATACCTCTCTACCATCCGGGCGATACAAGCTTTCGCGCGTCATACAAGCTTCAGGGGATATCATTCAAACAGACGATGTCGCCAATACCCTTTCGGTCGACCGACCGGAAGCCTCCAAACTGCTCCACCGGTGGACCCGCCAAGGCTGGTTAAGGCGTGTTGCCCGAGGGGCTTACGCACCCGCCCCTCTTGATTTTCTTGACAGCGAATATGTTCTTCATGATCATTGGGTTCTCGTCCCTCCTCTCTACGCTCCTGCCTATATCGGCGGATGGTCTGCCGCTGAATATTGGGGTTTGACCGATCAACTTTTCCGCGAAACTGTTGTCATGACGACACGGCCTGTGCGACAAAAATCTCAAGTTCGCCACGGTGCGCAATTTTTCCTGTGTCATATCGATAAAAAACGTTTTTTTGGCACTACAACAGTCTGGCGTGGCAGATCAAAAGTCCTCGTCTCGGATGTTCCCCGTACGATTATCGACATGCTGAACAACCCCATGTTGGGTGGGGGAATCGGGCATGTGGCCGACTGCCTATGTATATACCTGAGAGAATTTGTAGATAAGGAGACGCTTGCTGGTAATGAAAATGATGAAAGTGAAACTTTAATTCGATACGCGAAAATGCTGGGCAACGGCGCAGTCTTCAAGCGGCTGGGATTCTTGGCTGAGAAGCGTGGCAATCTCCCAAAACTGGTCGCAGCTTGCCGCGATCATTTGACGACCGGTAATGCCAAATTAAACCCGGGCATGCACTGCGACCGCCTTGTTTCTCGATGGCGACTTTGGGTTCCAGACTACTTGAAGTCAGGCACGCCTTATGATCCACAAATGTGAAATGGCATCTATGGGGCCAACAAAACCGTCGCCTATTCCAAAAATAGCCTCAAGCGTCCCACTTGATATCGACGAAGCAAAAGTTTCCCCGTCTATAATGTTTTTCTCTGTCACTCAAGCCTTTTAGGAATACAAGTTATGGCGGGCCGCACCCTATATGACAAGTTGTGGGACGCTCATGCGGTACGAACCGATGAAGATGGCCTGACACTCCTCTACATCGATTGTCATCTCGTCCATGAAGTCACTTCCCCGCAAGCCTTCGAAGGTTTGCGCTTGGCCGAACGTCAACCCTGGCGGCCCGACAGCGTCGTCGCGGTCGCGGACCACAACGTGCCGACCGAAACGGACATTCAGGAAATTGTCGATGCGGTTTCACGCCACCAGTTGGAAACTCTCGACGCAAACTGCGCCGAGTACGGCTTGCTGGAATTCCCGATGGGCGACCCTCGCCAAGGGATTGTGCACGTCATCGGACCTGAGCAAGGCATTACCTTGCCGGGGATGACCGTGGTTTGCGGCGATTCGCATACCTCTACCCACGGCGCACTGGCCACCCTGGCCTTCGGCATCGGCACCTCGCAAGTCGAACACGTCTTGGCAACCCAGTGCCTGCCGATGCGCAAATCTGCCAACATGTTGGTGCGCATGGAAGGCCATGCGGGCCCAGGCGTTACTGCCAAAGACTTGGCCCTGGCTTTGATTGGCCGCATTGGCACCGCCGGGGGAACCGGTCATGCGATTGAATTTGTCGGCTCCGCCATTGAAGAGTTGACCATCGAAGGGCGGATGACGCTGTGCAACATGGCGATTGAAGCGGGCGCACGATCAGGCATGGTGGCGGTGGATGACACGACCCTGGAATACGTGCATGGCCGTACTTACGCCCCGAAAGACAAAGACTGGCAACATGCAGAAAAGCAGTGGCGTGACTTGCAGTCCGATGGGGACGCCGTTTTTGCCCGTACTGTCGTGCTACAGGCAGCAGACCTTGCCCCGCAAGTGACATGGGGCACCTCACCCGAGATGGTGGCTTCCGTTGATGGCACCGTGCCGCGTTTGGAAGATGTGCCGGAAGGCACATCCGCCGAAACCGCCAAGATGGCTCTGGAGTACATGGGACTGCAAGGTGGCGAGACCATTACCGATTTGGAGTTGGACCGGGTGTTTATCGGCTCCTGCACCAATGCGCGCATTGAAGATTTACGCGCAGCCGCGACGGTCGTCCGTGGCCGGCGTCGTGCTGAAAATATTCGGCAGGTCCTGGTCGTCCCGGGCTCGGCGAAAGTCAAGGCGCAGGCCGAAACCGAAGGCCTCGACCGCGTTTTTACCGAAGCCGGTTTTGAGTGGCGTGCCCCAGGCTGCTCGATGTGCCTGGCAATGAACGCAGATCGTCTGGAGCCGGGTGAACGTTGCGCCGCCACCTCCAACCGAAATTTTGAAGGTCGGCAAGGCGCGGGAGGACGAACCCATCTGGTCAGCCCCGCGATGGCTGCCGCTGCCGCCTGCGCCGGACATTTCGTCGACGTGCGCGAGTATCTACAGTGACTCCCTTCACCACGCATCGAGGTGTCGCCGCACCATTGAATCGCAATCACGTGGATACCGATGCGATTATTCCAAAGCAATATTTAAAGTCCGTGAAGCGCACGGGCTTCGGACCGAACCTTTTCGACGACTGGCGCTATTTGACTCCGGGCGGAATGGAGACCAATCATGCCGAGCGCGAGCTCAATCCGGATTTTGTTCTCAATCAGCCCCGTTATCGCGATGCCTCCATCCTGGTCGCCGGCGCCAATTTCGGTTGCGGCTCTTCACGCGAGCACGCGGTATGGGCATTCCTGGATGCCGGTTTTCGGGTGGTGATCGCGTCCAGTTTTGCAGATATTTTCGACACCAACGCCGCCAAAAACGGTCTGCTCACCGTCACACTCGATGAAAAAGCGGTTCAGTCGCTTCGACAAGAAATCGAACAAACCGAAGGCTGCCAACTGACGGTTGACCTGTCTGCGCAAACCGTCACCAGCGATGCCGGCGAGACTTTTTCTTTCGAGATCGACCCGCAACGCAAACATTGCCTGCTCGAAGGTTTGGACGATATCTCGATGACGCTGCAGCACGCTGACGAAATTCGTGCATTCGAGGCGCTTCGGCGCCAACAGGAGCCTTGGCTTTTTGATCGCTTCGGGGCTTCCTCGTGACCCGCATCCTTTTATTGCCCGGTGACGGCATCGGTCCGGAGATCATGGCGGAGGCGCGCAAGGTATTGGACTGCCTCGCGCAACATCATGGATTGTCTTTCGAAATTTCGGAAGCTTTGGTCGGAGGGGCTGCAGTGGATGCACACGGCACTCCTCTGCCGGATGCAACCCTGGAGGCCGCCCGCGCGTCGGAGGCCGTGCTTTTCGGTGCCGTCGGAGCTCCCCAATACGATACTCCCGAACGCGCCCTGCGCCCTGAGACGGGTTTGCTGGCCTTGCGTCACGGAATGGGCCTCTATGCCAACCTTCGACCTGCGACATTGATGCCCGGTGTGGCACAAGCGTCCAGCTTGAAACCGGAAGTGCTGGAAGGCCTGGATCTTCTGATTGTGCGGGAATTAACCGGTGGCATATATTTCGGCAAGCCGCGCGCCATGGAAGAAGTGAACGGAAAACGCCGCGCCTTCAATACCATGGTGTATGACGAAGAGGAAATTGCCCGTATCGCCCACAGCGCCTTTCAGGCAGCCCAAGTGCGCCAGCGCCGTGTCTGCTCTGTCGACAAAGCCAATGTTTTGGAAGTCTCGGAACTGTGGCGCACCGTCGTGTGCGAAGTGGCGCAACAGTACCCGGAAATTACCTTGTCGCACATGTATGTCGATAACGCAGCCATGCAGCTGGTCGCCAACCCTTCCCAGTTTGACGTCATCGTCACCGGCAACCTGTTTGGCGACATCCTGTCGGATGTCTCTGCGCAATTAACCGGTTCCATCGGCCTGCTGCCCTCGGCCTCTCTCAACGCTGAAGGGCAAGGACTGTATGAACCGGTACACGGTTCGGCGCCGGAGTTGGCCGGCAGTGGCAGCGCCAATCCTCTTGCGATGATTTTGTCAGTCGGCATGATGTTGCGCTATTCCCTCAAACACACAGACGCTGCAGATGCCGTGGAGGACGCGGTACGAGAGGTTTTGGAGCAGGGCTATCGCACCGTCGATTTGGGTGGCGATCACAGCACCGCACAAATCGGGGATGCCGTCTGCGCGACACTTGCGGCGCGCAGCGGCTCGTGAAAAAAGTCAACGTCGCCATTGTCGGAGCCACCGGGGCGGTCGGCGAGGTTATGCGCCGCGAACTCGAAGAGCGCCGCTTTCCGGTCGAGAACCTGCATCTGCTCGCCAGTCCCCGATCCAAGGGCAAGCGCTTGCCTTTTTGCGGCAACGAATTGGAAGTCCAGGCGCTGGAAGAGTTTGATTTCAGCCAAGTCCACATCGCCCTGTTTTCTGCAGGCAGTGAGCCGTCGCGTCGCTACGCGCCCGAAGCTGCCGCCCATGGCTGCGTCGTTATCGACAATACTTCTTGCTTTCGCTACGAACCGGAGATTCCTTTGGTCGTGCCGGAATGCAACCCGCACCGCATTGCCGATTGGAAGAACCGCGGCATCATTGCCAACCCGAACTGCTCGACCATTCAAATGGTCGTCGCCCTGAAGCCGATTCATGCAGCCGTCGGCATCACCCGCATCAATGTCGCCACCTACCAGGCGGTCTCGGGAGCCGGGCAGTCGGCGGTGGAAGAATTACGCCAGCAGACCGGCGACGCACTCGCCGGGCACGATTTGCACAGCCAGGTTTTTCCGGTGCAAATTGCCTTCAACGCGCTGCCGCACATTGATGCCTTTCAGGACAACGGCTACACTCGCGAAGAAATGAAAATGATTTGGGAGACGCAAAAAATTCTTGAGGACGAACAGATTGGCGTGAACCCCACTGCAGTGCGTATCCCCGTGTATTACGGACATTCGGAAGCGGTACATATAGAAACCCGTGAGCCCCTTGACGCCGCTCAGGCGCGGGCCTTGCTGGAGCAGGCCCCGGGGGTGACGGTAATCGACTCAGCCAGCGACGGCGGCTATCCGACGGCGGCACGGGATGCGGCCGGAAACTCCCACGTATTCGTCGGGCGAATCCGTAAGGATGTGTCTCACCCCAAGGGGCTCAACCTGTGGATCGTCAGCGACAATTTGTATAAAGGCGCCGCCAGCAACAGCATCCAAATCGCTGAACATTGGCTCCAGCAATATGCACCCTAGACTGCGCGTTTTTATCTTGCTGCTGGCAGGGGTCGGTTCCACGGCCCACGCCTTGCGCATTGACCAACCGGAGATCCATTTCGACGACGATTGCGCTGTGCATGTGACGGCGCGCATCCAGGCCGAAAATGTCGACCCCACTGCCGCGGTAATAAGAATTGCCGAGCCCGGCGCTTATCTGAAACTCGACAAAACCTACCCGGTATGGATTCCGAGTGCGCATTTGGACCGATTCATGCAGGCGGGAGAGTACCGAATCCGCGTACGCAGTGCGGACGCCTTGCCGAATGAATCCAGCGAATTGGTTCTGACCGCACACATCGCCGGACAACCGCTGCAGTTTCATGTGCTGCCCATCCCTCCCTGTGAACGCATCGTCCGGGTGGTGCAACCTCAGATTCACCAGGTCCAGCGGGGCGATACGCTGTACGTCATCGCGCAAACCTATGGGGATCCCCTCCAGGTGTCTGCCAACACGATGATGATCGCGTTGCAGCTGCACAACCCCGAAGCGTTTATTAATCAGAACATTAATTTGCTGCGCGGCGATGCCTTGTTGACCATCCCGACGCAGGGCGAGATTACCGAACTCAACCTAGCACCCGGCGAGGCGGCTGCGGAAGTCGCCCGGCAGATGCAGCAGTGGCGAGCGCAGCGAGCCCGCAAGCAATCCACCGCCTCCGCGCCATTGCGTCTTGAACCCCTGGAAGAGCCTTCCCCGCAGCCTGAACCTGAGCCAGCTCCGCCTGCCTCGGAACCGGCCGCCGAAAAGCCGGCGCTGATACTCTCTGAGACAGATCTGCAAATCGAAGAATCAGCTACGCCGGAAGAACCTGAAGTGGAGGCCTCAACGCCCCCGCCGGCAGAGCAGGACATGCTCGCGACACCCACCCCCGACGAGGCCGAAGACGCTCAACCTCAGGAGACCACTCCGACAAACCTCTCCTCGGTCGAGGCAGACTCCATGGAGGCGGAAGCAACTCCTGAGCCCGCACCCGAAGCGCCCGCCCCGTCGGCACAGAACGACGTCATTATTGGAAGTGACACGGCGGCTGCGGATGAAGACCGCATCGCCCTTGCCGACTCTCCCCTGCAGGACTTGGCCCAATCCGAGTCTCCCCAAACGGAAGACTTCGAGTTTGCCTGGCGCCCTGTCCTGATAGGAATCGCCGTCCTCATCCTTTTGTACCTGCTGATTCTGGGGCTGCGGCGTTATCATCAAAGGCAGATTATCCGAAGCCTGGATTTGGAGGCATCGGATACGGAAGACCTTGCCGATACCGGCGAAGATCCCAATACGGAAGCGGAATCTACGCTCGACCTGGCCGCCGCATACATCGAGATTGGCAATCCGGACATGGCGAAACCGCTCATTGACCGCATTCTGGAGACCGGCACGGCGGATGAGCAGGAAAAAGCGAAGCAACTGCAGGCCCGCCTAGACCACTCCTGACGCTCTCCCGAGGCGGTCTTGCGCCATCGGCAATGACCTCGATACCTGATTCCTCTCCCCCGCGGCGGACAATTCGCTCTTTTGCCCGTCGCGCGCGCGGACGCACTCCTCGCCAGCAACAAAAATACGACCGATTGTGGCAACACTTCGGCTGTGAAATCTCACCCTCGCCTTGCGACCCGCAGACCCTGTTTGACCAGTCGGGACCGGTGACGCTGGAGATTGGTTTTGGTCGCGGCGAAGTGCTACTGCAGGAAGCCTCGGAGCATCCGCAGCACAATGTGCTGGGAATTGAAGTGCATCCCCCTTCTCTGATGTGTGTGATGCGCGAAGCACAGCGGCTGGAACTTCGCAACATTCGCGTGGCTCAGGGAGACGCAAGTCTGCTGTTGCCGCGATTTGAAACAGCAAGCCTGCAGCAGATCCGCATTTTGTTTCCGGACCCGTGGCCGAAAAAACGACACCGCAAACGCCGCCTGCTCCAGGATGACTTTTTGCGCGAATGTGCGCGTTGCGTCGCACCGCAAGGTGTTCTGCATGTGGCGACCGACTGGGAAGAATACGCCGATCAGATCCAACAAACTCTGGAACAGTTACCGCAGTGGCAGATTGAGGCGGATTGTCCGCAACGAACGGAAACTCATTTCGAAAAGCGCGGTCAGCGCCTCGAGCACTCTATTCGGGAGTGGGCGGCTCGTCGTCATCCTGATCCCTAAGCGGCTCGTCGTCATCCTGATCCGTAAGCAGATATCGACGGCCGGAGCGCATCTGATACCAGCTCCAACCCATCAGGACCAGCAAAACAAGCCAGCCCCAGGGATAGGATATCTTCCCCGTTAAAAACAAGCCCATGCTGGCACACCAGGCCAAGCCCAGTAACACCAGTATCCTTCGCCATGATGTGTATGGATTCCGAAAGTACATCTGCGATCCCATTGTGACCTCAAGCGGGCATAGAAATTTTACGCCCCTTCGCATACAATAGCATTTCCGTCGGCGATGGAAGTTTGGTTATGAGTGACAAACAGGAAAAAATTCAGAAACTGCTGGAAATGCAGCGCCGCTTTATCGATCTGGACCGTGAGCATGGGGTCGATATGAGCGAGTATTTCGTCCCTGACGAAGACTCGGATCTGCATAATTACCGGCAGGACTACATGTCTTGCGCCATGGAAATCGTCGATCTGGCGCACGAAGAAAAAGGCTCTCGGCGCTAAAGTCTAAAATATCCCGCCCTTCTTCATGTGGCAAGAGGGTCGACAATCAGATAAAACCTTTCCCGCATTCCGTGTGCCCGCCGCACGCGGTCAGTCGCCTTCGTAGCGATAGGCAATCGGACAATAAGGCAGTCCCGTCAATTCGGCCGGCTCTTTTGCCCCTTCATGCTTCGGCAAAATCATATGGGGCGGCGTCATATCCTTGTATTCAAACTGTGAAAGCAGGTGATGAATGCAGTTCAGGCGCGCTTCTTCCTTCCGATTGCCGTCGATTACATACCACGGCGATTCCGGGGTGTGGCAATGTTCGAACATGCGATCCCGCGCCTGCGTATAGTCTTCCCAGTGCGCATGCGCTTCCATGTCCATGGGACTTAATTTCCAGCGTTTGAGCGGATCGTCCAGACGCGCCTGAAGCCGCTTCGCCTGTTCCTCCCCATTGATGAAAAACCAGTATTTGATGAGTCGAATACCGGAGCGGATCAGCATGTTTTCAAATTGCGGACAGCTAATCAGAAATTCCTGCAGTTCCGCTTCCGTGCACAGGCCCATGACCGGCTCCACACCGGCGCGGTTGTACCAACTGCGATCAAACAGCACCATCTCGCCCGGACGCGGGAGATGCGTCACGTAACGCTGAAAATACCACTGACCCCGTTCCCGCTCGGTCGGCTTCGGCAAGGCTGCCACCCGCACGATGCGGGGATTGGTATGACGAGTAATGCGACGAATGACGCCGCCCTTGCCTGCCGCATCGCGTCCTTCAAAAATAATGACGACGCGCAAGTTTTGCGTTTGAATCCAGTACTGTAATTTGACCAACTCAATTTGAAGGCTTCGCAATTCACGGCGATAGCCTTGCGCATCCACCACCTTCGGCTCAGACATCCGCCCACATCCGCAACAGCCGCGCGTACAACCAGTCCAACTGCAGCAACGCCTCCGCGTCCATTGAAGTCGCCATCCCTTGAGTGCGGAGCGCATCCAAAGTACTTAGAATTTCCCGGTGCTGGGCATCGCGTACCTGGCTTTGAATCCAAAGGACGGCCACCCAGCGCTCGCCCTGCGTGACCTCTTCAACGCGATGCAGGCGATCCGCCGGATACAGCACTGCATCGCCACAGGAGTGACGCGCCGCCTGTTCACCTTCGGGAAACTCCACAACGAGCGAGCCCCCCTGGTAGTCCTCGGGGTCGCTGAGAAAAACGGTCATCGCCAAATCGGAGCGATAACCGCCCAAACCCATCACCGCATCGTCGGTATGCCGCCCGTAATGCATCCCCGGCAGATAACGTGCGAAGATCGGATGACTGATGCGCAACGGCAACGCATGGCGCTGCACCAGAGGGTGGCGCTGCACCGCTTCGGCTACCTGACGTTCCAGTTGTTGCCGCTGGGCGTTACTCTCTGCAAATTCTTCGTTATGCTTGACTGTGGCCGCCAACTGACCGGCGCTTTTGGCTCCTTCAATCAAATCGCCGGCGGATAACACATCGCGAATCTTGACCGCCTCCGCAGCCGTCAAGACACCAGGCACATGAAACAACATAGGCTTTGAGATTTGACCTCATTATAATGACGGCATGGCCCGTATCTGCATCTTGGGCGGCACGGGATTCGTCGGTCAGGTGTTGTCGTGTGCCTTGGTGGAACGCGGACACCAACTACGTGTCCTGACACGTCAGCATTCCCGCCACCGCTCCCTTTTGGTCTTGCCGACTCTGGAGCTGGTGCAGGCAGATATACACGACAAGCACGCGCTGCTTCGGCATACCGAAGGCATGGATGTCATCATCAATCTGGTGGGTATCCTCAATGAATCCCGGCGGCGCCAGCAAACGTTTCGTACCGCCCACGTGGAGTTGGCGGCATCGTTGGTGGGCGTGTGCCGGACCCATCACATTCCCCGACTGCTCCAGGTGAGCGCTCTCGGCGCAAACCGCAATGCCCTCAGTCACTACCTGCGCAGCAAGGCGGAAGCGGAGACGACCTTGTTTACGTTGACCGGTTCAACCCACGTAACCTGTTTCCGACCCTCGGTGATTTTTGGGCCACGGGACCACTTCATCAACCGGTTTGCAACTCTGCTGCGTCTGGCGCCCTACTATTTCCCGCTCGCCTGTCCCGACACTCGTTTTGCCCCGGTCTATGTCCACGATGTCGTCGACCGCCTGTGTGACAGCCTCGATGACCGCCATACGTACCGACAAACCCTGTCCTTGTGCGGTCCTGATATCTACACTTTGAAAGAATTGGTGGAAATGACGGCGCAAATGGCCGGACTGCGTCGCAAAGTCATCGGGCTGTCGCCGGGATGGTCACGCCTGCAGGCGCGTGTGCTCGGTATGGTGCCTGGAAAACCCTTCACCCTGGACAACTACCGCAGTATGCAAACCGACAGTGTCTGTGAAGACACCCCGCCGTGTGCCACGCACCTGAAACCGATCATGCATCAGATGCTGGCCCGTCGCTGATGGCGCGCCCGGCAGGATTCGAACCTGCGACCCCTGGCTCCGGAGGCCAGTGCTCTATCCACTGAGCCACGGGCGCGTCAATAGAGATTAGAGATTATAGCCGTCCGCTCCATGATCGCCCTGTTGCAGCGCGTCTCGCAAGCGCAAGTGGAAGTGGCCGACGCCCCCGTGGCGACGATTGGCCCCGGTGCCCTGGCCTTCGTGGGCTTTCATCAAGCTGACCAAAGCCCTCAGATCATCCGCCTGGCCGAACGTATCTTGAATTGGCGCATGTTCGCCGACGCCGACGGCAAAATGAATCTCTCTCTTCGCGATACGGGACGCGCGTTGCTGCTGGTGCCCCAGTTCACCCTGGCCGCGGATACCGGACGCGGCCGACGCGCCAGCTTCAGTACCGCCGCCGCCCCCGATTATGCCGAAGATTTATTCCAGCAATTACTCGCCTGTTGCCAGCAGGAACATGATTCCGTTGCTTCGGGCGTGTTCGGAGCCGACATGCAGGTGCATCTGATTAACGACGGACCCGTGACGTTTATTCTGCAGCCGTAATCGCCCCCTTGCTAGAATAGCTTTTAAACGAGGCCTGTCCTCCATGAACGCCCGCACCGCCCGCATTCAGCGCGACACCCGCGAAACCCAGGTAGAAGTCGAAATCGACCTCGACGGCCAGGGCCGCGCCGAACTTAAAACCGGTCTGCCCTTTCTTGAGCACATGCTCGAGCAAGTCGCCCGCCACGGGCTGGTGGACCTGTCCGTCAAAGCCCAAGGCGACTTGTCCGTAGACGCCCACCACACGGTCGAGGACATCGGGATTGTGCTGGGCCAGGCCACCTTGCAGGCGCTGGGCGACAAACACTCCATTCGCCGCTATGGCCACGCCTATGTGCCTTTGGACGAAGCCTTGTCCCGCGTGGTCATCGATTTCTCGGGCCGCCCGGGCCTGGAGTACCACGTGGAATATCCGCGCGCGCGGATTCAGGACTTCGACGTAGACCTGGTGCACGAGTTTTTCCAAGGCTTTTCCAACCATGCCATGGCGACTCTGCACATCGACGGTATGCGCGGCAGCAATGCGCACCATATTGCCGAAACCATCTTCAAGGCATTTGGCCGCGCCCTGCGCATGGCGGTCGAACGCGACCCGCGCGAAACCGGCACGCCTTCCACCAAAGGCACACTGTAACCGGATGCGTTCATGCAGACCATCGCCATTGTCGACTTCAGTTTCGGCAACCTGCGCTCCGTGCACAATGCCCTGCTCGGCATGGTGGGCCCGCGCACCCGAATCGTAATCGCCGACCGGCCCGAACAAATTCTGGAAGCAGACCGGGTGATTTTCCCGGGCCAAGGGGCAGCCCGGCACTGCATGCTGGGTCTGCGCCGAAAAAACCTAATCGATGCCATCCTCCAAGTCGCCCAGGACCGCCCTTTTCTGGGGATTTGCATGGGGATGCAAGTCTTAATGGAACACAGCGAAGAAAATGGCGGCACCCTGGGCCTGGAGTTGATTCACGGCACGGTCCAGCCCTTCGCCCGCGTGCTGCTGCGCAGCGACGGACTGAAAATCCCGCACATGGGCTGGAATACCATCCACCAGCAGCAGCCCCATCCCTTGTGGGAGAACATTCCCGACCAGAGCCGCTTTTATTTTGTACACAGCTACTACGTCGAACCGGATTATGCCGAGACGGTGGCCGGACACACGCTGTACCCCGCGCCGTTCGCCTCCGCGATTGCCCAAGACTTTATCTTTGCCATGCAGTGCCATCCGGAAAAAAGCGGACAGCCCGGCCTGACTTTATTGCGTAATTTCCTGCGTTGGGACGGGCAACTCTGACCGCAAACACTCCCCATTCATGCTGATTATTCCTGCCATCGACTTGAAGGAGGGCCGCTGTGTGCGCCTGCGGCAGGGGCGTATGCAAGACGAGACCATTTTCTCTGACGACCCCCTCAGTATGGCGGCCCGCTGGATCGAGCAAGGCGCCCAGCGTCTGCATATCGTCGATCTGGACGGCGCCCGCGACGGTCAACCCCACAATGCCCCGATTATCGAACGCATCGCCCGGCAACACCCGGAGGTCCCGCTCCAAGTCGGCGGCGGGATTCGCAACGAAGACACCATTCAGACCTACCTGGACGCCGGCGTGCGCTATACGGTCATCGGCACTCGGGCCGTGCGCGAGCCTCATTTCGTCCAGGAATTGTGCCTGGAATTTCCCGGCCACATCATCGTCGGGTTGGATGCCAAAGACGGCAAAGTCGCCACCGACGGCTGGTCGAAACTGTCCCACCATGATGTGACGGATCTGGCGCAGCATTTTGCCCAGGAAGGCGTCACGGCCATCATTTTCACGGACATCAGCCGCGACGGCATGATGCAGGGCCTCAATGTCGAGGCCACCGCCGCCCTGGCGCGGGCCCTGCCGGTGCCGGTAATTGCTTCCGGCGGTGTGACCAACATGCAGGATATCGAAGCGCTACTGGCCGTCGAAGACGACGGCGTCGACGGCGTGATTATTGGTCGCGCCCTATACGAAGAACAGATTCATCTTCCCGAGGCCCTGGCCTTGGCCAATCGCTGATGGGTCTGGCAAAACGGATTATTCCGTGCTTGGATGTGGACGATGGCCGGGTTGTCAAAGGAGTCCAATTTGTCAACATCCGGGATGCCGGCGATCCGGTAGAGGCCGCCCGACGCTACGATGCCGAAGGCGCCGATGAGTTGACGTTTCTGGACATCACCGCCAGTCACCATGACCGCGACACGATCCTACATGTGGTCGAAGCGGTCGCCGAACAAGTCTTTATCCCATTAACCGTGGGCGGTGGGGTTCGCACCGTCGAGGATATCCGCAACCTACTTCGCGCCGGCGCCGACAAGGTCGGCATCAATACCGCGGCGGTTTCCAATCCCGACTTTGTGCGCGAGGCCAGCGATGCAATCGGCAATCAATGTATCGTCGTTGCAATCGATGCCAAACGTGTCAGCGCCCCCGGGGAGCCCCCGCGATGGGATATCTTTACGCACGGAGGACGCCGTGACACCGGGATTGATGCGCTGGAATGGGCGCAAAAAATGACCGACTACGGGGCCGGCGAAATCCTGCTGACCAGCATGGACCGCGACGGCACCCGGGACGGCTTTGATCTGGAGCTGACCCGCACCTTAAGTGATGCAGTGGAAGTGCCGGTGATTGCTTCCGGAGGCGTCGGCAACCTGCAGCATTTGGTCGACGGCGTGCTGGAGGGAGGGGCCGATGCGGTGCTCGCGGCCAGCATTTTTCATTTCCAGGAATGTACCATTGGCGAGGCCAAACGCTTTATGCATGAGAAAGGGATTGAGGTCCGCCTGTAATCGGATATGGATAAAACAGACATTCTGGCGCAATTGATGGAGACGCTGCGGCAACGCCGCGAGGCTGATCCGCAGGATTCCTACGTGGCGTCCCTTTACCGCGACGGCCTGCCGGCGATTGTGGCCAAAATCAGCGAGGAGGCCCAGGAGACCGTTGAGGCGGCGGACGGCGATGCGCCGCATCTGGTTCACGAAGTCGCCGACTTGTGGTTTCACACGCTGGTACTGCTCGCTTTGCGCGATTTGGATGCGCAAGACGTATTGGAAGAATTGCAGCGGCGCTTCGGACAATCCGGGCTGGAAGAAAAGGCGCACCGCAAAAAACCGCCTGCGGTACAATGATTGGGTCGACCGCGCCCCTGAGGAGTTAGCGCCATGGGCATCAGCATCTGGCAAATTCTTATCATCGTCGTTATCGCATTGCTGCTGTTCAGCGGCAAGCGTCTGCGGAACCTGGGCGGCGATCTAGGCGGCGCCATCAAGGATTTCAAACATGCGATGAAACGTTCCGAAAAATCCGACGATGCCGAAAAAATCGACTCGGATGCGGACGCAAAATCCTCGCAAGACACGACCGATCGCTAAACACCCCGTCATAACCCGCAGCCATGTTTGATTTTGGCTTCTGGGAACTCCTGCTGGTCATGCTCGTCGCCTTGGTCGTCGTCGGTCCCCAACGCCTGCCGAAATTGGCCGCCCAGATTGGTGAATGGATTGGGCGTATGCGCCGACTGGTTAACCAGTTCAAGCACAACGTCCAACAGGAACTGCAAACGGAAGAATTGCGCGAAGCCATGCGTCAGCAGCAAAATGAAATCCAGGAACTTCGCGACCTCGTCCAGGACCAGAAAAGCCCCGGCACGCCGGCCCTCCGCGCCGTCGAAGACGCCCTGAAATCAAACCCCACTCCCGCTTCGGATTCCTCTGAGCATGAGCCCCCCGAACGACAAGAACGGGACTGAGCTCAAAAGCACTTTCATCAGTCATCTGGTCGAATTGCGCGACCGACTGCTGCGCACGCTGGTGGTCGTCGGCGTCGTGTTGCTGGCTTTGATGCCGTTTGCCAACGATTTGTATTCCTGGCTGGCCACCCCGCTGCTGGACAGTCTGCCCGAAGGACATTCGATGGTCGCCATTGATGTGGCCTCACCATTTTTAGCCCCGTTCAAGCTGGCTTTGCTGATCGCCGTGGCGGTCACCATACCCTACACCCTGTATCAATTCTGGGCATTCGTCGCCCCAGGTTTGTACCGGCATGAAAAACGCTTGGCCACCCCCGTGCTACTGTCCAGTGTCGTGCTGTTTTACGCCGGCATGGCATTCGCCTATTACGTGGTCTTCCCGCTGGTTTTTGGCTTTTTCGTCAGCACGGCTCCCGAAGGCGTCGCCGTGATGACCGACATCAACCGCTTCCTGGATTTTGTGGTCAAGATTTTCATTGCCTTCGGGGTTGCCTTTGAAGTGCCCATCGTGACGGTTGCTTTGGTCGCCGTCGGCATGACCACGCCGGCACGACTGCGCCAAATCCGTCCCTATGTGATTGTCGGCGCTTTTGTTATCGGCATGCTTCTGACGCCTCCGGATGTGATCTCCCAGACCTTGCTCGCCATTCCGGTATGGCTGCTGTATGAGGTTGGCATTTTGTTTTCGAAAATGTTTGTGTCTCCGGAGGCCAAAGATCCTGATGTTTCTGAAGAGGAGGAGCGCTTTCGCCCGATGACGGAGCAGGAAATGGATGCCGAACTGGACGCCCAAGAGGCTGCAGATTCCCCCGAACCGTCTCCCGAGGACGAGGAGAAAGGGCGTGACTGAGGGGCGCCTGTTAATTATTTCCGCACCCTCCGGGGCCGGCAAGACTTCTTTGGTGCGCGAACTGCTGCGCCGGGATGCCAGCCTCGCGGTAGGTATTTCGCACACGACCCGTACTCAACGCCCCGGTGAGGAAGAAGGCAAAGACTACTACTTCACTACGTTGGAGACATTCGCGGAAATGGAGGATGCGGGACAGTTTTTGGAACGTGCCGAAGTCTTCGGGAATTGTTACGGGACTTCACGAAAAGAAATTTCACGCCTCCAACAACAAGGGCGCACCGTGATTTTGGAAATTGACTGGCAGGGAGCGGAACAAGTGCGCCAAAAAGTGCCGGAAGCCATCAGCATTTTCATTCTGCCGCCCTCTCTCGAAGCACTGGAAGCGCGTCTGCGCGAACGCAATACGGATGCTGAGGACGTCATCGCGCAACGGCTGGCCCAGGCGCGCGCCGACATCATGCACTGCGAGCATTTTGATCACTGCGTAATCAATGACGATTTCGACATGACTGTGGAGACGCTCCTGAAACTGATTCATGACCCGCAGGCCGTCGCTCCCGACCCTCGACCTTGCTACCAGCAAGTCGAAGGAATGACCTGATTCTATGTCAGGAGCCGGCTTCAGTCATCTTAGGGTGATTGCGCTGCACGGCATTTCGCAACGCTCGGATTTCTTTCGCTGAAAGGGCCCGCGCGACTCCCGCCGGATGGTCCGGCGCCAACGCGATGGGACCGTAGCCGATGCGGATTAGGCGGCTGACGTCCAACCCCACCGCCGCCCACAGGCGTCGCACTTCTCGGTTGCGACCCTCGCGCAAAGCCACTTCATACCAGCGGTTCGCACCCCGGCCCCGACCGGCTCGAATGTATTCAAATGCCGCCGGCCCATCCTCCAGCTCCACCCCCTGTTTCAGTTGCTTCAACTGCGTGACATCCGGCACTCCGCGCACCCGGACCTGATAGCGGCGTTGCAACTGTCCTCTGGGATGCATCAAATCATTCGCCAATGCCCCATCTGTTGTCAGCAACAACAACCCCGAGGTCTGAAAATCCAAACGCCCCACCGCGATCCAGCGTCCCGCTGAAGGCTCCGGCAATGCCTCAAAAATCGTCGGACGCCCGCGCTCGTCCGAGCGGCTGGTGATTTGTCCTACCGGTTTGTGATACGCCAGCACTTGTGGGGGTTCATGAGCATCCGCAACGGACAAAATCGCCTGCCCATCGACGGTGACGGTATCTTGCTCGCCAGCCCGATCGCCGAGTTTGGCAATGCGCCCATTGACTCGCACCCGTCCCTCGGCAATCCAGGCCTCCGCTTGCCGGCGAGAAGCGAGGCCCGCTTGGGCGATCAGTTTTTGTAGACGCTGGAGAGAATTCGTCGGAATCTCAGGAGGCATCATCGTCGGAATCCGAAGAAGCCTCCTCCGCGGATGCCGGCGTATCCTCCGCCTCGGGCGTCGAGCGAGGAATGCCCTGGATCGGCAATTGCGGGTCCACCTCTTCCCCGCTGCGAGGCTCGGGAAGCGGTGGCAACTCTTTCAGAGTGCGCAAACCAAAATAATCCAGAAATTCTCGCGTCGTTCCATACAAGGCGGGACGCCCGGGGGATTGTTTATAGCCGACGGTGCGCACCCAGTTTCGTTCGGTCAGCGTCTGCATGATGTTGGTGCTGGGGGCGACTCCCCGGACACTTTCGATTTCACCGCGCGTAATCGGTTGTCGATAGGCAATCAGGGCAAGTGTCTCCAACAATGCCTGCGAATACCGTGGCGGCCGCTGCTCCCAAAGTCGTCCGATCGCTTGCGCGTAGTGCGAATCCACCTGGTAACGCCAGCCGCTGGCCACGCGCACCAGCGAAAAACTCTGCTCCGCGCACTCTTCGGCCAATTGCTCCAAAATCAACGTCACTTCCTTGCGCTCCGGCCGCTCTTCGGCTCGGAACAATTTCAGCAAATCTTCAATCGACAGCGGCCCATCCGCCGCCAACAAAGCCGCCTGCACCGTGCCCTTGGCCGACTGCTCAGGCATTTGCAACCTTACGGTTTGGAGCGATCAGAATGGGGCCGTAGGCTTGTTCCTGTCGGCACTCGACAAGGTCCAGGCGCAGCAATTCCAAAATTGCCAGGAAAGTCACGGCCAAGCCCAAACGCCCTTCCTCGGGATTGAACAGACGGGTGAACTCACATTCTCCCTGAGCACCAATGTGTTCGAGCACATTGGTCATGCGCTCCTGCACCGACAATTGCTCCATCTCAATCTGGTGCGCCGCATTGAATTGCGCCCGCAGCAACATGGCGTGCAGCGCCATCTGCAAATCCTCAAGAGTAACCCGGGGCAAGGGGCGCGGCACCGACAGATTGCGCGTCTCCATGGCAAACGCAAAAGCGTCGCGCTCCAATCGCGGCAACTCATCCAGGTTTTCCGCCGCCGTCTTGTAGCGCTCATACTCCTGCAGCCGGCGGATTAGCTCGGCGCGCGGGTCCTCATCCGGCTCTTCGGAATCCGGCGTCGGCAACAACATTCGCGACTTGATCTCCGCCAACAGCGCCGCCATCACCAGATATTCCGACGCCAACTCCAATTTCATCTCTTCCATCAAGGCGATGTATTGGAGGTATTGATCGGTAATTTCCGCGACGGGAAGATCGAGAATATCCAGATTCTGGCGGCGAATCAGATGCAGCAGCAAATCCAACGGCCCTTCGAAGGCATCCAAAAACACTTCCAGTGCATTGGGCGGGATGTACAAACCATCCGGCAACTCCGTGACCTGCTCGCCATGCACGATGGCAAACGGCATTTCCTGCTGGGCGGCCATCTTTTCTTGGGTTTCAGTCATAGTCCAGCCCCATGGCCTCGCGTACATCCTCAAGCGTGCTGCGGGCCACCTCGCGGGCCGCTTCACAGTTGTCGCGAATCATCGCGGTCACACCTGGCCGATCACTGAGATAATCGGCCGCACTCTCCCGAATCGGTTGAAGGTCGGCCAGCATGACATCCAGCAACCGGCGCTTGCAATCGGTGCAGCCGATGCCGGCCGTGGTGCAGCCCTCCTGGACCCATTGTTGAGCCTCGGCATCCGAATAGATTCTATGCAGATCCCAGACCGGACACTTCTCCGGATCTCCCGGGTCGCTGCGACGTTGACGTGCCGGATCCGTCATCATGCCCATCAGTTTTTTGCCAACCACGTCCGGTTCATCCCGCAAACCAATCGTATTGCTGTAGGACTTGGACATCTTGCGCCCGTCCAGACCCGGCATTTTCGGGGCTTGCGCCAGAAGTTCCTGCGGCTCGGGAAGAATGACACGACATTCGCCTTCCAGATAACCGTCCAGACGCTGCAGATCTCCGATTGAAATACTCTGCTGGCCGCGCAGCATTTCTCGGGCGACCTCCAGGGAGGTCTCGTCTCCTTCTTCCTGAAATTGCTTGCGGCATTTTCGATACAGGCGTGCTTCATTGCGCCCCAAGCGCTCAATCAAACTATCGACACGTTCAGCAAAATCCGGCTCCTGTCCGTACAGATGATTGAAACGACGCGCGACTTCACGGGTAAATTCCACGTGCGCGGCCTGGTCTTCTCCCACCGGCACCAGCTGCGCCTTGTACATCAGGATGTCCGCCGCCTGCAGAAGCGGATAACCTAAAAAGCCGTACGTTGCCAGATCCCGTGAGGTCTGCTCCTGCATATCCTTATAACTTGGCACCCGCTCCAACCAACTCAAGGGAGTCACCATCGACAACAGCAAATGTAACTCCGCATGCTCCGGCACTTCCGACTGCACAAACAGGGTCGCCGCCCCTGGGCTGATGCCACAAGCCAACCAATCCACCACCATCTCCCAGACATGATCCTGGAGTTCGTCGGTCTCATCGTAATGCGTCGTGAGTGCGTGCCAATCGGCCACAAAAAAGAAGCAAGCATGCACATGCTGAAGCTCCGCCCAGGTTTTAATCACACCGTGATAGTGACCCAGATGCAGACGCCCCGTTGGGCGCATGCCCGATACGACCCGCTGACCCGGAGGTAAATCCTTAGCCATGCGCGACCCCGCCGTAAACACTCGCAATCTCCAAGGTCTGGCTTATGGCTGCTTGACCGTATCCTGCAGACAGCCCAAAGGCTCCATGAATCATTTCAATAAACGCGATGAGAGGCACAAGAAGAAATCCCTGCCACAGCCCGAAAAACAATACCGCCAACGCGAAAAACATGCCGTAACGGCCGAAGGTAAACCATTTGGCGCTCAACTCTTTCGGCAGCCAGCTTCCCAAGATGACCGAACCATCCAATGGCGGGATCGGCAGCAAATTGAGCAGCATCAAGGCCGCGTTAATGATAATGCCCGCCTGGCTCATCAGAAACAGCGCCGAAGCTGCCTCTCCTTGCCACTCCATGCTGAAACGTGCCAGCACTGCCCACCCAACCAACATCAGACCATTGGAAGCCGGACCGGCGAACGCGACCCAGGCCATGTCCTGCCGCGGGCGATGCAGGCGCGCGTAATTGACCGGCACCGGCTTGGCCCAGCCGACGGCAATGCCTGCCACGGCCGCCATCGACAGCGGTAACACAAAGGTTCCGAACCAGTGCATGTGAGGGATGGGGTTGAGGGTCAGACGTCCCGCTTCATAAGCGGTCGGATCTCCGAGAAGCCGAGCCACCCAACCGTGTGCCACTTCGTGAACGGTAATCGCCAACAGAATTGGAACGGCCCACAAGGCCACCATTTGCACTATCGACATGGAAGGGGCAGACGACAAAAATCGACTGCAAACAAAAGGCTCGACACAACACGGAAATTATAGCAACGGGAACGCGCCCCCACCTTGGCGCACGACCTGAGGGACGCCCCCTGTCAGATCCACTACCGTCGTCGGCACACTGCGACAGAAGCCGCAATCGACAATTGCGCCAACGCGCTGTTTGAGGCGATCCAGAAAATCGCTGGCCTCCACCGGAGAGTCTTCCAACTCCGGCAACATCAAGGTGCTGTTCATCAGCGGCTCTCCATATTCATCGAGCAGAAGAGACACCACCGGATGGTCCGGAATGCGCAGACCAATGGTGCGCCGTTTGGGCTCCATCAGACGGCGCGGCACCTCCCGCGTCGCCTCCAGCAAAAACGTATACGGACCCGGGGTGTGCGCTTTCAGAATGCGGTACGAAGCGTTGTCGACCCGCGCATAAGTGGACAAATCGGACAGATCCCGACAGACCAGGGTAAACGGACGGCTGGGACTCAAGTGCCGCAGACGTCGAATGTCATCCACCGCGGCCTTGTTCCCAACTGCACAACCAAAGGCATAGCCGGAGTCCGTGGGGTACACCAACAGCCCGCCGTCGCGCAACAATTGCGCCGCCCGACCTATCAGCCGGACTTGCGGATTATCGGGGTGGACGACGAGATGCTCGGTCATGGCCTCTTATAATCGCACATCTATGAAGTTCTTTGTCGAAACGCTGGCCGTCGCACTGTTCGTGCTGGCCTATTTTTTCTACCCGGATATGCCGGAGGAATGGATCGCTTTCGTCAGCGACCCGTTGGACCTGGAGCTTCAGGCCCATGCGTCGGGAGATCGGATCTATTTTGCGACGATTGTCCTCATGGTCGCCATGTTGATCCAATGTGGCGCTATGCAGGTGATGCAGCAATTGCGCCCCATTCACCTTGCTGCCCTGGTCGTGGTCTGGATTGCCGGCAGCCTCACACTGCTGCTGAAGGATCCCATGTTCATCATCTGGAAGCCGACGGTTTTCTATTGGGCGATGGCGCTTGCATTTGTGGGGGTCAGCCTGTTTAGCCCCCGCACGTTGGTCGAACGCATGCTGGCGCACAGCCTGCCCTTGACGGATCCTCGCATCTGGCAGCGTCTGAACCTCGCGTGGATTGGTTTTTTTACTCTGTGTGGGGCACTGAATTTGTATGTGGCATACGCATACTCGGAAGAATTCTGGGTGCAGTTCAAGCTGTTCGGTCTGGCTTTGGGGCTTCCGCTGGTCTTTTTGCTGATACAGATTGTGTATCTGTCCCGCCATGTGCGGGAATCAAATAGTTAGTTATTTTTCAGACATCTGCACATCTTCTGCCGCAGCGCGCCTGGGCAGAGTTTTGTGGCATTATTAGATAATCTTATATTAATCAATGAAATAGGCGTGTCCTACTAAAATCGGATTGTGTAGACTTGATTTATATCAAAATATCCTTATATTATGAATTACTGAATAAGGCGCGGGGCCTTGTTCTGCCACCCCATTTGATGAGGAAACAATGGAAATCATCACTACTATCGTCATCTGGGCGACCGTCTTTACTGTGATGCGCCTAGGTTACCTCGACTAAACACTTCTCCTATAAGAGCGTTGAGGTTTATGTCGGACTGGATGTCCGGCTTTCCGGCCGACACGGACGTCGGCCACCTCTTCAGCCCGACTCTACCGCTTTCCCAGCCACAGAGTCGGGCTTTTTTATGATTTTGGCCAGCAAGAAGCCCAACACGGCAGAGACCTTTTAGCGTCTGTTGCACATCGCAAAAATGTACTGCGATGACTGCATCAACAAATCCCCTCTGAGCACCGGATGGGCTCAACAAACAAAAACCAGGAAATTTTTTACCGCAGCACTATGTCATCAGAATGACAAAGTGCCTCGCAAGCTCAAACCGCCGTCACCGGAAATAGATGACGCTTCGTCGCTGCCTTCAATGTAGTCCAGCTGCAGCTTGAACGACGATCCGGCGCGCCAGTGCACGCCCAGCAACATGGAGTCGGACACATTCGACTGATCCCGTGATGTCCCGCCCAAATTGGCGTAGCGCACCACCACTTCCCAAATCCCTTCTTCGTCGCGCGGCTCAATGTGGGCAAGCAGTCCCGGAGCGTAATAGCTCTCCAGGGGCTCTCCGGCGATGCGCCAGGCCCCTTGAATGTAAAAACCCTCGACATCCACACGCTCGCTGCCGCGCAGCGTTTCATGCGGGTACTGCAGCCCGATGTCGGATACTTCGCCGCGAAGTTTCATATAGCGCGCCTGTACCGAATAGGAATCCTGGATATAACCCAAATCCATTCCCAAACGCCGCCAGTCGCCTTGACCCCAGTTCTGATCATCCGCAAACTTCTGTGTCGCGGTCGTTTCGCGAGACATGTCCAAGGCGTGGTACGAAATCCCCACGTGCAGGAAACTGCCGTCATCAAAACGCGGCACCACCATCAATTGCGCCTGCACCTCAACCGGGTTCAGCGCAACTTGCTCGGCCGGACCGCGCAGCCGTACGGAGCCGTACCACGGTAACTCCTCACCCGCCACAAACCGCACGGTGGGAGGCGTTGATACGACTCGCTGCGTATCCGCCTCGCTGTCAGCGAAGCGTCCCAGAACACCCTGTTCAATCATGCGGGCCCAACGCGCTTGCAAAGACCCTCCCAACATCGCCGACGCCGGTGCCCACGCCGAGGTTTGACCTAAACTCAAATCAAAACCCGAAGTCTGATCAAACGTCTCTACCGGCAGCGCCGCGCGGGCGGGAGCCTGTAGACGGGTTTGCATGCGCGTCATCAATTCGCGCATCTGCGTACTTTCGTCGGCCAACTGATCCAGATCGTTGTCCGAGAGAGCGTAGGCGGGAGACAACAGACTCAAACTGAAGCACAAACATCCTGCCCATGCCCCACGTACTATTTTTCTGTTTGCGAATGGGGTTATTAAAAATCTATTAAACCGAACCGCACCCGACTCTGCGCACCGTACCCTATTCAAATAAAATCGCCCCCATTTCATAGGTTTGAGTGTAGCACATTGCGCGACTTTGAAAAATCCGCCCGAAACCTGACGTGCAAAAAATCCGCCGCCCAGAAGGCGGCGGATTAGGAACAGGTGGATCAAACGACGACTTCCGGCAGCACGCCTGACCCTAAACCCGAATCAGAACACGTACTGGCCTCGCAATGTGAGTGCATTGCCACTATCTTCGTTGTTATTGCCACATTTCTTGTGCGACCAACCCGTGTATGAAATTGGATTCTCACCGTTCGAATCTGTGGCAGTCACACCGCTGCTGGAGCAATCGTCAATCTCCGAATCCACATAGTTCAACATGAACTTGACGTTCTTGTTGACATACCAGTTCAAGCCGACCACCAGACGCTCCAAATCAGCACTGATGTTGCGCCCCGGAATATCGACTTCGGCATCTTCATAACGAAGCACCACTTCCCAGGCTCCCATTTCATCTTTCGGCTTGATGGACTTGAATGCGCCCGAGGATGCCGAATAGCCGCGCGTCTCGCCCGTAAGCGTGTAAGCGGCCTGCGCATAAAGGCCATCCATTTCAATATCGCAGGTATTTTCACCTTCCCGAGTAAACAGGAGATTGTCTCCGCTTCGACCGTTGTGCGTCACAGCACCACAACCCTCGTCATTGGTACCATCGGACTCCACATTCATGAATTCGCCCTGCAGAGAGAAGGGACCACGCACATAGGCAAGTTCCACACCTATCTGATCAATATCATCGGTTTTCATCTGATCGGTTTCAAACGGGTGGACTTTGCCATCGCTACGTACGCCCAGGCGTGAACGCATACGGAAGTCTTTACCCTTGTAGTCGACGTTGTAGTACGACAGGCCTGCATGCATGAAGGAATGGTCATCGAATTTCGGGGAGATTGAGAAGCGCGCACCCAAGCCATAGATATCCGCTCCATCATCTTCATCGACTTCATCATCGAAGATGCCCAGCGCACCACTCATCGGCATATCGCCTTTGGTGGCGAACCCGACTCCAACACCGCCGAAAGAAGGCTTGCCGGTGAAAGTCCCCGACAATTCGCTCACGATTGAACGTTCCATCGTAGAAAGCCACTTGGAACTGGTACGCTCTTCCACCATGGCCGGACGTTTGAATTTGCCAAATCTGACGTACATCGGCTTGCTAGCGTATTGCACAAAACCGGTATCCACACTGGCGCGTCCACCCTCGTGATTAATATCGGTGGTGAACTTGTACGACCAATGCTTGCCCGTGTTGCCACTTAGCGTGAAACGGGCGCGACGAATTTCATTTTCTTCCGCCTCATCATCGGCCGTACTATTCCAAAATTCATCGTAAGAATAGTGATCGAACATTAAACGAGCACCAATCTTGAACTGGCTGCCCGTGTTGGATTTGACCTGAATGCCCCCGCCGGTCGTGGAGATGGTGATGTTCTCCTTCTGGGATTTGACCACGCCTTTCTTGTCTTTGCCTTCCTTCGCAGCCTGCTCCATGGCCTTGGTTTTCATGATGACTTCCTGCAGTTGCTCCTGCATCTGCATAAGCATTTCCTTCATCTGCGCATTTTCCTGCTTCAGATGCTCAATTTCTGAGGGAGATGCCACAGTCACAGACGGCAAGGTCATTGCCAATGCCAGTGCAACAGACGTCGGGATGTATCGGAACCACATGTTCGTATGAACCTCCTTGTTCTAAAAAGTGGGTTATTTATTCGGACAATAATATAGAGAAAAAGTTACAAGATGATTACGTTGTTGGGAGTTTAATTCTCCGTTCAACTACCGTTCCGCTCCCTGCATATACCACAGGCGGCTCACGAAAAACTTCCTTGTTTTTCTTCAGACCTCTATCGAACTCTTATTGTACCTTTATCTATCTCTGACTAGTCCGATTCCGTGTCGGGTTGAGCCGGAAATTTCTTGCCCCCCAACCCATGCTCGACCGCCAACACGGCCGCCATCACCCTTGATGTCAGTTGCAGTTTTCGCAAAATGGCCTTGACATGCACCTTGACGGTGCCTTCGGAAATTCCCAAACTATTCGCAATTCCCCGGTTACTCAACCCCTCCGCCAACAGCGCCAGAATTTCCCGCTCGCGCGGCGTCAAAACATCAAAGGGGGTTTCGTCCTCCTTTGAAGCTTGCGGCTCGTGACCTTGGACCACCCGCGCCAAAGCCGGGGCCAGACTGGGCGCCACTACGGTCTCACCCGACACGATCGCACGCAACGCAACCACCAGATCGTCCGGTTCCATGTCTTTGAGTAAATAACCGCTTGCCCCCGTCCGTAACGCCTCCACCAGATCCGCTTCCTGATCGCTGGTGGTCAACATCACCACGGGCGGGCAATTTGCATCCTTGCGCAATTCCCGCAAAATCTCCAAACCGCCCGTGCCTGGCAAGCGCAAATCCAGCAACACCACATCGGGACTTTGTCGATCTAACGCCGCATAGCCGGCCTGCGCATCGCCCACCGAATCCAGCACCTTCAGCCCGTGACGCTCCAGCAATCCCCGCAAACCATCACGAAACAACGTGTGGTCATCAATGATGGTGACCTTGAGAGCTTTCATTCCTGCATGGCCTTGAAGTTGAGCGCCACTTGCACACCCTCCCCCGGCTCGCTCTCCACCCGTAATTCGCCCCCCAGGCGTCGCGCCCGCTCGCGCAACAAATTCAAACCAATGTGACGACCGGCAACATTTTCCTGCGGGACCTTTTTCAAACCCACTCCGTCATCTTCCACAAGCACTCGGCACTGTCGGCTTTGCGCATCGCCGGCAATCATGATGCGTACCGTACTGGCTTGCGCATGCTTGCGCACATTCGCCAACGCCTCCTGAATGATGCGCACAATCTGCAGTTCCTGCTCGGCAGGCAGCAGCAAATCCTCCCACTGCGACTGCACGAAAATTTGCGTCTCAGGACAATCGTGACGGAAGCGCTCCACCACTTGCTCCACCTTCGGCAATAGTCCGGACCCTTCAATGGGTGCCCGCAAATGAGCGATGAGTTCACGCAACTCATGGTTCGCCTGTTCCAGATTGCCCTCGATACGCTCCAACTCCTGCCAGGCTTGCGCTTCATCGCCCTGGTGCAGGGTCTCATCCAATACCCGCACCTGGATTTTGATGCCCGCCAAAGTCTGCGCCAGCGAGTCGTGCAGTTCGCCGGACATGTGCGCCCGCTCTTTCATCGCCGTGTATTCGCGAAACCCCTGCAGCTGCTCTTCGGTGTCCCGGGACAACGTCTGAATCATTTCCGCCAACACATTCAGGTCTACCGCCAGCTCAGCGAAATTGCCCGCGCGTGGAGGATGCATGCGCGCGGACAAGTCCCCGCCGCGCATCCGAAACGCCCACTGCCGGATCACCGCATACGGCAGAACTCGTCGCCAATAGACCCACAGAATGAAACCCGCCGCCCCCGCCAACGGGATCAGCACCCACCACGCGGAAACATCGGGCAGTTCAAGCGTCACAACGGTTCGGTCGGAGGTTTGTAGGCGGGATCATTGGGGTTGAGAAAAACAAAGCGGGTCTCGCCCGGCTCCAGTTCGGCAAAATCGACAGTCATCCCTCGTATCAATGCGAGGCTGTCGGCTCCGATCACCAACGGTATCTTTTGAACACTGAAACGCTGATCCCCTTCGCGATGTTGATCATCAAACCCCATGGCGTAATGGAAACTTCCGTCCTCCAGCCGCCGTGCAGCCAGACGCAAGGCGACCCCTTCCTCGTCCTTGGGCAGTTGCTCTTGAATGCGAACCGCCGCGCGCTCGGTCAACGTGACAAAATCCTTGGACATCCCTATTGGAGGCGATATTTTGAATTTCTTATCATACTTTAAACGCTCAATATCCTTCGCTCGGCAATGCTCCTCGACGCTGCTTGCATCGCCCCTATTCGGGGGCAAACCGGATGAGACGCACTTTTTCGGCTGCCCTGCAACTTGACGCACCGCCAGATTCGTCCATAATTGAGGCAGGCGATACCGAGTCGGATGCGCCCGTAGGGGGTGTGTCGGCTGCTGAAGCCGGGAATTATTGAAAACTTAGCCATTGAGGAATTTATGAAACACAAGATTTTTGGAACAGGCCTGGCGATGGCGGCCATGTTTGCGTGGGCCATGCCGGCGCAGGCCGATGAAACCTGCATGTCGCCGTATATGGCGAAAATTCAAGGTCAAGAAGATTACGTCTATGTCTGGACTCTGGGGGTCGAGGGCCTTGGTGACGAGCAGGACAAACTGGTCACGATCGACGTCAACCCCGAATCCCAAACCTATGCCCAGATCGTCAGCGTGCTTTCTGTAGGCGGACGCAACGAAGCCCATCATTCGGGTCTCAGCGACGACCGCAAATATCTTTGGGCCGGCGGTTTGGACTCCAACAAGATTTTTATCTTCGACATCTATTCCAATCCGCGCCAGCCGGCTCTGCACAAAGTCATCACTGATTATGTGGAAAAAACCGGTGGTCTGGTCGGTCCGCACACGTTCTACGCACTGCCGGGACGCATGATGATTTCGGCGCTATCCAACAACGTCGATCACGGTGGTCGTACCGGTCTTGCCGAGTACAACAACCAGGGCGAGTTTGTGGCTACCCACTGGATGCCGACCGATGCCGATCTGCGTGATGCAGTCAAAACCGGCCAGCATGCCGACGGGTATGGATACGACGTGCGCGTGAAGGCCGAGAGCAACGTCATGCTCACGTCCTCCTTCACCGGATGGTCCAATTACATGATGGATTTCGGCCAGATGCTCAAAGACCAAGCTGCCATGCAGCGCTTCGGCAACACCATGGTGGTCTGGAACATGCATGAGCGCAAACCGCTCAAGGTGCTGGACGTGCCTGGAGCGCCGCTGGAAATTCGTTGCGCCTGGGACCCCAATCACCGCTATTGCTTCACCACCACGGCACTGACCTCGCAACTCTGGTTGCTGTATGAAGATGAAGCCGGTGAATGGCACGGCAAAGCAGTTGCGGACGTTGGCGATCCCTCCAAAATACCGTTGCCGGTAGACATTTCCATTACTGCGGACGACACCGGCCTGTGGATTAACACGTTTTTGGATGGCATGACCCGCTACTTCGATATCAGTGACCCGCACAATCCCCACCAGGTTCTTGAGGCAGCGATTGGCAGTCAGGTCAACATGGTGTCGCAAAGCTGGGACGGCGCGCGCCTCTATTACTCCAGTTCGCTGCTGGGCAACTGGGATAAGACCGGCGAAGCCGATGAGCAGTATGTCAAGCTGTATCACTGGGACGGCAATGAGCTGAAGCACCAGTGGACCATTGACTTCTATGAGCACAAGCTGGGGCGTTCGCACCAGATGCGCTTCGGCGCCTATTCGCTCTACGGAGGCAAATCCGCATCGCGTGCCAGAGTTGCCGCGGCTGAGTAATTAAATCGAAGGCGGGTCTCCCGCCACGATAAGCCTGAAGCCGCCCCGTTTTGCCGGGGCGGCTTTTTCTTGCAACGGGAACCCTGAACTTGTGACAAAAGACTAATACAATATTTCCTCAAAGGAGGTTTTCTTGATGCTTTTGAACTTGGTGACTCCCGTACGCTTGGCCATAGGTCTGCTGGTTGCGACCTGTGTCCTTCCCACGTTTGCTTCTTCACAGCCAGAGGTGCTCGCCCCCGGCTGGCGGGCTTTGGATTACCCGCCTCCGGCCCCAGGCACTTACAAGTTGCCCCCGATTATGCAGGCCGCCAATGGAAACGTGTTGCTCGAAGATGGCCAACCGGCGCAGTTGCTCGATCTCATGGGAGACCGCTTGGTGCTGTTCAGTTTCATCTATACGCGCTGCTCGGACATCAATGGTTGTCCCCTCGCCAATGCGGTCTTTCACAAACTGCAGAAAAAAATGGAAACGCGACCGGATCTGGCGGCGGCCACGCGGCTGCTTTCCATGTCCTTCGATCCGGACCACGACTCGCCCGAAGTGATGCGTGAGTTCGGGCGTGGGCTGGGTGAAAAAGGCGTCGACTGGCAGTTTTTGACGGCTCCCGACCGAGCCGCCCTGGAGCCGATTCTGGATGACTATGGCCAATACACCATTGCCGAATACGATGAAGAGGGACGTTACACGGGCGACTACGCCCACATGCTGCGGGTGTATTTGATCGACCGTGAGCGTCGGATTCGCAATATTTACAGTGTCTCCTTTCTCCATCCCGACCTGTTACTGAGCGATCTTGAAACGTTGCTCATGGAAGAATCGACGCTCTGAAAACTTCCATGCTTCCGATGGCCTGGCCTCGCCTCCGCACGTGCCTCGCCATTGGCATCGGTTTCAGTCTGATTGCATCGGCGGGTGCTGAAACCAGTGGCGAAGTCGACTCGCCCCAGGCGTTTGATGCCACCCAAACCCAAGGCCCCGGCGATGTCAAGGAAGGCTATGAAAGTGCGGATTACGAAACCCGCTCCAAAAGCCTGCTGCAGCGGCGAGGCATCAAAAAGGACCTGATCCGCTTCGCGCAAAATCCGCCGTTGGGTCTGCCCGCCGTACCCATCCCGGCCGACAACCCGCTGACGCGGCCGAAAATTGACCTGGGGCGGAAACTTTTTTTTGACCGCCGGCTGTCTTTCAACGACACGTTCTCCTGTGCCACCTGCCATATTCCGGAACAAGGCTTCACCAACAATGAAATGCGTACCGCGGTCGGCATCGAAGGCCGTTCCGTATTACGTAACTCGCCCAGCCTCTACAACATCGCCTACCTGACTCGACTGTTTCTGGACGGTCGCGAACACAGCCTTGAAAACCAGGTCTGGCAGCCTCTCACCGCGCACAACGAAATGGCAGCGCCTTCCATTGGCTGGCTGGTCCACAAGATCAGCCGCATGCAGGACTACGACGGCTTGTTTGAACGGACTTTCGACGGCGCGGGGCCCAACATTCTGACGGTGGGCCAGGCGCTGGCCAGCTACCAGCGCACCCTGCTGGCCGGCGATTCCCCTTTCGACCGCTGGCATTTTGGTAACCAGCCGGATGCGGTGGAGGAAGATGTCAAACGCGGATTCACCTTGTTTTCAGGCAAAGCCCGCTGCTTCGCCTGCCATACCATTGCGAAAGATCATGCATTGTTTACCGACCAGCAATTCCACAACACCGGTCTCGGTTATGCCGTGACGTTCGACAAGCCGCTGGAGTCGACGAAGCCCGGCACAACCCGCGTCCAACTGGCACCCGGGGTCTTTGCGGATGTCCCCAATGAAAAGATCGACAGCGTCACCCAACAACGGATGCCCAACGATCTCGGACTGTATCGGGTCACGGAAAACCCGAACGATCGCTGGAAATTCCGCACCCAGAGCTTGCGTAACGTCACCCTGACCGCTCCCTACATGCACAACGGTCAATTTGATACCTTGCGGGAAGTAATCGATTTTTACGACCGCGGCGGCATTCCTAATGAGTTGCTGTCACCCCTGATTACGCCGCTCAATCTGACGGAGACGGAAAAACAGGATTTGGAGGCCTTTCTACGGGCTTTGACCGGCGATACCGTGACTGAAATTGTCGCCGATGCCTTCGCCGCCCCGATCGGAGACTTGAGTTTGACCGACCCCAACTGGGCCCATGAACCGTCGCTCCTCCCTTAGCCGGCAGATCCTGCTGCTGGCCTGCACTCTGGCATTGGCCGGGTGCTCAGAGGAACCGGAACTCATGAATCCGGCCTCTGGAGACCTCGCCCCTGATTTCGTACTGCCAACTCTGGATGGTCAACACTGGCGCCTGAACCAGCAGCGAGGTCGCGTGCTGTTGATTAACTTTTGGGCCACCTGGTGTGCGCCTTGTCGCCGAGAAATGCCCGCGCTGGACCGCCTCAACCAACAGTTGGGCGGAACCGCCTTTGAAGTGATTGGCGTCCATGTCGGCCCCAGCGCCGATATCGAAAAGTTTCTTGAAGAGACCCCCGTCAGTTTTCCGATTCTGATGGACGAGGACCTGCAGCTGGACGGATGGGGTGTTCGTGCGCTTCCCTCCACTTTTCTGATTGACGCACAAGGGCATGCCCGTTACTGGGCCATCGGCGAGCGCGAGTGGGACTCCTCGCAAGCCTTGGAGTTTTTTAACAACCTTCTATCCTGACGGCCGCCCATGTCTGCCGACGGATCGACCCCTCACCGCCGGCGACGCGGTCACACGGTCACTCCCGAAGCCCGCGCCGAAGTCGCGCAATTGCTGGACGGTCGACCTACGCGGCGTGATCAACTGCTGGAGTCTCTTCACGCCATCCAGGATTTCTACGGAAGCCTTTCGGCGGCACATTTGGCCGCTTTGGCGGAGCGGTTGAAATTGTCCGTTGCCGAAGTCTACGAAGTCGCTTCGTTCTACCACCACTTCGATGTCGTGCCCGACGGCGCCGAACCGCCGCCGGAATTGACCATCCGTGTCTGCGAATCCATTACCTGTGCCCTATTTGGAGCCGAGGCACTGGCCGCAGAATTGACCGAACGCTTGCCTGAGGCACGTATTCAAAAAGTCTCCTGTATCGGCCGTTGCGCGGACGCTCCGGTTGCCGTTGTGCGTCGCTATCCCGTCGAACAGGCCACCGCCGAGACGGTCTGCGCGGCAGTGGAACAGGCCCATCTGGAAGACTTGGAGCCTGCCGCCCCCACTTACACGGAAGCCTGCAATCAGGGGGCCTATACCCAACTGCAGCGCCTGTTGGATGGCGCACTTGGTACGGACGACCTTCTTCAAGTCATTGAACAGGCCGACCTGCGTGGCTTGGGGGGCGCCGGTTTTCCGGTTGCCCGCAAATGGCGCATCGTGCGCGATTACCCCAAACCCCGTCTGCTGGCCGTCAATATCGACGAAGGTGAACCCGGCACCTTCAAAGACCGGTATTACCTGGAGCACCAGTTGCACCCCTTTCTTGAGGGGGTGCTGATCGCCGCCCACGTCATCGAAGCCGAGGAGGTTTATTTGTATATTCGTGACGAGTATGCGGGTGCCCGCGCCATGCTGGCGGGGGCACTGCAGGATTTGCAGGAAAACTTTCCGCACCCTCTGCCGACCCTGGAGTTGCGCCGTGGCGCGGGAGCTTACGTCTGCGGCGAAGAATCAGCCATGATTGAATCCATTGAAGGCAAGCGCGGCATGCCGCGCTTGCGTCCTCCCTATATTGCCGAATGCGGCCTGTTTGGTCGACCCACGCTCGAACATAACCTGGAAACCTTGCTGTGGGTCCCCAAAATTCTTGAGCAGGGTGCCGACTGGTACTGCAGCCAAGGCCGTCATGGGCGACAAGGCTTGCGCTCCTATTCGCTCAGTGGCCGCGTTCGCAAACCGGGCGTCTATCTGGCACCCGCGGGCATCACCGTGCGTGAACTGATCGAAGAGTACGGCGGCGGGATGAGCCCCGGACATGAGTTGTACGGCTATTTCCCAGGCGGCGCTTCGGGCGGCATGTTGCCGGCGGAACTGGCCGATGTGCCTCTGGACTTCGGCACTTTAGAAGAATACGGCTGTTTCCTGGGCTCCGGGGCCATTATCGTATTGTCCCAACATGATCAGGCCCGCGATGCGGCCCTCAACGCCATGCAGTTCTTCGCCCATGAATCCTGCGGCAAATGCACCCCCTGTCGGGTCGGCACGGCCAAGGCGGTCACCCTCATGCGCGAGCCCCAGTGGGATGCGGACCTGTTGAATGAGCTGTCGGATACGATGCGCGACGCCTCGATTTGCGGTCTGGGCCAGGCCGCTCCCAACCCGGCCCAATCCATCCTGCGCTATTTCCCCAAGGAAGTCGGTCCATGAGTCGCATTCCTTTTTCATTGAATGGGCAAGCCATAGAAGCGCTTCCGGACGAAAGCATTCTGCAGGCGGCTCGTCGCGAAGGCATCGACATCCCCCATCTGTGCTATACCGAAGGCTTGCGTGCCGACGGCAACTGCCGGGCCTGTATGGTCGAAATTGAAGGGGAACGCGCCCTGCAGCCCGCCTGCGTGCGCAAACCTCAAGCCGGTATGCAGGTCCACTCCACCCACCCGCGTGCTCGTGCCGCCCAAAAAATGGTGTTGGAGTTACTGCTTTCGGACATGCAGCAACAACGCGACGACGACTGCGAACTTCACGCCTGGGCCGCCCAGTTCGACATCAAGCAATCCCGCTTCGCCATGCGCCGACAACCGGATGCAGATGCATCGCATCCGGCCATCCGTGTGCAACTCGACGCATGTATTCAGTGCACTCGATGCGTACGCGCCTGTCGCGAGGTCCAGAACAATGATGTCATCGGTTATGCCCAGCGCGGCAGCGACTCGGCCATTGTGTTTGATCTGGACGACCCGATGGGCGACAGTTCCTGTGTCGGCTGCGGGGAGTGTGTCCACGCCTGCCCAACGGGCGCCCTGCAATCCCTATCCCATGCCGAACAAACTCCTCGTGAAGTCGATTCGGTCTGTCCTTATTGCGGTGTCGGCTGCCTGCTGACCTGGAAAGTCCAGAACAACCGCATTATTGAGGTTCAGGGTCGCGACGGTCCCTCCAACCATTCCCGGCTGTGCGTGAAGGGCCGCTACGGCTACGATTACGTCTACCATCCTGACCGCTTGACCGAACCTCTGATTCGCAAGGCGGATGCTCCCCGTGATTTCGATCTGGAGCAACTTTCGGCCTCCGACATGCGCTCCTGGTTTCGACCGGCTTCGTGGGAAGAGGCTTTGGATGCCGCCGCCACGCCATTGGTCCAATTGCGCGACACGCACGGACCGCTGGCCTTGGCAGGCTTCGGCTGCGCCAAAGGCAGTAACGAAGAGGCCTATTTATTTCAAAAACTGGTGCGTTGCGCATTCGGCAGCAACCAAGTCGACCACTGCACCCGTCTGTGTCACGCCTCCTCTGTCGCCGCACTGCTTGAAGGCATCGGCTCCGCTGCCGTCTCCAACCCGGTTCGCGATGTCGCCGATGCCGACACTCTTCTAATCATCGGCGCCAACCCCACCGTCAATCATCCGGTCGCCGCCACCTTTATGAAAAATGCGGCCCGCAGCGGCAAAACCCTGATGGTCCTCGACCCGCGGCGGACCGATCTGGCCCGCCATGCCGACGTGTTTCTGCAGTTTCATCCGGATACGGATGTCGCACTTCTCAATGCTTTGCTTTATACCATCATCGAACAGGGTTGGACCGATCCTGAATTCATCCAAACCCGTACGGACGGTTACGAAGCTCTGGTCCGACACGTCCAGGACTATTCACCGGAGCGTGTGCAGTCTTTGTGCGGCATCGATGCCGCCGACATTCGAGAGGCCGCCCGTCGCTATGCGACGGCAGACAACGCCATGATTTTCTGGGGCATGGGCATCTCCCAGCATATCCACGGCACCGACAATGCCCGCTGCCTAATCGCCCTGGCACTCATTACCGGTCAGATCGGACGACGCGGCACCGGCCTGCATCCCCTGCGCGGTCAAAACAATGTCCAGGGCGCCTCCGATGTCGGCCTTATTCCCATGGTCTACCCGGACTACCAGCGGGTCGATGATGCCGAGGCGCGAGCCCGCTTTGAAAAACTCTGGAACACGTCTCTGGACCCCCAACCCGGACGCACCGTGGTTGAAATCATGCAGGCGGCCCATGCGGGAGAAATCCGGGGCATGTACATCATGGGAGAAAACCCGGCCATGTCCGACCCGAATCTGAACCATGCCCGGGCGGCACTGGCAAAGCTGGAGCATCTGGTCGTCCAGGATCTGTTTCTGACCGAGACGGCGGCCTACGCGCATGTCGTTCTTCCCGCTTCCGCCGCCATGGAAAAATGGGGCACTTACACCAACACCGACCGTCGGGTGCAACTGGGTAGACCCGCGCACCCGCCGCCGGGGGATGCCCGGCAAGACCTGTGGATCATCCAGCAAATCGCTCAGCGCATGGGCCTTGACTGGCCCGCCATGGAGGCACGCGACGTGTTCGAAGAAATGCGCCAATGCATGGCCAGCATCCAGGGCATTCGCTGGGACCGGCTGGAGCAGGAACACTCTGTCACCTACCCTTGCGACACCCCGCAGGATCCGGGTCAGGAAGTTTTATTTGAGACGACGTTTCCCACCGCCAGCGGCAAGGCCCGCCTGGTGCCGGCTGCATTTCGTCACGCTGCCGAAATGCCCGACCCCGAATACCCGCACATCTTGATTACCGGACGCCTTCTGGAGCACTGGCACACCGGCGCCCTAACTCGTCGCGCCTCCACTCTCAATGAACTGGAACCCGAGGCGGCCGCTTTCATCGCTCCGCAAGATGCCGCCACGCTACAGATTCAGGACGGTCACCAAATCCGCCTGCGTTCGCGTCGCGGGCAGATTGAATGCGCGGCTTATATTGATGACGGACTGATGCCTGGGCAAGTCTTCGCGCCCTTTTGCTTTTACGAAGCGGCCGCCAACGTGCTGACCAACGAAGCGTTGGACCCGTTCGGGAAGATTCCGGAATTTAAATTCTGCGCCTTGAGACTGGAGGCGGTTTAATCAGTTGCGTTCCTCGCGCAGAATCGCCTGCGCAACCTCCAAGGCTTGGCAATTCTGCCAAACATCATGCACCCGAAAGATGCGGGCTCCCGCGCACACCCCCCATCCCGTCGTCACCACTGTCGCCGGCATACGCAGTGCCGGCTCCTTGACATCCGCAACTTCCCCCATAAAACGCTTGCGCGACGTGCCCAGCAATACGGGATAGCCCAGCGCGACAATTTCCGACAACCGCGCAATCAACTGCAGGTTGTGCTCGGTGCGTTTGCCAAAACCGATGCCGGGGTCCAAGACAATCTGTTGTGCCCCCACTCCTGCCTGCTGTGCCAGATTGGCACGTTCCTGCAGAAAATCTCGCACTTCCACCGTCACGTCCGTGTACTGCGGATCGTCCTGCATGGTCTTGGGCGTCCCCTGCATATGCATCAGGCAATACGGCACACCCTGCGCGGCCACCAGTTCAAACATTTTCGGATCGTCCCGACCCGCCGACACGTCGTTGATCATCCCCGCCCCCACATCCAAGGCCGCCTGTGCCACCTCGCTCAATGTGGTGTCGACACTAATCACAATTTCGGAAGGCACTTCTTTTCGGACTTGCTCGACAACATCCAGAATGCGACGCTTCTGCTCTTCCGCACTGACGCGATCCGAACCCGGCCGCGTAGATTCGCCCCCCACATCAATGAATCGGGCCCCTTCTTCGACCATTTCCACGGCTCGGGCGACCGCGCGGCTGGTCGAAGGATATGCACCGCCATCGGAGAAACTGTCAGGCGTGACATTGAGAATGCCCATAACCTGGGGCGTATCAAACTGCGGAACCATCAAACCACCTTCTCCAAAAATGACTGCCGGGCCAATACAAAATCATGCGATACCGTGCATTGTAGTCCGCAGATTTCGACACACAAAGCGCGCAAACGGAATTGACACACCCTCCGGTTTCGGCGACGTCATTAGTGCCGCTGATACACAAACGTTGATTCGCCAATGTCAATCGCCATCAAATCTTCGCCCAAGCGCACTTCGCCGGCGTAATGGGCTTGTACCGCCTCCAGTAATTGCGCCTCCGATACACCGAATCGCAACTGATGCACCAGCACCCCCAGTTGCGCCCCGGTCTCGGTCAACACTTTGCCAACCTGCTCCGGGGTGGAGTGGTAGGCCTGAACCTTGCGCAAGCGGGCATTGCCGGTCAGCAACGCCTCACTCGCCATCATCACCTCATGAATGATGACCTGGGCGCCTTGGGCGTGTTCGACCAAAGTCTTTGAATACGTCGTATCCCCCGAAATCACCACGCTACGCTCCCCATAGTCGACCCGGTAACCAAACGCCGGCTTGACTGCGCCATGCGCCACCGGGAAGGCGGTCACTTTCAAGACTTGGGACGCATACACCTGGCCCGATGCAATTTCCACCGCTTGCAGAGTACCCCCCTGCTCCGGCAAGCCGCTTTGCCGATGCCGCACTTTCTGGTCTACCGCATAGGCATTTGTGATGTGCTCCACAAACGATGCAGTTCCTTGCGGCCCATACACGGTAAGGGGTGTGGACCGTTGCCACAACCGCGCTGTCAACCACACGTCATCCAGACCCACAATATGATCGTAATGCAGATGCGTCACGAAGATCGCATCAATCTGGTCGCTGCTGACACCGATCTGATGCAGTCGCATTGCCGCCCCCCGGCCTGCATCAAACAATAGGCGGTCGCCCTCGGGCGTCTCCACCAAAATCGCCTGACTGAAACGTTCGCTATCCGGTCGCGGCGTGCCGGTGCCGAGCAGGGTCACCGTCATGACTTGGGCCACGGCCGATCCGGTGCCGAGGATCAGCAACAGTCCAATCAGGCACGCGGTCTTCATTCGATTTTCAGGATGGCCATAAACGCCTCCTGCGGAATATCGACATTCCCGACCCGCTTCATGCGCTTCTTACCCGCTTTTTGCTTCTCCAGCAATTTGCGCTTGCGCGTCACATCGCCTCCGTAACATTTGGCTGTGACGTTTTTGCGCAGCGCCTTGGTTGTGGTGCGCGCAATGATCCGCGATCCAATCGCCGCCTGAATCGCCACATCAAACATTTGCCGGGGAATTAAATCCTTCATGCGAGTGGTCAAGTCACGGCCCAATGCCATCGCACGCGACTGATGCACAATCACCGACAACGCATCCACCCGATCGCCATTGATTAACACATCCAATTTCACCAAAGGCGCCGCTTCGAAATGCGACAACTGATAATCCAGTGACGCATAGCCGCGGCTGACTGATTTCAGACGGTCGTAAAAATCCGTCACCGTCTCGGCCAGGGGCAAGTGATACGTCAGGCTCACCTGATTGCGTGAGTACTGCAGGCGCTTCTGCCGCCCGCGTCGTTCTTCGCACAGGGTGATGACCGCGCCGATATGATCCTGCGGCACCAGAATATTGGCTTCAATATAGGGCTCGCGGATCTCGGCGATTTTGTGCGGCTCGGGCAACTGGCTGGGATTGCCCGTCTCCAGAACTTCTCCCGAATTCAGATATACCTGACACGCAACCGTGGGCGCGGTCGACAATAAATTGAGGTTATATTCCCGTTCCAGGCGCTCCTGCACGATTTCCATGTGCAGCAGGCCCAAAAATCCGCAGCGAAACCCAAAGCCCAACGCCTTGGAAGTCTCCGGTTCGTAATTGAACGACGCATCATTCAAACGGAGTTTGCCAAGCGCGTCGCGCAACTGCTCGTAGTCATCCGCATCCACCGGGAAAAGACCGGCAAACACTTTCGGCTGTACCGCCTGAAAACCAGGCAATGCCTCGGAAGTCCTCTCCCCTACATGCGTGATAGTATCCCCGACCGGCGCGCCTTCAATATCACGAATCCCTGCAACCAAAAAGCCCACCTGTCCGCACGCCAGCTCTTCACGGGCATGAGGATGCGGGTCGTACCAGCCCAGCGACTCCACCCGATAGGTCTGGCCTGTAGAAAACACCTGGATGCGGTCTCCCCGTTGCAGAGTGCCGGAGAAAATGCGAACCAGCGACACCACCCCCACGTAACTGTCGAACCACGAATCGATAATCAAGGCCTGAAGCGACCCTTCGGGATCGCCTCCGGGAGCAGGAATATCGCGGACCACACGCTCCAGTACATCCGGCACATTGGCCCCTGTTTTCGCACTGATTCTCAAAGCCTCCGCGGCATCCAGACCGATGATGTCCTCAATCTCCTCGCTGGCGCGAGTCGCATCCGCCTGTGGAAGATCCATCTTGTTCAGCACCGGCAACAACAGTAAATCCTGTTCGATTGCGTTGTAGCAGTTGGCGACGGTCTGAGCTTCCACGCCTTGCGATGCATCCACCACCAACAGGCCGCCTTCACAAGCCGCCAACGAGCGGGACACTTCATACGAGAAGTCCACATGTCCCGGTGTGTCGATCAGGTTCAAGCGATAGGTTTCGCCGTCCTGGGCCTGATAATGCAGCGTCACGCTGCGCGCCTTGATGGTGATTCCCCGTTCACGTTCCAGGTCCATGTTGTCCAGGACCTGGCTGCTCATTTCGCGGTCGCTCAATGCGCCGCACAATTCGATGAAGCGATCTGCTAGCGTGGATTTCCCGTGGTCGATGTGCGCAATGATGGCGAAATTGCGGACCCGTTCGATCGGGAACCTGTCACCCACTGTTTAGTCGGGCGTCAAGGCCAGCCAGCGCGAACCTCGACGGCGCTGTACCAAAACCGGATACGGGCGACCGGCCTCCAAATCTTCCGCCGCCTCTTGGAAGTCCTCAAGCGTCAGAATCTTTTGCCCGGCGAACATGCGAATCACATCGCCTTTCTGTAACCCGGCAGAGCGGGCCGGCTCACCGGTGATCTCCTCCACCCAGATGCCTTCTTCTTCCAGTCCCAGCTTGTCACGCTCTTCCTCGGTGATCGTATCCAATTTCATCCCCAACAGATTGGCGCCTTCCTTGTCCTCATCACCCTCTTCGGACTGAGCGTCTTCCTCTTTGCTCGGCAATTCGCCCAATGTGACCTCGATGCTCTTGCGCTCTCCATCGCGCAACACTTCCACATCGATTTCACGGCCCGGAGCGGTCTGTCCGACAATCGGCGGCAACATGGAGGATTCTTCCACTTCGCGTCCGTCGAACTTCAAAATAATGTCTCCCACCTCCAAATCGGATTTGTCCGCAGGACTGTCCTCGGCGATGGCAGTAATAATGGCTCCTTTCGGACGATCCAGGCCGAAGGATTCAGCCAGATTTCGGGTCACTTCCTGGATGTACACCCCCAACCATCCGCGTACCACTCGCCCGTCTTTTTGAATTTGCGCGATGACTTCGGACACCATGTCAATGGGAATGGCAAACGACAGTCCCATAAAACCGCCGGTGCGCGTGTAAATCTGCGCGTTGATCCCGACTACCTTGCCATCCAGGTCAAAGAGTGGACCGCCGGAATTACCGGGATTGATCGCGACATCGGTCTGAATGAAGGGAATATAACTTTCGTTCGGCAGACTGCGGCCTTTGGCGCTGACGATTCCGGCTGTCGCGGAATATTCAAAACCAAAAGGAGACCCGATCGCCAACACCCACTGCCCGACCTTCAGGTCGTCCGAATCACCCAGCGTCGCCGTCGGTAGATTGTCGGCGTCAATCTTGAGCAATGCCAAATCACTGCGCGGATCCGATCCCACCCGCTCGGCCACAAACTCCCGCTTGTCATTTAATTTGACGATAATCTCATCAGCGTTTTGCACCACATGATGGTTCGTCACGATATAGCCGTCCGAGGAATAGATCATTCCGGAACCCGTTGATTGCCGTCGGCGGGGAGGCTTATTTGGAGTCTTTGGGCTCTGCTCGAAAAAGCGATAGAAGAAATCCGGCATGCCTTCAGGCAACTCTTGCTGATTGCTGCTGGTGTCTCGCGATTTCGATTTGCGCGTGGTGCTGATGTTGACCACCACCGGGGCATTGGCCTGCACCAGTTCGGTGAAGTCCGGAAGTTCGCGAGCTTCCAGCGAAGTACTGAGGAAAGCCAGCCCCGCCAGCACAACAATCGCCCTCCCGCGGGGGGCACACAAGTTTTGAATTCCCAAAATTAATCTCCTTCCGTCGAAATGGAACGGGCTGATAGCAAATACAAGGATTCCCCGATCATGCGGATCGTCTCCTCCGGAACATCGCCAATCACCGTAATCCCGTAACCGTCGCGCTGGGTCGTGTACGCATGGCGCATTTTACGCTTGAGGATGCCCCCTGTCAGGCGTGATCGAGATTCAATAAACACGGACACACTGGACAAGGGGTCGGTCACCACGAGATGGTGCAGTTCTTGATCGTGTTGCGTGTGATAGCGGCGTACCAACTTGCGTACCTGAAACCCCGGCGGCAATTCGCGGGCAACCCAATTTCGGGTGGGCGGCAAGGCATTGTACGGCATACCCACCATCTCAAAACCCTGAGTGTTGGTCTGCACCCGGAAACTGTCCGACGGAAACTGCTGCATTGAATCGATCATCTGCAGCGCCGTAAATTCATACTTCTGCAGGGTCTCTCCCGTCTGCGTCATCGTCAGAAACCGCAGAGGCAGGCCGGTGGACGTATCCAGACACAATTCACATCCATAGCGATACTGGTCGCGCGGACGAAAACGAATCACCCGACAGTTTCGATCCGCCACCCGGTCATGTCCAACCAACTCGGCATGGTAATGCTCGTGAATCTCCGGCGTGGCCGTACTCAGGTGGGGCATGAAATCATGGGGCACATGAGGCCGCCCACGAAGCATCAGTTTGAGGTTCGGATAGACCACCGCCGACCCTTGGGCATTGCGCACGATTTCACAACGCTCCCCCGACAACGTCACCAGACGCTGATGCAGACCCTGTCGATTCCGACCCTGCCGAATGTGCATCACCTGAAGTTGCGATCCGTTCATAGACGCAAACGTGCCCTCAAAATTGGCGCTCGCGGCCGCTTGCCCGGCACGGTGCAGCCACGCCAGAATATCTTCCGCGACGCCGGCCTGCGGGACACCCAGCAGCAGCGCCATCAATCCCCAAAGTACGCCCTTACTCTTCATATCGGATCAAATGTCGGTAAGGAAGCATCGCCTGGGGCGCCGCATACTGCGCGTGCGCACCCAAATAACTCTGCAGCGTCCGCTGCTGCGCCTGCATTTCCGCAAGCGTGGTCTCGGCAGTCGGCGCCATCTGTACGGCCGCTTCCATGGGCGCTACCTCTTGCGCGGTCCGGTCCACATAGAACCAAATTCCGACAATCGCAACGATGCCCAGCGCTCCGCTCAACGCCACCGAAGGAGCCGGATGCCACAACCAATACCCGATCTCACGCCAGCTCCAGTGCGTGGGAGTGCGCTCGACCTGCTCCTGTTTAATGCTCTGCAGAACTTCATCGGCGAAACTCGCGTCATAATGCTCAGGCAGGTCTCCGCGAATGGCATCGCCAACTAACTGGTAACGCCCCAGGCGCTTGCGCGCATGCGCATCCTGGCACAGGGCGCGCGTGTTGCGATGACGCTCCATGGCGCTGTTTTCATCATCCAGATACGCGGAAACCCACTCGTGGGTTTTACTTTCCACGGTCTTTGAAGAGGATTTTTCCGATGTCATACCAAACCTCACTCGTTCAACAGAGGACGCAATTTCTCATCAATGGCTTCGCGGGCGCGAAAAATCCGCGAGCGCACCGTGCCCACCGGACACTTCATCACATAGGCGATTTCATCGTAACTCATGTTTTCCAGCTCGCGCAAAGTGATGGCCACCCGCAATTCTTCCGACAACTCGGAAATCGCTTGGTTCACGACCGCCTCGATCTCCGAAGCCTGCGCTTCTTGCTCGGGCGTGCCGGAATCGGCGGGCAGGCTGTCCATAATTGAGTTGTCTTCCTGGTGGTTCGGCATCAATTTGTCCGCCCGGCGACGCTCCACAGTTAAATAATTTTTGGCCGTGTTGACCGCAATACGAAACAGCCAGGTATAAAATTGACTGTCGCCCCGAAAGCGTCCGATTCCACGCCATGCTTTTAGGAAAGTCTCTTGTGCGACATCATGTACGGCCCCTCGATCCGACACGTAGCGCCCAATGAGATGCAGAATTCGATATTGATATTTTTCAACCAGGATATCAAACGCATCTGCTTCCCCTGCTTTCACGCGACGTACCAGCATTCGGTCATTTCGATCACTCACAGCAGCCCCTGCAGCCCATCTGCTGTCAGGCATGCGAATATGACACGCGCGTACATTAGAAGTTCAATCCCAGCTTGGCCTCACATTATAATCTCCCTGCTTAAAGCCAATCGATGCTTTTGAATTCAAAGGAAATTGTGACAAACGACACGGATGTCCTCATTCTTGGCGGCGGAGCCGCCGGCCTGTGTGCAGCGCTGGAACTGGACCCGAACTTGCGCGTGATGGTCATGTGCAAGGAAGGGCCTTTCGACAGCGCCACCGCCTATGCCCAGGGCGGCGTGTCAGCCGTTTTGGATGATTCGGACTCCGTCGCCCTCCATGTCGGCGACACGATGGCCGTCGGCGATGGCTTGTGCCATGAGGAAGTCGTCCAGCATGTCGCCCAGCAAGGCGGTGCGATGATCCACTGGCTGCAGGGCCAAGGGGTGGATTTCACGCCCTACCCTCCTTCCGGAGAACTGCATTTGACGCGCGAAGGCGGGCACAGCCGTCGTCGCGTCGCGCATGTGGCGGACCACACGGGACGCGCCATCCAAACCACGTTGATGGAACAGACACGGCAACGCCAAAACATCACCTGGTGCGATTATTGGATTGCGGTGGATCTGATTATCCACTCGCACGGAAATGAACGCCGATGTGTCGGCCTTTATGCCCAGGATACCCGTAGCGGGCGTATCCATGCCTTGCGGGCGCGCTGTATTCTGCTGGCGACGGGAGGCGCCAGCAAAGTGTATCTCTACACCTCCAACCCGGATACTTCCTCAGGCGATGGCCTGGCGATGGCCTGGCGCGCAGGCTGTCGTATCGCCAATATGGAATTCATTCAGTTTCATCCCACTTGTCTGTACGATCCCCGCGCCCGTTCCTTTCTAATCACCGAAGCCCTGCGCGGCGAAGGGGCCCGGTTGCGGCTGCCTCACAACAATGAAGAATTCATGCACCGCTTTGATGAGCGGGGAGAATTGGCGCCGCGGGACATCGTCGCCCGCGCGATCGACCATGAAATGAAACGCATCGGTGCAGACTTTGTGCATCTGGACATCAGCCACAAGGACTCTGACCAAGTGCGTGCGGAATTCCCCAACACCTATGCCCGTTGCCTTGAGTACAACATCGACATTACGTGCCAGCCCATTCCGGTCGTACCGGCCGCACATTACACGTGCGGCGGGGTGATGACCGATCTGCATGGCCACACCGATATTGAAGGCTTGTATGCGGTGGGCGAAGTGGCCCACACAGGTCTGCACGGCGCCAATCGCATGGCCAGCAACTCCTTGTTGGAGTGTCTGGTATTTGCTCATGCCGCCAGCCAACACATCAACCAGACCTTGTCGGTCGAAGCCCCGCTGCCCGAAGTGGAGCCCTGGGATGAAAGTCGCGTCTGTGATTCAGACGAAGAAGTAGTGGTCGCCCACAATTGGGATGAGCTGCGCCGTTTTATGTGGGATTATGTCGGCATCGTGCGCTCAACCAAACGACTGGAACGGGCGCGACGACGCTGCTCGCTGCTGCATGAGGAAATTAACGAATACTATCGGGATTTTCGAATCACGCGCGATCTGGTGGAACTGCGCAATCTCGCGCAAGTGGCGGAATTGATTATCGACTGCGCACTGCGACGCAAGGAAAGTCGAGGCCTGCACTACACCTTGGATCACCCCGAGCCTGATCCGAAGTTGGCTTCCGATACGATTTTAAATCCCGCCGAAGCGGGCGATACCTGATCGATTACTCCTCGCGGGGCTGAAACAGCAATTTGCGATAATAGCGCAACTCCTCAATGGACTCCAGCACATCGGCCAATGCGCGATGTTCCGAATCTTTCTCCGCATACGCCTGCTGAGGCAGCCAGCGGTTGACCAGTTCCTTGAGAGTACTGACATCCAGATTCCGATAATGAAAAAAACGCTCCAGTTCCGGCATCCAGCGCACCAGGAAGCGACGGTCCTGGCCAATACTGTTCCCGCACATGGGCGAGCATCCGGGCCTTACTTGAGCGGCCAAGAACTCCAACGTCTGGCGCTCGGCCTCGGCTTCATCACAAGTCGAGCGACGCACCGCCTCGGTCAGACCGGAGGCGCCATGATGCGAGGTGTTCCACGAGTCCATCGCCGCCAGTTGGGACTCGGACTGGTGAATCACCAGTTCCGGACCGACGGCCAGTACGTTCAAATTTGAATCGGTAATCGCAGTGGCTAGTTCCAGAATTCGATCGGTGTCCGGGTTCAGACCGGTCATCTCCAAATCAAGCCAAATCAGATTTGTTTCTTTGGGCATAAGGCTAGGACATCGCGTGATACTGGTGGCACTGGGCGGCTGGATGCTGGCAGGACAAAGTGTTCAGGCATTTGATGCGGAAAGTGTACACCAGCAGCATTGTGTGGCCTGCCATGCCCGTATTACCGGTGGAGACGGTCACCTTCTTTATGGGCGGCAGGATGGGCTGGTCGCCAACGCATCTCAGTTACGCGACCGTATCGATCATTGCCAGCGGGGGGCCGGATTGGACTGGACCGCTGAACAGGTCCGGATGATGCAGGAATATCTCAGCCGCCGCTATTACCGGTTCGATCAAAACGAATAAATTCATTCCCGCAGTCATGCGGGAATGACAAGCCTCCCCCGCGTCGGACGCGCGAAGGAGGCTTGCTGTCAGGTCTTAGAAGTTCCAGCGGGCCTTGAGGTAGTAGAAGCCGCCGTTGTAGTTGAAAGGCGGATTCTCCGCAAATTCGGAACCGTAATCGGTCGCGAAAGGATTATTGGTGGGCTCTTCATCCAGAATGTTTTCCGCACCCACAGTGACGGCCAGTTGATCCGAAAAGTTGTACGAAACTTCCAGATCATGCAACCAGCGGGCGTCGGAACGAAACAGACGATTTTCCGAATTCGCATGATATTCAATGTGAGGACCATAATAGCGAGCCCGGAAAAGCACCTGCCATGGCCCGTTCGCGTGATCGGCGGTGAGGGTCAGGCGCGTCTTCGGGAGCGCTTCTTCAATCTGGTGCACTTTTTTGTTGTCAATCACACTTTTATCACGACTCGTCACTTCCGTGCGATTCCAGTTGGCCGCCAGCGTCCAGTTGGTCAGGCCCCCGAACATATCCATCGGATACGTCGCCACGATGTCGACACCCTCGGTGGTCGTATCAAAACCGTTGGTGAAGAACTTCATCGTGGTAATACTCTCGATATCTTCGATACTTGACTGGAGCTTGTCTTTTTCCTCGTCGATGGCTACTGTCAACAACTTGTTGCTGTTATTTACCGTCTTTGCCCTTATCTCGTCCGCGGTCAGCGAGATATCCTTTTCCATGCCGTCTTCTATCACGACGTAAGTACCATATTCCTTGTTTGATGCGCAGTTGGTTTCATTCACCGTCACACCTCTACTCGTTTGAATGGTGAAATCCAGCCGATTCAAAAGAACGCACGACAGATGATGGTTGGAGGATTGCCCGATCCGATCATCCACCTCAATATGATAGTAATCAATCGTCACCGACAGTCCACCCACTTCAATCACGGCACCCAGCCCGAAGTTTTCGGACTCCTCTGCCTCCAGCGCTCCCCCAAGACCCAAGGTGGCCAAGGTTGAATGCGCCGGAGGAAGGGTCAAGGCATCTGACAGCACTCCGTTGGTGATTTCCGTTGTAGTGTTGCGAACGTTGGCCTGTCCCACAGTGGGCACTCGAAAGCCAGTGCTGAACGAGCCGCGCAGTGCCACCTGGTCGGTCGCCTGAAAACGGGCCGCCAACTTGCCGTCGGTGGTTGAACTGAATTCCTCAGGATCCTCATGGCGCACGGCAAGATTCAACAACAGATCCTCTGTCACATCCGCCTCAAAATCCACATAGGCTGCCGCAGACGCACGATCATACTTACCCGCATCTCCCGGGCGAAATCCGGGGAAGCCGTTGGAGCCAACACCTAAAGAAGGATGAAGAGATTCCCCGTTCTCGTCCAAGGCAATAAACGTCGAATTCTCATCCCCGGCTTTAATTTCAAACTCCTCTTCCCGATACTCCAAACCAAAACCGACATTTAGAGGCGAGTGGAACGACGCAATGTCGAATTGCTTGGTGAAATCCAAATTGATGGTGTAGTCGGTCTCGATATAGGTGCCCGGGTTGTACGAGGTTGGAATGTCAAACTTCTGTGCAACCAACTGGGGGTTGATGGTGTTTTCCATGTAGAACCTGCTTTCATGCTCACCCCAAACCGCGCTGAGATCATAGGTCAACCCCCCATCCGTCTCTCCGCGAAATCCCAAAGCAAAACTGGTGTCTTCAATGTCGGCGCCAAATTGCGGGGTAAAACCTCCGGGGAAACGCTGCATGAATGTCCAACAGTTGTCATTCCACTGGCGATTGGCCTGTAAAGCGGCAATGGTCGCATTCAATTCCTCCAAATTCGATGCCTGGTCGCGAGTAATATCTCCGCAGCGGATTCCGTCCGAGGCGTCCAAATCGATAACCAGTAACTTCGTCTCATCGTCGGGATGTTGAAAAACACCTGATCGCGTATGCGGATTGCGGAAGAAAAAGCCGCCTTCCACGGTACGTTCCGCGTAACTGGCAAACGAATACAGTTCGGAGTTGTCGCCGATATCGATTCCGGCATTGGCAAACAGTTTGTAGTCGTCCTCAATCTCGGGCGCGCCCCAAATCTGGGCCGCCGGTGTGCGCACATCCGAATTTCCACCGTCAATCAGTCCCTGCGCATCCGCCCGCTGCACGCTGCGACTGGTGGGATCCGCTTCATTGTATTCCGCGCTCAGGTTCAGAAAACCCCGATCCGTGAGCGGCAGGCCGACATTGGCGGCAACCGTAAAGTTTTCACCATCCCCTTGGTAGTACTGTCCCCAACGGGCCTCCAACGAGCCTCCTTCGTTGTCATCCTTGAGCACAAAATTTAAAATACCGGCGATTGCATCCGAGCCATACTGGGCTGCCGCGCCATCACGCAACACGTCGACGCGGTCCAAGGCGATGGCAGGGATTGCGGAGATATCCGCCCCATGCGACCCGTCCGCTATGCCGGCACCCAAAAAGGCAATCACGGAAGACCGGTGGCGGCGTTTGCCATTGACCAGCACCAGGGTTGAATCCGGCGGCAGTCCCCGCATGTTTGCCGGACGGACTAAGGTGGCCGCATCACTGATCGGTTGTTGGCCGACGTTGTAAGACGGCACCAGCGTCGACAGCATGGAGTCCATGCGGGTCGCTCCCTGTGATCGAAGATTGTCTGCATCAATCACATCGACCGGCACCGCCAAATCAGCCGCGGAACGGTCCAGACTGCGCGAGCCCACCACACTGAGGACTTCTTTTTCTTCTTCCGCCAAAGCCGGATTTACGAGCAGGGTCATCGCGACTCCGGCCGCGACCCAATACCCAACTGCGCCAAAATGTTTTTGCTGCGTCATTTAAACTTCCCCCGGAAATGATTGATGACTTGTGAGTGCCTAACATTGGTACTTCTAGGAAATTATACTTAATTTTTAGCGCCAAAAAATTCTATGGCACTGGTCCAGTGAAGCAGTAGCCGACTCCACCCTCACCAAAACCGCCTGACTTTGCTTACATAATTCCCGGAATACTCTGAAAAAAGCGCATTTTCGCGCCCATTCTTGCCAAAATCTGTCTCTACAGAACCTTAAAAACAAGGTTAATCTATTGATTTACATGTGAAAAAAAAATGTGCAGGTTGGTCTGACCATTTTTTCTGGACTTCGGGTTATCACTGGCATAGGATGAGGAATCCTCCCCCTCGCCGAAGATTCGCTTCGTGCGGCGGGTTATAATCGGAAGCGCCCCAGTGGCGAGACTCAGATCCACAGCCATGCGCTTCTCTTGACTTTGGCCTTGCCTATGGAGAAAATGGTCATGACCTCACAACCCCAACCCACCAATCCCTCAATGTCTTCGCAAGAACCGGTGCCCGAGCTGGTGGCTGAATCGGCCGCGGTGATCAATATCTCGGAACGCTTGACGAGTATTGAGGCGCAGATTCCGCATCTGGCCACCAAAGAAAATTTTCGCCACTTGGATGGCAAAATTGAAGCGTTGCGCTCGGACATGACTGGGGAAATCCAGACATTACGCTCGGATATGGACGGTGCGCATAAAGAGCTGCGAGGAGAAATCCAGACGTTGCGCGCAGACATGACTGGAAAAATCCAAAGTATGGATACGAAGATTGACGCGGTGAGTTCGAAAATGCAAGCTTTGATTATGTGGTACTCTTTCATTTCCGCGAGTTTGGTGATTGCGGCGCTGACATTTATTACACAGCTCCAGTAAAACTTGGCTTAATTTCGGCAATCATCTGGAAGATTTGGGTGCTCGGCGGCGCCACCGCCGAGTCCACCCTCACCAAAACCTCGGGCAAAAAATAGTAAGCTGTTGATTTAATTATGCAAAGATGGACGGAATTGAGCAACTTTGCTTACTATTCCCGGGACACAACACTAGATAGTCCCCGGTTTTATCCTAACGGCGCCGACCCTGTCCCAGTGGCCGTAGCGCGAGCAACATGGCCGGCAACAGTGTCAGCGAGGCCAGCAACGCAGTCAACATCGCCAGTCCGGTAAACAGACCAAAGTAAAACGTCGGCGTGAACTGCGACAGCATCAAAATGGAAAACCCCACAATGATGGTGAGTGAGGTGTAGTACATGGCCCGTCCGATACTGCCGTGGCAGCGCCACATGGTGGCCAGATAGTCCTGGTCGGCCGCAAACTCTCGGCGAAACCGAACAATGTAGTGAATCGTATTGTCGACCGCAATACCGACGCTGATTGCAGCAATCGTAATCGTCATCAAATCCAAAGAAATACCCAGCCAACCCATCGCCCCCAACACCAGAAGCGCCGGCAGCATATTGGGCAGGATGGCAATTAAAGCCAACCGCAGCGAGCGAAACAAGACCAAAAACATGCCCAATATCGCCAAGAACACAAATCCAATGGTCTGAATCTGTGACGCGAACAGGCTCTGCAGCATGTTGTTGTAGAGCACCAGCAGACCGCTTTGGCGGAAGCGTTCATCGTCGTAGTCCATTTCTGTGCGTAGGAAACGATCCACCCGTTCCAGCAATTCCGCCCGACGCAGGTTCGGATCGGAATCGATTACGCGCAACTGAATCCGCAAGGTGTCGCCGTCTTCGGATTTATACGGGCGCACCAATACATCCTGCATGTCCTCGGGCAAATGCGAAAGCCCTTCGCGCAGCACGCTGATTTTCAGGTCATCCAGGGGTTCGCCGTCATTGACGCTTTCCGCCATCCGCACGATGGTATCCAAGGACAGCACCTTGCCAATTTCCGGCTGGGCATCCAGCCAGTCATGCACCCGGCGCAGTTCCCGCAGGCGCAGGGGATTGAACCAGTAGCCGACGGGCGCTCCCTGATCCTCACCGAATTCCGCATAAAAATCCTCGTCATCCTCCACAACCACCTGGGCCTCGGGGTCGGCTTCCAAAATGATGTCCAGCGTCGTGGTTCCCCCCAGGTGCCGGTCAATCTCCAGCATGCCCTGGTAGATTTCCGTTTCCGTGTCAAAGTAATCGATAAAGCGATTCTCCACATCCAGACGCGCCACCCCAAAAGCGCTGACCACCGCCAACACGACGGCAATCGCCAGAATGGGTCGCCGATGACGTTCGGTCAGACGTGCGAACGCCAAAGTCACGCCCCGCGTGAAATCGCGCTCTTCGCCATGTACCCGAGGCAACAACGACAATGCTGCCGGAAACAACAGGAAAATCACGCCCAGCGCCATGGCCACACCCGCCGTCATCATGTAGCCAAAATCAATGACCGGACGGATGCCGCTGACCAGCAGCGACGTAAAGGCCACCATCGTGGTCAAGGCTGAATACAAGATCGGAATGAACATGAAATGGACGGCGCGACGGATCAAATCGCGCAGTTCCGCCTGGGATTCGTTTGCTTGAAGCTCGCGAAACCGCACAATCAAATGAATCGTCATGGACATGGTGATGATCAGCAGCAGCGACACAAAATTCGAAGAAATCACCGTCACCGGCCAACGCGCCAGGGCCAATGTGCCCATCATCAGGATGACGGCTGCCGAGCAACCCAGCAAAGGCAAGGCGATCCAGCGCCAACGGCGAAAAATGACCGCCAGCATGCCCACCAAAAAGGCGAAAACCGTCGCCCCGAACACATGCAAATCCCGATCGATAAAATCGATCATGTCGGAGGCAATCATGGAAACGCCACCTAAAAATATCCTGGCCTCTCCCCGATAGCGGTCCAAAACCGCCCGCACGGCAGCAACATTCTCGGCGCGCCGTTGCGCCATGACGGCAGAATGATCCGCATAACGTCGCGTGACTTCCGCCAGCTGCTGTCGCCCCTGTGCATCCAAGCGCCCTTCTCGCCGCGCATCTCGCAGTTGGGTGCGGGAATCCAACAACTCCTCGCCGACGGTATCCTCCTTCAGCATGGCCACCAGCGCAGTGGTCCGCCCATCCGGACTCATGAGCATCTCGCTGTAGAACGGGCTGCGCATCAACTCCTGCTGCGCCAGTTCCCGGTCCGTCTCCGCATCCCGCAATGTGCGGGTGGTATAGCCCAGTTCGGAGAAATCAATCGGCGGCGAATTCAACAAAGGCACATCCAGAATGCTCACCACGTCGCGAACCGCCGGCAGCGCCAGCAATTCCCCGCGCAATGCATCCAAGTGCTCCAACGTCTTCGGGTCCAACATCGGTTGGGGCGGCTGATACGTGACGATCAGCAGCTCCTGGCCGCCGAAGCGATCAGCGAGAGTGCGGAAATAACGCAGGTCCTGGTCGTCTTCCAACAAAAGAGAATCGGCGGATGCATCCAAACGAAAATCGGTCGCCTGCGTCGCCATGAAACCCACGCCCAATGCCAACAGCAACAGAGCCACCCAAGGCACATCCAGCACCAGGCGGTCGTAATGGCGCCGCAGAAAATCAAGCATGGATTCAGAAAAACACCAATTGAACGGTGCCTATTTTATGTTGCCTGCGAAAGAGTCGGAGCAGGAAATACAGCCCGACAGTCGGCCCCGCCCAGGTGGATTCGGTCTGGGGAGGCGATATAATCGCCTTGCCTTTCATAACTTTGCGCCTGCCTGATATCGGCCCGACAGCCTCTTGTTTGCTGTTGGCCCGCGTTCTTAAATTCTGATGCTGACCCTGTATCTCCTGGCCATCGCCGGCGGGCTCGCCGCTTTAGCCTGGAGCGCCCAGCGTCTTATCGACGGCGCCATCGCCCTGGCGCTGCACCTGCACGTCTCCGCTTTCACCATCGGTGTTGTTGTGTTGGGCTTTGGCACCAGTCTGCCGGAACTGTTGGTCTCGGCCACCGCGGCGGCCCGCGGCAGCGGAGGCATCGCCATCGGGAACGCCTTCGGCTCCAATATCGCCAACATCGCCATGATTCTCGGGATCTCCGCCCTTCTCGCGCCTCTTCGAGCCGAATCCCAGACCTTGCGCCGCGACCTCCCGTTGATTCTGCTGGGCACCGCGGGAGTTTTCGTCGCCCTGATGGATTCGGCGTTGACTCGACTCGAAGGCGGTCTGCTTTTGGTCGCGCTGATCGTCATTATTTTGTGGACCACACGCCGAAACGCCTCTACTCCGAACATCCCGGAGGCCCCCCGACTGAATACCCTGCCGATTGCGCTTGCCGTCACACTGCTTGGGCTGGTTTTGTTATTGAGCAGCGCCTGGGTTTTGGTTTGGGGCGCGATCGGACTGGCACGGGCATCCGGAATTGACGAATTGCTGATTGGTTTGACGGTTGTCGCCATTGGCACATCTCTCCCTGAACTGGCCGCAGCCCTGGCCTCCATTCGACGGGCGCAGGGAAGTCACTTGATTATGGGCAATGTCGTCGGCTCCAATTTGTTCAATACCTTGGGGGTGGTGGGCCTGCCCGCGGTGATCCGCCCTTTTTCAACCTCACCGGACCTGTGGCGCGATGCGACCGTCATGCTGGTACTGACGGTTTTACTTGCAGGCCTGCTGCTGCGTTCCAAAGCGCTTGAACTTCGGCGGGGCGGCGCTCTTTTCCTGTTGTTATGCTATATAACCTATCTGGGTTGGGTGGCGCAACGCATGATGAGTTCTGTATGAATCGCGAAACTGACACTTCGGACATTCTGGCGCTCGCCCAAGACGTGCTGAATCTGGAAGCCGATACCGTGCGCGCCCAGGCCGAGCACATGAATCATGTATTCGCCGACTGCTGTCGCCTGTTGGGCAGCTGCAAGGGCCGCATTATTGTGATCGGTATCGGAAAATCCGGCCACGTCGGACAAAAAATCGCCGCCACTTTCGCCAGTACCGGCAGTCCGGCATTTTTTGTGCATCCTGCCGAAGCCAGTCACGGCGATCTCGGCATGATCCGTACCGACGATGTGGTGCTGGCGCTGTCCAACTCGGGCGAAACGCCGGAACTGATCGGCCTGTTACCGATCTTGCGCCGGATCGGAGCGCCGCTGATTGCGATTACGGGCGAGCATGAATCAACCCTGGCAACTGCCGCCGATCTGCACCTGGAGCTGCAGATAGAACGCGAGGCATGCCCGTTGAATCTGGCCCCAACCTCCAGCACCACCGCCACTTTGGCGATTGGCGATGCGCTGGCCATTGCGTTGATGGAAATTCGCGGATTCCGCGCCGAGGATTTTGCGCACAACCACCCAGGTGGCAGCTTGGGCCGGCGTCTGTTGACCACCGTCGGCGACATCATGCGCAGTGGCGCCGACATTCCCCAAGTCCGTGCCGGCACTCTGTTGCGCGACGCCTTGCCGGAAATTTCCGAGAAGGGCCTAGGCATGACCACCGTATTGGATGACGGCGGGCAATTAATCGGCGTTTTCACCGATGGCGATCTGCGGCGCAGTCTGGCGGAAGCCGTCGATATTCATCGCACCCCAATCGAAGAGGCCATGACCCGAGATTTCCAGGTCGCTGCTCCGGATGAACTGGCCGCTGATGTGCTGCATCGTATGCGCGATCGACGTTTCAACGCCGTGCCCGTCATGCAGAAGAAGGAGTTGGTGGGGGCGCTCAATATGCATGATTTAATCGCGGCGGGCATTCGATGACTCCCGAGCAAGTCAAAGTGCTGATTTTGGATGTCGACGGCGTCTTGACCGATGGCCGCCTTTATTTGTCCGAGGATGGCACCGAAACCAAAAGCTTTCATGTGCATGACGGCCAGGGACTGGTCGACGTGCTTGCCGCCGGCATTCAAATCGTGGTCATCAGTTCCCGTCCCAGCGCCGCCACTCATGCCCGTCTGCAGGCTCTGGGGATTCAGGAAATTCACCTCGACTGCTCGGATAAATATGCCCGAGCGTGCGAAGTGCTGGAACGTTTGGACTATCGTTGGGAGCAGGCCGTCTGCCTCGGCGACGACCGCGGGGATGTGCCCCTGCTGCAGGCTGCCGGCATGGGAGTCGCCGTGGCGGATGCGCGCAATCCGGCCCGAGAAGTTGCTGATTGGGTGACCCCCCACGCGGGCGGACAGGGTGCTGTGCGCGACGTGTGCGACTGGTTGCTTGCGTCATGAAACCTTTGCTTGTCACGATCTTTGCCCTGGCAGTGGCCGGCATCCTCTGGGGATGGCAGCCCTGGTCATCCAACCCTGCGCCAACCGCCTCTTATTCCACCATTGGCGACCCTGAGGCCGAAAGCAGTTACACCGATGTGCGCTACTGGATGCGGGACGCGCAGGGACAACTGCTTTATCGAGTCATCGCCACGCATCTGGACCAATATTCCGAGGATTCGCATATCCTTTTGGAGGAGCCCTACATACAGTGGCAGGAGCCGGCCTTCGCCGATTCCTGGGCCGCTTCCCTACGCGGCGAGATTCGTGATCTGGAGATTATCCTGCACGATGCCGTGGAGGTGCTGCTGCAGAGCGACCATCACGCGCCTGTGCTGATGCGCGGTCGCGCCCTGACGCTGGACACCGAACGACAGCGCATTCGCACGGACGCCCCGGTGCAGCTAAGCCAGCCGGAAGCGGTGATGCAGGGAATCGGTCTGGACTATCGCCTGCATGAAGAGGCCGGGACATTAATCCACGACGTGCGCGCCCGACAGTTCCCGGACCGAGCCCATCCGCCCACTTATGAAACCCTGGCGCGCCTAGTGGAACAGGTCTTTGATGCCGCCCATGCCGAGGAGGCATCCACCCATACCCTGGATCTTTCGGCCGATCGAATGGAGTGGGATACACGCCGCAAGATTTACGTTTATCACGGCAATGTCCGCGCCACTCTCGGCGACATGGTGCTGCAGGCGGACAAGTTGACCGCGCATTCGGATGATGAGCGAATCCAGACGCTGCATGCGGTCGGTCATGCCGTCTGGAACCAGACCCTCGAATCCGGGCAGCGCCTGCAGGCGCGCGCCGGCGATATTCTTTATCAGTTGACGCAGAATCGCGCCATCCTCAAAGAAGATGTGCACATGCGGGTCGGCGACCACGAATTTACCGGCGAGCACTTGACTTATTTGATTGACGAAGAGCGCCTGGAGACTGCAGCCGACGGCGAATCCCAGGATCGCATCAAACTGCAGTTGCAAGTGGACACGCCCTGATGGCCGAACTCCAGGCGGTCGATCTGTGCAAATCCTACCGCAGCCGCTCGGTGGTCTCCGACGTCACCCTGACCGCGCATGACCACCAGGTGATTGGATTGCTCGGCCCCAACGGAGCCGGCAAAACCACCTGTTTTTATATGATTGCCGGCCTCGTGCCGTGCGACCGGGGACAGATTCTGCTCAACGGCAAGGATTTGACGTCCCTCTCCATGAGCGCCCGCGCCCGTTTGGGGATCGGCTACCTGCCCCAGGAACCTTCCATTTTCCGCCGCCTGACGGTCGAGCACAACATTCTGGCGACTCTGGAGCAGACCTCCCTCGCTCCCAAAGCGCGGCAGGAGCGTCTGGAAGTATTGTTGGAAGAGTTCTCCATCGGCGCCTTGCGTCATCATTACGGCTACTCGCTTTCCGGAGGTGAGCGGCGCCGCGTTGAAATCGCCCGGGCGCTGGCGACGGAACCCGCGTTCATGCTTCTGGACGAACCCTTCGCCGGCATTGATCCGCTGCACGTCGCCGACATCAAAGCCATCATTCAGCGCCTGCGCGCTCAGGGCATCGGCATCATCATCACCGACCACAATGTGCGCGAGACGCTCAGCATCTGCGACCACGCCTATATCCTGTCCGACAGCCGCATTATTGCGGCCGGGGAGACGGAAGAAATTCTTGCGGATTCTCAAGTACGCGAAGCTTATTTGGGCACCGATTTCAGACTCTGAACCGCCATTCTTCGGAATCGAAGGGTTATCGTCGCCCTATATAATTAGGTTGAAAACTTTTGGGGAGTTTTGATTATGAATCTAAAGATCACGGGACATCATCTTGACATTACGGCTTCCATTCGCGACTGTATCGAAACCAAGTTCAAACGCCTCACCCGCCATTTTGAGGACGTGATCACCAGCCAAATTACTCTGTCGGTCGAACACGACACCCACTGCGCCGAAGCCACTTTGCATGTGCGGCAGCAACAAGTACACGCCCACGCCAAACATGAAGACATGTACGCCGCGATCGACCAAATGGTCAGCAAACTGGATCGGCAACTTCTCAAGTACAAGGAAAAGCGCAAGGATCATCACCAGGACCAGATTACCCATCATCAACTGAGCTGAGGCCTGCATGCCAGGCGTGCTTGAACTGTTGCGGCCCAACAACGTGCTTCTCCAGCAGCGTGTTGGCAGCAAAAAGCGCGCCCTGCAAGCGCTCAGCGATGCTTTGGCCCTCAGTTACCATGAAGATGATACGGACTCCGACCTGCTGTTGGAGTACCTGACCGAACGCGAACAACTCGGTAGCACCGGCCTGGGAGGCGGCATCGCCATCCCCCACTGTCGGCTCAAATCCGCGGGCCACAGCGCCGCCGCCCTTCTCACGCTGACCGAAGGCGTGGACTTCGATGCCGAGGATGGCCAGCCGGTCGATATTTTTGTGGCCCTGGCCGTAACGGAGCAGTCCCCGGATGAGCATGTCAAGCTGCTGGGGGAGCTGGCAACCCTGCTGCAGAACCCAGACCACGTGCGGACGCTTCGGGAACAAACCGATCCGAAAGCACTGCTGAGCGCATTGGCTGCCTGAACGCCATGCAGTTGCTCATTGTCAGCGGCCTGTCCGGCTCCGGGAAATCCGTTGCCCTGGACACTTTGGAGGACCACGGCGCCCACTGCGTCGACAACATGCCGGCGTCGATGCTGCTGGAATACGCCCAACTGCTGCTGCACCCGGATTCCCAATATCCCAAGCAGGCGGCGATCAGCATGGATGCCCGCGCCCAGCCTGCGGACCTGGAACGTTTCCCCGATATTCTGGCGCAGCTGCAGCAATTGCCGTGCAAAGTCACCGTCCTGTTTCTGGATGCCGATCAAGATACTTTGATTCGTCGTTTCAACGAAACCCGCCGCCGCCATCCGCTGGCCAACGGCGAGCGCACGCTGGCGTTGGCGGTACAGCGGGAGCGCGAATATCTCGCTCCAATCGCTAATTTGGCCGACCTGCGTCTGGACACGTCCCGCACCAACGTCCACGAATTGCGCAGCCGCTTGCGCGAATTGCTGAAACTGGACCAGACGCCCATGTCGGTACAGCTGCAGTCGTTTGCCTACCGCAACGGCGTGCCCAGCGATTCGGATTTTGTGTTTGATTCGCGTTGCCTGCCCAATCCGCATTGGGTGCCCGAGCTTCGCTCAAGCAGCGGCGTCGACGCGAATGTGCAGGCTTATTTGGACGCACAACCTCAAGCCTGCGCCATGCTGGAGGAACTGCATCAACTGCTGCAGCGCTGGATTCCTTCTTTTCTCAGCGCCAGCCGCCACTACCTGAATATTTCCATCGGCTGCACCGGCGGCCAGCACCGTTCCGTTTATCTGGTCGAGCAACTGCACCGGCGCCTGGCGGAAGACTCCGCCTTGCAGTTGACGGTGCGGCACCGCGATCTGGAGACCTCCGGATGAGTATCGGCGTTCTCACGCTGACCCACCGTGAGTTGGGCCGGCAGTTGGTGGAGATGGCGACAGTGATTTTTGCGGCGCCGCCGGAAAACTTGGCCTGTTACGGCGTCATTGAAGACTGCAATTTAGACGCGGCTTTCGAGGATCTAAAAAAACTGCGCGCCTCTTTGGACTGCCGCGACGGTCTTTTGATTCTTAGCGATTTGTACGGCGCAACTCCTTACAACCTCGCCCGTCGCATGCTTTTGGAATATCCGGATACGACCCTGATCTCCGGCATTAATCTGCCGATGGTGGTCCGATTGTTCAACATGCCCCGCCAAAGCCGTTCGCAACTGGCGGAGAGCCTGGCTTCCAACGCCCGGGCCGGCGTCGTCATTGAAGTGGGAGAAGTATTGTGATTGAAGCCGAAGCCAAAGTCGTCAACAAGCTGGGCATCCACGCCCGGGCCGCCGCCAAACTGGTTCGCACTGCCGGGGCTTATCAGGCCAGTGTGGAGATCGAAAAAAACGGTCAGCGGGCCAATGCCAAAAGTGTCATCAGCGTCATGATGCTGGCGGCCACCCATGGCACTGAAGTGAAATTATTTGTCAGTGGAGACGACGAAGCCGAAGCCATGCAGGCCATCTTGGATTTGTTCGGGAGTGGTTTTGAGGAGGGTGCCGAACCATGCCCATGATTGTCAATGGCATCGGCGTCTCGCGCGGCGTCGCACAAGGGCCCGCGTACGTCTTCCAGCACGGCCAGGCCAACATCGTTAAGCGTACGTTGGAGCCTGAGGAGGTGGAGTCGGAAATCACCCGCCTGCATCAAGCACGGGAAGAATCCAAGGAACAGATGCAAAGTGCCCGGCAACTCGCCCCGGCCGCCATGCGCGATGAGATCGGCGCTTTTATCGACTCCCACCTGCTGATGCTTGACGACGCCTTGCTGACGGACACCCCGGAACAACTGATTCGTGCTGAGCAGTGCAATGCCGAATGGGCTTTGGAGCAGACGCTGGAAGAGCTGGTGCGCGTCTTCGACGCCATGGACGACCCTTACTTGCGCACCCGGCGCAACGACCTGCAGCATGTGATTCGCAAAATTCAACAAAACCTGAGTCCCGAAGAAGGGAATGGTCGACCCCCGGACCTGACCGGAAGTATCGTTTTGGCGGATGATTTGACTCCAGCCGACACCGTCGAGCTGCAGCATCAGAACATTGCCGCCTTTGTCACCGAATTCGGCAGCCCCATGTCGCACACCGCCATCCTGGCGCGCAGCCTCGGCATTCCCGCCATCGTCGGCATTCACAACTCCAGCGAATTAATCCAGGATGGCGAATTGCTGCTGGTGGACGGCAACTCCGGCACCGTTTTGTCCGCCACCGACGACTGGTTGATCGACCAGTACCGCAACTACCAGCGCCTGGAACAGGAACGTGTCGAAAGCCTGGAGAAAATTCGCGAAAGACCGGTAATCACACGCGATGAACAGGCGGTTTCCCTGAAATGCAACGTTGATCTGGTCGAAGATGTCTCGCAAGTGCATGAAGTGCACGCCGACGGCGTCGGGCTGTACCGCACGGAATTCTTTTATCTGAACCGCGAACATAGCGCCGACAGTGACGAACAATATGAAATTTATCGGGACCTGGTGCTGGCTCTGGAAGGCAAGCCGCTGACGATTCGCACGTTGGACCTGGGCGCGGACAAGGAATTCGATCCCGATTACGAAGGCGCCATTGCCCCCAACCCGGCTTTGGGTTTGCGGGCGATCCGCCGCTCGCTGCAGGATAAACCCACTTTCATGGCGCAGTTGCATGCGATTTTGCGCGCCTCCGCCCATGGTCCGGTCGAAATCATGCTGCCGATGCTGACCAACATTGCCGAACTGTCGCAAAGCCTTGCGCTGATAGAACAGTGCAAGCAGGAGTTGAAAAACGACCGGATTGATTTTGACCCTAAGACCCGCATCGGCGGCATGATCGAAGTCCCGGCCGCGGCCATTTCGGCGGAACTGTTCGCCCGGCATCTCGATTTCCTGTCGATCGGAACCAATGACCTGATCCAATACACTTTGGCCATTGATCGGGTCGACGACCAGGTCAACTATTTGTTCGACCCCTTGCATCCGGCCGTTCTGCGGTTGATCCGCCGGACGATCGAGGCAGGCGAAAACACGAACACACCCGTCAGCATGTGTGGTGAGATGGCAAGCAATCCCCAGTTGGCACGATTGCTTGTGGGCCTGGGCTTGCGCGAATTCAGCATGAATCCAAATGTGCTGTTGGAAATCAAACACATCATTCTCAATACATCGGCCGCCGAAGTCCGCGCCCAGGCCGAGCAAATCCTCGAGTGTCAAAATCCCGAGCAAATCCGCGGCATGGTTGACACCATGAACCGGGTGTAACCGTCAGCATAAAGCCACCAAACGATGACCGCTCAAACTTCCGCCGCCCACGCTCCTGGTGAGGCTTATCAAGCGTTAACGGAAGCCCTGAACACCGGCGCACTGCAGCCGGTGCGGCAGATGCTGTACGCCCTGCATCCGGCGGAAACGGCGCAGTTGCTGGAATCCCTCCCCCGCGTCCAGCGCTTTATCGTCTGGGACTTGCTGGATGAAGCGCATCACGGCGATGTGCTTTTGGAAGTGGGTGACGAGGTGCGCGCTTCCCTGATCGATGAGATGGACGAAGACGCCCTGGTACGTGCCGTCGACGGTCTGGAGATCGACGATCTGGCCGACTTGCTGGTGGATCTGCCCGAAACCGTCAGCGCCCAGGTCCTCAATGGCATGGACCGGGATCATCGATCCCGGCTGGAGGCGGTCCTTACCTACGACGAGGACACCGCCGGCGGCTTGATGGATACCGATGTCATCACCGTACGCGCCGACGTGACTCTGGAAGTGGTGCTGCGTTATCTGCGTCGTCTCGGCGCCATCCCCAGCCACACCGACACCTTGATGGTGGTGGATCGTTTTGAACGCTACCGCGGGGTGCTTGCGCTGACGGAACTGTTCGTGCGCGACCCGCACCAGCGTGTCGAGGAAGTGATGGAAACCGAACCGCAAGCGATTCCGGCCAGTATGGCGGACCGGGATGTTGCGGCTATCTTTGAAGACCGCGATCTGGTGTCCGCCGCCGTCGTCGATGACGACGGCCGCCTGCTGGGGCGAATCACCGTCGACGATATCGTCGATGTCATCCGCGACGAAGGCACGGACGCACTGAGCAGCTATGTCGGACTTCGGGAAGATGAGGACCTGTTTGCCTCGGTCCTGCCGGCCGCCCGCCGCCGCGCGGTATGGCTGGGAATCAACCTGGCTACCGCATTCGCAGCCGCCGCTGCCATCGGGCTGTTTCAGGACACGCTTGAGCGCATCGTCGCACTGGCGGTCTTGATGCCCATCGTCGCCAGCATGGGCGGCATCGCCGGCAGCCAAACCTTAATTCTGGTCATCCGCGGCATCGCCCTCGGCCAAATCAACGCCCACAACCAGCGCGCCTTGATTTTCAAGGAAGTCGGCATCAGTCTGATCAACAGTCTGGTTTGGTGTGGCGTCGTCGCCCTAATCGCCAGCTGGTGGTTCGGCAATTGGATGATTGGCGTGGTGATCGCCCTGGCGTTGATTGCCAATCTGGTCGTCGCCGCCCTCAGCGGCGTGTTGTTGCCAACGGCGCTTCAGCGTTTCGGCATCGATCCGGCTTTGGCCGGCGGCGTGATTCTGACCACGGTCACCGACGTGGTGGGCTTTGTGGCCTTTTTGGGGATTGGGACCGCGCTACTGCTGTAACGCACACATTTTTTTTACGCGGGCGACAAGGACTGCTTGGCGACCGCGTCCAGTTCCCGCAACACTTCCAGCAGACTTTCCATTTGCGCCAGCGGCCAGGCGTTGGGTCCGTCGCTAAGCGCTTGATCCGGGTCGGGGTGCGTCTCCATAAACAGACCGGCGACGCCCACGGCAACCGCCGCACGCGCCAAGGTCGGCACAAACTCCCGCTGCCCACCCGACACTGCCCCAGCTCCTCCTGGTAATTGCACTGAATGCGTCGCGTCAAAAACCACCGGACAATTCGTCTCACGCAATACGGCCAACGCACGCATGTCTGAAATCAGGTTGTTGTAACCGAAACTGACTCCGCGTTCGCACACCATCAAACTGTCGTTACCCGCAGCCCGCGCCTTGTCGACCACTTTCGACATCTCCCAGGGTGACAGAAATTGCCCCTTCTTGAGATTGACCGGCTTGCCGGCAGAAGCGACGCGCACCACAAAATCCGTCTGCCGACACAAAAACGCCGGAGTCTGAAGCACATCCACCACCGCCGCCACTTCGTCAATGGGCGTGTTTTCATGCACGTCCGTCAGTACCGGCACCCCATAATCACTTTTTACCCGTTCCAGAATACGCAGCCCCTCCTCAATGCCCGGGCCGCGAAAACTGTCGCCGCTGGTGCGGTTGGCCTTGTCATAGGAGGCCTTGAAAACATAAGGTATTTCAAGGCGTTGCGTCAGTTCCGACAGATGCTCCGCGATCTGCAGTACGCGCGCTTCGCTTTCAATGACGCATGGCCCCGCAATCAGAAACAGCGGCTGATGCACGCCTGCCTGAAAATCGCAAAATGCCTGGGCGCTCACAGTGCGGCTCGAATCAGGCTGTTGAACAAGGGATGACCTCGCAACGGCGAAGAGGTGAATTCCGGATGAAACTGGCAGCCGATGAACCAGGGGTGGTCCGACAATTCCACCGCTTCCACCAATTGGTCGTCATGTGACAAACCCACCACCGCCAGATTTTCCCCAGTCAATTTATCCAAATAGTGATTGTTGATCTCATAGCGATGCCGGTGCCGCTCATGGACGATGTCTTCTCCGTAAATCTCGCGCAGGCGACTCTTTGCGGACAGTTGGCAAGGCTGCTCGCCCAAGCGCATCGTGCCCCCCAGGTCGGAATGGGCATCGCGGAATTCCCGCTCCCCTTCCGGCGTCATCCATTCGGTGATCAAAGCCACCACCGGATGGGGGGTTGAACGGTCAAACTCCGTACTGTGGGCTCCTTCGAGATTCAGACAATTCCGCGCATATTCAATAACCGCCACCTGCATCCCCAAACAGATGCCGAGATAGGGAATGCCCTGCTCCCGAGCGTAACCCGCCGCCGCGATCTTGCCTTCAATGCCCCGCTCCCCGAAGCCGCCCGGCACCAAAATCACCTGGGCGCCTTCCAGCACCTTCGTGCCTTCCTGCTCGACCTGCTCGGAATCCACATAACGAATGTCGACGCGCACCCGATTGTGCAAGCCTGCATGCTGCAGGGCTTCATTGAGCGATTTGTACGACTCCGTCAATTCCACGTATTTGCCCACCATGGCCACCGTGACCTGTCCACGCTGGGCCTCGCGCGCCGTCACAACCTCGCGCCAGGCCGATAAATCCGCCGTCGGCGCGGACAACTGGAATTGCTGCACCACCAGATCGTCCAGTCCCTGCGCGTGCAGGGCCAGTGGAATGGCATGAATGTCGTCCTGGTTGACCACTTCGATGACCGCCGCATCCCGCACATTGGTAAACAGAGCGATTTTCCGGCGCTGATCTTCGGGAATCTCCGCATCCGTGCGGCACAACAGGATATCGGGCTGAATACCGATTGAGCGCAGTTCCTTGACGGAATGCTGTGTCGGTTTGGTTTTGATCTCGCCCGACACTTTGATATAAGGCACCAGCGTCAAATGAATAAAGGCCGCGCAATCGCGGCCCAGTTCGCCTCCCATCTGCCGAATCGCCTCAATAAAAGGCAGCGACTCGATGTCGCCCACCGTGCCCCCGATTTCGACGATGCAGATGTCCGCATCCGAAGCGCCCAGTTGCACGCAATTCTTGATTTCGTCGGTGATATGGGGAATAACCTGTACGGTCGAGCCCAGGTATTCGCCGCGTCGCTCGCAGGCGATTACCCGCTCGTAGATCTGACCGGTCGTCCAGTTGCTTGATTTGCTGGCGCGGAAATTGACGAAACGCTCGTAATGCCCCAGGTCCAAATCGGTTTCCGCCCCGTCGGCTGTGACAAACACCTCGCCATGCTGAAACGGGCTCATGGTGCCCGGGTCCACGTTGATGTAGGGGTCCAGTTTGATCATGGACACCTCAAGACCCCGCGCTTCCAGCAGCGCCCCCAGCGAGGCGGCTGAAATTCCTTTGCCAAGCGATGAAACAACCCCGCCCGTAATGAAAACAAATCGCGTCACGAATGGCGCTCCCATATGCTCTGGACGGGACTACAGAATAGCATACCGGTCAACAACGTGCGCCGCGGGGGAACTTTTAATTTGCTTTAAAGGCCAAATAGGTACACTCTAGGGAGTGTGGTTTCGTCACCAGACGAGCCTAATATCCACTTTTGGAGGATGAAAATTATGACGGTCAATGTGCATATGCTGGAGCGACTCCTGCGAATCGTGGCAGGCGTCGCAATTCTGTACATCGGACTCATGGAATTCGATATGGCTTGGTGGGGTTGGCTGGGATTGATTCCCCTGGCCACCGGAGCCGTGGGAAGCTGCCCGGTCTACTCACTGTTCGGCCTGTCCACGAAGTAACGGTACAGCGGGTGGCGCCACACATTCGAAGTGGCGCCACACCAGCCGGAGTTGCTCGCGCTGGTAGATCAGCGGGATGCGATTGCGGTTCCAGGGAGGCACACCCGCCTCCTGCAGAAGTTTTTTAAGCGCCCGACGACGGGGCCGCCCACTTTGTTGACAGCGTTCACCTCCGCGGCGCAAACGCACTTCCACATCCGTTTCCACCCGCTCCGATACTTGCGCCTGCAAGGCGGGCCAGTCCAGCGTCATGCCCAGTTCCGGGAGTTCCAACGTCTCCCCTCGCCGCCATAACCAGCGACGATCGGACGAGACTTCCGGCTGGCGCGGAGTCAAATACAAACAGCCCCGCCAGCGTCGAATTTCATAATCCTCAAAACGATCCTGGGGTAACCGATCCTCTGCGGCGGAGTGCACGATGTGCAGCCAGTTGCGCAGGCGCTTTTCACTTGGCGGCGCATAGCCTTCCCGCATAATCCAAAAACGTAGCGCATTGATCTGGCGGTCCTCCGACAAGGGCGTCAGACGCGCCACAGGCACCTCGCGCGCCGGACCCAAATCTTCCTCGGCACGTTCCCGTAACAGACGGGCCGCATGCGCCTGATGCCGCGCCGCGCGCGCCAATGTGGTCGACAGTTCCGGCCAACGTTGCCGTAAAAGCGGCCAGGCTTCCCGACGCAAAAAATTGCGCTCCAGCCGTGTGTCCGCATTGCTGGGGTCCTCAATGTAGGGCACCTCATGCTTCTGCGCGTACTGCTCAATATCGCGTCGCGATACATTCAGGAAAGGTCGGACCAGTTGCCCCTCTCCCCACTCCCGCCGAACCGGCATCCCGGCGGTGCCGCTGGTGCCCGAACCCCGAAACAGCTGCAGCAATAAGGTCTCGGCCTGATCGTCCTGGTGGTGCGCCATCAGCACTGCGGTCCGCGCTTGCGTATAGGCCCGCAAGGCCTCGTAGCGCCTCTGTCGGGCCTGGGCCTCGACGTTGCCCTGGGAAATCGCTGTGGCGGGGCCGCGTTCAATGGTCAGCGGAATATCCCAGGCCGCGCAAGCCGTCACGCAATGGCGTTCGAAATCCGCGGCCGCCGGCTGCAGCCCGTGATTGACATGCACCGCGCGCACTTCGCGACCGCAGGCCTGGGCTTGTTTATGGGCAGCGTGCAACAGGACCGAAGAGTCCAATCCACCGCTGTAGGCGACCGTCCAGGTCTCCGCCTCCGGGCACGCAATGGGCAATTGCGCCAGCGCATGCTCAACAGCACATGACAGGGTCACGATTGGTACATGCCGATGCCCAGAAGCCGCTCCTGGCGGCGATTCACCAGCACCTCCGCGTCCATCCGCCGGAGTTCCCCAAGGCGTCGCGTCAGCGCCTGTTTGAGGCTGGCGGCCATCGCCTGGGGGTCACGATGCGCTCCCCCCAAAGGCTCCTCGATCACTTCATCAATCAACTCCAACTGCATCAGCCGTTCGGAGGTCAACCCCAACGTTTCCGCCGCATCCTGAGCCTTCTCGGAGCTTTTCCACAAAATGGAAGCGCAACCTTCCGGCGAAATCACCGAGTAGATGCTGTACTGCAGCAGCATCAGGTGATCGCAAACTCCAATCGCCAACGCGCCGCCCGAGCCTCCCTCGCCGATGACGACACTGATAATGGGTGTCTTCAAGCCGGCCATTATTTCCAGATTCCCGGCGATGGCTTCACTCTGGCCGCGCTCTTCCGCTCCGATGCCCGGATAGGCCCCCGGCGTGTCGATGAACGTGATGATCGGCATCTGCAGTCGCTCGGCGAGCTGCATGAGCCGGCGCGCCTTGCGGTAGCCCTCGGGGCGCGGCATGCCGAAATTGCGTTCCACTTTCTCGGGAACCGTACGGCCTTTTTGGTGGCCCATCACCATCACGGCCTGCCCTTCCAGACGCGCCATGCCGGCCACAATCGCCTGATCGTCCGCATACAACCGGTCGCCGTGCAGTTCATGAAACTCATCGAACATCAGAGGCACATAATCCAAGGTGTACGGCCGTTGCGGATGCCGGGCCAATTGTGTGACTTGCCAAGCCGAAAGATTCGAGAAAATGTCTTCAATCAGCGTGCGCCAGCGTCCTTGAAGACGCTCGACCTCCACGTCCAGGTCCAACTCGCTGTCCTGACCGACGTGTTGAAGCTCACGAATTTTCGCTTCCAACTCGGCAATGGGCCGCTCAAAATCCAGAAAATCGGAATTCATGCCACTATTTTAGAAAGTTGCCCGTGAATAAAGGATACCGGTCGACTCCACTCCTTTCAGTTCCGCCAACTGCCCAAGTAAGGCTTCATCGGCAACCGCGCCCCATTGCGCCCCCAGCATCCAGCTGCTGCGTCCGCATTGCCCCATCCAGTCGACCCGCACTTCACACGCGCCTCGGTGTTGCTCCAGTACATGTCGAATGGCGCGTACGGTCTCGGGACTGCTGTCGCCATTCAAGGCGATATGTACCTGCTGCGCCCAACGTTGGCGGATATCCTCCAGGGTATGCAGCGAACGGGCCCGAATCCATTCGCGCTCCTTGCTGTCTGAACCCCGCGGCGGCGCTTTGAGGGTGCCGCGCACCAGCAGCACCGCACCTGCCTCCAACTGTTGAGCCAAATGCAGATCCTCGGTCAGCACCTCCATCTGGGCGCTGTCGTCTTCCAGTTCGATGATTGCCGCATTTCGTCCCCGCAGCAGCGCCACCTTCAGCACGACTCCCATCGTCACCACATCGTGCGACAAGGCGAAGCGCACATCGGTGTGACTGCTGATCATCTCCCGCAGTTGCTGCAGGGACTGCAGTGCGACCTGCTTCGCCATGTTGCGATACGCGCGGAAAGGATGACCGCTCAGATAAAAACCCAGCATTTGTCGTTCCTGCTCCAACCGCTCCATTTCCCCGTATTCCTGATGCTCCAGTTGCACTTCGACCGTAGAGTGCGAAGTTTGCGCTTGGGCCTGCTCGAATAAAGATTCCTGTCCGCTCTCCTGATCCTGCTGCTCCCGACGCGCCTGCTCCCGAATTGCCGCGAGGGCGTTGACCATGCCCCGACGACTACCCTCAAGATCATCCAGCGCTCCGGCATGAATCAATGCTTGCAGATCCTTTTCCGTGTAATCCCGCACATTCAAACGCACGCATAAATCCGCCAGACTTTCAAACGGCTTTTCTTGACGTTCTTCGGCCAAGCGTTCCACCAGATTTCGGCCCACGCCTTTGATGGCGCCCAATCCGTACCGGATCTTGCCTTCCTGAGGGACCGAAAAATCGTATTCGGAAGCGTTGATGTCCGGCTGCAGCACTTCCAAATCCAAGGTGCACGCCTCCCGATAAAGCAACGCCAACTTGTCCGTGTTGCCCATCTCCGTGGACATGGCCGCCGCCATGAACGCATCCGGGTAATGAGTTTTGAACCAGGCGGTCTGATAAGCCAGCAGCGCATAGGCGACGGAGTGGGATTTGTTGAAGCCATACTCGGCGAACTTCTCCATCAATTCGAAAATTCGCTTGGCCGCCCCGGCCGACAGTCCGTGCTGCACCGCCGCCTCCTGGAAACGTTTGCTGTGCTGCGCCATTTCCGCAGGTTTTTTCTTGCCCATGGCGCGGCGCAGCAAATCCGTCTCCCCCAGGCTGTAACCGGCCAGCGCCTCGGCGATTTTCATCACCTGCTCCTGGTAGAGCACCACGCCAAAAGTGGGCGCCAGAATGGGTTCCAGGTCCGGGTGCAGATAACGCACCTGTTCCGGCTGGCGTTTGCAGCGGATGTATTCCTCGTCCATTTTCGATTTCAGCGGCCCCGGACGATACAGCGCCACCAGTGCCACCAGGTCATCAAAACAGTCCGGGCGCATGCGCTGCACCAGCGCGCGCATTCCCTCGCTTTCCAGCTGGAACACCTCCGAAGTGCGGCCGGCCTGCAGCAGTCGGAAAGTCGGTTCATCATCCAGCGGCAGCGAATCCAGATCCAAAGCCTCTTCACCGTTTGCCGTGCGCCGCGCATTGACCGTGTGCAGACATTGCTCCAGAAGCGTCAGCGTGCGCAACCCCAAGAAGTCAAACTTGGTCAGACCAATCGCTTCGATATCGTCCTTGTCATACTGGGTGATCGCCATTTCGGTCAGGCCGGGATCGAAATACAGAGGCGAATGATCCACCAGCCGGCCGGGGGCGATGACCACCCCGGCGGCATGACGTCCAACGTTGCGCGACACGCCCTCCAACTTCAACGCTACCTCGTACAAGTGCTGAGCGGTCGCATCTTCCGGGTTGCTCACCAAACTGCGAAATTCCTCGCTTTCCGCATACGCGCGCTCCAACGTGATGTTCAGTTCCCGCGGCACGGCGTTGGCGATTCGGCTGCAGTAGGTGTACGGCGCCCCCAACACTCGCCCGACATCGCGAATGGCCGCCCGCGCGGCCATCGTGCCGTAGGTGATGATTTGCGCGACCCGATCTTCGCCGTAGCGTTCCCGTACGTAATCAATGACCTGATCCCGCTTCTGATAGCAAAAATCAATGTCAAAGTCCGGCATGCTGACGCGCTCCGGGTTGAGAAACCGTTCGAACAAAAGGTCATAGCGCAACGGATCCAAACCGGTAATGCCGAGCGCATACGCCACCAGCGAACCGGCTCCGGAGCCGCGTCCCGGACCGACCGGAATATCATTGCTCCGAGCCCAGTCGACGAAATCCGCAACAATCACAAAATAGCCGCTGAAGCCGGTCTTGTGGATGACCTCCAACTCGTGTTTCAAGCGTTCTTCGTAGTCAGCTTCTGATGCCGCCATTTGCGACGCGGCCTGCAGACGCTCGAGACGCCGTTTTAGTCCTTCGCTCGACAGGCGGCCCAAGTACGCATCCATGGACTCGCCTTCAGGGGTCGGATAATCCGGCAGCAGGGCCCGGCCCAGGTCCAACTGCAGGTTGCATCGTTGGGCGATGTTCTTTGCGTTGTCGACGGCCAAGGGATAATCCTGAAACGCCTCGCGCATCAACGCCTCGTCGCGCACAAACTGCTCCTTGCTGTATTCGCGGGCGCGTTCCGTATCGTTCATGCGGCTGTTGGTGCGGATGCACACCCGCACCTCATGCGCCTCAAAATCTTCCGCCGTCAAAAACCGCACATCATTGGTCGCGACCATCGGCAATTCATGTTGCTCCACACACTCCAGCGCAAAGTGCAGATAGTCATCTTCATGTTCGCGGTCGGTGCGGGTCACCTCAATGTAAAAACGCTCCGGGAAATGTTGCTTCCAGTACGCCAATACCTGGTCGGCAAGACGCCGATTCCCCGCTAAAGCCGCTCGCCCCAAGTCCCCCGCCAGACCTCCGGAAAGCGCAATCAGACCGGCGCTTCGTTGCGCCAAGTCTTCCCGTTGAATAAAGGCGCGGCGGTGGTAATACCGGTCGCTGAGCAGGTGGCACAGATTCTGATAGCCTTCCGTGTTTTGGCACAACAACACTGCCCGCACCGGTTTATCACGCGGGTTGGGGCCTTCCAGCGCAATATCAGCACCTAAAATCGGCTTGATTCCATATTCCAAGGCGGTGCGGTAGAACTTCACCGCCGCGAACAGGTTGTCTTTGTCGGTCAGCGCCACTGCCGGCATCTGCAGCTGCGCCACCCGCTCCATCAATGGGCGAATGCGCACAGTGCCGTCATCCAACGAGTACTCGGTGTGCAGATGCAGATGCACAAAACTCATCACAAACGCTCCTCGACCACCGTCCGCACCGGTTTGTAACTCAAGCGGTGCTGCCGGCCGGGTCCGAACTGCGCCAATGCCTTGAGGTGAACTGGCGACGGGTAGCCCTTGTGGCGGGCAAACTGGTAACGCGGCTCGTGGGCATCGCAGGTCCGCATCCAGGCATCCCGCGCTTCCTTGGCCAGCACGGAAGCCGCGCTGATGCACGCAAAGCGAGCATCTCCACCCACCACCGCGGTCGCCGGATACGGCACTTGGGGACAATGCCGACCATCGACCAGCACATGCGCAATGCTTCCGCTGAGACGGGCCACCGCTTGCGCCATCGCAAGCAGACTTGCCTGCAGAATATTGATGCGATCAATCTCCCGCGCCGACACAAACGCGACCGCATACGTACAGGCGCACGCCCTAATCTGTGTCGCCAACACCCCGCGTTGCGCCGGTGTCAGCTTCTTGGAATCGGTCAGATTGGGGAGTTCGAAGTCCGCAGGCAACACCACCGCAGCCGCTGCGACCGGCCCTGCCAAGGCGCCGCGACCGGCCTCATCCACCCCGGCAATGTTGTCCAAACTCAACGGTGCGGCGGATGAATCCGCAAAAACGAGGGTCGCATCTACACAGGTGGTCACTGCAAAATCTCTGGCAGTTCCCGCATTGTACTGAAGCCGTTTTCCACCCCTGTGCAATCCAATGTTTGCCGACTTTTCCTATAATCCCCACAGCCCCATCAGTTGACGACTCGTTATACCCGTGTCCGCCTCGCTTCGCACCGCCGTCATCGGGGTTGGATATCTCGGCCGTTTCCACGCGCAAAAATACGCCGCCCTCAATACTTGTGAGTTGATCGGGGTCGTCGACACCAACCCCGAACACCAAGCGGCAGCCACGGCCGAGCTTGAAGTGCCGGGCTATAACGACTACCACGACATTTTGGATTCGGTCGATGCAGTCAGCATCGTGACGCCGACCCACACGCACTATGAAATCGCCCGCGCTTGTCTGGAAGCCGATTGCCATGTTCTGATCGAAAAACCGTTCACCTCCTCCGTCGAGGAGGCCACGGCTCTCATTGAATTGGCACAGGCTCGCCAGCGAATTATCCAGGTCGGATTGCTGGAGCGTTTCAACTCCGCCTTCAACGCCTTGATGCAGGGTCTGCAGACCCCGCGCTTTATTGAAATTCATCGACTGGCACCCTGGAATCCGCGCAGCGCCGAAATCGATGTGACTCTGGACCTGATGATTCACGATATTGATCTGACGTTAACCGTAGTCGGCGAAGACCCCAGCGACATTCGGGCCAGCGGCGCAGCGATTGTGGGCGAGACCCTGGACATTGCCAATGCCCGACTGGAATTCCCGGGTGGTTGTGTGGCCAACGTCACGGCCAGTCGCCTCAGCCGCCGTCAGGAACGCCGTATGCGAGTGTTTCAACACCACTCCTGCTATGCTTTGGATCTGCACAAACGGGAACTGGATTTGTATCGCCTGCGCGAAGAGGGCGCACCGGAAGACCGCGTCGTGCATACGACCGAGACTTTCCAAGAAACCGACTCGCTACGCGCCGAGATTGAGCACTTCCTTGAGTGCATTGCTGACAACACCTCACCGCTGGTCAGTGGCGAAGATGGCCTGCGCGCATTGCAGACCGCGTTGCGCATCAATCAGCGCATGCATACACAAAAGCCGTAACCAAGGCAAAGAATTACTCCGATGGGTACAATGGCGGTAACAATAAATTCTTTGGATTTTGCGTTATGAATGGATGGTTTTTATGGGCTGCGGGGACAGCTATTTTGTTTTTAATTGTCCACCCTCCGGGACTTACAATTTCAGCAATTCTTGCCTTGGTTGGAGTTTTCTCCATGAACAGTTCCATGAAAAAGGAAAACCAAGCGAAAGAAGAAAATGTCCGGCCTAAGGGTTGGGCAGGTATGGGCAATAAACCCAAGAAACAGCATTCGGAATTTGATTGTTAGCCAATTTATGTTGTCTTCGGGACCCAATCCTTATATTGTGGTGGTGAGTATCAGTCGCGTTCCCGCATGGTGATAAGGTACGGCTTGGCACTTTAACATTCTCCGTTTCGTCGGCTAATGCGCGACAAACGGGCAAAATAGGTCATGACCCTCCCTATCCTCGACCTGACCGAACAGTATTCGGCACTTCAGGACGAAATTGAAGCCGCCGCACTTAGAGTGTTGCGCAGCGGCCGCTATGTGCTCGGGGAAGAAGTCGAAGCACTGGAAGCGGGACTGGCCCATGAACTCAACGTCGCTCATGTCGCCAGTTGTGCCTCCGGCACGGACGCCCTGATTTTGGCCTTGCGCGCCCTACGCATCGGGCCAGGAGACGAAGTGCTGGTGCCCGCTTTTACTTTTGCGGCTTCAGTGGAGGCCGTTGGTCTGGTCGGCGCCACTCCGGTCTTCGTGGATATTGACCCTCAAACGTTGACGCTGGATTTGGAGCACTGCAAAACCATGTGCACACAACGCACCCGCGCTGTCATCGCCGTGCATTTGTTTGGCTTGCCCGTCGACATTCCGGCCTTGCGCGACGCCATGGGCGAGGACGTACATATCATTGAGGACTGTGCGCAAAGCATCGGCGCAACACGCGACGGCCATGCCACCGGCAGCCAGGGAGATGTCGGTTGTTTCAGTTTTTTCCCAAGTAAAAATCTGGGGGCCTGCGGCGATGGCGGCGCCGTCAGCACTCGATACGCCGAGTTGGCTTCACGCCTGCGCATGTTGCGCAATCACGGCTCTCAAGAAATTTACCGGCACGAAACTCTCGGACTCAACAGCCGGCTCGATGAACTGCAGGCTGCCATCCTGCGCATCAAAATCCCCCATCTTGCCCAGTGGAACCAGCAGCGCAAGCAAGTTGCCGCACACTACTCCCAGCGTCTTGCAGACTATTCCAACCTGCAACTGCCGCCTGCCGAACCCGACGGAAGAGTATGGCATCAATACACTTTTCTAAGCCCCCAGCGGGACGCGATCAAACAGCAACTGGCCGACGACGGGATTGATAGCCGCATTTATTACCCAATTCCACTGCATCAGCAGAAAGCCTATGAACAATGGGCGTCCACCGCAAAACTGCCTGTCACCGAGCAAGTCTGTGCTCAGTGCCTCTCGCTACCCATGTTTCCGGAACTAACCATCGAGCAAGTTGAACGTGTCTGCGCCAGCATCGGTCGTGTCGCCTCCTGAATCCAAACCATACCGCCTGATGCTGGTGGCCGGTGAAGCCTCCGGCGACCGCTATGCCGCACAACTAACAGAGGAACTGCGCCGCCGACACCCGTCCTGGACTTTTTGCGGGATGGGAGGGGATGCCTCCCGACAGGCACAGATTGATTTGCTGGTCGATTCCACCCGCCTCGCCGTCGTCGGCCTGGTCGAAGTCTTGCGTCATTACCGGGAAATCCGCCGGGCTTTCCGCACCCTCAAACAACACCTCCGAACCCAGCCTCCGGACCTGCTCGTATTGATCGATTATCCGGAATTCAATATGCGTCTGGCTCGGTATGCCCACCGGCGCGGCATAAAAACCTTGTTCTATATCAGCCCTCAAATCTGGGCTTGGCGTCCCTGGAGAGTCCGCGCCATTCGCCACCATATTGACTGTATGGCCGTAATCCTTCCCTTCGAGCAGAAGTTCTATCAGGACCGCGGCGTGGCGGTGCGCTATGTCGGCCACCCTCTCAGCGGTCAAGTCCGGCCCACCCAAGACCCTGACACCGTGCGCGCCCGCTGGAAGCTGGATGCGCAACGGCCGGTCATTGGACTGTTCCCAGGATCGCGGCACAGTGAATTGGAGCACCTCATGCCGGTATGTATCGGTGCGGTCGAACAATTACGCACCCATGCCAGCCGGCCGCAGTTTGTGTTGCCGGTGGCTCCCGGCATGACGGAAGCGGACTACGCGCCTTGGCTTGCTTCGGATACGCCTGTCATCTGCATGAAGGAGTCGGTTTACGACGCCATGCAGGTCTGCGATATGGCCATGGCTGCCTCCGGCACTGTCACGCTGCAGCTGGCGCTGATGCGTGTGCCTTTCTGCATGATGTACCGCATGGCCAAGTTGACACATTTAATTGCGCGCAGACTGGTGCGTATTGACCGCTATTGTTTGCCGAACATTATTGCCGGCGAGACGTTGGCGGAGGAATTGATTCAGGACCATGCGACTCCTCAACGTGTGGCTACTACTCTCACTCCCTGGTTAGATAATCCCAACGAACTTCAAGAAATCCGTTCCCGCTTGGGGGTGGTGCAAGACAGGTTAGGGCCCGCCACAGGTATTGCATCGCTCGCCGACTGCGCAGATGAGTTGCTTGGAGCAACAAAAAAATGACAGACTAGAAGACTATTTACGATCTCGCTACGAAGATGCGAATTAGTGCTCGCAAAAAATGGTTTGAACTCGCTCTGTGAAAGAATTTAAGGCACAACTCAAATATTAATGGAGGATGGGTAGATATGGCCGAAAAACATAATTTTGATCCGCAGGCTTTTCGTGATGGCAATGTGGAAATGTTCCGTTCCATAATCATGGCAGGCCAAAGCGCCATGAAAAGCGCACTGCTACTAAATGGAATTGCCGCCGTCACTTTGCTACCGTTTATCAGTAGCCTGCTCACTCAAAACACCCAACAACTAGTTTCTGATTTTGCTACTTGCCTTCTTCTTTTCGCAGCAGGCGCGCTTGCTGCGACGGTCGCTTTCGGAATCACGTACGTCGTCCAAGTACTTTACTATCGTTACTACTCTTCCAAGAATCACGCTACATCCATATTATGGGGACATAGACTTAATATTTTCACTGCTGTTCTTGTTTTTGTATCTTATTTGCTATTCTTTTTGGGTCTATGGCACTTTACCAGCACTCTCACATGAATACGCCCAATTACAACTTGCTTTCCAACTTTGGGCGCATGCACTTGAAGGACTTTTAACCCATCCGTAATATTGTGAGCATCTCAACAGGTCTATAATCTCCTAATGCCTTTTACCTTTATCCCTCAAGGTCGCATTTTGCAAATGAAGAAGCCCCTCACCTCTTTGCGCTTGGCTCTTGTCATCTCTGTGTTGGGTATGACAACTGGCTGCGGCCCGACCACTAGCGATATAAAGAAGCTTGCTATGGAAGGAGATGCGAGGGCTCAGTTTGCGATGGGTGCGATGCATGATCAGGGCGGCCGCTTGCCCCTGGATTACGAAGCCGCAGCGCGGTGGTACAAAATGGCTGCCGATCAGGGGCTTTCGGATGCCCAAAACGATTTGGGCGTGCTGTATTACCTCGGAGACGGCGTTCCCCAAGATTACAAAGCTGCAGCACGGCTGTTCGAATTGGCTGCTAGGCAAGGAGATCTTACGGCCCATAGCAATCTAGGCATGTTGTATGAAGACGGGCACGGCGTTCCCCAAGATTACGAAACCGCCGTGCATTGGTACACATTGGCTGCCAGGCGGGGACACCACCAAGGGCGACTCCATCTGGCTCATATGTACAGAAAGGGATATGGTGTTCCCCAGAATTACGAGACCGCCGCGCGATTGTACGAACGGTCTGCCAAACAAGGGAATAGGATAGCCGCCCACTTTCTGGCCCAAGCGTATGAGAAAGGAGAAGGCGTTGCCCAGAATTACGAGACCGCAGTGCGGTGGTACGAACGGTCAAGTTCAAAAGGATATGTTCCGGCCCAAGTGGCTCTGGGCTCGATGCATTATGAAGGAAGAGGCGTCCCCCAAGATTACCAGGCTGCGATGCAGCAGTATGAAGCGGCTGCCTTGTGCGGGTTCCCTGAAGCCCAGGCCAATCTCGCCCTGATGTACATCGAGGGGAAAGGCACCCAGCGCGATATTGTCAACGGTCACATGTGGATGAGTCTTGCAATTGAAAATGGGATCGAAAATAAAGAAACCGTCGCGCAGAAAGAGTCGATTGAAAAAGAAATGACCTCCGCTCAAATTCAAGAGGCTTTTACCCGCGCCCTCGAATGTAAAAGTAGCAACTATCAAGACTGTTGAGTGGAGCTATTCCTGACGCATCGAATGTGGTACGGAAGTATGAACCGGAAGAACAGCCGAAGTAAAGAATAAAACCGTCTCCCCTTCTTTCGCACTGATTGACAAAAGCCCGTCTCCTGATGTTTGTCGATGGCATATGCATTCCAGTCAGGTCTATAATTTTCTAGTGCCTCAACTTCTATCCCTCAAAATCGCACGGCACCAATGAAGAAGCGCCTCACCTCTTTACGCTTGGCTCTTGTCATCTCTCTGTTGGGTATGACAACTGGCTGCGGCCCGACCATGGGCCAGATGATGGAGATGATGAAACTCGCTAGTGAGGGAAATGCGGAGGCCCAGTTCGAGGTGGGATTGCTGCATGAAAAAGGAACAGGTGTTCCTCAAAATTACGGAATGGCAGCGCGGTGGTACAAAAAGTCTGCGGACCAGGGGTTCGCTAAAGCCCAAAACAATCTGGGTTTGCTGTATTTTTCCGGAGCAGGCGTTCCCCATGATTACGAAACCGCAGCGCAGTTGTTCGAATTGGCTGCCGAGCAAGGAAATAGTGCGAGCCAGACCAATCTAGGCGTCATGTATGAGCACGGGTACGGCGTTCCTCAAAATCATAAGACCGCCGTGCATTGGTACACATTGGCTGCCGAGCAGGGAGGCCTCAATGGGCAAGTCCATCTGGCTAATATGTACAGAAAGGGACATGGTGTTCCCCAGGATTACACGACGGCAAGGCTGTTGCACGAAAAGGCTGCCACGCAAGGAGATCCTATGGCCGCCTACTATCTGGGCCTCATGTATGAGAACGGAGAAGGCATCCCCCAAGATTCTGAAGCTGCAATACGGTGGTACGAGCGAGCAGGTTCGGGGAGATATACTTGGGGCTATGTAAATGCGGGCAAACTATATGAGCACGGACGAGGCGTTCCGCAGAGCTACAAGACCGCAAGGCAATATTACAGAAAGGGTGCCATGGATGGACTCCCTCTGGCCATGGCTCATCTGGGCCTGTCCTTCTTCGCGGAAGACGGCGTTACAGGCGAGGTTCCTCACAAATACATGTGGCTAATCCTTGCACTTGAGAATGGACTTGAAGATGAAGAGCTAATTGCGAAAATAAATTCGATTGAGGAGGAAATGACCTCATCCCAAATAAATCAAGCCTATGACCTCGCATACTACTGCAGAAAAAACAGATATATGGGGTGCAGTACTTAATTAAATGATGCAGCGCTTCTACCTGATATGAAAAATCTTCTTCTCTTTCTGGATGCTGACACCCAGCCGTCGGCTTTCGACCAAGTCGTCGCTTACGACGCCGGTGTCGACGCGGTATTGGCATACGGCGGTATCACTCCCGACAATTGCTTTGCCCTCGTCGAGGGAGCCATTTACACGCGCGCTCCCAAGGACAAGCGCCATACCGCCATTCTTGTCGGCGGCAGCAACCTGCATCAAGCCCAAGCCGTGGCCGATGCGGTACAGACGCAATTCTTCTCCAATTTCCGGGTCTCGGTTGCCCTGGACGCCAACGGCTGCAACACCACAGCAGCAGCGGCCGTCGCTACCTTGGGGGCCGCGCACCCTTTGGAGAATACCATCGCGACCGTACTGGCGGGCACCGGCCCGGTCGGGCAGCGGGCCGCCGCGATGCTCGCCCTGTCAGGCGCCGAAGTACGCCTGACCTCCCGCAAAATCGAGCGTGCCGAACAAGCGTGCGCCGATATTGCTCAACGTTTCAGCGTTACGGTCCAGCCTCTCGCTGCCGCAGAGGCCGATCAGACCTCTTCCGCAATTGACGGAGCCGCCGTGGTGCTGACTGCCGGGCAAACCGGTGTGCAGCTACTCCCCGCTTCCGTATGGAAAACCGCCTCGGCGCTTCGCGTCGTCGGGGATGCCGGCACCTGTCCGCCGCTGGGCGTCGAAGGCATGCAGTTGAACGATCGCGCCCGTCAAGACGGCGACGTGCAGTTTTTTGGCGGTCTGACGATTGGGTCTTTGAAGCTGCGTACTCAGCGCACCCTGATTGCGCGCCTGTTCGACAGTAACGAGCAGATTTGGGATGCGGCGCAGGTATTAGAGTTGGCGCGTAATCTTCACGACGCCTGACGTCGACGCAACTCGGCGTCAATCAACTCCACCCGCTCTTTTAAATCCTCGACCTGGTAGCCGCGCTCCAGTTGCGCGCGCGCCTCTTCGACTTTTTGATAATGGCTCTGCAGCTGCAGGTAGTACTGCCCCAGCCGGGTCTCCGGATTGCCCTGATCCTGATACATCCGGTTGGACACTTCCTGGTGGCTCTGCATGACCGACATTAATGCCGCAAAACTGAAGCCGATACGGAAATCATAGGGTTTATAACTCTGCAGATTGTGAATGTTGGGACGCAACTCCTTCACGATGCCACTTAATGTGGCCCGAAAATTCATCATGTCTTCCGCCAGATTCGGATCCACCTCATAAAGTTCGATTAACTCAGGAATCAGGTCCACAATGCGGATGCGCTCATCGTCATAGTCCAGCAAGGTCTGCAGCAACTGCGCCTCCAGATGCTCGGTGGAAGCCCCGCTGTCATCGATTTGCGCCAGGTACGCATCGCGGCGTGATTCCAGTTCCGCCGAGTTCATTTCCCGCAGTGGTTCTTGAGGCAGTCCCCGCTTGAAATCAACCATCGGATGGGGCGAATCCCCTTCGGCGGACAGGGTCGCCATCCCTCCCACCCAGAAAACGGTGGTCAGCGCAACAAGGGGGAAGATTTTCATGAGAACGGGCCCTCGACAGGTGCCGGTAGTATAACGGAAGCCGAATGTTGCAGGCCCCCTGTCGCCCCAAATCTGCGGTCTAAAGTCGGGAAGTGTACAATGCGCGCACTCGAACTTTTTCTACCTGAATTTTCGAATTTTTCAGTCTGATGTGCGGTGCATATTGACCGTTGAAGCCTATGGCTGGCACCCCCGCTCCCACTAGTCCTCATGTTTTGGCTGATGCGTTGCGCATCCTCAGCGCAGACGCCGTAGAACAAGCCGCTTCCGGCCATCCCGGCATGCCCATGGGCATGGCCGACATTGCCGAAGTCTTGTGGCGCAAATACCTGCGGCACAACCCGAAAAACCCGACCTGGCCAAACCGTGACCGCTTCGTGGTCTCCAACGGCCATGGCTCGATGTTGCTGTACAGCCTGCTGCATCTGACCGGCTACCCGCTCACCCTGAAAGACTTGCGGGCCTTTCGCCAGCTGCATTCCCGCACACCCGGCCATCCCGAACTGGATCGGAAAATCGGTGTGGAAACCACAACCGGCCCCCTGGGTCAAGGCCTGGCCAACGCCGTGGGCATGGCCCTGGCCGAATGGCTGCTTGGCCGACGCTTCAATCGGGAAGACCACCATGTCGTCGACCATTACACCTATGCATTTGCCGGCGACGGTTGCCTCATGGAGGGAATTTCACATGAAGCCTGCAGTCTTGCCGGGACTCTGCGTCTGGGCAAACTGATTGTGTTCTACGATGACAACGGCATCTCCATTGACGGCGAAACCCAGCATTGGTTCACCGATTCAACGCCGGAACGCTTTGCCGCCTACGGCTGGCACGTGGTGGCCGATCTTGACGGCCACAACCGCGACCAGGTTGACCTAGCCATCCGTGAAGCCCAGGAAGACTTGCGTCCGTCGCTGCTGTGCTGTCGCACTTTGATCGGCTACGGCGCTCCCAACAAGTGCGGCACCGCCGATGCGCACGGTGCCCCGTTGGGTGAAGAGGAAGTCGCACGCCTGCGTAAAGAACTGCAATGGGAACATCCTCCCTTCGATATCCCGAAATCGATTCGTCGAGCGTGGAACGCCAAAAAGCAAGGAGAACAATACGAAACCCAGTGGCGAGAGAGCATGGACGCATACGCGGCCGACTATCCCGACTTGGCCGAGGAATTAAACCGACGCTTCGCCAACGATTTACCGGATACCTTCTCGCGTGCGATAGACGCGCATATCCGCCAGCAGATTGAAGACCCGCCGCGGGTCGCCACCCGCAAGCACTCGGGCAATGTGCTTGACGCCATCAACCGCAGTCTTCCGGAATTAATCGGGGGTTCCGCCGATTTGACCGGCTCCAACAATACCCAACCGCGCGGCGTCGTGCCGGTCGGCCCGGACACCGTCGGCGGACATTATCTGCATTACGGCGTGCGCGAATTCGGGATGAGCGCCATCATGAACGGCATGGCCCTGCACGGAGGCTTTATTCCCTACGGGGGCACTTTCCTGACTTTTTCCGATTATGCACGCAATGCCATTCGCATGGCAGCGCTGATGGGCCAGCGTGTCATTTTCGTCATGACTCACGATTCGATCGGATTGGGCGAGGACGGCCCCACCCACCAGGCGGTGGAGCACCTCGCCAGTTTGCGGCTGATTCCGAATCTGGACGTCTGGCGTCCTGCGGACGGTGTGGAAACCTCTATCGCCTGGAAATGTGCTATCCAAGCCAATCAAACTCCGAGCATTTTGGCGCTGTCGCGCCAAACCGTCGAACCTTTGGAACATACCGCCGAAACCGCCGCCCTAATCGCGCGCGGCGGCTATGTGCTGATGGACACGGACAAAAACCCGCAACTGATTTTGATTGCCACCGGCTCGGAAGTGCAGTTGGCGGTCGCCAGTGCCCAAGTGCTGGCCAAGAACTACGCGGTGCGAGTCGTCTCGATTCCCTGTGTCGAACGTTTTGCCCAGCAGGACCCCGCCTATATCGAACAGGTCTTGCCTGAAAAGGTGAAGGCCCGCATTGCGGTTGAAGCCGGTGTCGGTTTGGGCTGGAAGCCCTGGGTGGGCGAGAAAGGATTGGTGTTGAGCGTCGAGACTTTCGGCTGCTCCGCACCGGGCGCCAAAGTGATGGAACACTTCGGCTTTACTGTTAAACATCTAACTTCAATGGCCCGCAAACTGCTGGGCCCGGGAGCACGAAAGAAAAAATGAGCATTCGGATAGGCATTAACGGCTACGGACGTATTGGGCGGAACATTCTGCGCGCCCTGTACGGGTCCGATCAACACCGTAATCAACTGAGCATCGTCGCCATCAATGATATCGGCGACCTGCAGGCCAGCGCCCATTTGACGCGGTACGATACCGCGCACGGGCCTTTTTCTGAATCCGTCGAAATCGACGACGGCGCGATGGTGGTGGGGGATGACCGCATCCGCTTCACCGCGTGTCGCAACCCGGCCGACATTCCCTGGAAAGAGTCCGAAGTGGATGTCGTCATCGAGTCGACCGGCTTTTTCGCCTCACGCGAAAAAGCGCAAGGACACCTGGATGCGGGAGCGCCCCGGGTCATCATCTCCGCACCGGCCGGCACGGAAGTGGATGCGACCGTCGTGTATGGCGTCAACCATGAGCAACTCGGCGCCGAACACCAGGTGATTTCGAATGCGTCATGCACCACGAATTGCCTGGCGCCTCTGGCCAAGGTATTGATGGAGTCCGTCGGCATTCAGTCCGGAATCATGACGACCATCCATTCCTACACGAACGATCAGGTATTGACCGATGTCGCGCACAGCGACCTGCGCCGGGCGCGGTCCGCCACCCAGTCGATGATCCCCACCGCAACGGGCGCCGCCCGAGCGGTCGGTCTGGTCTTGCCGGAGTTGATGGGGCGGCTGGACGGTTTTGCGATGCGCGTACCGACCATCAACGTTTCCATTGTCGATCTGTGTTTCACCACGCCCGAAGAGACCAGCGTTGAAGAAATCAACGCGGCCGTACGGGCCGCCGCGGAAGGACCGATGCAGGGCGTGTTGGCCTACAACGAAGACCCGTTGGTCTCCATTGACTTCAACCATAACCCCGCCTCTTCAATCTTTGACGCCTCCCTGACCAAACAAATGCCGGGGAATTTGTATAAAGTGTTGTCTTGGTATGACAACGAGTGGGGTTTCTCAAACCGCATGCTGGATGTGATTCGAGCCTGGATGAGCAAAGCGGCATGAGTACCGTGCCCGGTCTTCCACACGAGCTTGGCTCCGGAACCCGGGTATTACTGCGTGCCGACCTCAATGTGCCGATGCAAAACGGTCAAATTACCTCGGACGATCGTATTCGCGCCAGCGCCAAAACGGTGCGCCAATTGCTGCGCAACCATCCCCACGTCCTGGTCATGTCACATCTGGGCCGCCCGCAAGCCGGCACCTACAACCCCAAAGCCTCACTTGAGCCGGTCGCTTCAGCACTGGCATCACATCTCCCCACGCCGGTGGCGTTTCATCGCGACTGGACTGAGGAAGTTAAAACAACGTCCGGCACTGTGACCTTGCTTGAGAATGTGCGTTTTCTCGAAGGCGAGACCGAGGATAATGAAACGTTGGGCCAACGGATGGCGGCCTTGTGCGACCTTTACGTAATGGATGCATTCGGCAGCGCCCATCGGGCCCACGCATCCACCCACGCGGTTGCCCGTTATGCCCCCCGCGCCTGCGCCGGACCCTTGTTGCTGCAAGAGCTGCACATGTTGCAGCGTGCGCTCGAAAATCCGCAGCGTCCCGTTGTCGCCATTGTCGGAGGCGCCAAAGTCTCTTCCAAAATTGAAGTGCTGGAACACCTGGCGGAAGTGGCCGACGAATTAATCGTCGGGGGCGGCATTGCCAATACCTTTATGGCCGCCGCCGGTATGGACATCGGCGACTCGCTGTACGAGCCGGCCCAGCTGGACCTGGCCCGCTGGTTGATGAAACCCTCCCCCGAACGTCGCGCGGTCGTCCCCTTGCCGGAAGATGTCGTCTGCGAAATACCGGGCCAACAGGAACCGGCCATCCAAGACGCCAGTGAAGTCAGCCGCGGGGCGCGCATCATGGATGTCGGACCGAAGACCTGTCGCCACTACGACCGCATCATTCAAACGGCACGCACGATTATTTGGAATGGCCCGCTCGGCGTTTTCGAAGACCCGCGTTTCGCTGGCGGCACACATGCCCTGGGGCGCTCTATCGCAGCGTCCTCGGCCTTCTCGATTGCCGGAGGCGGCGACACCCTGGCCGCCATTCGCCAGTTGCGCATCAAAAGCAAAATCTCCTACTGCTCGACAGGCGGAGGCGCCTTTTTGGAATATGCGGCCGGACGCGCTTTGCCGGCTGTGGAAATGCTCAAGTCCGTCGCCTCATGACCGCTCTCAGTTCCGACCTTCGCCACCGGCGCACCAAAATCATCGCCACCCTGGGGCCGGCGACTGATTCTCCCGAGGTGATGCGAGGTCTGATTGATGCCGGCGTCGATGTTGTGCGCCTGAACTTTTCCCACGGCTCCGCCGATGAACACCGCGAGCGCGCCGAACGGATGCGCGAAATGACCGAACCCAACTATCACCTGGCTATTTTGGGAGATCTTCAAGGCCCGAAAATCCGTATCTGCGGGTTCCGCGACGGCCCGATCACCCTCAAGTCCGGCGACCCTTTCGTGCTGGATCCTGATCTGGACCCCCATGCCGGCACTCAAGAGCGCGTCGGCCTGACTTACGCGAATCTGGCCGAGGACGTCAAAATCGGTGACCACCTGTTTCTGGACGACGGCCGCATGGTGCTGGAAGTCAAGACGCTGGAATCCGGATGCATCGTCACTGAAACCGTGACCGGCGGCATATTGAGCGATTCCAAAGGCCTCAACCGCGCCGGAGGCGGGTTGTCCGCTCCGGCGATTTCCGCAAAAGACCACGAGGATATTCGACTTGCCGCCGAAATCGGCGTCGACTATCTGGCCGTCTCCTATCCGCGCAGCGGCGGGGACATCTACTATGCCCGCGAACTGATGCGTGAGGCCGGCAGCACGGCGCATATGATTGCCAAAATCGAGCGTACCGAGGCCGTAAAAAATATCGACGAAATTTTGGATGCCTCCGACGCGATTATGGTGGCGCGAGGCGACCTGGGGGTCGAAATCGGCGACCCGGAACTACCGGCAGTACAAAAAAGCCTGATTCGCAAAGCCTGGAAGCACAACCGGGTGGCGATTACCGCCACGCAGATGATGGAATCGATGATCACCAGCACCATTCCCACACGTGCGGAAGTGTTCGATGTCGCCAACGCGGTGCTCGACGGCACGGATGCGGTGATGCTGTCTGCGGAAACCGCCATCGGCGCAAATCCGGTCGACGCCGTGCTCGCCATGAGTCGTATCTGCGTCGGCTCCGAAGCCAACACGACCGAAGCCCTGCCGGTACTGACTTCCGAAGGCGGAGTGGACTTGCTGAAAACCGATCAGTGTATCGCCTTGTCTTCGATTTTTGCCGCCAATCACCTCGACCAGGTCAAGGTGGTCGCCTCCCTGACCGAATCCGGCTCCACGGTGCGTTGGATGTCGCGCTTTCGCACCAGTGTGCCCATCTACGCCGTATCGCGCAATCTCGAGACACGCCGCCGAGTTAATCTTTACCGGGGAGTCTATCCGGCCACGTTACGCGATATCAGCACCAACCATGCCCAACTCAACCGCGATCTGGTGGAGGTGCTCCGCAAAAGCGGACTGGTGGTCGATGGCGATCATGCGATTATCACCAAAGGCGATCTGGCCGGCGTTCAAGGCGGCACCAACGCTTTGAAAGTGGTGGAAGTCGGCGCCATGGCCGAAGACGACAACAAGACCGTCGAGTGATTCTCTAAAATACACCCTCCCGACCTTTTCTTTTCTTCAACCTCACTTTATCGACTCATGAATCCGGATATTCTGAACGCAACCGCCCAGGCCATGGTGGCCCCCGGCAAAGGTATTCTGGCGATGGACGAAAGCCATCCCACCTGCAAAAAACGCTTTGACGCCCTCGGCATTGAATTTACTGAAGCAAACCGACAGGCCTACCGCGACATGCTGGTCACCGCCGACGGTTTGGCGGACCACATCGGCGGGGCGATTTTGTTTGACGAAACCCTGCGCCAGGAAACATTGAGCGGCATCTCTTTCCCCCGTCATCTGCAGGATCTGGGGATTGTGCCCGGCATTAAAGTCGACAAGGGAGCGAAAGATTTAGCCGGACATCCGGGCGAAAAAGTGACCGAAGGCCTAGACGGCCTGCGCGAGCGGCTGGCGGAATACGTGGAACTGGGAGCCCGTTTCGCAAAATGGCGGGCAGTCATCACAATCGGCGATTCCATCCCCAGTGATGCCTGCATTGAAGCCAACGCTCATGCCTTGGCCCGCTACGCGGCGTTGTGCCAGGAAGCCGATCTGGTGCCGATTGTTGAGCCGGAAGTGCTCATGAACGGCACGCATGACATCGACCGTTGCTATGAAGTCACCTCGCTGTCCCTGGCCGTCACCTTCGATCAGTTGGAACGACAGGGCGTGTGGTTGGACGGCATCGTACTCAAACCCAGCATGGTGATCTCGGGCGATCAGTGCGAATCACGCGCTGATGTGGAGACGGTTGCATCCATGACCGTCAAATGCCTGAAAGAAAATGTCCCCGCGGAAGTCCCGGGAATTGCTTTCCTGTCGGGCGGGCAGAGCGATGAAGAGGCCAGCGCCCATCTCAACGCGATCAACCAGCATGCCGGTCTGCCCTGGGCGGTGACGTTTTCCTACGGACGCGCCCTGCAGCAGCAGGCCATGAAAGCCTGGTGCGGCAATCCCGATAATCGCACGGTCGGACAGGCTGCGATCGCCAAACGCGCGCGTCTCAACGGCGCGGCGGCGTTAGGCGCCTACCAGTCCGACTTGGAGTTGGCCGCCTGATTCTTCATGCCGACCGTCCGGGTTCGCAACACCGAACACTCGTTCGAAATCCAAGGCAACGAATCGCTGCTTGAGGCCGCCATCCGAGACGGCCTCAGTCTCCCCTACGGTTGCAGTTCCGGCAACTGCGGCCTGTGTCGCGCCCAGCTGCTTGAGGGCGAGTTGCAGCTGCTTCGTCCCCATGATTTTCACTTCTCCGCCGCCGAGCGCACGCAAGGCAACTTCCTTATGTGCTGCAACAGCGCGAAAAGTGATGTGACGGTCGCCGCGGACATTGCAACCGATGTCGACACAATCCCGACTCAGACGCTCCAGGCAAAGGTGAAAAGCGCCGATCGCATCAGCGAACAATTGATGTTGCTGAAACTTCGCGTGCCCCGCTCGCAACGACTCCGCTTCATGGCCGGGCAATACGCCGTCCTGTCTTTGGATGACGACACGACCAGCCCCGGGGCGATTGCCAGTTGCCCCTGCGATGAACGCTTTATCGATTTCCATGTGCGCCGTCTTCCTCACGACGCTTTTTCGGAAAATGTCTTCTCAACCCTGCGCCTGGGCTCCAATATCACTGTGCGGGCACCGTATGGGCGCTTTGCTTTCGATGAGAATTCCACGCGCCCGGCTTTATTCATTGCCTTCGATACGGGGTTTGCCGCGATTAAGAGCATTTTGGAACATGTCACCGCCCGCGAATCGGAGCAGATGTTGCACCTGTATCGCATCTGTTGCCAGAAGGAAGACCTGTATATGGACAACCTGTGCCGAGCCTGGGCCGATGCCCTGGACGAATTGAATTACACGCCGTTGGTCATCGGCGAGGCACTGGAGGAGTTGTTTGACGACGAAGCCACCGGTCTGGACCGTGTCGCCACCATGCTGGAACAAGTCACCACGGATCACCCTGATCTTTCAAATTACGATGTCTATGTGTGCGCCCCGGAGACGGTCGTAGAGCGTTTTGAAACATTGGCGCGCCCCTGCGGTCTGGAGCGCGAGCAGTTTCATGCCGAGATTATTCGAGGCAATTCGTACACCCAGTGCTTGGGACTGTCTACATGAAGGAACTGCGTTGCCCCTTTGAACGCTTGCTGGTCGCCAATACACACGCTTGTGCCCACGCCTTGAATGTCACGCGCCGTGAAGGCGCAGGAGTGGACTGTTCGGCGAGCGACTTCCATACCTGCTGCACCACCCTTCAGCAGCATTTCGAAAAATGGGGTGCCGAAGCTTTCGGCGAGATTGAAGACCGCACCCAAGTCTCCCACAGCACGCTGCTTAAAATTCAGGTCGGGGGGCTCGAAGGCGTAAATCAGCAGTTGGGGCTCACACCGGACGCGGCTACTGCCGATGTTGGCGCACTTGCACAACAGGCCTCCTCCTTGTTGGATACATTGGATGCTTCGTCCGTGATTGCCACCATGCAGCAAGTGCGCACGCGACGGCGTACATCCGGGCGTCGACCGGGAGGCTAATGCAGCTGAACAACATAATTTATGTTCAGTTGCAGCACTAAAAACTTGTATCGGTGCAGCACGTTATACTTGCGAAGATACACGGATAACCCGCAACTCTGCGGGTTGACTGTGGCTACTGTATTTGATGCTGGGCTCGCTTATACCCAGCTTTTCATCAGAAAACCCTCAGCGCCCCTCTTTGTAATACCAAGCGGCGCTGAGTTTAATATCAATCCAGGTTAATTCCGCAAACTGAACTCTACGCCGATGAAATTGCCCACCTCTTCTTCCTGGCGCTGCCCCAGCGACAACTCCAGTGACCACTTCTCCGTCTCCGGCAGGATGTAACGCAACCCCAACTTCGCCTCATCCCATTCGCCCGACGTCATCGCGGTCTCCGCAAACGGCGTCAACACTCCTCGGCCTGTCGCCAAACCAAAGCCCCAGCCCACCGAGGCCGACAGCGACAACTCGTGCGACTGCTCCGTCTCCACCAGCGACTCCAGTTTCTCTTCGCCCCACAGCACCGATGAATCGCTCGCCTCCTGACCCAAGCCCGAACGCACCTGCCACGACCAGCCGCGACGATCCGCCGCCGGCAATACCGCCGCCATCACACTCGCGCCCCACTCCTCGTAATCACTCTCACTGTGCGCCGCCACCCAGTGGCCCTCAATATCCAACTGCAGCCGCGAAGCCTTCTGCGTCATGCTCAACCCGCCGCGCAACTCCAGGCCCGCTCCTTCCGCGCCATCGCCGCCGTCGTAGCGGCCATAGATGGCCCCGAACGGAGTGGCCCCGTCTCCCCAGTCCGTCTGTGCCTCCACGCCTGCACGCGCCTGCCATGACTCCAGACGCAGGTCATCAATCGACGACTCCTCCGACGTCGCATCCGTCTCCAGACGCGCATAACCGACATCCGCCACCAGCGCCAGCGCCATTCCCGACATCGGACTCAGTGCCTCGCGCCCGCCCACGGTGACCATCCAGTAATCCACATCACTCTCAATCGTCTTGTTATCGGTGACATCCGAAGTCAACTCCACATCGCCCTGACCGAAGCCCAGCATCGCCCAGGCCTCAGATTCCGCAGATCTCTCCCAACGCGCATACGGATGAACCGTGGTCAACTCCATCTCCAGCTCGCCCTTCCTCACCGTCTCTCCGGTCGGATTGAGACTGTAGTCGGCCTCCATATCCGCATACGACAGCGCTACGCCGCCCAGCACATCATCACCAAAGTTACGGTCGAGACCCAGCCAGGCCGTCTGCAATTCGATTTCATGATCGGAATCGCCGCGACCTTCACCCTCGATGTCGAGATAACTGCCCCGTCCCCATATCGTCCAGCCGGACCCCTGGCCCGACTCCCCGTCCAATGCCAGCGTGAAGTGGCTGTCGCCCAACGCCTCCGACATCCCTGCCGAACCTGCCGAATCCGTCTCCAGGGCGCGTAACGCGCTGGAGAAGTCCATCTCCAAACCGCTCTCCGGCTCGGCCTCAACCCGTTGGCGCAACACATCCCGAGCACTCCTCAACAGCCCCAGTGACACATTGGCCAACACTTCTTCCACCACCTTTTTCTCCCAAGCCGTCTCCTCGTCCGTCGCATCTTCGTCGGTCACCGTCACCGGCAGAGCGCCGTCCGCAAGATCGCCATAACCACCCCCCGAGGGGTCGGCGGTCAACGTGACGTTCTCGTCCGCCGCATCGTCGTCCTCGACCGTGCTGACCGTCCCGGTCTGCGCCACATTCCAGTTCACGGTCGTAAAGGTCAGACTGGCCGGGTCGATGGTCACTCCGTCATGGTCCGACGAGACCGCCACCGTCACCGTCCCCATCGGCGCCACCGCCAGTGCCACCGTGAAGGTCTCCGACTCGCCCTCCGCAATTGTCAGGCTCTCCGGCTCCATCATCATCTCTGCACCGGACACATCGTCGTCGGTCACCGTCACCGGCAGGGTGCCGTCCGCAACATCGCCATAGCCGCCGCCCGAAGAATCGGCAGTCAGCGTGGCGCTGTCGTTCGTCGCATCGTCGTCCTCGGCCGCGCTGACCGTCCCGGTCTGCGCCACATTCCAGTTCGAGGTTGTGAAGGTCAGACTGGCCGGGTCGATGGTCACCTCATCATGGTCCGACGAGACCGCCACCGTCACCGTCCCGGTCGGCACCGCCACCAGCACCACCGTAAAGGTCCCCGACTCACCTTCCGCGATCGTCAGACTCGCCGGCGCCATCGTCATCCCTGCGCCCGCCGCATCATCGTCGGTCACCGTCACCGGCAGGGTGCCGTCCGCCAGATCGCCATAGCCGCCGCCCGAAGGATCGGCGGTCAGCGTGGCGCTGTCGTTCACCGTATCGTCATCCTCGGCCGCGCTGACCGTCCCCGTCTGCGCCACATTCCAATTGGAGGTCGTGAAGGTCAGACTGGTGGGACTGACGGTCACCTCGCGATGATCCGAAGACACCGCCACCGTCACCGTTCCGGTCGGAACCGCCGCCAGCGTCAGCGTGAAAGTTCCCGACTCACCCTCCGCAATCGTCAGGCTCGTCGGCACCATCGTCAGCCCTGCGCCTGCCGCATCGTCGTCGGTCACCGTCACCGGCAGGGTGCCGTCCGCAACGTCGCCGTAGCCGCCGCCCGAAGGATCGGCACTCAGCGTGGCGCTCTCGTTCGTCGCGTCGTTATCCTCGGCCGCGCTGACCGTCCCGGTCTGCGCCACATTCCAGTTCGAAGTCGTGAAGGTCAGACTGGCGGGGTTGACGGTCACCTCGCGATTATCCGAAGACACCGCCACCGTCACCGTCCCGGTCGGCACCGCCACCAGCACCACCGTGAAGGTCCCCGACTCCCCCTCCGCGATCGTCAGACTCGCCGGCGCCATCGTCAGCCCTGCGCCCGCCGCATCGTCGTCGGTTACCGTCACCGGCATCGAGCTGTCCGCGAGGTCGTCATAGCCGCCGCCCGAGGGATCGGCACTCAGCGTGGCGCTCTCGTTCGTCGTATCGTCATCCTCGGCCGCACTGACCGTCCCGGTCTGCGTCACATTCCAGTTCGAGGTTGTAAAGGTCAGACTGGTGGGACTGACGGTCACCTCGCCATGATCCGACGAGACCGCCACCGTCACCGTCCCGGTCGGCACTGCCGCCAGCGCCACCGTGAAGGTCCCCGACTCCCCCTCCGTGATTGTCAAACTCGCCGGCGCCATCGTCAGCCCCGCGCCCGCCGCATCGTCGTCGGTCACCGTCACATTCACCGTCTCATCCACCACCGCGTCATAACCCCCGCCTGACGGATTCACCGTCACCGTAGCGAGGTCGGTCGCCGCATCCGCATCGTCCTCGGCCGCACTCACTGTCACCGTCTGTGCACTGTTCCAGTTCGTTGTCGTAAACGTCAGCGTCCCGTTGCTCAGCGTCACGTCCTCATTGTCCGACGTCAGCGCCACCGCCACATCCCCTGTGGGCACCACATCCAGCACCACCGTGAAAGTGTTCGACGAACCCTCGTCCATCGCCAGATTCTCCGGGCTCACCGTCACGCCTCCGTGGGTCCCCGACGCCCCACTGCCGGCATTGGCTATATTGCCATTGCCCGCGGCATCCCTGGCCACATTCCTCGCCACCGCCAACTGGTAGTCCGCGGTCGGCGTCACCGCCACCGTCCACTCCTGCCCCTCCGTCGTAGCCGTAAAGGACGACAGGCTGGCCCCAGTGGCGGTGATATCACCGACCTCGAAGTCGTTCACCACCTCGCTGAAGCGCAACGTCGCCGTGAACACGCCGTTGGCCACCGACGGAACCCCGCTGATGGTCACCGTCGGAGCGACACGGTCCATCAAGTAGCTGTTCTCATTAACCCCCGTCGGAGTCCTCGTTGTCAGCGGGCGATTGAAGTCGTCTTTGATGCCGTGGTTCGACTTTAAGCTCAGCGTCACCACACCGTTAAAAGTCGGTATATCACCCCCGCTGGCGTGCACGAGATACTGGGTCCCGCCTGTATCCTCTATCACCCACGCCCCGACTCCCCCGAACAACGTCTTCCCCGTCAACGAATCCCTTCCGGACAAAGAGAAATCCTGGTAAGTGAGCCCCGTCACTCTCTCGCTGAACGTCATCCGCCAGAACACCGAGCCTGCGTTCGTCTCATATTTCACCGGCGTGCTGATGTTCTCCCGCGTGGTCCGTACAACCGACACCAACGAAGGAGCGGTATTGTCCAGCAAGTAACTGTCCTTTATGGACCCTGTCGGCGTCGCGTTGGTCAGCGCGTTGCCCGCGAGGTCCGTAATCGTGTATCCACTCTTGAAGCCCAACCGCACCACGCCGTCTAAATTCGCCAGATCACCGCCACTGGCAGTCACGTCAATTTGACTCCCGGACGAGCTGCTCACGCTCAAGCCGGCCGTCGTCCCGGACACCTCGAAGTCCTCCGCCGCTACTCCCGTCACTTCTTCGCTGAACACCACTCGCCACTTCAGCGTGTTGGCGTCCGTGTGGTACGCCGTCGGGTCCTGCCGTTCGAGGGAAGTGACCCTTGGAGCGGTCGTATCGAATGTCGCCGAAAACGAACTCGCCAGGCTGTCATTTCCCCGTCCATCCTCGGCCGCATTTGCGCGTACCGATACCGTGACAGGACCTTTCCGCTGCAACGTCAAATCCGCTGTGTACACCCGGTTGCTCGTCTTGCTGAAATTGGAAAACCTTCCATTGTCGGTACTGATATCGTCCAGTGCAAACCCAGTGACGTCTTCGTGAAACGTAAATGTGACCTGATGCGACAACGTTCCCATTTCCTCCGGAATTCCCGTAATCGTGGGTTGCGGGTGGATGTTGTCGACTATGTAATGCGCATTGTGGACAATATCTCTTACATCGGTAGTACGGTAGGCCCAACTGTAGGAACAGTTTTGCCCGTTGCCTGTTATGTACTGGCAGTCAATGCCGAATGCGAGAACACCCTCCCTGCCGCCAAAATTCGTGAATTTGACATCGTACACCTTATTCGAATTGTTATGCTTCGAGTACGTCACAATCCCCGAGTCCCAACGTCTGTTACCCGCGGGCGGCTCAAACTCTACTCTTTTTAGATAAAAGGCATCGGACGAGGAAATCGTCACATCGAATGTAAATTCGAGACGCCATTCGACGGTATCACCCTCTATTTCCTGTTCCGACGGCACCACCCTCTCGACCTTGTGCCGTGCGGGTGGGTGTGAACTTGCCTGCGCCTCCAGCCATGGCGCCGCCATCAACAGAAACAGCACCCCAAAGGCAAGGAACCCGTTGCGCCGGGCTCGTACTCGAGGGGAGGAAGTGGATTGAGCGCTACACATCGGCACCGAGATCACCGTCACGAACTTCAAAATAACTGGCCTCCATTCGAAAAGTTATCGTCACCCTATCGCCCACTGTGTCCGCAATAGTAGCATAAATTCCAAACTCTGCAAGACCCGCCGAGCGCAGTCCAGTCGCGGCGCGCATCCGGGTGTCGGTCGAGATGCTGGTGTGGCTGAGTAGTACGATCGACTTGTTCGTATGCAGCACTATATACTTGTATTTGCACAACACATTACACTTGCTTTAGTACACGGGTTAATCCGACATGGCCACACCAAACGAGAAGCTTGCTGAGTCGCTGACGCAACTCCAGAAGCTCCGAGACGGAGAACGGCGGGCCTTTCGCTCCAGCGAGCTGACGCGCGCTCACCGCGAGCGGCTAATCAACACCGGTTTTTTGCGCGAGGTGATAAAGGGCTGGTTGATTTCCTGCAGCCCGGATGCCGATCCGGACGATACGACGCCTTGGTTCGCTTCTTTCTGGGAATTCTGCGCAACCTATTGTGCGGCCCGGTTCGGGTCAGACTGGCACCTGTCCCCAAAACAATCATTGCTGTTCCACGCACAACACACCGTCATCCCGCAGCAGGTCATCATCTACTCACCCAAAGGCACCAACAACACCATCGACCTGTTATTCGGCACGTCTTTGTACGACCTCAAACAAAAAGACATGCCACCGAACACCGACCTGACGGATCAGGACGGACTGCGGCTGTTTGCCCCCGAAGCGGCATTGGTGCGCGTGCCGGAAGCGTTTTTTGTTCGGTATCCGGTCGAGGCGAAGGTCGTACTCTCGGGTATCCACGATGCGACTGACGTGCTCGGGCGACTGCTTGACGGCGGTCATTCGGTGATCGCCGGCCGGTTGGCCGGCGCCTTCCGTCGAATCGGCGAGGATAAAGTGGCCGATGAAATCCTGAACGTCATGAGACGCGCCGGTTACGATGTCCGCGAAGCCGATCCGTTCAAGCCAGAACATACTTTTGATGCGCTGAGTCGGGCACAGGCGCCAATCGTCCGCCGCCTGCAGTCATTGTGGGAGAGGATGCGAGAGCCTGTAATCGCAGCATTTCCTGAAACGCCTGGCTTGCCCAAAGACACCCATGCCTACTTGTCCTTCGTCGATGATATTTATCGAAGCGATGCCTATCACTCGCTGTCGATTGAGGGTTACCACGTTACGCCGGAGCTGGTCGACCAGGTACGCGCGGGCAACTGGAATCCGAACGATTATGACACCGACCGACAGAGCCGCGATGCGCTGGCCGCGCGAGGTTACTGGCAAGCGTTCCAGCTTGTGCGAGCGGCAGTGAGTGGGATTATTGGGGGCGGTGAAACCGGCGCTCTGGTCCGCGAGTCTTGCCATGACTGGTATCGAGAGTTGTTTCAACCTTGCGTCGCTGCCGGCTTGGTCCCGCCTTCCGCCCTGGCGGGTTACCGCAACGAAGCCGTATTCTTGCGTGGATCACGGCATGTACCACCGCGGCAGGAAGTGGTGCGCGATGCGATGCCGGCCTTGTTCGATCTTCTGACAACCGAAATCGAACCTTCCGTTCGCGCCGTGCTCGGGCACTGGATGTTCGGTTACATTCACCCTTACCCGGATGGCAACGGGCGTATGGCACGCTTTGTCATGAATGCGATGCTGGCATCCGGCGGCTATCCCTGGACCATCATCCGAATCGAGGATCGTGATGTCTACCTCGCAGCGCTTGAGAGCGCCAGCGTCGATCAGGATATCAGGCCGTTCGCGAAGTTTGTGGCGGGCCGGGTTGCGCGGTCACTGGAGCAGGCCGCGTAAGTGCCCGCAAACGTTTAAAGTTCGATAGAGGACGTCAGGTTCTGGCCTGTCAATGTGCGGCTGGAAATGTGGGTGTCAAGATTCAGCACCGGCGTTCCATGTCTCACCGGTCGACAGAATGTCTCCCCGGACCTTTACCTTGTGATGCAGGCTGCCAATCAACTCCTCATGTTCGCGCTCGAACGGTACCAGCCGCGCAACCGGCTTGCCGTACTTGGTGATGACCAGGCCCTCGGGATTAAGCTCTTCGAGTAGGGCCAAACACTGCTCCCTGAATTTAGCAACACTGATGGTTTTCATTGTCTTGCTCCCGCATTACATGTCTATGTTATAGGACCGGTCTGGGAATTATGTCCGGTTAATATCGGCGGAAACTGAGGCACGGAATATCTCGCTCATGCGAGGTTCATCACGCGCTCCGACAGCTTTTGTTGACGTCAGCCGTGCCGAAATACAACCGAACTATAAGGGCTAGGAGGATCGAGCGGCTGAGGTTGGATCAAACGGCAGTCACTTGGTAGTTTGACTGGCGCCCTCGAGTTCAACAACTTCAAACCCAATCGGCCAGTATCGGAGAAATTCCAGCAGCTGAAGATGCCCTCAGCGTCTCAAGAGTCCTAAACGAAAACACAGGCCAGGCATTATGTTTGAATTTAATATAATGTATGGCGCTCGAACATAATCCGAAGGAACTTTGGATATGGAAAACGATAGTAGTTGGTGGTCGTTTTTGGGCATCGTCGTCACTGCTTTGGGTGCCGTCTTCATATGGTTCCTGAACCAACTCTCGAAACGGAAGTGGGAAGCACACATCCGCAGGGAAAAACGCTATAAACGTTTCCTCGATTCGATAGATGGTTTCTACGAAAACTCCCAGTGTTCGAAAAGCAAAAATGAATTCATTCGGCAATTGAGGCTCGCATGGCTGTACTGTCCGGACAGCATAATCCGCCAGGCAAACCAGTTTCTGGAATCCGTAGAAAAAAGAGAAAAGAAATCAACCCACGACGAGAAAGAAACGGCTCTTGCAAATCTTGTGCTAGAGATGCGGCGAGACATGGTTGGCAAGACCGATTTGAACACCACGGACTTCAAGATTTGGACGAGTCTGGATGGATAGCGAGAGCGGCATGACGACCAATTACTGCGTGAAGACGACTGAACCTTATAAAACCTGCCTCCACCCGCATCGCCGTCGAAGTCATCAGCCTCTGGAAGACGAAGCGATGAAGATGTTTCGGGTATGAGCCGCACCGCACAGAATCGGGAGGTCGTGGATGGCTAGCGCAAGACAGTTGAAGGCGTTGCTGCAATCGCATCTGGAGGGCGATAACAACCGCTTCTTCTCGGTCGCCATGCAGGTCGCGGCCCATGAGGCCAAGCTGGGTCATGGCAAACTCGCCGAAGAACTTCGTTCAATCATCGACCGTGCCAAGAACCGGCGAGGCGCAGTTTCACCGGTGCCACTCGCCAAGCCGCGAGGTGAACTGGCGGGACTCCTCGAAGCAAGCTACCCGAAAGCAAGGCTGGGCGACATGATTCTCGCGGGAGAGCTCGGCGAGCAAGTTCGCCGCGTAATCCGAGAGCAGCGCCACAACGAGCAGATTCTGGAGCACGGCCTTGCACCTCGGCGCAAACTGTTGCTGCTGGGACCGCCTGGCACAGGCAAGACGCTGACTGCGTCAGTCCTCGCCGGTGAACTCGGTTTGCCACTCCTGCAAGTCCGCCTCGACGGTCTTATCACCCGATTCATGGGGGAAACAGCAGCCAAACTCCGACAGGTCTTCGACGCCACCGAGCAGACGCGGGGCGTCTATTTCTTCGATGAGTTCGATGCGATTGGCGCCGAGCGTGCGTTTACCAACGATGTCGGCGAAATCCGGCGTGTATTGAACAGCTTCCTGCAAATGATTGAGCAGGACCACTCGCACAGCCTGATTGTCGCCGCGACCAACCATGCGAAGCTGCTTGACACCGCCCTGTTCCGGCGTTTCGACGATGTGTTGCACTACGAGCTGCCAAATCAATCGCAGGCCGCGCAACTGCTGGAGGCACGCCTCTCCGGAGGAGTTACGAAACATGTTCAATGGGAGCATCTTGCTCAGGCCGCTACCGGCCTGAGCCATGCGGAAATCGATCGCGCCGCGAGCGAAGCATTGAAGGACGCCCTGATCCGTCAACTCGACAGTGTCGAGGAAACAAACATCCGGGCCATGCTTCAGGAACGTAGAGCTATTGCCGACCGGCTGGGCGAGAAGCAGAAGTAGGACGCGGATATCAACCCGGCATGGCTGATTGGTCCGCAGGCCCGCCACCGGGGCTCGCTGCACGGAGACATCTGGCAAGGTTCTGCCGCCGACCTCGCGAGTCGTGGACACATCACTGTCTATCCCACTCTCGGATGGTGGAAGACGCGCCCGGCGCTAGAACGATACGATAGAGCGGCCCGGTACGCCCTGGCGGTCAGCATCAGAGCTCCGGAAGTCGATGCCGATCTGTACACCGAAGTGGCGAACCAAGTCGGTGTCGAGGTCGCCATCGAAAGCTAATCAACCGCCATAATGCATTTTTTTCGAAGAGTTCGATTGGCTGCAAGGGCGGGATTTGAACCTGCGGCCTTCAAATTATGAGCCAACTCTACTACAGCAAAGACCACCTTTGGCTGGCTGTGCATACGGAAAGTGCAACCGTGGGCATTACGACTTACGCCCAGTCAGAATTGGGCGACATCATGTTCGTTGAGCTGCCGGCTATCGGCGCTAGCCTGGAACAGGCCAAGTCATTTGGCACCATCGAATCGGTCAAAACGGCTTCCGACCTTTTCGCGCCCGCCACTGGAAAAGTTTTGGAAATTAATGAACAACTACGTGATGAACCTTGGCTAATCAACGATTCCCCTGAAGATCGGGGATGGATTCTGAGAATTGTGATCGAAGACCTGCAGCTCAGCGACTACTTGATGGATGCTGAAGCCTACAAAAATTTGATCGGCGAGTAACCGCGCTCCTGCTCAGGAGCACTTATCCGGCAACTTTACACGTAATGACGGCGATAGGAGCGTCGCACTCCCGCCCGTTGTGTGATCACTCCAACAATCGAAGAAATATCGGAAATTTCCTGTGCAGCGTAGCCGGGGTTGACAGGTTTGAGCCAATGTTTCCCGTCTTCCGTAATGTACTGACGGAAAATCGGCTGATCCTCGACACGCGCCACAACGTAAGAGCCCGACTGCACCACGCCCGCAGGATCCACGATGACAATACAGCCGTCCGCAAATTCCGGCTCCATACTGTCGCCCAGCACCCGCAAAGCATACGGTTCATGCGCGGCGCATCCCGCATCTTCCATAAGCGGGTTATGCAATGACGGGTCGGAAACACTCATGCGTTATTCCTTCAAATCAAATATTTAGTATACCGCGCCATGCTCGTGCCTAACTCTTTCATATTTTTGAAAGAGTTGCAAACCATCTTGGAGGAAACACCTGCCTTCTCCCCTATTTCAAACGAGGCGATTATGTTATCTTTAGCACGGCGGTTTCGTAACAAGTTCCCGACTCATGACTTCCGAAGACCCGAAACTATCACACCAGGCACTCAAGACCAAACAACGGGCCATTCGGGACAAGTTTCCAGAAAATCATGGCTTGCGCGTACATCGGGCAATCAGTTGGCTGCAGCGAGCTGAACAGGAAGTACTAGAAGAAGATTTTGATGCGGCTTTTGTTTTTTACTGGATCGCTTTCAATGCCGCGTATGCGGATGATCGGGGCGAATCCTTTTCTCCCAGTGAGCGAACCCACTGGCGAGACTACTTCACCCGAATTATGCAGTTGGACCATGAAAAACTGGTCTATGATGCAATTTGGGAGCAATATTCACACTCCATTCGCTGCCTACTTGACAACCACTACGTCTACGAGCCCTTTTGGAAATATCACAACCAAGTAGTCGGCTATGATGACTGGCAAGCGCGGTTTGAAAAAAGCAAAAAGAAAATCGGACACGCCTTGCGCGAACAGGACACCAAATTAATTCTGTTGATTTTGTTTGATCGCCTTTATGTCCTGCGCAATCAATTGATCCACGGCGGTGCAACCTGGAACAGTTCTGCCAATCGCGACCAGGTGCGTGATGGCGCCCACATCATGACGACGCTTGTGCCTTTGTTTATTGATTTGATGATGGACAATCCGGAAGAGCCTTGGGGCGCACCTTTTTACCCAGTCGTCTGAAATGCAAACCTTTCGAAGTACTCCTCATCGCGTAGCCTGCAAACATGAGTGAAAGCGAGCATAGCGCCCTCATCCGCAATGCGGCTTTTCAGCACATCCGAAAATGGCAGGATTTAGGATGCCTGACCAGCGCCGAGCTTGGAAAGGGGTTTATTTACAACGGCGAACGAATTCCCCTTACCAATCCTCGGCGAGGCATCTTCAAGCCTCGGCAGATGGAACATCTGCTTTCCATCAAAACAGTTTTTCCTTCGGCCAGAAAAACTGGGTATGATGACCAGCACACGGCTCTGCAGATGCTTTTAAGTGACGAAGAATTAATTTCGTATTCGTTCATGGGCACAAACCCGAATGCCGCTGACAATCGCCATATGTATGAGGCCTACCACAACCATATTCCGATTATTTACTTTTTAGGTTTTTTTTCTAGGCGTTACCTACTCATCGCTCCGGCCTATATTGTGGATTGGAATCCCAATCGGCTAGAAGTTCGGGTTGCTTGCGGACTGCCGGGAGAAACTTCAGAGACACTAATCAAAGCACCCACACCGGATACGCGACGCTATGCCTCCCGAACTATCAAACAGCGACTTCATCAAGCTTTATTTCGCGAAAAGGTCATCTCCGCTTATAACGGGAAGTGTGCTATTTCCGGCATGCCCATGCCGCAACTCCTTGACGCCGCCCACATCAAACCCGACAAGGATCAGGGGCTTCCCATCGTAAGCAATGGTATTCCTCTGACGAAAATTCATCATGCGGCATTTGACGCGAATTTAATCGGTATTGATCCCGATTATCGTCTGCACCTTTCGGAAAAACTAATTGGAACCAATGACGGAGAGATGCTTGAGGTGTTGAAACAAATTGATGGCCGTGCAATCTGTTTACCTGCACGAGAACAGGACCATCCTGATCGTGACTTGCTCGCTTGGCGTTACGAAAAATTCCAATCTTCCATTTAATAATGAACAAAACCTCTAGCGCATTTCTTGACTTGGCTTTTGTGGTTTTTGTATGTGTCTCGAAGAAGTCATAACCAAAATTGAAACTCTGAGAATATTAACCAAGAAGAACAATTTTATATTATAAAAATTATGTGCTTACGCCCGCCTGCCATTTTGTTCACGCACTTTCTGAACCAAATTCCCTTCTTTCAAATTCTGGATCACCGCATCATTAGTGTGTATAAGATTCCTTCGGATTAAGTGCACCCTCTATCGCAGTCGGTAGTGGACTCAAGCCCCCCCCCCAAATTCTGCGATTCTAGCCACGAGCCGATCAATTTGAGTTTATAATTTATCTCAATATAGTTTATTTACCATATGTATCGCGATTCCACGATTAAACCATCCGTGGCAATAGCATATACACCATCCCGATAGTCCAGATGACGCCGTTAGTAGGTTTACTTGAAGCAACACGGAGAAAGCTGGCCCAAACGGGTGCCCGCAGTCGGCTCATTCATGTAAATCGAAACACGAGGCGGATAAACGCTCTCAACATCATCAATGAGCGCTCCGATGACATTTTCAAAATACTACGGGCCGACAGCAAAAAGATGGGTTTTCTTGCCAAAGGAGTCGAGGAAGATGAACATTACGAGGGAGATGTTACTCTCGGCCTGGAAGATGAAGAATTTGATGAATGCCGCTATACCGACTCGTTTCTTGAAACCCCTCTGACGCAGGACACTCTTCAAAAACGGTTACTCAAGCTCAGCGGTAACGCGAGAACCGCGGAAGAAGAGCAAGGCATTAACATCCTTTACTTAAATTTGGGCTTTCTGCAGTGGTATGAAAATAAAAACTCCGAAACTCTGCGCGAAGCCCCTCTCATTCTACTTCCAGTAGAGCTGACCAGAAAAGTGCGCTCCTCAACTTATGAGATTAAGTGCCGAGACGACGATATTGCCACCAATTTACCGCTTCAAGAACGGCTAGAAAAAGATTTTGGCATTACTCTTCCTGAGATCGAAGACAACGACGATTTCATCCCCTCGAACTATTTTCAAAAAGTATCTACCGCTATTTCCGGACAACGTCGGTGGACCCTTGATCAAGATGGCATGCAGTTGGGATTTTTCTCATTCGCCAAATTATTAATGTTCAGAGACTTAGACCCCTCTAATTGGAACAATCAATCCCTGACGAACAACCCTTTAGTGAGGAAGCTTCTTGCAGATGGTTTCGAATCAGAACCTCCCCTTTTTGGAACAGAAGATCGTCTGGATGAGGTGCTCGAACCCAATCAGATATTGCATGTAGTAGACGCTGACTCTAGCCAAACCAAAGTCATCGAGGAAGTGCGTGCAGGCCGCAGCCTGATTGTGCAGGGGCCTCCGGGCACCGGCAAATCTCAGACAATCACTAACATTCTTGCTGCCGCCGCATATGACAATAAAAAAGTGCTTTTTGTGGCCGAAAAAATGGCTGCACTTGAAGTCGTATACACGCGCATGGTGAAAGCAGGCCTGCGGGATCTCTGTCTAGAACTGCACTCAAGAAACACAAATAAAAAAGCATTCTTGAAAGAACTCAACAGGACCCTATCAGAAGTACGAACTGCGCAAAAAACAACCGACAACTCCCACCAACTTAAACAATCGCGTGATGAACTCAACAGGCTTACCGCTTTGCTTCACAATCCTGTTGAAGATCTTGGCCGCACACCCTTCGAAGTACTGTCTGCGCTGATTGATTTCGCAGGCCGAAATGTTTCTCCACCACAATTGAAGTACAGCCATTTAGTGAATATCTCGCGAGAAAAAGAACAGTCGATTTGCCAATTAATCACAAGATATGACCAATGGCTATCCAACCACGGACCTGAGCAATTGCACCCCTTCCGGGGTGTGACAAATCTCGATCTTCAGCCAATTGGACTGCAGAGGCTACTCCAAAAATTGCGCGCTGCGATTGCAGCACTTGAGCAATGGTCCCAATTTGGCAACGCTCTACACTCCAACCTCGACAAACAGAAACCTACAAATCTCAAAGACACAAAATCACTGAGCAAGATTGTCGACCTTCTTCAGAATGCACCCCCAGAGACACTGGAAGTTTTAGAGTGCTGTTACTCAAATATTCGTAATTCTCAGTTCCGTGAGGCAATTGCGACTGCATCTGAATGGGTCGCTTTGAAAAATCACCTTGGTGAAATTTTCCTAGAAACCGTATGGTCGCAGCAGGTTTCTCATTTAAGAACCCATTTCTTGATGGGAACGCAATCTTGGCTTGCTCGAATATCCGGTAAATATAAATCTGCTTCGCGGGAACTGGCAGCCTTGCTCAAAGGTGCTTTGCCAGAAACCCCGCTGGATCGGTTGGAGCTCCTTGATACTTTAATTGAGGCACAAGCGAAACAGAAAGATTATGAAAACGAAGCCAGGTATTTAGCTACGCATCTCCAAGAACTTTGGCGCGGGGAACGTACTAATTTGAAGGCGGCACAGAATTGTATTTCATGGCTCACTCAAGATGATTTTGCCTTGCTGGGTTTCTCAGTCCAAGAACTAAATGGGCTAATAAACAATCCCGGCTTGACCAAACTGGATTATCAAAGCTGCTCCGAAATTGAAAAAGCCCTCTCTGAATCCATGGCCAAAGTTGTGGACATTCTGCAGTTTGAAAATTTCAGCATGGATTCTTTCGAAAGCGCAGATTTAGAAGCTTGGATGCAGCAATTTTCAGAAATGGTATCTCATCCGGAGGAATATGAAGTCTGGATTGAGTTTGAACGCACTAGGTGCCAATTGCGAAACCATGGGTTACAGGACCTTTTCGAGTTCGTCGCAGTTCGTCAATTAATCAAAGAATATAACCAATGGCTATCCAACCACGGACCTGAGCAATTGCACCCCTTCCGGGGTGTGACAAATCTCGATCTTCAGCCAATTGGACTGCAGAGGCTACTCCAAAAATTGCGCGCTGCGATTGCAGCACTTGAGCAATGGTCCCAATTTGGCAACGCTCTACACTCCAACCTCGACAAACAGAAACCTACAAATCTCAAAGACACAAAATCACTGAGCAAGATTGTCGACCTTCTTCAGAATGCACCCCCAGAGACACTGGAAGTTTTAGAGTGCTGTTACTCAAATATTCGTAATTCTCAGTTCCGTGAGGCAATTGCGACTGCATCTGAATGGGTCGCTTTGAAAAATCACCTTGGTGAAATTTTCCTAGAAACCGTATGGTCGCAGCAGGTTTCTCATTTAAGAACCCATTTCTTGATGGGAACGCAATCTTGGCTTGCTCGAATATCCGGTAAATATAAATCTGCTTCGCGGGAACTGGCAGCCTTGCTCAAAGGTGCTTTGCCAGAAACCCCGCTGGATCGGTTGGAGCTCCTTGATACTTTAATTGAGGCACAAGCGAAACAGAAAGATTATGAAAACGAAGCCAGGTATTTAGCTACGCATCTCCAAGAACTTTGGCGCGGGGAACGTACTAATTTGAAGGCGGCACAGAATTGTATTTCATGGCTCACTCAAGATGATTTTGCCTTGCTGGGTTTCTCAGTCCAAGAACTAAATGGGCTAATAAACAATCCCGGCTTGACCAAACTGGATTATCAAAGCTGCTCCGAAATTGAAAAAGCCCTCTCTGAATCCATGGCCAAAGTTGTGGACATTCTGCAGTTTGAAAATTTCAGCATGGATTCTTTCGAAAGCGCAGATTTAGAAGCTTGGATGCAGCAATTTTCAGAAATGGTATCTCATCCGGAGGAATATGAAGTCTGGATTGAGTTTGAACGCACTAGGTGCCAATTGCGAAACCATGGGTTGCAAGACTTTTTCGAGTTCACCGCAGTTGAAGGCACCTCACCAGGATGTATGCTAGACGAATTTCTTTACACGTTGAACGAGGAACGTTGGAACCGTATGCTAGAGCGTTGCCCTGAGCTCAATTCCATTTCCCAAATCGACCGCCACAAAATTGTTGAAAAATTCCAAACTTATGATACTTGCAGACTGGAAGAAGTTCAACGATTAATTCGTTTCCACCATTTGTCGCAAGTTCCACAAGGGGCTGATGGAGAAATGAAATTCATACTAGGAGAAATTGCCAAAAAACGCAATCACAGGTCAATCCGTCAAATGATGCAAGCCTCAGGATCAACAATTCAAAGCATTAAACCCGTTTTCCTCATGAGCCCTATTTCTGTTGCACAGTTTCTGCCACCAGAAAAATTGAAATTCGATCTTCTCGTTATTGATGAGGCAAGCCAAGTGCGACCGGAAGACGCATTGGGTTGTGTCGCGAGGACTCACCAGATTGTTGTAGTCGGAGATCAAAAACAGTTGCCGCCGACCTCATTTTTTGAGCGCCTCACTGACGATAGTGAAACCTCAAGTGATGAAGATGAGGAAGTTCCCCTCACGGCACGCGCGACTGAGATGGAAAGCATTTTGTCGCTGTGTGAGGCGAGAGGTCTCAAACAAAGCATGCTCGAATGGCACTATCGTTCACGCGACCCTTCCCTGATTACCGTCTCAAATAGGGAATTTTACAATAATCAGCTTATTCTTCCTCCCTCTCCCCTCGGATCCAGCGGTCTCCGCGGGCTGAGCCTACAGAAAGTTCCAGGCGTATATTCAAATACTAACCACGGTGGTGGCAGACCTGGCACTAACCTCATTGAAGCAACAAGAATTGTTGATCGATTACGTGAAATTACACAAACCCGGCCCAAATTTTCTGTTGGCGTCGTTACTTTCTCAAAAGCACAAGCTGACATGGTCACTCAAATTGTGGAACTTAATCGGCGTACGGATGCGATTTTCGATCAGCACCTACGCAACAACAAATCTGAGAATATTTTTGTCAAAAATATCGAGAATGTGCAGGGGGACGAGCGTGACATTATCTTAATTAGCGTCGGATATGGACCGCACAAACCAAACGGTCGACTTGCAAGTATGAATTTCGGGCCAATTAACTCGGACGGGGGAGAAAGAAGGCTCAATGTTTTATTCAGTCGGTCGCGTGTGGCATGCGAGGTTTTCGTGTCATTCGATCCCAGTGAAATTAACTTAAGTCGTGCTAAAAAAGCAGGCCCAAGAATCCTGAAACAATTCCTTGAATTTGCCGAAACGGGACAGCTTAAAGAAATTTTCTCAACCAGCGAAGAAGCGGATAGTCTTTTCGAAGAAGATGTCGCGAGAGAAATCCGCGCCTTAGGATATCAAGCAGACCATCAAGTGGGAACTGCAGGTTTCAAAATCGACCTTGGTATAAGAGGCTCCGAGAATCACGAGCACTACATCCTTGCAGTTGAATGCGACGGCGCAATCTATCACAGCGCACTGTGGGCGCGCGAACGCGACCGCCACAGACAACAAATCCTTGAAGATCTCGGCTGGTCCTTCCACCGTATTTGGAGCACGGATTGGTATCATCGAAGAACCTTCGAAATCGACCGCCTAAAAAAAGCGCTTGAAACCGCAGAATCACGAGATGTCAACCAATCTATTAAAGGCTGTCACGAAGTTCGCCTCGAACCGTCCCAAGAACAACCTGAAATTGATCGAAAAAACCTAGATCTTTCCGTGAATGAAACCTCTATACCCAAGTATGAAAAGGCTCATATACAGGTAGATTCTTCATATGCGCCACACAAACTTCCAGTTTCTCAGATAGCTCAATTGGTTGTACAAATCGTAAAAACTGAGGGCTTGATTCATGTGGATGAAATAGCTCGTCGGTATGCGAATGCTTATTTGAGGTCAACAGCGGGAAGTCGTATCAAACGTGCGGTTAAAAAAGGCTTGCTTCTCGCTAGAGCGAATAAAGAAATTCTTGACAGCGAGAATTTCTGGGGAACAAATGAGCAATTTTCCTCTCCGCAGGTTCGTGATAGAAACCAAGAAACAGGATCGCTTAGAGACCCTCAATACTTGGCAAAAGAAGAGATTAGAGCGTGCGCCGACTTAATCAGAAAAGACAGTGGCCATGTTGAGATGGAAACACTAATTAAGAGTGTTTCTCGCCTCTTTGGGTTCAAGCGCACTGGACCCAATGTTCAAAATCGCATCAAAAAGGCACTGGATGGGCATTCGAAATAAAACTTTCCCGGTTGACCAGCTACGCTATCCATATAGAAGAAGTATGGATGAAAAGAAAATCTTGAAACTTGCTTCCACTGATACTGAAGAAAGACATGACCTTCGTCCTTACCGGGCGGACACCAGAATTTGTGGCCACGAAAAAATCTCACTGGCAAAACCGGGAGTCACGGATTTGATTTATCAGTGATTCGCTGTGATATCTACTCAACCGTAACTGAATATCTTCGATATAACATACCAAGAATTCTCATACTCCAGTTAATACAAGTTAATTCCTAAATTAAGGTTGACAAAAAATTAGTTAATTACTCTTATTACAAACTAAGTTAAATATTAAATTCTCGTTATAGATAAAGTAGTTCAATTTGGTTGATGTACACTTTTTCTCAATATTATTTTAAAGGGGTTATATCAATGTTACCAATCGTTATAGGAGGAATGGTTGCAATCTTTCTTATTAGTTTATTATTTGGGAAATTATTCTTTAAAAATAAAGACCAGACTACCAAGATCATTTATTCAACAATCCTCTCGTACTTAGTAAGTGTAATTTTGAGTGGGTTTGGAAATATGAACGGAGCGGGAGTTTTCTCTCCATTCCTTATTGAGTATTTTATTTCCTCAGTATTACTAATCGTTATTAGACTTGGAATTCTGAAGATTAAAAAGTAAATGAAAAAAATACTTGATGAGTGAGGTGGTCCTACTTTTTCGGACAGTTCGTTAAAGTGTCCTCCAAGGGCTTCAGGAGTCATCAGACATGGCCAGAAAGAGACGCCGGTTCACAGCGGAATTCAAGAAGCGGGTAGCGCTTGAGGCGTTGCGCGAACGAGACACGATTCAGGTGATTGCCTCGCGGTATGAGGTGCATCCGAACCAGGTGAGGGTCTGGAAACGGCAGGCGGTCGAAGGCCTCGGAGAGGTCTTCGCAGCGCCGGCGGGGAAGGCCGCATTGGATTCCGAGAAGACGATCCGAGAGCTTCACGCGAAGATTGGCGAACTGACGGTAGAGCGGGATTTTTTTCTGCGCGGGTTGGGTCGTTGAGTCGTGCGCGACGGCGTTTGATGCTCGAGGAGTCCGGCCCCCTGAGCATCACGCACCAGTGCGTGCTGCTGGGCCTCAGCCGGTCGTCGCGGTATTGCCAGCCCGCGGGAGAGCGTGCGACGAATCTGGTGCTGATGCGGCGGATGGACGAGTTGCACTTGGAGTACCCGTTCTACGGGAGCCGGCAGCTGGTAAGGCACTTGGCACGCGAGGGGATAGAAGTGGGGCGACACCGGGTGCGCCGGTTGATGCGGCAGATGGGAATCGAAGCGATCTACCGCAAGCCACGCACCAGCATGCCGCATCCGCAGCATCGGGTGTATCCCTATTTACTCCGGGATCTGACGATCGGCCGACCCGACCAGGTGTGGTGTGCGGATATTACGTATGTGCCTGTATCTACAGGCTTTTCCTATCTGGTGGCGGTCATGGACTGGGCCAGCCGCCGCGTCCTGTCCTGGGGTCTGTCGAACACCCTGGAGGGCGCATTCTGTGTGGAGGCGCTCGATGTGGCGCTACGCACAGGCGTGCCGGACATCGTCAACACCGACCAGGGCGCCCAGTTCACCAGCGCGGCGTTCACCGAGCGGGTGCGCGCCTCGGGGGCGCAGTGCTCGATGGACGGTCGCGGACGCTATCTGGACAACATCTTCATCGAACGCCTGTGGCGTTCCCTGAAGTATGAGGCGGTGTATCTGCACGAGCTCGACGATGGTCGCGACGCGCAGCGAGTGATTGATTCGTGGACCGGTTTTTACAACCATACGCGCCCACATTCCGCGCTCGGCGGGCGTACTCCGGACGAAGTTTACCGGGGCTTGAGGAAGGTGGCATGAAGCGCTCCCTTGACCCGCGTACGGAGAACGCCGGAGCTTTTGCCAGGGCCTTCATCGCGCTCCGTCACTTGGCAGCTGTTCCGCTTCGCTGCACTCTTTCGGGGAATCCGGTGCGGAGAGGAACCGTCACGTTCGGAGGCAACCCATCAGTCGTAATCGACCTGCATTCCCACGCGCGTGCGCGCCGTCATCGAAGTGCTGTATTTGACACCAACCGCCTACCTTTGGTAGGCTCATTCACCGAGGGCATTAAATCAACCGGAGTACACCTTAACTTCGCCGTCAAACTGTCCAAAGAAGTAGGACCACCTCAGATTACGAGTTTAATAATAAGATCCCCAACATGATAATAATCACCCACAGTAGCCTCTTGACTATTTTTTGAAGAACAAGAAGTTCATTTCTTGTTTGTTCTTGCAGAGTTTCACTTCTGCTTCTCGATATTTGAGAAGTGTTGTCAAAGGTTTCATCAAACTCGTCCTCATCGAGGACTTCATCTTCATCAACAATTTCACTATCAACTTGCTGAGTCAGCCCAAATTCTTGTTTCATCTCCAAAATCATACGAAGATTGTTTACTTGTCCTGTAATCGGTGGTTCAATATCACAACCTTCAGGAATTTCGACTTCATGATGTTTTGTAAGAACCTTAATCGAGTCTGTCTCTACTGAGGGGGACCAGCGAGAATAAAATCCTGAGACACCAGATACGCGGATAAACACCGAAGTTAAACTCTTGGCAATAATCATTTGAGAAAGTTCCCTAAACTTCTTCTCACTGAGTCTTATGTACAACTCAACGAAATCGGGAGAAGTGGTATCTCGAAAATCAATTTCTGTAGTATATTGAGGGGAACCAAATAAATAACAAAGTCCTTTTTCACCGACACCTATGTTTAGGTTGAAACATCTAACATGTCTATTCGTTCCAAACATCTGAATAATAGCATCGCCGTCAACTTCCAATTCACCGTGAATTGCTTCAATTTCATCTATTCTGTGTTCACCTTTGTGTTCGCCCATAAATAACATACGATCTTCGTCCTCATCGTATTCGCGTTTTTTACGAAGTTCATAACTGGGTTTGTACGAGATATTTTTTGTTTTGAAATTAACACCCCACCCCCATGGAATGAGTTTCTCGTTAACAATCTTTCCTTCCTCGTCAATTTCATCAATACCCCACTTGTAAAGGGACTTATGCTCGGACTCCATGTTGAGTTTTAATTTGTAGTCTAAACTCATAAAAACATTCTTAAAGTGGTCTTACTTTTTTGAACAGTTCGAGGGCGAAATTAAGTGTGCAATACCCTGTTGTGCCTGAAACAATCTACACTATTCCACCGTCACCGCCTTCGCCAAATTCCGCGGCTGATCAATATCCGTTTTCTTGATTTTTGCACAGTGATACGCCAGCAACTGCAGGGGCACCGTAAACAGTGCAGGTGCTAGAGCAATATCCGGCGCATCCAGTTCAAATACCGTCATCACGTCATCGCTTTCAAACCCTGAACGTTTGTCTGCAAACACATAAAGGCGGCCTCCACGCGCTCGCACCTCTTCCAGATTGCTCTTGAGTTTCTGAAGCAGGCGGTTATTCGGCGCAACGGCCACGACCGGCATATCCGCATCCACTAGTGCCAAGGGTCCGTGTTTCAATTCCCCCGCCGCATAGGCTTCTGCGTGAATGTACGAAATCTCCTTTAACTTGAGTGCGCCTTCCATCGCAATGGGATAGTGCGACCCGCGTCCTAAAAACAAAGCGTGGTGCTTGTCTGCAAATTGTTGCGACAGGACCGCAATAGCCTCATCCAATTCCAGTACTCGCTCCAGCCGAGCCGGCAGACTGGCCAATTGTCCAATCAGCTCCGCTTCCGTCTGCGAGTCCAATTTCCGGTGACGACCCAGCGCAATAACAATCAACATCAACGCCGTCAATTGAGTAATGAATGCCTTTGTGGAAGCAACGCCGATCTCGGGACCTGCTCGTGTCAGCAATGTCAGATCCGCCTTCCTTGCCATCGTGCTGTGACTAACATTACACACCGCGAGAGTGGCGTGATAAGCCGGATTTTCACTTGCCAAATCCAAAGCCGCCAACGTGTCGGCCGTCTCACCCGACTGCGAAATCGCAATAAACAACGTATTGGAATCGCGAGCATGCCGCCGATAACGAAACTCACTGGCCACTTCCACCTGGCATTCGACCCCTGCATAACGCTCCAGCCAGTGCCGGGCCAGCAGTCCTGCATGAAAACTGGTTCCACATGCCGCAATTTGTACGGCGTGCGTTTGCTTCAAGATTGCTTCCGTATCCGGACCCAGCAGATTATCTGCCAGGCGATCCGCTTGAATACGACCCTCCAGCGTGTGGGTAACCGCGACCGGTTGCTCAAAAATCTCCTTCTGCATGTAGTGCGCGTAACCGCCCAATTCACTGCGCACGTCATCCGCATTCAACGGCTCCCATTGACAACTTGTCTGCTTGGAATCCCTCCAAATTTTTACCTCGTCCCCACTCAACAACACCACATCATCATTCTGCACCACGCAGTACTCTGTCGCCACCTCCGTTAGAGCCTGAATATCGGACGCGACATACAAGCCTTCTTTACTCCGTCCCACCACCAAGGGACTGTCGCGGCGTGCCGCCACCATGCAGGTCGGGTCTTCCGAATCAATCACCGCAAACGCAAAACTACCTTCCAGTTCTCCGACCGTTTGGCACACCGCTTCCCGCAAATCCTGATTCCCACTCAAATGGCTCGCGATCTGGCAAGTCATGACTTCAGAATCGGTCTGCGATTCGTGTGCGACACCTTCTTTTTCCTGCTGCGCCTTGAGAGACTGGTAATTTTCGATGATGCCGTTGTGCACCACGGCGATTCGATGCTTTGTCCCCGCCATATGGGGATGTGCATTTTGTTCCGACGGCGCACCATGCGTGGCCCAGCGGGTGTGCGCAATCCCCATCATCCCGCTTAGTTTTGTTTTTTGTGCCTCTTGTACCAACCGATCCACTTTCCCTTCACACCGCACCCGATGCATCCCCTCTTTGTTCAGGACGGCGATGCCTGCTGAGTCATAACCTCGATATTCCAGACGGTGCAGACCGTCCAGCAACATCGGCACGACGTCTTGGCGGGCCAGTGCGCCAACAATCCCGCACATCAGTCTTTTTGAGGACGGCGCCAGCCCTTGCGTGTTTCTTGTTTTTTCCGCGACAGGCTCAACTCACCCGGCGGCGCATCCTTGGTAATTGTGGAGCCCGCACCGATGGTAGCCCCCGCACCGATGGTCACCGGTGCAATCAATTGTGTTCCCGAACCGATAAATACGTCATCTCCGATTACGGTCGGATGCTTGCGGGCCCCATCGTAATTGCAGGTGATTGTGCCTGCGCCGATATTGACATCGCGCCCCACCTGACTGTCACCGACATAGGAAAGGTGGTTGATTTTTGTCCCTTCACCGATCGTGGATTTCTTCACCTCTACAAAATTCCCCACCCGCGAATCTTCCTCCATAACCGTCTCAGGCCGCAGCCGCGCAAAAGGCCCGACCCGGCAACGCGCACCAATACGCGCCTGCTCAATCACGGAAAAAGCCTCAATGCAGGCGTCCGGCCCAATGTCGCAGTTGCGCAACGATACATGCGAGCGAATTTGCGCACCGCTTCGCAGACGCACCGCACCCTCGAACACCACGTGTGAACCAATTCGCACTCCCGCCTCGGCCACCACATCGCCCGACAACCAGATGGTTTCCGGAGCTTCCAACAAAACGCCTTGTGCGATTAATTTTTCTCGGGCCTGCTGCTGCCAGTGCTGGGCAACGCTCACATATTCCGCCGAGTTATTAATCCCCAGGCCTTCGACGTGTGAACATTCGTGCGTGCCAATCGCCACACCCTCATGCACGGCTTGTGCAATGCAGTCGGTCAGATACAACTCCTGCTGCGCGTTTTCCGTATCCAGGCCTGCACACCAACGGCGAAAACTTTCTGCCGAAGCCGCCATGACACCGGCATTGCATTCATCCAACTGTCTTTCTTCCTCGCTGGCATCCGCATATTCGCGAATCGCGACGACCTCTCCTTCGGCATTTCGAATCACGCGCCCCAAGTGCGTCTCCGCCACACGGGTTGTCAAAAACGCCAGACCCGATTCGGGTCGCGCTTTGAGCAACTGTTCGAGCGTTTCCGCCTCCAATAGCGGCACATCCGCGCACAGCACCAAAACGATCGCATCATCCGGCAACGCCGGCAGAGCATAGGTCAAGGCATCGGCAGTGCCTCGTGGTTTTTCTTGGACGTGCAGAGTGCAGGAGAGGCCTGCCTCTTCGAGCATCGCATTGAATGCCTCACCCGTGTCCGGGCTGTGCACAAGATGCAGGTGATCGGAAACCTTCGCGGCCGTCTCAAGGACATGCTGGGAGAGCGGTTTGCCGCACAAATCCAGCAACGGCTTGGGCACGGATAAACCCAAACGCTTGCCCTCGCCACCGGCGAGAATTACAGCTTCAACAGTCATGGGGCGGCACGCATGTTTCGCGGCATTGTACGCCCCGAAGGGGCTTAACTGCGTCCGGTTTTACGCAATTTCTGAATCATCCGCAATTGCGCCGCCGCTTCCGCCAACTCCGCCAACGCCTTCGCCGAGTCAATATCTGTTTGACGATCCGCCAGTGCCTGCTCGGCACGGCGCTTGGCCTCTTCCGCTTTTGCTTCGTCCAAATCGGCACCGCGCATGGCCGTATCCGACAGCACCGTCACCTGATGCGGCTGCACTTCCAGCATCCCACCCGAGACGTAAAAAGACAACTCCTCACCTTCCTCCACCGCATCCACACGGACTTCACCGGGTTTGAGATGCGTAATCAGCGGAGTATGCTTGGGAAAGATTCCCACCTCGCCCATGATTGCCGGTGCGATGACCGAGTTGGCCTCGCCCGAATAAATCTCGCGCTCCGCACTGACGATTTCGACTTGCAACGTAGCCACAATCAGTTCTGCAGCGATTTCGCCTTCTCCACTGCTTCATCAATCGCGCCGACCATATAAAACGCCTGCTCCGGCAAATGGTCGTAATCGCCGTCGACAATCCCCCGGAAACCGGCAATCGTATCCTTCAAAGATACGTACTTACCTTCCGTTCCGGTAAACACTTCCGCCACGAAAAACGGCTGCGACAGAAAACGCTGAATCTTACGGGCCCGGGCGACGACCAGCTTGTCCTCTTCCGACAACTCATCCATCCCCAGAATGGCGATGATGTCCTTGAGCTCCTTGTATCGCTGCAACGTGTTCTGAACGGCACGCGCCGTGTCATAGTGATCGTTGCCTATGACCAGCGGGTCCAGCTGACGCGAGGTGGAATCCAACGGATCCACAGCCGGATAAATCCCGAGCTCCGCGACCTGCCGTGACAGCACCACCGTCGCGTCCAAATGCGCAAAGGTGGTTGCAGGCGAAGGGTCCGTCAAGTCATCTGCCGGCACATAGACCGCCTGGATGGAGGTGATGGAACCGGTCGAGGTCGAGGTGATGCGCTCCTGAAGAATCCCCATCTCCTCTGCCAGAGTCGGCTGATAGCCCACTGCCGACGGCATACGACCCAGCAACGCCGAGACTTCCGTGCCGGCCAGCGTATAACGATAAATGTTGTCGATAAACATCAGCACGTCACGGCCTTCGTCGCGGAAATATTCCGCCATCGTCAAACCGGTCAGCGCCACCCGCAGGCGGTTGCCCGGCGGTTCATTCATCTGTCCATACACCAGCGCCACCTTGTCCAACACGTCGGACTCGCGCATTTCGTGGTAGAAGTCGTTCCCTTCACGGGTGCGCTCACCGACGCCGGCGAACACCGAATAACCGCTGTGCTCGATGGCGATGTTGCGGATCAACTCCATCATGTTGACGGTCTTGCCGACCCCTGCGCCCCCGAACAGGCCGACTTTGCCGCCTTTGGCAAAGGGACACAGCAAATCAATCACTTTGATTCCCGTCTCCAGCAACTCACCGCTGCCGGACTGCTCCTGGAACGTCGGCGCCGCACGGTGAATCGGCATGTGCTCCTCGGACTCGACCGGGCCCTGGTTGTCCACCGGATCGCCCAGTACATCCATAATGCGTCCCAACGTCGTGCGCCCGACCGGCACCGAAATCGGCGCACCCGTGTTCTCGACCTGCAGGCCGCGACGCAAGCCGTCGGAAGGCCCCATGGCAATGGTGCGCACCACGCCGTCGCCCAGCTGCTGCTGTACCTCCAGCGTCAAGTTCTCCTCCGACACCTTCAGGGCGTCATACACCTGCGGCACCGCGGACGGCTCAAATTCCACGTCCACGACCGCGCCGATGATTTCTACGATTTGTCCCGAGCTCATAAACTGTTCGGTCTCCTGTTAATAGTTTGATAGATCAGACGGCGGCCGCGCCACCGACGATTTCTGAAATTTCCTGTGTGATCGACGCTTGGCGCGCCTTGTTGTAAATCAACTGCAGCTCCTTGATCAGGTTGCCTGCATTGTCGGAAGCGCTGTTCATCGCCAGCATCCGCGCAGCCATCTCACAGGCGATGTTCTCCACGACGCCGCGATACACCAGTGATTCCACATAGCGCGTCAGCAGACCATCAAGGACTGCACGTGCATCCGGTTCATACAAGTAGTCCCAGTAATGCTCCAACTCCTCCATTTCCGTCGGAGGCGTCGGCAACAATGTGTTGATTTGTGGCTGCTGTTTCATGGTGCTGATAAAACGGTTCTCCGCAACAAACACCCGATCCGTCTGGCCTTCGGTGTAATCATCCAGCATGATTTTGATCTGGCCGATTACTTCTTCCAGTTTCGGGGCATCTCCCAGTCCCGAGGCCTGCGCAACCACTTCGACATCCCGTAGTCGCTTGAACGTGGCGGTAGCCTTGTTGCCAAGCAGACACAACCGCACCGGCACTTCCTGCTGGCGCCATTGAGTGATTTCGCGCAACACCAATTTGAACAGATTGACGTTCAGGCCGCCGCACAAGCCGCGATCGGTCGACATTATGATGATGCCGACTCCGCGCACCTCTTCACGAGTTTCCAAAAACGGATGTTGGTATTCCGCGTGGGCGTGGGCGAGATTCCCGATGACCTGGCGAATCCTGTCGGCATAGGGTTGCGCTGCACGCATCCGCTCCTGGGCGCGACGCATCTTGCTGGCCGCCACCATCTCCATCGCCTTGGTGATCTTCTGAGTATTGCGAATACTCGAAATCTTGGTGCGAATTTCCTTCTCGCCCGCCATCAGTCTTTACCAGCTTTGCGTTTTGACGAAAGTCTCAAGAATGTCCTTGAACCGGGCTTCGATCGCATCGTCCCAGCCGCCACTGGCGTTGAGTTCGTCAAGGAATTCTCCATGTTCGGAACGCGCGTAATTGTGCAGAGCGGATTCAAATGCCCGAATCTCATCAACTGCCACCGCATCCAAATGGCCTTCGTTGACCGCATACAAGGACAATGCCATGTCTGCAATCGACATCGGCTGATATTGGCCCTGTTTCATCAAAGCCATTACCCGCTCGCCTCGTTCCAGCTGCTTGCGCGTCTGCTCGTCCAGGTCCGACGCAAACTGCGAAAACGCCGCCAGCTCGCGGTACTGTGCCAGTGCCAGTCGCACCCCGCCACCCAACTTTTTGATGAGCTTCGTCTGGGCTGCGCCGCCGACGCGCGAGACAGACAAGCCCGCGTTGATGGCCGGACGGAAACCGGCATTGAACAAATCCGTCTCCAAAAAGATCTGCCCGTCGGTAATGGAGATTACGTTCGTCGGCACAAACGCGGACACGTCCCCGGCCTGAGTCTCAATCACCGGCAACGCCGTCAGACTCCCGGTACGTCCTTTCACCGCTCCGTCCGTGATGCGCTCCACATATTCAGCATTGACTCGCGAAGCGCGCTCCAACAGCCGTGAATGCAGATAGAACACATCCCCCGGATACGCCTCACGCCCCGGAGGACGACGTAACAGCAGCGACACCTGGCGATACGCCCACGCCTGTTTGGTCAGATCATCGTAAATAATCAGTGCGTCTTCACCGCGGTCGCGGAAGAATTCGCCCATCGCGCAACCCGCATAAGGAGCGATGTATTGCATGGCCGCGGACTCCGATGCGGAGGCCGCCACCACGATGGTGTGTTCCATGGCGCCATGCTCTTCCAGTTTGCGTACCACATTTGAAATGGACGAGGCTTTCTGACCGATTGCCACGTAGATGCATTTGAGGTCTGCACCTTTCTGGTTGATGATGGTGTCAATCGCCAAGGCCGTTTTACCGGTCTGCCGGTCGCCGATGATCAACTCGCGCTGACCGCGGCCAATCGGCACCATGGCGTCAATGGACTTGAGGCCGGTCTGAACCGGCTGCGACACCGACTGCCGCTCAATCACACCCGGAGCGATTTTTTCAATCGGCGAGCGCGTCTCCAGATCCAGCGGCCCATGACCGTCGATTGGTTCTCCAAGCGAGTTCACTACCCGACCCAACAACGCTTCGCCCACAGGCACTTCCAAAATACGACCGGTGCAGCGCGCAGTCGCCCCTTCACTGATGTGACGGTATTCGCCCAACACCACCGCGCCGACTGAATCGCGCTCCAGATTCAAGGCGATGGCATAACTGTCGCCCGGCAATGCGATCATTTCGCCGGACATAACATCCTGCAGGCCATGGATACGCACGATGCCGTCCGTGACCATCACGACAGTGCCTTCACTGGCAGCCTGCGGGGCCACATCAAACGCAGCGATGCGTTGCTTAATTAACTCGGAAATTTCGGTCGGGTTCAAGGCAGACATTCGGTCTTACTCCGGATTTAACGATCAGGCCAGGCTTTGTGCCAATTGCTGCAGGCGTCCGCGAAGCGACGCATCCAGCACTCGGTCACCCGCGCGTACAATTGCGCCGCCCAGCAGTTGTTCATCAGTGCGTGCCGATAACTCCACCGCACGACCGGTGCGGGCAGCCAATTCGGCACGAATTTGTTCTTGTTGCGCATCGTCCAGCGCCCGGGCGCTGACGACTTCCGCGGTGAGGCGTTGCTCATGCTCCGCCCGCAGATCTTCGAATTGTTGGGCGATTTCCGGCAACAGCAAAAGCCGATCGCGATCTCCTAAAATCTGCAGAAACTGCCGCATGGGGGCATCCAATTGGCCCTCCCCCAACTCCAGCAGCATGCTGCAGCGGCGTTCGCGGGACAGTCGCGGATTGATCAGCAACTCGCGCACGCGGTCGTCACCGACCAACGTCGCGGCCAGCGCCAGCATGTCCGAGAATTGCGGCAAGGCCTCTTGTTCACACGCATACCCGAACACGGCACGCGCATACGGACGGGCAAAGGTCGCCTGGCTCACAGTCGACCTGCCAGATCATCCAGAGCCCGGGCGTGCGCCTGGGCATCCACTTCACGGCGCAAGACCGCTTCCGCTCCGGCAATCGCCAAAGCTGCAACCTCGCCGCGCAACTGCTCGCGAGCCTGCTGCTCATGCCGCTCAATTTCAGATTTGGCGTGCTCCAGCATGCGCTCGCCTTCTTCTTTTGCGGTCACGCGCGCCTCTTCCACGATTTCCCCGGCACGGCGTTCCGCCTGATTGAGAATGCGCGAGGCTTCGGTGCGGGCATCGCCTGTGGTTTTCTGGGCTTCCTGAGCCGCCTGTTCCCGCTCGGCGGCGGCGGCTTCGGCATTGGCCAAACCCTCCGCAATCCGCTTGCGACGATTCTCAAGCGCAGTAATCACCGGCGGCCACACAAATCGGCGGCAGAACCAGATGAAAATCGCGAACGAAATCGCCTGGCCGATCAGGGTGAGGTTAATATTCATCGGGAAGGCTCCCGCCGACTTAGGCGACCGCGAATAACAGGTAGAAGGCAATACCGACGGCAATCATCGGCACCGCATCCACCAGACCCAACACAATAAACATTTGCGTGCGCAGCATCGGAATCAATTCCGGCTGACGCGCAATGCCTTCCATGTATTTGCCGCCCAGGTTGCCGATGCCGATGGCAGCGCCCAGCGCCCCCAAACCCATCATCAGGCCACCCGCGATATAAATCAGGCCAGATACAAGTTCCATGAAAAATACTCCAAAGTGAAAATAGGTTGAATAGAAATCCGATCAGTGTCCGGTGTCATGCGCCATGTTCAGGTACACCACCGTCAACACCATGAAAATAAATGCCTGCAGCAGAATCACCAACACGTGGAAAATTGCCCAAGGCACGGATAGGGTCCATTGCGCCCACAGGGGCAGCAACGCGATCAGGATAAAGATCATTTCGCCGGCGTAAAGATTGCCGAACAGGCGCAAGCCATGTGAAACCGGTTTGGCCACCAACGCCACGCCTTCCAGAAACAGATTGATTGGAATCAAGAGTATTTTGATGACCGGGTTTTTGGCGGTAAACGGATGCAGGGTCAATTCCGCCACAAAACCGCCGACCCCCTTACAACGAAAACTGTAATACAACATCATGGCGAATACGGACAACGACAACCCCATGGTGATGTTGGGATCCGTCGTCGGCACAATCTTCATGTAGTGCACCCCCGCCAATTGAAACGCCCACGGCACCCAGTCCACCGGCACCAGATCCATCAGGTTCATCAAAAATACCCAAACGAACGAACACAGCGCCAGCGGCGCTACCAGACTGTTGGTGTGATTGAAGGAATCTCGTACCGTGTTATCAATGAATTCTACGATTTGTTCGACAGCATTTTGAAAGCCCCCCGGCACCCCGGCAGTGGCACGGCGGGCAGCGGTGGCAAACAGACCCACAAAGATTGCCCCCAAGCCAATCGCCCAGGCCATCGAGTCGACATGGATTGCCCAAAACCCCATCGATTGCACTTCCTGCGCGTTGTGCGCAAACCCCCAACTCCCATCCGGAAACTGTCCGTAGGTGAGGTTGGTCAGGTGGTGCTTAATGTATTCGGACCCGCTCGCGTACTCCGTCGCCATGCTCAGTGGACTCCACGCAAAGTAAGTTCAGTAATACTCATTCAATGTGACACGGCCCCAAGCAGGGCGACCGCCTGGGTCGCGACATAAGCCGCGAACAGGGGTAAAGGTGACACTTCAGGCCACAGCCCCAGTACCAGTCCGAAACCTGCCAAGGTCACCAGCCAGCGCAACATCCATGTCCGCCGCATTCGCCGCCATTCGTCTCGAATCCCCTTTGCCCGTCGCGTCTGGAACAGCCAACAGGCAGCCAGCACGTTCGGAACCCAGCACAATAATGCGCCAAGCATCATTGCCATTCCCAATTTCCAGTCATAAAAAATCCCTGCTGAAGCCAGCAGGGTCACCAAAAACTGGGCTGCGAGGACTCGACTAATCGACGCCGCCACCATGGGCTTGCATCCTTGGCATCACGGAAGGCCGCAACGCCTGCACAAGGCGTTGCCTATTTTAGCACAGCACGATATGCTGCAGCGTGGCTGATTGCAGAAATTTTGACACTTGGGCCATCTGTGCAGGCTACGATTCCCCGCACGAATAGACCACTCTAGTCGGCCATTTTTCATATTTCCAACTGGGCAACCTTCTACAGGAAGTATATTCGAACTACCCGCCGGTCATAAAGTCAATTCTTTTGCCCAAACCAAGGTTGCAACCGACGCTTTTCTATAATATTACAGCGCCGCTACCGCGGTTTTCCATACATGATACGCCTGTTTCGCTCTCTGGCCACCACGGCGATCATGACCACGATATCGCGGGTGCTGGGGTTCGCGCGCGATGCGGCAATATTTATTTTTGTCAGCAACGCACATGGGGCCCTGGATGCCTTCTTTGTCGCCTTCCGTATTCCTAATTTCTTGCGGCGTCTGTCCGCCGAAGGCGCCTTCGCGCAGGCCTTTGTGCCGGTATTCGTTGAGTATCGCGAACAACGTCCAAAAGATTTAAAGCCGCTCATTGATGCCACCGCCGGCACCTTGGCGACCATTCTCCTTGGCATCACCGCTGTCGGCATTTTGACCGCGCCCCTGTTGATTCTTGTCTTTGCTCCCGGTTTTGCCGGCGATGATCGCGCCGATTTGGCCGGTGATTTGTTGCGCCTGACCTTCCCCTACGTGCTGTTCATCTCACTGACCGCTATGGCCGGCAGCATGCTCAATGCGATCGGACGCTTTGCCCTGCCTGCCATCACTCCGGCCTTGCTGAATCTTTCTTTGATCGCCGCTGTATTGTGGCTGGCACCCCGATTGGAAGAACCGGCCTATGCTTTGGCCTGGGGAGTTTTCATCGCCGGGATTCTGCAGCTGGCCGTGCAGTTGCCCTGGCTGCATCGTCTCGGCTTGCTGCCGCGTCCGCGCCTCGACTGGCAACACTCCGGCGTGCGCCGGATTGCCCGATTGATGCTGCCGGCTTTGTTCGGGTCATCGGTCGTACAAATCAACCTGCTATTCGACACTCTCGTGGCGTCATTTCTAGCGGTGGGCAGCATCAGTTGGCTGTATTTGTCGGACCGTTTCGTCGAACTGCCCCTGGCTTTATTCGGCATTTCCACCGCCACGGTGCTATTGCCGCGCCTGTCGGAATGTTGCGCTCGCAACGACACATCCGGCTATCGCGCCGGCATGGAGTGGGGAGTGCGACTGGGGTTGATCGTCTCATTGCCGGCGACTGCCGGACTCGCACTTCTAGCCGAACCGATTCTGATTACATTGCTGCAGTACCGCGAATTCACATTGCTGGATGCCCGCATGGCCGGACTGTCCTTGGCCATGTTCGCCGCCGGCTTGCCTGCCTTCATTCTGGTCAAAGTCTTCGCCCCGGGCTTTTTTGCCCATCAGGACACACGCACGCCGGTGCGTATCGGTGTCATCGCAATGCTGGCCAACATGGCCTTGACGGGGATCGGGGTCTTGACTTGGCTGGCAATGGACCTGCCGGGGCCACATGCAGCACTGGCATTAGCGACGGCACTGGCCGCCTGGCTTAACGCCTTTCTGCTGTATCGAGGTCTGGGTCGCCGGGATTTCTATGTCGCTTCACGCGCCACCGGTCTTTTATTGGCCCAAGCAATACTCGCCTGCATCGTCATGGCCGCCGCTCTGTGGTGGCTGTTGCCGCCGAGCACCGACTGGGCGCAATGGCATTTCAGCATGCGCCTGATGTGGCTGCTCGGACTGATTGCGCTGGGCGCCGGCATCTATACGCTGGTGATGTGGCTGTTGGGCGTCCGTCCCCGGCATCTCCAAGCACAACCCGCTGCATCATGATTCCGCTCGCCGAGCATATCCCCGGACATGCGCGAGTGAGTGCATTCGGGGAGGTGCCTCTTCCTCCTTGCGCGGCGACGGTCGGCAACTATGACGGGCTCCACCGGGGCCATCAGGCGGTACTGACGCAAGTGGTACAGGCCGCCCAAGCGCAAAATCTCGCCAGCGTACTGTTGACATTCGAGCCCAGTCCCGCAGAACACTTCCACGGCTCCGAAGCCCCTCCCCGTCTCAGTTCTTTAGCGGACAAGGCGCGCCTGATTGAAGAATGGTGCCCGGGCTTGGATCACTTGGTCGTCTTGCCTTTTGATGCCCACCTGGCACAAATGCCGGCCCAAACTTTTATCGAAGAGATACTGTGCGGCGCCCTGAAGGTGCGTTACCTGACGGTTGGCAACAATTTCCGCTTCGGCTATCAGCGCCAAGGCAATACCGCTTTACTGGAAGCGGAAGCCGCCCGCCGTGACTTCGAGTTCACCCCCACCGCGCTGGTCTCGGAGGGAGAAGAACGTATCAGCAGCACCCGCATTCGTGCGGCCCTGGCCGATGGCAATCTGCAAGAGGCTGAAGCCTTGCTGGGACACCCATATGCGATTACCGCGTCGGTGGTTCGCGGCGAGCAACGTGGACAGGAGTTTGGTTTTCCGACCGCCAACCTGGATTTTCCACACAATCCTCCCCTGCGCGGAGTGTTTGCGGTCAGCACGGACTGGGGAGGAAGTCTTCGACACGGCGTCGCCAATATTGGTACGCGACCCACCGTACAAGGGACGCGCCTGACCCTGGAAGTGCATCTGCTAGACTTTGATGGCGACTTGTACGAGCAAACCCTGACCGTGCGCTTTCACGTGCGCCTACGCGCCGAGCGCCGTTTTGATTCTGTTGACCAATTACGTGCGCAGATCGAGCGTGATGTTCGATCCGCGCGTGAACACTTTCTGATTCATGCCGGCTAATTCCTACCGCGACACCCTAAACCTGCCGCAAACAGCGTTCCCGATGCGGGGCAACCTTGCCCAGCGCGAACCGGAGCGTCTCAAACGCTGGCAGGAAATGGACTTGTACGGCCAGTTGCGGCAGTTGCGCGAGGGGCGGCAGCGGTTTTTGCTCCACGACGGTCCTCCCTACGCCAACGGCGCCCTGCACATGGGCCATGCGGTCAACAAAACACTCAAGGATATCGTCGTGCGTTCCCGCAGCCTGGACGGACTGGATGCTCCTTACCGCCCCGGCTGGGACTGCCATGGCCTGCCCATCGAGTTGCAGGTCGAAAAGAAACTGTCTCGCGAGAAACAGGCCGATGGCCACGCTTTTCGTGCGGCCTGCCGTCAGTACGCCACCAAACAAATCGACATCCAGCGACGCGATTTCATCCGCCTGGGCGTGCTCGGGGAATGGGCCACCCCCTACTTGACCATGGAGCCGAAAACGGAAGCCGGAATTGTTCGCGCGCTGGGCAAACTGCTGGATTCCGGCTATCTGACCCGCGGCTTCAAACCTGTCTACTGGTGCGCCCAATGCCATTCGGCGCTGGCTGAAGCCGAGGTCGATTATCAAGATCATGTCTCCATGGCAATTGATGTCGGTTTTGAAGCCGCGGACGCAAGGTTGGCACAGGCGTTTGGACTGGAGGACTCGGTCCCCATCGCCGCCGTCATCTGGACCACCACTCCCTGGACGTTATTGGCCAACGAAGCCGTCTGTCTGCATCCGGATTTCGAGTATGTGCTGGTCCGGCGCGATAAACACTACCTGGTTGTTGCCGCACAGTTGCGGGAGGCATTTTGCGAACGGGTCGACGCCCAACCGGTGGAGGCGCCCGCGGTAAAAGGCGCGGCGCTGGCAGGCATCCCGCTGCGTCATCCGTTTTTGGATCGAACCGTGCCGATCATCACCGGCATGCATGTGACGGCCGATGAAGGCACCGGTTGCGTGCATACCGCCCCTGCCCATGGCCCGGAAGACCATGCGGTGGGGCTGGAATTTGATCTGCCGGTTGATTGTCCCGTCGATGAGGAGGGACGCTTTCGGGAAGACACCCCGGTCGTCGCCAACCTGTCTCTGGCCGACGCCAATCCGCACGTCGTACAGACTTTAGAAGAAACAGGACGGCTGCTGTCGCGGGCCGACCATCCGCACAGTTATCCGCATTGCTGGCGCCATCACACTCCGTTATTTTTCCGCACCGCTCCGCAGTGGTTCATCCGCATGGAGGCGCATGACTTAAGGCAGGCGGCCCTGCAGGCCATCGATCAAGTGCAGTGGCATCCCGACTGGGGACACAATCGCATCCGCGGCATGTTGGAAGGCAGACCCGACTGGTGCATCAGTCGCCAACGCACTTGGGGAACTCCAATTCCCTTGTTCTGGCACCGTCAAACGGGCGATCTGCATCCCGACACTTCCACCTTGCTGGAAGAAGTCGCCAAACGAATCGAACATCAGGGGATTGATGCCTGGTTCGAACTGGACCCGGCAGAGTTGCTGGGCGAAGAAGCCGAGCACTACGTTAAATCTCCCGACACCTTGGATGTCTGGTTTGATTCCGGTGTCACCCACCGCACGGTGCTGGATTCAACCCCGGAGACCCAGGCAGACCTTTATCTGGAAGGATCCGACCAGCACCGCGGCTGGTTTCAGTCTTCACTGCTGACCGGAGTCGCGCTCAACACTCAGGCCCCGTACCGCCAGGTGTTGACTCACGGGTTTGTTGTCGACGCGCAGGGATACAAGATGTCCAAGTCCCGGGGCAACATCATCGCCCCGCAAAAAGTCGTCGATCGCCTGGGCGCCGATATTCTGCGCCTGTGGGTGGCCAGCAGCGACACCCGCGCGGAGATGACCGTCTCCGACGAAATCCTTGATCGCACCGCTGAGGCGTACCGCCGCATCCGCAACACCGCCCGCTATCTGCTCTCCAATTTGTACGATTTTGACCCGGCGACGGATGCTTTGCCTGCCAACCAACTGCTCAGTCTGGAGCGCTACATCTTGTCTCGGGCCGCCGAGTTGGATGCATCCATCCGTGAGGATTATGCGAACTACCAATTCCACCGCATCAGCCATCACCTGCACACGTTCTGCACCAACGAATTGGGCAGCCTGTTTCTGGATGTGACCAAGGACCGCACTTACACGCTGCCGGCAAACCACCCCGCCCGGCGCAGCGCGCAGACGGCGATGTACGAGTTGGCGCAGGTGCTGTGCCGTTGGCTGGCGCCTATTTGCCCATTCACCGCCGACGAAATTTATGAACATCTGCCCGCCGGACAGGAACAGCCCTCGGTGCATTTGTGCGAATGGTGGGACCTCCAATCCTGGAAAGAGGAATCCTCAGACGCCTCTTTTAACTGGCCGCTTATTCTGGAAGTACGCCAAGCGGTGAGCCAAACGCTGGAGCCGATGCGGCAAAACGACACCATCGGAGCCGCTCTGGACGCCGAAGTCGAAATCTATGCCGAGCCTCCCGTCTCCGATGCTCTGCAGGCCTTGGGGTCGGAATTGAAGTTTTTATTCATCACGTCCGCAGCGCGTCTATGCGACCAACCGCCGGAAGGAGCGCAAAAGCACTGGCTGACGGAAGCCAAGGCGGAAATACACATTGCCGCCGCACCCAGCCCGCATCCCAAATGCGCACGTTGTTGGCATCATCACCCCAGCGTCGGCACGATCGCAGAACATCCGCAGCTGTGCGCCCGCTGCCACAGCAATATCGAAGGGGACGGAGAAGAGCGCCGACATGTCTAGCAGCTGGCGCCTGGGGGTGCCGATTATCGGAATCACGCTGGTGCTGGATCAATTCAGCAAGGTGCTCGCCGAACGCCTGCTGCCGCTACACCAGGAACTGGTGGTGTTGCCTTTTTTCTCCTTGGTGCTGACCTACAACCCCGGGGCGGCATTCGGAGTGCTGAGTGAGGCTGGGGGCTGGCAGCGTTGGTTTTTATCCGTCCTCAGCATCGCGATCATCGCCTGGATTCTGAGATGGATACACCGCGCACCCACGTCGGACCGACTGCTGATCAGTTGTCTGGCTTTGATTGCCGGCGGTGCGGTCGGCAACCTGATTGATCGGCTGGTCGCCGGTTCTGTCACCGACTTCATTGCCTTGCATTACCAGCAATGGTACTGGCCGACCTTCAACCTTGCGGATGCGGTGATTTCCTTGGGTGCGATCGGGTTGTTGTGCACAATAGTACGGTCTGGAGATTCCAACTGATGGAAATTCGTCTCGCCAATCCTCGCGGTTTTTGCGCCGGAGTCGATCGCGCCATCGAAATCGTGGAGCGCGCATTGGAATTGTTTGGCGCACCCGTCTATGTGCGCCACGAGATTGTGCACAACCGTCTGGTCGTGCGGGATTTGCGCGCCAAGGGGGCGGTTTTTGTCGACGAGCTGGAAGAAGTGCCTGCAGGTGCGGTGGTTATTTTCAGCGCGCATGGCGTCTCGCCGACGATTAAACAGGAAGCGGCGGAACGCCAACTACACGCTTTGGATGCCACCTGCCCTCTGGTGACCAAAGTCCATATGGAAGTGTTGCGCTTCTGTCAGGAAGGCCACACAGTCATTTTGATCGGCCACGCCCACCACCCCGAGGTCGAAGGTACGCTGGGGCACGGTCTGGCCGCCGGACAAATGCTGCATCTGGTGGAATCAGTCGCCGATGTGGAACGCCTGCCCATCCCTCCCGAAACCAATATCGCCTATGTCACGCAGACGACGTTGTCGGTCAGTGATACGGAAGAAATTGTTGCCGCCTTGCGTCGCCGCTATCCTCACATCACCGAGCCGGCCCACAGCGATATTTGCTATGCCACGCAAAACCGGCAGGATGCCGTGCGCGAACTCGCGAAGGGCTGCGACCCTATTTTGGTGGTCGGTTCATCGAACAGCTCGAATTCCAACCGTCTCGTGGAAATCGCTCAACAGGCGGGAGCTTCCGCACATTTAATTGACGGACCCGATGAGATTCGCTCGGAATGGCTGTCGGACCGCGAAGTCATCGGCGTCACCGCCGGTGCCTCCGCACCTGAGGAGTTGGTTCAAAAAGTGGTGGCGCACCTGCACACGCACTACGGCGGTGAGCCCCGAGAGGTCGAAGGGCGGACCGAACGCATCACGTTCAGCTTGCCGCACCCGCTTCGGAAGGCCGCGCGCCCGTCCGTCAGCTCTACAGGTCCTTCAGCGCCATAAACACCGCGGAGGCCAGAATACCCAGGCCGACGATGATAGCAATCAATCGATACATAAACGTTGCAGTTGTAAAGAAACGACGGGCAAATTTTACTCTAAATTAAAATCGCGTCCATGAGCCAACTTGCCCTGTTCGCCGATGTCTCGGCACGGCGGTGCCTTGTCGTCGGCGCCGGACCGGTCGCCAGCCGCAAAATCGAGGCCCTCCTGCACGCCCAGGCCCAAGTCGTGGTTGTCGCTCCCGACGCCATTTCGACAGTCCAGGAACACGCCGCCGCAGGACATCTGGAATACCATGCCCGCGCCTTCGAGGAGCAGGACCTGGACGATGCTTTCCTGGTCGTCGTCGCCAGCGACGATGCCGCCCTCAACGATCGCATCGCCCAGACAGCCCGGGCGAAAGGCTTGCTGGTCAATGCCGCGCACAATGCCGCGGCCGGGGATGTGTTGCTGCCTTCCGTCATCCGTCGAGACCCTCTCCAGGTCGCTATTTCGACTGGCGGCGCCTCGCCGGTACTGGGGCGCCTGTTGCGCGATCAACTGGAAAGCAGTATCCCCCATGCATTCGGCCGCCTCGCCTCTCTGGTCGAGCGTTTCCGCCGCCCGGTTCGCGCCCGATTTACCGAACGGCGTCTGCGGCGACGCTTTTGGGAAGCGGCCTTGACCGGCCCCATTGCCGAGCAGGTGCTGGACGGTCGCGAGACCGAGGCCCAGGCTTTGCTGGAACGTGAATTGGAACAGGGCAACGTGCCGGACCGCGGGGAGGTGTATCTGGTCGGCGCCGGGCCCGGGGACCCGGACCTTTTGACGTTTCGGGCATTGCGCCTGATTCGGCAAGCGGATGTTGTCGTCTACGATCGGCTGGTTTCCGAACCCATCATGGCACTGCTGCGCCAGGACGTCGAAAAAATCTACGCCGGCAAGGAACGCAGCCGCCACACGATTGAGCAAGAGTCCATCAACGCGCTGCTGGTGCGTCTGGCCCGGGAAGGCAAGCGCGTATTGCGCCTCAAAGGCGGCGACCCTCTGGTGTTCGGACGCGGAGGCGAGGAAATCGCCACCCTCATGGAAGAAGGAGTGGCCTTTCAAATTGTCCCCGGCATCACCGCCGCCAACGGTTGTGCCAGTTATGCCGGCATCCCCCTGACGCACCGCGACCATGCGCAAGCCTGCATTTTTGTGACCGGCCATCTCAAAGACGGCAGCGTCAATCTGAATTGGGAAATGCTCGCGCACCCGCACCAAACCCTGGTGTTTTATATGGGCTTGGCCGGTTGCGCGGAAATCTGTCGGCAACTTGTGAAGCACGGCCTTGCCGCCGAGACGCCTGCCGCTTTAATCACGCGGGGCACCACCCCGCAACAACGGGTTTTGACCGGCACGCTGGCGGACCTGCCGCAGTTGGTGAAAGAACAAGACGTGGTTCCTCCCACTTTGATCATCGTCGGTGACGTCGTCCAATTGCGCGAGCAACTGCGCTGGTATCAAACCGACGCGGATGTCAGCACCCCGTCGTGATTTTCCGGTATAAGATGCAGTCGTGATGCTTTGTGCGGAGATTGAACATGCCTGAAACCGTATCCTGGTTGCGGCGCAGCCTGCTGATGCTGGGCCTGTGTGCGCCACTGACCGTCGAGGCCGTCGAGCCCGGAATGCCGGCACCCCTGTTCACCCTCAACGATGCCTACGGCAATACGCACCAGTTGTCCGACCACCTGGGTCAATGGCTGGTCCTGTATTTTTATCCCAAAAACGATACCCCTGGGTGCACTACGGAAGCCTGTGAATTTCGCGACGAGTTGAAAATCATTCACCAAATGAATGCCAATGTCATTGGCATCAGTGTCGACGATCCGGAAAGCCACCGTGCGTTCATTGATAAATACGGCCTGCCGTTTCTGTTGCTGTCGGACCCCGGCGGAGAAGTCGCCGCGCGTTATGACGCTCAAGGCAGCATGCTGGGTTTTGTCTACGCCAAACGGCGCACGTTTCTGATCGACCCGCAAGGAGTCATACAACACGTCTGGACTGATGTGAAGCCCAGCGGTCACGCCCGCGAGGTCATCGCCATATTGGAAACCCATCAATAAGCATGGGTCATCGCATCTCTCACGTCACCACCAAAAGTGGCGATGACGGCACCACCGGCATTGCCGGCGGCACCCGACTTCCGAAAGACGATGCGCGAATTGAAGCTTTAGGCGCCATTGACGAGCTGAACAGCCACCTGGGACTGTTGCGCGCCCATTGCGATGAGCCGCAATTGGATCAGTTGTTGGAAATCCGGCAACATGAATTGTTCGATATGGGCGCCCTCGTCGCCGGCAGTGAGACTCCCCTGCTTACAACGGAAAACATTGCGCAGCTTGAAACTTTGATTGAAACCTACAACGCGGCGTTACCCCCACTGAAAGAATTTGTGCTGCCCGGCGGCGATGCTGCCGTTGCGCAATGTCATGTCGCCCGAGCCGTATGCCGACGCGCCGAACGGCGCATCGTCGCACTGCCCACTCTACCCGCGGAAGTGCGCGTTTATCTCAACCGGCTGTCGGATTTACTGTTTGTTTTGGCGCGGGCATTGGCCCACCGCCATGAAGTGGCGGAAACGCTTTGGCAGCCTTCGTCTAGCTGTCAAAAGCGTAGGTAAGTTTCAGAAACGGCACCCGCCCGGAAACCGGGTACAAATCCAAAGCCACGCTGGAAACAAAACCGCTCACCGGATCAATCGAAGGATCACGGTCGGCCAGATTGCGCACGCCTCCGGTGACCTCCCAACCGATCAGCCCCATTGGGTCCAGCCAGTTGAAGGTGAGATCGTGACTCAACCAGTGTTTGTATTTCCCGGTTCCCCTGCTGTTGGCGAAACTGGAAATGTAGTAGGTATACCAACTCACCGTCAGGTTGTTCCATATCGCGCGCAACATGCCGCTGGCACGATGTTTCGGAAAGCCGCTGCTCAAGCTTGACGTGCCCAGCCCGTCACCGAGTTGGCGCGACCACTGCAGACTGGCGTTGTAATCCCCCCAGTCGGTGCTCAGGTCCAGATTGACGCGCAAATCAACCCCCTTCGCTTCGGTCTCCGCGTAATTGACGAAGGGATTGATAATTTTGTACACCGCGCCGGGAACCCCGTTCACCGGGTCACCGCGTATGACTTCAACATCATCCGGCAACTTCCCGTCCGCTTCGAGTCGATTGATGCCCTGCATCGACAAAATGGAAACAGCATTGGTCAATTTGATGCGGAAATAGTCAAGACTGGCACTGAAAGGACCGACATCCACAATGGCGCCCACATTGAAACTTCTGGAATCTTCGGCCTGCAGATTCGGGTTGCCTTGAGTCTGTTGCTCGACTTGATAGGCCGGACATTGGTTCACCGGAATGCCCGCCGCATCACAACGATAGTAATCAACCAACGTCGGATATCCAATCGCTTCTTTTGAATACAGGTTGGTCAAATCCGGAGCCTTGAAGCCTTCGCCCCAAGAGGCCCGAAGCGTCAGAAAAGAACTGACGTCGAAGCGGCTGGAGATCTGCGGCGAAAACGCCGAGCCGAAATCCGCGTACTGGTCATACCGCCCGGCAAGCGTCACTTCCCAGCGATCCAGAAGGGGCAACGCCAGTTCTCCGAATACCGCCCAGCGGCTGCGCTGTCCTGACGCTGAATTGCCGGCCGAACCCAGCACGTTGTTGTCCTCTCGATAGCGGTCGTATTGGTCCCGGTAATCTTCATCCGACCATTCGAAACCGGCGGCCCATTCCGCTGTACGGTCCCCGATATCGAACGCGACATCATTCAGCGAAGCACGCAGGGATTGGTATTCCGTAACCGCCTCCCGAGTCAACTCAACTCCCGTCTCCGCCACCGCCGCCAGATGTTCCGCGTCGGTGGAAAACGGCTCCTGCAGGTTGTAGCGCCCGTCTTTCACCGCCTGTACGACTTCTTTGGTCAACACATAGGTATTGCCGGTCTCAAAAGCATCGTAGCGGTAGTACTGCAGCGCCACTTCATAGCCCATTCCACTGTCAAATTCGCCTTGCGCGCCGAACAGGAGATCGTACTCCTTTAGGTCCACCACATCGTCGCGATTCCCGTGCGCCACAAAACGGTGGAACACATTCACATTGTCTCCGGCAGCCGCAAGGATGTCGGCAGGCAGATTCTGCAAGTTGGCTTTGGGCACCGTCACGAGACCCACGGCCGGAGCATAGCGTCCGGAGGTGTCGTTATCGGTATAACGAATATTCGCAAACAACTCCAACTGGTCCGTCAACTCATAAGTGCCGTTGAGAAAGAATGATTTCCGCTCCAGGTTTGCCGTCTGATACTTAATGTCGGCGTATGCATAACCGCAGCCTTGTCCCGTGATTCCATAAGGGTTGTTAAACGTGCCCGCATAAACGCTCGGATCGCAATCCCCCACCACAAAAGATTGAGTGTAGCGCTCTGTGAATCCGGTATTGCCGCCGGCAGAGATTCCGTAGGTATCCCCGAAATCGTCCCCGGTAATGGCCGTGCGACTGTAACTGCGATCGCGGTCTCTGATTTTTTCGCGCTTGAAAAATTCTCCCCCAAATATCAGGTGTCCTCGGTCGAAAGAACTCCCCCACAAGGCGCTGCCCGTCTCGGAATCCGCACCCGCACGATTGGGCCGTCTTGCCCCCAGTTTGACTGCGCTGCCTTCGTAATCACGCTTCAAGACGACATTGACCACGCCGCCGATGGCGTCGGCCCCATACACGGCCGAAGCACTGTCGGTCAAGACTTCAATACGCTCAATGGCCGCCAGCGGAATCGTATTCAGGTCCACGGCCGAAGTGCCCGTGAAGGGCGAGCCCGGAACACGACGACCATTGATTAAAACCACCGTTCGATTCGCACCCAAGCCCCGTAAATCCACCAGCGACACCTGGCCGTAGGAAGTACCGGATCGCTCGCGATAACTGCCGAAACTGTTGTAGGTTGTATCGCGCAGGGCATCCGCCAAGGTCTCGGCGCCTTGCATCTGCAGCTCCAGATCGGTAATGACCGTGACAGGACTGGACGAATCGTAAATCGGCCGGGCGATCCGGCTGCCGACGACAACCACCTCGTCCATATCTTCGGAAGATTGCGCAACCGCCTGCCCAATTTCTCCCAGAACCAACACCAACACCACACCAATTTTTAGAGCGAAATGAGCCATTCCCCTGCCTCCAAAAACCTTACCGTCTTACATGATAACCAAAAAACAGCCTCAGTCGGATTTGAACAACCGTCGGCACACACGCACAATCGCGTGTCTGCCCAACCCTGCGGCCAATACCACCAGACCCACAATTACCCAGGTGATTGCACTTTCGGGATGGCCTGCCTCATGGGCATGGGCCATGTTGGTCAAGGCCCAAAATCCAAAGATAGTGGTGATTCCCAAACAAGATTTCATAGCATCCTCCCAATGATGTAAATTTACGGCTGCTCGGATTCGGCCGAGGCCAGCCCGCCGATGTCGGTGACGAAACGGACGATGGCATCGACTCCTTCCCCCGTCTTGAGGTTACTGAATAAAAACGGCCGGTCCGCGCGCATGCGCCGGGCATCCCGGTCCATAACTTCCAGTGAGGCCCCCACCAGAGGCGCCAAATCGATTTTGTTAATCACCAGCAAATCGGAACGGGTAATTCCCGGACCGCCCTTGCGCGGAATCTTGTCGCCTGCGGATACATCAATCACGTAAATCGTCGCATCCGCCAACTCCGGGGAAAAAGTCGCCGCCAGGTTGTCGCCCCCGGATTCAATCAGCACCACATCCAGATCGGGAAACTGCTCCCGCATAGCCTCCACCGCCGCCAAATTAATGGAGGCATCTTCGCGGATGGCCGTATGGGGACATCCTCCGGTCTCCACCCCGGCGATACGCTCGGTGGGCAACGCACCCGAACGGATAAGAAACTGGGCGTCTTCTTCCGTGTAAATATCGTTGGTGATCGCCGCAATGCTGTAGGTGTCACGCAACTGCTTGCACAAGGCATCCATCAAGGCCGTCTTGCCGGTGCCGACCGGCCCGCCAATGCCGACGCGAAAAGGACTTTTCATGAGCGGAACAAACGGGTGTATTGGGTTTCGTGTCGGGCGGAAGTCCAATCCACCATCCAGGTCGCCTGACCCGTATCTTCGAGGGGCCGCTCCAAGGCTTCCGCCGTCGCTTCAAGTACTTCTTTCTCCAATGCCGCCAACACGTTTTGACCTTCTGTTTGCCCCAACGGAATCAGTCGCAATCCTGCCGACACAAGATTGGCCGCAAAGGCCTGTAAGTAAGCGGACAAGGCCGCCGACAGAGGCACTTCATGCGCCGCCGCGGCCATGCCCACCGCCACAGGATACACACACGGACGCTTGCTTGCAGTGGCCTGAGCCTTTCCCCAATCCAGACCAGCCGCCGGCCATGAGGCGCCGACTGCAGTCATGAAAGCTTCCCCCTGGTTGGCCGATTCCAGACCCAGCTCTCGTGTGGCCCGCCAGGCGTCACCATATTCCAGTGCCCACAACAATCGCGCCGTATCTCTCGCGGTCACCGCCTCGTGCGCCGCCCGAAACAAGGCGGCATCCGTCTGTCCCGCACCGTTTCGCAGAATGCGCCCAATCCAATGACGCAGCGATTCCCGGTCGGTCACCCAGCCTGTTTCCACCGCATATTCAATGCCATGAGAATAACTGTACGCTCCAACCGGAAAGGAAGGCGACAGCCAAGCCATCAGACGCAACAGGGGCGTCGTTTCAATGCGAGTGTCCATGCCCATGCGTAGAACGGTGTGTGTAGGCGCCCGATTCAGGCGAAAAAGGCGCCTGGCAGCAAATGACGTGCGCTCCCAATTTGCGCACCAAATCAACAATGACGGAATCTTCGCGGATGCGCAACCAATCCTCCCCCAAAACCTGCAAGGGGACATGCCGATTGCCGATATGCCATGCAACTCGCGCGGTCTGTTCGGGCGTCGCACATCGCAGGTCGGCCACCGCTTCCGCCGCCGCGATCACCCGCACGTAGCCCCCTTCCTCCAGCGCCAAGCCATCGCCTTCATCAAAATGAGCCGGACGCTCCAAGTCCAATAAAAAAGTCTGGCCGCTATCCGTCGGCAACCGCAAACGCCGCCGATGCCGATGGTCATAGTCCAGGGTTGCCGTCGCGCGCTGCTCCGCGACCGGCCAATTTCCGGCTGCCACCACCGCAATCGCCCGACCCAGCATCAGAACAGAAAGTAGCGTTGCGCCATCGGCAACGTGGTGGCCGGCTCGCAAGTGAGCAAATCGCCGTCGGCGCGCACTTCGTAGGTCTCCGGGTCCACCTCCATTTTTGGCGTCGCATCGTTCAACACCATATCCGTCTTGCGCACCGTGCGAGTGCCGGAGACTGCCAGCAGTTCTCTCGACAAGCCCAACTGCTCGCGCAGGTTGGCCTCGCAGCCGGCCTTTGAGACAAACGTGACCGCACCGGCGGTCTGGGCACCCCCGAAGCTGCCGAACATGGGCCGGTAATGAACCGGCTGGGGCGTCGGAATGGATGCATTGGGATCCCCCATCGCCGCCCCGGCAATCGTGCCGCACTTCAGAATCAAATCCGGCTTGACGCCGAATAGCATCGGTTTCCACAGCACCAAGTCCGCCAATTTGCCGACTTCTATCGAACCCACGTGCGTCGCGATACCGTGACACAGTGCGGGATTAATGGTGTATTTGGCGATGTAGCGGCGTACGCGGAAGTTGTCGTTGTCTCCCTGCTCTTGCGGCAGGCGCCCGCGCTGGCGCTTCATCTTGTCGGCGGTCTGCCAGGTGCGCAGAATCACTTCCCCCACCCGACCCATGGCCTGACTGTCGGATGCAATCATCGAGAATGCGCCCAAGTCGTGAAGAATGTCCTCCGCCGCGATGGTTTCGCGCCGAATGCGGCTTTCCGCAAACGCGACATCTTCCGGAATACGGGCATCCAGATGGTGACACACCATCAGCATGTCCAGATGCTCGTCGATCGTATTGACCGTGTACGGTCGCGTCGGATTGGTGGAAGACGGCAACACATTGCTTTCCCCGCATACCTTGATAATGTCGGGCGCATGGCCCCCGCCGGCTCCCTCGGTATGGAACGCATGGATTGTGCGATCTTTGAAGGCAGCGATCGTATTCTCCACAAAGCCCGACTCGTTCAAGGTGTCCGTGTGAATGGCCACCTGAATATCCATCTGCTCGGCCACGGTCAGACACGTGTCAATGGCCGCAGGCGTGGTGCCCCAATCCTCATGCAGTTTCAAACCGCAGGCGCCTCCCTCAATTTGTTCTACTAAAGCATCGGGCAGTGTGGCGTTGCCCTTGCCGAAAAAGCCCAGATTCACGGGAAATGCTTCCGCCGCCTGCAACATGCGACCCAAATGCCACGGCCCTGGCGTGCAGGTGGTGGCATTGGTCCCTTCGGCAGGCCCCGTCCCTCCTCCGAGCATGGTGGTCACCCCCGAGTAGAACGCCTCGTCAATTTGCTGCGGACTGATCCAGTGAATGTGCGCGTCAATGCCCCCGGCCGTCAAAATCCGACCCTCTCCGGCGATGGCTTCCGTGCCCGGCCCAATCACAATATCCACATCCGGCTGCACATCCGGGTTGCCCGCCTTGCCGATGCCGGCAATGCGCCCGTCACGCAGGCCCACATCCGCCTTGACGATGCCCCAGTGATCCACAATCAGGGCATTGGTGATGACGGTATCCACCGCCCCGGCCGCACGACTGGCTTGCGACTGGCCCATGCCGTCGCGAATGACCTTGCCGCCGCCGAACTTGACTTCTTCCCCATAGACGGTGTGGTCACGCTCCACTTCGATAAACAATTCCGTATCCGCCAAACGTACCCGGTCCCCCACGGTCGGACCAAACATGGAAGCGTAACTGGGGCGATCAATGCGATGAGCCATCTCAATCCTCCAGCGATCCGTTGACCCGCGCATTGAAACCGAATACCCGCCGCGCTCCCGCATAAGGCACCAGCACCACTTCGCGACTCTGTCCGGGCTCGAAACGCACGGCGGTGCCCGCCGGAATATCCAAACGACAACCGCGTGTGGCCGCACGGTCGAACTCCAGCGCCGTGTTCACCTCAAAAAAATGAAAATGTGAGCCGACCTGCACCGGACGATCACCGGTGTTGGCCACCTGCACGGTCACCGTCTCGCGCTGCGCGTTGAGCGACAACTCGCCGGCGGCAGGAAGCAGTTCACCTGGAATCATGACATCACCGAATCGGGTTGTGCACCGTCACCAGTTTGGTGCCGTCCGGGAAGGTCGCTTCGACCTGAATATCGTGAATCATCTCGGCGACGCCTTCCATGACTTCGTCACGACTCAACACCTGCGCCCCATCGCGCATCAGATCCGCCACCGAGCAGCCGTCGCGGGCGCCTTCGACGACAAAATCAGTAATCAGCGCGATGGCTTCCGGATAATTGAGTTTCACCCCGCGTGCGCGGCGCCGACGCGCCACTTCCGCTGCGACCGCAACCAGCAATTTGTCTTTTTCACGTGGCGTCAGATTCATAAGAAACCCGGAGCATCAAATCTCCCACAACCTCGGCATTATAGGCGGGTAGCCGGCAACGTGGTGGCGAAAAGTAGCCCAAAAATGTCCGTACGCACGGCGCAATGTGGCGCCATCACATCCCAACCAGCGCACAATCAAGACCGGGCCCACACAACTGGCCCAGGCATAAAGCGATTTTGAATCATCACTCGTGCGGATCATGTCGCGCGCAGTCTCCAGATGCTCCGATGCGTCCTCCCCCACATATAAAACACTGGCACCTGCACGGGCCCCATCAAAACACGCCGGCGCTTTTAATGTGGCGGCAAGGTCTTGCTCCAGATGCAGCACATCGGACCAGACCAGATGCCCCTCGCAGCGTACTTCCCACGCTTCATGAATCATCCCGTCCGTCAAATCCTCACCCATCGCCGCCCGACCGAACGCCAACATTTCGCCACACAGAACACGCGCGCCGACCGCGACTTCCAGACGGGTGACACGACGCAGACGCGCCGATTCAAACACGATAGTCTCCTGCGGCAGCCACTCCAGCCAGGAATCCTCGGCAGCCTGCAGATCCACTTCGATTTCGACTTCCGAGCCTAGTGAGCGATAAATTTTTTCCGCCGCCTGGGCCATCACTCTTCCGGCCGTCCGGGCGCCACTGCGTGCACGGATAGACAACTGATCGCCCCCGACCAGACCGCCTGAAGTGGTCACCAACGCGCCTGTCAAGGGCTCGCCTGCCGCACTGTCCGGAAACAGCAGGCGCAGCGGGTCGCTTTGGTACACCTCTCCCAACACAGTGCGACCTTTCTGGGCTTCAAATACGACGGTTGCCGCTCCTTGCGCCATGGCGAATCACACCGTTAAATGTTTGCGAATCTCAGCTTCATCACAAGTGCTGAGCGGCCCGGACATCACGATGCGTCCCCGATCCATTACGGCAATGTCGTCGGCCAGGGCACACGCCAACTCATAGTACTGCTCCACCAGCACGATGGCCATGTCGCCACGTTGGGCCAACACGCGAATCACTTCTTCTATGTCCTTGATGATCGACGGCTGAATCCCCTCGGTCGGCTCATCAAGTAGCAACAGTTTCGGCTGCGTCACCAATGCGCGCGCAATCGCAAGCTGCTGTTGCTGACCCCCGGACAAATCGCCGCCCCGACGCGCCAGCATGCTTTTGAGGACCGGAAACAGTTCAAACACCTCCCCGGGGAGGTGCGCTTCGCTCAGAGGCAGGCAGTTGAAGCCGGTCATCAAGTTCTCCTCCACGGTCAGACGCGGGAAGATGTCGCGCCCCTGCGGCACGTAGCCGACCCCGCGCCGCGCTCGCGCATACGGCGCCATGGTGGTCAGATCTTCATCATCCCAACGCACCGACCCCTCGCGAATCGCCACTTGACCGGTCAGTCCCCGCAACAGGCTGGTTTTCCCCACTCCGTTGCGTCCCAGCAAGCAGGTGATGCGGCCCCGTTCAGCCTGCAGGCTGACCCCCCGAAGAATATGACTGGCGCCATAGTACAAGTGAAGGTTTTCCGCCACCAACATATCTAGCGCCCCAGATAAACTTCAATCACATGCGGATCCGACTGGATGTCATCCATTGGCCCCTCCGCAATCACGCGCCCCTCATCCAGCACCGTGACCCGGCACCCGAGATTTCGCACAAAGTTCATGTCATGCTCCACCACAACCAGCGAATGGTTGCGAACGATTTCCTGGAGCAGGTCGACGGTCTGCTCGGTCTCGGCATCGGTCATGCCGGCGACCGGCTCATCCAGCAACATCAAATCCGGATCCTGAATCAACAGCATGCCAATTTCCAGCCACTGTTTCTGGCCATGCGACAAGGCGCCCGCGACTCCGTGCGCGTGCGCGTTCAAGCGAATGATTTCCAGGACCTCTTCGATTCTTTCCTTTTGTGCAGTGCTGAGCGAAGCGAACAAATTGACGAAAATGCGCCGATCCGCCGACAGCGCCAAATGCAGATTTTCGAAAACGGTCAGGTTTTCGAAGACAGTCGGTTTCTGAAACTTGCGTCCGATTCCAAGATTGGCAATCTCCGCTTCATCCAGGGTTGTCAGATCAATCCGATCGTAAAACAGCACTTCCCCCAAATCCGGTCGCGTCTTGCCGGTGATGACATCCATCATCGTGGTTTTACCGGCGCCATTGGGCCCGATAATCGCACGCATTTCGCCCCGATTGACGATCAGGCTCAAGGAATTCAGCGCCTTGAAGCCGTCAAAACTGACAGTTACGCCGTTCACATACAAAAGCGTCTGTGGCGCGACAGAGCGCGGACCGGAGAGTTCTTCAGGCATCGACATGACGGCGAGAGGCAAACGGGCGACTCTTCCACAAGCGCAGCAAACCGGCCAAACCTTTCGGCATGAACAGAGTCACCAATACAAACAACGCACCCAGGAAAAACAGCCAAATCTCAGGTGCGATACCAGTCAAATAGCTTTTCGCGCCATTGACGGCGAAAGCGCCGGCGACTGCGCCGGCAAGGGTGCCGCGCCCACCGACTGCCACCCATACGGCAATCTCGATGGACTTGGCCGGAGCAAATTCACCGGGATTGATGATGCCGACCTGCGGGACGTACAACGCGCCGGCAATGCCGGCCAACATCGCCGACAAGGTGAACACAAACAACTTGGCATGTGTGACCGAGTAACCCAAAAAGCGAACCCGGCTTTCGGCGTCGCGGACCGCGATCAGCAGGCAACCCAATTTGGACGTCACCACCCAGCGACAGATCAGATATACCGCCCCCAAGGCCAGGGCCGAGACCCAGTACAACCCGAGCTTGGTCGTGGGCAGCGCCAGGTCGTAACCCAGCAGATCCTTGAAATCGGTCAGGCCGTTGTTGCCTCCGAAGCCCATTTCATTTCGGAAAAAGGCCAGCATCGCCGCGAACACCATCGCCTGGGTGATGATGGAGAAATACACCCCGGTGATGCGCGAGCGAAACGCCAGCCAGCCGAAGGCAAAGGCCAGTGCTCCCGGCACCAGCACAATCATGAGTAACGCGAACCAGAACTGGTCGAAGCCATACCAGTACCACGGCAGTTCCTGCCAATTGAGAAACACCATGAAGTCCGGCAGATCCGGATTTCCGTACACACCGCGATCGCCGATTTGGCGCATCAGGTACATCCCCATGGCGTAGCCGCCCAAGCCAAAGAAGGCGCCATGACCCAGACTCAGAATGCCGGCATACCCCCAGATCAAATCCAATGCCAGGGCCAGCATGGCGAAGCACAGAAATTTGCCCAGCATGGTGACCCAAAAAGTCGGCATATGCAGCCATGCATCTTCGGGCACCGCCAGGTTGAGCACCGGCACCAGCACCAGAAGTATTCCGGCGAGGGCGGCAAAAATGCTCCAGTTGCGACGACTCTCCAAAGTCGCCAACCGCGCCATGATCAAACTCCGGCCCATGGACTAGTCCTCTGCCGCCCGGCCCTTCAGCGCAAACAGACCGCGCGGGCGCAACTGGATAAACAAAATAATAAAACCCAGAACAACGATCTTGCCCAGGATCGCGCCCGAAACCGGCTCCAAAAACTTGTTGACGATGCCGAGAGAAAATGCCCCGACGACTGTTCCCCACAGGCTGCCCACCCCGCCGAAGACCACCACCATGAAACTGTCAACGATGAAATTCTGACCCAAATTCGGGCTGACATTGGAAATCTGGCTGAGCGCCATTCCGGCAATGCCGGCAATGCCGGAGCCAAGCGCGAAAGTCAGCGCATCTACCCGGCCGGTGCGAATGCCCATCGAAGAAGCCATCGCACGATTCTGTGTCACGGCGCGCATGTTCAAGCCAAAGCGCGAATAGCGAATGAAAGCGGCCAGCAAGGCGACGACCAGCACGCTGAACAACACAATGCATACCCGGTTGAACGTCACCGAAACATTCCCGAGCAGTTCCACCGAACCCGAGATCCACTCGGGATTGGCTACTTCGCGATTGTTGGCCCCGAACACCGAACGGGTGGTCTGCTGAAGGATCAAGCTGATCCCCCAGGTGGCCAGCAGTGTCTCAAGTGGTCGCCCGTATAAAAACCGAATACAGCTGCGCTCAATCAGCAGCCCGAACGCTCCCGCCACAAGGAAGGCGGCCGGCACGGCCGCCAGCAGATACAACCCGAATAAATCGGGTGTCACAAAATGTCGAAAAATCTCCTGGATGACAAACGTGGTGTACGCCCCCAACATGATCATCTCACCATGCGCCATGTTGATTACCCCCATGACGCCGAACGTAATCGCCAACCCGATGGCGGCAAGCAACAGTACCGAGCCTAGACTGATTCCAAAGAACAGGTTCTCCAGCAATTCCAATAATCTCATTCTCCCGGCAATATCACCGACCGCCTGCTCCACAGCGGCACGAATGACCGGGTCCGGCTCCCGCGGTACTCCCTGCGCGTCAACCAGCAGACGTTGCTCCAAAAGCACTTTGAAGTCGGGGCTTGAGGTTTCCGCCAACACTGCAATCGCCGCCATGCGTAAAGCGGGATCCTGGGCATTCAGCTCCAAGGTCGCAATCCCCGTTTCCATATGTGCCCGCACCTGTTCGTCCGTCTCGCGCTCACGGGCATGGCGCAACAAAGTCAGAGATTCCGATGTAGGACTTTTGATGACGGCATCGACGGCCGCCATGCGCGCTTGCGCGTCGGCGCTGAACAATGCCAGCTGCCCCACGATGCCGCGAATGATTCCCCGCAACCGGTTATTGACGCGAATCTTTTTGAGGCTTTTCTTGCCCACTTCCGCCAACCGCTCGCCCGAGATCGCATCCGTAACAACGTAACGGCTCTCCGCACGCTTGGCGATGACCACGGCGGCCTTGTCCCAAACATAGACATGCCCGCCCACCAGCGCTTCAAACACCGGCAGACTGCGCGGATCGCGCAATTCGCCCAGTGCTTCTATCGCTTGCTTTTTATCGTTGAAACTTTTGGCATTCAGCGCTTGGATACGCTCGCGAAGCTCCACTTCTCCAACTTCGGCCGCACCCGCCAAGGGCAGACCTCCCACGCACATCGCCACCCCTACGATCTTCAGCCAGTGACGGAACCCCGGCGTAGAGTGTTTCGGCAAGTGCCCGGTCATGATGGAGTTAACTGTATTAGGCAGAGGGCGGCGATTTCCTCATGACCGGAATCGCCGCCACATCCACCTCTACTCAAAAGCGTGGCTCTTCGCAGTTGCCACACACCCATGGGTAGGTCCAATTCGCGGTCAACTTGGCGCTTTCCGGAATGTAGTCGGACCAGGCATCGCCGACAACCACTCCTTCGGTCTCCCAAACCACATCGAACTGGCCATCATCCTGAATTTCCCCGATCAGTACGGGTTTCGACAAGTGATGATTGACATTCATGACAGCCATGCCGCCGGTCAGATTCGGCACTTCCTGCCCATACATGGCCTGCCGCACCGCGTCCACATCGGTAGTGCCGGCCTGTTCCACAGCCTGCACCCACATGTTGAAGCCGATGTAGTGCGCCTCCATCGGATCATTGAACACGCGACTGTCGTTTTCAATGTACTGATGCCACTTTGCGATAGTCGCCGCGTTGTGTTCATCCTCAACACTCATGAAATAGTTCCAGGCAGCCAAATGCCCGACCAATGGCGCGGTATCGATACCGGCCAACTCTTCTTCACCGACTGAGAACGCCACCACTGGGATATCTTCCGCAGCAATGCCCTGGTTGCCCAGTTCTTTGTAAAACGGCACGTTGGCATCACCATTGATGGTCGACACCACCGCCGTTTTTTTGCCGGCAGCCGCGAACTTTTTGATGCTGGACACGATGGTCTGCCAATCGGAATGACCAAACGGCGTGTAGCTGATCATGATATCTTCCTCAGCCACGCCCTTGGCCTTCAGAAAGGCTTCCAGAATTTTGTTCGTGGTGCGAGGATAGACATAGTCGGTTCCTGCCAGTACCCAACGTTCCGCAGCACCGCCCTCTTCGCTCATTAAATATTCGACCGCCGGGATTGCCTGCTGATTGGGTGCCGCACCGGTATAGAAGATGTTGCGCGAGGATTCCTCGCCCTCATACTGCACCGGGTAGAACAACATGCCGTTGAGTTCCTCGAAGACCGGCAACACGGATTTTCGGGAAACCGAAGTCCAGCAACCGAACACCACGTCGACTTTTTCATTGTCGAGCAGTTCGCGTGCCTTCTCGGCAAACAACGGCCAATCGGAAGCCGGGTCCACAACCACAGGCTCCAGCTTTTTGCCAAGTACGCCGCCTTTGGCGTTCTGCTCCTCAATAAGGTAGAGCATCACATCCTTCAGGGCGGTTTCGCTGATCGCCATCGTGCCCGACAACGAATGCAAAATGCCAACCTTAACCGTCTCCTCGGCAGGGACGGTGGTCGACCAGGTTAATGTGCCTGCAAGCAAGCAGGCGGAAAGGAATTTAGATGAAGTCATCTTTTACTCCGAAGTAAAGTTTAAACAGACAACAGTTCGCTTCGACCTGGCGCCCAGCCAAACCGAAGCAAGGTTGTTGAATCAAGAAAATATTGATTCCTGTCCCCATGCTTCCGCGGCTTTCGCCCATTCGTACTGTTGCTGTCATCTTCCGACTCCAGAGTAAAAGAAAAATCTCTATGTGAGTTTGAACACCCGAGAAAGCCCGTCTTTCACAAGAAAACTGACCCGAGGTCTTGTCACAAACTTACTATTTTAGCATCATGGCTGGATGCTTGCCAAAAACGGCAATGATCTTGATTTGTTGACAAGGCCAGGATCAGACTTTGTGCTGCTCGGCAAGAATGTCATGCCGAGGTTGATTTCCGGGAACAGTTCTCAAAGTGTGTCTGCAACTCTCTTTGCCATATAAACTCTCAACCAATTTCCGATTTCTATGGCTAAAAGTATAAAAAATAAAGGGGATTATTTTCAAATAATATATCTATCAGCAGAGCTATGGAACTTAGGGATATAATGCTCAATCCCATTAATTAGCATGATGTTTCCCCTCAACATCTGGAGAAGGCTATGGGTTCTTGGTGGGTAATTCCCTCAATCATTGTTGCTGTTATAGCTGTTCTCGCTCTCATTTTTAAAATTGGGAAATGGGTTGAAAGCGTTGATTCTGACAGGAAAGACTTGGGGGAATTTATCAAAGAAGTCCGGGGCGATATAAAGGAAATCCTTAATCGCCTGCCCCCTTCTTCAGTTAGCTCACGGTAGTTCTTCGCAATTGACGAAATTTGAATTGCATGACGTTTTGTTGGGAGTTGACAATTTAACCTAGATACGCCCTCCCCAAGCTCACCTCGACACTTACGCCGACTCTGAATCGTCGGCTATCTCCTCCCCAGCGCTCTTCGCGCCTTCTTCTCCGGTCTCCTGAGGATCCGATTTCGCGGATTCAGGCTCGAAAGGCAATGTGATAATCATTTCCGTATAGTCGCCTTCCTCGGTCTCCACTTCAAACCGGCCGCCATGATTCCGAACGACATCGGCGGATAGTGACAGACCCAAACCGGTTCCTTCATCGGGGGGCTTGGTGGTGAAAAACGGATTGAAAATGTGCTCCCGAACGGATGCCGGGATGCCCCCGCCGTTGTCGCGCACCCGCACCTCAACATGCCCGTCAACCTCCCGCGTCGTGAGTTTAAGTTGCGCCTGGTAATCCGACTGCCCCTCACCGGCATCCTTTTCCGCTTTCTTACGTCGTTCATTCATCGCATAGCACGCATTGATTACCAGATTGACAAAAACTCGACTCAAATCCTGCGAGTGGGCCACGATATTGGGCAGGTTTTCCGCGTAGTCTTCCTGAATGTCGAGTTGAAACTCGGAATCTTTGTTGCGGATGCTATGAAACGCGAGCATGGCATGCTGGTTGAGCAAAACGTTGAGATCCACCGGCTGCCAGTCTTCGGAAGCACCTCCCATTTTCAACATATCCACCACAATGCGATTGGCGCGCTCTCCGTGCTCGCGAATCGTCGTCAGGTTCTCCACCAAGTCCTTGGCAATATCAGCAACCAACTCCGGATCGTATTCCTCGTCGGCCTTGCCCTCGGGCTTGTTTTTCTCTATTTCCTCAAGCAATTCCTCCAACAGGTCTTTCGAAGAATCCGAAAAGTTCAGGATGAAATTCATGGGGTTTTTGATTTCGTGAGCCACCCCTGCCGTCAACTCTCCCAATGCGGCCAACTTTTCCTGCATGACAACCTGATCCTGCGCCTTTTTCAGATGTCGCTGGGCGCGCTCCAAATCAGCATTTTTCTTTTTCAAATCATTCGCCAACGTCTCCACCAGATTAAGACGCTGTACTTCCAAAGCGTTCTTTCGAAACCCTTCCAAAGCTTTCGCCAAGTCGGCGATTTCATCCTTTCCGGAAGTATCAATTTCAACTTCCAGGTCCCCGCCCGCCATTCGCTCCATACTTTTTGCCAAACGTTCCAGGCGTCTGATAATCCGCTTCTCAATCATCAGCCACCCAAATAAAATCGCCCCCGCAATACTCAAAAGATTGATGGCCAGTAGCAGCAGCAAACTGTGGGACAATGTCTGGTCCGCCATGATCACGTATTCCGTCGCGGTCAGGCTGGCATATCGAGAGAATTGCTCCACCTGCTCCACCAGATCGGCGCCCAATGCCTGGTTGTGCCCGAGCAAAGCCTTTATCGACTGCTCAATCTCAAGTTCGTGTTCACGAATATCGAAAGCACTGCGGTCCCCTTGTCCCAACATCCGCAGTTCCTCGAGCGTCGACACCAGTTGCGCATGAGACGGCTCCTCCGTCAGTTCCGCCAAGATCTCCTCAACCTGCGCAAGCGCCGCATCGAACTGTTCGCGCAACAACCCCAACGACGTCGAATCCGTCACGGTCAACGCGGTCAGCAGAAATTGCTGTGCCAAAACCTCCGCTTCGCGAAGCTCCGCCAACTGCCGATAGATCTGAAACTCAGTCTCAACCCCGTATTCGACAACCCCCCCCGGGGCATGACTGTGCGTTTGGATGCGGGATGCGTGAACATCCAAATCACTGGCCGATAGCATTGAAAAAAGATGATGCGTCTGTTGCGCCTTTAGCCGGAGAGTCATCTTGTGTTGCCGCCACACGAAACGCTCCTGCACCAAATCCTTGGTCTGTTCAATATCCTCAATGATGCCCAGACCGTAGGATTTAATTTTTTGAACCTGCTCGTTATCACTTCGGGCTTCAAGAAAATTATCAACGCGGGACAGAAAACTTCTTTCCCTTCGTGCGACCTGCTGCTCCAGATCATCAAACTGTTCTTGCGTCTCCACCGCGCTCAAGCGCGGCACGGCCGTCGCCAAAGTCGTCGCCTGCTTCAGAACCGCGAAAGCAAAATTCATCTCGGGCATGTGCTCTACGCTGATTTTGCGTTGCACGTCGTACGCCCGGTCAATCACGACCAGCGCCATGAGACTGATGAAAATGACCAGAAGAAGGCCGGTGCCGAACCCCAGATGAAGCTGAGTCGAAATTTGGTTCCAGTAGCGCTCAAACCTGCTGTCCATAGTGTCCTCAGCGTGTCTTGCCGGCGTCCCTTTGTGTCACTTTAGAATTTCTTGACCAGGGTCAGGCAGTTGCGACCCTCTTTGCGCTCATAATGCAGATCGCTCATCATTTTTTTTGCGAGCACGATTCCCACCCCACCGATGCGACGCTCTTCCAGCGAGCTGTCAAGGTCTGCTTCCGGTGCGTTCTGCAGCGGATCAAACGGTTTGCCGTCGTCCATCAACTCAATGGTAATGCTGTGACGGTCTCCCCAATACGTGAACTGTATCTCGTGGTCCTCCTCATCGTCGTAGGCATAGCTGACGATATTGGTAAACACTTCTTCCACCGAAAGATGAATCGGAAGCATCATCTTGTCGGACAATCCGTGCTGTTTGGCAAACTCGGACAGAAACGCCGCGATGGTTCGAATGCCTCCCAGTCGGTTGGGCAGGGCCATGGTTTTTCTCTCGGGCGCCGTCGGAGGAGGCGCATCGGTTTGTGTCCCGGTGCGCAAAACCAGACAGGTGATGTCATCCGATTGGGGGCTGTTGCTGACAAATTCGCGCACCGCATTGAACACCGCGTCCGTCGCTTCTTTTGCCGTGTCAAACTCGCTCGCATCAAAAAGCTCCTGAAGGCGCTTCATCTCAAACTGCTCACCGTTTTCGTGCTCCGCCTCGGTCACGCCATCGGTATACATCACCAGCGTGGAGCCCGGCTTCAGCGTGATGGTTTTCTCCTGAAACTCGAAGTTTTCCGCCACGCCCAAGGCAACGCCTTCCGTACTTTCCAGCAACTCGGTCGTCTGATCGGGATGCACAAGGAGCGGGCTGTTGTGCCCGGCATTCGCATAGGAAAGTTCATGCGTGTTGGCATCGTAGATACCATAAAACAACGTCACGAACGTCATGCCTTCATTATTTTCCAATAATTTCTGGTTTGTCTGCAGCAGCACTTCGGCCGGAGAATCCCCGCTTGCCGCGTACGCACGCATCAGACTATGGCTGGACATCATGAACATGGCCGCCGGCACGCCCTTGTCCGAGACATCCGCAATCACCAAACCGAAACGCTCGTCATCGAACGTATACACATCGTAATAATCGCCTCCGACGGAGCGGGCGGCCTCCATATTCGCATGAATGTCGTAATGATCGGTATGCGGTCGAGTGGTGGGGAATTCGTGCGGGAGAATGCTCTGCTGCATGGACTGCGCCACACCGAGTTCGTGCTGGATCGTGATGAACCGGTCATGGGCCTGCTGGGCTTCCCGCCATCGTTCAAGATCTTGTGCCGTGCGTTCAATCGTCACTTTCAAATCATCAAAATCAATCGGCTTGATGACGAAGTCGAACGCCCCATGATTCATCGCCGTGCGAATATTTTTCATGTCTCCGTAGGCCGACACCACCACAGCGCGTAAATCGTGATCGGCTTCAGCAATCTGCCTCAAAAGCGCCAGCCCATCCATTTTCGGCATGTTGATGTCGGACAAAACAATGTCGATGTCGCTGTTTGCCTGCAGCCGTTCGAGCGCCTCTTCACCGTTGTAGACAAACTCAAATTCATAGCGATTTCTGCGAATCTCCCGACGCATCTGCTGGAGCATCAAACGCTCCAGATCGACCTCGTCGTCCACCACTAAAATGCGGATCGCATCGCTCATCAGGCACTCACACAAATACGCCCTGTCGCCCACGCAACATGTGGCAACAGTCGGAACTTCTTCGGAAAATCACAGGGCGGAAGCGCCACGCGAATCTTTTTACAGTAAGGGAATCAGGCCGCCCCGTGGACCTCGACGGGAATCTTGCCGATTTCCCGCAGCGACGGCGGAAGACCAAAACGCACGTTTTCCACGATGCCGTCCATTGTTGTAATCGACAGGTCCACATGCTCGCGCAGTTTCGCAATCAGATCCTGCACCAGCTCCTCCGGTGTTGACGCGCCCGCCGTGATTCCGACCGTCTCAATCCCCTGCAGCCATTCGGGGTCAATCTTGGACGGATCCTCCACCAGGTAGCTCGACACGCCACTGGCGTTGGCCACCTCGCAAAGGCGGTTGGAGTTGGAGCTGTTCTGCGCTCCCACCACCAGCATCAGATCCACCTGTTCCGCTAATTCGCGCACGGCCGCCTGACGGTTTTGGGTCGCGTAGCAAATATCTCTGGTATCGGGTCCAACAATATTCGGAAAGCGCTGCTGCAGCGCCTTAATCACATCGCGAGTGTCATCCACCGACAATGTCGTCTGCGTGATGTAGGCCACCTTGTCAGGGTCCCGCACTTTGAGCGCCTCGACATCCTTGATGTCGCTGACCAAAAACACCGGACCGGGAATCTGCCCCAGAGTGCCTTCGATTTCCGGATGGTTTTCGTGCCCAATCAAAATGATGTCATAACCCTGGGAAGCATAGCGCTGGCCCTGCTTGTGTACTTTCGACACCAGCGGACAGGTCGCATCCACCGAGCGCAATTTGCGCAACTTGGCCTCCTTTTCGACCTTCTGGGAGACCCCATGCGCGCTGAACACCGCAATCGCGCCATCCGGAATCTGCTCGATCTCCTCGACAAAAATCACCCCCTTGGCCTTCAAGTTCTCCACCACCCGCTGGTTGTGGACAATCTCATGGCGTACATAAATCGGCGGGTTATACAACTCCAGCGCCTTCTCGACGATGGTGATGGCACGCTCCACACCGGCACAGAAGCCGTACGGCTGGGCCAAAATAGCTCGCATCAAAATACCTCCCTCTGTATTCCCGGGAACGAATCTGCCAAAACGACCCGAAGCGAATTCCGGTTAATATACCACCAACACGGGGCCAGCTTCATGACGACGGCGCCCTGAAATGCGGGATATCCTTCCTCGGAAGTTTGCGGGTCAACCCCCAGAAAAGCAGTCGCAACGCCAGGTTCGAACGAACCAAAAGTCTCGTCATGAACAGGTAGGCCAAAACGCTGTACCGCGAAGGCTCCACTTCTTCCACGCTGCGATATTCCGGATTCGCATAAATCCGGCGCAAGGTCAGGATTGCCAACCCCAACGTCCACAGACTGTACAACCGAATCCCGGCATCGCGGCGCGGGGTCAGCAAAATGTAACGCAAGATTCGAACCAGATGCCCGTGCGCGAGCGCAATGAGTTCCACCAGGGCCTGGGTATAGGCGGGTCCGGTTTTGCCCGCGCCGATGTCCTCCAGTTCGTAGCCGGCCTGGGCAAACAATTGGCGAGGCAGCCAACAGTCTCCGCGCTCCCAATCGCCCCAGATGTCCTTGAGAATGTTGACAATCTGCAGGCCTTCCCCAAAGGAAACCGATAACTCAAGCAACTCCTCGCGACGCTCCGCCATCTTGGCGGAATGGTCGCAAAACAGTTCGGTTTTGGTCTCACCCACAATTCCGGCGACGTGGTAGCAGTAGCGATCCAGGTGCACCACGTCTTCCAAGCCTCCCGCCGTGCCCCGCTCCTGATAGGTCAGCATTCCCCGGCCCATGATGCGAATACAACGCTCAATCGCCTGCCGCTGATTCGCATTCAATCCATGGGTGACGCGAATCACCCGCGCCGTGTCGGCCACCAACTTGCGTTCGCTTGGCGTCGCCACCGGTGAGGACGACAAGGCGGCACCGAAATCGCGAGCAAACTCGTCCGCATCCGCCCGACCTTCCACCACGTCACTGAAGCGCGCAAAAAACGTATCCTTCTGTGTGACCGACAGGGTCGGCTCATCTTCAATCGTGTCGGTAATCCGACACAACAAATAGGTATTGCCGTACGAATCCCGCGCCCCTTTCGGCAATTGCGGGATGGTCAAAGCAAAGGTGCGGGACACGTCCTGCAGAAGCTGCGCCTGATAGTCAAGGTCCTGCTGAGCCGGCATCGTTTCCGCAACCTTCTTCGGTACTAAAACAAGGAATTTATCTGGGGTGTTTGCGACCGCACAACGGTGCCGCCACTTTGGCTACGCGGTCGCGTAGCGCTTCTCCACATAGTCGCACAGCATGTCCTGGAATTCTTCGGCAATCCGGTCGCCACTGAGCGTGCAGACGCGCGTGCCGTCAATATAAACCGGCGCACTGGGATTTTCATTGGAACCGGGCAGACTGATGCCGATGTCTGCGTGGCGACTCTCCCCGGGGCCATTGACCACGCACCCCATCACCGCCACATTCAGATTCTCGACTCCGGGATACTGCGTTTTCCACACCGGCATCTGCTCGGCTATATAGCGTTCGATGTCCTGTGCCAAATGCTGAAAATAATCGCTGGTCGTGCGTCCGCAGCCGGGGCAGGCGGTCACCGCCGGCATGAAATGGCGCAAGCCCAAACTCTGCAGAAGGTCACAGGCGACGCGAACTTCATTGGTCCGTTCACTGCCCGGCTCGGGAGTCAAGGAAACCCGCAGGGTGTCCCCAATCCCCTGATGCAAAAGCAAAGACAACGCCGCGCTCGTCGCCACAATGGCCCGGGTGCCCATGCCGGCCTCGGTCAAGCCCAGATGCAAGGGATAGTCGCAACGACGCGCCAGTTCGGAATAAACCTGCACCACCAATGCGACCCGACTCATCTTGCATGACAACACGATGGCATCGTGCGGCAACCCCAGCGACTCGGCCCGCTCGGCGCTGCGCAGAGCCGATTGAATCATCGCCTCCTGTTGCACGGCCGTGGCGTCCAAAGGTTTCTCGCGCGCCGCGTTTTCGTCCATCAACTCGGTCAGCAACGCCGGATCCAGGCTGCCCCAATTAACCCCGATGCGAACCGGCTTCTGATAGCGGCAAGCCAGTTCAATGAATTCAGCGAAGTGTGGGTCCCGCGCACTGCCGCGACCGACATTGCCGGGATTGACGCGGTATTTGGCCAGAGCTTCGGCACATTCCGGATGTTCCGACAATAATTTGTGCCCGTTGTAGTGAAAATCTCCAATCAAGGGCACCGTCACCCCAATCGCATCCAGGCGCTCGCGAACTTTCGGCACCGCCGCTGCCGCATCGCGGTCATTGACGGTCAGCCGAACCAACTCCGAGCCGGTGCGCACCAGTGCCTCCACCTGGGCGACGGTCGCAGTGATATTGGCCGTCGGCGTGTCCGTCATGGACTGCACGGCCACCGGATGACCCCCGCCGATCGTCACGGAACCGATTTTTACGGGAACGGCCTCACGCCGAGGTGCCGAGAAAGCATTCATGGTGTAATTATGCTGAAATTTCAGCTCCCCCTGTCTCTAAAAAAGACTCAGTCATTATAAGCAAAGGCACTCTTTTCAAGGGAATTGACGGAGACGAAAATAAACCTGCTCCGACCCCGCTCTCAAGCGCGAGTGATAAAATGCGCGCGCCTGCGGTTTTAGGCTTTTTAATGGGTACAAACCGTATTTTCTGTCAAGCGTTTCACTCCCAAAACACCTCCTTTTTGCCATGGATCTGAGTGCGGAACTTGCAACTTTGCGCCAACGCATTATTGCGCGCCTCGAACAGGCCTTGCCCGACGAGAGTGTTCCGCCGAAGCGGCTGCATCAGGCCATGCGGCACGGCGCCCTGGTGCCCGGCAAATGCGTCCGCGGCGGATTGGTCTATGCGGCTGGTCGCACGCTGGGCATTGAAGTCGCGCAACTGGACCGCCTAGCGTGCGCGGTGGAACTGGTCCACGCGCACTCGCTGGTGCATGATGATCTGCCGTGCATGGACGATGACGATCTTCGCCGGGGGCGACCCTCCTGTCACGCGGCTTATGGCGAGGCGACCGCCATGCTGGCGGGCAACTCCTTGTTGCTGCATGCTATTTTGGAAATCTCCGACGACCCCAACCTGACCGGAGTTCAACAAGCGCGAGCTGTCTCAAGACTTTGTCGGGCTGCCGGTTCATTGGGATTGACCGGCGGGCAGCAGTTGGATATCGAGATGGAACGCGCACAGGGCTGCCAGTTGGATGACCTCAACGAGGTCTACCGGATGAAAACCGGATGTCTCATTCACACCTCGGTGATGTTGCCCACCGAACTTGTCTCCTCCGAAGATGCCCGACATGAAGCTTTGGATACGTACGGCTGGAAAATCGGACTGGCCTTTCAGATTCGCGACGACCTGGAGGATCAGGAGCAGGATCAACTGCTCGCCGGCAGTGCCGATGCGGAACATACCTACCCCACCGTCCTGGGCACCGAAGCCAGTCGTCAACGACTGGCCGAACTTGGGGCCGATGCGCTGGCGGCGTTGGAATCGTTCGGTGAAGAAGCAGATTTCCTGCGCGAACTGGCTCAAGCGTTGACGTGCCGGGCCACAAGCCAGGCATTCCAAACCCAGCCGTAAGTCACCGGGGCCGGCAGATTTTTACTGGGGAATTGCGCCGGTATCGACGTTTTTCGACCACCACTTTGGCATCGCTTGAGCGCCTTTCGCAAGACGGCGCGTCAAGACCCAGAACACCAGTTTCAGCGCCGTATTGGAGCGCACCAGAAGCTTTGAAAAAGTCAGCACCGCCCATACGCTGCGGCGCGAAATCTTGACTTCCTGCCGGCTCTTGAAATGCACAGTCGCGCCAATCTGCCGCAACGTCAGCACGGACATGCCCAGAGTCCACAGGCAATAAAGACGCAAGCCGGTCTCCCGGCGCGGAATCAGCAAGGTATAGCGCAAGGCCCGAGCGAGATGATGGTGTCCCAAAGCGATTAGGACCCGCAGTCCGCGCTCAAAATCGGGGTCTTCATGATCCGGCGACAGGGCCTCCAAATCAAAGCCGGCCGCCCGAAACAAATCTCGGGGCAACCAGCAAATCCCGCGTCGGCGGTCCTCCCAAATATCCTGGAGAATATTGGTCATCTGCAGGCCTTGTCCGAATGACAGCGACAAGGTCATCAGGGTGTCACGGTGCGCGGCAATTTTCTGGGAATAGTCGCAGAACAGACCGGTCATCATCTCCCCGACCACCCCGGCGACGTGGTAACAGTAGCGGTTGAAGTGGGGCAAATCCTCCAGCCCTTGGGGCGAGGCCGCCAGTTGAAACTCCGCCATGCCGGAGGCCATGGTTTTCACGCAACGCTGCAGAATGCCGCGGGGGGTCTCTCCGAAATTATGGGTGATGTGCACGACGCGGGCCGTCTGGGCCACCAGATCGTGTTCTTGAGCCGTTGTCGAAGCGGACAGAACCGCGCCAAAATCGCGCGCAAACGCCTGCGGATCCCCCTGCCCGGCAACCACGGCGGCGAAGCGTTCAAAAAACGGCTGTTTTTGCTCCGCTGTCAGTGAGGTTTCATCCTCAATCGTGTCGGTGATGCGGCACAGCAGATAGGCGTTGCCATAGGGCATGCCGACCGATTCCGGCAGATACGGCAATGTGATGGCGAACGTGCGGGAGACGCCCTTGAGCATCTCGGCCTGGAAATTCCGGTCGTCAGCAGCCTGCGACTCAGTAATGGGCAATACTCCTCATCCCCCTGATGAAACCATCCCAAACATTTTACAGCCCTGCAGGTTCGCGCCTGTCGTGCAGTACCTGTGATACCATGCCCTTACTTGCGACACGAAATACGTGATTGAATTCGCTCGAAATCCCCGCACAAAGGCTTTATCGAGCAATCCGCACGCGACTGCGTCTGCAGGTTTTGAATTTCAAACTGACTTGCGTAAAATAGTGCGTAGAACCCTCTCACTCTCAGGAGCTCGCTATTTCTCCTCCCGATCATCTGTTTGAACTACGGGCTGACACCATGGATGAGGCTCTGGTGATTAACGTCATCGGCCGCATTGATGGGGTCAACGCCAGTCAGTTCAGCACCGACCTCGACGCCAATGCCGAATCTCACGAGGGCCCATGCGTCGTATTGGATCTTTCCGAGCTGACTTATATCAGCAGTGCCGGGTTGCGCTCGCTGTTGATGTTTGCCAAAACGCTCAAGGAACACCACAAGGCGTTCTCCTTGTGCGCCCTGTCCGATCCCATTCGGGAGATTATTGAAACCACCGGCTTTCACAAACTGATCGACACCCATCCCACTCTCACGGAAGCCCTCCGTCACCATCAGAATTTCAATCTCGGCCGCTAGACCCCGCGGCACGGCTGCTTTTTTTACCGCTGCGGCTCCTGCGCAGCCCCCAATACATTTGATTCTCCCGGCAGCGGAGTGTCATTTTTTGCGCTTATAATGCAGGAGTTTGGCGTCGGAGAGTTTCTTGGGCAGAAAATACCCGTACGCCACATGAAAATTTGCCGGAGAATAGACAGAGGAACCAGGCATGAACGACACTGCATCCGAACCTGTCGAGATCGAGCGCATTCCGACTGAATATATCCCGCAATATGTGCGGGTGCGTTCTCACGACCCGGAGAACATCGACAATTACATCCGGCATACCACCCTGGGCGATCCCGAATTGGATCCCGTCCTGGATGAACTGGATGCGACGCTTCCCCCGGAAGACATGCACCGCTACATCCGCGCCGGTGTGGAGAAAAATGAGGAATTGCTCCGCAAGGCTCCCCAAGTCCTGCAGGACTTTTTCAAAAATCTTGAGGTGCCTTCCTGGGTCGACTTCAACGATTTCAAGCCCGCGTGCAGCGCCTTTCAGGTCAATACCGAGTACGCGCTTGTCGCCTTCGCGCTGGCCACCCTGATTGAAGGGTTTGGCACGATGATTGCCCGCTCGTTCCGGCTGACCGGCCGGGTGGGTTCGGCGCAAACCAGCCGACGTCTCCAGCAGAACAACCGCCAGTTGCTGGAATCCTTTTATCCCGGCGCCATGCGCACCGATGAAGACGGCTGGAAAGTGAACGTGCGTCTGCGCTTCGTCCACGGCCGGGTCCGCAATCTGCTGAAAAAGAGCGAAGAATGGAACCACGACGCCTGGGGCCTGCCCATCAGTGCGGCGCACTTGGGTTATGCGATCGCGGTTTTCGGACACCGTACGATGGAATGCTCGGAGCAGCTGGGCGCGATCTACAGCGAAGAAGAAAAAGACAGCATCAACAAACTCTGGCGCTATGTCGGCTATGTCATGGGCATCCCCGAGAGCATTTTGTTCACCAGCCGCGATGAGGCGCAGCGCATCCTGAAAATTTCCCGCATGGTCGAGCCGGATCCGAACGAAGATTCTTCCGTCGTCGCCAAAGCCTTCATCCAAGAGATCACCGATCTTTCGACCGGCCTGACCGATCCGAAAGCCAAAACCCGATTCATGAAATGGGCCTATGGCATGTCGCGCGCTCTGATCGGCGACACCTTGGCGGATCAGTTGAAGTTTCCCTCACACACACCGCCCGGGGCCTTGACATTGTTCCGAATTAAACAGCACGCGCATCACTTCTTTCGGGGCACTCCTTTTCTGCGCTCGGAAAACTTTGCCAACCTGCTGCATCTGTCGATGTACGAGGCCGAAGGGATCAGTTACAAACTACCTACTGCGGCCAAAAACGCCGACTCCGCCCCCTGGTAGCCCTTAAGCACCGCTTCCTCCAGCCGCCCTCACCGCCCGTCCGGCAAACCGCTTCGGCACCGCCACCCGTTTTAGGGATTTCAACATGAGCCATGCCTCTCTGGAACGTTACATCGCCACGGTACTGAACCGGCGCACCGCCATGCTGGCGCTGGTTGTGGCCACCGTCTTGGCGGCCAGCGCCGGGCTGCCCGGGATCAGCATGACCCACAACTATGAGGTGCTGTTCAGCGAAGACAACCCGGAACGCCTCGCTCTCGACGCCCTGGAGAACACCTACACCGATTCCAACCGCGCCCTGATTGCGATTGCCCCGAAAGAAGGCTCGGTGTTCACGCGGGAGACCTTGGCCGCCTTCGTAGAGTTGACCGACGCTGCCTGGCAGGCTCCGTATTCCACCCGAGTCGACTCGCTGACCAACTTTTTCCACAGCGAGGCGTCCGGAGACGACTTGCGCGTCGAGCCCTTGGTGCGCGACGCGGAGGCCTTGAGTGACGCAGAGTTAGCGCGCGTTGAGGCCATCGCCTTGAATGAACCCGACATTGCCGGACGTCTGGTTGCTCACGACGGCCGGGTGGGCGGCGTGGCCATTACGTTTGCGCTGCCGGATGCTTCGGACCCCGCGGTGTTGGAAATCACCGGCTACCTGGATACGCTGCTCGCGGACTTACGCGAACTTAACCCTTCGCTTGATTATTACGTCACTGGCGATGTCCTGTTCAACCGCGCTTTCGCCCGCGCCACCACCCGCACCCATGAGACGCTGACGCCTTTTGCGCTTCTCGCCATCGTGCTGGTCTCCAGCCTGCTCCTTCGCTCGGTGTGGGGCACCGTCGCCATCGTGACCGTGATTCTGTCCGTGCTGCTGACCACTCTTGGAGTGGCAGGGTGGATGGAATTAATGTTCAGTTCCGCCAACTCCGGCATTCCCATCATCCTGATGGTGCTCACCCTTGCCTACACCATCCACATCGTCACGGACACTTTGATCGGCCTTCGACAAGGCCTGGATCGAGACGCAGCCATTGCCGAGTCCTTGCGCGTCAACACCTATCCGGTCTTTCTGACTTCGATTACCACGGCAATCGGTTTTCTCAGCCTGAATTCGTCGGAAGCCCCGCCGTTTCACGTACTGGGGAATTTCGTGGCGCTGGGAGTGGTGTGGGCCTATATCTACTCCATGACGCTGCTGCCGGCCTTGCTGTCCATCATGCCGCTGCGGGCCTCACGCAGGCCGGCTCTGAAACTGGATTTTTTCTCGCGCCTGGCGGACTTCGTCATTGCCCAGCGCAAACCGCTTATGTGGGGACTGATGGCCCTCACCATCGCTCTGCTCGCCGGCATCCCCCGCAATATCATGACGGACAACTGGACGGAATATTTTGACGAGACGTATGAATTCCGCCGCGACACCGACTTCATCTCCTCCACCCTGACCGGCATGAATGCGCTGGAGTACTCGCTGGACTCCGGACGTGAAGGCGGCATCACCGACCCCGAGTATCTGCAAACCGTCGATGCGTTCGCCAACTGGTACCGAGAACAGCCTGAAGTGGCGCACGTGCAGGCCTTCCCCGACACCATGAAGCGCCTCAACAAGAACATGCATGGGGACGACCCGACTTATTACCGGCTGCCCGACAGCCAGGAACTGGCGGCTCAGTATTTATTGCTGTACGAATTTTCGTTGCCTTTCGGCAGCAACCTCAACGACCGCATCGACATCGCCAAGTCGGCGACCCGCATGACGGTCACCACCAAGAACGTCTCGACCGCCATTTTGCGCGATGTCGATGTGCGCGCACAGCAGTGGCTGCAGGCCAACGCCCCCTCCATGGCGATTCCCGCCTCAGGCACCAGCATCATCTTCGCGCATATTTCCGCACGCAACATCGAAAGCATGATTTTCGGCACCGGCATCGCCCTGTTCATAATCTCACTGATTCTGATTGGAGTGTTCCGCAGCCTGAAATACGGACTGCTCAGCCTGTTGCCCAACCTGTTGCCGGCGGCGGTCAGTTTTGGGCTTTGGGGCTATCTGGTCGGACGCATCGGCATGACCGCCTCGATCGTGGTGATCATCGCCTTCAGTATCATTGTCGACGATACGATCCATTTCATGAACAAGTACCTGATGTCCCGCCGCGCCGGCATGAATCCGTCCGAAGCCGTGCATGAAACCTTCTGTACCGTGGGTCGCGCGTTGTGGACCACCACGGCCGTGTTGTGCGTCGGTTTCCTGATTTATGCCTCCTCCGGCTTTGAAATGAGTCGGGTCAACGGCCTGATGGTCACCACCACTCTCCTGTTTGCCCTCGCCGGAGACTTTCTGCTGCTGCCCGCCCTTTTGATGGCCATCGACCGCAAGAAAAAATTATGACTTCTGCCTCTGTCCGCACCCCGCTTCTCACACTCATCGTGTGCCTGACCTTCAATGGGTTCCCCAACCTGCTGCCCCCTGCATCGGCTGAGGAGGATCCGGCCGCCCGCGGTCTGGCCATCGCCGAAGCCGCACGCGACCGCGACGAGGGTTTTGGCAACCTGACCGCCACCACCACGATGGTACTGCGCAACAAACAAGGACAGGAAAGTCGCCGGGAATTGCGCCTGAAAGTACTGGAACTGATCGAGGATGGCGACAAGAGTCTGTTTGTTTTCGACAAGCCGCGCGATGTCCAGGGCACCGCGCTTTTAGTCCATGCCCACCGCACCGGTCCCGACGACCAGTGGCTGTACCTGCCGGCCCTGAAGCGCGTCAAGCGCATCAGTTCCGCCAACCGCTCCGGCTCCTTCATGGGCAGCGAGTTTGCTTACGAAGACATGACCGCGCAGGAAGTGGAGAAATACACCTATCTGTTTTTGCGGGAAGAGCCGTGCGGCGTATTGACCTGCTCCGTCGTCGAGCGTTACCCGGTCGACAAGGATTCCGGTTATCGCCGTCAAATCTTTTGGCTGGACACCGAGCATTTGCGGATTTGGAAAATTGAATACTACGACCGCAAGGACACGCATATGAAAACCTTGGTCAATGAGGACTATCAGGAATATCTGGGAAGATTCTGGCGCGCCCAGCGGGTCACCATGACCAACCATGTGAACGGCAAAAGCACTCTCATGGACTGGAAGAACTATCAGTTCCAGACCGATCTCGACGAACGCGATTTCACAAAAACCGGATTGCGCCGGGCACGGTGATGCCGCAACGCATGGTTCTTCGCCATGCCCTCCCCAGCATCGCGTTGGTGCTGGCCACCACCGGCAGCCATGCGTACGAACCGAAGGATCTGTACGTCGAGCTTAGCGGCGAAATGGCGGTGTCCGCACGCTGGTATCCCGCCGGCGGCGCCCACGAGCAGCAGACCACCCGCCATGCCAGCGGGGTGATAATCGAGCCGGAATTTTACTTCGAAGACGAGGACGGCTGGAGCTTTACCTTCACGCCGTACTACCGTTATGACAGCGCCGACGACCGGCGCACCCATGCCGATATCCGGGAAGCCTATTTCCTCATGTTCGGCGAAATCGGCGAGCGCGACGCCTGGGAGCTTCGGATCGGCGTCGACCGCGTGTTCTGGGGCGTGATTGAAGCCAACCACCTGGTGGACATCATCAACCAGGTGGACCTGATTGAACATCCGGACGAAGAAGAAGAGCTGGGCCAGTTGATGGTGCACGGCACCTGGACCGGCGACTGGGGCGCGGCGGAATTCTTTGTGCTGCCGCATCATCGCGAACGCACCTTCGCCGGCGAGGACGGACGCCTGCGTACCTCCCTGCCCATCGACCAGGGGCCTGTGACCTACGAAAGCTCCGCCCGACAATGGCATACGGATTTTGCCTTGCGCTACAGCCACAGTTTTGGGCCGTTCGACATCGGCATCAGTTTTTTCGATGGCACCAGTCGGGAAGCGCTTTTGCGGCCCGTCGACCGCAACCGCAAGCCGCTGGCCCGGCTTCCCGATCCCGCATTGGGCGACCGGCTGCTACCGCACTATGAGCAGATCCGCCAGTTTGGGCTGGACGCGCAGATGACCACCGATGCCTGGCTGCTCAAGCTGGAAGCCATCCACCGTGCCGGCGCGAAAAATCTGTTTCTGCAGGAGCAGGACTTTGCCGCTGTAGCGGCCGGAGTGGAGTACACCTTTTTCTCAGTGTTTGACTCCGATGCCGATTTGGGGATTTTGGGTGAATGGAACTACGATGAGCGCGGGGCGGCTGCGACCCGGGTATTCAATGACGATGTGTTTATCGCCGCCCGCTATGCACTAAACGATGTTCAGGACACCAACCTGCTGATTGGCGTTTTGCAGGACCGGCATTATTCCACCCGGTTGTTGGTTATCGAATTCGAGCGGCGCCTGACCGATCAGTGGTCTCTCGATTTTGAGACCTTTGCATTTTTCGATGTCGCCGAAGAAGATCGGCAGGTTTATGACACTCGGCGCGACACCTTTGTCGAATTGCGCCTGAGCTACCATTTCTAGGTCGTTTCCGTCTCTGTCCAGGCAGCGCAGTTGAGCCGGAGTGGGTTTGAACTTCCGGTATAATGCGCCGCCTTATGGCCAATTCGCCCCAAGCTCGCAAGCGCGCCCGCCAAGCGGATGCGCACCGTGTCTGCAACGTCGCTCTGGCGTCCCGCTACCGTACTGCCGTCAAAAAAGTCGTCAAAAGTCTCGACAGCGGCGCTCGTGAACAAGCGGAGGCCGCCTACCGGGCCGCGGTACCCATTATTGACAGCGCCGTCTCGCGCGGATTGATTCATCGCAACAAGGCAGCACGACAGAAAAGCCGCCTGAACTCCCGCCTTAAAAGCCTCTAATCGGCAGTCTCCGCCGGCCGGGACACCCCCGACTGGCGTAAATTTCGTTCCACCACTTCCACCGCGTGCGCCCGCGCACGATCCGACAACTGTCGTCGGTCCAAGCCTTCGGGATGTATCAGGTCGCCCAGATGCACTTCCGCATCAATCCGCTCCGTACCCAGGATCCCCCAAATACTGCCGACCAGCGTCATCTGCCCAATAAACGCCACCTTCGGATGAACTCCGTCAGGGTGCGGATAGATGATGGCGACCGGTTGCACCGGAACCTGGTATTCAATCGAGGCTGCAAACAACCGCGGGTAATAACGCAGCACCCCATACCCGTCCCCGGTCGTGGCTTCCGGGAAAATCGCGATGCTGCGCTGGCGTTGAAGCTTCTCGCCCATCTGCACGATAGCTTGATTCGCCGCTTCCGTGGCCCCGCGCTGAATAAACAAAGTGCCGGCGGCACCGGTCATCCGCCCAATTAATGGCCAGTGCCGGACGACCTCTTTCGACAAAAAGCTGGCCGGGAAAATCGAGCCAATCACCAGAATATCGATCCAGGAGGTGTGATTGCACACGACCAACTGTGGACCGGGAGTTTCTTCACCCACCACTCGAACGTGCACGCCAAGGTCCCGCAACATCTCGCGAAACCAGTTATGCACGGCCGCCACGGCTTTCGGGTCGGGGGGATTTTGTGCCAATGCTCGGATATGTGTGGCCCCGCCCAACCACACCCCTTTTGCGATCATATACAGCACCAACACCAGCCGGCGCAAGATGCGCCAAACTTTCATAGCGCAGTCATCCGCTCCTGAAACCCTTCCAGCGTCTGGATTGGCGACTCACAGGAAGGCCCGATACAGACATACGCAACAACATCTTCACCGGTCGGCGCCTTGCCTGCCAATGCCGGCGGCAATCCTTCCACATCTTCGGGAATTGCATAACAAGTGGCGTGATCAGGAACTGCGCGGCGCCACTCTTCCATGAGCGCCTCCGTCCCCCGCAAAATAATCTGGGCAGGCGGCTGCACAACGCACCGGTGCGCTTCCATGAGCCGTGCATGTTCCGCCGGCTGGCGCGTCACGGCGCCGGTGGCACGGCGCAAGGCACCTTCGGCCAGCGCTACCCAATCCCCACGCGCCAATAAATGGCCGATTTGAGTCAATCCCTCATATGCCACGGCACAACCTGCGGGCGTCACATCGTCACTTAACAGGCGCGGACGCACCAGCAGTTTTTCGTGGTCGTGCGAGGTGAAAAACAACCCTTCGTCCGCATCCGCGAATTGCGTCACGATGGTGTCAGCCAACTGTTCCGCGAATACCAAAGTCTCGTTGCTCCAGCGGTTCTGCAGAAGGAGCAACGCCGCCTCCAGGGTGAACGCATAGTCATCAAGGTATCCGTTCAAATGCGCCTGGCCCTGACTGAAGCAGGCAGACAATCGCTTCCCGTCCCATAACCGCGTGCGCAGAAAATCAAACGCCTCCGACGCCATCTGTATCCAGGCGGGTTCATTCATGGTTCGTCCGGCAAGCAGAAGGCCTCGAATCATCAAGGCGTTCCAACTGGTCAGCTGTTTGTCGTCCAGCCCCGGCCGCACCCGGCTTGAACGTGCTTCAAACAAACACTGCAGACTCTGGGTCAAGTTCTCCTGCAGCGCCTGCGGATCCTGTCGGGTCTGCGCCGCCGTCTCCGACAACGTGTGATAACCATGCAGATGCCAGTTCCCTTCGAAGTTGGCGGCGCGATTCAGGCCAAACCGAAACGCAAACGCCTCGTAGTGCTCCTTGGGAATCAATTCTTGGACTTGCGGGGGCGTCCACACGTAAAACTTGCCTTCTTCTCCTTCGGAGTCCGCGTCCAGACTGGAGTAAAAACCCCCTTCGGCATCCCGCAGCTCACGATCCACGAACGCGACGATGCCGTGCGCCGCCGCGTGCAATGCCGGGGCTTGGGTGGGCTTCCAGGCGGTTGCGTACAACGGCAACAACAGTGCCTGGTCGTAGAGCATTTTTTCGAAATGGGGAATCATCCAAAAGGCATCGACCGAGTACCGGCAGAAACCGCCGCCCACATGATCCTGAATGCCTCCTTCGGCCATGCGCATCAAGGTATGCACCGCCATGTGCTGCGCCCGCGGATTGTCCTGCGTCAATAACCACTGCAACTGGGTGGGCCGCGCAAACTTGGGCGCTCCCCCGAACCCGCCGTCACGTGCATCAAACGATTGCGCCAGGGATTCAATTGCCTCCGTCTCCAAACCCCCCGGCCAAGACACCGCCTCGGGCACTTCATAAATCTGCTCCAAGGCTGCATGCACGGACTGATTCTGTGATTCCAGCTCCTGTTGATTTTCCTCATACCAACCGGCCACGCGCTCCAGCACTTGCGTAAACGAAGGCAGGCCGTGGCGCGGCTCGGGTGGGAAATACGTCCCCCCAAAGAAGGGCGTGTGTTCGCGAGGCGTCAAAAACATGGTCAGCGGCCAGCCGCCGCCGCGTTGGGTCAGAAGCATTTGCGCCGTCTGGTACAGCTTGTCCAAATCCGGACGTTCTTCCCGATCCACTTTGATGTTGACGTACAAACGATTCATCAATTCCGCCGTGGTCTCGCTCTCAAAGGACTCATGGGCCATGACATGGCACCAGTGACAGGCCGCATAACCGATTGACAGTAAAATCGGACGGCCACTGGAACGGGCCAACTCCAGAGCCTCCTCATCCCACGGGTGCCAGTCCACCGGATTGTCGGCGTGTTGACGCAGATATGGGCTGGAAGAGGAGGAAAGGCGGTTGGGCACGACAAATCCGGTAGTTCCTAAAATTATACGGAAGGCGGTTTTTGGTACACTTAAATCATGCTGCACAATCTGGACCCCCTCGCCTTTTCGCTCGGCCCCTTGCAGGTCCATTGGTACGGCATCATGTATCTGTTGGGCTTCGCCTCCTTTTGGCTGCTCGGCATGGTCCACGCCAAACGCCCCCATACCGGCGTCCAACCGGACCAGGTCAGCGACATTCTTTTTTATGGCGCTTTGGGCGCCATTCTGGGCGGACGCATCGGCTACGCCCTGTTTTACCAGCCCCTCTACTTGCAGGATGACCCGTGGATGGTCCTGCGCGTTTGGGAGGGTGGAATGAGTTTCCACGGCGGCCTGCTCGGGGTGCTCGGCGCGTTGTGGCTATGGCAAAGTTTCCGCCAGGTGCGTTGGCTGACGGTGATTGATTTTTGTGCGCCTCTGGTGCCTATCGGCCTGTTTTTCGGACGCATCGGCAATTTCATCAACGGCGAATTGTGGGGCCACACCACCACCGTGTCCTGGGGCGTGATTTTCCCCCGTGCCGGACCCGATCCGCGTCACCCCTCGCAACTGTATGAAGCAGCCTTGGAGGGCCTTCTGCTATTCGCCATCCTGTGGTGGTTTGCGCGCACCCCCCGACGTCCCGGACAAGTCGCGGCCCTGTTCGCGCTCGGCTATGCCGTGGTGCGTTTCGCGGTCGAGTTTGTGCGCGTGCCTGACACGCAACTGGGCTATGTCGCCTTCGGCTGGCTGACCATGGGCCAGCTGCTGTGCGTGCCGCTGGCCTTGCTGGCCGCTTTGCTGGCTCTGCAGGGCCGGTCAAAACCGGCGTGAGACCCTATCTGGATCTGTTAGCCCATGTCTTGGAGCATGGACAGGCCAAGAGCGATCGAACGGGAACCGGAACCCTATCGGTATTCGGACATCAAAGCCGCTACGATTTAAGTCTGGGCTTCCCGCTCGTCACCACCAAGAAAGTTCACTTCAAGTCGGTCGTTCACGAATTGCTGTGGTTTCTGCGCGGCGAGACCAACGTCCGCAGCCTGCAGCAGGAAGGCGTCACGATTTGGGATGAGTGGGCCGATGAGCAAGGCGACCTGGGACCGGTCTACGGCAAACAATGGCGTCAATGGTCGGGACCTGACGGCCAGACTCATGATCAACTTGCGCAAGTCGTCTCGCAACTGAAAGCCCAACCGGAATCGCGCCGCCATCTGGTCAGCACCTGGAACGTGGCGCAACTTGAACACATGGCGCTGGCGCCCTGTCATGTGCTGTTTCAATTTCATGTGGTCGACGACCGGCTGTCCTGCCAGTTGTACCAACGCAGCGCCGACCTGTTTTTGGGAGTGCCTTTTAATATTGCCTCATATGCGCTACTGACTCTGATGGTGGCCCAAGTCTGCGGATTTCAGCCGGGCGAATTCGTACATACTTTTGGGGATGTGCATCTTTACCAGAACCATTTGGACCAGGCTCGTCAGCAACTGGAACGCACACCTTATCCCTTGCCCACCCTGAGTCTGAACCCCGGCGTGGCGGACCTGTTCGCATTCCAATACGACGATATCGAACTGCATAACTACCAACACCACCCTCATATCTCAGCACCCGTGGCGGTGTAATGATCATCTCCGTTATCGCCGCCGTCGCCAACAATGGAGTGATCGGCAATCAGGGCACACTGCCCTGGCATTTGCCGGATGATCTCAAGAACTTTCGTCGCCTGACTCTAAACAAACCGGTGGTCATGGGGCGCCGCACCTGGGAGTCTCTACCCAACCCCTTGCCGCAGCGACGCTGTATTGTGATTTCCAGTCAACCGATCAATGGGCCCGATGCGTGGGTCCGGGATCCCGAACAGGCGTTGCGGGAATGCGCTGAAGACGAAGAGGTGATGATTATCGGCGGCGAACGGGTCTTTCGTTTTTTTCTACCGCGCTGCACGCATCTGCACTTGACCACCATAGAGGCGGATGTGCCCGGGGACACTTATTTGCCGGAATTGGATTTGGATGCTTTTGAATTGGTGGAGGAAATCGCACATCCGGCCGATGCCCGACATCAATATCCTTTTGTTTACCGGGAATTCAGACGCGCCTTGGCGTAAGCCTCACATTTCACTTTAAACCGAGTCGGGCCCTCCGGGTCCAAACGCAGGGCGGTCAGTTTTCGCCCCCATACACAGCCGCTGTCCAGCCCCCACACATTGTTGTCGGCGTAATAGCCAAGGGTTGACCAGTGCCCGAAAAGGATGCGCACGTCTTGCGTTTTTCGGTTGGGGGCTTCAAACCACGGCATCATCCCTTTGGGGCATTTGCGCGGCGACAATTTGCACTCCAGATCGACGCGCCCTTCGGCATCCAGATAACGCAGTCGGGTCAGCACATTGCCAATCAAACGCAGGCGATCAATGCCCTCGCGTTGCGGTTTCCACCGCCGCGGCCGGGAACCGTACAACTTGTGAATGCTGCCGGCCCATTGCTCGTTTTGTAAAAACGCCTCCAACTCACCCGCATACTTGAGCGTCTCTTTTAAAGTCCATTCCGGCAATACGCCTGCATGCACCATGGCGTAGCCCAAATCAGCATCGTAATGGCACAGCGGGCGGGAGCGCAGCCAGTCAATCAAATCCTCTCGATCCGGCGCATCCAAGATGTCTTGTAACTGGTGATGGTTGCGGATTTTGGCGCCCGCCGCCAGCGCCAGTAACGTGATGTCGTGATTGCCGAGCACGCAGACTGCTCGATCGCCCAAGTCACGAATAAACCTTAAGGTGTCAAGCGAACGTGCTCCGCGGTTGACCAGGTCGCCGACGCACCACAGGGTGTCCGTATCACGATTGAAACCTGCGGTATCCAGTAGCGCACAAAGTTCATCCAGACATCCCTGGATGTCACCGACAGCGAAAACCGCCATCTTCCCCCTCAGTGCAGTGCGTTCGGAGTCGCCAGGGTGAATGCGGGAATTTCCGCGTCGAAGCAGGCGCCGTCGTCTCCCAGCATCTGGTAACTGCCCTGCATGGAACCAACGGGAGTCTGCAGCACCGTGCCGGAAGTGTAGCGAAATGATTCGCCCGGATCCAGTCGCGGCTGTTGGCCCACCACTCCTTCGCCATGAACTTCCTGGCGATTTTCGGCGCCGTCGAAAATAATCCAGTGCCGGCTGACCAGTCGCGCCGGCAGGGTACCGACATTGGTGATGGTGATGGTATAGGCGAATACGAAGCGGCTGTCTTCCGGCTCAGATTGCTCCGGCAGGTACTGAGTTTCTACCTGAATATCAATGCTGTAACCTGGTAGGGACGCCATACTTTCAAAAATCTACCGCCGACACTTTGCAATTATACCGAGTTGCGAAATTGCCCCACTTAAATGGATGGCGTCCCTTTTGAAGAATTCAGCGATATTTCTGCAGGGCATTGTGCTATTATTTTTGGCACACCTTTCGAAGCTTTACTGCACCCATATTAGGTTGGAAATTTTGTGTAAGGAATTGATGAACCGCTCCAAAAGGAGAGATGTTTCGTGAAAGCGCAGATCGCGGACAAAAATGCCTTGAGCGCAATTTCGCCACAGGCTTTAACTGCCTATGTGCGCAGCGAGGGATGGCAACATGTTGAAGCCTATGGCGAGCATGCAGACATCTACCAGGGGGAGAACCGACCCGAAATCATTCTGCCGCGTAATAATCGACTTGGAGACTATGCCTCGGTCGTTTCTCGCCTTGTCAATATCCTAGGTGAAGTCAGCAATCGGAGTGAATTAGAAATTTATCGCGACCTGATTGGCGCGGATTATGATGTGGTGCGCGTGCGCGCCCTGACAGCGGGCGATAAGGGAACAATTGGCCTTAGTGAAGGAGTTGAAATGGTTGCGCAATCTAAAGAGATGCTCTTGGCTGCGGCTTGCGCCACCAAATTGCCGCAACCCGTATACCAAGTGGAAACTGACCGAGAAACGGAGGAATATATGAGACGAGTACGGCTGGGGCAAACGGAACAAGGAAGCTTTGCCGTAACTATGATGGCTCCCGTGCCTCCGATGCTGCAGCCTGTTCTTAATGAAACGTGGGCGAATTTTGACGACGAGCCATACGAGCGCCAAGTGACCCGGCGTTTGGTCACGGCACTGGAAGCGTCTCGCGATGCGGTCGAAAAAGTCCATTCGGGAAACGAAATTTCAGCATTTGAACAGGCGGTGTCCGCCGGCGTTAGCGCCAATTTGTGCGAGGCCGTATCCAAACTGATAGGGGAATCCACCCGCCTGGAAGTCAGCGTAAGTTGGGCCAAAACTCGTCCTACTCCCGAACCCTATAGAAGTATCTGGTTTTCAAAAAACGATGCGATTACCTTAAAAGAAGCAGCTCGTACTTTTCACGCCAATAGCCTTCGCTAAATTTTTGTTCTGCGCAAATTGCCCTTTGCTCCCACCAGAATGGCGTTATAGCTCAGAACTTAACACTTTATAGAACTGCACAAACTCCGCGACCGACAAGGTTTCGGCACGACGGCCAGGATCAATACCCGCCGTCGTCCATGTTGCCTTCTCAACATCCGGGAAATTATTTTTCAACGTCTTTCGTCGGGCGGCGAACGCCTGCTGCACCAATCGCTCCAATCCCCGCCATGCATCTTCCGGAATCGGCAACTCTTGCCTGGGCCGCAGTCGGACGACGGACGACATCACTTTGGGCGGAGGATCAAAACATTCCGGTGGCACATCAAAAAGAATATCCGCTTCCATCAGCAACTGAGTCACCACCGAAAGTTGGCCTCGTGCTGAATCTCCGGGCGGTGCCACCAGGCGCTGGGCAACCTCACGCTGCACCATGAGGGTGAAGTCGCATACATGCGTGCGCACATCCATCCAACGCCGCAGCAATACAGTCGCAATGTTGTAGGGCAAATTGCCGACGAGGCGCAAGCCCCGCGGATATGTTTTCAGATCTTCCTGCAGCGCGTCGGCGCACCGGATGGTGACCTGCGGAGTTTCGGCAAATTGTTGTTGCAGCGCCTCCGCCAGCGCCGAATCTTTTTCAATCGCATACAGGTGCTTTGCGCAGGTGGCCAATGACCGCGTCAGGGCACCACGACCCGGACCGATTTCCACAATGACATCGCTTGGCCCGACGGCCGCGATGATCGCTTCGATTTGAGCCTCATCGACCAGAAAATGCTGCCCCAGATGTTTTAGCGGGGCCGATGCGGTCATGTCAGGAAGGACGACTCCATACCAGGTCGGCGCCGAGATGAATTTCCTGAATCTCCATGGCAACCGCGCCGCGTCCCGGAAAAGAATCATCCAGCCAGCCGTGCTTCATCGCCTCATACACCGGGCCCTGCTCGTGATAGGTCAAAGGGCCTTTCAGTTGATAGGCTCGGCGAGGCTGCGCCAACATGACCAAAGCCCCCATGCTACCGGCGTCAATATTGGCGCGGGTCTTGAACATCGCATTGTCCGCAATGATCAGTTGCGCCTCATCGGTCAGATGCATGCACAGCACCCAAATCACATTGGGCACTCCTTGCGCATTCACTGTCGCCAAAGTGCCCAGTGGTTCCCGCTCGGCGAATGCCTGAAGAAACTCGTCCGGCAGAACGAGGCTCATGCCGCCTTTACCTGACGCATGGCGTGCACTTGCTCCACCGCGCTGTCCAACGCCGCAAACAAACTGCTGGGATCCGCCCGGCCACTTCCCGCCAATGCCAGCGCCGTGCCATGATCCACGGAAGTGCGCACATACGGCAGACCCAAGGTCACATTGACGGCTTCTCCAAAGCCCAGCGTTTTGAGTACTGGGAGGCCTTGATCATGGTACATCGCAAGATATGCGTCCACACCGGTGCGATTCACAAAGGCTGTGTCCGCCGAAACCGGCCCTTCAATGTGGCAATTGCGCCCGCGAAAACTTGCAACTACCGGCGCAATAATGTCCAGCTCCTCTCTCCCCAGGTGACCGCCTTCGCCGGCATGGGGATTTAAACCCAGAACACGGATGTGCGGGCAGCTCAAACCAAAACGGGCACGCAGGCCTTCAATCAGAATCTCCAGAGTCTCCGTGAGCGAAGATTGATTCAGCGCCGAGGGCACGGCGGCCAGTGGTAGATGGGTGGTGGCCAGAGCGATCCGCAAATCTCCGGTCAGCAACAGCATCACAGGAGTGCTCTGCGCTTGCGCGGCCAGATATTCGGTGTGGCCGAAAAATGCCAAACCTGTGTCCAAAAAGGCACTTTTCTGCACCGGCCCCGTCACCACTGCATCGAAAGATCCTTCCAGACAGGCACGCCCTGCCGCCTCAATGCTCTGTAGCACCTGCGGCGCCAAACTTGGATCCGCGTGACCGACGCGCTCAGGGCTTGCGAGAGGAAACGGAACCACCTCCAAGGCCCCCAAAGGCGCCTGCTGTTGCGGTTGATATTCCACAAATTCGACCGCTTGACCCAGTTGGCCGGCCCGCCGTTTTAACATCTGCATGTCCGCAAAAATTACACAGCGCGCCTCATGGGGGTATTGCGCCAGGGCGCAAATCAGGTCCGGCCCGATGCCGCCCGGCTCGCCTGCCGTCACCGCCAAGCGAAGATCAGACATTTTCGAAGTCGACCAGATAGTGGATATAGGCATTCTCCAGCATCTGCCGCAACCAGATCTCAATCGCCTCGTTGACGCGCGATTCCGCCAGATAATTGATGGCGCGCAATCGCCGGGTCTGTTCCGTTTCATCGACGCGCCGGCGCTCCTGCACCTGCACGATGTGCCAGCCAAATGACGTCTTGAACGGCTCGCTGACCGCATCAATATCCAGACGATTCATCTGCTCTTCAAAATACGGATCCAACTCTCCCGGGGAGCGCCAGCTCAAATCCCCTCCGTCGACCGCCGACGCCGTGTCGTCGGAATGGGCACGCGCCAGTTCCGCAAAATCGTCGCCGCCCTCCACTCGTTTTTTCAGCACGTTCAAACGCGCCTGGGCTTCGGCGTCATCCACCAGGGCGTGGGTGCGCAGCAAAATATGCCGGGCCCGGGTCTGGTTCACCATCACTTGATCGCCCCCTTCTTTGGCCGCCAAGTGGAACAGGTGGTAACCACTGGAGCTGCGCAAGGGAGGCGTGATCTCGCCGACTTCCAAATCGGGAATAATCTCAGCAGCAACGGCCGGCAATTCCGCCTGCGAGCGCCAGCCCAAGTCTCCGCCGGCCAAGGCATTGCGCCCATCCGATTCCGCTACGGCGAGGCTGGCGAAATGCTCGCCTGCCATTCCTCGCTGACGCACGTCCTGGGCCTTTTGCCGCGCCTGACTGGCCTCCTGCACGGACGCCTGCGAGGACAGTGCGATCAGAATGTGGCCAAGGCGATAGCGCGTATCCGTCTGCAGGCGATCCGAGTGGAGCCGCAAAAAGTTGCTGATTTCCTCATCCGTCACGCGCACCAATCGCCGTGCTTCGATCTGCTGCAGCCGCTGGATTACCAACTGCTCATAAAAGTAATTCGTGAATGCGGGGAAGTAGACACCGGAACGCACCACTTCGCGTTGAAACTGCGCAGGCGTCATGTTGTTTCTCTGCGCCAGTCCATTCAGTTCCTGTTCCAGTTCTTGGCGCGTGACCGAGATGCCGAATCTTTCGGCAGTCTGCATCTGCAGACGCCCCATCACCATATGCTCCAGCACCTGGGCCTGCAGTTGCTCCAGGGCGGGAAGCCTCGCCCCACTTTGTTCGATCTGCTGGCCGATGATGCGTACCCGGTTGGCGAATTCCGACTCCGTAATCACATCGTCGTTCACCACCACCAGCACACGGTCGAGCATTTCCGCCGACGCGGTCGCCGCAACCAACCCCGCCGCCAACACTACGTTGCGAATCAGCGTAGCCATACAGGCTCTCCATGCAGTTCCCGATTCATGCGACTCATCACATCCTCACCAAAGCCCGCCAGACCATGGAACCGCACCTGCAGCATCAGGCGGTTTTCATAGTCTTCGCCCGGCTCTTCCTCCTCGCGGCGCACTTTCCAAACCCCCAAGCCCACCGTCATACAGCATCCCCGGTATTCGAGTGCTGCCAATATCTCCAAATCGCGGCCTTCACGCATATCGTAGAAATAACGGGCCGCCAGTTGCCAGCCTCCGCCCAAAGGCCACAGCATGTGCGCGCCCGCCTGCTCCAACTCGCCGACGCGGCGCACATAGCGCACCTGCACTTGCTGATCGGCCGCACCGCGCCAACCGATCATGTGCGAAGCCCAAGCGGTGTCATGCGCGCCACTGCCCGAGTCGTAACGCACTCCGGAACGCACCCGCCACTGCGGATGCGGACGCCATTCCACCTGCGCCGCCCAGGCCGATTGGGCACCCTGGGTTTCCGCATTTACGCCGGGAGCCCGAAAATACCACACCCGTCCCAACTGGGCATGCAAGCGCATATAACCTTTGACCGGATCGAAACTGCGGGTTCCCACACCGAGGGTTAACTGGTCGGCCGCATCCATCCGATCCAGCCCCGCATGTTCCTCGTGCCGGAACAAGGCATCGTAATCCGGCTCCATACGGCGGGTATCGAAAAGCGGCAGGTGCTCCTGATCGCGATGGGGACGATTGAGATAAAACAGGCGCGGTTCCAAAGTCTGCAGGCCACCGTCCGCGGCCCGACGCTCGAACCGCATTCGGGCATCCAGACTGAATGTCGGCACGGTCCGCCGCGGATCGTCATCCTTTAGATCTCGACCGTCCAGATCGTAGCGCGTATGGCGCCAATGCATGCGCGGCGTAAAACTCCAGCCCGTGCCGACGATCGGACGGGAGAGCGCCATGGAAACGTCGTAGCGATCGCCGTCGACCGGCTTGCGATCCAGATCTGCATCAAATGCATCAAATGCCACCTGCGGCTCAAAAACCAAACCGGTCTCAGGCCAATGCCAGCGGCCGTCGGCGCGCACGCGCGGCAACCGGTCCCAGGACTCGCTGCGATCCTTGAGAGGATCCGTGCCGATCCAAGCCGCCTGTACCCGCCAGTCTTGAGAACGCCACGCAACGTGGGCCTCCTGACGCAGACGGGTCGTCGACAACCCGGAGACGCCCGACTGGAAATCCTCCAGATAGCGCGCATCCGACACATTGGTATAGAACACCTGATAATCCAGCCCATTCGGACGTTCTCCCCGGTGGCGCCAGTGCATCAGATAGCGGTCGTTATCGCCGTCTTCCTCGTTGTCGCTCAGAAACTCGAAATTCAGCGCCCCTTCACCGTGGTGTGTTCGGTAACGGCCCGACGGCTTAATCTGCAGGCCTCGCCGGCCCATGTAGCGGGCTGATAGCGTCGCATCGTAATGCGGCGCCAGGTTCAGATAATACGGAACCTCCAGTGAATAACCCAGACTGTCCGACGTGCCCACTTCCGGCACCAGCCAGCCGCTTTTTCGTGCATCCCCGACCGGAAACCCAATCCAGGGGAATGCGGCCACCGGCGTATTGCCGATGCGCAAAGTGACATCATGGGCTTCGCCCTGGCCGGCCTCGCGGTCAATATGGATTTCCTCCACCTCCAAATGCCACGTGGGATCCTCCAAGGCACAGGTGGAGTAAGTCGCCTGCTCGGCCTCCACCACCCCCGTCGCGTCCCCGCGCAAGCGGGCCGCCGTGCCCGTCGCGCCCTGGTCCAGACGGTAGCGCGCCTGCTCCATCTTCGCGGCCTGATTCCCATAATCCAGTTCCGCCTGCACCGCCTCCAGCAGCACCCCTGGCCCGGCCACATGGACGGAACCCTGCAGATGCGCATGTTTCGCCTCCTGGTCAACGGAAGCCTGATCCGCACGGCCCAGCCACGGCCCAAAACGCAGTCGCACATCGTCGCGCAATTCCAGTTGCGCCCCTTCGCGCGTCATTGAACCGGCCTCAATCTCCAACGCCCCTGCTTCGGACGCGGGAACTTCGGAACGTTCCGTCGGTCCGCAATGCTGCGGATTAATTGCGTCCGGGCTCGGCAAATCCGCCGCCGGCAGGCCGACCGCGTACAAGCCCCAGCAAATCCCAATGAACCAATAGCGAGGGAAAGACATCAAAGAGTGTTTAAGCATGCAGGCGCCAGCATTCTGGTATATTCTAAACATTCACCCCATTCCTCAGTTTATGAGCCAACATCATGTCTGAGACCGCCGCGCCGTCGAAACCCCGTCGCGGGCGCGTCATTTTCAGTGCGACCTTGACGTTTGTCGTCTTGGCCGGGGTCGCTTTTGCTCTGATGCGCACCGCGCCTCAACCGCAAGCGATACTGGCTGAACTGCCGCCGTTGACGGTGGAAGCGCATACCGTGGTCCGGCGTGATTTGACTCCGCTGACCGTTTATACCGGACGCCTCCAGCCCAAACGCAGCACTTCCCTTCGCTTTGAAGTCGTCGGGCAGTTGCGCGAACGCGCCGTGGAACCGGGGATGGTTGTTGCCGAAGGCGACACCTTGCTGTTGCTGGATGATCGCGATTTCAAAGACCAGGCCCGTACCGCCAACGCCGAACTTGCCCTGGAGGAAAGTCGCATTGAAAGTGACCGGGTCCAGCTGGAGCAGACACGTCGACAACGTGATCTGCAGGTCGAGGAAGTGCAGCGTTACCGGCAATTGGGAGAACGCTCTTTGCTGTCGCAGTCGGCGCTCAATGCGGCCGAACAGAAACTGGCCACCATTGAGACCCAGGTCGCGCAACTGCAGCACGCGGTGGCAACCGCTGAACAGCGTTTGGAGTTGAAGCGCACGCGCGCTGACCGTGCCGCGCGGGATTTGGAGCGAACCCGCCTGACCGCGCCCTTTGAGGGGCGGATCAATACGGTTGAAGTGGAGGTCGGGGACCGCATCACCGGTGAACAGACGGTCGTCACTCTGGTGGATGTCGCGGCGCTGGATTTCTACGTCGAAGTCGATGGCCAGACCGCCGCAGCCCTGCAACTGCAACAGACCGTCGAGGTCGAAATCAATGAACAGATTCACACCGGCAGCCTGATCGCTTTGCAAACAGACCCCGATTCGCGCACCTTCACACATGCAGTGCGCATCCGCATCCCCGGCTCCGCCGCTTTCCCCGGGCAGCTGGCGACCGCAAGGTTCAAACTGCCCACTTTGAAAAATGTGTTGGCCGTCCCGATCGAAGCGATTCGGGTTGACCCGGGAGGACAGTCGATCTACCGCATCGAAGGCCAGAGGCTGGAACGGCTTGAAGTCACCTTGGGCCCGCGCGTCGACCAGTGGCAGGTCATTGAGGCCGCCCTGGAAGCGGGCGAACTCATTGTCGCCCGTGACGTAGCCGCAATGAGTGTGCGCCGTACCGTGCAGATCCGCAATCCTTCATGATTCGTTTCTCGCTGCGCAACCCGCTGCTGGTCAACCTGGTGTTGATTCTGGTGGTAACACTGGGGATTCTGTCTTGGCATTCCATGCCCCAGGAAATGTTCCCCGCTTTCGATCGAAATCAGTTGCAGATTCGCACGACTTTCGAGGGTGCTTCCCCCGAAGAGGTTGCCAGCCAGGTCACGCTGCCGATTGAAGAAGCGTTGGACAGCCTGACCGACATCGATACCGTGACCTCCGTGTCACAGGAAGGCTTGTCGGTCATCAACTACAAGTTGCTCGAAGGCGCCGATGCGGATGATTTGCTGCGCGACATGCGTGCGGAAATCGACGCCATTGCAGATTTCCCGGAAAGTGCGGACACCCCCCAGTTGAAGCAGCTCAAAAATTACGTCCCGGTCATCAGTGTGGCACTGCATGGCGAGGCGCCCATGCCGACGCTCTACGACCTGGCGGAACGCATGCGGCACGAACTGTTGCTGCTGCCGGGCGTCTCCGGGGTGGGGCTGACCGGCAAACGCGACTGGGAGATCTGGATTGAGCTTGACCCGCACGAGTTGGCGGCGCGGGACGTGGAGTTGCGTGAGGTGACAACCGCCTTGCGCAACAATCTGCAGGACACCCCCAGCGGCATGATCCGCAGCAGCGAAGGTGATGTGCTGTTGCGCGGGATGGGTGCCGAAGATATTGAGGCCATTGAGGCCGTGGCCGTGCGCAGCAACGCCCAAGGCGGGCAGTTGTTGATTCGCGATTTGGGCAAAGTGTCCGCACAACTGGAAGAAGCCGTCACGATGGGACGTTTCAACAGCGCCCCGTCCGTCAATCTGGTGGTCTCCAAGAGCGAAAGCGCCTCCACCTACAAAGTGGCGGATCAGGTGCGCGCCACGATTGCCCAGTACACCCTGCCCTACGGCGTCGAAGCCAGCCTGTTCGCGGATATGTCCGTGCCCATTGAGAATCGCATCAATACCGTGCAGTCCTCGGGCGTGGTGGCGTTGGTGTTGCTGCTGTTTGCGCTGTATTTCCTGCTCAACTTCCGGGTCGCTTTTATCACCGCGCTGGGCATTCCGGTGGCGATGTTGACCGCCGTGATTGCCATGGCCGCACTCGGCTACAGCATCAACCTGGTCAGCATGTTTGCCTTTTTGGTCGTCTTAGGCCTCGTCGTGGATGACGCCATCATCATCTCCGAGAACACCTACCGACATCTGGAAGAAGGGATGGAAGGGCACAAGGCCGCCTATCTGGGGGCCCACGAGGTGATGTGGCCGGTACTGGCATCGATTCTCACCACCATCGCCGCCTTTATCCCGATGTTTGGAGTCAGCGGCACGCTGGGCAAATTCATTGAAGTGATTCCGGTGGTCGTCGCTGCCGCCCTGCTGGGTTCTCTGCTGGAGGCTTTTTTGATTTTGCCTTCTCATGCGGCGGAACTTCTGCGGCGCCAGGGCGCCCGGCGCGAAGCCGCCCGCTGGCGTAAATTGCTGTACCTGTATCGCCGCGTGTTGGCCTGGTGCGTCGCCAACCGCTATCTCACTGCAAGCCTCACCATCGGAGTGCTGCTGATTACTGTGGCGTTCATGTTCACCCGACTGCCGTACACGCAATTCGAAAGCGTGGAGTTGGGCAAGTTCATGGTGAATGTGGAGGCGCCCAATACGTACGGGCTGGAGGATTCCAACCGCCTTGCGGCGCAGGTTGAAAAGGCGGTCTATGACATTGTCGAGCCGTACGAGCTGGAAAGCATTCAGACGCACGTCGGCATGACCATGCTGGATTTCTCGCGCTATACCTTCGGCAGCAACCACATCCAGTTCAACATCAACCTGTCACAGATGGCTCCGGAGGGCTGGATTGAAACGTACGTCAATCCGATTGTGAATCTCAAATTCCGCAACGAGGGAATCCGCACCCGGAAAACCGAAGTAATCATGGCCGAGATTCGGGACGCGCTCAAGGAGTTGCCCGGCATTTCCCGCTACTCGGTACAGCGCCCGCACGCCGGACCCAGTGGTGCGGATATTGAAGTCGGAATCGTCGGACCCGAATTCACGGAACTGCTCAAACACTCCGAGGATATTCGCCGCTTTCTCATCCGCTTGCCGGGAGTCGAAGACGTGCGCCATGATCTGGACCCCGGCAAAATCGAATACCAGTACGCGCTGAATGACCGCGGCCGAGAACTGGGATTGACCCAGGCGGAACTCGGTGCGGCGGTGCGCATGGGTTACCAGGGCGACAAGGTGGTGTACATCAGCCGGGAAGGCAAGCGCACGCCGGTGCGAGCCTTGTACCAGGACTCCATGCGCCACGATTCTGCAGCATTCGACCGCTTGCCGATTACCACGGCCAACGGGGTCGTGTACCTGCATGAAGTCGCCGACATTCGGACCACCCGCGGGTTGTCGACCGTACGCCGGCGCAACAACGAGCGCATGGCCACCGTCACAGCGGACGTGGATTCCTCCGTCACTACCGTCGGCACTGTCACCACGTTGTTGAACGAGGAATTCGGGGATCGTTTTCAGCGCCTGCAGAACTATCAGATGCTGCATCTGGGCGCGAAAAAGGAATCGCGGGATTCCATGAATGATCTTTCGCGCGCCGCGCTCATGGCACTGGTGCTTATTTTCTTTATCCTGGCCGCCTTGTTTAAATCGGTTCTGGATCCCCTGGCGGTCCTTGCAACCTTGCCGACGGCACTGGTCGGCGTCGTCATCGGGCATGTGGTCGCCGGCATCAATCTGCAGTTTTTATCGCTGATCGGCCTGCTGGCGCTGGCCGGAGTCGTCATCAACGACTCGCTGATTCTGGTCAGCTTCGTCAAACAACTGCGCGCCTCCGGACACGAATGTCTGGATGCCGTGCTCAGTGGCAGTCAGGCGCGTTTTCGACCTATTCTGCTGACCACCGTCACCACCTTTTTCGGCGTCTCGCCTCTGATCTTTTTTGCGACGGGGCAGACCAAGTTTTTGGCGCCGATGGCCATCAGCCTAGGCGTGGGATTGCTCTTCGCGACAGTATTGATTCTGCTGGTGCTGCCGTGCTACTACATGATCTTGGAAGATTTCCGGCAATGGGCCCGCAGCTGGTACGCCCGATGGTTTTTGCGCAAAGCCGCCGCCTGATTGCCGCCTTAAGCGGCGGTCTTATTCTCCTGGGCGCCGCCGCAACCTTCGCGGAAGAGCCCGAAACCCCGCTTGACTATCCCAAAGCGCGTGCCGCCATGCGGCTGCAGTTGGAGCAGGCAAATGATGTCGCCCTGCAGGCGCAAAAGGAGTATTTCCCGGAACATTACGACGCCCTGGTCACCCGACTCATCGAACTTCAGCGCGACGATTATTCTCCGCAGGCCAGCCTGGCCCTCGCCCAGGTTTCGCAAAGTCACTGGGCCCGCTATAACGCCCTGGTGCGCGAGGCCAGTGCGAAAGATCTGCGGGAATTGACTCAGGCGCGTCGCGATATCTTCGCCCTGCTGGCGGCCGAGGACGATGCGCAGTTGTGTCTTGCGTACGAATACCGAGGCACCCAGGCGCTGACGAGTGCTCTGAATCCTCAATACCAGGATGCCGCCGGTACATACATCGCCCACTTCATTGAAGTCGCGGCGCGCGCACGGGCCGCACCCCACCAGTGGATGGATGCCAACAGCGAGGATCTTGATTTGCTGTACGCCACCATGCGCGCCCTAGAGACACCGCCCGCCCTGATGCAGGCATTGCGGCCCAGTGCGCAGGCACACCCGCAATTTTGCGAAGCCATGCTGGCTGCTCTGGATGCGGCGTCAACACTGGAAGGCCCTCCCGGCGCCCGCATCTGGCGCTTCTTGGTCACCTCACCCATCGCAAAGATAGAAACATTTCGATAATTTATATCTCACCGTGTCACTGTATGAATATACCCGCTCCACGCATCTGCGATGCTATCATCCCATAGCCATTCCAAGACAGAATCAAACCATCCATTTCCTTGACGGCGTACCTGCCTCCGCTATCAGACCCGAATCACATCACAGATTCAAAGTACAACCATACCGAGAATTGACTCAATCTACATGAGAGGCGGGTCTTTTCCACCAGTATTCCCGCACTTCAAACCTGCACCAAACTGGTGTAAAATACACCAGATTATTGAACAGAATTCGATTCTCATGGGTCGACCACGGCAACACAAGCAGACCACGCGACTAAGCATCAGCTTTAAGAAAGCAGATTATGACCGCGTGGTCGCGATTGCCGAAGCTAACGACGTATCTACAGCGTGGGTCATCCGAAAGGCCGTAACTGCCTATTTGGAAGCTTTTGGGTATTCAACACCTCCCATTGATGTGCAGCTCAAGCAGCAGCGACAAGTGAGCGTACTAACGACCGAGGAAAGGCAAAGCCGGTGAGAAAAAAAAGTGATCTTCCCTTCGGTAGCGAGTTCTCACCCTCGCAGATTGAATTTTCAAATGTATTGGAGCTTGCAAGCCTCCATGGCGGCGACTGGCGCACCTTTGAGGCGACCATACGAGAAATCTATTTTGAGGAACACCAGACTGAAGCCTACAACCGAGCCAAACTCGCTAACAATACTAGACTGGGGATGATCGCCTACGGGATTATTGACCGAGACGCAACATTGACTCCATTTGGCCAAGAACTCTACGCTTTATGTGATGACGAAGACGCGCTGCATGACCGATTGGCCAAACATATTCTTCTCAATCTTCACGGAATGACCCTCATCCAGTGTATTCGTGATATGGTGGCAGCTGGCGAACAAATAAATCTCTCTACCCTTCGAGAAAATCTCGCAGCACGCAACATCCACTATCCGTCTGGAGGCAAACATCCCAGCATAATGCGTTTATGGCTGGCCAAGGCTGGGGTTTTCGGCAACCAGTGGCAGATTAATGAGCACAGAATTGAAAAAATCCTCGGCATCGACCCGGACGAATTCGCTGTCCTAGGCGACTTTACCGTTGAGCAGAGAGCCTTTCTGAAAGCTCTCGCGAACATGGGCCCAGACTACCCCCAACCTGCGAATGCAGTGACCAAACTTGCCACAGCAACCTATGGCGTAAAGTTCCCAGAAAAGAGTCTCCCGAAGCTGGTCCTCAGCGACTTGGAAAAAGCAGGGTATATCACGACCAAAAAGGCTACAACCGGACGAGGAGCCAAGCCCTTTCAGGTGTTCCCCACCAACAAGCTGATTGCAGATGTGATTGAACCACTCCTTGAGCAACTTCAAGGGCAGGTCGATCCAAAACTCTTGGCACTATTGCGAACGCCACTCTCCGAGATTTTGAGAGAGATGAAAAGCAAAAAGAGGTACCGGGCAGGACTTGCTCTCGAAGCTCTGGCCTTTAAAATTATGCGTCTCCTTGACATGACTTACATTGCGACCCGATTGCGCGCGAACCAAACAGGCGGTGCAGAGGTTGATCTGGTTTTTGAGAGTGCCCGTTTGGTATTTTTCCGCTGGCAGATTCAGTGCAAAAACACAACTCGTGTTTCACTGGATGATATCGCAAAGGAAGTGGGTCTCACCCATTTCCTGAAAAGTAATGCGATTATCATAGTAACGACAGGGGAAATCAGTAGTGAAGCCCGACGGTACGCTAACAAAATTATGGCCGATTCAAACCTTGCGATCGTTATGCTATGTGGCGAAGACCTGATTGCAATAAGCGGACAGCCAGAGAAAATTCTGCAGGCATTCGAACGTGAAGCGCGTCACGCCATGAGCCTAAAAAAACTTAATCTCTAATGGGGCAGACTAGACGATGAAAGCCAGAAAGCCTCCGAACATGTTTCATAGAACACCCCTCGGTCGCATCTACCACGGCGATAGTTTAGAGGTGATGAAAGCCACAAGGCCAGCTTCGGTCACTCTAGTTATGACGAGCCCCCCGTTCGCATTAACCCGAAAGAAGGACTATGGTAACGAACAAGAAGATGATTATCTCGAATGGTTCCGCTGTTTCGCCAAGCAATTTCGTCGCATCTTAAAGGACAACGGGAGCCTTGTGATTGATCTAGGTGGCGCATGGAAGCCTGGTATACCAGTGCGTAGTCTCTATCACTTCAAACTATTAATCATGCTTTGCGAGGAATATGATTTTCACCTAGCTCAGGAATTCTATTGGTGGAATCCATCCAAGCTTCCCACGCCGGCGGAATGGGTCAATATACGACGAATTCGAGTAAAGGATGGGGTTAACACCGTTTGGTGGTTATCAAAAACACCATGGCCGCGTGCGAGTAACCGACGGGTCTTACAGCCATACAGCGACAGCATGAAAGCCTTGTTGAGCAACGGCTATAAGCCAATGCTACGACCTTCGGGACACGACATTAGCGATAAATTCTCCATAAACAATGAAGCCGCGATTCCACCCAACCTTATCGCGATTCCAAACACGGAAAGTAACAGTAGTTATTTACGTTACTGTAGGGAGATTGGGGTCAAGGCGCATCCTGCCCGTTTCCCATCTGCATTGCCGGAATACTTTGTCCGAATGGTTACTGATCCGGGAGATTTGGTTCTAGATCCCTTTGCTGGAAGTTGTGTTACAGGTGAGGTCGCCGAACGACTGGGCCGCAAGTGGGTATGCATAGAAACCGTTGAATCATATCTGCGTGGCGCTAAAGGAAGATTTGGACAGATGGCGAAAGCGCCGAAGTCGAGAAATTCGAAAAAGGATGCTGGCGGATACTATCGCATTCCCCATCCTGGGCTACTTTGGAATGGACGCACGGAAGATGAGGAAGAACCGCTTCCCAAAGATGGCGGCAAGCGGCGCACCACGGCAGCAAGCTGCTGAAAATCCTCACAACCAACACCTCCTCCAGCTGGCACCACGAGGAATCGGTGCGAACAAATACATGTGCTGATTAGGCGCATTCTACGCAAACCCAGCTATCGTTCCCAATCTACAGCAGGCCCAAAACACCCTCGACAAGGTGGACAGCCGAATGCCGCTAAAATTCACTGCGGGAACTCGCGATTACCCCCCCCCGCCATCTTGATTCATCATTAGGTTCTTCGTCGTGAATACGGCGCTTTGCACATGTCGATTACTCTCCTAACATCAATCACAGTTTTTCGCTGAGGGCCGTAATAATGAAAATTGTTGGGCATGGCATCGACATTGTGGATGTCTCCAAGATGCGGCGGTGGACAGAAGATCCACGTGAGCCACTGATTCCGCGTTGCTTCCTGCAAGCCGAATTGGATGAAATCGGCGATGGGGTAGACCGGATCGAGCGACTGGCTGGAAGGTTCGCCGCCAAGGAGGCTGTGCTCAAGGCAATCGGCACTGGTTTCGGAGCAGGAACCGCCTTTACCGATGTAATGATCCGGCGGGCACCGGGCACGGCACCCGAGGTCATACTCTCGGGAGGGGCGGCTAAAGCCGCCGCGATGCTAGGCGTAACTGCTTGGCAACTCAGCATCAGCCATGCCGGCGGTATGGCCATAGCGAGTGTTCTCGCATTGAGCACAAAGACTCAAGCAGATGGCTCCTGATTGCCAGGCGGCGGGCCCACAAAAGTTATGCACCGCTTGTTCAAATCGACGGTAATACGACCACCTTGGGCAGAGTGTACCGCGCGCCATACCTCGAACCCCTGCAGAATGGCCTGCTCCCAATCGGCGGTGGTGCATTGGCTTACTTCCAAATGGGACGTCATGCCCTTGATTATGTCTAGCAACTGAGAATCGAGAGTAGCGATGCCCTGCAAAAAGTCATGGCGGCGAGCATAGTCAAACGTAAGTGCCACTACGCCTTCTTCAATCACACTTGCGCGCCCACCGTCCTCTACCTCGTCAAACTGTGGTTGGCTCTTTCGTTTCCGCCTGAGTAGCTTTCGGGTGATTGGCGACCAACCAAGCACGGCAGCATGAGCGAAGTGAAAGATATCGTGGAAACGATAGCCGTCGGGAACGTAAGCATTGTCAGTAAGCTTCTTGCCGGAATGCTTGCCGTCAATCAGGGTTTTCACGTGCGGGCCTTCATCACTCTCCGCCTCAATGAACTGTACTTCGAACTGTCTCGGCAGACGCTCGCTCTCAGGAAACTCGGCATCGAACACAGGTGGCGCGGCAGATAAGCCAGCCCAACGCTGTTTGACCTTATCTAAGTTGGCCGTAGCAATTTCAGAGAGCGACAACTCGAATTTGCTGGCAATATTGGCAATATACCAGAGCAAGTCGCCCAATTCCTCTGACACACGCTTCTTGTACAAGCGATGCGCCTCGCCGTCTCGCAAATGCTTTTTGTATTCGCTTAGCAACTGCCCAACTTTGCCGGCAAGACCCAGTATAGGCACAATCATTGGGATATCTTTAGCGTGTGCTGGCACGCGATCAGTTTGTTGCGCTTCCTTCTGGTAATTGCTGAAATCCATATGTATCTCCTTCTGTGTCACGTGACTGCAGCGCGACACGAATTTTATTGTTGATATTCCACTTGGGCGGGTAGAAAGGTTTGATGGGTTTCGGAGTCGGAACAAACTTCTGCTTAATACGTACGCGCCCCGTCCTTCCTGCAATCTGAGGAAACACAACGCGCGAGTATTTGTCGATCTCGCAAAGCAAGTTCTGACAGTCGATTAACTGAAGGCGACGCCCCCAAAGCGATCGGAAATGGAGACCAAGTCGTTCGAATTCTCGTTCTTGGAGATCGGCTATCAGCCGAATGAGTTCGGGTTCGTTCAGGCCACCCGAATCTACAAAACACTTGCGCAGACCGTCACGTGCACCGGGCCCCGGCACGACGAAATCCATCTCACTGAATTCGGTAAGTTCACTATAGTTTATGTCGGTGATGAATTGGTAGGCGAGAAAATCCCCGATTGTCGGATAGGCACGTAACTTTTCGAATCCCTCCTGCATAGTGCGGATCTGAACCAGCTGCTCAACGAGATTATCGGCCATCATTCGTTCAAGCAGTAACAGATGGTTCTGATGTTTTGCAAATTGTCCGAAGGCGTGTCTGCCTGGAGGCATTATGTAGGCGGCAGAATAGATACGATAACCGGCTTGCCGCGCCCCCGAGAGCACAGCGTCATATGTGGTGAAGCGGTAGTCCTCGAAGGTGATTGAGCCAAATGCGTGCTCGAGGATCTCCCAAGTCTCAATTTTATTGAAAATCTTGAACAGCATGATGCGAAAAAATACTTCTCGCGGCGACTTCGGCAGGTCATCTCTATAGATGACATTTCGAATGAGATATTGACTAACCCGATCGGATGCGCGGTAGGCATTTGTAAATTTGTAGATCGCCAGTACCGGATCGTCCGTCCAAGGCTGCTTCTCGCCGAACACACGACGGAAGAACACGGCCTGCCGTTCGGCGGCGAAGCGCCAATAACTGTCATAAACCTCGGATACTTTCGCTGGCGTCAGATGGGACAAGATGATCGGAGAGGCCTGCGCAACGGGCGACTTTGTGTGGAGTGACGCATTGACTGTACTGGAACGAGGCTTCGATGGACAGTCTCGAGAACGTTTTCTTGGATTCAAAGTCTTGCTTCCAAGGTCGCAGTAGTAGCGGTTGCACGTGCAGCCGAAGCGGTAGGCTGCGACACGAGCGAGCGAGCGACTTTAATCAACGGAACAAGATCGGGATCTTTCTTGTTGATTCGCTCGAACTTGGCAACCCCTACCATAACATTCAAGCGCGCGAGTTGGGTATTCATCTCGTGAGCCATGAAGGCCCCGAGATGGGCCAAGCCAAGATAGTTGCCATAGGCTTTATCGAAAATCTGCTGGGTGGCGTAGAAAGCGTTGGTGACGAGTCCAGCCTTGGTCTTATTAAAACTCACTTGCTGGAGACAAGGAAAGCCGAGTTGCGCATTGGGAACATGGTCGCGGCCCGGATCGAAGGTGGTCGCTTGAAGCATTGATCGGCGAACGTTTCCCCCGGATTTGTTGTACTGGGACAAAATCCACTCCAGTTGATTGCCACCACATGGGCCACGCTCATACATGATCATACGCTCAAAATACATGCCACGGCCATTGTTCCTGCGATTCATCGCCTGCCAGCGTGGGAATATCTTGCGATAACGAGCGAAAAAACGGGTCCGGTCACCACGCGACATGACCCAGAGACGCTGTGGGAAGATTGTAAACGCGACTGTTTCAACCAAAAATCGATCCTTTTGCTTGAGCAATTTATCGAGGGTGTCGCGCACTACAGGATCTTCGGCGACAGCGCCGTTTTGGGCGAAACCGCTCACGCTTAGGATTAACGGAGAGACTTCTTTTCCGGCACCGTCTAGAACATGCAGCAATAATCGCGCCCAAGCACGCGAGAGGTTGGTGTCATCAATCTCCAAGGGCGGAAGCGTCGAAAAGGTTTTGGCCTTACTCATCCAGACCCTCCTCCAGATGCCGGTATTTTGCAAGTCCTACATAACCATAAGGCTCGTTTTTCTGGACCTGAGCAACACGCACGAAGATTGCCCAGTCATCGGCTCTCGCTCGGAAGATTCCTGGTTTCAGCGCCCGGAATAAGCATCCGGCTGAGAGACTGCGCTCCAGCGCAAGGCCTCCGCCTATCACCTGGGTGCCAGGTGGCAATAGAAGTAGTGTCTTAACCTCTGCGTCCAAGGTAGGCGCGGCATGATGGTGATCGGCGACTAGCAGCGGCTCGGATGTCAATTCGCCGATAATTTGCGTACGTAAAGCCTTGGGCGTCACATTCCGCAGGATGGCGGCGCGACGATGCGACAGCAAATGCACACCTGCGGAGAGGTGGGTTAGGAGCGTCTCGTAACCTACACCAAACTCACAGGCGACGGTGAAAATTTGGACCGGCGTTGCTGCTTCCAACGTCCAACCCCGGACCGAGAACGCGCGACGTAAACCAATGATTGGCATGAGGATGAAGCCAGCAAAGGCATCAGCCAAGAACTCCTTTGGATTCTCCCAAGGTTGATCCTTGTCATCCTCGCGTAGTTCGTCAATCGACGTGCCGTGCCCGAATACATGATGGCCAAGTTCATGCGCGCAATTGTAGGTGCGCCGTGGGAGCGGCCGCCTCGCTGAGAGATGGATGCGTGGCGGATGACCGCGCTGATACATCCCTTCCATATTGATGTTGTTGAAGCGCACCACGACACCCAGCGCTTCGCAAAGGTCATAGATGCAGATAGGTCCGGTTTGGTCGAGATTGGCTTTTGCCCTTGTGCCCGTAGCAGCCTGCATGGCTTGGGTTGCTAGAGCCCGACGATCGAGACCGGGTTTGATAGTGCGCATCAAACTCATCAGTGATCACCTTCAAACGTAATGGGATCGCTGCGCAACGCAGCCAATAGCTTTAGAAGGCGTTTCAGGTCATCAGGCTTGAGTTTGGATAATTCGCGCGCGGCGAGTTCGAGCCGCGGGTCATGAGCATCGAGTATCTCAGGCACCTCACCGAGCAGCCAAGCGACGTTGACGTCATATATCTCAGCAAGCCGGGCAAGTTCGTCAGCTGAAACACGACGGTTGCCGGCCTCCATCTCGGTTACAGAAGGACGATGAAGACCGAGCATTCTGGCGACATGACCTTGCGACAAACCAGCAAGTTTGCGTGCTTCTCTCAGACGCTCGGCGATTTGCGCCCGCGTGCAAGTGTCCTGTTTAGTCATGCTGCAGCTGCTTGCTGTTCGTTTTGATTTTTGAGAAGAACATCGCAGACGAAGGTGGCTATCTCATCAATAGAGTTAGAACTGCCGGTCTCCTCGTTAACAAAGATGTTCACATCGTTCGGAATCTCCGCATTAATCTCGGTCGCGAGAATCGTGGTCGCCACAGGCCATACCATGCTGTCGAACTCAGGAAGATCATCAATCGGTTTGGTGGCACCGGTCAGCGGCGGGCACTCAAGGTCGCTATCCTCTTGAATCTGGCCGAGTATGGTGATCAACTTTTTCTTCAGGGTTATGCGATTCATGGGTGTCTCCTTAAATCCGACATATGGTATGTTATTCTTACTTTTCGCCACTGTCAAGTACACCGATATGACTGAGCCATTCAATCGCCGACAGTATTAGGCAACACTCGCCGGGATTATGATTCAACAATCTTATCCTTAGATGGCTGTCACCACGATTACTGCTTTTCGGCACTGATGCTGTGTTTTAGTGCCTTCTCCCAAAGGCAACACGGAACGTACCCGGAAACCGGTTATCTCACTCAAACGCCGAGACGGCTCTGGTCTTCCGCAATGCTGATGCTCCAAGTTGGCGTCGGAAGTTTTGGTGCCCATACCCATGCATCATTCGCTGACTGACACGAATCATGAAGAACCAGTGATAATATAAGCCTCGGTAACAACCCTCGGCCTTGAGCCTTGCGAACCGAACTTCCACGTGTTGACTTCCTCCAAAAGTACCTTTCGCCGGGCCGCACTTCCTACCTTGATTTGCGCGGTAGCACTCTGCCTAGGATTGTCCCATGTTTACGCAGCTACGAATCACTCGCCCGAAGAACGTTTTATCGCCCGCGAAGGCTACCTTTCGGCCAGCATCCAGGAACTGGTCCGCGGCCATGGCTGGACGCTGATTTGGGATGCCGAGGACGATCGCTTTATTGACCGGGCTTTTTCCATTCCCAATCCCTCGCTGGAAGACGGGCTGACCAGTCTGCTCTACATGTACCAGGGGGAATTGGTGGCGGACATGTATTACGGCAACAAAGTCGTGCTTATTTCACCGCCGGCGGCAAACATTCGCGTGGAGTTGCCGGAGCGGGAGACGGTCGGCGACTACCGGCATGTGCCCCTGCCCGAACCCACCATCGAAATGGTCGCCCCGGTCTCCGCACGTACAAGCGATTCTTCCGCGTCGACGCAAGCAACGGATTCGTATACGCAGGCACAGGTGTTCAACATCGAATCAGGTGATTCTGCCGACACCCCGAGCCGCGACCTGCTGGAGCGACTCGATGCTCGCGACGCAACGGCGGCCACCGGAGCCGTTTTGCAGGTGCTCTCCGTCGACCGCAAAGACGAGGCGCAAGCCCAACGAGAGCGACTGCAGACCTTGGGATTTGATGTCCGTATGCAGGAATTCGAGCAAGGCGAAGGCATCTGGTATCGCTTGCGGGTGCATGTCCCGCCCGGCCAGAACCCTGAAACAATAAAGAAAGAATTGGAAAAACACGGTTTTCAGGTATGGGTGTTGTTGCCCGGCCTGTCGTAGCCCCGACCTCAATCATGACACCAGCCCGCTTCTGTGCGTGGTGCATCGCATCCCTTCTCATGCCCGGCACGGCCTGGGCCTATATTGATCCGGGAGTGGGCAGCATCATGCTGCAGACCCTTATCGGCGGTGCCGCGGCGGCGGCCGCGGCAATTGCTCTGTACTGGCGGCAAATCAAAGACACGGTTTTGCGGCGACGCAAAAAACCTCCGCCCGATCCCGAAGATTCGGAAAACTCTTAAGCGCCCGTGACCACGCGGACCGTACGCGTTGATCCCGCTTCATTCCGAGACCCCGCCGGACAGGTCCTCGAAAGCGACGACGGTCGGATCTTCCGCATCGTCCGCCCCCAGGCACGCGACGATTTCCAAGCAGCCCACGCATCTACCCGCGTTGCCGAACTGATTGAAAGCGGCGCGCTTATTGCCGCGCAAGAATCTCCCGCCGATGTGCCCGCGGAGTGGACTCCTCCCGAAAGTCTCCTCATTGAGCACCCCCGAGTCCCGTTCCTCTCTTATCCGGCCGAGTGGCCTTTTTCGGCTCTGAAAGCAGCTGCGCTGCTGCACCTGGATCTTCAACTGAAACTGCTGGATGACGACTTGACGCTATCCGACGCCAGCGCCTTCAACATCCAATTCATCGGGCCCCATCCAATCTTTATTGATTGGCTGTCCCTCCGGCGTTACCGGGAAGGAGAATACTGGGCGGGACATGCGCAATTCTGCGACGAGTTCCTGAACCCGCTGTTGCTTTCCGCGCTCCGCGGCGTGCCCCATCATGCCTGGCTGCGCAGTCTGCAGGACGGTATTCCCCGCAACGAGTTGGCACGACTGCTACCGTGGCGAGCCTATCTGTCGCCGCGTATCTGGACCCATGTGTTGTTGCCACTGTATTTGGAGCGGCGCGTACGCTCGCGACGCAAGCTGGAGACTCAAGCGCACCGGCGCCCGTTGCCCCGAAAGGCGTACCGGGGACTGCTTCTGCAGTTGCGGCACTGGATTCAGACATTGAACCCGCCCGCCCTGTCGACACCCTGGGGCCGCTATACGTCGGACACCAGCTATTCGGCAAGCGACGCGCAAGCCAAAAAAGCGGCGGTGGAGGCCTTCGTCGGTGCACGCCGACCTGAGCAATTATGGGATCTGGGTTGCGCCGGCGGGGAATTCTCGGAAGCGGCTTTACAGGCAGGCGCAAAAACTGTGATTGGTTTTGATGCAGATTGCGGCGCACTGGAGCAAGCCTTTACGCGCACCCAAAAACAGCGGCTTCATTTGCTGCCACTTTATCAAGACTTCACCAACCCAACCCCGGCTCAAGGCTGGCAGCATCAGGAGCGCCGTTCGCTCCAGGACCGCTCCCGACAAGCCGACGCATTGCTGGCTTTGGCGCTGACTCACCACTTGGCAATCAGCCGCAACCTGCCGTTGGAGCAAATCGCCGCCTGGCTGACCGGGCTGGCACCCTGCGGTCTGGTGGAATTTGTGCCGCGAGGCGATTCCCGTGTGGACGACCTTTTGGCGTTGCGCGATCGAGAGTTTCCTGAATACACTCCGGAGAACTTTGAACAGGCCATGGCGAAACATGCGCATCTTCAACCCGCTACTGAGGCGACGACGACCGGGCGCCGCTTGTACATTTTTGAACGTAAATAGAAGTCAGCACGCAAGTCCCGCTTTCACCCTTGAGAGCGGTTTGTGTTATAGTGAAAGCGGTATCGGCAAGCCAGTATCGGGTGATTTTTTCGACTGCGTTGCCGCCATTCTCCATGACTCGCTTGGTCAAAATCGGAAGGTGCCATGATGCTTGCAGCAAGCCCACCCAAAATCCGATTCACAAAAGCCAAAAGATTGCATCACAAGGGTGTCACACTGGTGGAAATGGCCGTGGTCATTGCTGTTTCCGCCATCATTTTTCTAACGCTGGCGATGGGCGTCTATGACTGGGCTCGCAATATGGCGGAAACTAGCGAAGCGGTAAACCAAGAGCGCGAGGAAGACCTGCTGGTACAGACTGCAGGGCAGGTGGGCGATTGCGCGTTTATGGCCTGGCAGCAGAATTACCCGCCCCCTCAAAATGCGAGCGGGTTGCTCACGGAATTCAATAACTGCCTCCCCGGTCATCGACGCCGCCACATCTGGGCAGAGCTCACCCGAAGTGCAACGAACGACCCTGCGACGGTGGAATATAAAGTCGGCTGGTGTACCTCGGTGCCGACGGTCGCGGAAGAATCCTGCCCGGCCGCGAATGAAAGAGCCTTCAATCGAGAATCGGGCTCGACGCCCCAATGCTTTGAATTGTGGAGTAACCCCGCGACCGATTTGAACCCCGGCAGCTGCGGCATCACCAGTCCATGACTTCCCGTGCTCAAATCGACTTGATCATGAAGCCTTTCGGCCTTTCTGCGAAAGCAAATCGCCCTTCCCTGAAACCCCGGGCACGCGGTGTGACGCTCGTGGAAATCGGCGCCGTTATCTCCGTTATCAGTCTGCTGGTCATCAGTGGCATGTATTTTTACAACCGCATCTCCGAAAGCAATCAAACCTCCACCGCCGCGCGCGATGTGGCGGCCATCGTCAGTTCGGTCATCGCCTGGTCCGGGGACGGCTCGGTTTACAAAACCTCGACGGAGCGGTTGGATTTCGAGGAAATTAATGATTATCTGCCCCGTACTCTGAGAGAACATGCCCGCTCCGCCAACGACCTGCAACTCACCAATGCCAATCCCTGGGGCGGCGACTATACCTTGAGACTTCCCTCAAGCCCTTCGCAAAACCGCTATGAGTGGTCGTTGACGATTGAAGATGTGCCGGACGCTTTGCAGGAAGCCCTTCAGAATCAGTTCCGCAACGCCGGTTATGCAATCGACGCTTGTCCCGGCGACGACTGCCAGCTCACGTTCGGCAATTAACGCCCTGTCATGAAACCCCTCCGCCAGCATGGCATGAGCCTGCTGGAAATCGCGCTGGTGATAGCCCTGGTAGCTTTCATTACGCTACTTGCCGTCCAGAACACCTACGAAACACAGCGCCTGAGAGCGCAATTCCAGGACCCTCAGACCGAACAGGTCCGCGACTCGTACACAATCGAGCGCATTGCCAACGAAGTCGACCATGCGGTGCGGATTTTGGCCGACCACTTAAAAGATTCGGTCCGCAACTGCGCCACCTGGAAGGCGCCCATCTACCTTCGCCATGCCCGTTACGAGGTACTCCTGCGAGCACCGCGCACCTCCCCGGAATGCTATTTGGACATCACGTTGAATCCTGAGGACGCAGGCTTGAAAGACCGCATCAAGAGCCGCGCCAAACTGCAGGAATGCACCCCGGTGACCGGCACCTGCCTGCGCATTCAAATTCGATAAAAGAAGGCTTTTCCGGCTACTCGCACACCACGCCATCCCCATCGCCATCCCGCATGTAGGGATAGGCCGGATGGCTGCGGGGAACCGGGGCGATGCCATGCCGACGCGCCTCGCGACAGGTAATGCGTCCATTCCCGTCATCGTCCCAGCGACGCAACGCCTCCGAATCGCCACCGCTCTTTCGCGTCTTCTTACGCGGCGAGGCCTCCACGCGAGACTGGCACGTCACCACTTTCATTTTCGCGGAATCGCACTGGGACAGAATTTTCTCCAGCGCCCTGGCTTCGCGGCGATCGATGGTCAGCTGGTATTTGCGGCGCACCTCCACCACCCGATGTGCAAACCAGCAGCGATTGAGTTTGGGCACCCAATCCGCAGCATCCTTCGCGCCTTTCTCGCCACGGTTGAGTCGCGGGCTCGCCAAGGTCAGATTCAGCAAATCCGCGCTGAACGCTTTTTTTGTCGCGGCGCTTGCCCCGCACAGGCCGCTGTCATGGGCTTCGGAGCGCGCCACAATGTGCTCGATGTCGGTTTGGCGCCGATTGTCAAAACACTCCCCGGTGTAGGGACTGAATATTTTTCCCATCTGGGCGATGATTTTGGGCTCCACGGACTGGGGGTAGCGGTAGGCTTTCGCGTTGTAACGTGCGCACCGGTACTCGGGCGCCACTTCCAGGCCCCGCCAGGTCTCCGCTGCGGCAAGCGAGGGCAGCAGGCATATCACCCCTGCGGCAAGCCATGGAATTCGCATACTTGCCTGGCAGCTACTCGGATGAGGGTGGTGGAAACAGTTTACGAACGGGAGCAGCCATGCCCACCGATGTCTGATGCGGATCAAACCATTGTCCGTCCTGCATGAAGTGGGCCTTCTCGGCAAGAGGGATAGTGGCGCACAGGGGAATCGTAGTCAGCGTGACATGACTGAGTTTGTGTTCTTGCCGCGGCGCCTGGGTCCACTTCATGGAAACCGGTTTTGCCGTCGCCCATTGCGTGGCCTGCCGCCGCGCCTCGAATTCCGGAAAACTCCACAAACCGCCCCAGATTCCTTTGGCCTCCCGCCGCCGCAACAACACTTGCCCGTCCGGAGCCCGCACCACGACCACCCACAAGGTTCGTGCGCTCGGCACCATGCGCCTTTTGGACGGCGGTTCTTGCAAAGGCTTCTGGTTGGCATACCTGCAGTCCGCCGACAACAGACAGCTTGCGCATTGAGGGTCCCGTGGGGCGCACCAACCGGCCCCCAGATCCATTAACCCTTGAGTATAGTCGGCGTAATCGCGAGTCGGCAGCAGATGTTCGGCGACCCGCCACAGTTCGGCATTATCCTGCGGTGCCAAACCTTGGTAGCGGGCGATTACGCGCCGGGCATTGCCGTCCAGCATCGGCGCCGGCTGTCCCAGCGCCAGAGACACGATGGCACCGGCGGTGCTGCGCCCCACTCCCGGCAACCGCATCCAGGCGTCTACCGAACGCGGCAAGCGTCCGCCTTCGGCGCGGATCTGTTGGGCCGCCTGATGCAGATTGCGCGCCCGCGCATAGTAGCCCAGTCCCGACCAACGCGCCAATACCGCGTCCAGCGGCGCCTCCGCCAAGCGTTTGACGTTGGGGAAATGCGTCATGAAGCGCCGGAAATAAGGAATCACCGTCGCGACCTGGGTCTGCTGCAGCATCACCTCGGAGACCCATACGCGGTACAAACTCCGCGGCTTCTGCCACGGCAAATCGTGCCGCCCGTACCGTCGGTGGTGCTGAATGATGCGGCGGCTGAACGACACGCGAGCGGCTAGAACAAGCCGTCGGTCAGTTTGCGCAAAATCTCCACCGGCTTCTCCACCGCGCCCTCCACTGCATCCTCGATGAGTTCCGGCACATCCTTGATCTGGCCCTTGATTAAAGCCGAAAGATCCATGGAGTGGGACAGGTTGTCAAAAGGTCCGGAAATACGCAACGGAATCTTTACACTGTCGCCGGAAGCCACGCTGAGCTGGTAATCAAGCGTCGATTGGGGCAAATCAATATGCCCCTGCCCCTCCACTTCAATGGCGCCGGCACGCAGGAGCAGGTCACGGTTGATCAGCCGACCATCGGTCGCGTGCCAGTTCGCTCGCAGCAGGTCGAACAGCAGTCTTCCATCCAAAGTCGTCTGACTTTCGCGGTTTTGAAGGACGGCAACGGCGTGTTCGACTGCTTGTACCACGCTCCCCACATGCAGGGTGCCGTTGCGCATGGACAGCCCGATTTCTCCGTTCAGCGACGACCAAAAGGCGGTGGCGCGCTGCCCGCGTGCCGTCATCGCCAAATCCAGTTCGGCAGTGCCGGACAACGGCACCTGTTCGCCGCTGCCGACCAAAGCCAGAAACGGTCCGATCTCCATATCATCCAGGTCCATTTCCAACTGGTACGCCGGGATGCCCCCGGACACATCCAATTGGGCGCGGCCCGCCAACAGGCCGCCGTTGACTCTTCCGTCACGAGTCTCCAGCGTCCAGCGGCCCTGGTGGGCGGACAATCCCAATTGCGCCTGCTCCACCGTCAGTTTTTGCACCGTCAGATATTCGAAATCCACCTGCGCGTTGACGCGCTGACGACGCAGCCATTCAATCGGTAAATCGCCCTCCCTGGATTCCTGCGGTGTCTGTGCCGAACCGCCCGTCTCAATTGGGGGCATCAGGTAGCGATCCAAATCCATGGCTCCGACCTGCAGCGCCAAGGCAATGCGCGGACGGTCAAAGTCCAGAATCGAAAGCTCCCCGCGAATCGGCGTGTCATCCAAGACTGCCTCCAGGGCAGAGACTTCCACGCCATGCGAATGCACCGCCAGGTCACTGCGCCAATGCAGCTTGCGCAGCACCGTCGCGTCTGCAGATTCGGGGATGTGCATATTGAGAGCCTGTGCCCAACGACGCACATCCACATCCGCCGCGTGCAGAGACCCATGGGCTTCCGGGTGGGTGTGCAGATTCTTTACGGTCAGTGCGGGAACCCGCAGTTGCGCCCCTTCGGCCGAAACTTGCGCTTCCCCCACCCGCATGACGCCGGCCGGCACATCCCATTGCAACTCCTGGGCCTCCCCGACCAGTTTCAATCGCTCGAAGTCGAATGCCGGTCCTCCCAACTCCAGATTCACGTGGAGGTCTTCGGCGGCAACCCGTCTGGGATCCAATGCCAACTCGGCCGCGATCTGCGTCTGCGCGTTGACCCGCAAATTGTCTTTCAGCCCCGGCCACGCCATAATCTCAGTGCTGGCTTCCATCCGCACCGCATCCCCCAACAGGGTCGGGGTCGCCTTGAGATTCAAGTTCAACAGCCGCCAGCGCTGCTTGTGCAGCCCGTCCCAAAACGCGATGGTGGCATCCGTCATCTGCACGCTTTGCAGATCGAGTTTCGGCAGGGTCTCGGCCTGCGCCTCGGGCGCATCGGCAGCAGGCGGGCGCGTCCCGGCCAGCAATTGGCTCCAGTTGTCATGGCTGTTCGCCTTGCGGTGCAGACGCAAGTGCACGCCGTCCAAATTCACTGAATGCAAACGCAAGTCACCGCGCAGAAGCGGCATCACCTGCAGATAGACTTCGGTGCGCTTGACCACCAGCATCGGTTCCTGACCGAATCCGACGGCGTTGTCCAGCGTCGCACCATGCATCTCAAACCCCACCAGCGGCAAATTCAGATGCAGTTCCAAATCCCCCTCAATGGCAAACGCCCGCCCGGTGTGCTCTTCCACCAAAGACACCAGCTCTTCACGGTATTGGTTGGGCTCGAAGGTCAGAACCAGATAGCTGAGTACCACCAGCGCCACCAGCACCAGGGCCAGCGTGGCGAAAATGCCGTACCGCAGAAATCTGCCCAACGCTCGGATCATGACGACGTTTCGCGCTCCCAATCCCCGGAACGGCCGCCGGATTTGCGCACCAGTCCAATCTCCTGCATCCGCATCCCTCGGTCCACGGCTTTGCACATGTCGTAAATGGTCAACAGCGCGACCTGCACCGCAGTCAACGCCTCCATTTCCACCCCGGTGGGGCCGACGGTCTCGCAACGCGCCAGGCAATGCACTCCGGCGGGATCTTCCTGCATCCGAAATTCAATCGAGACCTTCGTCAACATCAGCGGATGGCACAAAGGCACCAGGTCCGCAGTGCGTTTGGCCGCCATGATGCCGGCCGTGCGCGCAATCCCCAGCACATCTCCCTTGCGATTCTCGCCCGCCTGCACCTGACGAAGCGTTTCGGGCTGCATCCGGATAAAGCCTTCGGCTTCCGCGACGCGGGCGGTATCCGGCTTGGCGGCGATATCCACCATATGGGCTTCCCCTTCTTCGTTGAAATGCGTTAATTTGGAGGCCATCAAATTCCCGAATCCACTGGGTCAGGTCATTGTACCGCGCCTGCTCCCGGCGCTTGAGTGCGCCCTTTGGAATTGACAAAATGCCCGACTTGCCCCATCATTCTGGGCGGAAATCGGTCGCATTCAAAAATACGTGCAATGGTTGCGAACAGCAAACGTTTGAAGGCCGCCTGGTTCGTCGGGAGCGCCGCCGCAGGTTGCCTCGTCGGGGCGAGTATCGTTGTCGCGGACAATTATGAGGAGTATCCTCCGCACATCCAACTGGAGTTGCAAGCGGACCAGTTGGAGCGCGAAAAGCGGGTCAAGGAATTACAGCTGGAACTGGACAAGGTTCGCGACTCGGAAATTGCTGTCCAGATCGAAAAATTCAAAGAAGTCTTGGCGTTGCTGAAAACGGATAAGGAAATTCGCGACCTGCTGCGGGAATCGCCCGACCTGTTCCCGCTTTATCAGGCAGTGATGACCGACGAAAAGACACGGGCATCCTTGGAAGATCTGCAGTCGGACATCACCGGCGGTTCCGCCACCCAGTTTTGTGGTTGTCTTGAGACGGTCCGGGTGCGGTGGCTCGGTCGGGGCAAACAAGCCGGGGAAGCCGTGCTCACTCTGGGGGGCTCCTATTACGATTTGCGCACCGGTGACAAGATCGGGAACTCCCTGTGCCATCTTTTGAGCACGACCGCCACACATGCCGTGCTGCAGTGTCGCGATCCGGTACAAAACCGCCAGTTGACGCAAGTCCTCGCCCTGCAAAGCCTGCCTCAGTAGCGGCCATCGTGCGCCCGTATCCGCATGAATGATTCGGACAAGTTCGCTGTCGGTGAAGAACCCGCAGACACCTCCCCCGAGACCCCGCTGATTCCCAGTCCGCCGCCCGACCCAATGGGCGCAGGGGAAGCCACCGAAATCCTGACCGACCCGCTTGCCGATCCGGCGCAAGAGGAAGTCACCGAACAGCAACTTGCTTTTGAGACCGACCGGATTCAGCGTCTGGCGGAAATTTGGAGCACGACTCCGGTCTTGTCACGTCAGGACCTGCCGAGCTCCGACATCATTCAGGACGACACGTTGCGCGAATGGATGTTGCGCGAGACGGAAGACACCCTGTGCATCATGGACGACGGGGTGATTATTACCGCCTATCCGGATTCCCCTCAAGTCGAGGCGGCCTGCACCCTGATGACGTTGCGCCAGCGCACCCCGATCGTGCGCCCGGCCATGCTGGAGGTCGTGCGAGGCGCCCGTCGGCGTCTGGAAGGCGAGAGTCAGCAGATCGGTGACAAGCTGATTGAGCTTGAAGACCAGACCGAGACCGACGTCTCACGATTGTTCACCTCTATTCTGGATACGGCAATCGCCCGCAACGCCTCCGACATCCACTTCGAAATGCGCGGCAATACCTGCACCGTGCGGTTCCGGGTCGACGGCCAGTTGATTATTTACGACCAAATTTCGGCTCGCGAGACCATGGCGCTGGGCAACTACATGTTCAACTCGGAAGCCAAGCGCGGCTCGCTCCAGTTCATCACCTACCAGCCGCTGCATGGCTCCATGGACGCGGACGTGCGCGGCCAGAAAGTAGCCATCCGCCTCAGTACCGCACCGGACATTCGCGGAGTCGATATTTTCCTGCGCATCTGGAGGCCCGAGGCGGTCAGTCTGAGGCTTCCGGATCTCGGCTACTCTCCCCTGCATTTGGATTTGATGCAGGAAGCCATCCTGCGGCCGTACGGAGCGGTCGTGGTCTCCGGCCCGACCGGGTCCGGCAAGAGCACTACATTGACGGCGCTTCTGGAGACGGTGGACCCCGCCCTCAAGGTGGTGTCTTTGGAAGAGCCGGTCGAGCGCACCCTGCCCAATGTCACGCATGTCGCCATCTCGGCCGTTGCCGAACACGGCGGCTGGGAGAATTTGCGCTCCGGTCTGAACCGCTGGGATTCCAACATCAATATGCTGGGCGAGATTAAGGACCGCGAGACGGCCAAGGCAATCATGGATTTGGTGACGTCCGGGAAATTGACCATGACGACCCTGCATGCTTCCAACGCCCTTGCCATTCCGGCCCGCATGGAGGATCTGGGTGTCGCGCACACCATGTTGTACGACCCCAACTTCCTAGTGCTGCTGATTAACCAGCGCCTGTTGCCGCGCCTGTGTCAGGAATGTCGCGTCCCCTATGCCCAATCGGACGAATTGCCGCGCACGACCCGGCGGCGTTACGATCCGGTGTTCGGCGAGCGCGCGGAACTGGTCTACCTGCGCGGTCCGGGCTGCGTGCATTGCGGCGGCTCCGGTGTTCGAGGACGACTGCTGGCTGCGGAAATGATCATGATGGATCAGGTTGCTCGGGACTTTGTGCGCGAACACGATCCCGGCGGCTGGCGTACTCATTTGCTGGAAAACGGTTGGCGGTCGATTTTGAGTCATGCCGAAGAGCATGTCTATGCGGGACTGGCGGATCCGCGAGCGGTCGAGCAGGCTGCCGGACGATTGGACGGCAGTGACGTACGGATCTTCGATTACACCGCGCGCGAACGCTTGTTTGAGGCCGACACCCCTCCATGAGTCTTGCGCAACAGCTGGATCGTCTCAATACGAAATTTCTGCTGCTGCAGTTCACCCTGACGAAGCAGCTGGATTTTCTGGAAGGCTTGTTTTTTCTGATGTCCGATGGTATCGCCGCACGCGACGCCTTGCGCCTTGCCATGAACACCGGCGATCCGCTGGACCGCGGGGCCGCCCGAATCATGCTGGAGAAATTGCATCAGGGTCTGCATATTTCGAGCGGCATGAGGAGCCTGTTTCGCGAAGACCTGGCGAGCGCCGTGGCCGCCGCGGAACAATCGGAAAACTTCGCCGCCGCGGGACAAAAAGTGGTGGAGCATATGCGCGAGCAGCTGGCCTCACGCCAAAACGTGACGGTACAGTTGTTGCGCCCCATCGCCTATATGGCCATCGCGGCCGGGCTGTATGCGATGTTTTCGGCACAGATCTGGCCGAAATTTGAAGAGCTATCGCCTGTCGACTCTTGGCACGAGCTGGCGCAGATTAATTACCGGGTCGGCCAGTTTATTCTGGATTACTGGATTTTTATCATTCTCGGGCTCGTGCTGGCCAGTTATGGAGCCCGCCTGCTGTTGCGCCGCTGGGTCGGTCTCGGCCGCCAGCAGGTCGACCGCCTCTGGCCTTTGTCCCTGTATCGAGGCCTGATCGCCGCGCACGTGATGGAATTTTTGGGCACCATGCTGGTGGCCGGGCATGACTTTCGTACCGCGTTGGCGACGGTGGTGCAGCATTCCACCCCCTACAGTCACATGTACTTGACCAAAGTGCGCCGTCGCCTGCGCGACGGCTACAGTATCCCGCGCTCTCTGGACATTGGACTTTTTACTGCCGCCGACATGAGTCGCCTGAAATTGCTGGCCGAATTCCAGGGTCTGCATGGCGCCATGGTCAAGATGGGCGCTTCGTCGCGACAGAGCATCCTGACGAAATTGAAAATCATGGCCGGCACGCTCAATACCTTCGGCCTGATTCTTGTCGCCGCCGCCTACGCCGGTCTGGTCGCTTCCCTGTATCTCAACTCTTCCACCATGCCGTTGATCGGGACCGGGATGTTATTAAAATGATTTCTCCGTCCTCTCTGCGAAAAACATCCAGCAGCGGCTTCACGCTGATTGAGCTTTCCGTGTCCCTCGTGCTGTTGGCACTGATTGCCTTGGGGTCCTATCTGGTCTTCCAGCAAGTCGAGTCACAGCAACGCGTCGCCCAGGCGGCGGCCGACACTCTGCATGTGCGCACCGCGATCCTCAAATGGGCCGCCGGAGGACCGATTACGTATACCGCTCCGGCCCAGGATGATACGGCTGAACCCACTCCTTCCTTGGCTCTGCGGTCCTGGAACGACCTCGCTCCTCATTTGCCGGGCCAGTTGCATATCCTCGCCAAAAACACCGACGGCCCGACACTCGAACTCGCCAACCCCTGGAAAGGCGCCTACGTTTTGGGTCACATGACCGCCTCGAAACCGTACCAGTGGGGATTGGACATCACCGCCGTCCCCACCGGGGTGCAGGAAGAACTGGCCGAACGCCTGCGTCCCAATGCGGCTCAAGTGCGCTCCTCCTGTGGCGCGGATCAACGGGTGTGCGCGGTGTTTGACGAGCAATGACATCTTAGTCGCCCGCAACCCACTCCCCGACCCCACAAAAAATCACATCTTCCCCGCCAAGTCCGCCGCTCCGCGGCAGGTGGCAAATCCTCCTGGCGAGGGATCAATCGTCCGTACGACGTCTTAGCGGATCCTGTAGCGAGCGCTTCAATGAAGACGGAGCGGCGCGCCTCGGCCCGCCCGTGTTGCGCTGCGACTGTGACAGTTTCTGCAGCGCCTCAAGTGAAGGATTGCGGGGGTTGGCGTAAACACGGCGCGATTTTCTGAAAAACGCCCGGGCTTTGTTGTCGTCACCCAGGCGCTGCTGCAGAGCACCCTGCATATAGAGGAAATAAGCAGCATCCCGCTTGCTTTCCGAAGCCGGCACCGCGATAGACCGCATTTTCTCCAGCCAGGCGGCAATTCGCGCATTGTGTTCCGCTCCGCCATGGTTCAGCAAGACCGTGGCCATGGCGCCCAGGCTGTAGTAATTCTGCTCCGCCGCCAACAGCGACGGCTCCAGGCGCTTTGTCAATTCCGCATCCGTATCGGAGGCCAGAATGAAGTATCCAAGATAGCGGCCAAATTCGCTCATGCGCTTGTTGCGGAATACCGATTCCCAGCGATGAATCGGCTGCCAGGCCAGCAGATGCGCAAAATACGCCGCCGGTTGCGAATGGAAATTCACGCTGATATGCCCGCCCTCCTGCTTTGGCAAAAGTTCAGTGATAAAACCGTGCTGCGTCATACTCATCCCGAGCCTGGGAAGCATCGGATCGGAAGGAAAGAAAATACGGGATTTCGTGTCGACAACAAACGTTCGCAGCACCTCAAGCTTCGCTGCGTCTGAATCACGCCAATCCATAATCCTTGGACTGAAGAACAGCCCATTCGTATTCGTCAGCATAATGCCCGGACGCCATTTTTCGACAAAGTGGTAGTAGCCGAGCAAGCCGACATCGACATCGTCGGCGACAGCGAATACGGCGTTCTCCGGCAAACTGTTCAATATCGCCTGCGCATAGGTTTGCGCAAAATCCGCATCCGCCTGGTTGTTGACGGGCCAGTGTGCCGCCACGGAGGCGCCCGCCATACAGACCCCGACCAGTGCAGCGGCCGCCGTCCGCGCGGCGGCCGGCCACGACTCTCTAAACAGCCGCTCCAGAAGCCAATGCAGGCCGACTGCAGCCCACAACGCCAAAATCCCATAGCAAACCAGCGAGAAGGGTCGAAAAACCGAAATGTTGTAAATGTCAAAATCAAGCCCCACCAACAATGCCAGCAGAGGACCATTCGCGATCAGTACCAGCAACCCGGAACCGGCCACAATCCAGCGTTTCATTCGCAGCAACACCCAAAACCCCAGCAGTGCCAACAAGAAACCCGCCAGAGTCAGCTGCCAAACCAACTCGTGCCCCAGCCACTGCAGGAACTGCAACTGGTCCACCCAAGTGGCGCTCGGACTGGTGTCGACGTGGGCATAGCCCTGCCGGCTAATCAGGGACCAGAACATCTGAAGGCTATCGATTGGGCCGAGGAAATTGAAAAAGGTATCGCTGTGGCTACGCGCCACCATCCACACGTAGGGAAGCGTGGTCGCCGACAAAAAACCGGCAAGCAGCACCTTCCAGCGGCTGAGTACCGCCCGCCAAACCGGCACGACCGCCAGCAAAAGCCCAAAAGTGGTCAGCCCCATCAACGGCCAGTGATTGGCCAGACTCAACCCATACAAAACCGCCGCCCAGATCAGCGCCCGGTCCCTTGCAGCTCCTTCATCCTGTGCAGCTCTCAACAATAATGCGTAGATGGCAAAGAACAGCAGCGCGTTGAGCGTATAAACCTCGGCGATGATGGCCTGCGACCAGACATGTTCCGAAGCTCCAAAGATCCACGCCGCCGCCAGCGCCGACACAGGCCCGGCGCCCAGATGGCGGGCGCAGAACCAGACCGCGCCACAGGCCAGCGCCCCCAGTGCCCCGCTGGACAGATGCCCCCAAAACGCCGGCGAGGCGAAAGGCAGCTGCATGAATAGATGGCAGATGAGTGTGTAGAGCGGATAGCCCGGGGGATGCGCGACTCCAAAAGAGGCCGCCGCCATCAGGAACAGCCCATCATCCTCCAGCACCACGGTATGGGCTGTCGTCAGTGCATAAAGCGCCAGCGGTCCGATGACCGCCGCCGCCAGAGTCAATCGCTCCAGCCATCGCGAAGTCGGGGCTTCAGGAATTACGATTTCTGCAGTCGGGGAAGCAGGCGCCGTCACTTCAGGTGCGGCCCGAGGCTGTTTTGGCGGTTGAGGTCCTCGTTTGTGTTTACGGCTCATCCGGTTTGTTCCTTCTCGCAGCCCCTAATCAATCTTCCGTACGGCGTCTGAGCGGATCCTGTAGCGAGCGCTTCAATGAAGACGGGGCGGCGCGCTTCGGACCGCCCGTGTTGCGCTGCGACTGCGACAGTTTCTGCAGCGCCTCCCGTGAAGGATTCCCGGGGTTGGCGTAAACACGCCATGATTTTCTGTGAAACGCCCGGGCTTTGTTGTCATCACCCAGTCGCTGCTGCAGGACTCCCTGCATATAGAGGAAATAAGCCGCGTCCGGCTTGCTCTCCGAAGCCGGCACCGCCATCGGTCGCATCTTCTCCAGCCAGGCGGCAATTCGCGCATTGTGCTCCGCGCCACCGTGTTTCAGCAATACATTGGCCATGGCGCTCAGGCTGTAGTAATTCTGCTCTGCCGCCAACAGCGACGGCTCCAGGCGCTTCATCAATTCCGCATCCGTGTCGGAGGACAGAATAAAGTAGCCGAGATAGCGGCCAAATTCGCTCAGGTGCGTGCTGTGAAATAATCGTTCCCAGCGATGAACCGGTTGCCAGTCCAACAGATGCGCGAAATACGCTGCTGATTGCGGATGGAAATTCACGCCGATTTGCCCGCCTGCCTGATTCGGCAGAAGTTCGGTGATAAAACCATGGTGCGTCATGCTCATGTTGAGTCTGTAGACCATCGGCGCGGAAAGAAAGAAAACACGGGTTTTCACCTCGGTCACAAATGCTCGCAACGCCTCGAGCCTTGCTGCATCCGAATCACGCCAATTGATAATTTCTCGACTGAAGGACAGCCCTTTTGTATTCGCCAACCTGATGTCCGGGCGCCACTTTTCGACAAAGTGGTAATACCCGAGCAAGCCGACATCCATGTCGTCGTCCAAGATAATCACGGTGTTTTCCGGCAAACTGTTCAGAATTGCCTGCGCATAGGTTTCCGTAAAATCAACCTCGGCGCGATTGTTACCGGACCAGTGCGCCGCCACGGAGACGCCCGCCATACAGATTCCGACCAGTGCAGCGGTTGCCATCCGTACGGGGACCGGCCACGATTTGCGAAGCAGCCGCTCCAGCAGCCAGTGCAGGCCGACTGCGGCCCATATCGCCAGAATTCCATAGCAGATTAGCGAAAAGGGTCGAAAAACCGAAATATAGAAACTGTCAAAATCAAGCCCCATCAGTAATGCCAACAGAGGGCCGTTCCCAAACAGGATCAACAACCCGGAGCCGACCGCCACCCAGCGTTTCATTCGCAGCAGCACCCAAAACCCCAGTAACGCCAGCAGGAAACCCGCCAAAGTCGGTTGCCAAACCAACTCGTGCCCCAGCCACTGCAGGAACTGCAACTGGTCGACCCAGGTGGCGCTAGGACTGGCATCGATATGGGCATAGCCCTGCCGACTGATCTGGAACCAGAACAGCCGAAGACTGTCGACCGGGCCGTAAAAATTGGAAAATGCGTCGCTGTAACTGCGTACAATCATCCATACATAGGGAAGCGTAGCCGCCGACAAGGAGCCGACGAGCAGCACCTTCCAGCGACTGAGCACCGCCCGCCAAACCGGCACGATGGCCAGCAAAAGCCCAAAAGTGGTCAGCCCCATCAACGGCCAGTGATTGGCCAGACTCAGCCCATACAAAACCGCTGCCCAGATCAGCGCCCGGTCCCGCGCAGCTCCCTCATCCTGTGCAGCTCTCAGCAGTAAGGCGTAGACGGCAAAAAACAACAGCGCATTGAGCGTATAGACCTCGGCGATGATGGCCTGCGACCAGACATGTTCGGAGGCCCCGAATATCCATGCTGCCGCCAATGCTGACACAGGCCCGGCGCCCAGATGGCGGGCGCAAAACCAAACCGCGCCACAGGCCAGCGCGCCCAGCACCCCGCTGGACAGATGTCCCAAAAACGCCGGCGAGCCGAAAGGCAGCTGCATGAACAGATGGCAGATGAGCGTGTAGAGCGGATAGCCGGGAGGATGCGCGACCCCTAGCGAGTCGGCCGCCATCAGGAACAGCCCGTCGTCCTCCAGCACCACGGTATGGGCCGTCGTCAGCGCATAAAGCGCCAGCGGTCCGATAACCGCCGCCGCCAGAGTCAATCGCTCCAGCCATCGCGAAACCGGAATCTCAGGGAGTGCGACTTTTTCGATTGGGGGAGCAGACGCCGCCACTTCAGGCGCCGCCTGAGGCTGTTTTGGCGGTTGAGATCTCCGCTTGCGCTTGCGACTCATGTCGGTTTTTCCTTCTTGTGGTCCTGATCAGTCGTCCGCACGACGTTTTAGCGGATCCTGCAGAGGGCGTTTCAATGAAGACGGGGCGGCGCGCCTCGATCCCCCCGTGTTGCGCTGCTGCTGTGTCAGATGTTTCAGCGCTTCAATTGAAGGATTGCCGGGTTGGGAGTGCGTGCGCCACGATTCTCTGAAAAACGCCCGGGCTTTATCGTCATCGCCCAGGCGATGCTGCAGTACGCCTTGCATATAAAGAAAGTAAGCGGCATCCGACGCATTTTCCGAAGCCGGCACTGCGATGGGCCGCATTTTTTCCAGCCAGTCGGCAATTCGCGAATTATATTCCGCCCCGCCATGTTTGAGCACAACACTGGTCAGGGAACTCAGACTGTAGTAATTCTGCTCTGCCACCAACAGCGACGGCTCCAGACGCTTCATCGATTGCGTATCCTTATCGGAGACCACAACTAGGTATCCAAGGTAGAGGCCAAACTCGCCCATCCGTTTGTCGAGAAATAACTGTTCCCAGCGATGCGTCGGCCGCCAGGCCTGCAGCTGCGCAAAATAGGTCGCCGATTTCGGATGGAAATTTACGCTGATTTTTCCGCCCTTCTGATTCGGCAGAAGTTCGGTAAAAAATCCCTGGTACACCACACTCATTTCAAGCTTTTCAATCATCGGATCGGAAAGAAAGAAAACACGGGTTTGTGCTTCGGAAACAAACGTGCGCAATGACTCGAGTTTCTCTGCATCCGAATCTGTCCAATCCATGATTCTTCGACTGAAGGACAGCCCCTGCGAATTCACCAGCCTGATATCCGGACGCCATTTTTCAACGAAATGGTAGTATCCGAACAGGCCGACACCGATATCGTCGTAAACAATGAACACGGCGTTTTCCGGCAAGCTGTCCAGAATTACCCGCGCATAGGTTTCCGTAAAATCAACCTCCGCGCGGTTGTTGGCGGACCAGTGCGCCGCCACGGAGGTCCCCGCCATACAGGCCCCGACGAGTGCAGCGGTCGCCGCCCGCGCGGCGACCGACCACGACTTTTGAGACAGCCGCTCCAGCAGCCAGTGGAGCCCGACGGCGGCCCATATCGCCAGAATTCCGTAGCAGACCAGCGCGTAGGGTCGAAAAACCGACACGTAAAAGCTGTCGAAATCAAACCCCAGCAACAAGGCCACCATCGGACCATTCCCGATCAGTACCAGCAACCCGGAGCCGGCCGCAATCCAGCGCTTTATTCGCAGCAGTACCCAAAATCCCAGCAACGCCAGCAAGAAGCCCGCCAAAGTCGGTTGCCACAGCAGTTCGTGGCCCATCCACTGCAGGTACTGCAATTGGTCCACCCAGGTGGCGGTCGGACTGGTCTCGACATGACCATAGCCTTGTCGGCCGATCTGGAACCAGAGCGCCTTCAAACTGTCCATCGGGCCGTAAAAGTTGAAGAACGCATCGCTGTGGCTGCGCGCGATCATCCACACATAGGGAAGTATGGCCGCCGACAAGGAACCGACAAGCAACACCTTCCAGCGGCTGAGCGCCGCCCGCCACATCGGCAATAAGGCCAGCAAAAGTCCAAAAGAGGCCAGCCCCATCAACGGCCAGTGGTTGGCCAGACTCAACCCATACAAAACCGCCGCCCAGATCAACGCCCGATTCCGTGCGGCTCCGTCATCCCGCGCAGCCCGCAGCAGTAATGCGTAAATCGAAAAGAACAGCAGCGCGTTGAGCGTATAGACCTCGGCGATGATGGCCTGCGACCAGACATGCTCGGAGGCCCCGAAGATCCATGCCGCTGCCAGTGCCGCCACAGGTCCCGCACCCAGATAGCGGGCGCAGAACCACACCGCGCCACAGGCAAGCGCGCCCAAAACTGCGCTGGACAGATGCCCCAAAAACGCAGGTGACCCGAAAGGCAGCTGCATGAACAGGTGGCAGATGAAGGTGTAGAGCGGATAGCCCGGGGGATGCGAGACCCCTAAAGAAGCGCCCGCCATCAGAAACAGTCCGTCATCCTCCAGCATCACGGTATGAGCCGTCGTCAGCGCATAAAGCACCAACGGTCCGACGACCGCCGCCGCCAGAGTCAATTGCTCCAGCCACCGCGGCATTGGAGTCTCAGGAAGTACGACTTTGTTGGTCGGGGGTGCAGGCGCCGCCACTGCAGACGCTGCCTGGGACTGTTTCAGCGGCTGCGGTCTCCGCTTGCGTTTACGGCCCATACCGGTTGGTTCCTTCCTGCGTCCCTAATCAATTGTCCGCACGACGTCTTAACGGGTCCTGCAGAGGGCGCTTCAGCGAAGACGGGGCGGCGCGCTTCGCGCCGCCCTTGTTGCGCCACGGCTGCGTCAGTCTCTGCAGCGCGTCAAGGGAAGGATTTTTGGGATCGGTGTGGGCGCGCCACGATTTTCTGAAAAACACCCGCGCTTTATCGTTATCGCCCAAACGATGCTGCAGCATGCCCTGCATGTAGAAGAAATAAGCGACATCCCGTTTTCTTTTCATGGACGGGTCCGAAAAGGGCTGCATCTTCTCCAGCCAGTCGGCAATTTGCGGATTGTGTTCCGCCCCGCCATGTTCCAGCAGGACACTGCTCATGGAACCCAGACTGTAATAATTCTGCTCTGCCACCAACAGCGACGGCTCCAGGCGCTTCATCAATTCCGCATCCGTGTCGGAGGACAGAAGAAAGTATCCAAGATAGCGGCCGAATTCGCTCATGCGCTTGTTGCGGAATAACCGTTCCCAGCGATGCGCCGGCTGCCAGGCCAGCAGATGCGCAAAATACGCCGCCGCCTGCGGATGGAAATTCACGCCGATATACTCGCCCTCCTGATTCGGCAGAAGTTCGGTGATAAACCCGTGCTGCGTCATGCTCATCCCGAGTTTGGAGATCAGCGGATCGGAAGGAAAGAAAATGCGAACTTCCGCCTCGGTGAAAAATGTGCGCAATGCCTCAATTTTCTTTGTCGTTGACTTGCTCCAATCAATGATTTTTTGGCCGAAGAGCAGCCCCTGCGAATTCGTCAGCATGATGTCCGGACGCCACTTTTCGACAAAGTGGTAATACCCGAGCAGGCCGACATCGACGTCATCGTAGACAACGAACACGGCGTTTTCCGGCAGACTGTCCAGGATCGCCCGCGCATAGGTTTCCGTGAAATTCGCATCCGCCTGGTTGTTGACGGACCAATGCGCCGCCACGGAGGCGCCCGCCATACAGGTCCCGACCAGGGCAGCGGTCGCGGCCGGCGCGGCGACCGGCCACGATTTTCGAAACAGCCGCTCCAGCAGCCAGTGCAGACCGACTGCGGCCCACAACGCCAAAATCCCATAGCAGATCAGTGAGAAGGGCCGAAAAATCGAAATGTAGAAACTGTCAAAATCGAGTCCCATCAGCAAAATCACCATGGGACCATTCCCGAGAATCACCAACAACCCGGAACCGACCGCCGCCCAGCGTTTCATTCGCAGCAGCACCCAAAATCCCAGCAGCGCCAGCAGGAAACCCGCCAGAGTCGGTTGCCAAACCAGCTCGTGCCCCAGCCACTGCAGGAATTGCAACTGGTCGACCCAGGTGGCGCTCGGGCTGGTGTCGACATGGGCATAGCCTTGCCGGCCAATCTGGAACCAGAGCATCTTCAAACTGTCGATCGGCCCGTAAAAGTTGAAGAACGCATCGCTGTGGCTGCGCACGACCATCCACACATACGGAAGCGTAGCCGCCGACAAAGAACCGCCGAGCAGTACCACCCAGCGACTGCGCACCGCCTGCCAGACCGGCACTGCGGCCAGCAAAAGCCCAAAAGAAGCCAACCCCATCAGCGGCCAGTGGTTGGCCAGACTCAACCCATACAAAACCGCCGCCCAAATCAGCGCCCGGTCCCGCTCAGCCTCCTCATTCTGTGCAGCTTTCAGCAGTAATGCGTAGATGGCAAAGAACAGCAGCGCGTTGAGCGCATAAACCTCGGCGATGATGGCCTGCGACCAGACATGTTCGGAGGCCCCGAAGATCCATGCCGCCGCCAGCGCCGACACAGGCCCTGCTCCCAGATAGCGGGCGCAGAACCAAACCGCGCCACAGGCCAGCGCCCCCAGCACCCCGCTGGACAGATGCCCCAAAAACGCCGGCGAGCCGAAAGGCAGCTGCATGAACAGATGGCAGATGAGCGTGTAGAGCGGATAGCCGGGAGGATGCGCGACCCCAAAAGAGGCGGCCGCCATCAGGAACAGCCCGTCGTCCTCCAGCACCACGGTATGGGCCGTCGTCAGCGCATAAAGCGCCAGCGGTCCGATAACTGCCGCCGCCAGAGTCAATCGCTCCAGCCATCGCGAAACCGGAGTCTCAGGGGGTGCGGCTTTTTCGGTCGGGGGAGCAGGCGGCGCCGCTTCAGGCACTGCCTGAGGCTGTTTTTGCGGTAGAGGTCTCCGCTTGCGCTTTCGACTCATGCCGGTTGGTTTTCTGTTGCGGCGCGTCCTGAGCGGTACACATGGTAGGTGGCGAACAGGAAGTTGACGATGCCGCCAAGCGCCACACCACAGATAAACGCCAGTAGCAAGTGGTCGGGAAAAACGCCTCCCGGGGATGTCAGCCACACGTAACTCCCCCAATTGACGCTGAAGCCCACCAGGCTGGCCACCAGAAACGCGGCCCACTGGCTCAATCTCGGGCGCCGCTCACGTTCGCTGAAAGTCACGACACGGTTGAACCACCAATTCCAACTGACCGCACCCCAAAAGGACAAGGCACGCGCCAGACGGTGCTCCATTCCCGCCCACTGCAGTGCCAAATAACCTGATAAATCAATAATAAAACCGCTGGCGCCGACCAGCCCGAAAAACAGAAAGCGCATGGGCCAACCGAAGCGGTGCTGATACAACCGGCGCAGATGACGCAGATAGTTCAACTGCTGGCGCCACGTCAGCTTGCTTTCGCCCGCCTGGCGATCGGCGAAGGCGATGGGCACCTCCCGTACCCGCAACCGTCCACGCACGATCAGTTCAAGCGCGATCTTGTAGCCGATCGGCCGCAGTCCCGTCAGATCCGAAAGGCGACGGCGGTCGATTGCAAAGAATCCGGCCATCGGGTCGGAGCATGTCGTGAGCGGGCGGGCCAGCCACACCGCAATGCGCGAGTTCCATTGCCGGCCCCGGCCCCAGTCCGGGTCCAGTGAGCCCCCAGCCACGTAGCGGCTGCCCACCACGATGTCGCAGTCGTCGTCTAGGGCCTCCAGCAAAGCCGGGATGCGCTCGGGCGGATGCGACAGATCCGCATCCATCACCACCACGTGATCGGTGCGGCTCAACCAAATGCCTTCCATGACCGAAAGGGACAGATCGCGAGGCCCCTCGCGGCGCACATGAATCTGCACCGGCAATCGTTGGGCCAGAGTCTCCACCACGGCCTCGCTGCCATCCTGCGAATCGTCATCGACCAGCAGCAGCGACCATTTAATTCCGGCGGGGGAAAGTACGCCATCAATGCGCTCCGCAAGCGCCTGAATATTCTCAGCCTCGCGCCAAACCGGCACGACAAGGGTTACCTCGCGCACCGCCGCGTCCTTCTCAGACACGCCCATAATCGTCTTCAAAGCGCTCGATGTCGTCCTCGCTCAACCAGTCGCCCGTCTGCACCTCAATCAGCTCCAGCAGCTCGGGGCCGGAATTGGCCAGCCGGTGTCGGGTTTCGACCGGAATCCAAATAGACTCGCCCGCCTGCAGCGTCAGGTGCTCGTCACCACACTGCACTTGCGCCACTCCGCTGACCACGACCCAGTGTTCCGCTCGATGGTGATGCAGCTGCAGGGAAAGGGTTGCGCCGGAATAAACCGTCAGGCGCTTGACCAGAAAACCGGGGCCGCGATCCGTGACTTGCCATTGCCCCCACGGCCGGCGGGTGACGGCATGCACCCGAGCTTCGTCGCGGGCGCGCTCGCGCAGCCCGTCCACCAGGAGGCCCACATCCGCGGCATGGTCGCGGTCCGCCACCAACACCGCATCCGCGGTCTCCACCACCACCAGTTTTTCCAAACCGATCGCCGCAAGCAAGCGGTTTTCGCTGCGCAGATAGGAATCCTTGCATTCGACCGTCAGCACATCGCCGCGCGTCGCATTGCCGTGCTCATCGCCAGGCTCGGCTTCCTTCGCCGCATTCCATGAACCGAGATCGGTCCAGCCCATGTCCGCAGGCACCACCCGCACCTTTTGGGTCTGCTCCATCACGGCCCGATCGATGGATTCCGATGGACACGTCGCAAACGCCGGACCGGGGCGTCGGAACAGTTCGAGATCCACGCTTTCCTCCGCGGCGGCGGCCTCGCAGGCTTGCAGAATGTCCGGCCGAAACGCTTTCAGTTCCGAAAGATAGACGCTGGCGCGAAACAGAAAGATGCCGCTGTTCCAGTAGCAGGGACCGGCATCCAGATACTGCTGGGCCTTCTCCGGCTGCGGCTTTTCAACAAAGGTTTGGATCTCGGCGACATCGCTGCCGGACTCCACCGCCGCGCCGGGCAGAATGTATCCGTATGCCGGATCGGGCCGCAACGGTTTGATTCCAAACAGCATGATGTGCCCGGCCTCGGCAAACGGCAGCGCGCTTTCCACTGCGGCGCGAAAACCTTCCGCCGAAGCGATGAGATTATCGGCAGGCAACACCAGCATCAGCGGGTCGTCGCCTTCCCGTGTTGCATGCAAAGCGGCCAGCGCGGCAGCCGGCGCGGTATTGCGCCGTTCCGGCTCAAGGATGACGGCCTGAGGCTCCATGTCGGACTGGCGGCATTGCTCGGTCACAATGAAGCGGTACTCGTGATTGCAAAGAATGATGGGCGGGTCGTGCGGCAAATCTCCAACCCGCTCAAGCACATGCTGGAGCATGGTTTTCTCACCGGTGAGCGGCAGGAACTGTTTGGGATAAAGTTCCCGCGACAACGGCCACAGCCGGGTCCCCGAACCACCGGCAAGCACCACCGGGCACAACACCGAGGAGGTCGTCACTTCACTACTCCCCGATTACCCGAACTGCCGTCCGGGAGGCGTGCGGCTTTCTCTGGAAATTCTTGTTCAACAAACATTGGGCAAATTTTGACCGTCCCGCGATAAAGAAACACACACACCCACGACCTGAAAATGAAAGGAAGGGAGAATTTTACAAAGTTTTCCCCCAGCGACCGAAAAAATCAAGGTCGCATGGCTTTTTGGAGCCGTGCCGAGTCGGGAAACTAAAAGGCGTTGCACGACTCAAACGGGGTGTTAAAGTGATTTTTGGCGGTAAATGACCGAAAAAATACCCCCTAAGGGGCATGAAATCGCTTAAATGGGGCTTGAAAAACAATAAATTCAATGCGATAATAGGGAATTGCCTATTTTTTGACGCAATTTTGGAAATTTAATGACTTACTCTGGTACTTCGCACGCCCAGGCCTTCACTCCCCAGGAGAGTGTGGTAAACGAGTTGTTTGCCCGCGGCCAGGAGCAGGGCCATCTGACGCTGAGCGAAATTCACAAGCAACTGGCGGATTATTACGACGATGAGATGATTGCTCATATCGTCGAAAGCCTGGAAGACTCGCGCATTGAGATTCTGGAACAGGACGACGATGACCGGGGCCTGCTTGACGAAAACGCCGCGGCCCTGATTGAGCATCTGGAAGACGACACGCCGACCTCGGACCCGGTGCGGATTTACATGCGCTCGATGGGCGCGTACGCCCTGCTGACCCGCCGTGAGGAAATTGAGCTGGCGCAGCGGCTGGAACGCAGCCAGGGCGCCGCGCTGTACGCCATGGCTTTTTGCCCCAACCTGGTGGACCTGGTGTTGGAGCGTTATGAAGAATATCGAAGCGGTGACTTGAAACCGGCCAACCTGATTCTGGGCTTTCAGGACCCGCGCAAGCAGCCGGATGCAAGCGAAGTCAACAAGGATACGGCCAAAAAGGTCACCCACCCGTCCGCGCGCATGGTGCAGAACCGCTTTCGAAAACTGGAGCAGCTGCACGAGGCGGTGCTGGGTCGCAACACGCGCCGCAGCCCGAACGCCTACTTGAAACGTCGGACCGCGGTCGCGGAGCATTTGATTTCGTTTCGTCTCGCTCCCCCGATCATCGCGGAAATGCAGGACCTCATGCTGCGTACGCGCGACAGCCTGTACGCCAGTGAAGACGCCATTCGCCGGGCCTGCCTGGCGGCCGGCATGGACGCGGAATCCTTTGAACAGGATTTCGCCAAGAACGCCACCAATCCGAAGTGGATGTACAACCTGTCGCGGCGCAATCTGCCGGGCCGGGCGTTCTTGCGCGAAGCGCGGGAGTCTATTGAAGCGCACCAGCGGACCCTGATTCAGACCGCCACTTCTCATCGGCTGACGTTGGATGAATTGCGCCAGCGGTGCAGCGAGCTGCAGGCGGCCAACGCCGAAGCCAACCAGGCCAAGGCCGACATGGTCAGCGCCAACTTGCGTCTGGTGGTCTCCATCGCCCGCAAACACACCAAGCACGGTCTGCACCTGTTGGACCTGGTGTCGGAAGGCAATATCGGCCTGATGAAAGCGGTCGACAAATTCGAATACCGCCGCGGCTTCAAGTTCTCCACTTACGCGACTTGGTGGGTTCGTCAGGCCATTCATCGCGCCATCTCCGATCAGGGCAAAACGATTCGGGTGCCGGTGCACATGCAGGAGATGATCAACAAGGTCAAGCGCCTGTCTCGCCAGATCATGCAGGAAAAAGGTCGAGAGCCGACCGTTCCGGAAATCTCTGAGCTGATTGACATGCCGGAAAGCAAAGTGCAGTTGATTATGCGTGCGGCCCAAAGCGCCTTGTCGGTGGAGACGCCGGTGGGCGGCGAGGACAGCGACCTGCGCATCGTCGACACGCTGGTCGACCAGAAAATGGAAGCCCCGGACGAGTTGGCGGAACACAAGAACCTGAGCCAGCTGCTCAACGAGGCCTTGGACAGCCTGTCACCCCAGGAAGCGACCGTGTTGAGTCTGCGGTTTGGCATCGACCTCAACCAGGATCACACCCTGGAGGAAATCGGCAAGCAGTTGAACGTCACCCGCGAACGGGTGCGGCAGATTGAAAATCAAGCATTGCGGAAATTGCGCGAGCTCGGACGTTACGAAGCGTTGCGCGCCTGTGTCGACGAATTGTAGGCGTTAGGCCGGCGGGTGCGACGGCCTGCTACAATTCCACGCCGTCGCATTTTCATTCGCTCCCTTTGCCTATGAGCAAAATTGCCGCCGCCTCTGCGGAGCCGGACCCGCATTTGGAAGACCTGCTGGCTTACGGGCGCAAACACGGGCAGGTTTCGCTCAAGGAAATCAGCCAGTACTTGGCGACCGAACTCGAAGACGAGGCCCTGGATTTGGTATTGGAGGCGTTGCTGGACGCCGGTATTGAAGTATTGGAGAGCGACCCCGACGAAGACGAAGAAACCCTGATTGACGACTCCGAAAAAGACGACATTGCCGCAGAAGCAGCGGCGGCCTCGGAGGACCAGGTAACGACCGACCCCATCCGCATGTACATGCAGGCGATGGGGGCAGTCAGTCTGCTCAGCCGGCAACAAGAAATCGAAATCGCCAAACGCATTGAACGCAGTCAATGCGACGTTGCCCATGCCCTGGCGCAATTGCCGACCCTTGTCATGCAGCTGCTGGACAAATATCAGGCCTTTCGGGAAAAGAAACTGAATCCGGAAGAACTCGTCGTCGGTTTCCAGGACCTTCGCAAGCAGCCCAAGAAAACCGAGATCGGCGATGCCGACGCGGACCGCCAACCGCCGTCTTCGCGACAGATCCACAGTCGTTTCCTTCGCTTGAGCAAGCAGCATGCGGCCGCCCAGCGCAAGCACGTTCGCCGCAATGAGCGCACGTATCGGCAGCGGCGCCTGGAGGTGGCGGAAGATTTTGTCAAGTTTCAATTACCGGCCCCGTTACAGCAGGAGCTGCTGCGTTCGGCGGCCCATCTGGACCACGAACTGCGCGATGCGGAACAGGAAATCCAGGAATGTTGCCTGGACGTCGGCATGTCAAAAGAGGTTTTCGACCAGGATTTCCCTCTCTACGCCACGGATCTGAGTTGGGCCAACAAGTTGCTGCGTCGGCGCACGGTGGCGTACAAGGACCGGCTACGCGACATGCGCGAGACCCTTAAACGTCGTCAGCAAAAGTTGCTGAAACTCGAGGCCACCTACTTGTTGAGTTATGCGGAAATGAAAAGGGTGCTGGGTGTTCTCCACGAGGCGGAAGCCCGGATGCAGAAGGCCAAGGACGAAATGGTGGAAGCGAATTTACGACTGGTGATTTCCATTGCCAAAAAGTACACCAACCGCGGCCTGCATTTTCTGGACCTGATTGAGGAAGGCAATATCGGCCTGATGAAAGCGGTCGACAAATTCGAATACCGCCGCGGCTTCAAGTTTTCCACCTACGCAACTTGGTGGATCCGCCAGGCAATCACCCGCTCCATTGCCGACCAGGCCCGGACCATTCGGGTTCCGGTGCATATGACCGAAACGATCAACAAGGCCAACCGAGTCTCCCGCAAAATCATGCAGGAGCAAAACCGCGAGCCGACCACGGAAGAGTTGGCGGCGAGTCTGCATCTGGCCGCCCACAAGGTTCGGCGGGTGCAGACCATTGCTCGCGACCCGGTGTCCATTGAGACCCCGGTCGGAGATGATAGCGATCTGCACATCGGCGACCGGCTGGAAGACTCCGCACAGGAAAAGCCGGATGAGGAGGCGGTGCGCCTTGCCATCACCGAAGCCGTTCGGGAGGCTCTCAGTACTTTGTCCCCGCGCGAATCGAAAGTGCTGCGCATGCGTTTCGGCATCGACCAAAACCAGGACCACACCCTGGAGGAAGTCGGCAAGCAGTTTGAGGTGACGCGCGAGCGCATTCGCCAGATCGAATCCAAGGCCCTGCGCAAATTGCGCCATCCCAGCCGCTCCGAACTGCTGCGCAATTTTCTCGACCGGGAATGACGGCCCGGGCCTGTAGCTCAGCTGGTTAGAGCAGGGGACTCATAATCCTTTGGTCGCAGGTTCGAGTCCTGCCAGGCCCACCAACCCCGCCCTCTGAAGTCCGGCAAAGTGTTTGCGTTGACACGCCGGAAAACCAGCGGTCATCTGCTAAAATAAGCCGCCTTTCAGCCCTGCCTCGCCGAACAAAAGAGGATTTTTTCTTGGTTACAATCCGTCTCTCCCGCGCCGGCGCCAAAAAGCGCCCGTTTTATCATTTGGTCGTCACTGACTCGCGCAAGCCGCGCGACAGCGGCTACCTGGAACGGCTTGGCTTTTTCAATCCGCTGGCCAAAGGCCAAGAAGTCACGTTGCGCGTCGATCACGAACGCGTGCAGTATTGGGTGCAGCAAGGGGCGAAAATGTCCGAGCGGGCTGCACAACTTGTCCGCCAACACGCCCAACAAGAAGCCGCCTCCTGAGGCGGCGGTTCATCCCGACAGCGACGCCGGCGGCGCAGACGCTTACGTCTTGTGCGGCGCAGTGCTGGGACCGCACGGCGTGCGCGGCTGGCTGCGGATTCGCTCACACACCCAACCGGCCGGTAACCTGCTGCACTATCAGCCCTGGCAGTTGCGCGCCGAGGGCACCCAACACTTCTACCAACTGGAGGCAGGACGGGAGACCCCTCGCGGTCTGATCGTCAAGCTGCTGGACATTCACGACCGCGACCAGGCCGACACCCTGCGCGGCAGTGAAGTCTGGATTGCGGATTCACAATTCCCCCCTCTGCCGGCCGGCGAGTATTACCACTATCAATTGCTCGGCCTGCAGGCCTTTGACCAACAGGGCCGGGAACTGGGGGAAGTGCGTCGCGTTTTGGAGACCGGGGCCCACGACGTCCTGCTCATCCAGGGAGACCAGGAATACCTGGTGCCGTATGTGCCGGACCAGGTTATCCTAGGTGTCGATCTCGCGAGTCGGCGCATCGACGTGCGCTGGGACGGAATCACCGAGTCATGATGCGCTTTACCGTGGTGTGCCTGTTGCCGGAGATCGTCGAGGCGGTCGTCAAAGCCGGCATCATCGCCCGGGCTCGCGAGCAGGCGCACATTGAAGTGGAATGCATCAACCCCCGCGCCTATGCGCCGCCGCCGCATCATGCGGTCGATGACCGCCCCTATGGCGGAGGCCCCGGCATGGTGATGTGCTACGAACCTTTGGCGCAAGCCCACCAAGCCGCCCGCCAAGCCAACCCGAACGCCCGAACCATCGCCCTGACGCCCCAGGGCACCCTGTTCTCACAGGCGCTGGCACAGGAAGCCGCTGACGAGTCGGGGTTGATTCTGGTTGCCGGACGTTACGAGGGTGTGGATGAACGTTTCCTGCAGCGCCATGCGGATGCCGAATGGTCGATCGGCGACTATGTGCTCAGCGGCGGCGAGCTGGCGGCGGCGGTGGTCATTGACGCCATCACCCGTCTTTTGCCGGGGGTATTGGGCTGCGCCGAGTCGGCCCAGCAGGATTCTTTCAGTGACGGCCTGCTGGACTGTCCGCACTACACCCGACCCGAAAACATTGCCGGTTTACCGGTGCCGGAAGTACTTTTATCCGGAAATCATGGCAAAATAGACCGCTGGCGCAGGCGGGAAGCTCTTGGACGAACTTTCCTGCGCCGCCCAGACCTGCTTCGACGTGCGTCCCTGAGCGCACAAGACCAGGAATTACTCGACGACTACTTGACCAGCATCGGCAGGGAGGCAAGCCGTGAGCGCGGTGATTAAGGAACTGGAACAGGCGCAGATGCGCCAGGATTTGGCAGAGGTGGACTTCGCTCCAGGCGATACGGTTGCGGTCTCCGTCAAGGTGCGCGAAGGCGAACGCGAGCGACTACAGGTATTCGAAGGCGTCGTGATTGCCCGACGCAATCGCGGTCTCAACTCTTCTTTTACGGTACGTAAAATCTCCCACGGCGAAGGCGTGGAGCGCGTCTTCCAGCTGCACAGCCCCTTAATCGACGCGATCGCCGTCAAACGGCGAGGCAAGGTACGACGCGCCAAGTTGTATTACTTGCGCGGCCGGACCGGCAAAGCCGCCCGCATCAAAGAAAAACTTCGCGGTTGAGCCCTGGTGTCTGCTCCTGACGCCTGGGAGCTTCTCGACACCCCTTTGGGTTTGCCGGTCGAAATCCATGCCAGCCCAAATGGCTTGGAAGCCGTATTCTTCCGATGGGATCTTGGCACAGGCGGCTCGCAGCAACCCAACGATCTGACCCGCCAGACTGCAGCGCAATTGCGCGAATATTTCGCCGGTCGGCGCCAAGCATTTGATGTGCCCCTGGCTTGTGCGGATGCGATTAGTCCCTACCGTCGCAAAGTCTGGAATGCGCTGGTAAAAATTCCCTACGGGCAGACCCGCACGTATGCGCAGATTGCCGCGAAGGTCGGAGGCAGTCCCCGCTCGGTCGGCACCGCCAACGGACGCAATCCCATCTGCATTCTGCGACCCTGCCACCGCGTCGTGCGCAACGACGGGTTGGGCGGCTACGGCGGTCCGCTGGCCCCGTCGCGTTCCGCGCAAATGCTGGAAATCAAACGTCGTCTTCTGGAACTCGAGGGCTGCTACGCCTGACATTTGCGTGCAGCCACGCATGCACTCCGGCCCCGGCGATGCACAACAAAAAGATAAGCGCGGCCACAGATACGATCGACGGCCCGGAAGGCGTATCCAACCATAAAGAGCCGTACAGGCCCAGCACGCTTGCCGTCACACCAAGCACGGCGGCCAGAAGCGCCATCTGCTCGGGAGTGCGCGACAACACACGCGCGGCGGCGGCCGGCACAATCATCAGCGCGACAATCAACAGCACCCCCACCACTTTCATTCCCACCGCGACGACCGCCGCCACCAGCGCTGTATAGAGCAGCTGATTGCGGAAAGGTTGAGCGCCTTCGGCCGCCGCCATGCCCTCATGCAAAGTGGCGGCCACCAACGGCCTCCAAATGGCGGCCAAAATCAGCAGGCTGACTGTCACGCCCGTCCAAATCAGGGCTACATCACTCGCCCGTACCGACAACACATCGCCGAACAAATAGGTGTTCATGTCATACACGCGATAACTGTCCGCCAGCGACAAGGTCACCAATCCCAGCGCCAGCGTCGAGTGTGCGAATACGCCGAGGATGGTATCGCTGGCCAGTGGCGAGACGCGCCCGAGGGCGACCACCGCCATGGCCACCAAAAGCACGACCACAAACACGCCGACTTCCGAACTCAGGCCCGTCAGCACCCCGATCGCCAACCCCAAAAGGGCCGAATGCGCCATGGTGTCGCCGAAATACGCCCGGCGCTTCCACAGAAGCACACAACCGATTGGCCCGGCCACCACGGCCACGCCGATGGCGGCCAGCAACGCGCGGGCAAAGAAATCGTCCAGCATGTGGTTCTAGGAGGCGCTCTGCTCTGCCGTGCACTGGTGGCGCACGTGCTGGTAGACATCGGCCCGTGCGCCGAACAATTCGCGAAATTCCGGATTCAGAACCGCATCGCCGGGGACTCCCGCGCAGCGCACCGTACCGTTGAGGCAGACCACGCGATCGGTACAACTCATCACGTAGTGCAGATCGTGACTGGTCATCAGCACCGCACAATGGCGTCGGGCCACCACATCCGAAATCAACTGGTACAGCGTCGCTTCGCTGGAGAAGTCCACCCCGCGCAACGGTTCGTCCATGACCAGCAACTCCGGCTCAGGCAACAGGGCCCGGGCCAGCATGGCGCGCTGCAGTTCGCCATGGGACAGATGATTGACCTGGGCATCCAGAAGATGCTGGGCGCCGGTCTCTTCAAGCGCTTTATCGATTTCCACCGCAGAGTGGTACGCAGTCAAAGACATCAGGCGCCGGACACTCATCGGCAACTCAAACTGCAATGGGTCGGCAGGTGGCACGTAGCCGATGCGCACCTTCGGGTCGCGCATCACCTGCCCCGCATCCGGTTTCATCAGACCGAGCAGTGTTTTGACCAGTGTGCTTTTGCCGCCGCCGTTGGGGCCGACCAGCGTGACCACCTCGCCGGCGGCAATTTCAATGTCGATGTCGTAAATCAGCCAGCGTCCCTTGCGGTGCACCCCGACGCCGTGCCCGGAAAGCAGAATCCGCGACGTCATGTCGTCGCGCAGGCAGAACAGTGTCCGACAGCCTCCAGAATCGGCTCACGCACGGAGAAACCGGACTGCAATGCCACATCTCGCATCGCCTGGTCCATATGGGTTCCTGTCACTTCCTCGACAGCGCCGCATTCTTCGCACACCAGCAGAACCGCGCCGTGTTGTTGCGGTCCCTTGTAGCAGGCTGCGTACGCATTGCGGCTGGCCACCCGGTGGGCGAGGCCCATCGCTTCCAAGAAGTCCAAGGCACGATACACCTGCGCCGGAGCCGGGCACCGGTCCTTCCAATCCATACGCTTGACAATCTCATACGCGCCCATCGCCTGGTGTCCCTCCAGCAGATGCCGGAGCACTTCTCGGCGATTGGTCGTCAAGCGGGTTCCCTTGCGTCGGCATTGTTGCTCCGCATTGGCCAGCGCCTGTTTGATGCACGCTCGGTGGTTGTGTCTGGAAGGCATTGAACTTACTATGATTTTTAAGTCTTGTCGAGGTTGCGACCGAAAATTTTTGTTATTATATCGCAGATATTCTGTTATACTATATCACATCCTTGCTTGCGCTAAATTGATGCTTTCATTACCTCTCAAAGGACTGGGGCTGGGCGGGCTGTTGCTCGCAACTTCCCTCGCTTTCGCCGAAGGGCCCGCAGTCGTCGCCTCTATCAAGCCGGTTCATTCGCTGCTGACCCAAGTCATGCGTGGTGTCGGCGAGCCGCATCTGCTTCTGCGGGGCAGTGAATCTCCGCACCACTACGCCTTGCGCCCCTCCGACGCCCAAGCCCTGCAGCGCGCCGACCTGGTGGTCTGGATCGGACCCCAGTTGGAGACTTTTCTGACTCGCCCGATTGAGACGCTATCGCAGAACACGATGACGCTGCGACTTGCAAATGCGCCGGGGATCGGTCTTTTTGAAGTGCGCACCGGGGGTCTTTGGAGCACTTACCTGGAGCAGCATGACGGCGAGTCGGACCATGGACACCACCATCATGGGCATGGGGAGCACGCCGGCCATGATGTGCACGTTTGGCTTGATCCGATCAGCGCGATGGCACTGGTGGAGGCCATGGCGGAAGCGCTGCATCAGATCGACCCTTTGCGCAGCAAAACCTACCGGGCCAATGCACGTGAAGCGATTGCCCGCCTTCAAGCGCTGCACGAAGAGATGGCGCAGATGTTGGCTCCGGTCCAAGGCCGCGGCTTTATCGTGCTGCACGATGCCTGGCAGTATCTGGAAAGACGCTACGGCCTGCTGGCGGTCGGCGCCATCACCATCGGTGCCGCCGAGCAGATGCCCGGGCCCGCCCGACTGGTGGAACTTCGGGACATTTTGAAACAGCGGCAGGCCGTCTGTGTTTTATCCGAGCCCCAGTTCAACGTCCGGGCCGCCCAGGTCCTTGCCGAAGATTCGCAATCCCGTTACGGCGTTCTGGATCCGGTCGGAGTGGATTTGCCGCCCGGAGAAGGCATGTATGAAACCCTGATGCGTCGCAATGCGGCCGCTTTGCGGGACTGCCTCACGCCCTAAATCTAATGGGCCGGGAACACCACCAGGTGTTCCAAGTCAAGTCGGGCCCGCGCCGTTGAGCCCAGCGGCAAATCGTTGTGGCTGGGAGCCACGGCCAACAGCCGCAGGCCGGAAGGCAGCCGCAGCGTATACAGCGTGCGGTCGCCCTTGAAGACCCGCCCGACCACGGTCGCCCGAATGGGGCCGTGGTCATCCAGCAGCACATCGTCGGGGCGCAACATGACTTCCATTTGGGCGCCGGCCGGCTGGGGAAATGCGTGCGCATTGTTCAGCACTCCGAGCTCGGTCTCCAAATCTTTCCCCGAACGCAACACCGCCGGCACGGAAACGCTGCGGCCCACGAACGTGGCTACCTGGCGAGACACCGGCCGGTGATAAATGTCGTAGGGCGGCGCCCACTGCTGCAGCCGACCCTCCATAATGACCCCCACCTGATCGCCCATCGCAAACGCCTCCTGGTGATGATGGGTCACCAGCAATGCCGTGCTTTCCGTTTCTTTGAGAATCTGGCGCACTTCCACGCTTAACCGCTCGCGCAATCCTTCATCCAGACTGGCGAACGGCTCATCCAGCAGCAACAGACGCGGACGCGGAGCCAGGGCCCGCGCCAGCGCCACGCGCGCCTGCTGCCCGCCCGACAGCTCGTGAGGGTACTGCTCTCCGTAACCGGTCAAACGGGTAATTTCCAGCAGTTCGCCGGTGATGCGTTTTTGCTCGGCCCGCGGGCGATGGCGAATCCCGACGGCAATATTGGTCTCGATCGTCATATGCGGGAACAGTGCCCGATCCTGAAACACCATGCCGACCGGGCGGCGCTCGGGCGGAACACTGTGGCGGGAGGTCGCCATCACTTCGCCGTCAATGCGCAGCACGCCCTCCTGCAATGGCTCAAAACCCATGACCGCCCGCAAGGCCGTCGTCTTGCCGCTGCCGGAAGGACCCAACAACGCCGCGATGTCGCCTCTCTCAATTTGCAGGGACACCTCGCGCAACGCCGGCCACTCCCCATAGGCGCAACAAATTCGTTCCAAATCCAGCAACGCCATCGCTAACCCCTCAATGCCGACGACTGCGCCACGCCAACAGCAGTACCGGCACCAGGCCGACCGCCACCAAAATCACCGCCGGCACCGCGGCCCGTTCCCACAACCCTTCCGAAGACAGCCCGTAGATGCGCACCGCCAGCGTATCCCACTCCAGGGGTCGCAATAGCAGGGTCGCCGGCATTTCTTTCATCACATCCACCAGCACCAGCAAGATCGCGGTCAACAGACCCGGGCGCAGAATCGGCAAGTACACCTTGCGCGCCAATTCCAGGCCTCCCAGGCGCAGGGACTGCGCCGCTTCAAGCAGGCTCGGGCGTACCTGCTCCATCGCGCTGTCGATGGGGTTGAACGCCAACGCCAAAAACCGGGCAAAGTACGCCAGTATCAGACCCGCCAGGCTGCCGGTCAAGACCCACTCCCACATTCCCCCGGTCAGCCACGTCCAGCCGGCGCTGATCTGCGCGTCCAGCCAACTGAGCGACAACATCACCGCCACGGCCAGCACCGAGCCGGGCAGGGCATAGCCCAGCGTGGCAATGCGTGTGCCGAGTCGCGTCCAGTGTCCGCGGTCCCGGTGTACGGCATAGGCCATAAAAAACGCTGCGGCCGTCGTCACCCCCGCCGCCAGAGCGCCCAAGAACAGCGTGTGCCCGGTCAGCGATAAAAAACCCGCATCGACATCCTCAAAATGCAGCCCCGCCCAACTGAGTAATTGGAACATCGGCACGATAAACGCCAAAAACAGGATCAGCAGGCAATAGCCGCAGGCGTAAGCGGCCTTGGCGCCGCGCAGCCGCTGCGGACGTTCCCGCATCGGGCGGCTCAGATCGTCATACCGGGCTCGCGCCCGCCCCCAGCGCTCCAGAAACACCAAAGTCAAGACAAACAACAGCAATAACGAGGCCAGCTGGCTGGCTGCCTGCAGATCAAAAAAACCAAACCAGGCCTTGTAAATGGCGGTAGTGAAGGTGTCGTAATTGAACACCGCGACGGCGCCGAAATCCGCCAACGCCTCCATTACCGCAAGACCGATGCCGGCAGCGATGGCCGGGCGCGCCATGGGCAGTGCGACCCGATAAAAACTTTGCCGGCTCGACAACCCCAGCGAGCGCGCCGCCTCCAGGACCGCGGAGCCCTGCTTGAGAAAGGCCCCTCGCGCCAGAAGGTACACATAGGGATACAACACCAGAGTCATCACAAAAATAACGCCGCCGGCGTGGCGCACTTCCAGACTCCAGGTCGACGGCAATCCCAACACCTGCCGCACACCTTCCTGGACGGGGCCGCTGAAATCCATGGTGCCCAAAAACACAAAGGCCATGACATAGGTCGGCAAGGCGAACGGCAGCATCAGCGCCCAGTCAAACCAGCGTCGTCCGGGGAAATCGTAGGCGCACACCAGCCACGCCAGACTGACGCCGACACACCCCGCCCCGAACGCCACTCCCAGCATCAACAGCAGCGTATTGCCGATCAGACGAACCATCGAGGTGGCCGCCAGATGCGTCCAGACCTCCGTGGCCGGCACCAGCCAGGCGCCGAAAATAATCAGCAGCGGAATTAAGATGACCGCAGCCAACAGGCCGTTGCCCCAGCGCCACACGGCTGTGGGCCACACCCCGGCGACGAGACTCATGTGGGTCCTAGCGCCAACCGGCCCGGTCCATCAGGCGCACTGCTGCCGCCTGCAGACGGCCCACTTCAGAAAGATTCAGATCGTCGCCGCGAAACTCGCCCCAATCACGCACGCTCGACGCCACCGGCACATTCTCCAGAACCGGGTATTCGTAATTGAGCTGCGCAAACAGTTCCTGCGCCTGCGGCTGCGCCAGCCACTCCAAAAAGGCGCGCGCTTCGCGGGGGTTCGGAGCCTGTTTGAGCAGGCCGGCACCTGACACATTGATGTGCACCCCCTGGGCGTCCTGGTTGGGCCAGAACAGATCCAGGTTGTATTCGCGCTCCATTCGTAATTGCCGACCATAGTAGTAACTGTTGACGATGGTGACATCGCACAGTCCCTGATCGACCGCAAGAATTGCTTTGGTGTCGTTGGAGAACGGCTCCACCGACAAGTTGTTCACCCAGCCGGCCACAATCTCCTGTGCGCCCGCTTCTCCGTGTTGGGCAATGAGCGCCGCCGTCAGCGACTGGTTATAGACTTTTTTGGATGTCCGCAGGCACAACCGTCCCTGCCATTTGGGCATCGCCAAGTCTTCGTACGTCGACAACTCTTCCACGCGAACGCGGTTCGGGTTGTAGATCAGGGTGCGAGCCCGCTTGGAGAATCCGAACCAACGGTTTTGCGGGTCGCGCAAGGCCTCGGGAATCGCCTGTTCGAGAAGGGGGGAATCGACGGGTTCAAACAGTCCGCGCTCCGCAGCCTGCCAAAGGTTGCCGGCATCGACAGTCAGCAGGATGTCCGCGCCGCTACGCCCCTCCGCCGCGCTGAGGCGCTCCAAAAGAGGGCCGGCCTTATTGGTATGCAGTTTAAATTGAACACCGGTCTGTTGTGTGTACAACTCCAGCACCGGCTCGATCAGATGCGCTTTTCGGGCCGAAAAAAGTGTCAGAGTGACCGGCTCGTCGGCCATGGATGCGATTGGTGCGGCAAAGACCAGCGCGACGGCGAGGGCGCCGCCAAATAAAATTCTCATGGAGAATCCGAAAAATAATGATAATGACTATTATTTATATTTAAGTTGCGGTTGTCAATCAAATCCGCCCTTTCCCTGTTTTCACCCCCCCCCCCCTTGATCAATCGAGATGCTGCTGCAGCCAGCGCTCCAGTACGGCCGCATGCCACAGAAGACTGCCGTCGAGCCGGGTGCGGTGCGCCAACGGGTCTTCCAACAGCGTGTCGATGTGCGTACGTGAAAACAGCCCGCGCTGTCGGGCGGCCGGCGTCTCCAACGTCGCCCGCGTCCACTCCAGAAAGGGTCCCTGCACAAACTTCAGCGCCGGCACCGGGAAATAGCCCTTCGGACGATCAATCACTTTTGCCGGCAGCCGCGAACGCGCCAGTTCCCGCAACAAAAATTTTCCGCCGTCACGCAACTTGAGTTCGGGCGGCGCCCCGGCGACGTACTCCACCAGACGATGATCCAGATACGGCACCCGCGCCTCCAGTCCCCACGCCATGGTCATATTGTCGACCCGCTTGACCGGATCGTCGGTAATCAGCATGGTGACATCCATGCGCAGCACCGCATTCAGAAATTCCGCCTCCGGACCAGCTTGCGCCAACCGTTCGCGCAGTAAGGTCCGGGTCCAATCTTCTTCCCCACCGTCCTGGACCAGGGCGCCACACAACTGTGCATGGGTGCGGTCCAGATAATGCCGACAGAAGGTCTCCAGTCCGTCGGCGCGCTCGGTGTGCATTTTCGGATACCAGGAATAGCCGGCGAATACCTCATCCGCCCCCTGTCCGCTCAATACCACGGACACATCTTTCTTGACCTGCTCGGCCAGCAGAAAAAACGCCACCGCATCCTGCGCCACCATCGGCTCGCTCATGCAGCCGATGGCCTCATCAAGGCGCTCCAGAAGTTCACTGTTGGGAATGAAGTACTGGTGGTGGTCGGTCGCATAATGCTGAGCGACCGCATCGGAATAATCGAATTCGTGGCCGGCCTCGCCACCGGCATCCTCAAAACCGACGCTGTAGGTGCGAATCCGCGAACGTCCGGCTTCGGCAAGAAGGGCTACCAGCAGACTGGAATCCAGCCCTCCCGAGAGCAACACGCCCACCGGAATATCGGCGATTTCGATGCGCTGGCGCACCGCTTCGCTCAGGCGCGTATGCACCCCCTCGATCCACTCTTGTGCATCCCGGGGAGATTCCGGAGGGCGGGCATCCAGTTGCCAATAAGTCCGCTCCGTGCAGGCGCCGTCCGCCTCCACCGTGAGGTGGGAGCCGGGTGCGAGTTTGCGAACATCCTGCAGCAGAGTGCGCGGGGCCGGCACGACGGCGTGCAGACTCAGGTGATGATGCAGTGCAATCGGATCCAGGTCCGCACCCACCCCGCCGGCGGCCAGCAACGCCTGGGTGTTGGACGCAAAGCGAAACGCCTGGACGGTGGCGTGGTAGTACAGCGGCTTGATCCCCAGCCGGTCGCGCGCCAGAAACAGCTGCTTGGTGCGCGGATCCCAAATCGCAAACGCGAACATCCCTTCCAGGCGGCGAACGCTTTCGGCGCCCCATACGGCATACGCCTTGAGAATGACTTCGCTGTCGCTCTCGGTGGCAAATTCGCAGCCTTGCTCGCGCAGTTCGCGTCGCAGCTCCAGGTGGTTGTAGATGCAGCCGTTGAACACCAGCATGCAGCCGGTTTGCGCGTCGCACAAGGGTTGATGCGCCCGCGGGTGCAGGTCGATGACGGCCAAGCGCCGATGTCCCAGGATGACGGGGCCACGTTGCCAGACTCCCTGATGATCCGGCCCGCGACGGGCCAGTGGGCGCAGCATGCGCGCCATGCGCTGCGGGTCTGCGGTGCCCCGAAACCGCCGCTCGCCTGCAATTCCGCACATGATGCCAGTATAGTGAGCGCCCGAAAACGTCTCGTACTGTACATGACTGTCTCTTTACCGCGTCTGGCCCAGGATCTTCGCGACTGGGGCCGGGAACTGGGCTTTGATCATCTGGGCATTGCCGACACCGAGTTGGATGCGCATGAACTGCACCTGCACCAGTGGCTGCAGCGCGGCTGGCATGGCGAGATGGACTACATGCGCCGCCACGGCATGCGGCGGGCGCGGCCGGCGGAGTTGGTGCCGGGGACCGTGCGAGTGATTTCGGCGCGGATGAATTATCTGCCGGAAGATATTGATGCGGCGGAGGCGGCGCTGGCCGACCCGACATGCGGCTATATTTCGCGTTACGCGCTGGGGCGCGATTACCACAAGACTTTGCGCCGTCGCCTCAAGCATCTCGCCCGGCGCATGGAAGATGCGGTCGGGCCTTTCGGTTATCGCGTCTTCACCGACAGCGCACCGGTGCTGGAGAAAGCGCTGGCCGAGCGGGCCGGCTTGGGCTGGATCGGCAAACACACCAACCTGCTGGCCCAGGATGCCGGCTCCTGGTTTTTTCTCGGCGAGATTTACACCGATCTGCCGTTGCCGGTGGATGCGCCGATGAATCAAAACCATTGCGGCACCTGCCACGCCTGCATTGATGTCTGTCCGACGCAGGCCATCGTCGCACCCTATCGGCTGGATGCCCGGCGCTGCATCTCCTATCTGACCATTGAGTTGAAGGGCGCGATTCCCACGCCCTTGCGTCCGCTCATCGGCAATCGCATCTACGGCTGCGACGACTGCCAACTGGTCTGTCCCTGGAACCGTTATGCGCAATTGGCGCACATTGACGATTTTCAGGCGCGGGCCGGACTGCGTGCGCCACAACTGGTGGACTTGCTGGCCTGGGATGAAGACGAATTTCTGCGTCACACCGAAGGCTCCGCTATGCGCCGCATCGGTCATTTGCAGTGGCTGCGCAATGTCGCCGTCGCGCTCGGCAACGCGCCGACGTCACCGGCGGTCGTGGGTGCCTTGAAGGCCCGTACCACGCACCCGAGTGAACTGGTTCGCGAACATGTCGCCTGGGCTTTAGAACAACATTCATGAGCCGCATTGCCGAACATCTGCAGGTGCTGTATCCGCACGCTGCAAGCGCCGAACTTGAGCAGCAGATTGCCGCGAGCTTCGAACGGCGCCTCCATGGCGTGCGTCCCTTGCCCCGGCCCTGGTCGGAGCGCGACACCCTGCTGATTACGTACGCCGACACCTTGACGCAGTCCGGCGAGCCGCCTTTGCGGACCTTGGCCGGTTTTCTGGACCGGCGCCTGCGCGACGTGTTCAGCGCCGTGCACCTGTTGCCTTATTTCCCCTATACCTCCGACGACGGTTTTGCCGTGTCGGCTTATCGGGAAGTACGTCCCGACCTGGGCACCTGGGCGGATGTCGAGCACATCGCCGGGCACTTCGATCTGATGACGGACCTGGTCTTGAATCACTGCTCACGCCAACATCCGCTCGCGCAAAGAATGTTCGCCGGAGACGCCGCGGCGCAAGCCTGGTTTCACCTGGTTCCACTGGATGCCGACACCTCGGCCGTCGTCCGCCCGCGCGCTACGCCGCTACTCACCCCCTTGCCCGACGATTCTCAAGGGCGCGGCGTCTGGACCACCTTCGGTGAAGATCAACTAGATTTCAATTACGCCAACCCGGAAGTCCTGCTGGAGCTTGTTGATGTCATCGCCCAATATATCGCCGGCGGCACGCGCCTGTTGCGCCTCGATGCGGTGGCCTACCTGTGGAAATCCCTGGGCACGTCAAGCATCCACCTGCCCCAGACTCATCGGATGGTCCGGTTGCTGCGCGCCATTTTGGACCGGCATGCCCCCGACTGCCGATTGATTACGGAGACCAATGTCCCGCAGGATGAAAACCTCAGTTACTTCGGGGGCGGCGACGAGGCGGATCTGGTGTATCAGTTCGCGTTGCCCTCTCTGCTGCTGCAGGCTTTGCACCGCGGCAGCTCGGTGTATTTGAACCGCTGGCTGCGTGCATGGCCGGAAATCCCGGCCGGATGCACTTTTTTGAACTTTATCGCCTCGCATGACGGCATCGGCGTGCGCCCAGTGGAACGCATTGTCACCACCGAGGAAATGACCCAGTTGCTGAGTAGCATGCGGCGCTTTGGCGGGCGCATCAGCATGCGCACGGACGCGGCCGGGCGTGAGCATCCTTACGAAGTCAACATCACTTTGTTTGATGCCCTGCGCGGCACCCGACTCGGGGAAGACGGACTGCAGCTAGAACGTATGCGCTGTGCGCACGCGATCTTGCTGGCCTTGCCTGGCGTGCCGGCGTTTTACATTCACGCCTTGCTCGGTTCTCCCAATGATGAGGTGCTGGCCAGCGCCACCGGCCGGGCGCGTTCGGTCAACCGGGGCCAGCTGGACTGTGAGACGCTGGAGCGGGAGTTGGATGACCCAGCCCATCCGCGCGCCCAAGTGTTTAAAGCACTGCTGGAACTGATCCGTATCCGTCGCGCACAACCGGCCTTTGCTCCGGATGCAAAAATGACGCCGGTGACGGAATTGGGTTCCGGCTTTCTGGCCCTGACGCGAGAGGCGCCGCAACAGAAAATTTTTGTGCTGTGCAACATGACGCCGGCCGAACAGCAATTGAACCTGGATTTGCAGCCTTTGTCATGCCCGCGCACACTGCAGGATCTGCTCAGTACGGACCAATGGCGCGTGCGCCGCAGTCATCTGCCGTTGCGTCTGAAACCCTACCAATGCAGGTGGCTGGTGGACGCCCGGCAAAACGGCGCACCGCAAAAGCGCCGTCCCCTTTTTAAATAGACCCGAAATTCCTACCTCCCCGGCGCGCGAATTCTTTAACTCAAACTATATAAATAAGAATAAATCGCATTATCATTCTTATTGTGATATACTGGCGCGGACATTCGGTGGAATCGTTTCGCCTCGCTTGAAACATCGCCGACAAGAAATTTTTTATGTCTTTGTTTTCTGCCTCCTTACTAGAGATTAGAGTCTCAAGAGTTTTTTGTTCCTGCGGCTTCGGGCGGCGCGTGTCTCTCCTCCACTATGCGCATTCGACTCCCGGAGCCGCTTCTTCCATGAAACTGCAATCCATAACTAGAGACGGCCTGGCGTAACCATATTTTGATCCCCCACATCGGCGCCTCAAGGCGGGGATCTTGCTACCTTTCCGGCTCGTCGTAACGCACCCGGAATACAAACCTTTTATAATTTGGGTATTCCTGCTGCGTAACCTTCACGATGCCTCGTTTCATCCTTCCCCTTGCCTGTTGTGTCGCCTTGACCGGCTGTAGTTTTGACGACCTTGACTTGTCCGCAATTGATTTCGGCATCGGCGATGATATCGGCGACAACCAGATCGAGGCCGGTGCCCGGGATTTTGTCACCTGCAATCAGGGCAAAGAATGTGATTATCTGTGGCACCAGACCCACGGATGGCTGGCTGAAAACGCCCGCTTCGACGTGGTGCCGAAAAACGACACCACCTTAACTGCCTTCAACGACGAACCTGACCAGCACCGCGCCGAATTCCAGTACCGCGTCACCCAGGTGCCGCTCGCCGGAGGCGTGGCCAAAATCAAGGTCGAGGCTTTTTGCGCCGATGTTGACGCTTGCGAGGACACCACGGTCGAGCAGGTCTACAAGCTCAATGAATTCCTGCGCAAACACAAACGCGCTTTAAATGAAGGGCTGGTCGATTTCGAATCCTACGACGAGCCTGAACTGCCGGACACCCCCGCCGCTGCCACCGCTGCCGACGGCGAACTCGACTCGATCGACATGACCTCCCAATACCGACGCGGGCAATTCCAAAGCATGGCCACCGATGCCCTCACCGGAGCCGGTTGCCTCAAGCAAAGCAAGATGACGTTATTGAAGTCCGGCCAGGGCGAAGATTTGTATGAAGTCGACTGCCTGACCGGCATCCGTCACATCGTGTTCCGCTGCACTCGCGACGGCTGCTCGACCCTGGAATAGATTCTCAAGCCGCTTACACAAACTCGGCAATAACCGGCGCATGATCGGAGGGGCGCTCCCATGCGCGGGGCGTCTTGTCGATTACACAGGCGCTGCAGCGCGCCGCCGCCGTGGGGTTCGCCAAAATCAGATCGATGCGCAACCCCAGGTTGCGACGAAAACTTCCCTGCCGATAGTCCCACCAACTGTAGGAGGCGGGTTCCTGCTCAAAGCGCCGAAAACAGTCTTCAAAGCCATGGGCTTGCAATGCCTGCAGCGCGTCCCGTTCCGGGGGTGTGCATAAAATGCGTTCGCGCCAATAATCCGGATCGTGCGCATCTTCATCGGAGGGCGCGATATTGAAATCGCCGACGATCACATAGTGTTCATGCTGCCGCGCATCTTCCGCCACAAATTCCGAGACTTTTGACAGCCAGTGCAGCTTGTGGTCGTATTTGGGATCCCCGGCGATTTTGCCGTTGACCACATAAAGGTTGAGAATGCGCCAGTCGCCCAGCGTGGTCCCCAAAATCCGCCGCGCCGGATCCTCCAGGTTGGGAATGTCGGTCACAATCGATTGCGGGGTCTGGCGTGACAACACCGCCACTCCGTTGTAGGTTTTCTGTCCGGCAAACGCCGCCTGGTAACCCACCGCTTCGAACTCCGCCAACGGGAACTGCTCATCCACCACTTTGGTCTCCTGCAAGCACAGGGCGTCGACCGGATTAGCCGCCAGCCACTCCAGCACGTGCGGCAGACGCACACGCAGGGAATTCACATTCCAAGTCGCGATCTTCATCGAAACGCCTTACTCCAAATTTACATCTCTCAATGGAATTATAGTTTTCGCAACTGGATTTTTGGAAAATGAAATACTGGCGTATACTGGCAACAAGAAGTTCTGGAGGGCCCCATGAAATATCTTCTCCCTGCCTTTGGCGTTCTCATTCTTTCTGGATGTGCTTCACTCACGAATGATTCCCATATTCCAGTATCGTTATCATTTAGTGATGGAAGCAGCGGGACCTGTCTGGCAACCAACAAAAGGATGTCGACCGAAGTCCCCGTTCCAGGCACACCATTGATCAGGCGAAGCGATGATGATCTTGATCTCAATTGCCAAACCGAGGATGGCAGAACGGCCACTGCATCTGTTCCAAGTTCTATGTCAGGGAAAATAGTGGCGAGCGCCCTCTTCCTGGATTTTGGAATAACAGACGCGATTACCGACATGCATCGAGAGTATCCTGCGAGTTTTGTTATTCTAGTAAAACCGGAGTAACTATATGTTCTGACGCCGGGGAATATTGAATATTAAAAATACCCGCGGCTGACGCACGCGCAGGAAGTTCACGACCGGGCAGTTATTTTCATGTGGCCAACCCCATGTGCCTCAACAACGCCTCCGGGCTTGGCTCACGACCTCGAAACGCTCGAAACATCTCGGCGGCCGGGCGCACGCCACCCGCAGAGAGCATGCTTTCATAGAACCGCTTCGCGGTTGCCCGGTTGAACAAACCTTCCTCTTCGAACGCCGCGAACGTGTCATCCGACAAAACTTCGGCCCACTTGTAACTGTAATAGCCGGCGGTGTAACCGCCTGAGAAGATGTGCTCAAAACTGTGCGGCATCCGTACAAACGCAGGCGTCTCCAAAAGCCCGATGCGCTGACGAATTTCGCCCAGCAGCTCTTTTATACGAGAGCCTTGTTCGGGCCGGTACTCCAAATGCAGCCGGAAATCGAACAGCGCGAATTCCAATTGCCGCATCAGCGCCAAGCCGGCATGAAAACGACGGCTGGCCTGCAGACGTTCCATTAAATCTGCCGGCATGGTCTGTCCGGTCCGGTAGTGACGTGCAAAGCGGTGCAGCACTTCCGGCTCCCAACACCAGTTCTCCATCCACTGGCTGGGCCATTCCACTGCGTCCCATTCCACGCCTTCGATTCCGGACACGCCGGCGCAATCGACGCGCGTCAACATGTGATGCAGGCCGTGGCCGAATTCGTGAAACAGTGTCAGCACTTCATGGTGCGTGAACAAGGCCGGCGCATCCCCGGCCGGAGGCGAACCGTTACACGTCAGATATGCCACCGCCGGTTGCACTACACCGTCGCGCCTGCGGCGCTGGGCACACACATCCATCCAGGCGCCTCCGTGTTTGCCGGCGCGCGCATAGGGGTCCAGGTAAAACTGTCCCAACACGTCCCCGTCGGCATCGCGGATTTCATGAAACTGCACGTCTGGGTGCCACACTTCGACATCTGAACGCTGCACGATCTGCAGCTGAAACAATTGCGCCGCCAGGTCCAGCATGCCGGCAATCGTCGCGTCGGCGGAGAAATAGGGTTTGACTTCTTCATCGCGCAAATCCAAACGCGCCGCGCGCATGCGCTCACCGGTCCACGCCAAGTCCCAGCGCTGCAGGTCCTCCAAGCCCAATTCACTTTGCGCAAATTCTCGCGCCTCTTTCAACTCCTTTTGAGCCAGCGGCCGCGCCCGCTCCAGAAGATCGTTGAGAAACGCCAATACCTCCTCGGTGCTTTGCGCCATGCGTGTCGTCAAAGCGTGATCGGCAATCGTTTCGAAGCCAAGCAGCTGCGCCTGCTCATAACGCAGCTCAAGAAGTGTGTCGATTAGTTGCGTGTTGTCGTATTGTCCGGCCTGGGGTCCCTGGTCGGAAGCGCGCGTCGTATGCGCCTCGAAGACCTCTCGCCGCAAGGCGCGGTCTTCCGCATGAGTAAGAATCGCTTGCACACACGGCGGCGTCAAATTCACACGCCAGCCGGTTTGCTGATGCGCCGTCGCGTCTTCTTGCATCATGGCGCGGTAATTCTCCGGCACTCCCGCCAAACGGGTCTCCTCCTCCAAAAGTAGCGACCAAGCCTGTGTTGCATCCGTGACATGATCGGTGAAGCGGGCGCAACCTTTCGCCAGTTCCGACTGCAGTTGCGCAAAACGCGCCTTTTCCGCAGGCGGCAGATGCACGCCTCCCAATCGAAAATCACGCAGCGCGTGATCTACCTCGGTTTGCCGGGCCAGCGACAAATCCTCCCACGCTTCGCCTTCACGCAATTTCAGGAATTTTTTGTAAATGTCCTCATTTTGTGATAATTCCGTATGATATTCCGTTATTTTCTGTAAACATTCATTATAGGCATCGCGCCATTCGGGGCCGCCCAGCACCGCCCGCAGATGGCGGACCGGGGAGAAAGCCTCCTGCAGACGCGCCTCCGCGACTTCCAGGGGCTGCAGAAGGGACGCCTCGTCAGGGGTTTCGGGATTTAATTGGGCGATCAGGGCCCGATTTTCGGCCAGAATGTGCTCAATGGCCGGAACTGCGTGCTGGGGCGTCAGGTGTTCAAAAGCCGGCAGCGAATTTTCGCGTAGCAACGGGTTGGACGCATCCATTGCATCAGATATCGATATTGTCCGCCTTCAGAGCGTTGGCCTTGATAAAACCGCGCCGCGCCTCGACGCCTTCGCCCATCAGGGTATCGAATAATTTGTCCGCCGCGCTGGCGTCGCCAATGTCTACTTTAAGCAGGCGCCGGGCATTCGGCTGCATGGTGGTCTCCCACAGTTGATCCGGATTCATCTCACCCAAACCCTTGTAGCGCTGAATCACTTGGCCGTGTCGCGCCTCGGCCAGCAACCAATCATATAATTCTTTGAAATCTGTAGATGTTTTTGTCTGCATCTTGCGCTCCATGCGGGCCCCTTCCTTCAGCAAATCATGCTGGGCCGCCGCATACGCCCGAATGCTCTGGTACTCGCTTGAAGCAAAAAAGTCCTGGTAGTAAATGTCCGTCGCCACCAGCCCGTCGGCCACCCGCTCCAGAAGCAAATGCGCGCCTACCGTCACGTCCGTCTCTACCCGGCATCGATATTCCCGGCTGTCGGGACCCAAAGCCTGGGCACGCGCAACAACCTGCTCTCCCCAGGCCTGCAACTCCTTCGGGGTCAATTCGGCCGTCTCCGGCCCGGGAACCCGCAGCAGGTGTCCCAGGAATTCGCGATCGTGACGCACCGCCAAACGCTCCAGGCTGGCCTGGGCGCGTCGGCATTGATCCATCAGTTGCTCCAGCGTCGAGCGCTCCAGGGCCTGATCTCCGTCATCCGGATACAGTCGCGCATCTTCCAGAGCTTCGCGCTGCAGGTGTGCGGCGAGCTCCTCATCATCCAGTAAGTACTTCTCTTTCTTACCTTTTTTGATCTTATAAAGCGGCGGTTGCGCAATATAAACGTGGCCTTTTTCGATCAACTCCGGCATCTCTCGGAACATAAACGTCAACAGCAGAGTGCGGATATGCGCCCCGTCGACATCCGCGTCCGTCATGATGATGATGCGGTGATATCGCAGGCGGGAAATATCAAATTGATCCTTGATTCCGGCTCCCAGCGCCGTAATCAGGGCCACAATCTCATCGGAGGCGAAAATACGGTCCGGCCGCACCCGCTCCACATTCAGAATCTTGCCTTTCAGCGGCAGAATCGCCTGGGTGGCCCGGTCTCGGCCCTGCTTCGCTGAACCGCCCGCGGAGTCTCCCTCGACCAGGAACAACTCCGAGCGTTGCGGATCGCGCTCCTGACAATCGGCCAATTTGCCCGGCAATCCGCCGACATCAAACACGCTCTTGCGCTGCGCCGTCTCACGGACCTTGCGGGTCATTTCGCGAACTTCGGCTGCACGCACTATTTTTTCCACAATCGGCTTGGCTTCAGTGGGATTTTCCATAAGAAAATCGCGTAATTGATCGCCAATTACGCTTTCGACGATTCCCCGCACTTCCGAAGAAACCAGTTTCTCCTTGGTCTGGGAGGAAAATTTCGGATCGGGAACCTTCACCGAAAGCACGGCCGTCAGTCCCTCGCGGCAATCCTCTCCGGTCAACTCCAGGCCGGATTGCTTGCCAATACGCTCTTTTTCCGCATAGGCATTGACGGTTCGCGTCAGGGCGGCCCGGAAGCCGGTCAAATGCGTGCCGCCGTCGCGCTGCGGGATGTTATTGGTGTAGCACAGCACATTTTCGTGATAGCCGGTGTTCCACTGCAGTGCCGCCTCGACGACGACGTCATTTTGGCTGCCCTGAATGGCAATCACCGAAGGGTGGCGCGGTTCCTTGGCGACATTGGCATGTTGGACGAAGGCGACAATGCCGCCGTCGTAATGGAATTCGTCGGTTTTGCCGGTGCGGTGATCTTCCAGTCGAATGCGCACGCCGGAATTGAGGAAAGACAGTTCGCGCAGGCGGCTGGCGACCGTTTCATACTGGAATTCGATGCTGCTAAATACTTCTTTTGACGGCCAAAATCGAATATTGGTGCCGGTTCGGTCCGACTTGCCCAGGTCTTCGAAATCAGAGAGCGGCTTGCCCATGGCGTATTCCTGGCGCCAGCGTTTGCCGGCGCGATCAATGACCAGATCCAGGCGCTGGGACAGCGCGTTGACGACGGAAATGCCGACGCCGTGAAGGCCGCCCGAGACTTTGTAGGAATGTTCGTCAAATTTTCCGCCGGCGTGCAGCGTGGTCATGACCAGTTCGGCCGCGGGCCGACCCTCCTCGTGCATCTCCGTAGGAATGCCGCGTCCATTGTCGGACACCGTCACCGAACCGTCCTCATTAAGGGACACCAGAATTTCGCTGCAGTGGCCCTCCATGGCCTCGTCCACGGAGTTGTCCACCGCCTCAAAAACCATGTGGTGCAGACCCGTGCCGTCATCGGTGTCTCCGATGTACATGCCCGGGCGTTTACGGACAGCCTCAAGGTCTTTTAAAACCTTGATCGAGGATGCGTCATAAGCCATAAATAGAACTGTTGCCGAGCGAACCGGGGAAGGGCCCCGACGGCTTGATTTATTTTACTTTAATCCACGGCTTGCGTCAATGAAACCGTGCCCTGTTCCACGTGGAACAAACGCCCTTCCGCACCGTCCGGAAGGCGCTCGTCAGCAGTGCCGATTCGGGTGGCGAAAAGCTGTGCCTCGCAGCCGTTGAGCGCTTCGAACAACCGCTCCAAATGGACTGCATCCAACTCCGCCGTCAAGTCGTCAAAAAGCAGTACGCAGTTCTCGCCACGCAACTCCTGAAACAGGGCGACTTGCGCCAGCAACAGGCAGCAGGACAACAGCTTGGTCTGCCCCCGCGAGGCGGTGCGGCTGGCCGGCATACCGTCCAGAACCAGATGCACGTCGGCGCGATGCGGCCCGACCAACGTCATGCCTGCATTCTTGCTGCCTTCCAAGCTGCTCACCAGAGCCTCGCGAAAGCCGTTCTGGGCATCAAATCCCGGGCGATATTCCATTTTCAACTCCTGATTCGGCAACAAGACCTGGGCGAAGCCTTCCACCGCGTCGTGAATCTCTTCCAGATAGGCGCGGCGCATACGGTCCAGCTCTTCGCCGGCCGAAACCAGCGGCGCGTCCCAGTGCGTCGGATCCTGCCGACGTTCCTTGAGGGCGGCATTGCGCTGCTTTAGGGCCCGCTGATAGGTCGACCACGCCTGGTGATATTGAGGTTCCACGTGGAACACTCCCCAATCCAGCCACGCCCGACGCCCGGCCGGGGCACCGTGAACCAGGGCATGGCTTTCCGGATGAATCGCTTGTACCGCGAGCTTCGGGGCCAGTTGCGCGACTCCCCGCAGGGTTTCGCCGTCGCAACGCAATTCCAGTTGATCTGCCGTGCGGCGCTGGCTGAGTTGATGCTCTTCGCCGCCGGCGGCATGGGAAATCACCCGGCCTCGCAACAGATATTCGGAGGCCTCCTGGGCAATTAGTTGGCGTGGCTGGGCACTGCGGAAACTTCGGGCTCGCGCCAGAAGATCAATCGCTTCCAGAAAAGTGGTTTTGCCCGCGGCGTTTTCGCCGGTGATCAGGTTCAGCGTCGGGTGCAGCTCCAACTCCGGCACCTCGCGCAGGCAGCGCAGCCCGCGCACTTCCAAGCGCGCCAGCCACACAGGCCGTCAGGAGCGCAACGGCATGATAATGTGCTTGTCGCCTTCGCTTTCGCCGTCTACCGCGGTAATCAAAATGCTGGTCAGGCCATCCTTGAGCCCGAACGCCACCTTGTCGCTTTCCTGATTGCGCAAGGCATCCAGCAAATAATCAATATTCAAAGCAATTTCAATAGGTTCTCCACCGTATTCGAGCTCAAACACCTCTTCGCCGCTGTCGCCGGCCGAGTTCTCCGTGCTTACCGTCAATTCCTGCGCAAAAGACAGTTTGACGCCTTTCATCTTGACATCCGAGATCGCCGCCAAACGTTCCGCCGCCAAAATCAGCTCCTGTCGGCCCACGTTCGCAATACTCTCCCGATCTTTCGGCACAACTGATTGATAATCAGGATATTTTCCATCCACCAGGATGGTTTGAAAACCGGTGTTTTCGCCCGCCTGGTCCAGGCGCATGTGATTGTCGGCCAAATGCAGAGTCACCGGATCCTCCAAAGGCGCCAGAATCCGCACCAGTTCTTCCACCCCTTTGTTCGGCAAAATCAACTGTCGTGGCTGCTCCAGGCCTGTCTCCAGGGTATTGACGGCCACTGACATCCGATGTCCGTCTGTCGCCACCGCCGCAATATGATCGGGATGCACATCCAGCAACACCCCCATCAGGTAATAGCGCATGTCATTTTTGGCTGCCGCATAGCGGACCCGAGACAGCAGCGACAGCAGCACGCCTTCGGGGATCTGCAGCTGCGCGGTGTCTTCCTGGGCGCTCATGCTGGGGAATTTGTCCGGATCATCCGTTTTCACCACATAGCGGCTGCGCTTGTGGCGGAATGTCATGGTGCTTTCTTTCGGGTCGAATTCAAACTGGATGCTTGAATCCGCCGGGAATTTCGAGCATATCTGCAACAGTTTCGAGGCCGGCATGGTGCAGGGCACCAGTTCCGTGCCTTCCACGGGAACCCGGAAGGTCAACCGCAGATTGTTGTCTGTCGCCGTGAAGGTGACGCCATTGGATGCCGGCTCCAAAAGAATGCTGGACATGGCCGAAACCAGGTCGGAACCGGGGACCACACCCGCAAGCTTGCGGAGGGGTTCAATCAGTTCGTGTTGTTCAATAGTAAATTTCATATTTAAAATCTTATTGTTAATAGGGTCGCCCAGAACAGTGGATAACCCAAAAAATCATTTATGAAACAATGACATTATTGTTGGAATTTGCGGGGGACAAAAACCGGAGGATGCGCGAATAGTCGCCCGTTCCAACTTCGTCCAAAACCTCTCAACATGATTATAAGCAGGTTGGTCACATTTTGTTCGTGCCCACTGCTTTTTACGCGAGCAGAATGCGCTTGATATTTTGATAGGCGCTGGTGGTATGGCTATCGCCTTCCGCCAGACGCTGGTTAACTTTTTGGCAGGCGTAAAGAACGGTGGAGTGATCGCGGCCACCGAAGGAGTCGCCGATACTGGCCAAACTCATTTCGGTTAATTCATGAATCAGCTTCATGGCCATCTGTCGGGGAACGACGAGGGCCTTGGGTTTGCGCGGGGAATCCAGATCATGGCCGGAGACGCCAAAGTACTCGGCGACGACCGCCTTGATTTTTTGCGGGTTGAGGTGGCGCTCGCGAATTGGGATGATGTCGCGCAGGCAACTGCGCACAAAATCCAGGTCGATCGGATGTTTGTCGACCGAGGCCTGCATGATGATGCGCTGCAGAGCGCTTTCGAGTTCGCGGACCGAGCCGTAGGTTTTCTCGGCAATGTAGAAGGCGGCTTCATACGGGAGATCAATGCCGCGCAAGTCCGCCTTGTTGAGCAGGATGGCGGCGCGGGTCTCATGACTGGGTGGTTCGATGGCACAGTTCATGCCACCACCGAGACGTGATTTCAGGCGGTTTTCCATTCCCTCAATTTCATGCGGATAACGGTCGCAGGTGACGACAATTTGCCGCTGGCGGCCAGTTAAGGCATTGAAAGTGTGGAAGAATTCGTCCTGAGAGCGTTCTTTGCCGGCGAGAAACTGGATGTCGTCAATCAGCAGTACATCCACCGAGCGGTAAAAATTCTTGAATTCGTCGATACGCTGATGCTGCAGAGCGCTGACAAGACTTTGTACGAATTTTTCGCAATGCAGATAGGCGACGCCGACCTGCGGGGAGTTCTCCAGAATCGCATGACCGATCGCCTGCATCAGGTGGGTCTTGCCCAACCCCACTCCGCCGTAAATCAGGTACGGGTTGTGAGAGTCCGAACCGATTTCCTTGGCCACCAATTCGGCAGCAGCGTAAGCCAACTCATTGGAGTGGCCGACGACGAAATTTTTAAACGTAAAGCGCGGCAGCAACTGGTTGCAGAAATCAAAATGAGTCGCCGCCGTCGCGCCGTTGATGTGTCCGTTGAGGGCACCGGCTTGTTGAGCGGGGAGGGCGGTCGGGGCCTCGCCGATGCGAAGGCTAACAGTCACATCCGATTGGAGGGCTTTTAGGTATTCTTCGAGGCGATCAAAAAAACGGTTTCGGAATTGTTGCAACAGCACCATGTTCGGAGCGAACAGCTGCAATTGATCGTCGGACTCGGAGGCTTGAAGTGGGCGTACGTAGGTGTTGATGTCTTCTTCGGTGGACTCCGCGGCTAGATGCCGGATACAGTTTTCCCAGGTGGCGGACACAGCTCTTCTCTACGGTGTTAAGGATGTTGGGTTACCGCCATTTAATGTGACCCCTTAGCGGGACACGAAACTATACTTGAAACAAATTGGGCCAAAAAAATTTTTTTATATTTCAGCAATATTGCACAGTCATAAAAAAAATTGCACCTCGCATATATATGATTTATAAGCAATAAACTGGGGAAAGAGGATTTTTCATTTTAAGGGAAAATCTCGATGGGGGTGCCCACCTTGACCAGGCTCCAGACTTCCTGCATGTGGGGATTGCTCAGTGCGATGCACCCATTAGTCCAATTGCGACCTTCAAACATCAAGATGTTGCGTTTTTCCAAATTCGGCATGCCGTGAATCATGATATCGCCACCCGGGGGCTTGCCGAGCGCCTGGGCGGCGGCGCGGTCGTTTTTGTTGGGATAGGAGATGCGCAAGGAGCGGAAATAACGACTTTGCGCATTGCGCGCATGCAGCACGTAGCGACCTTCCGGGGTGCGCAGGTCGCCCTGGTGGCGTTTGTGCCCCAGGGGTTGTCCGCCCAGGTAGATCGGATAACTGCGTACTTTTTGGGTGCCGGACATGAGCAGCAACGTTCTCTCGGATTTTTTCACCACCACGCGATCAATGGGGGTTTCAGCCGACGCGAGAGGAAGCGCCAGCATCAGCAGCAAGGCGACTAATTTTTTCATGGCGCCGAGTCTGCGGAAGATTCCGGCATCGGCCCGACGAGCAGAGCGGGATCCGTGCGCGTCGCCAACCAGTTCATGCGCCAGTCCAGATGCGGGCCGGTGGATCGGCCGGTGGAGCCGACCGTGGCGAAACGCTCGCCAGCGGCCAGAAGCTGTCCTACTTCGACTTCGATGCTTTCGAGATGCAGGAAGGTCGACGAGACTCCAAAGCCATGATCGAGAATGACGGTCGCCCCCGTGTAGTACATGTCGGGATGAGCGAGGGTGACGCGGCCGGAAGCCGGCGCGTGCACCGGAGTGCCGGCAGGTGCGGCAATGTCAATGCCGTAATGGGGATTGCGAGGCTGGCCGTTGAGTACGCGACTGCTGCCATAGACTCCGGTCACAATGCCGTGCACCGGCCACTGGAAGTCCTCTAAAAATCCGGACAGTTCGCTTTTCACCGCTCGCGCGGCATTCACTTGATCCTGGTCCTGGCGAATGCGCACCAAGTCCTCTTCCGCGGGCGTGACCATTTTGTTGGGAAGGCCGGTGATGTGTTGGGTCTGGTATTCGCGGGTTGTGATCTGAAGCGTGTGCTCCTGGGATCCTTCGGAGTTGGAGATGCGCAGAATGGAAGTGGCCGGATGATCTCGCCCGAAGCCGATGACGAAATGTCCCTCTGCAGTGGTTGGGATGGGCTGGTTGTCCAACTCCACGATTTCGCCCGGTGCCACCTGCCCTCGGACGAGCGAGCCTTGTGTCAGAGGACCGTCTAGCATGGGTTCCGTTGCATGAAGGAAGGTGTGGGAGAGGAGTAAACCAAACACCGCCATGCGGTTGCAGTTGCGGTGGAGATTCATGGCGGCTCAAGTATAACGCCAGAACGCAGGAGGGTGAAATGCGAGGAACTGCATCCGCCAAATTTCTTCATGCCGTTTTCAAACTTTTCAGAATGCGATGCGTATCGCATATAATGCACAGCAACTTAAATAAAGCTACTTTGTAGGAGATAGATTATGAATATCATTGAAGCAACTGAAAATCCCATTAGCGCTTTTCTTCCTCCACGAGAGAAGAAGACGAAGGTCTATGAGATGCGTTTGAGCAAGTTGGCGACCTTATTTGTTGACTTGCACAAGAATCCTGAACACTACTTGGCGAGCGAAAAAACCAAGGAGTTTAAAGAGAAAATTGAGACCAAACTCGACGAACTTGAGGAACTTGAGTTCTCGCTCTCTAATGAGAGAGACGGAGAAGAAAAAGACTTTCAGTATTTTGAAAAAAAATTCACGGGGCGAAGACCCTATGATCGGCCGGGACTTCCCCGCCACACAAGCCGGTACGATTTTGCGGAGGATGATATAGAGCAATCCCAAGGGCCGTGGACAGCCCCCGACTTTTTATTACAGGGCCGAAGAAAGCCTATCGGCATAGACGTCAAATTCAGTAAAGGCCGACAGTGCAAGCCTGCTTGGAATAGCAAGTTGCCACGGCCCGATAGAATTTATATTTTTGGCGCGCGCCAAAGGAAAGAGATAACTTTTTTTGCCGGGCGCGATGTCATAGCACCGGAAGAGGCACACGAGTTGCACGCTATTTTCATGGAACTACGTGCCCTGCAGCGAAAATTTAATGCGCACAAGATGGATAACCAACGCTACGGGTTTTCCGCCAACATACGCATGGCGTTTGAGCAAACACAAATATACAACCGTGGGGCCATAATTGACTTTTTCGAGAACCGAGATCGCGAGGAACTAGAAAGCTCTGCCATTAGGTTTCTCCGAGAACATACACGAGCCTAGAGCTTTTCACAATTTTTTGAAAACAGGCGGAAGCGGGGCGCTTCCGCCTGTTACTCATAATTGACTTAAATCTCATCAAATTTTTAAGGTGGCGATTGTCAGTATCCGTAAAGTTTTCATTCAGCGAGCGAGTAGAATAATCCTGCATACTAATGAGTGAGCATTCGAGGAGGAGGAACCCATGAGTCAACCGTTTGTTTCGGACATTGAGGCGATTCGCGCCCGGGCGCGCGAAAAAATGACGGACGGGGCGGTTACAGGCGCCTACCGCACCGACTTGAAACAATTAATCGAAGTGCTCAATGAAGTGCTGGCAACAGAGATCGTGTGTATTCTGCGCTACAAGAACCACTACTACATGGCCAGTGGCGTGAACTCACCGACGGTCGCGGCCGAGTTTCTGGAGCACGCGAATGAAGAACAAATGCATGCCGACTGGATTGCTCAACGCATCACGCAGCTGGGAGGCGCGCCGAATTTCAACCCTGAGGGACTGGCAACACGCGCGCATGCAGAATACGTCGAAGGTGAGACGCTGAATGACATGATTCGAGAGGATTTGGTGGCCGAGCGCATCGCCATTGAGACTTATTCTGAGATCATCCGCTGGTTGGGAAATGACGACCCGACAACGCGACGCATCATGGAAGACATCCTAAAGATGGAAGAAGAGCACGCCGACGATTTGGCCAACCTGCTGGAGATTGTGGAGGGGTGTTAGTGGAATAGTAGGGGAATAATCTGGTCTTGGACGAGTGCCTTAATAAAGTCGTTTTCAAGGTCCGTGGTGTACTATAGTTTTAGTTTGATTCTCGTATTCTAGGCGCGTAGCTCAGTTGGTTAGAGCGCTACCGTGACATGGTAGAGGTCGTTGGTTCGACTCCAATCGCGCCTACCAATTTCAAAAGCGATTGTATTGACAGGGTAACAAAACGGCACTAAAATTCTGTCAAATTTAAAAACTGTAGCAGTATCTCATGTCCCACATTTCGCCCCCCCCCCCCCCCCCCCGCCTGATTTTTCCTAAAGCCAGCACTAAAGTTGGCCGACCGTATTCAATTGCCGAACATTGTGTAGTTGATCCCGACACGGCTTGTCGGGAGCTGATTCAAAATTCTCTGGACGCGCACGCGGCGCTGCAGGATAAGGGGCCGTGCAGAGTTTCTTTTAAAGTGTCAACAATCAAGACTCGCGATATTCCGGGATATAACGATTACTGTAAAGCCATGAGCGAAGCTCGCGCTTCTTGGGAGGCGAATAAAGAGGTTGCTAACTATCTTGGCGCTATTAATACATACTTGAGAAAAAAAGAAATCAGTGTTTTGTTTGTGATTGACAATGGCAAAGGGTTCAATGAAAAAGGGCTTGAAGCAGTTATGGGGGAAGGCACGCCGGAGAAACAAGAGGGTTCTGCAGGATCATTTGGCATCGGACATCTGACCACGTATGGAATTTCAGGCTTGCAGTACATTTTGTATGCAAGCAAGCAACAGGACGGCACAGAATTATTTGCTGGCCATGCTATTTTGGCATCGCATAGTAGCGATGGAAATCTGCGATCTAATAATGGTTATTTGGTTGAAGAGTATCAGAGCAAATTTGATAATCCTTTCACTTTCAGTGATGCCCAAAACATGCCGGAGTTTTTGCGCGAGGAGCTTGAGCATGTAGAACACTCGGGCTCTATCATTGCCGTTTTGGGATTCAATGGTTTCCGGCAAGACCGTAGTACCAAAAAGAAAAAATTAACAGAGCAGATTTGCGAGGCAACAGCAGAAAACTTTGCCATGGCAATTTGGGCAGGTGATTTAGAAATTGAGGTTGGTGGAGAGCACAATCCGGATGAATTGGTTCCAGAACGCCAAGAAATCGACAAAAGCCAGATCAAGGAATTTCTTGAGTATATGGAGCATCCGGAGACAGGCACTCGCGAGCAAACTTTAAAAGCAAGGCAGACGCTTGATGCCATTGAAACATTTTCCCAAGGGGATTCCGCAAGGGGACATTTGCCGCACCCTTTTGAAGATTGTCAGATCTATCTACGCAATAAAACGCGAGCGCACATGATTTCGATATGGCGTAACGGCATGCTGATCACACGCCGACATCGAGGGCTAGCGAAAGACCAGTTTGATGACAAAAAGAAATTGGATGCAGTTGTTCTTTTATCGGGCCGCCGAAAGTTGCGAAGGGCACACGACATAGTTAAAAAAGCGGAAACACCACTGCATGATCAAATCCAGGAAAAAAGATTGTCGGAAAACGCAGAAGTACAAAAATTGCGTGATTTTTTTACTGCTGTGCGGAAGTGGGTGTCCGAGCATGCGGAAGACTCAGGAGGTGAATCTGCTGATCTCGAGAATGAAGTGATGTTGGATTCTGGAAATGCTTTTGATGTCACGTCCGTGGGATTGTCAAGGCTTTTTCAAAGCCAACAGCCGGGCGATATGGTTGAGGGAGAGGGCACTCATGAAACTAATGGGGAAAGTATTGCGAAAACGCGCAAGAAGAGTATCAAGGCACTAGCACAAACAAAAATTCAAGGCCGTGTTCTGGATGGGTGTGATTACCGCGTTCGAATTAAGCCAGCCAAGGAGATAACCAGCGGGCTGTTGAAGGTCGTAATGGCTAGTGGCCAAGATGCAAGTTGCTCAGGGCATATACCGGACACCATGCTAATCGTGAAATCAGCAACCCAAATTGAAGCCACAAATGGTAAAAACGGCAAGAAGCGGGCAAGGAAAAAATACAAAATTGAGGATGGCATGGTTCGCCTTCCCAAGCTTTCCGCGGAAGAGTTTGTCGAAATGGATATAACTTTTTCTAATCCTCCCAAAAATTTAAATCAAGTGTCGCTTAGTTGTTTGCTTGGTATGACTGGGGAAAGCTTATGAATCTTTTGTATCCCCACCCGGTATTACATAAAGCCACGTTGGATTATCACGATCCCGGGATGTATCGAGTAGGTTTTGAAAAGAAAAATATTGAGGGCACAACATTCATCCAGATAGAACATGAACTGGATAATGGAAAGTCTTTAATTTCTTCCCTCATGGAGAAAAATGAAGCGGTGTTTTACAGCACGGTGTCGGTCGGGAATAGTTGTTACCGCCGAACGGAAAAGATAGGAGGCGTAAAAGAGGGCGGGAATATAGTTGCCAAACAATGTTTGGAAATTCCCAATTTCAAGGATGTGAGAGAGATTTTTGTGTGCACAGGCGTTGCCATGAGTAAGGGGAAAAGCATTAAGTGGAAAAACGCAAAAGGTGTTGTTGAGTTTCATAAAACAGAGAAACTGATTTTCCGCGACCACGCATTGCTGGCATTTGAGGGCTGGAAGCGTTTTTATCCGAGTGGAGCACTATTTCGAATCAAATCCGATTCCGATATGGAAGAAGGCGCATTTCGTGCTGAAGCGAATTATGGTGGCGAAGTTTTACAGATCGTTGTCACTATGGCACCAAAGCTTTTTGACGAAGTGGAAAGCAACAAAAATGGTACCGCTCGCGCACATGTGCTGTGCGCTTCCCTTATACCGACGCTGATGGAGCTCCAGCAGATTCAAACGAAGATTTCCAATGGTGAAGAGCATGATTCCACAGAGGAAAACAAGCTCAAAAAAGCGAAAGGCCTGCAGGCATACTTTGAAAGTCAACAAATCCCGATTTGGGGAGAGGAGGATTTCAACGCCGTAGAAGCGGCCTCTCGATACAAGCCCGCGCGATGGGACTTGGAAGGAGGTTTGTGAGGGGGCTATGGAGTACCGGCATTTAAATAAGGATGGAGTTAATCGTTGGGTTAGTAAATTACTGAGCTCGAAAGGCTCTATATACCAAGAAGATTTTTTGGAGCAAGTTGCAAAAAACGAGGCAGACAAATTCGTCGCATATGTGGAGAAATCAATTGCGGAAAAGGATGGAAAGGAATACGACCCAGATGGCGATATCCCGTCATTGCTGAATGCATCCGGACGCCCGGTCATTTCCATGACACCAGGGCATATGTACTTAATGCCTGCAAAAGATATTCTGAAACTGTACCAGCACTGGAGGAATATTCCATTTGCCGAGGCTACATGCCCGACTTTCTGGGGAGCAATCACATTGGAGGAAATCAGAGAGACCCGCATCCAACCGGTTTGGTTGGCGGTTAGTCAAAAATGTGACGACGGTTATGCTCAAAAAGAAATTGACAATGCTCTCAAAGGCAAGGACGCTAAGAAGATTGACCGGCTGGTACGCCGTTGTCTCCGCTGGATGATGGGGCCCGGGCATATGCGGGGCGCTCCCGAGATGTATGGCAATTGTTCGTTAGCTAAAGCATGGTGGTGTGGTCATCTTGCACATGAGTGTTGCGAGCAGGAAGAAATCGATGTGCCCATCGAGAAAGTTGTAGAAGTGTTTAAAACGGTATGGCTAGGCATGTCTGATTATTTGGCGGGGAAATTAACGGTGATCGGCGAGCCGAGTGTCTTGGCTGGTATTTCCTTATGGGGGCAAAGCCAACTGTCGGAACAATCCGGCATCCCTCGAACAAGTATCGAAGAAATATGCAGAGGTTTGGGAAGATTATCTTCATGGTGCGTCTTGGGTCTAAAAGAACCGGAAGAAATCAACCGGGCCATTCAAGAGATGCAGGCAGAAATGGCGCGTCAGACTTGATTCACTGATGAGTTCTATAACTGGTGCGGTGGATGTGCCCAAGTTGTCGCTTCGAGCTTGGCATGGGGCGACTCCACGCAGAGGCGTTATACATTATGAGAGCTCGGAACAACGCGATATTCCTCACGTAGTTAAGTTTTCAGGTGGGCGCTCCAGCGGCCTAATGTTGTTGATCTTGTTGGAGAACGGATTGCTGAAAGCAGAGCGTGGTGATGTGGTGTTGTTCACCAATACATCAGCAGAGCATCCGGCAACGTATGACTTCGTTCGCAAGATGAAATGTGTCACAGAAAGAGCTGGAATTCCATTTTTTCTCACCCAGTTACAGACTGTGGAAACGGTTATCGGGGGTGAATGGCGCCGGCGCCGCACTTACCGACTTGCATCGGCGCGTCCGTTTTCCGCTAGAAATCCATGGGGATACAACGATCACGGAGAAGTTTTTGAAGATGCGATCGCCAGTACAGGAATTTTGCCATCAGTACATACGCGCATTTGCACAACGTTGATGAAAATGTTTGTGACACGTGAGTTTTTGGCGGACTGGTTTGGAGGAGCTAAAGGTATCCGCCAGCAAGGGCATAAGGGAGAGGCGCTCCAAGTTGATATAGCGCCCTTGTACCGAGAACATTTAAAAAACAACGGGAAGATGTCGTTTGAAGAGTTTGGAAACAGATATCAAGTGTTCCAAAATCGCGCCTCATTTCGGCCTGCTCAAAAATACCGGAATTTCACCAGGGCCTATCTAGCGCCCCGCCCCAGCACGAAGTTAAAACCAAATGTCTTTGGTGATAGATGTGAGTTGTTCGGTGAACATGCAGCATCTTACATCACGTTTTTAGGATTTCGTTTTGGTGAAGATGCGCGTTATCAGCGAATGAAGCAAAGAAATAATGGAGAGATTACGCCTGGGCATGACACTCATCCGCCAGGAGAAGTGTCCTATGCGCCATTATTCGATTTAGGGATTGACCAAGACAAAGTTCTTAAATTTTGGGGAAAACAACCTTCAAAAATACGCCCTCGTCTTCCCACCGATATGAATTTATCGAATTGTGTGTATTGCTTTCTGAAAGGTACGCGTGCTTTAGAGAAAATCGAATCTCAAAAGAAAGAATTTGAGAGAACGTTACCGCCCAGCTTGAGAGACAGGTGTGGTGATACTAGTGCCCCGAGTTCACTAGACTGGTGGATTCGGTTTGAGGATACGTATAAAAGAAAAGCGAACAAGAAAAACTCGAATGGGCAGGCGACCCAAACTTTTGGGATGTTTGGGCTGAAAGACATGGATTACCGGTTACTTAAAAAACATGCGGCAACCAACAAAACAGTAATTCGGGCAACTTCATTACCTCCGACCTTGAACTGTGAGTGCACAGATTGAGCTTCGATGAATACTGCATATTTTGATTATGCTGCGACCACGCCGACAGATGAACGGGTGGTTAAAGAAATGCTACCTTTTTTCGGACCGACAGGGGTTTTTGGAAACGCGTCCAGCGTTAACCATATGTATGGAACGCGAGCAGCGGAAGCCGTGGAGTTGGCGCGAAAAAGAGTGGCGCGATTAATCGAAGCGCGACCCTCGGAAATTATCTGGACATCGGGGGCAACGGAAGCCAATAACTTGGCTATTCGTGGCGCACTCAAGTCTGGAGCGAAAAATGTGCGTCGTTTAATTACTGTGGCGACCGAGCATAGTGCGGTGCTGGATACGGCAAAGACCATGCGAAAAAAAGGTATCGAAGTCGAAATTCTGCCAGTTCGACGAAGCGGGTTACTCGATTTAGATCGACTTGAGCGGTCGTTGTCGAAGGGGAAAGCTCTGGTTTCTGTTATGTGGGTCAACAATGAGACGGGCGTTGTACAACCCCTTGTTGAAGTTGCGCAACTCTGCAGAAAACATGGCGCATTACTGCATACGGATGCGGCCCAAGCGATTGGTAAGACACAGGTGAGCGTGAAAAAGATTCCGGCAGACCTTATATCGCTGTCGGCACATAAGGCGTATGGACCCAAAGGGGTTGGGGCATTGTTTGTACGCAGTCGAACTTCGATCTCGCCGATTATGTCGGGCGGTGGCCAAGAAAAATCCTTAAGACCGGGGACCTTGCCAGTGCCGCTGATTGTAGGCATGGGCAAGGCGTTTGAGATTTTAGTGAAGGAATTGAAGGGTTCCGTAAAGCAGGCTCATGCCAAGCGCGACTTTTTGGTGGCGTGTATTCGAGGGTTAGGCGACTGCAGGATTAATGGAGATGAAGCGGAAACTGTTCCTAATATATTGAATGTCAGTTTTGGAGGACTGGGCGGACAAATATTGCCGACTATGAAACGAATCGCAGTATCAAGCGGCTCTGCTTGTGCTACAGGGAAAACGATCCTATCGCATGTATTGATCGGTATGGGAGTAAGTCGTGGTCTGGCAGCCAATTCAATACGTATTTCATTTGGGCGATATACGACGGCCTCCGAAATGGAAATTGCCGAGCGGGAAATTCAACGAGGGGTTGATTTGTTGAGAAAACCTAAGAAATAAACTGAGAGAAAGAGGATACAAATGACACTCAAATACGATCACCAGCCGATTGGGGAATGGTTGGAAGAAATTAACGCTGGAAAAATCGCTTTGCCAAGATTTCAGAGAAGTTATGTTTGGACAGACAAACAAGTAACTGAACTAATTTATGCTTTGCTATCAGAACGCCCGGTAGGCTCGCTATTACTTGTGGAGCATAACGGCTCAGAAGGAAACTTTGCACCTAGATCTTTTTTCGAAGTACATGGAAATGGGGAAAAAGAAGAACTTGAGAACTGTGAGAAATTAGTACTTGATGGACAGCAGCGTCTAACTTCCTTGTGGCGCGCATTAAAGCCAAAAGATTCAGAGCAATATTACTTTATTAAGGTCAAGGACTGGGCAGACGACAAACTGGAAATGGAAAAACTCGAAGATGATGTACCCATTTATCGAGAGAAAAAGGCTTCACGTATGGTTAAAGATCCCGAGTTGGCTAAGGAAAATAATTTATGTCCGGTGTGGATTTTGGGACTGGATTTAGTCACACAAGAAGAAGATGCTCTGCATACTTGGTGTTTAAAGGCATGCAAAGACAAGGGAACGGAAGCGAGGAAGCTCTGGAGAAAAATCGGACAAAACTTTGCCGAGAAATTGCGGAATAGATCTTTATGGTTTATGAATCTGCCGAAGGAAGTTTCTCGGGAAGAGGCGATCGATATATACATAAAAACCAACAAGTCCTCTGCGATCATAAAAAGTTTCGACATTGCGGTTGCTGAATATGATCGAGAAGGAGAATCTTTGCGCGACGAAATTTTATCTTGGGCAAGTCAAATATCTGCAGTAGAGCGGTTTTTTGGCGAGGATGAACAAAAAATGGTTTCTGGGGTCGGCGAAATGATTTTAAAAATAGCCTGTTTAAAAAATGGAATAACGCCGACAGAAAAAAATTACATTTCACTTTCCGTTATTTCTCATCTCCGCGATCCAGACAATTTTTCCTTGATCAAGGACGGATTGGAATGGGCCTTTAACTTATTTGGAGAGAAAAAAATCTGGTATCGGAAGCATTTGCCGTCTTACATTCCATTACAGGTTTTACCTGCGCTGCACTGCCAATACAAGAACATTAAAAACGCAGACCATGAAGGGCTAGCGCGAGATTTGATACATAAATACGTTTGGAGAGCTTTCTCAAGTGACCGGTATGGGCGAACCGCCAATACCAAGCTTAGAGAAGATTATGCGCAGCTTTTCGAAGCATTGGGGAGTATTGCGGAGTGTGGAGGGGATGTTCTGGCAAGTAAAAAACCAAACATTCCAATTTTCAAAGATGACGTCACGCTTCCCACTAAAGATCGACTATGCGATTTTCATGATCCGATAAAGCCCCCCACATCAAGAGACTCATTGGCTAAATCGTTGTCAGTTATTGGTCTACAGAATGGGGCTGAGGATTTTGCAACAGGTGAGAAAATATCTAAGACTACAATCTTCAATAGGGAACAACATCATTTATTTCCTCGTAGTTTCCTGCATGGTAATGGGCTATCAAAGACAGAAATTTCCCATGGTTTAAATTTCGCTTTAGTTGGAGCGAAAACGAACAAAAAATTGGCAGCAAAAAGCCCGATTGAATATCTGAAGGAGCGATACGCTCACAACAAGTTACTAAAAGAGAAGGATATGAGGAAAAGATTAGAATCTCACATGATCCCCTATGACTCGTTAAAAGATGCTGGAACACAGAATGTCAAAGCAAACTATAGGAAATTTATTGAAGTTCGTGCTGGAATGTATGCGGATGAAATTAAGCAATTGACGGAATGGCCTTTCAAATAATGCTGGATGTTAGTGCGAGTATCGAGGTGGTGGGGCGCTCGAGTACAATTCGGCGACAATTATTATCGCGTCGAGAGTTTTTATGAAACGGAACTCAGAAATGGACCAGGAAGAGAAGATAAAGGTCTACGTGTCCCCTAGCGGGGGCAGGTACGTCAAAATGGAAGATCTCTTGGCGAGCCGGAAAGTCCAGGAGACGTTGCGGAATTTGCCGGATCTGGTGGGAACTGGCAAGTCAAAAAAGGGAAAAGGCTGAAGGTGTAGCGCAGCAGGCGATCACGGCGGAACAGGGACAATCACGCACAAGTAGTTATCCATTTCAGGCCAAGTTGTTGCTGTACGGGAATATCCCACATTCTGCAAAAAGAAATGGCAAAAAAAGAACTAACATAAAAAACAATAAGTTACATTTTCCGCTCATGTACAAAAAATGTCACTTGCAGGCTAAAAATCAAAAAGAAAAGCGAAGCGGGAACAGAAATTTATATTTAAAACAATAAGTTGCTTTTTTTATTTTATGTACAAAATATCAGAATTCAAAAAAGGAAATTTACTAATCTGAACATGGAAATATTGGTAACGACCTCATGGTAATACCAGATCAATTTATCAATGCTCTCTGCGCGCTTGAGTTTGAAAATACGTTTAATCCTTATTCACAGCGTTGCGCTCATCACGATCATAAAGATGCCCCGAAGCGGCGACGCAATGCTTTGCGGAAGGTGCTGAAAGTTGCCACCCAAACAGAGATTGATTCTTTGTGGATTGGACGCGATTTGGGATATCAAGGGGGAAGGCGCACAGGACTTGCGTTTACCGACGATTCACATTTGCCGTCTCATGCTGAGCGCTGGGGTATTTCGATTGAGAAACCAACGCACAGCAAAATGGCGGAGCGTACCGCGACCATTATTTGGTCTGTCTTGAAGCAAATAGACGCTCCGGTGTTTTTATGGAACGTTTTCCCTTTGCATCCTCATGAAGCAAATAATCCGTTTTCCAATCGCGCGCACAATGCCCGCGAAAGAAGCGAAGGAGAAAATCTTCTTTCTCAGTTAATTAATATGTTGGAGCCGAGCAGGCTTATCGCGATAGGAAAAGATGCAGCCGCTGTCGCGCAGCGACTAGGTGGCCCTCAACAGGTGATTCCAATGCGGCACCCTAGCTACGGCGGGCAGAAAAAATTTTTGGCACAAATTCATGATGTGTACAACACGCACAAAAGACCACCACATTAAAAACCAGTTATGAGGTAGGATAAGGCACCGTTCCCTCCAAATAAAAAATCTCATGAGCCGGGATATCAAAAACAAAAAACCCCATCAACGCGAATATGAAAAACGCGATCGCAAGTTGCGTGCTATTGCGATTCGCTGCGCCAAACTGATGGGCCCAGGATTCTCTTCAGTAGAACACGGCGACTTGCTTTATGACGAGAGAGGGCTACCCAAGTAATTGTTGGCGATTTGCCGGTACTTTCAACTCAACACTAAGCATCTGCTGGCAGCATCACCTCACGCGGAAACGCGGGGGCTTTATAATCAGTGAATCAGTGCACCGAAACGGGGTCATCCACGTCAAGGTTCTGATAAAAACGCTGTTCTCTGACCTCAAGGTTAGGCAGGGTTGTCATCCGAAACTTTGCGCCCACACATTTAGGTTCCTAATCATTCCAATCTGATGCTCAATGAATATCTTGCGGTTTTGATTTTTCTGCTGGTCGGCGGCGGAATTGGCGTGGCGACATTGATCCTGGGACGCCTGCTTGCTCCCAACGCGCCGACGCCTGAGAAAGCGGAGCCCTACGAATGCGGGTTTGATGCTTTTGAGGATGCGCGTATGAAATTCGATGTGCGCTACTACCTGGTCGTCATCCTGTTCGTGCTGTTTGATCTGGAAGTGGCGTTTCTGTTTCCGTGGGCGGTCGCGCTGGATCATGTGGGCGATTACGGCCTGATTGCTATGGGAGTGTTTCTGTTGATTCTGGCCGTAGGTTTTGTTTTTGAATGGAAGCGGGGGGCTCTGGAATGGGATTAGAGTTGATTGAGAAGTTGCGCCCGCAGCCTCCGCAGCAGGGTTTCATGCTGACCAGTGCCGACCAGTTGGTCAAATGGGCGCGCTCGGGATCCTTGTGGCCGATGACATTCGGCCTGGCGTGTTGTGCAGTGGAGATGATGCACGCCGGCGCCTCGCGTTATGACATGGATCGTTTCGGCATGTTGTTTCGTCCCAGCCCGCGGCAGTCGGATGTAATGATTGTGGCCGGCACCCTGGTCAACAAAATGGCGCCGGCCTTACGCCGGGTCTACGACCAGATGCCGGATCCCAAATGGGTGATCTCCATGGGCTCGTGCGCCAACGGCGGCGGCTACTACCACTACTCGTATTCGGTCGTGCGCGGGTGCGACCGCATCGTGCCGGTCGATATATATGTACCGGGTTGTCCGCCGACGGCGGAAGCGCTGCTGTATGGCGTGTTGCAGCTGCAGAACAAAATTCGTCGCACGAATTCCCTGACCCGGTAAATGACTGAAGACTCCTGGTCCGCGCAGCAGGCCGAATGGCTGGGGGAACGCGGCGCTATTCGGGCCGACTGCGACGGTCCGTGCATCACGACGACCGCGGAGCATTTTCTGGAGATCATGCGGCACTTGCGCGATGCCGAGGACTGCCACTTCGAGCAGTTGATCGATCTGGCGGGCGTCGACTACGCTGAATACGCACAGACGGAATGGCGCACCGAGGAGACCACCGCCACCGGCTTCTCGCGTGCAGTCAACCCGGCTGCTTCAGCACGGTATTCTTTCGCGCACCCGCATCCGCCGGTGGCGGCGGAAGGGCGTTTTGCGGTCGCCTACCAACTGCTCTCACTGCGTCATAACCGGCGTGTACGGGTGTTAGCGCATTGCGCTGAGAAAGACTGGCCCATGCTGCCGTCGGTATGTGCGTTGTGGCATTGCGCCGATTGGTATGAGCGGGAGGCCTTTGATTTGTTCGGCATCGTGTTCGAGGGGCATCCGGACCTGCGCCGCCTGTTGACCGATTATGGTTTCATCGGCCATCCTCTGCGCAAGGATTTTCCTCTGAGCGGGCATACGGAAGTGCGCTACGACCCGGACCGGCGGCGGGTGATTTATCAGCCGGTGACCATCGAGCCGCGGGTGGGAGTTCCCAAGGTGAGACGTCCGGTGACGCATGACTGAAATCCGCAACTACACCATGAATTTCGGGCCGCAGCATCCGGCCTCGCACGGCGTGTTGCGCCTAGTGCTGGAGTTGGACGGCGAAATCGTGGAGCACATTGATCCGCACATCGGCCTACTGCATCGCGGCACCGAGAAGCTGGCGGAAAGCAAGCCGTACAACCAGAGCATCGGTTACATGGATCGTCTGGATTATGTGTCGATGATGTGCAACGAACATGCGTATGTACGGGCAATGGAGCAGTTGCTGGATCTGGAGCCGCCGATTCGGGCGCAGTACATCCGCGTCATGTTCGATGAGATCACCCGCATCCTCAACCATCTACTGTGGCTGGGCGCCCATGCGCTGGACATCGGGGCGATGAGCGTGTTTTTGTACGCCTTTCGCGAGCGCGAGGATTTAATGGACTGCTATGAAGCCGCTTCAGGTGCGCGCATGCATGCCACGTACTACCGCCCGGGTGGCGTGTACCGCGATCTGCCGAATTCCATGCCGCGCTATCAGCCGTCGCGGTTTCGCAGCAAACGTGAAGTGCGTCGCCGCAACCGCGAACGTGAAGGCAGTCTGCTGGATTTCATTGAAGCGTTCACCGAACGTTTTCCGCAATGCGTCGATGAGTACGAGACGCTGTTGACCGACAATCGAATCTGGAAGCAGCGCACGGTGGATATCGGCATCGTATCCGCGGAGCGCGCGCTGCAGTTGGGTTTTACCGGCCCGATGTTGCGAGGCTCCGGAGTGTCCTGGGATTTGCGTCGCCGCCAGCCGTATGCGGTGTATGACGAGTTGGAGTTTGACATACCGGTCGGTGTCAATGGCGATTGTTACGATCGTTACCTGGTGCGCATCGAAGAGATGCGCCAGTCCAACCGAATCATGCGCCAGTGCGTAGACTGGTTGCGCGCCCATCCGGGGCCGGTGATGACCGACGACCGTAAAGTGGCGCCGCCGCCGCGCGAAGAGATGAAACACGACATGGAGGCGCTCATCCATCATTTCAAAATGTTCACCGAAGGCTTTTGTCTGCCACAGGGAGAGACCTATGCGGCGGTGGAGCACCCCAAAGGAGAATTTGGGGTTTATCTGGTGTCGGACGGCGCGAACAAACCCTATCGCCTCAAGATTCGGGCGCCGGGCTTTGCGCATCTGGCGTCCCTAGACGAGTTGGCGCGGGGACACATGCTGGCGGATGTGGTCGCACTGATCGGCACGATGGATCTGGTGTTCGGTGAGGTGGACCGGTGAGCGTCACGTTGTCAAAACCGTTGCGCCGACGCATTGATTTGTGGTTGGAGCGTTTCCCGGCCGAACATCGCCGCTCGGCGGTGCTGGGCGCGTTGCGCGAAACGCAGAAGGAATACGGTCACCTGACGCCGCAGCGCATGGAAGCGGTGGCGGACTATCTGGATATTCCGGCCATTCAGGTTTATGAGGTCGGATCGTTCTACACGGGTTTTGAGCACGCGCCGGTCGGACGGCACACGGTCTCGGTGTGCACCAATATTTCCTGCTGGCTGCGCGGTGGCGAAGAACTGCTGACCCATCTGGAGCGCAAGCTCGGCATCAAGGCTGGCGCGTCGACGCCGGACGGCAAGTTTTATCTCAAGTGTGAAGAGGAATGTCTGGCGGCATGCTGTGGCGCTCCGATGATGCAGATCAATCATGTCTATTACGAGAATCTGACACCGGAGAAGGCCGAGCAGATCCTGGAGGAATTGCCATGAGCATGCGTCTCGACGAGATGTGTTTCGCGACGCGCGGCAGCGAGCAGCCGTGGTCGCTGGCCACGTATGAGGCGCACGGCGGCTATCAGGCTTGGCGCGAAATTCTGACGCAGCGCCCCGGCCGGCGCGAGATTGTCGAGAAGATTAAGCAGTCCGGATTGCGCGGGCGCGGCGGCGCCGGTTTTCCGACCGGACTGAAATGGAGTTTCATGCCGGACGCACCGGAGAGTTATCTGGTGTGCAATGCCGATGAGTCGGAACCGGGCACCTGCAAAGACCGCGATATTCTGCGCTACAACCCGCACGCGCTGATTGAGGGCATGGCCATCGGTTGTTATGCAATCGGGGCCAAAGTCGGTTACAACTATTTGCGCGAGGAGTTCAGCGACGAGCCGCACCGACGCTTCCAGCAGGCACTGCGCGAGGCGTACGCCCGCAACCTTTTGGGCGAAAACATTTTGGGCAGCGGCATCTCGGTGCATTTGTTTGACACCTTGGGAGCAGGGGCGTACATCTGCGGAGAAGAGACGGCCTTGCTGGAGTCTTTGGAAGGCAAGAAGGGGCTGCCGCGATTCAAGCCGCCGTTTCCGGCCAATTACGGCTTGTGGGGCAAACCGACAACAGTCAACAACGTCGAGAGTCTGGCGTTGGTGCCGGGCATTCTGCGCGGCGAGGAAGGCTGGCAGGTCGGCACCGAGAAAAGCCCCGGCACCAAATGTTTCTCCGTCTCCGGCCATGTCGAGCGCCCGGGCAATCATGAAGTCCCGTTGGGCATCCCGTTTACGGAATTGCTCGAGCTGTGCGGCGGTGTGTGGAAAGGGCGCCGGCTCAAGGCGGTGATTCCCGGCGGCTCCTCCGTGCCGGTGGTGCCCGGTGAAGTCATGCTTGGGGTCAACATGGATTTTGAAAGCCTGGAGGCGGCCGGCTCCCTGTTGGGTTCCGGCGCCGTAATCGTAATGGATGAGACCACCGACATGGTGCGCGCGCTGCAGCGCATCTCTCGATTTTATTTTCATGAATCGTGCGGGCAATGCACGCCGTGTCGGGAAGGCACCGGCTGGTTGTATCGCGTGTTGACGCGCATCGTCGAAGGCCAGGGGGAGGCCCACGACCTGGAGATTCTGGAGACCGTGCCGGCGAACATCGACGGGCATACCATCTGCGCCTTGGGTGCCGCCGCCGCGTGGCCGGTGCAGAGCTTTCTGCGTCATTTCCGTTCCGAGTTCGAGCATTACATTGAACACGGCGTCAGCTCGGTGCGTGCCGCATGAGTGACACCATTACCCTGACGCTCGACGGGCAGAAGGTTGAGGCCCGCGCCGGTGAGATGCTGATCGCGGTTGCCGACCGGGCCGGTGTGTCGATTCCGCGCTTCTGTTATCACCCGAAGCTCACGGTGGCCGCCAACTGTCGGATGTGTCTGGTGGAAGTCGCCCAGGCGAGAGGGCCGGTGCCGGCCTGCGCGACCCCGGTGACGGACGGCATGGAGGTCTTTACCCGTTCGGAACATGCGCGCGCGGCGCAACGCGCGACGATGGAGTTTTTGCTGATCAACCATCCTCTGGACTGTCCGATTTGCGATCAGGGTGGCGAGTGCGAGTTGCAGGATCTGGCGCTGGGATACGGCGCCGGCGTCTCGCGTTATGCCGAAGCCCGCCGGGCGGTGCCGGACCCCGACCTGGGGCCGTTGGTGTCGACCGACATGACCCGCTGCATTCATTGCACGCGATGCGTGCGGTTTACCGAAGAGATTGCCGGAGAGCAGGAACTGGGAGCTTTCGGGCGCGGCGAGTTCATGAAAATCGGGACCTACGTCGAAAACGCCATGCACTCGGAGATGTCCGGCTGCGTGATTGACCTGTGTCCGGTCGGCGCGTTGAATGCGCGGCCGTCGCGCATGAAAGGGCGGGCCTGGGAAATGGAAAGCCATCCGGGATTGGGCGAGCATGATGGGGCCGGCTCGCATGTCGCGCGCCACACGTTGCGCGGCGAGCAGGTGCGTTGTGTGCCGCGTGAAGAGGAATCCATCAATGAAGTATGGTTGTCGGACCGCGACCGATTCAGTTATCAGGCCGCCTCCCATCCCCGACGCCTGACCGAACCGATGCGCCGCCAGGGCAATCAGTGGGTGGCGATTTCCTGGGAAGAGGCGCTGGAATATGCGGTCGCCGCACTGCAGCAGGCGCCGACCGTGGCCGGGCTCATTCATCCGTCGGCGACGGTGGAGGAATGCTATCGCTTCCAGGACCTGCTGCGCGGATGCGGCGCGCAAACAGTCGAGCACCGGGTGCGCATGACCGATTTTCGCGGCGCCGCACAGTACCCTCGGATGCCGGAGCTGGGTTGCGCCATCGCCGACATCGGCAAACAGGATTTAATTGTGATCGTGGGCAGTTTCCTGCGCCACGACCAGCCGATTCTCAACCACCATGTACGCCAGGCCGCTCTGTCCGGTACGGATGTGCGGGTGCTCAACCCCTGTACGTTCGACTGGAACTTCCCGCTTGCCGAACAGGTGGTGGCGTCGCCTCGCGAATGGGTGAAATTTCTGGGCACGGCCCGTTCCGGTCGCAGCCGCTGGGGACGGCGTCTGAATCGGGTGGACAACGCGGTGCTGTGGTTGGGGCCGATGGCGCTCAATCACCCGGATGCCAGTCTGCTCTACGCGGCGGCGCGCAGGGTGTGTGAAGCGACCGGAGCTCATTTGGGTGTGTTGCCGGAAGGGGCCAATGCCCCGGGAGCATGGCTGGCCGGTTGTGTGGCGCATCGCGGCCCTGGAGGCGTGCCGCTTGAGAATGGCGTGGACCTGTCGGCGCAGTTGCAGGAGCCGGCCTCCGTCTGGGCGCTCTATGGTTTGGATACGCATTGCGATGTTGACAACCCCCCGATCCTCGATGCGGCACTGAAGCGGGCACAAGAAGTGATCGGCTTTCAATCGTTTCTGCCGGATGCAGCGGACACGCCGTTCACACTGCTGTTGCCGATTGCGACGGTGGGAGAACGGCGCGGGCATCTGATTAATCTGGAAGGCCGTTGGCAGGCGATGGAGCCGGCCGTCGCTGCTCCCGGAGCCACCCAGGCTGGGGCGCAGGTGCTGGCCGCGCTGGCCCGAACGGCGGGGCTGGACGTGTGCTCGGAGGCGCAACTGCTGGAGCATTGCCGCACGGACGCGAGCGCGGCGCCGCAAGCGCATCAGGGCAAAAGCTGTCTACCCGCAGAGGGGTTGTTGCGAGTCGGTTCGCCGTCGTTGTACCAGCAGGACGCCGTCACCCGCCGGGCCCATGCGCTGCAGCAGACGGAATGGGCGCGACAGTTGGAATTGCGGGCGCATCCGGATACCCTGCGCTCCCGCGGCGTAAAACATGGCGCGGAAGTGAAACTGGTGCAAAACGGCGCGGCGCTGGTGCTGCCGTATCGGGAAGATCCCAGCATGCCGCTGGATTGTGTGTATGTGGCCACTGGCGATGCGCGCCTGGCCTTGCTCGGTTCGGCCTTCGGAGCGGTGGAGTTGCAGCGTGTTTGATTGGCTGCTGGAGATGGCGACCTGGATGCGGGTGGCGGAAATCCTGCTCGGCACGTTCGCCATTTTGCTGCCGTTGCTGGCCACCGTCGCTTATTACACGTACGCCGAACGCAAAGTCATCGGCTTTATGCAGATGCGTCTCGGCCCTACTAGGGTGGGACCGCGTGGGCTGTTTCAGCCGATTGCCGATGTGCTGAAACTTCTGACCAAAGAAGTCGTTCGCCCCGGACAGGCCAGTCACGGGTTGTTCCTGTTGGCGCCGTTGGCGGCGCTCGGCCCGGCCCTGGGCGGCTGGGCGGTGATTCCATTTACCGAAGACCTGTGGCTGGCCAACGTCAATGCCGGGCTGTTGTATGTGCTGGCGCTTACGTCTCTGGGTGCCTACGGGATTATCATCGGCGGCTGGGCCTCCAACTCCAAGTACGCCCTGCTTGGCGCCATGCGTCAGGCCGCCCAGGTGGTGTCGTACGAGATTGCGATGGGCTTCGCCCTCGTCGGCGTCCTGATGCTGGCGGGCAGTTTGAATCTGGTGGCCATCGTGCAGGCGCAGGCGGGAGGGCCGGAGCACTGGTTTTTCCTGCCGTTGCTGCCGCTGCTGTTGGTGTATCTGGTCTCCGGCGTCGCCGAGACCAACCGCTCGCCGTTCGATGTGGTGGAAGGCGAGTCGGAGCTGGTCGCGGGCTTTCATGTGGAGTATTCAGGCGCCGCCTTTTCCCTGTTCTTCCTGGCCGAATATTCGGCGATGATTCTGGTCTCGGCACTGGCGACGATTTTGTTTTTCGGCGGCTGGTTGTCTCCTTTTGAAGGGACGGCCATCGCGGCATGGACTCCGGCGCTTGATTCTGGGATTCACTGGTGGTTGCTGAAGACCGGTTTCTTCATGTTTTGCTTTCTCTGGTTTCGGGCGACCTTCCCGCGCTACCGTTATGACCAGATCATGCGTCTGGGCTGGAAGATATTCATTCCGGTGACCCTTCTGTGGATCGGTCTGCTGGGCGCGGCGCGCTACTGGGGCGTGGAGGTGTAGCGCATGCGTTTGCGGCACATGATGTATTTGTTGCGCAGCCTCAGTCTGTGGGACTTGCTGCGCGGGTTGCGTGTCACGTTGCGCCGTCTGTTCTCGCGCAAGGTCACCATCCGCTATCCGGAGGAGAAGACGCCGAAATCCCCGCGGTTTCGAGGACTGCACGCATTGCGGCGTTATGCCAATGGCGAGGAGCGCTGCATCGCGTGCAAGTTGTGCGAGGCGGTCTGTCCGGCGTTGGCCATCACCATTGATTCGGAGGAACGCCGCGACGGCAGCCGCAGGACCACCCGCTACGACATTGATTTGTTCAAATGCGTGTATTGCGGTTTTTGCGAAGAGGCGTGTCCGACCGACGCGATTGTGGAGACCGACATTCTGGAATTTCATTTTGAGCACCGCGGTGACCAAATCATGACCAAGAAAGACCTGTTGGCGATTGGCGACCTTTATGAGGAGCGCATCGCCGAGCATCGCCGCGACGACGCGCCGTACCGCTGATGGCTTTTCAGACCTTGCTGTTCTACGTGTTGGGGGCCGTGCTGCTGGGCGCGGCGCTGGCGACGGTGACCCTGCAGTGCATGGTGCGCGCGGCCTTGAGTCTGATTCTGGCCTTCTTCACCGCCGCGATGCTATGGATGTTGCTGGAGGCGGAGTTCCTGTCGATTCTGCTGGTGCTGGTGTATATCGGCGCGGTGCTGGTGCTGTTTTTGTTCGTGGTGATGATGATCGAGCGCGAAGGCGAGACCGCCGCTCCGCGGGTGCGGCGCCGGTATCGCATCGCCGCCCTGGCCGTAGCCGCCGTGATGGCGGCCGAACTGGTGGCGGTGTTGAGCACGCCGCCTTCTTTGGAGGCGCCGCCGCCGAAACCGCTGGAGTACAGCAATACCGAAGCGCTGGGCGCGGTGCTGTACACCGAACACGCGCTGGCCTTTGAAGCGGCAGCGGTGGCGTTGCTGATTGCGATGGTCGGCGCCATTGCGCTGACCTTGCGCCAGCGCCCGCAACGCATCCGCCAGAACCCGGCCCAGCAAAGCCGGGTGCGGCGCGGCGACCGCATCCGCCTGACGGACGGACGCTCGGAGCCGCCATGTTGAGTCTGGGACATTTCATGGTGCTGGCGGGCCTGCTGTTTGCAGTCGGCGTGGCCGGGGTGTTTGCCAACCGCCGCCATGCTCTGGTGCTGCTGATGTCGCTGGAGCTGATGCTGCTGGCGGTGAACACCAACTTCATTGCGGCGTCGCATTATCTCCAGGATTTGGGCGGACAGGTGTTTGCGTTGTTTGTGCTCACCATTGCCGCGGCGGAAATCGCGATTGGGTTGGCGATTGTGCTGGTCCTGTTCCGCAGCCGCGCCACGATTGACACGGAAGATTTGCGCGACCTGCGAGGCTGATGGGAATCGACATACTGGCTTTGGGCGCCCTGGGCGCCGTTTTGCTCGGCGCACTGGTGAGCGGCCTGGGAGTGCGCGTGCTGAGCCGGCGTGCGGCTACGCTCATCACAATTGCAGGGGTCGGGCTGGCCACCGTGGCTAGTCTGCTGCTGGCTTGGCAGTATCTGCAAGCCCCGAATCCTCAAACTGTGGCGCTGTACGCTTGGGGGCCGGCCGATTGGGGCTTGACCCTGGGGCTTTTGATCGATTCACTGAGTGTGCTGATGATGGTGGTGGTCACCAGCGTGTCCCTGCTTGTGCACATCTACAGCATCGGTTACATGCACGACGATCCCGGCTACGTGCGGTTTTTTGCATACCTGTCGCTGTTTACGCTGGCGATGTTGCTGCTGGTGATGGCCGACGGCTTTCTGCTGCTGTTCATCGGTTGGGAAGGCGTCGGGCTGGTGTCGTATCTGCTGATTGGTTTTTGGTACGAACGGGACCGGGCGCCAAGTGCCGGACTCAAGGCCTTTTTGGTCAACCGCGCCGGAGATTTCGGCTTTTTGCTGGGCATGGGCGCAATCCTGGCCTATGCGGGAAGCCTGGAGTACGCGGCCGTCTTCGCGCAAAGCGAGGCGCTGGCTCAGCAGGCCTCGCCGTTTGACGGATTGAGTGCCCTGAGCTTGATTTGCCTGCTGATGTTCATTGGCGCCATGGGCAAGTCGGCGCAAGTGCCCCTGCATGTCTGGCTGCCGGACTCAATGGAGGGCCCGACGCCCATCTCGGCGATGATCCATGCGGCCACCATGGTGACCGCCGGCATTTTTATGGTGGCGCGTCTGTCGCCGCTGTTCGAAGGCAGCGAACTGGCTCTCAATGCGATTCTATTGATCGGCGGCATCACCGCCCTGTTTATGGGCCTGCTGGGTCTGGTCGCCAACGACATCAAACGCATCATTGCCTACTCCACGCTGTCGCAGCTGGGCTATATGGCCGTGGCGCTGGGTGCGTCGGCCTATGCCGCCAGTCTGTTTCATTTGTTCACGCATGCGTTCTTCAAGGCGTTGCTGTTCCTCGGCGCCGGCGCGGTCATTCTGGCCGTGCATCATGAACAGGACATCCGGCGCATGGGTGGGCTGGCGCGGCGGATGCCGATTACGGCCGCGACCTTCGCCATCGGCTCTCTGGCCTTGATTGGCGCCCCCGGTTTTGCAGGCTTCTTCTCCAAAGAATCCATTATTGAAGCAGTCGGCCACTCCAACCTGGCCATGGCTCCGGTCGCCCATGTGCTGGTGCTGGCCGGGGTTTTGGTCACCGCGTTGTACTCGCTGCGCTTGTGGCGCTATGTGTTCCAGGGCACGCCCCGCTCTGCCGAGGCTGAGCACGCCAAGGAACAGGGTTGGGCCGTCACCCTGCCGCTGGTGATTCTGGCCGGACTGACATTGGTGTCGAGTTTGGGGACGGAGGCGTTTCTTTATGGTGGACTGCTTGCCGACGCACTTGTGGTGCGGCCCGAGCGCGACGTGCTGGCGCAGATGGCGACGCAGTGGAAAGGTTTCGGAGGCGCGTTCGTCCACGGGGTGATGATGCCGGCCTTTTGGCTTTTGGTATTGGGTTTGACATGGGGCTACACGGTTGCCGCCAAAGGTCGGTTCTGGCAGCCGGGCCGTCGGCTCTTGGAGAACAAATACGGATTTGATGTCTTCTACGAGCAGTACCTGGTCAACATCGCACAGCGTCTCGCGGATGGTTGCGCCGGCCTGGGAGACCGCCGCCTGATTGATGGCGCGATGGTCAATGGCGCGGCCCGCCTGGTGCGGCAAGCCGCCGCCCGCCTGCGGCCGATACAAAGCGGCCTGATCAGCCATTACGCGCTGGCCATGTTGCTGGGCCTAGTGGTGGCGCTGGGCTGGCTGCTGGGGAGTTAGACGATGTCGCTGCTCAGCCTGATGATTTGGATTCCGGTGTTGGGCGGGTTTGCCGGCCTGGTGTTGCGCGACACCAAAGTGGCCCAGTGCTGGGCGCTGGTGGTCAGCTTGGTGGTGTTTGTCCTGGCGCTGGCGGCGCTGGGGCAGTTTGATGCGGACGGCGGCTTTCAGTTGCAAAGCCGAACTCCGTGGATTCCAGCGTTCGACATTTACTACCACATCGGAGTCGATGGCCTGTCGCTGCCGCTGGTGGTGCTGACCGCTTTTATCGGCGTGCTGGCGATTCTGACCGGCTGGAAAGTCCCTTCGCAGCCGGAGCGTTTTTTCGCATCGTTCCTGATTCTGGAAGGGTTTTTGATCGGCACGTTCTGCGCAATGGACGCCGCGCTGTTCTACATCTTTTTCGAGGCGATGTTAATCCCGATGTTTCTGATCATCGGGATTTGGGGGGCCGACCAGCGCATCTATGCCGCCGTCAAGTTCTTCCTGTACACCTTTTTAGGCTCGGTGCTGATGCTGGTGGCCATGGTTTATCTGTACCTGAGTTCCGGCAGCTTCCAGATCACGGACTGGTACGCCTGGCCTCTGTCGGCGACGGAACAGACGTGGCTGTTTCTGGCGCTGTTGCTGGGCTTTGCGGTCAAGGTGCCGATGTGGCCGGTACACACCTGGCTGCCGGATGCCCACGTCCAGGCGCCCGCCGCCGGATCGGTGGTGCTGGCGGCGGTGTTGTTGAAGATTGGCGGCTACGGCCTGCTGCGTTTTTGCCTGCCGGTGGCGCCCGACGCATCTTGGGCGTTGGACGGACTGGTCATCGGACTGTCGCTGGTGGCGGTGGTGTACATCGGATTCACGGCGCTGGCGCAGTCGGACATGAAAAAACTGATTGCCTACTCGTCGATCGCCCACATGGGGTTCGTCACGCTGGGGCTGTTCATTCTGTATCGACTGGCGACGGAAACCGCCCTGCTCAGCGTCAGCGGCGCGATGGTGCAGATGGTCTCTCACGGACTGGTCTCGGCGGCGTTGTTCGTGTGTGTGGGCGTGCTGTATGACCGCCGGCACAGCCGCGAGATTGGGGATTACGGCGGCGTGCTCAAAAGCATGCCGGTCTTCGGCGCGTTGTTTGTGTTTTTCGCACTCGCCAATGCCGGGCTGCCCGGCACCTCCGGTTTCGTTGGAGAGTTTCTGGTGATTGTGGCGACGTTCCAGGCCAGCTGGTGGCTGGCGGCGCTGGCGGCGACGGTGTTGCTGTTGGGAGCGGCGTATTCCCTGTGGCTGGTGCGGCGTGTGGTGTTTGGCCCGGCCGTGCATACGCAGGTGCAGGGATTTTCGGATTTGTCCCGGCGGGAATTGACTGTGCTGGGATCCCTGGCCGTCCCGGTGCTGGTGCTGGGACTTTGGCCGGCGCCCCTGCTGGACCTGATGGAGCCGTCGGTGAGATTATTGCTTGAACAGGCCCAGGCCTTCAAGGCCGGAGGCGGCGGATGAGCGTGATGCAGGAACTGCTGTGGTTGCTGCCGGAAATCGTGCTGGTGGTCGGCGCCTGCGTCATCCTGCTGATGCCGCGCAGTTGGGCGTGGCCGCTGACCGTCTTGGTGCTGGTAGCGGCGATGGCGATTCTGTGGGGAATGGCGCCGGAGTCTCCGGTGCTGTTGATGGGCGGGGCGTTTGAACGGGCCGCTGAGCTGGACCCGTTGCGCATTCTGATTTGCGCCTTGACGCTGCTGGCGCTGTTCTACGCGCGCAGTTATCCGGTTGCAATGGATCGTCTGCGATCGACGGAATTTTATGTTCTGGCGATATTCGGCTGTGTGGGCATGCTGCTAATCAGCGGCGGGAAACATCTCATCGTGTTGTACATGGGACTGGAAATTCTGGCCCTGTCGCTGTACCCGATGGTGGCGATGGCGCGGGATGACGGACGGGCCGGCGAAGCGGCGATGAAATATTTCGTGCTCGGCGCGCTGGCCTCAGGCTTTCTGCTCTACGGCATGTCGCTGCTGTACGTGGCGACCGGCACTTTGCATGTGGATGCTCTGGCGGCGCAGTTGGCGGGAACGGAGATTGATCGGGTGCAGTTGCTCGGCATGTTGCTGATGCTCGCGGGTCTGGCGTTCAAGATGGGTGCGGCGCCCTTTCATATGTGGCTGCCGGATGTCTACGACGGCGCCCCTCTGCCGGTGGCCACTTACTTGTCGGCCGCCCCGAAAATCGCCGGCGTGCTGTTGCTGTTGCGTTTGTTTGGAGAAGGGCTGTCGGCATTGTCGACGGACTGGTCGGTACTGATGGCGGCGCTGGCGCTGATCTCGCTGGCTGTGGGGAATCTGTTGGCCATCGCCCAGACCCGTATCCGCCGCATGTTGGCGTATTCCGCCATTGCCCATGCCGGCTTTATTTTCCTGGCCCTGTGCGCGGCTTCTCCGCGGGGCATGGCTGCTGCCGCTTTCTATACGGCCATTTACGCGGTAATGGCGGTCGGAGTCTTCGGCATGCTGCACCTGATCAACGTACGCGAGTCGCGTGAGGAGATTGCGGACTTCAAGGGACTGCATCATACCCACCCCGGTTTGGCGTTGATGATGCTGATTATGATGTTCTCGATGGCCGGCGTGCCGTTGACAGCTGGGTTCTACGCCAAACTGTACGTGCTGCAGGCCGTCGTGGATGCGGGGTTGTGGGTGCTGGCGGCTGTGGCTGTGGTTTTGACGGTGGTGGGGGCGTATTACTACCTGCGTATCGTCTGGTATATGTATTTTGAGAAGGTCGAGCGGCCGGTGGAGTCCGATGCCAGCTGGATGCGTACGATACTGGTTTCGGCCAACGCCTTGCTGTTGGTGCTGATCTTCGCGATGCCGCAGGCATGGCTGGAATGGGCACAGGCCGCAGTGACGCGCTTTTCCTCCTGAAAAGTCTTTGTTTTCAGGGGTTCTATAGGATAGTTTCAAATATGTACATTATTTTGTGAAAAGACTCCGAAGGGTTTTTATTCATATATTTTCATAAAAAAGTGGTGGGCACGGTCTGCCGCTCGCGGATTATCCGGCGGTTTGGACGCCTGAAAAGGGGATACTTTCGGGATTCCCTTATGTTTTCTGGTCTTTTTGGATCGGAGAATCCGCATGAATTCAAGCCACGCAGGTGAAAAGGGCCGTTTTATAAGAGCTTTCGGGCGGATTTTCGCTCTATATAGTTTCAAATATGTACATTTTTGCTAGAATACCGGCATGCTGCAGCGCGATTTGGCGTCCTGTCTGGTCCAGCGGTTCGAGCAATATCCACTGGTGACGGTGACCGGTCCCCGACATTCGGGGAAAACCACCCTGTGCCGGGCGTCTTTTCCGGAACTTAACTATGTCGATCTTGAGGAACCGCTCGTGCGTGAGCAGGCCGAAGCCGACCCGGAAGGTTTTCTGTCAAATCTGGGTGAAGGCGCCATTTTGGATGAGGTCCAGCATGCTCCCGCTCTGATTCCTGTTTTGCGGGACATTGCGGAGGAGGCGAATCGAAACGGCGTGTTTGTGCTGATCGGCAGCGCCCAGTTCGGGCTGCTGGACTCCATTGTGCAGACCCTGGCCGGGCGCACCGCTCTGTTGTGCCTGCTGCCGCTGTCGATGGCGGAGCAGCGTCAGGCGGATGCCGATGCTCGCGTTGAGGAGCTTTTGTGCACCGGCTTCTTCCCACAGTTGTACACAGACAACCTGCCGGCGCATGAAGTGCTGGAACATTATTTCGAGACGTATCTCAACCGCGAAGTGCGCTCCCTGGCGGAGGTTCGCAACCTCTCGGGTTTCCGAAAATTCATCCGCACATGCGCCGAGCAGGTGGGACAGCCGCTCAACCTTTCCACCTTGTGTGCGGAGGTCCGAATCTCTCATCCGACCGCGCGGCATTGGCTGCTGGTTTTGGAGGCCAGTTATCTGATCTTTCTGCTCCCGCCCTATCAGGGCGAAGTCGGCCGACGCCTGGTGAAGTCACCCCGACTTTATTTCTATGACGTCGGGCTGGCGAGTTACCTTCTCGGAATCCGGGACGCGGGGCAACTGCGTGACCATCCGGCCTGCGAGCGATTGTTTAAAAATGCCGGGGTTCTGGAAGCGCTGAAATACCGTTTCAATCGCGGCTATCGATCCAACTTGTCTTATCTGTGTGACGCTCGCGACCTGCTCGCTTGCGATCTTTTGTACTCCCGCGGACTGACTCAGGAGGCAATTGCTCTTCACTGGGGCGACATCGTGGCCCCAAGTTGGCGCAAGGCGTTGCGCAGGGTGGTCAAAAACGTGCCCGACACGGCCTCGACGGTCATGGTGGCGAGCGGCGCGGGAGACGACTCCGACGGTGAGATGATTTCGCTGGCCGGCTTGAGCCGGTGGTTGGATCAGATCGAAAGTCGCGAGTTGATGTGACGCCTACCGTCACGAATCCGTGTCGCGGCGGTTGCGAATGAGCTCCTCGACCACACTGGGGTCCGCCAGGGTGGAGGTGTCTCCCAGTTCCGCATAATCATTGAGGGCAATCTTGCGCAGGATGCGCCGCATGATCTTGCCGGAGCGGGTCTTCGGCAGACCCGGTGCCCACTGGATGACATCCGGGCGGGCAATGGGGCCAATAACTTCGCGGACCTGCTGCTCCAAAGCCTCGCGCAAAGCTTCATCGGGCGTCACGTCCGCCATGAGTGTGACATAGGCATAAATACCCTGGCCCTTGATCGGGTGCGGGTAGCCGACGACCGCGGCCTCGGCGACGGTGGGGTGGGCGACCAGCGCGGATTCAATCTCCGCGGTGCCCATGCGATGACCGGACACATTCAGCACATCATCGATGCGTCCGGTAATCCAGTAATCGCCGTCCTCGTCGCGGCGGGCGCCGTCACCGGTGAAGTAGCGCCCCGGGCAGGCGCGGAAGTAAGTTTCCACAAATCTTGAGTGATCCCCGTAGACAGTGCGCATCTGTCCCGGCCAGCTCTCGGCAATGCACAGGCGTCCTTCTCCGGCGCCTTCAATCTCCCGGTTGTCGTCGTCGACCAAAAGTGGGCGGATGCCAAAGAAAGGTCGCGTCGCCGAGCCCGGCTTCAGGTCCATTGCGCCGGGCAAGGGCGCAATCATGATGCCGCCGGTTTCGGTCTGCCACCAGGTGTCGACAATCGGGCAGCGGCCGTCGCCGATGACCTGATGGTAAAACAGCCAGGCTTCCGGATTGATCGGCTCTCCCACCGTGCCCAGCAGGCGCAGGGAGTCTCGTTTCGCAGCGCGCACCGGACCTTCCCCCTCACGCATCAGGGCGCGGATCACGGTCGGCGCGGTGTAGAACACCTCCACGCGATGCCGGTCGCAGACTTGCCAGAAGCGCGAGGCATCCGGATAGTTGGGCACGCCCTCGAACATCAGGGTGGTGGCGCCGTTGGCCAGTGGACCGTAGACAATGTAACTGTGGCCGGTGACCCAGCCGACGTCTGCGGTGCACCAGTAGATTTCGCGGTCGTGATAATCAAACGCATACTGATGCGTCATCGAGGCATAGACCAGGTAGCCGCCGGTGGTGTGCAGCACGCCTTTGGGCTTGCCGGTCGAGCCGGAGGTGTACAGAATAAACAGCGGGTCTTCCGCCTCCATTTCTTCCGGCGGGCAGTCCTCGTCCGCATCATCCAAAAGTTCGTGGCACCATAAATCACGTTCGGGTTGCCAGTCGATGTCCGCGCCGGTGTGGCGCACCACCACCACTTTTTTCACCGTGGGGCATTCGCGCAGGGCTTGATCGGCGTTGGCTTTGAGCGGCGTCCGCCGTCCACCGCGCACACCTTCGTCCGCCGTAATCAAAAGGCTGCTGTCCGCGTCTTGGATGCGCCCGGCTAGGGCTTCCGGCGAGAAGCCGGCAAACACCACCGAGTGAATCGCGCCGATGCGCGCGCACGCCAGCATGGCGATGGCCGCCTCCGGAATCATCGGCAGATACAGCGTGACGCGGTCACCGCGGCGCGCGCCGGCGGCTTTCAGGGCATTGGCAAAACGGCAGACCCGCGCATACAGCTCCCGATAGGTCAGGGATTGCTCCTGCCCCGGCTCATCGCCTTCCCAAAGAATGGCGACCTGATCGCCGCGGGTGGCGACATGCCGGTCGACACAGTTGTAGCAGGCGTTGAGACGGCCGTCATAGAACCAGCGGATATGCAGATCGTTGACCGCGTAGGAGACGTCGCGTATCTGCGTGTAGGGGCGACTCCAGTCCAGCCGTTGTCCGTGTTCGCGCCAAAAGCCTTCCGGATCTTCGACGGAGCGCCGCCATTGCGCGTCATAACCGGCGCGGTCAATCAGCGCATTTTCCGCGAAAGTGGCGGGTACAGGAAAGACGGAGTCAGGCGAAGGAGCAGCCATGCGCAAGTGCGAAATTTGATGTGCTAACCATACCAGAACACGGTGTCAAGCAACTCAAGGAGTTGTTTTTGCGGTTATAATGCGAGAATGAGTTTTATTGCGAATAAGGTCACGACAGAGACCGAAGCGGCGGAGTTTTTGCGCAGTCAGGGCATTCGCCCGACGCGCCAGCGAATTCTGTTGAGTCGGGTGTTGTTTCAGTGTCATCAGCACTTGAGCGCGGCTGAATTGCTGCAGCGTGCGCGCGAGCTCGATGGGACTGTGGCCCGCGGTACGGTCTACAACGCGCTGGAACTGTTTGTGCGCAAAGGTCTGGTGCGGGAATTGAACCTCGGGGGCCGTGCGCGTATTTACGACACCAACCTGGCGGCGCACCATCACGTGCACAACATCGAGACCGGCAAGATTGAAGACCTGGAACTTTCCCAGGTGCAGGTACAGGTGCCTCAAGAGGTATTGAAAGGTTCCCGTTTGGTGGGACTGGACGTCACGCTGCGCGTTCGAGGCTAATAGGCGGTGCCGTATAATGCGGCTTCGCATCACGGCATGTGCCGGTGTAGCTCAGTCGGTAGAGCAACTGTTTCGTAATCAGTAGGTCGGGGGTTCGACTCCTCTCGCCGGCACCACAGGCGGCGTGCCCATGTCGGGGTGTGAAATGAAATCTCGCGCGTGCAGGCCACGCGGGTTCAAATCGGAGGGAGCAGCATGCTCAAGCCAAACAAATTGATGAGATGGAGCGTGGTCTGTGTGGCGGCGTTGCTGTCGGGAGAACTACTCATGGCCGCAGACACGGCGCACCCCCAAGTCCGCCTGGAGACGAGCGCGGGCGAAATTGTGCTGGAACTGGATGCAGTGAAGGCCCCCACCACCACGGAAAACTTTCTGCGCTATGTGGATGAGCAGTTTTACGATGGGGTGCTGTTTCACCGGGTGATTCCGAATTTTGTCATCCAGGGCGGTGGCTTCAATCGTGATTTTCAGGAGAAACAAACGCGCGAGACCATTCAAAACGAAGCCGACAACGGACTGAAGAATGTGCGCGGCTCCATTGCCATGGCGCGTACCCCGGACCCGCATTCGGCCTCCGCGCAGTTTTTCATCAACCTCAAAGACAATGCGTTTTTGGATCACCGCGACAAATCTCCGCAGGGCTGGGGCTACGCGGTGTTCGGCAAAGTGATTGAAGGCATGGCCGTGGTGGATGCCATCAGTGATGTGCCGACCAACAACCAGGGCGGACATTCGGACGTGCCGGTCAGTCCGGTGGTCATCCTCAAGGCGCAACGCATCGAATAAGTCTTTTATGAGCGCCTGCGTGGTAGTGGGCGGCGGCATTGCCGGCGCACTGACCGCGTTGGAATTGGCAAAGGCGGGATTCCAGCCGCATGTGCTGGATGCAGCACAGCCCGGAGCTGCGACTCCCGCGTCGGCCGGCATTCTTTTTTGTATTCTTGATTGGGGCCGCGACGACGCGCCCTGGACGGCTTTGGCGCACGACGGCGCTGAGGCGTACGCGCGCCTGCAGGCGGAGTTGGACGAAGACATCGGTTTGGAGACGCGCGGCCTTCTGTCGGTCGGGGGTGAGGCGGAAGATTTGATGCAGTGGGCGGCACGTCGGCAGCGCCCTTTTGAAGTTTTGACGCCCCATGACTGTCGGCGACGCTATCCGCTTCTGGCCCCACCGGAGGGAGAAGTCACCCTGTTGCCGGATGTCGCGCAGGTGGACCCGCGGCGACTTATGCCGGCTTTGCGCAGGCATCTGCAGCAGCAAGGGGTCCGTTGGGAGAATGCGGCCGTGACGGAATTGCTGACGGAAGCAGAGCGGGTTGTGGGAGTGTCCGATGGCACGCGCGAGTGGTCGGCGCCTTGTGTGGTGTTGGCGGCGGGAGCGTGGAGCTCGCAGCTTTTGGCTGCGACGGACGAAAGCGTGGACATCCAGCCTCGGCGAGGCCAAATTCTCAGTTGGCAACGGGACGTGGGGAATCTTCCGATTGTGCTGGAGGGAAGTCGTTACCTGGTTGCGCGCGCCAGCGGCGAGGTGCTGGTGGGGGCGACCGATGAAGCGGCGGGTTTTGATATCGGTGCCACGGCTCAGGCTCAGGAAGAGTTGCTGGGATTTGCCCGGCGCTGGTGCCCTAAACTGAATGTGGGTGAGCCCGATGAGCAGCGGGTCGGCCTGCGCCCGAAAAGCGGTGAGGACAGCCCGTTACTGGGTGCTCATAGTAAGATTCGGGGGCTGTATTTCAATACCGGACATTATCGTCATGGGATTGTTTGCGCACCGGCTGCGGCGACGCAAGTGGTCGGGGCGATAACCAAGGAGAATTGAGATGGAAAAGCAGTACAAAAGTAAAGCGCTCGCTGCTGTGCACGAGACGGCGCTCGGGCTAGCCGAGGCCGGCCTGATGCCAAAACGTACCATGCGGGAGTTCGATGAGATGTGCCTGACGCCGATCAAAGAGATGGCGCCGGGACATTCGCGCGCTCCGACTTCGCGAGAACGTGAGTGAGGGTGTGTTTGCTCACGCCTCAATGTAACGCCCAAGTTGGCAGGTCAATGGGAACGCGGTGAAAAGTGTCCGCGGGGCGCATCTACGAAATTGAGTGTGAGTCCACAGCGCCCGCTGTATAGAGAGACCGGCACGTCTATCGCCCGCATGAATCAAAACGTCCATGTCGGTGATTGTCTCGACGTTCTCGATTCCGTAGAACAGGAAAGCGTTGACTTGGTCTACGTCGACCCTCCGTTCTTTACTCAGTCCATTCAGCGTCTTCAAACTCGAGACGGGCAAAGGCAATTCCAGTTTCCGGACATTTGGGAAGGAAATCGCGAGTACGCCGACTTTCTAACCCAACGACTGAAGAAGATTCACGACAAAATAAAGCCGACGGGCTCAATATTTTTCCACTGCGACAAAACAGCGTCGCACGTCGTTCGATTCATATTGGAAAGCGTCTTTGGCAGCAAGAATTTTCAATCGGAAATCATCTGGGCGTTCCGAAGATGGTCCAATTCGAAACGCGGCCTCCTCAACAGTCATCAGACGATTTTCTTTTTCTCCAAAGGGGAGGATTTCAAGTTTTCCCCCCAGTATCTCGACTATTCGCCTTCCACCAACGTAGACCAACTTATGCAAAAGCGAGTGAGAGACGATCGCGAGAAAGTCGTATACGCAAAAGGGAAAAATGGTGAAATCATAAGTAGCGGTGCCAAGAAGGGCGTGCCTCTCGGCGATGTATGGGATATCCCATTCTTGAATCCGAAAGCAAGAGAGAGAGTGGGGTATCCGACTCAGAAGCCGATTGTTCTTCTGAAGAGAATTATTGAGTTGACCACGTCTCCCCAAGACACCGTCTTGGATCCGTTCTGTGGCAGCGGCACGACACTTGTGGCGGCCCAGATACTCAACCGGTGCGCAATTGGGATTGACATTTCCCCTGAGGCGGTTCAGTTGACATGTGACCGACTTCGGAATCCGGTAGAAACAACTTCAGCTGTGTTGAAAAATGGTGCCGACGCCTACAGGACCCATGACCGAGAGGCTGCTGTACATCTGGCCGGTTTGGATTATTCTCCAGTGCATCGCAACAAGGGCATAGACGGCGTGCTGAGGCAGGACGTCAATGGAATGCCTGTCTTGCTCCGAGTGCAGCGGGGCTTTGAGACTCAAGATCAAGCAGCCCAAGCGCTCGTTCGGGCCAGTAACGGAAAAGGAAAGTGTGTATTGGTGGTGATTGGGACGAAAGCGGAGTCGCCCTCAAATCAGCATGATTCCAATGTGATCTTCGTGAAATCAGCACGCCTTTCTTTGGAGCAATCGGGCTTGCGTGCGGATTTGACGTGACGAGATTGATTTGAGTGACGGTTGCGGCTGAGGAATTGACAAAAACCGGCCGCGCAGAGATTTAAAAACAGGCTGATTTCCTGCCAATCGCCTATAATCCCTCTCCCCCTTTGGTTTATTCCATTTCATTTCCCATTTCTGCAGGAGAGACAGTATGAGTTTGTCGCAAGAAGAACTTGATGCAATCATGGAGCGCAAGGGCAAGATGCGCCGGGAAGCTTATGACCGCCGCAATGCCCAGGAAAACAAGGACGAGATCAGCGCGAGTGCCGTGGAGCGCCTGATGGCTTTGGAAGAGTACAAAAATGCCCAGGTCATCATGTGGTACATCGATTGCCGTTCGGAGACGCGCACCAAACCGCAGTTGCTCGACGAAGTGGCCCGCGGGGAAAAGAAAGTCATCGTGCCGTACTGCACGGTAGACGAGCAGGGCGAGAACAAACTCGGTTTGTGGCATATGGAAAGCCTGGAAGAAATGGTGGTCGGCAAATGGAACATTCTGGAGCCGCCCCGAGAGCTATGGGGCGACCCGAACAAGGAAGTGGAGGCGGAAGAGCTGGATTTTGTGATGGTGCCCGGAGTGGGTTTTGATCGCGACGGAGGGCGCATGGGCAACGGTCAGGGCTATTACGATCGCCTGCTGGAGCGCGTGCGCGCGGATTGCCCGCTGGTGGCGCTGTGCTACGAATCGCAGTTGTTTGACGAGATTCTGGTGGCGCCGCACGATGTCTATATGGATTACGTGGTGACCGAAGATGCGGCCTATCGGGGCCGCGGGCGGGACTGAAATCATGACCGCGCGTATCGATGACACTTATGCGGAGGCGTTCCGCAGTCTGTACACGGAATTTCTGATTACGGCCCGGGACCGGACCTGGGTACAGCATGCAGTCGATTCGGCCTGCGGGAATGCGGCCAGCACCATCCTGTGCGATTGCGAGGCGGGGCTGGACCGGTTTGTGGGCCCGGGCGGTGATGAGTCGTTTGAGACGCCCGACGGGCGACCCGGCGCGATTGTGCAGTTGCATGTGCCGCGCTTCTGGAAAGATCGGGTGGAAAAACTGGAGCGCGCGGCTTTGGTGCGAATCAGTCAGAACGTGTTGACCTGCCCGACCGCCCGATGCTTCAACCTGATGGATACGGAAGCGTATTACCAGATGGGCCGCAAGGTGGCTTATTTCGGCAACGGCAAACAAAAACGCATTGAGCGCTTCGGGCGCAAAATGTGGTGGGTGCCCATCCTTGGCGGCGAGTTTGTTCTGGATCGACGCCTGGGTTATGACGACGGTCTGATGGGTGGCAACCTGTGGTATTTCGGACGCGACGAAAATGCAGCGCTGGATGCGGCCATGCGCGGAGCGGAGGCCGTGGCAGCCACGCCGGGCGTGGTGATGTGTTTCCCCGGCGGCATCGCCGGTTCCGGCTCCAAGCCTGGCAGTGCTTACAGTTTTTCGATTGCCAGCACGTATGAGAAGTACTGCCCGCTGCTGCAGGACGATCCGGATGTTGAGAAGGGCTTGCCGGAAGGTGTTGGGTCGGTAATGGAAATCATCATCAATGGGGGCGACCTGCCGACCATCATTAAGGCCACCCATGCCGCGGTGGAGGCTTCCAAGGAGTCGGAAGGCCTGATCATGATCTCGGCCGGCAATTACGGCGGCCGACTGGGCAAAAACCTGATTTATCTCGATCCCAGCAAACAGCCGCCTCTTGAGTAACCAGGCCTCGCGGATCGATGGCAGCGCCGTGGCGCAGGCCATTCGGGCGCGGTTGACAACGCACCTGCACAAGACGACCCCGGTCACACTGGCCACCGTGCTGGTGGGTGAAGACCCCGCCAGCCAAATCTATATCGCGCGAAAACTTCGGGAAGCCGATGAGGTCGGCATTATTTCGCGGCATCAGACGCTACCGTCGGACACGTCCCAGGAAGACTTGCTGGAGGCGGTCCGCATTCTGGCCGAAGATGCCACCGTGCATGGCATTTTGGTGCAGATGCCGCTGCCCGATCATCTGGATGCGGTGGAAATCCTCAATGCCATTCCGCCGCAAAAGGATGTTGACGGGCTGACCGAAATCAATTTGGGCCGCCTGGCGGCAGGCCTGCCCGGCTTGCGTCCCTGTACGCCGCTGGGCGTGATGAAACTCATCCAGCATTACCAGGTGGCGACATCGGGTGCGCGGGCGGTGGTGCTGGGGCGCTCCCGCCTGGTCGGGGTGCCGATGGCGCTGATGCTGGCGGCCCGCGGGGTGGATGCAACGGTCACTCTGGCGCACTCACGTACGCCGGAGTTGGCAGCCTTGACCCGTGAGGCGGATATTCTGGTGGCGGCCGCAGGAAGTCCGGGGATTATTTCCGCCGAGCATGTCAAACCGGGGGCGGCCGTATTTGATGTGGGGGTGACCCGGCGCGGCGATGCGATTGTCGGCGACGTGTGTTTCGACGAAGTCCAGAAAGTCGCCGCGTGCGTGACTCCGATGCCAGGCGGGACGGGGCCCATGACCGTGGCGTGCCTGTTGGAGAACACGGTTCATGCCGCTGCCGCGCAAGGGGCGATTCCGCCCTTGCCCGAGAATTGACCCGGCATTGTTATACTGCAGTCGCTCGCGCTCCCTTCGTCTAGCGGTTAGGACTTCGCCCTCTCAAGGCGGCAACAGGGGTTCGATTCCCCTAGGGAGCGCCACTTCAAACGCAAAACGGTCTCGGTGAGACCCCAAAAAGATGCAAGATGGGCCGGAAAAGGTGTTTTCAGGCACTATTTGGGTGGGTTTTCCGTGTTTTTGGGTATAATGGCGCCTCCAGAGGAAACTTCCGTCAGCGTCGGAGCCGCTTCTGCCCTTACAGGTGGATTTGGTTGCGGGATGGCGCAGTTCATCGCACTCCATTTTGATTAAAACTGCAGCCTATGGAGCAGCTCATGACCCCAGATGAAATTTTGAAACTTATTGACGAAACCGACGTTCGTTACGTCGATTTTCGTTTCACCGACACGCGAGGCAAGGAACAGCACGTATCCGTGCCGGCCGGTGTCATTGACGACGACGTGTTTGTACACGGGAAAATGTTCGACGGCTCTTCAATCGCCGGCTGGAAGGACATCAACGAATCCGACATGATTCTGATGCCGGACCCGGCTTCCGCCGTGATGGACCCGTTCATGACCGATTCAACCATGTTGTTGCGCTGTGATGTAATCGAGCCCACCACCATGGAGCGGTACGAGCGTGACCCGCGCAGCATTGCCGAGAAGGCGGAAGAATACCTGCAGGAGACCGGCATTGCGGATGTCTCGTATTTTGGGCCGGAACCGGAGTTTTTCATTTTTGATGAAGTCCGCTGGGACAATTCGATCAGCAGTTGCTTTTACGCAATCGATTCCGAGGAAGGCAGTTGGAATTCCGGCACGAAAAATCCGGATGACCCCAACACCGGTCACCGTCCGATTATCAAGGGCGGTTATTTCCCGGTGCCGCCGGTAGATCGTCTGCAGGACCTTCGTTCCGCCATCTGCGAGACCCTGATTGAGATGGGTGTGGCAGTCGAAGTGCATCACCATGAGGTTGCGACGGGCGGCCAGTGCGAAATCGGCACCCGCTTCGACACCTTGACGCGCCGCGCTGACATCAATCAGATCCTCAAGTACGTCGTTCACAACGTGTCGCACAACTTTGGCAAGACGGCCACCTTCATGCCCAAGCCGCTGGTCGATGACAACGGCAGTGGCATGCATGTGCATCAGTCCTTGAGCAAGGACGGCGAAAATCTTTTTGCCGGCGACGGGATTGGCGGCATGTCGGAGTTGGGGCTGCATTACATCGGTGGCATCATCAAGCACGCCCGTGCGATTAATGCCTTTGCCAATGCTTCGACGAACAGCTACAAGCGGCTGGTGCCCGGCTTTGAGGCGCCGACCATGCTGGTGTATTCGGCGCACAACCGTTCGGCGGCCATTCGTATCCCTTACGTGGCCACGCCGAAGGAGCGTCGCATCGAGGTTCGTTTCGGGGATTCCAGCGGCAACCCTTACCTTACCTTCGCGGCTATGCTGATGGCTGGCCTGGACGGCATCAAGAACAAGATCGATCCGGGTGAAGCCATGGATCGGGATATGTATACCTTGACGCCGCAGGAAGAAGCACAGGTTCCTCAGGTGTGCAGGACACTGCACGAAGCGCTGCACGCGCTGGATGAGGACCGCGACTTCCTCAAGGAAGGCGGCGTGTTTACCGACGACGTCATTGATGCGTATCTCCGGCTCAAGACTCGGGATGTGGTGCGGTTTCGCAATGCCACTCACCCGATTGAGTTCGAGATGTATTACAGCGTCTAATCGTCACAAAAGGCTTCGCACGGTCACATGCGAAGCATGACCGCATTCGCTCGCGCCGAGACGAAAGTCGGGCGCGGGCGAGTGGTGGCGGAAATCCGCTCCACCAACCACCGCCATCTGCAGCTGGGGCTGCATCTTCCCCGGGAATGTTCAGGTCTGGAGTCGACCTTGCGCGAGCAGGTCGGCGCTGTCTGCGCACGGGGCAAGGTCGACGTGTCGGCCAGCTTTCAGAAGAGCAGCGAAGAGCAAAAAACCGGACAACTCAATCCTGCGCAACTGCGGCGCATGGTCGGCATCAGCCGCCGTCTGTGTCCAAAAGCAGATCTTCAGCAGGTTCTGACCTTGCCGGCGGTGTGGAGTACGGCCCCGACGGCACCTGCGCAATTGCTTGAGGCGGTCCAGAGGGTTTTTGAGGAGGCGCTGGCGGAGTTTGCTGAGCAGCGCAAAAATGAGGGCGACCGGTTGGCGGAAGTGCTGGACAAGCAACTGCAGACCGTTCAAACCCATGTCGATGCGTTGCGCGAGCGACGACCGCAGGTTCAGCAGGCTTTGCGTGAACGCTGGCAAGCACGCCTGAAGGAGCTGCAGACCCAAGTGGACGCGCAGCGCGTGGAAGAGGAGATTGCGGTGCAGGTCATCCGTGCCGATGTGGACGAAGAGTTGGTACGACTGGACAGTCACCTCAAAGAGACGAAAACGGTGATGCAGACGACGGAACCGCAGGGGCGCAAACTGGATTTTCTGATGCAGGAATTCATGCGCGAGGCCAATACGCTGGCGGCCAAGGCGCCGGATGTGGAGACCACCAATACGGCATTGGCAATCAAGGTGACCGTCGAGCAGATGCGCGAGCAGGTTCAGAATATTGAATAATCTTCGAGCTTTGCGATTGTTTGATTGACCTTTGCAGATTCGGAATCCATAATTCCCGACATGACTGATTTAGCGATTCTGACGTGCGGCGGCACGTTCGACAAGATTTACCACGACGCCTTGAGTGAATACACGGTGGGTGCACCGTGTACGCCGGATATTCTGGCGGAAGCGAACATGCGGGAAGGCTGGGAGTTGATTGAAGTGATGCGCAAAGACAGTCTGGAGATGACGGATGAGGATCGGCAGACTTTACGTGCCGCCGCCGCATCGTGTGCGGCGGCACATATCGTCATCATCCACGGCACGGACACGATGGCGCAATCTGCAGCGGTGCTTGCAGACATTCCTGACAAGACCATCGTGTTGACCGGTGCGATGAGCCCGGCGCGTTTTCGGCAGACCGATGCCACGTTCAATGTGGGTTTTGCGGTCGCGGCCGCTCAACTGGCCGACCCTGGGGTCTACATCGCAATGGGCGGCTGCCTGTATCCTCACGACCAAGTGCGAAAAAACCGAGATCAGGGACGTTTTGAGGCGATAGAGCCGCCTTCTTGAAAAATCCTTCTTGTGCCCGCATACATTAAAGCGGGAAACAATATGGAGCATCAAGGAGGAATACCATGCATCCCATGATTTATACGACCCCGTTCGACGTACTCAACCGGTGGACTAATTTGTTCGAAGGGTTGGAGGAAGGACGGCAAAGCCAAAACTGGGTTCCGGCGGTCGATTTGGAGGACCATGCCGACCATTATCTGGTGACCGCAGACCTGCCGGGCATCAAGCCCGAGGATGTGGAGATCAACCTGGACGACGATGTGTTGAGCATCCAGGGTGAACGCCGGATGGAAACCGACGAGGGAGACGACGAGAAACGGTATCGCCGTATCGAGCGCGTCTACGGTTCATTCAAGCGCAGTTTTCATTTGCCGGCCGATGCCGATCCCGAAGCCATTGAGGCACGTGGAGAAAATGGGGTACTGCATATTCGCCTGGGCAAAATGGCCGCTACTCAGCCGCGCCGAATCACGGTGCAGGCAACCGGCGGATCCTGAGCGCGTAGGCGTTTGATTCAATAACTCAAACCAAGCCCGCCAGTTCGCTGGCGGGCTTTTTTGTGGCAGCGAGCGAAGGAGGGTTTGCCCACCGTCTCCGCTTATCCCGTACAATGCCGATTCCGTGGGTTCGGAGTGTAGCTCAGCTTGGTAGAGTACTGCCTTCGGGAGGCAGGGGTCGGAGGTTCAAATCCTCTCACTCCGACCAGCCCCACGCCCGTCCAATTACCCCATTTTCAGTTATCGCATGGATCGGAAACTTGCGCAGCAGACCGTACATGTGCTTGTGGAGGCGCTGCCGTATATTCAAGCCTTTGCGGGTCGTTCCGTCGTCATCAAATACGGCGGCAACGCGATGGTGGACGAAACGCTCAAAAGCAGTTTCGCCCGCGACCTGGTGTTGATGCAGCAGGTCGGCATTCAACCGGTCGTCGTACATGGCGGTGGACCGCAGATTGGGCAACGTTTGGAAGCATTGGGGATTCCGACCGAATTCGTCGACGGAGTGCGGGTGACCTGCCGCGACACGATGGACGTGGTCGAGACGGTACTTGGGGATGTCATCAACACGGAAATTGTGCAGCTGATCAACCAGCATGGCGGTCGGGCGGCCGGTATTACCGGCAAACGCGGCGGTTTCATTCAAGCTAAACGCCTGCAGTTGAAACGCGCCTCTGTCGAGGCGAGTGCGCCTGAAATTATTGATTTGGGCCATACCGGCACGGTCGCGCACATTGATCCGGAGCCGATTCGAGAACTGGAAGAAGACGGGCAAATTCCGGTGATTGCGCCAATCGGGGTAGACCCGGAAGGCGAGAGTTACAACATCAATGCCGATACGGTCGCCAGCCACATGGCGGTGGCATTGGAGGCGGAAAAGCTGATGCTGCTGACTGACCAACCCGGAGTTTTGGACGCACAAGGCGAGCTGCTGACGGGGTTGTCGCCGGAGGCGATTGAAGCATTGATTGTGCAGGGCACGATTGCCGGGGGAATGGTGCCGAAAGTGCGTTGCGCGATTGAGGCGCTGGCGGCAGGTGTGCACTCGGCGCACATCATCGATGGGCGCGTGCCGCATGCAGTGTTGCTGGAGGTTTTCACCCGCGAAGGGATTGGTACGCTCGTGTCTCCGGAAGTTGCAACAGCAAACTGAAGAAAGCAGACCGACACCGGTTTGGAGCTGTCATGTTTGAAGCGGACGGCGTATAATTTAGAAGGTCGCTGGGGGATCGTCTAGTGGTAGGACTGCGGACTCTGACTCCGCCAGCGGGGGTTCGAATCCCTCTCCCCCAGCCAAATTATTTTGTTGATGCCTGTGTAAACGGCGAAACTTCGCGCCCGCGTGGACCAATCTGGTACCCTGTGGCGCGGAGAGTTGCCGGAGCGGTCGAACGGGACGGTCTCGAAAACCGTTGTGCGAGCAATCGCACCGAGGGTTCGAATCCCTCACTCTCCGCCAATACACACTAGAAATCAGTCTGTTGGGCTAGTTAGCAGCGCACTGCAGATTAAATTGTTCCCGCAAGACTCTAAAAACAGGGAGCAGGTTAGCGAAATTAGCGAGGGTTGATGTTGCGCATTGGGTTGGGAATACGGGAGTACCGCCATAAACTTTGGAAGATGATGGTCGTGGGCGTTTTTTGGAGAAGACATACCTGGCAAAAATGAGATTTTTTTTGACGCTGCTGGAAATTTTTTTGTTAGTGAGTAGAAACCGTGAAAATCGGAGAAATTGATTTTCCGGAATCGCTCGTGGCAGCCCTGCGCGATGAGCAGTTGGTGGTTTTCGCGGGTGCCGGGGTGTCAATGGGCGAACCGGCCAAGCTTCCAAACTATAGTGATTTAGTAAAGTCGATTGCGGGCGATACTGGCCGCAATTTCAAGAGCGATAAAGAGACGGAAGATCGTTTTCTGGGCCGCCTCAAGCATTCTGGGATGAACGTTCATGAGTTGGTTCAGCAAAAACTTGCCAGAGACAATCTAGCACCTACGGGCCTGCATAAAAACCTCTTAAAGTTCTATTCAAATGCTGAGAAAGTTCGTATTGTTACAACCAATTTTGATCCTTTGTTTGAACAGGCAGCGGGCGACGAATTCGACTCGGAAGTTAAGATTTTTCGAGCACCAGCCCTGCCTCTAGGGCATAACTTCAGAGGAATTGTTCACATTCATGGAGCTATCGACCGTCCTGACGAAATGGTGCTTACAGATGAGGATTTTGGACGCGGATATTTGCTTGAAGGATGGGCCCGACGTTTTCTTATTGGTCTGTTGCGCGACAGTACAGTCTTGTTTATTGGCTACAGTCACGATGACACGATAATGAACTATTTAGCCCGCGCCTTAACAGGGAGTGGATCGAGTGGCCGTAAGCCAAGTCATCTTTTTGCTATGACAGGTGAAAACAATTCTCGGCAATGGGCAATGCTAGGAATTGAGCCAGTCAAGTATCCGCAATCAAGTGAAGATGATCATAGTGCCCTTAATAAGGGTATCGAAAGTCTGGCTGCTATGTTTCGGCGTGGATTCTTGGATTGGAAGCGAGAACTGCGTGAACTTGCTCAAAAGCCCTTTCTCCTACTAAACGATGAAGATACGGGCACCGTCGAGTACGCGCTTGAAGATGCAGTAACAACTGGTTTTTTCACTGAAGCCGCGCGGTCACCTGAATGGGTTGTGTGGTTTGATGAACGCGGACATTTAGAAAGCCTTTTCAGTTCAGGTCCCCTAAGTGAACAAGACAAAATATTGGCGAAGTGGTTGGCTGAGAGTTTTGCATGCGAACATGCCGATGAATTGTTTTTGCTGATCGCTAAACATGGTACGCATCTGCACCCTAACTTTTGGTTGGAATTGGCTCGAAAGATTGGGTTAGCCGAACAGGATTGGCAGGACGAAAATATTTTATCGCGCTGGGTTGTGGTGTTACTTATTACTGCTCCACAAGCAGTTAATCCGGATATATTGTTGTGGGTAGGTGAACGCTGCATCCAGTATGAAAGGCTAGAAAGTTTGTTACAGATCTTTGACTATCTTTCAAAAAGTCACGCAGAGCTACTTGAGTCGAGTTCGAGGGTCAAATTAAATGTGTTGTCGATTGGTGATCACCATGTACTGAATGAACTATGGGGAAAGGGCTTGAAGCCAAATTTGGCGAAAACCGCGGAGCCCGTGCTCAGCAGGATTGCGGCACGTTTGGAAGAGCGAGACTGCATAGCGCGGTTATGGCAAAAGTCATACCGCGAATCGGATGGTTATAACTCGGAACGCCCAGCTATTGAGCCCCACAAACAGAATGAAAATTATCCTGATGCATTGAATGTATTAATTGATATCGCGCGCGACTGCCTTAACTGGTTGACACTAAACCGGGAGAAAGTGGCAGATTGGTGGTGCGTTCAATTTGCTGACAGCGAGGTCCCACTGTTGCGTCGTTTAGCAACACATGCACTGTCCGAGCGCATAGATTTGATGGCGGATGAAAAAGTCGACTGGCTTTTAGAACACATAGGTCTGCACGATCAATCAGTTCATCATGAGATTTTCCGGGCGATGCAACAAGCTTATTCCAAGGCAAGCTTGGAACGCCGAGAAAAAGTTATCGAGGCTGTGCTAGCTTATCGTTGTCCGGGTGAGGGAGACCTTGACAAGGAACGGCGTACCGCTCGCTATCGTTTTGTTTGGTTCGATTGGCTTTATAGAGGAGCCCCTAGTTGTACGTTGACCAAGCAAGCACTGGACGATGTTCTGGTCCAGTATCCACAATTCGAATCAAGAGATCATCCTGATTTCTTGTGTTACGTAGAGTCAGGCGTGGTAGGCCGGGAAAGCCCTTGGACTGCTGAGGAATTACTGGATAAACCAGCCACCTATTGGCTTCCAAAGTTACTATCCTTTCAGCCTACAGAGGAAATTTTTGGCCCCGACCTCCAAGGACTCGTTTCCGAGGTTGCAGCAGCAGCGAAAAAGTGTTTCGAGTGGGGTCTTGGACTAGCAAAGGAACTAGCTAAGGCAGAGGAATGGGATGTCGGCTTTTGGCCCGGTTTGATAGGGGCCTGGTCGGAAATGGAACTGGATGAGGGGAAACATAGAGAAGTGCTTCAATGGCTGGCACGGGCGGAATTACACCCTAAACATGAACGAGCAATTGTTGATGCACTTTATGCACTGGTAAGAGACGGTGGCAAACCTTATGCCTGGAACTTGCTCCCAGAGGCCAATGAGGTCAGTATGGTTCTTTGGTATAACCTTCAACCCGACGAGTTGCCCGAGGAGCAAGGAGACTGGCTGTTTCGCGCCATCAATCACTCTGCAGGAGTCCTTACTGAATTTTGGCTCTGCGGGTTTTTACTCTGGAGAAGAAAACAAGTTCCGACTCCCGATAAACTCAGCGATGAATATCGTCAAATATTTTCAGAAATTGTGCAAAATTCTTCGCTTTCGGGCAGGCTCGGACGCTCAGTTCTCGCTGGCCAATTCAATTTCCTTCTAGCCGTCGATGAGATATGGACAAAAGAGAATCTACTCCCATTGTTTACCGCGGACGAAGATTCTGAAGATTTTCAAGCAGCTTGGGATGGTTTTATAACTTACGGGCGCCTTACACCTGCTGTAGCGGAGTTGTTGGAAGAGGCGTTTCTACGGGCCGTAAAACACATAAAGAGTTTCTCTCAACGCCAGCGAAAGCGGTTTATCGAACTCTACACCACCATGCTCGGTTATTTTATTGACGATCCTTTGCGTAAATGGCTTCCAGGGCTTTTCCCCTCTGGCGAAGAGGAAGACAAACTTTCTTTTGCGTTTGGTATAGAGCATCACCTGCGCGGAATGGATGAAGAGCGCCAGCGAGAATGGTGGCAACGTTGGCTCAAGTCTTATTGGAAGAATCGGTTGTCAGGTGTGCTGGGTGGACTCAATCCTAACGAAATAGAAGCAATGCTACGGTGGCTGCCTCACTTAACTTCGGTGTTTCCGGAGGCAGTTGGCTTGGCCATAAAAATGCTGCCACGGCCTCCGCTGCAACACTATCAAGTAACACACGAACTCAAAGGAAGCGAGATATTGCAGCATCATCCAGAAGCGGCAGCGCGGCTGGTAATTTACTATTTGGAAGAGCCAGATTCATCCGAACAACGTATGTGGGCGAAGGAATGGGAAGAAGTACTTAATAAACTTCCGCAGACAGATATTCCGCCAGAACTTAAGAAAAAATTAGAAGAAATTCGCGCCCGTTTGGGATTTGAGTAGCCGCCTGAAGCTTTGTATTGATCCAAAAAATTAAAGTTGCTAGTGCAGTCGCCCATAAATGAGTAAAGCATAATGGTTCTAGTCCATTCGAAGAGTTTGCTCATGTCACGAGTCCGCCCTATCGGCTCGTGGTTCTCAATGAGAAAGCACAGGATATAAATCAACCTGTTCGGGATTATTTTGGTAATAGTCTTACCTAAAACGCTAGAATAAACCCGTTCGGGTTTATTTATCAAATATTAGCGTTACATTTGCTATAATCGTCCCGAAAGGGTTGATTTATGGCTGACCACAAAATTCAAAAGCTGGGCATGCTTGTGAAGCGCGCTCGTAAAGAGCAGGGCTTGACCCAAGAACAGTTGGCGGCCACCACGGGCGTGGGTGTGCGCTTTATACGCGAATTGGAGCAAGGCAAAGAGTCCTGCCATATCGGCAAAGCGCTGACCGTGGTGTCGATGCTGGGAATGGATGTGGTGGCGGGCGGTGAAACACTGTGAGCCGGATTTTAGACGTTTATCTGCAGGAAAACCTGGCAGGGAGTCTTGAGCAGACGGACGGAGGTGAGTTGGCGTTCACCTACGATGCGGGTTATTTGAGTACGGCTTCCTACGGGATATCGCTTTCACTGCCGTTGCGTGCTGAAACATTCAAAGGCACGCAGGTCAGCGCGTTCTTTTCCGGTCTGTTGCCCGAGGAAAGCGTGCGGGAGCGCTTGGCGAAGTATCTGGGATTGTCTGAAAGGAATCCCTTTGCCTTGCTGGAAGCCATTGGAGGTGATTGTGCGGGAGCGTTGGCGTTATATCCTCACGGGGAGAAACCCGCCGAGGTTTCAGACGATGTTGAAGTCCTGGATCATGTGCGATTGAAAGAGGTGTTAGATCTGATTAAACGCCGTCCCATGCTGGCGGGGGATGAGGGCTACCGTTTATCTTTGGCGGGAGCGCAGGACAAGTTGGCGGTCGGGTTTCGTGATGGGCGCGTCTTGTTGATCAAAGGCGGTGCGCCGACGACGCATGTCCTGAAACCTGTGATTGATTATGTAAAAGACAGCACCCATAACGAATTGTTCTGCATGAAACTGGCCAAAATGGTCGGGATTGATGTGCCGGAAGCGTCCCTGCATTTTGTGGAGGACATCCCCTACTATCTTGTCGAACGCTATGACCGCCAAGTCGATAAAGAGGGCGCTGTCACCCGTATCCATCAGGAGGATTTTTGTCAGGCCTTGGGCATTGCGTCCGAAATCAAATACGAACGCGAAGGGGGACCCAATATCGCCGCGTGTCAGGACATGATTACGAAACACGCAGCGCGACCGGCCGCGGATCAGATTAAGTTTTTGAATGTCGTTCTGTTCAATTATCTGATTGGAAATGCCGACGCTCACGGCAAGAATTTCTCGCTGCTCTACAAGGGTCCCAAGCCCGAGCTGGCACCGGCGTATGATTTGTTGAGCACCGCGATTTACCCGGACTTGTCCGAGAAAATGGCGATGAAAATCGGCGGCAAATATCGACCCAAAGATGTGCGCGTACGACATTTCCACCGGCTGGTGGCAGACACCAAGGCCGCGCAATCGGTGGTCGGTCGGCAGATCAAAACGATGACAGAAAAAATGAGAGACGCAGTGCCGAGTTTGAAAGCAGAACTGGAAGCAGACGGGCTGGCCTCTGATGTGTTTAATGAAATCACCGCCCTCATCGCAAAACGCTCAAGACGGATAGGGAACTAAGCGAAAGCACAACCAATATCAGTTACGTTATAATATTTCGTTACGGTCGATTCAAGGCCGTGCATCTACGGAGTATCAACGTGTCTAAAATCCTGAAATTTATTCTGGTCGCGGCCGTCGCGACCCCCGCCCTGTTTGTGGCGATCCTCACTGATGCGCAATCGGCGGATCAGCCGACGGCGGCGGAGCTGGCCCGCCAGATCGAGGCGCTCCGGCGTGATTATGAATCGCGCATCCAGGCCCTCGAAAGCCAGATTTCGAAGCTGGAGCAGAAGAGCAAAGCCGCGGAAGCGGTAGCCGCAACCCCCGCGTATACGTCGAAAGCGAAGTCGGACAATACGTTCAACCCGGCGCTCGGAGTCATTCTGACCGGCTTGGCGACCGACTTTTCCAGCGACGAGTCGAATATCCCCGGGTTCCAGTTCGGCCACGAAGGGGAACGGCCTTCGCGCGGGCTGTCGCTGGGCCATAGCGAGATCACGGCTTCCAGTAACGTCGACGACAAGTTCTTCGGCAGTCTCACTTTGGGCCTGGCCAGCCATGGCGACGGAGCCGATGAGGTTGAAGTGGAGGAGGCGTATATCCAGACCCTTCCCGGTGCTGGTTTACCTGAGGGTGTAAGGATCAAGGCCGGCCGCGCCCTTTGGACCTTCGGTTACCTGAACGAGCATCACGCGCACAGCGATGATTTTGCCGATCGTCCGCTACCGTACCGAACGTTCCTCGACTATGGTTACAACGACGACGGGGTTGAACTTTCCATGGTCTTGCCGACCGATTTGTACACCGAGATCGGCGGCGGTATCTTTCGCGGCGGCGATACGCCGTTCGGTGGTTCGGAAGATGGGTTCGACGCATGGTCCGCTTATGCCCGGCTGGGCGGCGATATCGGCCGCGACGGCGCATGGCGGATTGGCGGATACGGACTGAGCGGCAAAGCTCACAACCGTGGTCCCGAGCACGCGCATGACGAACATGCGGATGAGCACATGGACGAGGGTGGAGATGCCCATGATGAGGAGGAACATGAGGAGCATGAGTTTTTCTCGGCAGGCACCTTCACCGGTGATGCGCGGATCTACGGAGTCGACTTCCGGGGCACTTTCGCGCCGACCGGCAACGCACGGGATCGGGAGTGGATCTTCCAGGGCGAATATTTCTGGCGCAAGGAAGACGGCACCTACTCTCTGGAAGAAGAAGGAGTAATCGAGACCGAGTATTTCGATGCGACTTCCCGAGGTTGGTACGCGCAGGCGGTCTACAAATTCCTGCCCCAATGGCGCGCCGCGCTGCGCTATTCGCAGCTTACTCCGCCTGACGAGGCAGGGCTTCACCACGATCCCAGCGCATTCGCGTTAATGTTCGACTGGACCAATAGCGAGTTCGGACGAATCAGGTTCCAATACAACCGGGAAGAACTCGCCCACGGCCGGCACGACAATCAGTTCCTGCTGCAGTACATCATGAGTATCGGCGCCCATGCCGCGCATGCTTTTTGAGGTGATTCGGTGAATTTGAAACGAGTCTTAGCGACGGCAATCGTCCTCGGCATCGCCACCGCGGGAGCGCCAGCGAAGGCGGAGGTTCGCGTCTTCGCCTGCGAGCCCGAATGGGCGGCGCTTGCGGAGGCTGTCGGCGGCAGTGACGTCAGTGTCTACTCCGCCACGCATGGCAGGCAGGACCCCCACTATATCCGGGCGCGGCCCAGCTTGATTGCACAGATCCGACGCGCCGATTTGCTAATCTGTTCCGGTGCCGAACTTGAGGTCGGATGGCTGCCCTTGCTGATGCAGCGCGGCGCCGGACAGGCGATCCAGCCCGGGCAGCCGGGCCATCTCATTGCGGCGGAACATGTGACCGTCCTCGATCGGCCGGAGACTCTTGACCGCAGCCTTGGTGACATTCACCCGAGCGGCAATCCGCACGTTCATCTGGACCCTCGGAACCTGGCAATCCTGGCGAACGTACTGGCCGAACGTCTCGCGCACATCAATCCGTCCCGTGCGGATGCGTATCGTGCCCGGCTGGAATCCTTTCAGACCCGCTGGGCGGAAGCATCAGAGCGTTGGAGCGAGCGCGCCGCGGCGCTTCGGGGCATGAAGGTGGTGGTCCAGCACGAGGCGTGGGTTTATTTCCTGCGCTGGAGCGGGTTGGAGCAGGTCACCACGCTGGAGCGGGCTCCGGGGATTCCCCCCTCGGCGGCGCATCTGCAGCAGGTTTTGGACCGCGTACGCGGTGCCGACGTCAAAGCAATCCTGCGGGCACCGCACGAGCCTGACGATGCGGCACGTTGGCTCTCCGAGCAGACCGGCATTCCGGAGGTGGAGCTTCCCTTTACGGTGGGCGGGCTTCCCGAAGTCGATGACCTCTTCTCGCTGTTCGAGGTCACCCTGACCCTGTTGGAGGAGGCACACGATCGACTTTGATCTGCTCCTCGTTGTCGCCCCCGCCTTCGCTGTGGCAGCGGTGGTCGCCGCGATCCACGCGCCGCTTGGTATCGAGGTTCTGAAGCGCGGCATCGTATTCATAGACCTGGCGACCGCGCAGGTGGTCGGGCTTGCGGTCATCCTGCTCGGGCTGTGGCTGGACGAACCGTTCCCGGCGGTGCTGCAGTCGGCCGCTTTCGCCGCCGGCATCGGCATCGCATTGTTCTTCCGTTGGATCGAGTGCAAGGCGAATGACGAGCAAGAGGCGGTTATCGGCGCCTGCTTCATTCTTGCGGCATCGGTGACTCTGTTGGCGCTCGCCAACGACCCGCATGGCGGAGCGGAGTTGGTGCACGTCCTGTCGGGGCAGATTCTCTTCGTCACTTGGAGCGACATCGCAGCTTTCATGCCGGCCTTCGCCCTGGTGGCGGTGCTGTGGGCGCTGTGCCCGCGACTGCGGGGCGGCACCAGCTTCTTCGTTCTGTTCGCGATTGCGATCACGGCGTCGGTTCAGCTTGTGGGAATCTATGTGGTGTTCGCGAGCCTGATTCTGCCGGCGCTTGCCGCGCGCAGCGGCGACGACTATGTGCTCACCCGCGCCTGGATTTCCGGGATTGCCGCAGTGGTCGTGGCCATTCCGGTTTCCGCTGCCGCAGATCTGCCGGCGGGACCGTTTCTGGTGGCCTGCTTTGGTATTTCGGCCGTGGCGGTGCGGTTTCTCGGTAAATTCTTGTTGCGGTGAATAGCCTCGATATTCACCGCATAAAATGCGGCGAATATGTGATATAATCACCGCAATATTAGCGGAGATTATGATGTGGATTCACAAACACTCTCAATGGCCAGCGTTTACTTTTGATGCAAATCGTCTAATCGCAAAACTCGCCGATGTTCGGCACCGTCAAGGGCGCCTGCTCGGGAAAATGGAAAACTTGGGCTTCGAATTCAAGCGTGAGGCATGTCTCGCCACGCTTATTCAAGAGGCCGTCCAGTCCGCGGCAATCGAAGGGGAGACTCTTCCTTCTGATGAAGTGCACTCTTCCATCGCCTACCGACTTGGCATGGACGTCGCAAACCCCGTGCCGGCCAGCCGCGAAGTGGAGGGGATGGTGGATATGGTGCTGGATGCGACTCAAAGGTGTTCTCAGCCTCTGACCAAAGAACGCATATGCAGCTGGCACGCGGCACTGTTCCCCACCGGCCGCAGTAGCAGGTATCCCATTACCGTAGGCGATTGGCGACCGAAAAAAGCGGGCCCCATGCGGGTGGTGTCGGGACCGAGGGGGCGCGAGAAAATTCATTTTGAAGCACCCAGTGCGAATCGGCTTGAAAAGGAGATGGCGAAATTTCTCAAGTGGTTTGAGCAGCCCACGTCCTTGGATCCGGTGTTGAAAGCGGGGATTGCGCATCTGTGGTTTGTCACGATTCACCCTTTCGAGGATGGTAATGGCCGGATTGGTCGAGCCCTTGCGGATTTGGTATTGGCGCGAGCAGATCGGTTGCCAAATCGTTTTTACAGTGTGTCGGCGCAAATTAAAGTGGAACGCAAAAACTACTATCGCCAACTCGAACAGCAGCAACGCAGTGCGCCGGAAATCACCGATTGGTTGGAATGGTATGTGGACTGTTTCGGACGCGCGGTCGATCACGCGCAATCAACGTTGGCCCAGCCGGTGTCCAAGGCGCAATTTTGGGGTTATGTCAATCAATATCGGATTAACGAGCGGCAAAAAAAAGTGGTCAAAGATATGTGGGACAAAGATATGTGGGGCAAAGAGCTCAAAAAGTCAATGAGCACTTCGAAATATGCGAAATGGGCCGGGTGTTCAACTGACACCGCATTGCGCGATATTCAAAAACTCAAGGATTGGGGCATTCTCGCCCAGAACCTCAGCGGAGGGCGCAGCACCAACTACCGCCTGAAAAAGACGTTTTTTAAATAAAGGGCCCGCCCGACATAGAAATCGGGCGGGGAAAGGTGAAGTGGCCGACGGCGTTTTATTCCAGAGGTTGCACAAACCACGCAACCGGCCACTTCGAAAACGCGACTTACAGTCCGAAGCCGTATCCGATGGTCAGCACCAGACGGGTTTCATCGTCGATGTCCTCATCGGAATCCACCACGTAGATGCTGAAGTCCAGATCGCTGATCGTCGTCGCATAGCCGATTTCAAAGTAATCGCCTTCGGGCTCACCGGCAGCCGTGTCATCTTCACTGATGCCGTAGGTGCCGAAGGTCACGAAAGCGCCTTTGTAATCGAGCGTCAAGGTTGCGATGTCGTAGTCGTTTTCTTCCGAACTGCAGGCATGCTCGTTTTCATGCTCGCCGATGGCGTAGTCCAGACTGACCGAGAAATCGTCCTTGGCGTAAGCCACGCCCAGGTTGATTTCATCGTAGTCGGAATCGAAACCGCCGCCGACACACTCGGTCACCATGGTCAGGCTGCTTTTGTCAGTCCGAGCATCAAATTCCGCATCGGTCAGAACTAAGGAAGAGCCATCCGTGTGCGAATAGACCGTGCCGGTCGTCAGCACGCCGTTATCGTTCACATATTCCATGGAGACCGCCTCTTCGCTGCCCGAATCGTCTTCGGTGTAGCGGTAAGCGGTGTAGCCGACGTAGGCCGACATGCCGTTGTCGAATTCCCAGCTCAGGCCGCCGTAGACATCGATTTCCATGCCGCTGCCGGAGTCGAGGTCGGCCACCCAGGTGCCGAGGTAAAACGGGCCGGTGGTCAAGTCCAATCCGCCATTGGCGACAGCATCACTCTGATGAAAGCCACGGTAGATGTAATCGGACATGATGCCGAGATTGGCGGACAGGTCCATTTCTGCGCGAGCCGGAACTGCGGCCCAAAACAGGAGCATCACCAAGGCGATGCATGATTTGAAATGGTTCATAACATTTCTCTCAATTTAATATTGACTTCAAAAATTTAAGGTCATGCAGAGGAAGCCGGCCCTGCATGACGCACGGGTGTGAGATTATGAAAAAAGAAGGGGTTGCGAGGGGCGCCTGGATCCGTCTCCCGGCGCCCTCACAGAAGAGTTAACGCTTGGAGTACTGGATGTCCTTGCGCGCTTTGCGCAAGCCAACTTTCTTTCTTTCTACTTTTCTTGCATCACGGGTCAGGAACCCGCCTTGTCGCAGCGTTGCGCGATTTTCTTGATCAAAGGACACCAGTGCCCGGGCGATGCCGAGCTTGATGGCGCCGGCCTGTCCGCTGAGGCCGCCGCCGGAGACGGTGGCGTGCAGGTCGAACTGGTTGAGCATGTTGCAGGCAACCAAGGGCTGGCAAATCTGGATGCGCGCCGTTTCGCGCATGAAGTAGTCGTCCAGAGGACGCTTGTTGACGATCATCTTGCCGCTACCGGGCGTCAGGCGCACGCGGGCGGTCGAATTCTTGCGGCGTCCGGTGCCCAAAGTCGCGCTTGGCATGACTTACAGCTCCAGGGTAGCCGGCTGCTGGGCAGCGTGGTGATGCGAGTCGCCGGCATATACATGCAGGCGGCGAAACATGGTGCGGCCCAGTCGGTTTCTCGGCAGCATGCCGCGTACTGCCCTTTCAATAATCTTCTCCGGAGCGCGGGCCTGCAGGTTCTCGAAGGACTCACTGTGCAGGTTGCCGATATAGCCGGTGTGGTGGTGATACATCTTGTCGGTGCGTTTGGCGCCGGTCACCCGAATGGCGGCCGCGTTGAGCACTACCACATGATCGCCGGAGTCCACATGCGGGGTCCAGTCCGGGCGATGTTTGCCGCGCAGGCGGTGGGCAATGCCGGAGGCCAGCCGGCCCAGTACCTGGTCGGCGGCGTCGACGACATACCACTGGCCGGCGCCGGATTTGGCGCTGACCGTGCTGCGGGTCAGGGTCTTGTTTTTCATCTACGGTATCCTGCGGGCGCGAATTCTAGCACATCCCCCCGAAAACGTGGGCCGGCAGAGTCGCAAACTGTCATATATCTGTTACATAATTCCGGTCTAATAGGCGCCGTCAAACGCTTCACTTTTTTCTACATTTAATCCAAAGAGGACTCCATGCGAATGAAAGCCCGCATTTCCGCTATTTTGATGCTCGCACTGGCCGCGACGACGGCGCAGGCGCGCGACCAGGTCAATATCGTCGGCTCTTCCACCGTCTATCCGTTTGCAACGGTGGTGGCCGAGAAATTCGGCAAATTCACGAGGTTCAAGACCCCCAAGATCGAAGCTACCGGTTCCGGCGGCGGTCTGAAGTTGTTCTGTGCCGGCGTCGGGGTCAATACTCCGGACATCACCAATGCGTCGCGCAGGATTAAGAGCAGGGAAATCAAGCGCTGCGCTGAGAATGGCGTCGGAGATGTGACCGAGGCGAAGATTGGCTATGACGGCATTGTTCTGGCCAACGCCAAAGGCACGGCGCCGATGCAGCTGAGTCTGCGCGATGTCTTCCTGGCCTTGGCACGCGAAGTCCCGGACCCGAACGGGAGCGAGACGTTTGTCACCAATCCTTACACGACCTGGAAGGAAGTCAACGCGGAGTTGCCGGCGAGCAAAATCGAAGTGCTGGGCCCGCCTCCGACGTCCGGCACCCGCGATGCGTTTGTCGAATTGGGTCTGGAAGGAGGCTGCAAAACCTTCGAGTGGATCAAGGCCATGAAGAAACAAGATAAAAAGAAATACAAAGGCTATTGCCACTCGGTGCGCGAAGACGGCCACTACATTGAAGCCGGCGAGAACGACAACCTGATCGTGCAGAAGCTGGTCGCGAATCCGAGCGCCTTGGGGGTGTTCGGCTACAGCTTCCTGGATCAGAACTCCGACAAGGTGCAGGGCTCGATCATCGACGGCGTCGTCCCGACGTTCGAGGCGATTGCCGATGGCAGTTATCCGATCTCACGCGCGCTGTACTTCTACATCAAGAACGCGCACCTGGACGCCATCCCGGGCATGCGCGAATACGTCGAGGAATTCATGAGCGACAAGGCCAGCGGCGAAGACGGTTATCTGGCCGACAAGGGCATGATTCCGATGTCCGCCGAAGAGCGAGGCACCCTGGTGCCGAGGGTGACGTCTTTCACCCCGCTCAACTGAGTGACGCTCTTTACGTCCCAAGAGGGCTGGCTTGTCCAGCCCTCTTCTTTTTAAAGTGCCGCCGCGGGCATCATTTATAATATTTGCCCCAAGTCCACAGCAAGTCAGTTCCCGCCTTTCTACAGGTTTGCGTAAGCCCAATCGGCGAGGTTCGGTAGGATTCTCTGCACGATAAACCCCCGCTTTTCGACGTTTTGTTTTTTTCTGAAACCGCCTCCTGAGAACCCTTTTTTAGTATGAGTCAGAATGCAATCGCAATGCATGCCGATGCGGTGGTTTGGCTGGATGGTCGCATCGTGCCGTGGGCCGAGGCCACTGCGCATGTGATGAATTACAGCCTGCATTACGGCACGGCGGTCTTTGAAGGGTTGCGGGCCTTCGAGACGGACCAGGGGCCGGCGATTTTCCGCCTGCAGGAACATAGCGATCGTCTGCTCGCGGCGGCCGGGGTCATTGGCCTGCCCGTCCCTTACTCGGCCGAAGAGATCAATCAGGCCTGTTTGGATGTGGTTCGCGCAAACCGTCTGGAAACCGCCTACATCCGGCCGATTTGCTTCTACAACTCCGAACGGCTGGGACTGCATGCCGAGGGCTTGAAAGTGAGTGTTGCGGTGGGGGCCTACGAATGGGGCGGAGTGTATCTGGGTGCGGAAGGTCTGGAGACAGGCATTCGGGTGTTTACGTCTTCCATCGTGCGCGATCGAGTCAACGCGCCGATGACCAGCTCGAAAATCTGCGGCCAGTACGTCTATTCCGTGGTGGCGGTCGCCCAGGCCCGACAAGCCGGTTATGACGAAGCGCTGTTGCTGGAAACCGACGGGCGCATCTCCGAAGGCAGTGGCGAGAATCTGTTTCTGGTGCGCGACGGGGTGCTGGAGACACCCGAGTTGGGTTCGGCGCTGGATGGCATTACGCGCCGCACGATTATGCAACTGGCCCGCGAGGCTGGTATGGAAGTCCGTGCCGTTCGTCTGATGCCGGAAGATTTGCGGACCTGTTCGGAGGCGTTTTTCACCGGCACGGCGGCGGAAGTGACGCCGATTCGCGAAGTTGACGGGCACATTGTGGGGGATGGTCGACGCGGTCCGGTGACGCGACAACTGCAACAGACCTACCAAGACATTATCAGCGGGCGCTCGCCCGAGCATCGCCATTGGCTGACCTGGGTGGACTGAGCATGGCGAAGCAACTGACGCGGGCGCGCCTGTCCCGTGCGGAGCAGCCCAACAGTGTGCGCCAGCGAATCATCACCGACGAAAACCTGCCCCTGCACTGCCCGATGCCCGGCTCCAGTCTGTGGAACTCCCACCCGCGAATCTTTCTTCCGATTGAGGATGCCCCGGGACAAAAAATCCGTTGTCCGTACTGCGGGACCGTGTATATTCTGCGACAAGGCCCTTCGCGCTGACTCGTGCCTCTGATTCTGCCTGACTTTCGTTCCGTCCACATTCTGGTGGTCGGCGATGTCCTGCTGGATCAATACTGGAGCGGCGCCACCCGGCGCATTTCCCCGGAAGCGCCGGTGCCCGTGGTGGTGGTCGATCAGGAAGAGGTACGGTTGGGTGGCGCGGGAAATGTCGCCGCTAATTTGCGCGCACTGGGGGCCGGCTGCACCCTGTTGGCGCCGGTCGGCGCCGATGCCGGCGGCCGCACCTTGGCGCAATTGCTGCGCCGTCACGGAATCGACAACCAACTGTTGATTCAGAAAAACCGCTTGACGGTGAAAAAACTGCGCGTGGTCAGCCAGAACCAGCAGTTGGTGCGACTGGATTTTGAACGCCCTTGTGATGCGAATTCCACGACACTGGTGCGCAAGTACAAGGCCGCCTTGAAGCGGTGCGATGCTGTCATTCTGTCCGATTACGGTACGGGGACACTGGCGGATCCGCAACCGTTGATCAAGTTGGCGAAACAGGCGGGCAAAGAAGTGTTTGTGGACCCGAAACGTTCGGACTTTGCGGCCTATGCGGGTGCGACGGTCGTCAAGCCCAACCGCCACGAGCTGGAGCAGGCGGCCGGTCCGACCACCAGCATGAAGGACATCCAGACCCAGGCGGAAAAACTTCGCCGCCGCCATCGCCTCAAAGCCATGCTGGTGACCTTGAGCGAACAAGGCATGTGGCTTCAGCAGGGACGCGGCGGTATGCATCTGAAAGCGGTCGGCCGCGAGGTGTTTGATGTGACCGGTGCGGGCGATACGGTGATCGCCACCTTCGCCAGTGCGCGGGCGGCGGGGTTGCCTTTCAAGGATGCGATGCGCTTGGCGAATCATGCGGCCGGTTGCGTGGTGGCCAAATTCGGAGCCGCGGCAGTCACGCCGGAAGAGTTGGCCCGGGCCATCCGCTCCGAGGGGCGGATGACCACCGGCATCGTGACGCGCAATGCCCTGCTGCGACTGGTGCGCGACAGCCGCGCCGCCGGGGAGTCGATTGTTTTCACCAACGGTTGCTTTGATATTCTTCATGCCGGCCATGTGGATCTTTTGGAGCGGGCAGCGCAGTTGGGCGATCGTCTGATTGTGGCGGTCAACAGCGATGCCTCCGTGCGCCTCAATAAAGGATCCGAGCGGCCGATTCAACCGCTCAAGCATCGCCAGCGGCTGCTGGCCGGTCTGGAGTGTGTCGACTGGGTGGTGTCGTTTTCGCAAAAGACTCCGGAGCAACTGCTTCGGGCCGTACTGCCGGATGTGCTGGTGAAGGGCGCGGATTACCGGGTGGAACAACTTGCCGGTGCCGACGCCGTCAAGCAGGCGGGCGGCAAAGTGGTGTTGTTGCCGCTGGTGGCGGAACAGTCGTCGACCCGACTCATTCGGCTCATCCGCGAGAAAAAGTAACGGCATGGCCGATCCGACGCCGCGTACTCTGGTAGTCGCGCAGGCTTGGATCGGCGATCTTGTCTTCAGTCAGATGTTGTACGCCCTGCTGGCGCGGCAGCAGCCGGCGGCACGTATTGATGTGGTGGCGCCGGTGTGGGCTGAACCCTTGCTGCGGCGCATGCCGGAAGTCGACCGGCATTGGACGTTGGATGTGAAGCATGGGCGGCTCCGGTTGGGGCGGCGCCTGAAACTGGCTCGAGAACTGCGGGGCCAATATCAGCAGGCGATTGTGATTCCCCGTTCCGTCAAGGCCGCGTTGCTGCCGTACTGGGCTGGCATTCCGAAACGCATCGGTTTTGGGACGACGACGCGCGGCGGGTTGTTGACCGACGCACAAGCACGCCCTGCCGGCATTCAGGCGCAAATGGCGCAGCTGGCATCTTCTTCGGTGGCCGAAGACGAAGTGCCCTGGCCGCATCTGGAAGTTACTTCACAAGCGGCCGAAAACATGCTGTCGCGCCTTGGGGTGGACCCAAAGGCGCCCCGGGTCGGCCTGGTGCCAGGCGCCGCCTATGGGCCGGCTAAACAGTGGGGGGTTGAAGCGTACGCGGAGCTGGCAGCGTTGCTGGCAAATCAAGGACAGCAAGTCATCGTGCTGGGGACGGCGCAGGAGCGGGCAATGGGCGAGGCCATCGCCGCCGCCGCGCCGCAACAGACAGTCAACGGCTGCGGGCGGACTACGTTGGATGAAGTGATTGATCTGATGGCGGGTCTGGGGGGTGTTGTCGGCAACGATTCCGGCCTGATGCATGTAGCGGCGGCGGTGGGCACTCCGGTGGTCGGCATTTACGGCTCGACCAGCCCCGACACGCATCCGCCGCTGACCACTCAGCGCGTGATCTGTAGCGCTCGCGCCATATGCAGTCCGTGCCATCGGCGGGTGTGCCCGTACGAGGTGCATGCCTGCATGACGGCCATCCCGCCCCAGCAGGTGTGCGACGCGGTGCTCAGTCTGCAGCGCTGAACGGCGCATTGTTACAATAACCGCTATCGGGCAGGACCGTTTGAAAATGGTTCGTGTCGTCATGTCCGGTGAGCCGAGATGGCGGAATTGGTAGACGCGCCGGACTCAAAATCCGGTGGGGTAGTCCCCCGTGTGGGTTCGAGTCCCACTCTCGGTACCACTGCGCAAGCGGGGTCTTTCAGGCGGTTGTTTGACGGGTTGGTTTTTTTCGATGTCCTATTACCGGCGCCATGTGTTCTTCTGCGTCAACGAACGCGAGGATGAAGCCTGTTGTCAGGATCATGATGCGCGTGCGGCGCGCGACTATGCCAAACAACGCTGCAAAGAATTGGGCATTCACGGGGCGGGGCAAACCCGCATCAATCAGTCCGGCTGCCTGGACCGTTGCGCGGAAGGCCCAATCATCGTGGTGTATCCCGAAGGCGTGTGGTATCACTACCGCGACCGGGCGGATATTGACCGTATCATCGAACAACACCTGATTGGCGGCAAAGTCGTCGAGGAACTGCGGATATGAGCATGGAACAACGACCCCTGGGAGACACCGGCCTGGATGTCAGCGTCATTTGCCTGGGCACCATGACCTTCGGGGAGCAAAACACTGAGGCGGAAGCCCATCGCCAGCTGGACTGTGCGCTGGCGCACGGCGTCAATTTCATCGATACCGCCGAAATGTACGCCATCCCGCCGTGTGCGGAAACCCAGGGCCTGACCGAACAGTACATCGGCAGCTGGCTGGCCCGCGGCGATGTGGCGCGAGACCAGGTGCTGGTCGCCACAAAAGTCTCCGGCCCCGGCGAATTCATGCGCCATTTGCGCGACGGCCCGCGTCTGAATGCCCAGCACATTCACCAGGCCATCGACAACAGTCTGCGACGGCTGCAGACCGACTATGTGGACTTGTACCAGGTGCATTGGCCCGAGCGCCCCACCAATTATTTCGGCCGCCTTGGCTATACGCATGAAGAGGACGGTGACGCCATCGCGATTGAAGAGACTTATGGGGTGCTGGAGGATTTGGTCGCTGCCGGCAAGGTGCGGGCGATCGGCATCTCCAATGAAACACCATGGGGGACGGCGGAGTATTTGCGCTTGTCCCGGGAGAAATCAGGACCGCGCATTGCCTCCATTCAGAATCCCTACAGTTTGCTGAACCGCACTTTCGAAGTGGGATTGGCCGAGATGGCCATCCGCGAACGTTGCGGCCTGCTGGCCTACTCTCCCCTGGGCTTCGGGGTGCTGACCGGCAAATATCTCGACGACTGCCCGGTCGGAAGTCGTCTGCAGCGATGGGATTACTTCACACGCTACAGCAATGCGCAATCGAAACAGGCGACCCGGCAGTATGTGGAACTGGCCCGCGGGCACGGCTGGTCGCCGGCGCAGATGGCTTTGAGTTTCGTGCGGCAGCAGCCGTTCGTCTCCAGTGTGATCATCGGTGCGACCACCGAAGAGCAGTTGGAAGAGAATTTGCGCAGTGTCGAGTTGGAGTTGCCGGAGTCAGCGCTCGGCGAGATCGAAGCGATCCACGAGGCGTATCCGAATCCGGCTCCTTAGAGATCAGGCGGGCGGCGCCATTTGCGCGCCTTGGGCTTCAATCCATTCCTGAACCTTTTGGTTCAATTCCTTCATGTCCATACCGGTGGCGTCAATCGGCGCGCCGATTGTGAGCGTGACCGTGCCCGGGTATTTCAAAAAACGACGCGGCCAGCAGTGCCCGGCATTATGGGCAACCGGCACGACCGGCACGCCGTTATGCGTGGCGATGTGGGCGCTTCCGGGCTGATAAGGAGCGCGAACGCCGGTCGGAAGTCGGGCTCCTTCCGGATAAATGATGATAACATCGCCTTTTTGTAGCTTTTTGCCTGCTTTTTTTACTAAATTCTTGAAACTTCGAATTGGGGCCTTGTGATTGACGGCAATCGGGCGGGTAGCGGCCAGGCCCCAGCCGAAGAAAGGAATATGCAGTAGTGAGCGTTTGAGGACAAAGGCCGGTTGCGGGAACAGAATCGCCATCAGGATGGTCTCGAAGGCGGACTGGTGGTTGGCCATGACGACGTAGGGTCCTGCCGGGGGGACATTCTCAAGGCCATGAACCTGGTAACGAATGCCGCAACACAGTCGCACCCACACCAAGGTACAACGATTCCAGCACACCATGAAGTTGTAGGCCTGACGTCGCGGCAAGGCCCAGGCCAGCGGCGACAGCAGGCCGAAAAACAGAGTGTTCAGAGTCAGGCCCAGGTAAAACAGCGTGGACCGAAGCGCCAGCATAAATTCAGGCAGGTTTTTCAAGCAGGTGTTCGACGAAGGCCCGCAAATCGTCATAGACGGGAACACCGTCGGGCAGTTTGCCGCTTTTCTCGGTCTGCGCGCCGTAGCCGGTGCGTACCAGTACCGGTTGCGCCCCTCCGGCGATGGCGGCCTGGATGTCGGACAGTTTGTCGCCGACCATCGGCGTGTCTTCCAAAGTGGTGTTGCAGTGCTCGCGGATTTCGTGCAGCATGCCGGGATTGGGCTTGCGGCATTGGCTGTCGGAATCCGGCGGGTCCGGGCAAAAGAAGATTGCATCGATCCAGCCGCCGAAATGGCGCAGGATGCTGTGCATCTTCAGGTTGATGCGGTTGAACGTGGCCATATCCAGCATGCCCCGGCCGATGCCGGATTGATTGGTGGCAATCATGACGCGGTAGCCGGCCTCGTTGAGGCGCGCCACGGCTTCCATGCTGCCGTCAATCGGCTCCCACTCGTCAGGGGTTTTGATGAAATCCTCGCGGTCGTGGTTCAGCACGCCGTCGCGATCGAGAATGACCATTTTCATAAATCAGGCCGCCTCTTCCTTGCGGACTTGCAAGACCGTGAAATCGGCAATGGTGGTGAACAACTGCTGAAGTTCTTGAAGAAGCCCCAAGCGATTATGCCGTATTCTGGCGTCTTCCGCCATCACCAGCACCTCTTCGAAGAACGCATCAATCGGTTCGGCCAGGGCGCATAAAGCCTCCAGCGCCGACGGATAGTTCTGCTGCTGGTAATGCTGATTCATCTGAGCTTTGGCGTCTTCGAGTTGAGTCTGCAGGGCCGTCTCAACCGGCTCCATTAACGCCGGGTCCAAAGACGTGGCGTCCGGTATCTCTCCAGCGGCTTCCAGAATGTTGTGAAGACGACGGCTGGTCTCGATCAGCGTACGCGCCTGCGGCAGTTGCTTGAATGCGGAGACGGCCGTAATCCGCGCCAGAATATCGATCGGACGCGCCGGTGTGCTGGGGGCCTCCAGCACCGCGCGGATCGCATCCTTTGCCTGACCTTGTTCGGCGCAGTAGGCGGACAGCCGTTCATACATGTATGCATGTGCGGTCGGCACCGCGGCGGCGTTGCGCAGATTCTCCGGATAGTTTTGCGCGGCGGCCTCCAGTTCGTCGTCCAGGTCCAAGCCCATCGGGCCCTCGACCATCAGACGTAGGATCCCGTAGCTGGCGCGGCGAATCCCCAGCGGGTCGCGGGTGCCGGTGGGCATCTCATCGATGTTGCTGATTCCGGCCAGCATGTCCAGACGGTCGGCCAGTGCCAGAATTTGCCCCAGAGGTGTTTGCGGCAAAGCATCGCCGGCGTGACGCGGCTGGTAGTGTTCGGCAATCGCCGTGCAGACGGCCTCGGGTTCTTCTTCCAACCGTGCGTAATGGGCGCCCATCACGCCTTGGAGTTTGGGGAAAGACTGCACGATGTCGGTGCCCAAGTCCGCTTTGCATAAACGGGCAGCCTGGGCGGCAAGGTCGAGGTCTTCTCCGAGCCGTTGCGCCAGATGCCGGCTTAATGCGACCAGACGCTCGGCGCGCTCGTGCATCGTGCCCAGTTTGTGGTGAAAGGCGACGCCCGCAAGGTCTTCGACCCGGGAGGCAAACGGTCGTTGCCGGTCGTGCTGCAGATAAAAAGCGGCATCGTGCAGTCGCGCGCGCACCACCGCTTCCGCTCCGCGGCGAATGCGGTTTTCCGGATCCGGGACATTGGCGACGACCAGAAAATGTTTGGCAAGGGCGCCTTCGGAATCACGCATGGGCAGGTATTTCTGCTGCCCTTCCAGCACTTCCAAAACCACCGCTTCAGGCAGACCCGCAAACGACGAATCCAAGTGCCCGGCCAACACCACCGGGAACTCGACCCCGGCGCAGACTTCATCGAGCAAGGTCTCGGAAGCTTCCGCCGTGTGTCCCAGTTGTTTTTCAAGGATAGCGATCTGTTCCGAGATGTTTTGTGCGCGGGCATCGGCATCGATCAGCACCTGGCCTTGCCGGCTCAAGGTTTCCACATAATCTTCCGCCTGATTAAAAGAGATTTGCCCATCGCTGAGTGCGCGGTGTCCTTGCGAAGTCCGCCCGCAGGGCAAGCCCATCAATTGCCCTTCGACCACTTCGTCTCCGTACATCAGTACCACCCAGCGCACCGGTCGCAGGAAACTGAGATCCTGAGCTCCCCAGCGCATGCGTTTGGGCAGCGGCAGGTCCCGCAGGGCCTGGGCGAAGATTTGCGGCAGCAGTTCCTGACAGTTTTGCGGGGCGCGGGTGCGGGTGAATGCAACCCACTTCCCGGCGGAAGTCTCGATACAGTCTTGTCCTTGTTGCCAACGCGCCAGTTGATCTTCCGAGGCCTGGCAGCCTTTCATAAATCCCCGCAGTGCCGGGGTGGGTTCACCTTCGGCATCGAACGCCGCCTGCACCGAAGGCCCGCGACGGGTCTCTTCACGTTCGGGGGTTTGGGCGGCGACCTGCGGGATGAGCAGCGCCAGCCGCCGGCTGGATGCATACGCTTGGATGGCCGGCTCGAATGTCAACTCGGCGGTCTCCAGATTGGCGCGGACCTGGTCCGCCAAAATGTCCGGCAGCGTGAGTTGCGCCTGGGTCGGGAGTTCCTCGGTGCCGAGTTCGAATAAAACCGATCGCGCCGTCATGGCCGTACTACAGGGGCGTCAGGCTGGCGTTTCGCCCACATAGGCTTTGGCGATGGTTTCGGCAAGTCGCCGGATGCGCAAAATGTATTTCTGCCGGTCTGTGACCGAGATGGCATGCCGGGCATCCAGCAAATTGAAACTGTGCGAGCAGGCGAGCAGTTGATCGTACGCCGGCAGCGGCAGGTTATGTTCGACGAGACGGCTGCATTCGCGCTCGGCTTCTTCGAATTGGGCGAGCAGCCCTTCCGTGGAGGCGTGGTCAAAGTTGTAGGCGGACTGTTCCTTTTCGTTGCGGTGAAACAGTTGCCCATAAGTGACTGTATCGGTGTCGCTGCGGCTCCAGACCAGATCAAACACATTCTCGACGTCTTGAAGAAGCATGGCCAAACGCTCCAGTCCGTAGGTGATCTCTCCCAGCGTCGGATTGCATTCAAGCCCGCCGACTTGTTGGAAGTAGGTAAATTGACTGATCTCAATTCCGTTGAGTTGGACTTCCCAGCCCAAGCCCCAGGCGCCTAAAGTCGGGGATTCCCAGTCGTCTTCCACGAAGCGTACGTCGTTTTTGTCCGAAGCGATGCCGAGATGCTCAAGCGACTGGAGATACAACTCCTGAATGGAGTCCGGGGACGGTTTGAGTGCGACTTGAAACTGGTAGTAACGTTGTAAGCGGTTCGGGTTTTCGCCGTACCGCCCGTCGGTGGGACGACGGCAGGGCTGCGCGAACGCGCATTTCCAGGGGTCCGGGCCGAGGGCCCGGAAAAAGATTTCCGGATGAAACGTCGCCGCGCCCATCGGCAGATCATGGATGGGCAGAATGGCACAGCCTTGTGCGGCCCAGTAATCTTCCAACTGGCGGAGAAGTTCTTGAAACGTCATGGTTGCCGAAGCGCGTGCGCGGGAAGGCTTCGGGTGGGAGATTGTAACATCGGCAAGTCGTCGCGACGGTTTATAAGGGTTGCATGGAGCCCTTTTTAAAGCTCCATGCGCTCGGTCACATCGAAGACTTTTCGGTACTCCGAAAGAATGCGGCGGTCGCTGAGGCTGGCGATGTAATCGGCAATGGCGCGAGCGCGTCCGGCGGCGCCGTTGCTTTGCTCTTTATCCTGCACGTGCTGGGCGACGGATTTGGGCAGCAGGTGTGGGGTCTCCATAAAAGCGCCAAACAAATCTTCTATGATTTTTCGGGCCTTGGTGCCCATGCGTTTCAGCTGGTAATGCTCATAGTAGTGTTCATGCAGAAAGCGGGTGACCGGCGCCAGGCTTTGGTGCATGTCGCTGCTGAAGCGGGCCAGCGCTTCGCCGCATTCGCGCACCTCCTGTACGGAGTCCGGCTTGACGCGCTCAATCTGGCTTTGAGTCGTCTCAATCAAATCCACCATCATGGCGCTGATCAGACGTCGGTTGGTTTCATGCAGCAGAGAGTGTTGGGGCAGATCCGGGGTGGCACGATCGGCGGCTTCATACGCCTGGGCGTACAACTCCAATCCTCGGACCGCGTCCAGGTCCAGCAGGTGCAGGCGCAGACCGTCGTCCAGGTCATGGTTGGTGTAGGCGATACGGTCGGCAATATCCACCAATTGGGCTTCCAGAGTGGGGTACTCGTTCTTCACAAACCGCTCGCCGACATCGCCCAGACTGCCCGCCAGTTCCGGACCGCAGCGTTTCAGGACACCCTCGCGGGTCTCGAAGGTTAAATTCAGCCCCGGGAAATTTGCATACTTGTGCTCCAGCTCGTCAATCACGCGCAACGACTGCAGGTTGTGCTCGAAGCCGCCGTAGTCCTGCATGCAGCGGTTTAAGGTGCTCTGTCCGGTATGCCCAAAAGGCGTGTGCCCCAAATCATGCGCCAGGGCAATGGCCTCCGCCAAATCTTCATTCAGTCGCAGCGCCCGGGTCAAAGCCCGGGCCAGTTTGGCGACTTCCATGCTGTGGGTCAGCCGGGTGCGAAACAACCCATCGGCATGGTTGACCATGACCTGGGTCTTGTATTCGAGGCTGCGAAAAGCGGCGGAGTGGATAATCCGGTCGCAGTCGCGCTGATAGGGCGTGCGGTAAGGGTCTTCCGACTCCGAATGAAGGCGTCCGCGGGACTGTTCGGCACTGGCCGCATAGGCGGCCAGTTCGCAACTTGCTGCCTGACCGGGTTGTTCGGGAAGTAGGTCGACGGCCATGCAGATCAGGATTTGGCGGACAGGGTCGCGAGCAACAGTTCTTCCGGCGCCTGATCGGTCAACTCCGCCTGCCCGATGGCGCGCAGCAGAATCAGACGTTGCTTGCCACTGGTGTTTTTCTTGTCGTGGCGCATGTGGCTGCGAAGCCGTTCAGGTTCCAAATCATCTGGCAAGGCTGTGGGCAGTCCGCCGCGTTGCAGCAGGGCGCGAATGCGATCTGCTTCTGCCTCGCCCAGCCAGCCCAACCGTACCGACAAGTCGGCCGCAAGCGCCATGCCGCAGGCGACGGCCTCGCCGTGCAGCCACTGTGCGTAGTCCTGCTCCGTCTCAATGGCATGGGCGAACGTATGACCCAGATTCAGCAACGCCCGTGTGCCGGTGCGTTCGCGCTCGTCGGCGCCGACAATCCGCGCTTTGCAAGCGCAGGACGTCTCAATCGCATAACCCAGCGCTTCCGGCTGCAGGTCTACGAGTTCCTCGATGTGTTCTTCCAGCCAGGCGAAAAAGTCCGCATCGCCGAGCAGGCCGTATTTGATGATCTCGGCAATGCCGGCGTGTATTTCGCGGGCAGGCAGACTGCCTAACGTGGTGGGATCAATCAAGACGGCCTGCGGCTGCCAGAACGCGCCGATCATGTTTTTGCCCAGCGGGTGGTTGACACCGGTCTTGCCGCCGACGGACGCATCGACCTGGGCCAGCAGCGTGGTGGGCACCTGCAGGAAGTTCACGCCGCGCATATAGGTCGCCGCCGCAAACCCCGTCATGTCGCCGACCATGCCCCCGCCGACGGCAATCAGCGTCGTGTCGCGCTCAAGTTCCTGCTCCAGCAGCCAGGTATAAAGGCCCTGCAGCGTCTCCAAGGTTTTATGCGGCTCGCCATCCGGCAGGACGTAACAGCCCCGGCAACGGGCGCCCAGTGCCTGCGCCATGGGGCGGGCATAGAGAGACTCGACGCTGGGTTGCGTGATCACGGCGGCCGTGGGGCCGACGAAGTGTTCCCAGCTGCGGGGGTCCTGCAGAAGATGGTCGCCAATCAGAATCGGGTATGACGCATCCTTGAGGTCGACGGTCAACTCGCGCATGGGAAGAGGAGGTTGTTGAGGCTGCGCCTATTTTATCCGGCAGGCGGCTGGCCGACCGACGGCAGCGGATATGCGGCAAAGCGGTTGATACCCTTTTTCTGCCTTCCGACCTTTGGAAGCGTCAAGTGAGTGCTGTACTATCTCTTGGCGGATTTTTATGCGGGGGCGGGTGTTGCGCTGATGAAGAAGGGTGCGGATTCACCGACAGGCTTAAGGTACGAGGCCGATGAGAAACCGCCGACGCCGCTGGTGGCGGGTCTGGGTCTTCAGCTTGCACTGCTGATCGTCGGCAGTATCGTCCTGACCCCGGCGATTGTCGTGCGGGCGGCCGGCGGCACCGAATCCTACTTGTCGTGGGCGGTGTTCGCGGCGGTCGCAATCGGCGGCATCTCCACCATTATGCAGGCGGTTCGGTTCGGCCGGTTCGGGGCGGGCTACGTACTGGCCATGGGCACGTCCGGGGCATTTATCGCCATCTGCGTGGCGGCGCTGGCACAAGGTGGGCCTGCGATGCTCGCCACATTGGTGCTGGTCTCGGCGCTGCTTCAGTTCATCCTCGCCACGCGGCTGTCTCTGCTCCGGCGCATCTTGACCCCGACCGTCACCGGGACGGTCATCATGCTGATTCCGGTCTCCGTGATGTCGATCATCTTCGAGCAGATGACGTACGTGCCGGACGGCAGTTCCATGTCGGCGGTCTCCACCAGTGTTCTGGTGACCTTGCTTGCCATCGCCGGCATTACGCTCACGGCGACCGGCGCCTACCGGCTCTGGGCCCCATTTATCGGGGTCGTCGTGGGTTCGGTTGTCGCCGGGTTTTACGGCCTTTACGATGTGGAGCGGGTGCTGGAGGCTTCGTGGATCGGCTTGCCGGAAGGCGCATGGCCGGGGATTGATTTGAGTTTCGGGCCGGTTTTCTGGGCGCTTCTTCCGGGGTTTGTGGTGGTCACCCTGGTCGGCGCCACCGAGACAATCGGCGATGCCATTGCCGTGCAGCGCATCTCCTGGCATCGACCGCGAGCGGTGGATTTCCGCTCGGTACAGGGCGCCGTGTCAGCCGACGGCATGGGCAACCTGCTGTCCGGTCTGGCCGCCACCGTCCCGAACACGACTTACTCCATCAGCGTGGCCGTGACCGAACTGACCGGCGTCGCCTCCCGTCATGTGGGGATTGCCCTGGGGCTGGTATTCGTGATTATCGCCTTCCTTCCCAAAGCGCTCGCGGTGGTGTTGGCCATCCCGGGTTCGGTTGCGGCGGCGTACATCGCGGTGCTGCTGGCGATGCTGTTCGTGTTGGGCATGAAGATTGTTGTCCAGGACGGGATTGACTATCGGCAGAGCCTGATTGCCGGAGCAGCATTCTGGGTCGGAGTGGGTTTTCAAAACGGCCTGATTTTTCCCGAGTACTTCGCCGGATTCGCCGGCGGGCTACTGGAGAACGGCATGACGGCCGGGGGCCTGGTAGCGATTCTGCTGACGCTGTTTCTGGAATGGGTCGCCCCTCGCCGTCATCGCAAGCAGGTGCCGCTGGAGGCTTCCGCATTGTCGGAGATTGGGGAGTTTGTAGCCACCTTTGCATCGCAGAACAACATGGACGATGCGTTGTCGCATCGACTGGATGCGGTTTCGGAGGAGGCGTTTACGACGCTTGTGCAGCAGAATGAAGAAAAAAGCGACGGGGACGCACCCCCTCGAAACTTGCTTTTAATCGCGCGCAAAGAGGCGGGAGGTGCAGTCCTGGAATTTATCGTCGCACCCGGCGAGAAAAATATCGAGGATCGGATCGCCCTGCTGGGCAGACGGATTGATAAATCCGGGACAGATCCGGAACTGTCGCTGCGATTGTTGCGGCATTTTGCTTCGTCCGTCCACCATCAGCAATATCATGACACGGACATCGTGACGGTCCGCGTGGACCCCGAAAAGAATATTTAAATCAAAAGCCCGACTTATGCGTCGGGTCCGCCCAGATGCGTCAGGATTTTTTGACAGGCTGCATCCGGCGCCAGGGAATCGATGTCGATCTGATGATCGCAGACTTCCTGATAAAGCGGGTCCCGCTCTGCGAACAAGCGTTCCAGAGTGCCTTGCGGATCGTCGGCCTGTAGCAGCGGGCGATGACGGCTGTGTCGGGTGCGTTGCCACTGAATCGCCGGTGAGGCCCGTAAATAAAACACCACCCCGCGCGCACCGAGCCAACGCCGATTGCCGGCATCCAGCACCGCGCCCCCGCCGGTCGCCAGCACAATGTCGGATTGCTGGGTCAACTCGTCAATGAGGCGACTCTCATGTCGGCGGAACCCGTCCTCGCCTTCCAGCGAGAAAATCTCCGACACCGTCAGGCCGGCGCGCTCGCACAGAATCGCGTCGCTGTCGACGAAGGCACGTCGGGTCAGTTGCGCTAAGCGCTTGCCCAAGGTGGTTTTGCCGGCCCCCATCGGGCCGACCAGGAAGATATTGGGGCGATGGATTGTCATAAAGAGTAGCGGGCCTTTGCCGCACAATATACTGCACGACACAGTGAGAAATTACGAATGATCATTTTTCGTCGCATGCTTCGCGTCGTCGGCTTCGCCATGTTGCTGGGCGGGATGACGCTGTTGGGCGGGTATCTGTATGTGCAGCCGAGCATGCCGACGGTAGCGGAGTTGCGCGAAGTCAAGTTGGAAACGCCGTTGCGCGTGTTTTCACGGGACGGCGAACTGCTTGCCGCCTATGGTGCCAAGCGGCGCATTCCCACCGTTCTGGACGATATTCCCGAACAGATGCGCCAGGCGTTTATCGCCTCCGAGGATGCGCGTTTTTACGAGCATTACGGCGTGGATGTCCAGGCCCTGGTGCGTGCAGCAGTATCACTGATCCGCAGCGGCCGGATTCGCCAAGGAGGCAGCACCATCACCATGCAGCTGGCCCGGAATTTTTATTTGGGCCGGCAACGTCATTTCACCCGCAAGTTGCGCGAGATTTATCTGGCATTGCGCATCGAGCAGGAGTTGAGTAAAGACGAGATTCTGACGCTTTACCTGAACAAGATTTTTTTGGGTCAGCGCGCCTATGGAGTGGGCGCGGCGGCGGAAGTGTATTACGGTGCGTTGCCGCGGGACTTGACGCTGGCGCAGATCGCGACCATTGCCGGCTTGCCCAAAGCTCCTTCCACGCTTAATCCTTTTACCAGTCCGGAAGGCTCGACCCAGCGACGCCACTATGTGCTGGATCGCATGCTGCATGAAAATTACATCACTCCGGAGCAGCATGAGGAAGCGGTGCAGGCTCCAGTGACGGCCCGACCCAGCCGAGGTCACGCAACGGCGACCGCACCGTACGCCAGCGAAATGATTCGGGCGGAAATGGTCAAGCGCTACGGTCCGGCGGCGTATACCGCCGGCTATACCGTACATGCGACGCTGGACGCAAAGCTGCAGGTGACCGCCAACCAGGCGGTGCGGCGGGCCTTGATCCGTTATGACTTGCGCCATGGTTGGCGGGGTGCGCCGCACCATGTCGATCCCATTCCAGCCTCGCAACAGGAACTGGACAAGTTGCTGCGCTCTTTCCCGACCAAGGGAGGCTTTCAAAACGGCTTGGTGACACACGCCGCCAAAGATGTCGCACATCTTTATCTGGGGAATGGACGCTGGGCGGAGTTGACACTGAAAGAAATTCTGTGGGCGCGTCCGATGCTGGACGTCAACCGTCGCGGGCCGCCTCCCGAGTCCACCGCAGAGGTACTGCGCGCGGGTGATGTGGTGCACTTGGTTTTTGAGGAGGATGTCTGGCGGTTGCGCCAGATTCCGGAGGCCTCCAGCGCACTGGTGGCGATGGACCCGAACAATGGGGCCATTCGGGCGTTGACCGGAGGATTTGATTTTGCGTTGAGCAAATTCAACCGAGCCGCCCAGGCCCGCCGTCAGCCCGGTTCCGGCTTCAAGCCGTTTTTGTATGCGGCCGCATTGGAAAAGGGCTATACGCCGGCTACCATCATCAATGACGCACCGGTCGTGTATCACGATCAGGGCTTCGAGGGCGTGTGGCGTCCCGCCAATTACAGCGGGCAGTTTTACGGCCCGACGCGCTTGCGCACGGCATTGACGTTCTCGCGCAATGTGGTCTCCGTGCGCCTGCTGGACAGTTTGGGCAACGAGTACGTGCGCCAGTTCGTGGAACGTTTTGGTTTTGATGCGGAAGAACTGCCCAAAAATCTGACATTGGCATTGGGGTCCGGCGAGGCGACGCCTTTGGAGATGTCCACGGGATTTGCAGTGTTCGCCAACGGAGGCTACAAAGTTGAGCCGTACTTAATCGAGCGTGTTGAAGACCATCGCGGGCAATTGGTGTATGTCAGCGATGCCCGTCGCGTGTGCGACGAAGCCTGCCAGAGGCTGAAGATGGCATCATCGCCGACAGCGGATCCGAATTTGCCGTTGCTGCCTCCGGAAAATGCTGCCCCGCGGGTACTGGACCGACGTGTTCACTACCAGATTGTCAGCATGTTGCGGGATGTGGTCAAAAGAGGCACAGGTCGTCGCGCCATGGAACTGGGTCGCAACGACCTGGCCGGCAAAACCGGCACCACCAACGATCAGCGCGATGCCTGGTTCAGCGGGTTCAACAATCAGCTGGTTGCCACCGCCTGGGTGGGCCGCGACGATTTCGAAAAACTGGGGCGCCGCGAAGTCGGCGGGGTGGCGGCACTGCCGCTATGGATGGATTTTATGAAAGTGGCCTTGGCCTCGGTGCCTGAGATTCCCATGGAGATGCCGCCCGGTATGGTTCAAGCCCGCATCGATCCGGAAAACGGGCTTCTTGCCGGGCCGAACAGTGTCAACAGCGTGGTGGAGACTTTTCGGGAGGAACACGTGCCGAGTCAGTTGTCCAGTGATTCCGGCACACTGCCGAAAGATCAAAAGACGATCGATATTCCTGAGCAATTGTTTTAAGTCATACGCGCTTCTGCAAAAATCATGCAGAAGTTGACATATCCAAAAACACAACAATAATGTTGTGTTATGGTTCCAGAGGCAGACCCAAAGACAGGTTACCTTCCACCGGGTGTGCATAATGCCCAGTGGTGTGAAATATCCAATAGGTTCGTAGGTAATAGTCATCGAGTGCGGTTGATGGAGGGGTTATTTTCGGCATGTCGAAATTTAGCCGCAGCCGGCTGCCGCACGTTGTTACTAAACGGTAGTTTTGTATCAACGAAGCCACTGCCTAGGGACTATGATGGTGCGTGGGAGACAGTTGGTGTGGATCCCACGTTACTGGACCCGGTTCTCCTCGATTTCACCAATAGCCGGGCTGCAATGAAGGCGAAGTATTTGGGAGAACTGTTCCCGGCGACCGCACTTGCGAGAGAGGGCGTACTCTATCGCGATTTCTTTATGACAGACCGAGACGGTGTTGAGAAAGGAGTCGTGCAGATTGATTTGGAGAGCTTGCCATGATTACCAACGAGAGACAGTACAAAATCACGAGGAATAAAGCGAAAGGTTTGATGCGCGCAATCAAGGAGTTTGACCCGTTGTCGCGCGAGCACCAAAACGTACATCCGAGGCTTGTAAGTGCCGAAAAAGAGGCAATGGAAAGTCAGTTGAACGATTTGCAGAAAGAGATTGAGGATTACGAAAGCCTAAGATCGGCCAATACGTCGTTGATATCGGTATCTTCTTTCGACAGGCTTGCAGACGGGCTTATTAAGGCTCGAATTGCTCAAGGCTTAAGCCAACGTGAACTCGGTGAGCGACTAGGTATCCAGGAACAGCAAATTCAACGATACGAAGCAGAACGGTATGCGTCCGCCAGTTATCGACGCTTGTGCCAGATTTCCCACGCGCTTGGAATTCGGATTAAGAATGAGATTTTGCTCCCGCCGGTTCCGGCTCACTTTGACAAATAATTAACTCATCGAACGAAAAAAGTAGTACGCCAGTTTGCGAGTGTTTGGAACAAGGGCGCGTGTTACTATCGGAGGTAGTTAAACTGTCACATTAGGTCGGCGGGTTTGCTCAAGACAGCAGGAGGTTTTATCGCCATGTTTAAGCACATCACACGTTATTCTTGGATTCTTTGTGCCGCGCTGTTGTGGGGCGGCATGCAGCCGGCAATGGCAAATAACGTAATTCTTGTGCCCCCCGACCTTATAGCAACACCTGTGTGGAAAGTAATGTCTCTAGTGGAGAATGCTGCGAGACGTATAAGGGAAGATGGGGCGGAACAAGCAATTGAGGCGGCCAACAGCGGTGAATTTCGCGATGGAGACCTGTACCTGTTTATGATGGATTCCAAAGGTACAATCGTGGCGCATCCGGTCAGCCAGGAGCTCATTGGAAAAACTGCTGATGAGATTTTTGATGCCAACAGACAAAAATTCATCCCTCGTATGCTGGCGGTGGCTTCAAGCAATCCCGAGGGTGGCTGGGTGGATTACTACTGGCGTGTGCCGGACACCCAAAGAATTGTGTTCAAACTAAGTTATGTCGTCATGCGCGACGGATATTTGCTGGGTGCGGGCATGTATTTCCCTGCCGAGTGATGTTGAGCGCCGTTTTACTTTTCAGTTTGCGAAGCCGCCTCCTCTGAGGCGGTCTGACTTGCGAGGCGTACTTCTTCGAGCAAACACGTGACCTGCTCGGGATCGATATCCGGCGTGATGCCGTGACCCAGATTGAAAATATGACCGGCATGTGGGCCGTAGTCCGCAAGAACTTTTCGCACGGCAGCACGTAACTCCTTGGGTTCGGCCCGCAAGGCGGCCGGGTCGAGGTTTCCCTGCAGCCATGTAGGTCGCCAGTGTCTAGGGACTGCCGGCGAAGCCGATGACGGGGATTTTCGAGCCCATTTCCTGATATAGCAAAGCCACCGCATCCGGCACGTAGCGTAATTCCTGCTGAGGATCCGGGACTCCCAAGGCACGGATATCCGCGGCACGGCGTATGGGGCGTTCAAAGTACGGTCCCGTCCCTTCCGTAAAACCCAGCCTCAAACCCATGGCATCGGGGATCGTCAAAATGTCCGAGAAGACAATGGTGGCATCCAGCGGATAACGGCGTAGTGGCTGCAGGGCAGCATCGCAGGCGTATTCCGGGGTACGACATGCTGATTTCTTTTTGGCATAGGATTCTCCTCATCAAAAGTTGACGATTTTGTAAATCTGGTGTTTAATATTATAGATATTTTTGTTGTTTGTAAACCATGGCAAACAAGGAAGGGAAAAATGTTTGAACAAAGGCTACGATTGGCACGAAAGAAGTCAGGTTTGTCAATGCGGGCTCTTGCGGACAGACTGACCCCCAAGGTCAGCGCACAAGCCATCAGCAAATACGAATCGGGCAAAATGTTGCCGTCCTCTGCTGTTCTAGTCGGACTTGGCGAAGCACTTGATGTGTCTCTGGACTTCCTGATGGGTGGTCAGGTAGAGGTGCTCAAAGATGTCGAGTTCCGCAAGCACTCGCGCACTACCGCACAAGAGCGTGCGAAGGCAGAGGCAATAGTCATCGAGCAACTTGAAAACTATTTCGTAATCGAGGATATTCTCGAGTTGGCTCCACCGGAAGACCCGTTCAGTACTCTCATGACTGAGCGAGTAAAGACCTTCGAGGCGGTGGACCAGATTGCATACAAACTACGCCAAAAGTGGGAACTTGGCATAGATCCAATTCCTAGTATGGCGGGTTTGCTCGAAGATAAAGGAATCAAGGTCATCGAAGCGGACTTGCCCGAGCATTTTGATGGACTGGCCTGCTACGTGCAGCGAGACGGTGATCGATCCAATGCCGAAGTTGTTGTCGTATCTAGCCGGACCGGAGTGGAGCGCAAGCGCTTCAATCTTGCCCATGAGCTTGCGCATCGTGTCATCCTTGGGACCGACAATCCGGAAATTCGGCAAGAGAGGGCCATGGACCGCTTTGCGGGTGCATTTCTAGTTCCGGGCGAACATCTCGTCGAGGAGGCAGGCGCACATCGCCATGGCATGACCTATCACGAGTTGATGCGACTAAAGAGACTATACGGGGTTTCGGCTGCTGCCATGCTGATGCGGCTCGGACAAGTAGGAATCCTGCCACAATCTGTTATCGATTATGCCTTTCGTAGTTATGCGCGTACTTGGCGTACTAGAGAGCCCAATCCGATTTTAGACGCTGAGGGGTTCGGAGCCTTCGAGCACCCGCAGCGTTTTGAAGTTTTAGTCTGGCGGGCTTTGGGCGAACAACTTGTCTCTCCTGTCCGGGCGGCGCAATTCCTGCGCCGGCCTCTCTCGGACGTTGAACGAGAAATTCGGGGACCACAAAACCAGTGACGTGTGTCGTCGTCAACGATGCCTCGTGCTTAATCGATCTTCGCAAAGGGAGACTTCTGCGAGCGATGGGTCGTTTACCCTATCGCCTTGTCGTCCCGTTGCCAATCCGTGTCTTTGAGGTTCTGAGCATAACGGATCGGGAATGGCAAATCCTTGATCAAGGAGGTATGGAGACTTATGATCTTTCTCCAGAACGGATAGAGGATGTTTTTGCTTTCAAGCGCCAACATGCTCGTCTGTCGGCCAATGATTGCTTCTGTCTCGTCACGGCCCAATGCCATGAAGGCAGTATTCTCTTGACGGGTGATAAACTCTTGCGCACCGTCGCGAAGACAGTTGGTATTCGTGTCCATGGTGTGCTGTGGGTCATCGATGAACTGAAGGCCGCGAATGCTTGCGATGACGAATTGCTCGTCAAGGCTCTTGAGATTTGGAAATCGGATCGGTCAGTGTTTCTTCCCGATGAACTTATTGATCAGCGTCTCCGTGAATTGCGCTAGCGTTTTTCATCTAAATCCATCCATGATTTGGTTATTGAGAACGAAGTAACCAAGCAGAAAGGAAAAGCTAAGTCCAAGTTGATTTATTGGTCTATCCTCGATGGGTGCTATTCCGTGATCCCTCAATAGATTTTGGTGCCGCAATTGTTTTGAACAAGGGTGCGTGTTACTATCGGGGGAAGTTAAACTGTCGCTTTAGGCCGACAGGTTTGCTCAAGACAGCAGGAGGTTTTATTGCCATGTTTAAGCACATCACACGTTATTCTTGGATTCTTTGTGTCGCGCTGTTGTGGGGCGGTATGCAGCCGGCAATGGCAACTAGAACTTATGTCCCTCCACCTTTTTACGATACCCCTGCCGGGCGAGTGATGAGTGAGGTAAAGGCCACTCGGATGAACGTCCATATGTATGGGGTGGAACAGGTGATTGAATCGATTAACGCTGGCGGATCTTTTGACGGTGATCCGTACCTTTTTATGACGGACTCCAAAGGGACGATTGTGGCGCATGGGGGCAACAAAAACTTGGTTGGCAGAACTGCTGATGAGATTTTTGACGCCCTCAAACGACAACGAAAAATCATCCCCCGTATGCTGGCGGTGGCTTCGAGCAACCCCATGGGTGGCTGGGTGGATTACTTTTGGCGGGTGCCGGGCACCGACAAAGTTGTACTCAAGTTGAGTTACGTCATCATGTACGAGGGGTATATGCTGGGTGCAGGGATGCATTTCTTCCCGACAGAGTAATGCGGAGCACAGACTTATTTTTCAGTTTGCGAAGCCGCCTCCTCTGAGGTGGTCTGACTTGTGAGGCGTACTTCTTCGAGCAGGCACGTGACCTGCTCGGGATCGATATCCGGCGTGATGCCGTGACCCAGATTGAAAATATGACCGGCATGTGGGCCGTAGTCCGCAAGAACTTTCCGCACGGCAGCACGTAACTCCTCGGGTTCGGCCCGCAAGGCGGCCGGGTCGAGGTTTCCCTGCAGTGCACATGCTCCTGCCACTTCTTCGCGGGCGGCACGCAAATCCACCGTTTCATCCAAACCAATCGCTTCGCAGCCGGTGCCCATGACTTCCGTCAAGCGCTTGCCGCCACCGCGGGCAAACACAATTCGGGGCGTGTCTGTCCCCAGTTGCTCCAGGGCCCGTTCCATCGGCTGCAGAGAAAAACGCACGTAGTCGTCGCCGTCCAGGATCCCGCCCCAACTGTCGAAGATCATGGTGACGGCGGCGCCTGCCTCAACCTGCGCCTGCAAATACACCGCCACCGCATCGGCCAGCAAAGCCAGCAGATAATCCAACTGCTGGGGTTCTTCCTTGAGCATGGCGGCGACATAGGCGAAATCGCTGCGGCTGCGGCCTTCAATCATGTAGGTCGCCAGTGTCCAGGGACTGCCGGCGAAGCCGATGACGGGGATTTTCGAGCCCATTTCCTGATATAGCAAAGCCACCGCATCTGGCACGTAGCGCAATTCCTGCTGAGGATCCGGGACTCCCAATGCACGAATATCCGCGGCACGGCGTATGGGGCGTTCAAAGTACGGTCCCGTCCCTTCCGTAAAACCCAGCCCCAAACCCATGGCGTCCGGAATCGTCAAAATGTCCGAGAAGACAATGGTGGCATCCAGCGGATAACGGCGCAGCGGCTGCAGGGCAGCCTCGCAGGCGTATTCCGGGGTGCGACAGAGCGTTAGAAAACTGCCGACACGTTTGCGCAATTCTCGGTATTCCGGCAGATAGCGTCCGGCTTGGCGCATAATCCATGCCGGCGTACGGTCGGTCGGCTCGCAGCGCAAAGCGCGCAACAGCCGGTCGTTTTGCGGGGCGGTCATCGACTGTGAAATTAGGTAGCCTGCAGATAGTGCAGGATGCCTTCGGCGGCTTCGCGTCCCTCGAATACGGCGGTGACGACCAAATCGGAGCCGCGGACCATGTCGCCTCCCGCAAAAACTTTGGGATTGGTGGTCTGGCCGGGCAAGCGCTGGCCATTGATGGTGACCAGTCCGCGTTCGTTGATTGCGATGTCGTGTTCGGCGAACCAGTCGGCAGGGCTGGCCCGAAAACCAAACGCAATCACAATACGGTCTGCAGGCAAGACGGTTTCTGAGCCGGGCACGGGTTCGGGAACCAGGCGTCCGCGCTCATCGGGCGAGCCCAAGCGTGTTTCAATCATGCGGATACCGGGTTTGCCGTCTTTGTCTTCAATACTCAGAGGTTGGCGGTTGAACAGGAATTGGACGCCTTCTTCCATGGCGTTTTTCACTTCGCGACGTGAGCCCGGCATGTTTTCCAGATCACGTCGATAAGCGCATGTCACGGACTTGGCTTGTTGGCGCACTGCGGTGCGGACGCAGTCCATGGCCGTGTCGCCACCCCCCAGTACCACCACGTCCAGACCTTCCATATCGACGAACTCCGCATCATTCATCTGCAATTCCAATTCTTCGTTGATTGCCCCGACCAGATAAGGCAAGGCTTCATGAGTGCAGGTCTGGTCTTCACCGGGGAATCCACCGCGCATGCTGGTGTAAGTGCCCATTCCTAAAAATACCGCGTCGTAGTCGTCCAACAAGGATTGAAAGGAGATGTCGCGGCCGACCTCAACATTCAGTTGAAATTCCACACCCATCTCTTCAAGAAGTTGATGACGGGTTTCGACGACCTGTTTTTCCAGCTTGAAAGCCGGAATGCCGAATGTCAGCAGTCCTCCGATGCGCGGGTAACGGTCCAGAACCACGGCTTGAACGCCGTTGCGCGCCAGTACATCCGCACAGGCCAGTCCAGCGGGTCCGGCTCCGACAATCGCAACCCGCCGTCCTGTGGGTTTAACATCGGACATATCCGGTCGCCAGCCCTGGGCCAGGGCAGTGTCGGTGATGTATTTCTCGATGGAGCCGATGGTGACGGCGCCAAAGCCGTCATTTAAGGTACAAGCCCCTTCACACAGGCGGTCTTGGGGGCAAATCCGCCCGCAGATTTCCGGAAGGGAATTGGTGCGATGCGACAGTTCCGCCGCTTCAAACAGGTTGCCCTGCTCAATCAGTTTCAGCCAGTCCGGGATGTAGTTGTGGACCGGGCATTTCCATTCGCAGTAGGGATTGCCGCAGGCCAGGCAGCGTCCCGCCTGCTCGGCGGCGTCAACAGGTTCGTACTGGCCGTAAATCTCCCGATAGTGCAGCAAACGCACTTCCGGAGCGTCGACAGTCGGGTCCTGGCGGGGGACTTGCAGAAAATGTAGTGGGTCGGCCATGGGCGTATTGTATGCCCCAGCCCCGGTGCCGACACGGGTGCCGGGCGGCTTGAAGAATTAGCGGTAGCGCGAGCGGAATTGTCGAGAATTGTGTTTGGCGTTGCGTTTGGCCGCGGCAGCCGCCTTGCGTTTACGCACTTCGGCAGGCTTTTCGTAGTGTTCTCGACGACGGGCTTCGGTCAATACGCCAGAGCGCTCACAGGCACGGCGGAAACGACGGATCGCAATATCAAATGGTTCGTCTTCCTTGACGCGAATTCCGGGCATGCGCAATAACAATAATCAGGCCAAACAGGGGGCGCATTATACTCAATTTCAGGCGTTTTCGGGCGGTTTCGCCCAATTTTAGGATCACTGCACCCGGTAACGTATCTTCTCCAGTGCGGCGGCTATTTCTTCTTGACGGCCCTGGTCTTCCAAGGACCGCCCCGGTCGAGGTGGGGCCTGTTGGGCCTTGAGAAAATAACCGTGCGCCTCCTTATAGCGTTCGCGTTCGCGCAAAAAATCCCCGTAAAAGTAATTGGCATCGACGCTGTCAGGTGCGTGTTCCAAGGCTTTCAGCATGTATTCTTCCGCCAGTTCTTTATCTCCAAACCCAAAAGGCCAGCCTGGCACTTTCGCATACAGCAGACCCAGGCAGGCATACGCAGAGGCTTGTAGCGCGCTTGCGTCTATTTCTGCGGACCGCTCACAATCCGCTTTGGCTTCTTCGGCCAAGGATAATGCGCCTAGACCACCATTTGCTCGTGCTTGGCTCGCTTTGATAATCCCTTTCCAGGCCCAGATACCTGCTTCCTCGGGGTGTTTTGATGATAAATTCACTATAGTTTCAACGAGTTGCGCGTAAGCATCTTCGTGCGCATCTTCGGGCATTTGGTATTTAATTTCTGCCCAGCGGGTTTGGATGTTGAGCAGGCCAGCCTCCCAGTCTTCTGCTGCGGCTGGATTCAGGCTAAAGCCTGCCAGTAGCGCACCGGTACACAGTGCTCGGAATATACCGGTTGGGGCGGGAGGAAAGGTGTGCGCTTTCAAGAGGCAATTAAATACTTTTATCTCAGTTCGCGTATCGAGATGGCCCATAATGCTTCCGACTTGGATTCGGCGGTTTCAAGTTTAGCCGTTATCGAACTGGAACGGAGTTAGAAAGTTTAATCATAATAGCCCTCCAATTTCCAACAAGATGCTTTTTGTAATCGACTATGTAGCATGGATTGAGCGAAAACATCATTTGATAAATTGTTTTTCATAGAGTAAAATCGCCTGTGTAAACAAAAGCTTATGAAGAAGTTGCAATAATGCCCAAACCTAGAATTGACTCTTCTGAGTGCCCCACAAGATGCAGTGGCAGGTCTCACGATAGGCAACGCTCCTTAAAGCCAAAAGAACAAGAGAAGATTACCGGCGTGGGCCGAGTTGATACAGCGAAGAAATGCATGTATTGTGGTTGCGTTTATCGGCATCTCTCTCTTGAAGGGAAGATAGAAATTTTGGGCTGGTATGGCGGAATGGGCGCGCCTGGATGGGAGCCTGCCGAGCCACCCAAAGTCATACATCTACCTTAAATGCTACCCAATATGATTTTGGACAACACGCGATTATTGTGTCCTGTCACCCAAGGCTTCAAGATGGGGAATATCTAGGAAGACAAGTAACGGTAGGAGGGCAACAGGTGGATACACTGGCATTTAATACGATTGATGTAGAGACCGCCAATGCCAATCGTGCAAGCATCTGCCAAATTGGCATAGTTCACGTCCGCGATGGCGAAGTTAAAAGGTCAGTGGCAAACTCTATTAACCCGAAGGATTGGTTTGATCCATGGAATATTGCCGTAGTTTTTGAAAAGTTACAAGCCCGATTGAGTGGTGCTATTCTCGTCAGCCACACTTTGTTCGATCGCGTTGCAGTTGAGCGTGCCATGACGCACGAGGACATTAAGCAGCAAAAGCGAGCGTATCCGGGGGCGCATAAGCATCATTTTAGGGATGCGTTTGAACGGATATACCACTTTTCCGTTACGCCCGACATAAAAATCAATTTGGATGAGGAGTGCGGATAGGATACGATGATTCGCGCTACTACAATCAGAAGCAGGAGCATAAAACGCCTTTCACGGGACCGGGAATGAAAGTAAGGCGTTGGAGGCCGTTACAGGAAGACAAAAAATGCTATCCGAGCAACGTTTTGCATTTATTCCACACGGCATTCAGGTTCCACACCCCGCTGTCTTTCCAAAGGAAATACCGAATTTCTTTATTCACTTGTTGAGCGACAAGGGGGATGTGGTGCTTACCCCGTTTGCGGGGTCGGGGGCGACATTGCAGGAGACGGGTGGATTGGGTCGCAAACCTATCGGCATTGAGATTATGCAGGAATACATTGATAAAATGAAACCGATACCGCAGTCACTGATTTAGGAGGAAACGTGAGAGATAAAATGAGAAACTTTTTGGACGGAGACATTGCGGTGGACATGGGCGCGTTGGCGGCGGCGGCGTTGCTGGGGGCTTCGTTGTTCATTTGCTCACAGGCGCAGGCGTATCCGACCGAAGACGAATTGGCGTTGGCGTGTTTTGCGGGGCGGCCGAATACCGTCAATGACGACACCGACAAAATCATGTTGGACATTCATTGGAATTGGTGTCAGGACTGGGCGAAGGAGTATCTTGAGATAAGGCACAAGGCACGAGACACTTTGGTGGTGCCGAAGACGGGCGAAAAAAATGAATAGGTTCATGTGCCGTTTCAGGTTACTTGGCTTGACAGTGCGAGAATCGTTCGGAGGGCATGGCCGGAACGTTACGCACGGCGCGGTTATGGCCTCAAAAATGTTGCCCAGGACCTCGACATTTCTTTCAAACACCACGATGCTCTTGAAGATGCTAGGGCTGCTGCGGAGATTATGCTTCATGTGTGTGCCGATACGGGGACAGGCATAAAAGATTGGTTGCATCAAGGGAGGACTCCCACCACCACCTCGCCTTCTAGGCCAGCGGTATCCGTAAGGCGAGTCGGGGGTCCAGATGGAGACTTGTTGGGAGAAACCATTGTCTTTACTGGCAAGCTTAGTATCGTGCGCCGAGAGGCAGCTGACATAGCGGCACAAGCTGGATGTAGCGTTGTCGGCAACGTTAGCAAAGAAGTTACGATGCTTGTGGTGGGAACCCAGAACAAAAGCCAGTTGGACGGCTATGAGAAGAGCAGTAAACACCGGAAGGCGGAAGCACTAATTAATAGGGGTGCGGATATTCAGATTCTTTCGGAGCAAGATTTTTTCGAGCTTATCAGGTATTGAGTTATGCTGAGGTGCAGAAGAAAAACCGCGTAATCTGCGACTTTTCAGATCATAAATCAATCAAAGGTTCCGCAGGCTGAAATTTTTTGTCACAAATTGGGGAAGTACATACGTGTTACGCCGACCTGGACGCAGGTTGGATGGAAGCTATAGCATAGTTATCTACACTATATCTAGTCTTCGCAAGTAGAGCTAAACTCTATAAATTGCGTAAGTGCTTAATTTTTAAGGATTTTATATGCTAGAATCCTCGCCAATGCAAATGCTTCGTCGAAGACTCACGAAGTTTCGCAGAAACCGGCAGGCAACAGCACTTGTCAATTTGGTTGATTTATATGGAAAACATTATGTCTAGACAAAATAAATGTGGGTGTAAACCCCGGAATCGTGGCAAAAAAACAGTGCGAGTGAGACCGCACAAGCGGAGACCGCCACGCTCAAACTGCAGGAAGTAAAAAGCTAGGCCCCGGTTCTGGCTGGGGCCTAAACGCAGCCAGCTTTATATTCTTCCGAACTGAGAACTGGAAATCATGCGCGGTCTAAAAGGCTCCAGCAAGCACTACCACACAGGATTGCTGCTTGTCGAGTCTTAGGGGTGGGGCGTGGTAGAGCTTTTCGGAAGACGATAGCATCTTTAAAATAGTTGAGCCCACTCCGTGATCACAGAGGTGTGACAGAAAATTCAAATGTCGGGGGTCTTGCTTCTACTGTTCGGATGGGTTCCAGTTTCCGCACTGCTGCTATTGTGGAGTGCTCGGCTGGTCGGCATCTCCAAACCGACGTTTCCCCGCGCCATGGGGGTGATTATCGCGGGGATTGGCACCCAAGCCGTCGCATTGCTGTTCGCATTGTTGGACTTCGTGCTTTTTGTGGTAGGTGGCGTGCTGTTGTACGGTTGGGTCGCGAAATTAATTTTCGACACGTCTTATCCGAAAGCTTTGGGGGCGGTAGTTGTGGCGTGGGGGTTGGCCATGGGCATTGTGGCCGGTTTGATTTTGACGCTGATTTTGGTTGGCGTCGCAAGTTTTGATGACCTGCATTGGGAATGGCGTCACTACGGTGACCCTTATTGGGTGCAGCAGGCGGGGCATTTAGCCTTTACAAAGGATACTTGCGCCTAGGAGTGTTGGCTATGAACGGTACTGCAAACGATAGTGTTGTCCCAATTCTGAACTTGTTGCCTTTGGGTGAAATAAACCTCGAGAGTATGGATGATGTAGGCGGCACCTTGCTGAGACTATGGCGCTGTTCCCGAGTTGGCGTTCTAAGAATATTTGTTAAGTGACGATGACCTTTGATCTCAAATTTCCAACCCCAAATGGTGAAACATTGGAACGCCAACTGGAAGTTGGGGAGATGTTATTTGTTCTCGGTGCTAACGGCACTGGCAAGTCGGGTTTGATGTCTCGCATCGCTAAACAAAAAGATAAAAAAACAATAAAAATATCAGCCCATCGCCAAATATGGATGCGAACGGACGCGTTGGAAATAACTCCCTCAATGAAAACGCAAATCGAGGATAACATTCGAAGCGAAGATCTTGGGACGCAGTCCCGCTATCGTGATGCATACGCAGCGCAGCGCATAAGCAAGGTAATCTATGATCTCATCAAAAAGGATACTGGGATAGGAAGGCGCGTTAAAACATTGGTTGAAAATGACGATATAAACGCAGCAAAAGAAGTTGCGAAAGCAGAGGGACCGATTGCCGATCTCAATGAACTATTTAGACAGTCCAATTTGTTGATTACTATCAGCATCGAAGAGGACGATCACCTAATGGCGAGTAAGAATGGGGGGCCTAAATATGGCGTGGATAAGCTATCGGATGGTGAACGAAACGTTTTGCTGATAGCAGGTAGCGTCCTAACTGCTCCTGCCGATACGCTCTTGATTATCGACGAGCCAGAGAGACACTTACATCGTTCCATAATTTCACCACTGCTTAGTCAACTATTTGAGAAGCGGAGAGATTGCGGATTCATAGTGTCGACTCATGACCACCATTTGCCATTGGGAGTCGATGGTGCGCGAGTTTTCCTTCTTCGGTCGTGCACATGTAATGATCAAGGCGTCTGGTCTTGGGACGTAGATGAACTTGCGAAGGATGCCGAGATAGATGATGATTTCAAGCACGACCTGCTTGGTGCGAGAAGAAAAATCTTGTTTGTGGAAGGAAAGGAAAGTAGTTTGGACAAGTCGCTCTATAGTCTCATCTTTCCAACGGCGTCCGTAATCGCAAAAGACAGTTGCCGTGACGTTGAGCGTGCTGTGCGGGGTGGAGGTGCGGTGGAACGTTTCAATTGGCTTCAAGTGTTTGGGATTATTGATGGAGACGGGTATGCGCCAGAGCAAATGCAGGAGAAGCGTGAGCGAGGAATCTATGTGCTACCGTTTTACTCGGTTGAAGCAATTTACTTTCATCCGAAAATTATCGAATGGATTGCTGAGCGACAAGCCGCTGTATGCGGAGAAGACGCTTCAGATTTGACTAAGCGGGCCGAGGCAGTGGGCATCGCTGCCATCAAAAACCATATTGGGCACTTGAGCAAAAAAGTAGCCAATAGATTAATTCGAAAACGAATCAACGAGCAAATTTCGAACGATTATGATCTTCTCAGAGATCAATCAATAAGCCTTGAGACCGATGCGGAAAATATTCTTGCACAGAGTGAGAGAGAACTTGAAAAGGCTGTTGAGAATCACGACTGGAAGGAAATTCTGGCTAAATGGCCTGTGCGGGAATCAGGAGCCTTAAGTGCTATTACAAAAGCTCTAAAATTTCAAGATAAGAGAACTTACGAGAATGCGGTGCGGAAGCTTCTTGTGGAAAACAACGAGGCATTCAAGTTTGTGGAGGGCTTATTCGGCGACTTGTCCGAAAACCTGAAAGACTGATTATTTTTCTTGGCTGCGGTTGATACCGCTCATTATTGGACGATGTCAGCGCGATGCGTTCTTGGCGGAGATGATGATTCCGGTAACGGAGGATTGTGGTTTTCATGTGGCCCACTTCGTCGGGGGAAAAGTGGTTTGTTGCAGAACGGCTTTGACGGAGGCGTCCTGAAGATTTCGCGGCTAGTTGCCTTTCGGACTCGCTGCCTGGTGTAAAATACGCGCCCGCAGAATAAGTTCTGTAAATCCGCGTTCGGATTGGCGCGGACGGCAGGGTGCCCAGAACGGGTCGCCGTCCGGGATTCGGACAAGTTTTGAAAACCCATGCGGGAGTCGGCAGCAGACAAGCCGGCGCCGCCATTCGGAGGGCCGCTATGCCAAGCGCCACCTTGCGTGAACTGTTGCAGGCGGGAGTCCATTTCGGGCATCAGACCCGTTACTGGAATCCCAGTATGAAGCCGTATATCTTCGGCGAGCGCAACAAAATTCATATTATCAACCTGGAAGTCACCCAGCAGTTGCTGGATGAAGCCGTCGAGCGCGTGCGCCAGTTGGCCGCCGACGGCAAAACCATCCTCCTGGTCGGCACCAAGCGCGCCGCACAGGATATCGTGCGCGAAAAAGCGCGCGAATGCGGAGCGCCGTTTGTGGCCCAGCGCTGGCTGGGCGGCACCTTGACCAATTTCCACACGGTGCGCAATTCGCTCAAACGTCTGCAGGATCTCAAGCGTATGGAAGCCGAGAACCTGATGGCGCGCATCAGCAAGAAGGAAGCGCTACGCATGACGCGCGAGAAATACAAACTGGAGCGCAGCCTGGGCGGCATTCAGGAAATGGAGCGCTTGCCGGATGCCCTGTTCGTCATTGATGTGCGCCACGAAAGCATCGCAGTGCGTGAAGCCCAGCGCCTGAATATTCCGGTGATTGCCGTGGTCGACAGCAACAGTTCCATCGAAGGCATTGATTGCGTCATCCCGGGGAACGACGATGCGATTTGTTCCATTCGCCTATATATGGATTTGGTCTGCAAGGCGATTCAGGAAGGTCGCGAGCAGGCCCGGGTCACCGGCACCGTGGCGGAACCGGTGGCACGTGAGACTCCGGTCCGCCGTAAAGGCCGCCGACCGACACTGCATGCCGCATCCAGCGCCGAGCAGTCGGAGGAAGAGGCGGCTCCTGCAGAGGAAAGTGCACCTGAGGTTTCCGAGCCGGAAGCCGTAGAGGAAAGCGCGCCTGAGGCCCCTGAGGCGGAAGCCGCTGAAGAAACTGTGGCTGAGGCTTCCGAACCGGAAGCGGTAGAGGAAACTGCAGCTGAGACTCCCGAGGCGGAAGCGGCTGAGGAGAGTGCGACTGAAGATCCCGAGCCGGAGGAGGCTGCGGAATCGGAAGAAGCCGCCACTGAGAAATAAAGACACCCCTTAAATCATTGTCAGGAGTTGAGAAAAAATTGGCCATGGAAATTACGGCGCAACTAGTCAAGGAACTGCGTACCCGCACCGGTGTGGGCATGATGGAATGCAAGCGTGCTTTGGTGGCCTGCGAAGGCGACCTGGAAGCAGCGGTTCTGCATTTGCGCAAGACTGGGCAGATGCAGGCGGACCGAAAATCAGGCCGCACCGCGGCTGAGGGCTCACTGGCGTTGGCTCGCACGTCGGACGGCTCCAGCGCCCTGCTGCTGGAGGTCAACAGCGAAACCGACTTTGTGGCGAAAGAGGCAGATTTTCTGGCCTTCGCGCAAGCCTGTGCGGATGCGGCGCTGCAGGAGAACATCAGCGATGTGGAGACCTTGATGGGACACGCGACCGACGATGGGACCTTTGATGACAAGCGTCAGGCTCTGATTGGTCGTCTGGGTGAGAACATCCAAGTGCGACGGATGCAGCGTATGGATGCCGAAGGAGGCGTGTTGGGCTGCTATCTGCATGGCCGCCGGATCGGCGCGGTGGTCGCACTGGAAGGCGAAATGGAGTTGGCTCGCGATCTGGCCATGCATGTGGCGGCGTCACAGCCGATGTGCGTGGGTGAGGCGGATGTGCCTGCCGAGGTATTGGAGAAAGAGCGCAGCGTGTTGACCGCGCAGGCGCAGGACTCCAACAAGCCGGCCGAAATCATCGAGAAGATTGTCGAGGGTCGTTTGCGCAAGTATCTGAGCGAAATTACCTTGCTGGGCCAGTCGTTCGTCAAGGACCCCGATCAGACGGTCGATCAGTTGGTCAAGTCCAACGGGGCGACCGTCAAGGGTTTTGTGCGCCTGGAAGTGGGCGAAGGGATTGAGAAGAAACAGTCCAACTTCGCCGAAGAAGTACGCGCCCAGGCTGAAGGACACTAACCGGATTTTCTCATGGCTGTCGCCTATCGCCGCATCCTCCTGAAATTGAGCGGCGAGGCGTTAATGGGGGCGCAGGCGTACGGCATCGACCCCGAGCGGGTGCGTCATGTGGCCGCGGCGCTGGTGACGGCGCGGGAACAGGGCGTACAGATCGCAGTGGTCGTCGGGGGCGGCAACATTTTTCGGGGTGAAGGCCTGGAAGCCGCCGGTCTGGACCGGGTGACGGGCGATCATATGGGCATGCTGGGCACTCTGATTAATGCGCTGGCACTGCAGGAGGCGGTGGAGCAGCATGAGGGAGTAGCCTGCCGGGTGATGTCGGCGATTCCGGTGCCACAGATGTGTGAAAGTTACATTCGCCGCCGCGCCATCCGGCATTTGGAGAAAGGACGTCTGGTGGTATTCGCCACCGGCACCGGCAACCCGTTTTTCACTACCGATTCAGCGGCCAGCCTGCGGGCGGTTGAGATTAATGCCGACATCCTGCTGAAGGCCACCAAAGTCGATGGGGTGTATTCCACAGACCCGATGCGTGATCCCGAGGCCCAGCGCTTCGAGCACATTGACTACGACGAGGCCCTGCAGCGCAAACTGGGAGTAATGGACTCCACCGCGTTGGTGCTATGCCGCGACAACCGCATTCCGGTGCGGGTGTTCAACGTGTTTGAAGAAGGCGCGCTGCTGCGTTTGGTCCAAGGGGAGGCCGTCGGCACCCTCGTCAGTACGGAGGCGGCTCATGCTTGAAGAGATTATGGAAGACGCGCGTATGCGCATGAAGAAAAGCCTCAGCGTATTGGGGGAAGCGCTGACCCGCATCCGCACCGGTCGCGCCCACCCCAGCCTGTTGGACCCGATCAAGGTGCAGTATTACGGAGTGGAGACCCCAATCTCGCAAGTCGGCACCGTTACCGTCGAGGAAGGCCGCACGCTGGTAGTGCAGGTGTGGGAGAAAAACATTGTGGAGGAAGTCGAGAAGGCGTTGCTGGATTCCAGTCTCGGAATTACGCCGACCACGGCCGGACAAGTTGTACGTCTGCCGATGCCGCCTTTGACCGAGGAGCGCCGTCGCGAGCAGGTGCGGGTGGTGAGGGAGACCCTGGAAGAGGCGCGCGTATCCATTCGCAATGTGCGCCGTGATGCGAATCAAATGCTCAAGGATCTGCTCAAGGAGAAAGAAATCAGTGAAGACGAGGAACATCAGGCCCAGCAGCAGGTGCAGAAGCTGACCGACGACGCGGTTCACGATGCGGAAGCCATGGCCTCCGACAAAGAACAGGCCTTGCTGGAAATCTAAACGACCCCAAACAGGTGCGCAGTTCCTCTCCGGCGCGTCACGAGCTCCCGACTCACGTGGCGCTGATCATGGACGGCAATCGCCGTTGGGCGCGGCAGTGCAAGAAAACCCATGAAACGGCTTATCGGGCCGGCATGGAGGCGGCGCGCCGCATCATTCGCCATGCCGCGCAAAGCGGCATCCAAGTCTTGACGCTGTATACGTTCAGCAGCGAAAACTGGCAACGGCCGCGGCCTCAGGTGCAGTTGCTGCTGTCCCTGATGGCGGAAGGCTTGCGCACGTATGCTGACGAGTTGCGCGAGCAGGGAGTTCGGCTGCGATTTATTGGGGAGCAGGGGCGGTTTTCTTCCGACCTGCGGGCGCAGATGCGTGTCATGGAGGAGCAGGTCCCCGAGACGATTACGATGACGGTGTGTCTGGCGGTGCATTACGGTGGACGGCAGGATCTGTTGCGCGCCTTCGAGCGCTGCAGCGAGCATCAGACGCCGTTGTCCGAGGACGCAATTTCAGCCGCACTGGACACGGCGGATTTGCCGGATCCGGATTTGCTGATCCGCACCGGCGGAGAGCAGCGCCTGAGTAATTTTCTGTTATGGCAGTTGGCGTATACTGAACTGTACTTCTCGGATTGCTTGTGGCCGGATTTTGATGAGGGGGCATTTGATCAGGCGCTGGCATGGTATGCCGGACGTGACCGGCGATTTGGAGTAAGTTCCGGATGAGTACGCTACAGCTTCGCTTGGGCACTGCGGCGGTGCTGCTGACACTGGTGTTTGCCGCACTGGCGGCGCAGGCTTGGAGTCTCAGCGAATGGCCGTGGCGCCTGCTGGTGGCGGTCGGCGGTCTGCTGGCGCTTTGGGAATGGTCCTCTTTGCTGCAACTTCGCGGCATCCAACGCGGGGCTTACGTGCTCGGCGGGATTCTGTTGGCAGGCGCTTTGGTGGCGTCTGCATCCGGGGAGATAATCGAAGCCTGGGTTTTGTGGAGCGTGACCGGGTTGTGGGCGCTCGCTCTGCTGCGGATTATCGCCTGGGCCTATAACGACACCTCGGATATGCTTTTGCTGGGGATTGTGGGAATCGGTGCGATTCCTCTGACCTGCCTGATTCTGGTGAGTTTTTCGGTGTCTTGGATTCTGGCATTATTGGCGGTGGTGATTGTGGCGGATACGGCCGCCTATGCGGTCGGTCGTCGCTATGGACGCACGCCTCTGGCTCCGGAAATCTCCCCGGGCAAAACTCGGGCCGGCCTGGTCGGCGCCTTGGTCACGGTGGCGATTTTGAGCGTCCCGGCCGCCTGGCTGCTGGGAGCACCGATGGCGGCATGGTTTTACTTGAGTTGTCTGATGGTTTTGACGGCCTGTTTCAGTGTGGTGGGCGATTTGACGGAAAGTCTGCTCAAGCGCCGCGCAAGTGTGAAAGACAGTGGCACCCTGTTGCCGGGTCATGGCGGCGTCTTGGATCGTATTGACGGTCTACTGGCAGCCGCGCCGATTTTTGCTTTGGGCATTCACCAATTACGCCGGATCGTCGCGTTATGACCGCAATGAAATTAACCGTGTTGGGCTCCACGGGCACGATTGGCGTCAACACACTCGATCTGGCGGCACGACATGCAGAGCAGGTGGAAGTCTACGCACTGGCGGCGAACGTGGACCATCAAAAAATGCTGGAGCAATGCCGAGAGCACCAACCCCGCTATGCGGCAATGAACGATGTGGCGGCCGCGCAAGCCCTGCGCGAAGCGGTCGAGGCGGAAAATCTGCCGGTCGAGGTGTTGCAGGGAGCGGAGGAGTTGTGCAATCTGGCGGCGGACACCCAGGCGGACTGTGTCATGGCCGGCATTGTCGGCATGGCAGGTTTGGGGCCGACTCTGGCGGCGGTACAGACCGGGCGACGGGTCCTGCTGGCGAACAAGGAAGCGCTGGTTGCCGGCGGGCGGTTGTTTATGGAAACCGTCAAGGCCCATGGGTGCGAGTTGGTGCCGGTCGACAGCGAGCATAATGCACTGTTTCAATGTATGGCCGAAACCCACCCCGAGGAAATTGAGAGCGTGGTGCTGACGGCTTCGGGAGGACCATTTCGTGAAACGCCGCTGGAAGAGTTGGAGACGGTCACGCCGGATCAGGCCTGTGCCCATCCGACCTGGAGAATGGGCCGTAAAATCTCGGTCGACTCGGCAACCATGATGAACAAGGGCCTGGAAGTTATCGAAGCGCATTGGCTGTTCGGGCTGTCGTCGGAACACATCGGAGTGCTGATTCATCCGGAATCCCTTCTTCACGGCATGGTGACTCTGCGCGACGGTTCCACCTTGGCGCATTTGGGTCCGGCAGATATGCGCGTGGCGATCAGTTACGCGATGTTCGGGCCGCGGCGGGAGGCCTCGGGCGTCTCGGCGCTGGATCTGGCGGCATGTGCGCCGCTGAACTGGGCCCCGCCGCCACCCGGGCGTTATCCGTGTCTGGAGTTGGCCCGACAGGCCTTGGAGACAGGCGGGCAGGCTCCGATTGTGCTGAATGCCGCCAACGAAGTGGCGGTGGATGGGTTTTTAAACGAGCGCATTCGTTTTCCGCAAATCGCACAAGTGGTGGAGCGCGCACTGGAACAGACGCCGGGCGGTTCCGCGCAAAGCATTGACGACATCAAACATACGGATCACCTGGCACGCGAACATGCCAAAGAAGCCATGGGGGCGGCATGACGACGGCAGTCATCAGTATCTTGGCTTTTCTGCTGGCCATCTCCATTCTGGTGGCCTTCCATGAATATGGCCATTACTGGGTGGCGCGCCGCTGCGGCGTGGCCGTATTGCGTTTTTCAATCGGGTTTGGGCGCCCGCTATTGCGCTATGTCTCTCCGCACACCGGCACCGAATGGGTGCTGGCGGCCTGGCCTTTGGGAGGCTACGTCAAGATGGTGGATCGGCGTGAATCGCCGAATATTTCCGAAAGGCTCATGGCGTACGAGTTCTCCACCAAACCCGTGTCTCAGCGAATGGCGATTATTGCCGCAGGCCCTGCGGCAAATCTGCTGCTCGCGTTTCTGATCTACTCCCTGACCTTTATGATCGGCGATGTGGGACGTCGCCCCCTGGTGGGCTATGTGCCGGATGGCACGCCGGCGGCTGTCGCGGGGCTCCAGTCCGGGGATGAGGTGCTGTCGATTGCGGGAGAGCCGATTGTCAGCTGGCAGGCCGGCGTCGTGCCGCTGCTGGATGCGGCGATGAACGAAAGCGTGATTCCGCTGGAAGTGCGCCGCACCAACGGGGACCTGGCGGTCGTGACCCTTCAGGCCGAGCGGATTCTGGAGAATGAAGACATGTTGGGCACATTGGGCTTGTTCCCGCTGCGCGCGACGTCCCAGCCCATCATTGGACAAGTGGTGGAGGATTCCCCGGCCGCCGCGGCCGGGCTGCAGGCTGGGGACCGAGTGGTGAACTTGAATAACCGGACGATGGAGACATGGGAGGGAATCGCCGAGTATATCCGCGCCCGGCCGGGACAGGTCATGGTGCTGGAGGTGGAACGGGACGGTCAGCGCATGGTCAAGGTGGCGCAGGCGGATACGGTCGAAATGTCGAATGATGCCGCACCAGTTGGGCGCTTGGGCATCGTCGCGTACGAGGATCCGGAATTGAAGGAGTATTTGCGCGTGGAGACGCGCTATCCGATCCTGCAGAGCTTGGGCTTGGGTCTGGAACAAACCTGGCAGATGACGGTATTGACGATTCAGGTCATCGGGGAGTTAATCACCGGCGGGGCCTCCCTGCGCAATATCAGCGGCCCGGTCGGAATTGCCGAATTCGCGGGCGCTTCCGCCTTGGTGGGATTGGCCGCATTTTTGTCCATGCTGGCGTTGCTCAGTGTCAGTCTGGGGGTTCTTAATCTGCTGCCAGTGCCCATTTTGGATGGCGGCGGACTCGTGTTTTGCATGGTGGAAGCGGTCACCGGAAAACCGTTGTCTCCCCGTGTGGAGGCCATTGGGCAACGGGTCGGCCTGCTCATGTTGGCGGCTTTAATGGGCTTGGCTTTATACAATGACCTGTTGCGATTGTGGCAATAATCAAAATGCACCGATTTAAACTCCGCTGGATACTCCCTGCTCTGCTGTTGCTGGGGGCCGCCCAACCAGGATGGGCATTCATCGTCGAAGACATCGAACTGCAAGGCCTGCAGCGTCTGGAGCCGGCCACGGTGTTCACCTACCTGCCGGTGGAAATCGGCGAAGATTTCGATCCGGACCGGACCAACGAGTTGGTTCGCATTCTGTTCAAGACGCAATTGTTCAGCGATGTCACCATCTCACGTCGCGACAATGTGCTGGTCGTGAAACTGGTGGAGCGTCCGGCCATCACCGAAATTGATTTCGAAGGGTTGTCGATTATCAAGGACGAGGACCTGGAAAAAGTCCTGGAAGACGCCGGCATCGCGGCCGGGCGTATTTACAACCAGCCGTTGATTGATCGCTTGGAGCGGGAGATTCTGCAGCAGTACCACGCCCAGGGCCGCTACAACGCCGAAGTGGCGATTACCGTCCAGGACCTCGGCGACAATCGCGTGGCGATTCGCATCCTGGTCGAGGAAGGCACGGCGGCTGTCATCAAACAGGTGCACATCATCGGCAATGTGTCCTATTCCGAGGAGCGTCTTTTGGAGTTGTTCACCTCCGGCCCGCCCGAGTGGTACGACCTGCTGGGCAATACCGGCAAGTATTCCAAGTTGGAATTGTCCGGTGACATGGAACGATTGCAGACGTTTTATCTGAATCGCGGGTTTTTGAAATTCAAAGTCGACTCTGCGCAAATCGCCCTGAGTCCGGACCGCTCGGGCATTTACATCACCGTGCACATCCACGAGGGTCCGCGTTTTCTGGTACGCGAAGTTGCAATGTCCGGGGTCTTCATCGTGCCTCAGGAGGAACTGACCTCCTTGCTGACGATTCGTGCCGGAGAGTACTACTCCAGCGGTCGTGCGCAGATGTCTCGGGATCGCATCGTCGCTCGCCTGGGAGAGGAAGGGTATTCCTTCGCCAGCGTCAACCCGGTGACGGACATGGATGAGGAAAACGCCGAAGTGGCGATTAACTTCTTTATTGATCCGGGCCAGCGGGTCTATGTGCGGCGCATCGATATCGTCGGCAACCGCACCACTTTGGATGAGGTGTTGCGCCGCGAACTGCGGCAGATGGAAGGAAGTTGGTTGTCGACCCCGCAATTGGAACGCTCGCGCCGACGTCTGCAGCGTCTGCAATACATCGAGACGGTGGAGATTGAACAAAAGCGCGTACCGGGCACCACCGACCAGGTGGACATCGTGATTTCGGTAACCGAACGACTGGCCGGCAACTTCACCGCCGGTGCAGGGTTCAGCAGTGGTAGCGGCCTATCACTGGCGGCCGGTGTCGAGCAGGAGAACTTTTTAGGTTCCGGCAACCGGGTCGGTCTGCATTTCAACAACAGTGAGACGTCCACCCGTTACTCTTTTGATTTTCACAACCCGTACTACACCATCAACGGCATCAGCCGCAGTTTCGGATTCAGCACCCGCAAGATTGACACGGAAGAAAACGACAACCGCACGCAGTACGAATCGCGCGACTTCCTGTCGTATTTGGGTTACGGCATTCCGATTGCGGACGACAGCGTGTTCTCTTTGACCGGTCGTATTCAGCGCATCAACTTCGACGCCAACCAAAATTCTTCGGGAGCTGTGCTGGACTTTCTCGCCGCCAACGACGGCGACTGCATCGCAGACCCGGAGACAGTGCGCGTCTCGGACAATCGCAAAGGGGCGCCGACATTCTGCGAAGCCACCTACACGAATCTGACGCTGTCGGCGTCATTTTCGTACGATACCCGTGACCGCAGTCTGTTCACTCGAGACGGCTCACTGCGCCAGGTCACTGCGTTCGGGTCCTTGCCCGGCAGTGATCTCGAATATTACGTGTTGTCGTATCGACAGGAAGAGTATGTGGCGCTGAGTAGCGACCTGTCGTTTATCGTCAAAGGCGAGGTCGCCTACGGGGACGGGTATGGAGATACGACGGACCTGCCGTTTTCGCAAAAGTTCGTGGTGGGCGGTCCGCGCTCGGTGCGAGGTTACGAAGTCAACACACTGGGCCCGCGTGACGAGTACGATGATCCGTTCGGCGGCAATTTGAAAGTCGCTTATTCGCTGGAGTTCTCATTCCCGATTCCATATATCGATGAAGCGCAATTGCGCGGTTCGGCATTTTTGGATGCCGGTTATGTGTTTGAAGACGCCAGTGACTTTGACGCGGAAGATTTGCGCGGCTCGCTGGGACTCGGAGTGTCCTGGCTGTCTCCGCTGGGAGGGGTTTCCATGAGTATTTCGATGCCGATTAATGATCAGGAGACCGATCGAACGGAGTCTTTCCAGTTCAATCTTGGGTCTTTATAAAGAAAACTTGTACAATGCCCTTCAAACTTGGCTCTACTATGAATCACTCTGTTACTTTTACGGCTCGCGCTTTGGGGATTGCGCTGCTGGCGGTAAGCCAGTTGGCGTGGGGGCAAAACATCAAGATCGGCTTTGTGGACGTGGGGCGTCTGATGGAGGACTCTCCGCAAGCGGTCGCGGCCCGGCAAAAACTGCAAAATGAATTTGCGCCGCGCAACGAACAGTTGGAGAAGTTGCACGAGGAGTTCACTGAGCTGGAGCAACAGTTGGCAAAGGAAAGCGACGTGATGTCGGAAGAACGGCGCACGGAACTGGAGCGGGAAATTCAGCGTCGCCGCCGTGATTTTGAGCGTGAGCGCGATGAAGTCCGGGAGGACTTGTCCATCCGCCGCAATGAGGAGCTCAGCAAACTGCAGCAACAGGTCAAGGAAACCGTACTCGAGATTGCCAAGGCAGACGGCTTCGACCTGGTTCTGACTCAAGCCGTCACGCTGTTTGCCAGCAAACGCATCGACATTACCGATCGCGCGCTCAAAAAGATGAGCAATCCATAAGCGTTGGGCACGACCGTGCCGCTGACTCTAGGTCAGATCGCGGACATAGCCGATGCACGGCTAATCGATCCGCCCCCGCTTTCCAATTCTTCTATTGATCACGTCGCATCGCTGCGCTCGGCTGGACCGGGTGCGCTGTGTTTCTACAGCCATGTACGGCATGTCGAGGACCTGCAGCAGACGCAAGCCAGCGCGGTATTGCTGCGCGAACAGGACCAGAAACATTGCTCGGTGCCCATGCTGGTGTGCCGAGATCCTTATTTGAGCATGGCGAAAGCGATGCAGGCGCTGTATCCGATTGAACCCATCACCCATGAAATTGATCCGTCGGCTCGTATCGACCCCACCGCACAACTCACGGAGCCGGTACAAGTGGGGATGGGCTGCATCATTGGTGCGAATGCGCAAGTGGGAGCCAACAGCGTACTGGGTCCGTACAGTGTGTTGGGCACCGACGTTCAAGTCGGGGAAGGCTGTCGTCTACATGCGCGCACCACTTTGATGGATCGAGTGCAGCTGGGAGACCGCGTGGAAGTCTGGCCGGGTGCCGTAATCGGTTCCGACGGCTTCGGTTATGCCCAGGAAGATCGGCGCTGGGTGAAGTTACGGCATCGCGGGACGGTGCGTATTGGCGATGACTGTGAGATTGGTTCCAACGTGGCGATTGATCGGGGCATGCTGGACGATACGGTAATCGGCTGCGGGGTAAAAATTGATAATCTGGTGCAGATTGCCCATAATGTGCAAATTGGCGATCACACCGCCATTGCCGGAAACGCAGGCATCGCCGGCAGCGCAGTCATCGGGCGCTATTGCCAGATCGGCGGTGCGGCCGGAGTGCAGGGGCATGTGGAACTTGCCGATGGGGTGGTTATCACGGGGATGTCCAAGGCAAGCCAGACTTTGAAGCAGCCCGGCGTCTATAGTTCGGGAACTGCGATTCAAGACAATACGACCTGGTTACGCAACGTGGCACGCTTGAAAGATTTGGATCAGATCGTACGGGCACTAAAAGAAAAATGAGGTTCTATGATGGAAGGCTTTGACACTCTGGAAATTCAAAAACTACTGCCCCACCGCTATCCGTTCCTGCTGGTGGATCGGGTGTTGGAGTTGGAGCCCGGGAAATGGATTCGGGCCGTCAAGAACGTCAGCGTGAACGAGCCTTGTTTTTTGGGGCACTTTCCGGGGTTGCCGATTTTTCCTGGCGCCTTGATTATGGAAGTGCTGGCGCAAACTTCGGGCCTGCTGGTCTTCAAGACTCCGGAATACTGTCCGCCCAAAGACAAGGCCAATGTGTACATGCTTGTGGGAATCGACAAGGCGCGTTTCAAACAGCAGGTCGTTCCGGGCGATCAAATGCTGCTGGAAGTGAAGTTGTTGCGCATGCGTCAAAAGTGCGCCGCTTTTGATGCCAGCGCCAGTGTCGATGGTAAGGTGGTGGCTTCCGCCGAGATCATGTGCATGTTCAAGGAATTGCCGCCCGGCACAAAGCTTTGAGACGCTGTCTTGGGTATTCATGCGACCGCTGTCGTGGAGGCCGGGGCCGAAATCGACCCGGCGGCTGAAATCGGCCCGTACGTGGTCATCGGACCGCACGTGCGCATCGGTGCGGAAACATCCGTCGGCGCGCATGCCGTGGTCACCGGTCACACCACTTTGGGGCGCGGCAACCGTATCTTTCAATTTGCGTCGGTAGGGGAGATTCCTCAAGACAAGAAATATGCAGGAGAAGAAAGCGAACTATTAATCGGCGACTACAACACGATTCGGGAATTCACCACTTTGAACAGTGGGACGGCCTTGGATCAGAACTGCACCAAAATCGGCAACCACAATTGGATCATGGCGTATGTGCATATCGCCCATGACTGCACCATTGGCGATCACACCATTTTCTCCAACGGCGCGACCTTGGCCGGGCACGTGCAGGTCGGAGATCACGCAGTGCTTGGAGGCTTCACACTGGTGCATCAGTTCTGCCGCATCGGGCAATACGCATTCAGCGGCATGGGTTCGGCACTGAACAAGGATTTGCCGCCCTTTGTGATGGCGGCGGGGAATCTGGCGCGTCCGTATGGATTGAATCGGGAAGGTTTGCGCCGCGCCGGCTTCACGGCAGAAACTATCGAAGCATTGGGGCGTGCCTATCGGTCACTGATTCGGCGTAAAGATATCGCAGATGCTGAAGAACTTGAAACATTGGCAGAACAGTACCCGGAAGTCGCGCACATGCGGGAATTTGTTGATGCCAGTGAGCGTGGTATCCTGCAAGAACGATCATGACAACTTCTTTTTGACTTATGGATTATTTATTAGCGATTTTTGGAATCATTGCCATCGTTTTTGGCGGGATGAGTTATGTGGTCGGGCTGAGGATGATAAAACATCATCCCCCAAGTTCGCCTACGACTCCTCCGGGTTCAACTGAAATCTGCGGTTTGCTATGGATTATCGCAGCGCTATTGTTCTTTATCGTTGGCCTGCTTTGCTTCCTGCTGCTCAACTAGTCTGAGAATTTCCAGCATTCAAGGGATTGCGTACGGTTTTGTAGAGACTCTACAAAATGCACTAGTCACGTATTAAAGACTTAACCGGTCCAACCCAACCCGGCCGCCACACAGTTAATCGAAAGAAGCAACGGCACCAGGTCCGGCGTGCTGGGGCGCTGATTCCCGCGGCACAGGCGAATCAGCTCGACCTGCTCGCGGCTGACACGGTCGATAATCGGCAAGCGTCGCGACAGCCGGTCCCGAAACATCACAAAACGATCACACAATTCCTTGCCACCGGAGACGCGCAGCACCATCTCGCAGGTGCGTTCGTATTCCTGCTCGACCATGTCGAAAATTTCTGTGCTCGCCTTAAGGTCGGGAGTTAAACTCATATACTCGCGCGCGATATCCAGCTGCACTTGATACAAAGTTTTTTCGACTTCATCCATCATTAATCGGAACAAAGGATGTTCCTTGAACATCTGCCGCAGCAACTTCCATCCATCCTTGCCGCGAACGCGGGTGAACTCGGCGATAGCATCGCCGACCCCGTACCAGCCCGGAATCATCATGCGGTTTTGGGTCCACGCGAAGACCCAGGGAATCGCGCGAAGGTCATCCAGGGTTTGTGCCCCAAATCGACGGGCCGGGCGAGATCCAATTTTCAGCATCGCCAGCTCTTCGACCGGTGAAGCGTTGTTGTAAAACGTCACCAGATCGGGATGGTCCGCCAACTTGCGGTAGGCCGTGTAGGAAAGCTGCGACAGGGCTTCCATTGCTTCGGCAAATCCCGGATGGGTTGCCGTTTTGCTAGGCAAGGAATGATCGAGAACACTCGATGCCAAAATTTCCAGTTGCATCTCAGCGAAGCCGCGGTTGGCGTATTTCCCGGACACCACTTCGCCCTGCTCGGTCAAGCGCATACGCTGGCCGACAGTGCCCGGCGGCTGTGCGGCGATGGCGCGGCCCGCCGGCATGCCCCCGCGCGAGGAAGATCCTCCGCGGCCATGGAAAAAGGAGATGTTAATGTTGTGCTTTTCACCGACGCGCTTCATGCGGGTTTGCGAAAGAGACACCTCATGGTTGGAGCACAGAAAGCCTCCGTCCTTGTTGGAGTCCGAATAGCCCACCATGATTTCCTGAGTACCGTTTCCGGCCCGTACACTGCGACGCACGATGGGTACGGTCAGTAATTTCTGTAGCAGTATTGGACCCTGGCGCAAATCTTCAATCGTCTCCAACAAGGGAACGATAGGCAGGCGACAAGTCTCGCAGTGGTGGCGGTCCGAAAACAAACCGCCGTACTTGGCGAGCAAATACACTCCCAGCATATCGGCGACCGTGTGCGTCATGCTCAAAACAAACACACCCAGCGCCTCCATGCCCTGTTTGTCTGCAACCTGGCCCAACAATCGGAACAGATTAAATGTGCGGCGTGCGGTGGCATTGGAAAACTCAAAACTCGGCAGCGTGTCCAAAGGCTCCGACAACCGGTGACGCAACCATTTCTCCCATTTTTTGGACGAAAAGGCGGGCGGTGCGTCATCCTCCATCTGCTGGTAGATTTCGCCCAGTGTGTCGTTGATGACGGTGGTGTTCTCGCGGATGTCCAACTGCACAACGTGGAACCCGAAAATTTGCGCTTCCAGGCGCAAGGGCCGTACCAGGTCATCCGCGATTTCTTCGCAGTCCGATTCACGCAAGCCTTCTTCCAGGGCCAGCAGGTCTTCCACCAGTTCCGAAGAGCGGGTGTAGCCGTTTTCGCTGTTCGCTTGGGTTGCTTTCACCCGGCTTAAGACCAGGTTCAAGTACTGGCGAAAAACTTCTTGAGGGTTTCGGTTACGCACGCGGTCCGGGTCGGCGCTTTTCACAAGCATTTCCTCCAGGCGCGCTTCGAATGCTTTTGAAACCGTAATGGCGTGGGCAGCGATTGACAACCGGCTGCGAGTTTGAGACAGGCGGAGCTGCATATGCTTGAGCGCCTGACGACGGTAATTGGCGAGTGCGTTTCGGGTTATGCGCGGGGTGACGTGCGGATTGCCGTCGCGGTCGCCGCCGACCCAACAGCCAAAGTGCAGAAGCGGCGGCAGATCGAACGTATCGTCCGGATAGTTTTCCTTCAAGGCCTGCGACAATTGCCAAAACAAGTCGCGCACACTGTGGAACAGAGACTCATCGAAGAAATGCAGGATCCAGACCACTTCTTCCTCGACGGTGGGCTTGGTCATACGAATTTCGCCGGTCATCCAGAGCAGATCGATTTCATCGCGGATGTATTTGATGACGCGCTGGTGCTCGCGGTCGGTATAGCGGGCTTCTTCCAGTTCTTTCAAGCGCACGTAAATGCGTCGATGAATTTCCAAAACCGTGACGCGCTTTGCTTCAGTCGGATGCGCGGTGAGTACCGGAATGATCTGCGTGGTCTGCAGTCGCTTGCGCAAGTTTTTGGCGCTCACGCCGGTCTCGCGGGCGCGTGCCAGCATGGAGGAAAAGGAACCCGATACTCTGTCCGGTCCCAATTCGCTCTCGATAGCGCGCCGTCGGCGAATCGCGGCACTCTGTTCGGCAATATTGAACAGTTGAAACCAGATGCCATCCGCCTGCAGAACGCGCAAACGAGTATCCGGGGAAATAGGTTGCCGGTCTTCAAGGACCGGTACGATTTCCGGACTGCGTCGCCGGATGACGTCGAGCAGCAGCTGGTGGAGCAGGCCGACCGTGCGCTCGATATAGCGCAGGGTGTCGGCACGAATGTGTTCTTCCGTCTTAACGGAAGAAGAGACGACGGGCGCCCGAGGTTTGGCGGCGGCGCCCGTCATAAAACTTAGGCCACGCGATCGCGCGGCTCCTGGTCGGAGAAGAAGAGATCGAGATTTTCGACCACGCGCATACCCATGGCGATGCGGGTTTCCGTCGAGGCGCTTCCCAGATGCGGCAGCAGGACTGCGTTTTCAAGCCCAAGGAAACCAGGATCCAGATTCGGCTCGCCTTCGAAGACGTCCAAACCGGCGCCGGCAATGATGCCATTGCTCAGTGCATGAATCAGGGCCTGGTTGTCAATGATGTCGCCACGTGCGGAATTAATCAAAAATGCCGAGGACTTCATGCGAGCCAGTCGTTCCTCATTAATCAGGTGATAGGTTGAATCGCCACCGGGGCAGTGCAGAGAAACAAAATCAGCCTGCTCCAGCACATCTTCGACGGAATCACACGCAACGGCGCCGAATTTTTCGACCACTTCAGGCTTGGGCGGATAGGGATCGTGAAAAATCACTTTCATGCCGAAGCCAAAATGGCAGCGTTGCGCCATGGCCTGGGCGATGCGGCCAAAGCCGACGCACCCCAAAGTTTTGCCGGTGACTTTGGTCGCCAGCATGTGGGTGGGTCGCCAGCCGGCCCAGTCGCCGGCACGCAGATGACGTTCGCCTTCGCCGGTGCGGCGTGCGACGGTCAGCAACAAGTTGACGGCGATATCGGCGGTGCAGTCCGTCAAGACTTCCGGCGTGTTGGTGACGACAAGTCCGGTCTGTTTGGCGGCATCCAGATCAATGTGGTTGAAGCCGACACCGAAGTTGCCAAGGATTTTGGCGCGAATGTTATCGATGCCCAATACTTCGGCATTGATGGGATCGGTGACGGTCGGGCAGACTGCATCGTATTCGCGCAAGGCGGCATGCAGTTCGTCCACACTCATCGGGTGGTCGTCCTCGTTGAGGGTAAAGTCGTAATGTTCGAACAGATGCGCCTCGACTGGCTCGGGCCAGCGACGGGTCGCAATGACTTTCGGTTTAGACATGCAATGCTCCTTCCTTAGAGTTTGGACATGACGTCCTTCATGGTGGTGCCGAATTCCGACGGGTTGGGCACGATCGCGACGCCGGCTTCCTTGAAAATTTCCACTTTCTCTGCCGCGCTTTCACCCTTGCCGGAAATAATCGCCCCGGCATGGCCCATGCGGCGTCCCTTGGGAGCCGTCAGGCCGGCCACGTAGGCGGCAACCGGTTTGCTCATGTGATCGCGGGCGAATTCCGCCGCTTCCGCTTCCTGGGGACCACCGATTTCGCCAATGATCAACACGGCATCCGTTTCAGGGTCCTGATCGAACAGCTCCAAAATGTCGCGATGCGAACTGCCGTTGATCGGATCGCCTCCAATACCGACGGAAGTGGAGATGCCGATGCCTTCGGCCTTCATTTGTGAGGCGGCTTCATAACCCAGCGTGCCGGAGCGTCCGACAACGCCAACACGCCCAGGCATATAAATATGACCTGGCATGATGCCCAGCATCGCTTCGCCCGGAGTGATGGTGCCGGCACAGTTGGGGCCGGTCAAAATCATTTTCCGTTCGCGCGGGTAGCGTAACATGAAACGTTTGACGCGAATCATGTCTTGCGCCGGAATGCCATCGGTGATGGCCACGCAGTAGCGAATGCCGCCATCGGCCGCTTCCATAATGGAATCCGCTGCCGCCGCAGCCGGCACAAACACGATGCTGGCCGTAGCGTCGGTCTCTTCCACGGCTTCCTTGACCGTGTTGAAGACAGGAAGATCCAGATGGGTCTGGCCTCCCTTGCCTGGAGTCACGCCACCGACCACACGAGAGCCGTATTCCAGCATCTCGGTCGCGTGGAAAGTACCGATGCGTCCGGTAAAACCTTGAATCAGGATAGGGGTGTCTTTATTGATGAGAATCGACATGGTTCACTCTCCCTTGGCGCCGGCCGCAGAGACGGCTTTTTCAGCCGCGTCCGCCAGCGTATCCGCCATGATGATCGGCAGGCCGCTGTCGCGCAGCATCTTCGTGCCTTCCTCGACGTTGGTGCCGGAGAGACGCACGACCAAAGGCACATTCAACTCAATGGTGTTGAGCGCCTTGATCAAGCCTTCCGCAATCCAGTCGCAGCGGTTAATTCCGGCAAAAATATTCACCAGCATGGCTTTGACGTTGCCGTCCTGCAAAACCAGGTCAAAGGCTTTCGCCACGCGCTCCGGAGAGGCGCCGCCGCCGATGTCCAGGAAATTGGCCGGCTCGCCTCCGGACAGTTTGATCATGTCCATCGTGGCCATGGCCAGGCCCGCGCCATTGATCATGCAGCCGATGTCACCGTCGAGGCCCACGTAACTCAAGTCGTGGTCGGAAGCGGCCGTCTCGCGCGGGTCTTCCTGAGACATGTCGCGCAATTCGGCGACTTCGTGATGTCGAAACAGGGCGTTGTCGTCGAACTCCATTTTGGCGTCCAGAGCAATCAGACGGCGCTGGCGGGTGACAACCAGCGGGTTGATCTCCACCATGTTTGCGTCCAATTCCACCATCGCCTTGTACAAACCGCGGAAAGTGGCCGCGGCCTGCTTGATCAGATCAGGTTCAAGCCCCAGTCTGAAGGCCAGTTCGTGGGCCTGGAAAAAACGCATACCGACCGCCGGGTCGATACTGATGCGTACGATTGAGTCCGGTTTTTCCTGCGCCAACTGCTCAATTTCCATGCCGCCTTCAGCGGAACCCACCGCGACGTGGCGCTGCTTGGCGCGGTCGAGCACAAAAGCCAGGTAGATTTCGCGTTCGATATCAACGCCGGCTTCAATATAGAGTTTTTGTACGAGTTTTCCGGACGAACCGGTCTGGTGGGTGGTCAAACGGGTGCCGAGCAGATCGTCCGCCGCTTTGCGCACCTCATCGTTGTTGCGGCACAGGCGGATGCCTCCCGCTTTGCCGCGTGCGCCTGAGTGAATCTGTGCTTTGACGGCGCAAACATCGCTGCCCAACGAGTTATAGGCGGCGACCGCCTGGTCAGGGCTGTAGACCAGCGAGCCGGGCTGGACCCGAATGCCGTAATTGACCAGCGTCTCCTTGGCTTGGTATTCGTGAATATGCATAAGTGTTGAAAATCCTGCGCTTAAGCGCGTTCGGCGATGGCCTCGGCCAGTCGGACAACATTCTCCGCCATGCGAGCCGAAGCAGCATCAATCATTTTGCCATCTACCGCCGCGGCGCCCCGGCCTTCGGCAGCGGCAGTCTCAAGTTCCTGCAGGATGCGTCGGGCCCGATCAACTTCCGCTTCAGGCGGGGAGAACACCTCGTTCGCCAGTTCGATCTGCGAGGGGTGAATGGCCCACTTGCCTTCAATGCCAAGCGCAGCTGCCCGTCGGGCGGCTGCGGTATAAGCTTCGGGGTCCTTGAAGTCGCCGAATGGGCCGTCAATGGGCCGCAAGCCATGAGCTCGGCAGGCCACGGTCATACGCGAGAGGGCCGCGTGCCACTGATCGCCCGGATAGTCCGGATTCAGGCCGCCGATATTGACTGTTCGGGCACGGTTGGAAGCAGCGTAATCAGCCACTCCAAAATGCAGAGCCTCCAGGCGTCCGCCGTAGGCGGCAATCGCCTCGACGTTGGCCATCCCCAGAGCAGTCTCAATCAGCGCCTCAAGACCGACTCGGCTGGTAAATCCGCATCCCTGCTCAATCTGGTTGACCATCGCCTCGACCATGTAGACATCCGCCGGGACCCCCACCTTGGGAATCAGGATGGTGTCCAATTGGTCGCCGGCCTGCTCCATCACATCGACCACGTCCCGATACATGTAATGCGTATCCAGGCCGTTGATGCGTACGGAGATGGTTTTGCCGGCGCCCTTCCAGTCCAAATCACGCAAAGCCTCAATGACGTTTTTGCGTGCCTGCTCTTTGTCGTCGGGTGCGACGGCGTCTTCCAAGTCAAGGAACACGTAGTCGACCGCCGAGTTCAGGGCTTTTTCGAACAGGGCCGGGTTTGAGCCCGGCACCGCCAGTTCGCTGCGTTGCAGGCGTGCCGGTGCCGGAGTAGCTTGTGTGTGGCTCATGGCAGTCTTATTTCTTCTTGCGCTTAGCAGCTGGCTTTTTGGCGACGGTTTCACGCGGCTTGGCGGCAGAACCGAAGGCCGCGATAGGACGCGCCGTATCGCAATAATACTCTACGGCACGCGCCACACCCGAGCCGGGTTTGACCTTCATGCCGGCATCGCGCATGGCCATTTCAACGCCACCCAAAGCCGCCATCATGCGGACTTCGTTGTTGTCACCCAGATGCCCGATGCGGAACACCTTGCCGGCGACTTCCGACAGGCCGGCGCCGAGCGAAATGTTGTAGCGATGATAGGCGATGTGGATGACTTCAGCAGCGTTGACGCTGGGCGGCACCTTGATGGCCGAGACCGTGTCGGAATACCACTTGGGTTCAGTTGCACACAAGTTCAGTCCCCAACCGCGAATAGCCTGACGCACCCCTTCAGCAAGTCGATGGTGGCGCGCGAAGACGTTTTCCAAGCCCTCGCCCAGCAGCAGATCCATGGAAGCACGTAAGCCACGGAGCATGGGTGCGGAGGGGGTGTAGGGGAAAAAGCCGTCTTTATTGGTTGCAATATGATCGGCGATATCCAGGAAGCAACGTTTGCACTTGGCATTTTTGGCGGCGGCCAGAGCGCGTCGCGAAAATGCCAGCAAAGCCATGCCGGCCGGCAGCATGAAACCTTTCTGCGAACCCGAGACGGCCACATCGACCTTCCACTCATCCATGCGGAAATCAATGCTGGCGATGGAACTGACGCCGTCGACCATCAGCAGGGCCGGATGTTTGGCACGATCCATTGCTTTGCGCAAACCCGCGATGTCGCTGGTGACACCGGTGGCGGTTTCGTTGTGACAGGCCAGTACGGCCTTGATTTCGTGTTTTTTGTCCGCTTTGAGAATTTTCTCGAATTCTTTCAGGGGCACCCCTTCTCCCCACTTCACCTTCACAATCTGAACGTCAAGGCCCATGCGCTGAGCCAAGTCCGCCCAAAGGTGCGAAAACTGCCCAAAACGGGCCGTCAATACCTTGTCACCCGGAGAAAGGGTGTTGGTGAGAGCAACCTCCCAACCTGCGGTGCCGGTAGCGGGAAAAATGAAAGCTTGACCGTTGCGGGTCTTGAAGATTTTTTTGAGGTCGCGCAGAAGCGGCTTCACCAATTGTGGAAAATCAGGAGCGCGATGGTCTTCCATCGGCACAACCATGGCGTTTTGCACCGCAACCGGAATATGGGTAGGGCCGGGGGCGTACAAGTAATTGCGGCCAGGGAAAACAAGTTTTTCAGCAGGCATAAGTCTTTAAGAATGTTGTGAAGGTTGATCTAATGCGCCAACACCAGTCGCTCGCGCAGTCATAAAAAAACCGCCGAAGCGGCTTTGGTAGGGAGGGGAAGCGGAAGGCTTCCGTAGCGCCCCGATGGACGGGCTAGTATGCCATAAATTGCTTATTTCAGCAAACGCAAAGAGGTGTTTTTTACTGTATTAATCTCGTCAATTTTTCTACAAAGTCGCCTTCACGGGCCTGCTTAGCATTGTGGCAAGTAGCGGATTTGGCAGGTATTGATAAGATGGGCACGCTCGGCGGTCGTGTGTTTCTAATGGGGTTTTTCACAACAAACAGAACGGCAACTGCCACAATCCCGAATATTTCTAAACCGCCTTTAGGAGGACCGTTCGTTGCCAATTCTTAACGCAAAGCTTCAAGCCGAGAAGAAGGATGCCGAGGGTAAAACCACTTCTCTTTCGCCTGGGGGTAGTCTTCAACAGGCAGGGCCACTAGTGCAGTTGACGTTGACTCCTCTGGAAGAGCACGCAAAAGCCATAGCTGAAAAGGAAGGTGCCATGCCGGAACCCGTCAGTGGGTTTGCGCTTATTGATACGGGGGCAGTGAACACGTGTGTTGACCAAGAGGCGGCCAAGCGTGCGGGACTTGTCATCGTCGATAGCGGGAAAATGACATCAGCGACCCACAAGGCGGAGGTTGTTCCTGTCTATGCAGGTGCATTTGATTTTGCAAATTTCCCCATTAATTTGGTTGTGCAGAGAGCCTACGGGGCACACTTGGCCCCGCAGGGCCTTATCGCTCTTATTGGCCGAGACGTTCTGCAGCGCTGCCTCTTCATCTATAACGGTCCGGACGGATCGTTTTCTCTTTCTTTGTAAATCAACGCCATAAGAACGGGTCATACAGACACGAAGACCGCTCGTGTTTTCCAGTCTGTCAATGCATCTTTATACCCTTCCTTAATCTACTACGGAAATTTCGTCAGATATGCTTTTGCTTGGTGGCTCCGGCCTGTTCGCAAAAGAGATGGTATCTATAATAACCCTTTCGTTATTATCTTAAATCAGCTTGAGTAAGCCAATCAAAGGCTCCGAAGGAAAACACCGCGGCTGAGAGCGTAAATCACCTAATGTATAACCTCCTTTGTAAAGGCTTACCATGGGAAAACGGGAGGGGGTCAGTTCTTTTAGAGCGCCTTTTTGAATACACTGAGGATAATGTAAAAGCACAGTTTCAAGGTGGCGATGGAATTCTCTACGAGGAACTTCGCAAACTCCCCTGTCTATTCATGCGGGAAGGTACAAGCAACACACAGCTTGCCCACGTTGGTGAAATAACGCAAGTACGAAAAGATGGAGCAGAAATATCTATCGATTACTCTTTTGCCTCTGCCATAAAGCCGATCCCAAACAGCGTAATATTCGGGAAAAAGTTTGATTTTGGCATGTCAGACAGGTGGGAGTTCTCGAGGACGCATTGGGCGGTCAAGGACATTGATTTGTTTCGAACACTGCTCAGCGTTTCTATGCCTCTCAGGAAAGGCCCGAAGGTGTTCACTGTTTCCGAAAATGAAGATATAGATTCGACTCTTGCATCTACCATGATGCCATTCGGTGCTGATTTTGACGTGGTATATAGAGAAATTGAAAAAGCGGTTCAAAACGTTGGAATGGAAAGTCGCCGCGCAGATCAAATTTGGGAAAGTTCGGCAATTATTCAAGATATAGTGGCGCTGATAGATAAGTCTTTTGTGGTAATTTGCGACTGCACTAAAAAGAACTCAAATGTTTTTTATGAGATAGGTATTGCCCACACACTTGGACGGGAAGTTATTTTGATCACCCAGAACAGTGAGGACGTTCCATTTGACCTTGGTCATATACGTCATATTAAGTATCTAAATAACGGGGAAGGGTTGGATGCTCTTCGATCTAATCTCGAGAATCGACTTGGGCAACTCAGAAGAAATTTGTGAAGATGGAAACCTCGAATACTTGGGATTCTTTCATGCGTAAAATGGATGTCGCCGCCCAGAGCAACACACAATAATTTCCATGAATTTTGACGAGGATTAGCGCGTGGCCGAGCCAAACTGGAAGTCTAGAACCATCTGGACGGGCGACAATCTCGATATCATGCGAGGCATGAATTCTGAGACGGTTGACCTGATTTATCTTGATCCGCCGTTTAATTCAAAGCACGATTACGCTGCGCCTATCGGAAGTAAGGCGGCAGGAGCCGCATTCAAGGATACTTGGACATTACGCGATGTAGACGTAGCGTGGCTCGACTTGGTAGAAGCAAAGCATCCGAAACTGCACCGCATTATTCTTGCGGCCATGAGCAAATCAGACAAGTCTTACTTGATTTATATGGCGGTCAGAATATTAGAAATACACAGAATATTGAAACCGGCAGGATCAGTCTATCTCCATTGTGATCCAACTATGAGCCACCACCTAAAACTGGTGATGGACGCGATTTTCGGGAAGAGATATTTCCGTAATGAAGTGGTATGGCATTATCGAAAATGGTCTTCGGGGAAATACCAATTTCAACGCAACCATGATGTCGTTCTCTTTTATGGTAAGGAAGGAAAAGAACGACAATTTAATCAACTCTATATGCCCCGGGCTGAGTCTACGCAAAAAAGATTTGGTGAGGGGAAAATAGTTTCCGGACACGATGAGTATGGAAATCGTATCCCCTCGACAACAAAAGGCAAATCTGCCGGAGTAAGGCAGGATGATGTGTGGCCAATTAAGCGTGTGCCGCCAGTGAAACAGATATACCCAACCCAGAAGCCTCTTGCCTTGCTAAAACGCATTATTGAGGCGTCAAGCAATCCCGATGATGTGGTCTTAGATCCATTCTGCGGTTGTGCAACCACGCTGGTCGCAGCAGACAATCTGCAACGGCAATGGGTTGGCATCGACATATCGGAGAAAGCAGCGGAACTGGTGGTACGTCGCATTGAAGAACGGCAGGGTCTGTTCCGCGATATTGTGCACCGCACGGACATTCCCCAGCGCACGGACGTGGGCAAATTACCGCCCTACAATTGTGCGGAAAACAAACGCAAACTTTATGGAGAGCAAGAAGGAAACTGCGCAGGTTGCCACACACATTTTGAAGCTCGACACCTTGAGATCGACCACATAATTGCGAAAGGGAAAGGAGGAACTGACCATTTGGAAAACTTACAACTGCTTTGTGGTTCCTGTAATAAGATCAAGGGCGATAGAGGGATGGAATACCTCCGCGCTAAACTGCAGTTATAGGCCATCTTCGACAAAATTTAAATATATAAACCCCTTAATAATTCCCTATCACATCACAAACCAACTCAGTGAATTAGCAAACTCGACTGCCGCATTTCCGGCGGTTTTTCTAAGCCCATCAAATCCAATACGGTGGGGGCAACGTTGCCCAAACCACTGTCCGTGCGTAATTCATGCGGGGAGCCATCCTATACAACGCGGGGCACGGGATGCATCGTATGTCGAGCATGCGACTGACCTTTCACATTGACCATCTCATCACAATTACCGTGGTCGGCCGTTTCTCTTTCTCTATAATTTCTGACAGAATCCTAGAACTTGATTTGCGACAGAAAATAATCATTCAATAATTAGAGTGCAGTCATGACAAGTTTTCCAGTTTAATTTTTGTGAGATAATCATGTCGGCTGTAGGGAATGGTTTGGTATCTACACCGCTAATCGACTACCTTCAACTAAAAGAACGTTTGATAATTAGCCATGAAATCGCCTTATTCCCATAGTCGAATTAGATGCGCCCTGTTTCTGATGGTGCTAGCCGGGACGCCGACATGGGCGACGGAAGAAGTGAGCGTTCGTGACAGGTTCAAGCTATGGAACGATTGTCAACCAATTGGCTTGGCTGTGGAAGAGTTACCCGAGGACGCGAAAGAAATTGGTTTGACAAAAGAAAGGATCCAGACTGCCGTAGAAAGCAGATTAAGAGTGGCTGGAATTTACGATTCTGACCTCATCGGAGCTGAATTTTGGATATACGTGAATGTGAATGTTGTTGGGAGAGGGTATAGCATATCCTTTGATTTCATAACTTTAGTACGCAGACCAACACTTGGTTACGGCTCCGCGGCAATATGGAACAGTGGGGGCACTGGAACCCACGGCGGAGATGGTGGATTTATTCTGCAATATGTTTCCGAGTATACAGACCAATTTATCAACGAATATCTACGAGTAAATGCGGATGCTTGTGATTGATGCAGATTTTAGAGACTTCAAAACTGTGAAACCCAGACATTTTGACAACAAGCAAGAAACAAACCGACTCAGTGAACCAGCAAACTCGACTGCCGCATTTCCGGCGGTTTTTCTAAACCCATCAGATCCAATACGGTCGGGGCAACGTTACCCAAGCCGCCATCCGCGCGTAATTCATGCGCGGTGCCGTCCTGCACAACGCAGGGCACGGGATGCATCGTATGCTGGGTGTGCGGCTGACCTTCTGCATCGACCATCTCGTCGCAATTACCATGGTCGGCCGTCAAAATAAGCGCCATGTCCTGTGCACGGGCAGCCTCAACAATACGTCCGACCTGAACATCAAGCGCTTCAATCGCCTGGATAATGGCGCTCTGCTGTGCCGTGTGTCCCACCATGTCAGCATTGGCGAAGTTCACAAGAATGAAGCCGTACTGGCGACTGTGAATGGCATCGACGACCGCATCCGCGACACCTTCCGCATTCATCTGCGGACAAAGGTCGTAGGTGGCGACATCCGGTGAAGGCAACATCACCCGCTGCTCGCCCGGCCACGGTTTTTCGCGCCCCCCATTGAAGAAGAAAGTGACGTGCGGGTATTTTTCCGTCTCCGCACAACGTAATTGAGGAATACCTTGCTGGCTGAGGATCTCCGCCAAGGTAATAGAGGGCACCTTTTCTTCAAACGCGATGGGCGCATCGTAATCCGGGTGGAACTCGGTCATGGTGACCAGCTTCATAGGGGTGTACGCGCCCCGGTCAAATTCGCTAAAAATCGCGGTGTTCAGACTTTCGGCCAACTGACGAGGTCGGTCGTTGCGGAAATTGAAAAATATGCCGATATCCCCTTCTGCCAAAGGAGCGGCAGTCGGCATAACCGTCGGCTCGATAAATTCATCACCCAAATCTTGAGCATAGGCCTGTTCAATGGCGGCGCGGGCATTGGGTGCGGTGTGGCCGCGGTTGTGGGCAATAGCATCGAAAGCCCGCTGGGTGCGGCTCCAACGGCGGTCGCGGTCCATCGCATAGTAGCGTCCGCACACCGTATCAATCGCACCTCCCGCTTTATCCAGGGCATCTTCAACATCCGGCAACCACTGCAAAGCGGAACGCGGGGGCACGTCACGACCATCCGTAATCATATGCACGTGCGGCTGCGCTCCCTCGCGGCGACTCAGTTCAATCAGAGCCAGCAAGTGGGTAATGTGCGAGTGCACGCCGCCATCCGATACAAGGCCCAGCAAGTGCAGTCGACTGCGACGCGCGAGCGTCTCACGTATGGCATCGCGCAAAACGGGGTTTTCATAAAACGAGCCGTCTTGAATACTTTCGTCAATCCGCATCAGATCCTGCAGCACAATATCTCCGCAACCCATGATGACGTGACCGACTTCCGAGTTGCCCATCTGGCCTTCGGGCAAACCCACTGCGGGGCCACTGGCATTTAATGTGGTGAAAGCGCCTTCGGCAAACAATGCATCCAAGTTCGGAGTGTGCGCCTGGGCCAAAGCGTTGTGCTGCACATCCGGGTTGATGCCGACGCCGTCCAAGACGACCAGGATAGTGGGGCGACAGTCTGTCATGCGATTAAGTCAGAGGGGCATCCTTGTTCAAGGAGCGGCATGAGTGTTATGAGTGGGCGGCCCGCCAGCGGCGCATCCAAATATTGTACTTCTTCTCAATTCTCAATCGTTATCTCCGGCACGTTTGCAGGGCAAGGAATCATTTATGCGTTGGAGACGATCTCCAATTTAAGGATGCGGTCTACCCGGAAAGAGCGATTGGCTTGACGCAGCAAACAGAATCCGCTGACTCCAAGGAATTCGCGGTCGTCGTATAAGTGTGGGCCGACTCTCTCCGGTTTGATCGTACGTTCACTTTGCGTGTCGTTGGCTTTCAAATAAGTGATGGCTAGCGAGGATTCGGTTGCGATGGCGGTGCGAATTTTTTCAACCTTTTTCTCCAACGGCATTTCCTCTTCCGAGCGCCGGTAGTGGTAGCCGGTCACAAATTTCTGAACCCGTCGATCCGTACGGATGGAAGAAGCGGAGATGGGCCGGCGCAACACAATCCCTTCAAAGGAAGTGCATCGGCTCAGCCCCACATACGTCTGCCCGTATTCAAAAGCAGGGCGATCCAAATCAAAAATCAGGCGGTCGAAAGTCTTGCCTTGGCTTTTGTGAATGGTGACGGCCCATGACAGGCGGAACGGCAACTGCTTGAATCGACCGACTGTCTCGGTGCCGATTTTTTTGCCATCCAGGTAAAAACGTGTGACTTCCCAAGTGTGGGGGCTCACCTCCACAATCTTTTCAGGCTTATACAGTTGTACAACGATCAAGGGTTCGTCGTCGTCATTATGGGTGACCTCCAAAATCTGCCCGATGCTGCCGTTGACCCAGCGACCGCGCCCATCATTGTTCAGCAGCATGATGCGCGCACCTTCCTTGAACATCAACTCTTCATCGGTGGGGAAATCACTGCTTTTGAATTCACCCTGGACATCCGCCAGTGCCATTTGAGGCTTGCCGGGCAAGGCATCCAAATAATGCCGGTTGATTCGGTCTGCACGATGATTGGTGGCGGTTAAAGTGAGATAAAAGTCCTCGTCCGAAGGATCAAAGTGCTCATCGACCAGGCTGTTGATGCGATCCAGGTCTTCCGCTTCGGTTGTGTTCTTGCGGATGCGGTCCAAAAGCTCAATGAATTCCGCATCGCGCTGGCGATAGACTTTCAGCAATTCGATGATGTCGATCTGCAGATCTTCCAAGGCATGGGCACTGAAAAAGTAAGGAGTTTTATAAAACGTCTTGAAGATTTCCCTTTCGTCCTTGGTGACGACGGGAGGCAGTTGGTAAAGGTCTCCCACAAAAACCATGCGCACGCCACCGAAAGGCTGGTTTGAGGTGGGCCCGTGTTTGCGCAGAAAGACATCGATGCAGTCCAGCACATCCGCCCGCAGCATGGAAGCTTCGTCGACAATGATCGTGGTCAGTTTTTTGTACAGTTCGGGTTGACGCAGTTTGCGTTTGGATGTGCGAATTTTTTCCGGGGTAATACCCGGGCGGAATTCAAAAAACCGGTGCACGGTTTGTCCTCGCACATTGAGCGCGGCTACCCCCGTGGGTGCGAGCACGACCGGGGTGGTGTCGGCATGAGTGCGGAAATGTTCCAGCAATGTCGATTTCCCGGTGCCGGCCTTGCCGGTAATCAACAATGGCTTGTCGCCGTGCTCCAGAGATTCCAGTGCCCGTGCAAATTGGGGATTGATCTCAAGATTCTGCATCAGGGAGTCTTTGTTGATTTGCGAAGAATACAATCAAAGTTTTTGGAAGATTTCCGAAATTTTAGCAATAGCGGGGGTATGGCATACTAATTGGAAATATCGGGATTAAACAACATGCCAAAAGTAGGCGGTACACAGTCAAACATGGATTTCCGGCGGCGATTGGACCAGTTTTATACGAGTCCCGCCGTTGCGGCGGACTGTTTTGCGACTTTACTGAATGTGTTGCCGGTCGATCCAAAGCAGATTTGGTTTATTGAGCCGGCAGCGGGGGATGGGGCGTTTTTTGACTTGCTGCCGAAAGATCGACGCACCGGCCTGGATCTGATGCCTCATTGTGCGGGCGTCTGCGCACAGGATTTTCTGGTGTGGGAGCCGGCGCAATTGTCGACCCCTAAAAGGCAGCGCGTGGTGATTGGCAATCCTCCATTCGGTGCACGCGGAAAACTGGCGGTCGCGTTTGTCAATCAGGCAGCGCAAGTGGCCGATACGGTCGCCTTTATTGTGCCGGTGTGTTTTCGCAAGTTCGCTATTCACAAGCAACTGGACAGCGATCTGCAATTAATCTGTCGCAAGACGCTGCCTCGCAAAGCATTTCGCCTGGCCAATGGCAATCCTTATGCTGTCAATACGGAGTTTCAGGTTTGGACGCGCAGCCCTTGTAATCTTGAGAATCAGCGGCTGTTTCAGCCCTTGCCAATCACTCATCCTCACTTTGAAATTCGGCAATACAACAACACGCAAGGAGCCCTGAAAGTTTTTGATCAGCCTTTTGATTTTGCGGTGCCCTGCCAGGGTTGGCAGGACTATCGGCGTCGCGAGACGGAAGCGGCGAACTGTGAACGGAATAAACAGTGGATGCTATTTTCCGTCACATCGGCAACCGGCCAACAAGCGATCGTGCGCGAGCGCTTGTTGAATATTGACTATGAAAATTTGGCGCTGCGAACAGCGACGGCGGTTCCGGGGTTTCGTAAGGCGGATCTTGTTCAAGAGTATCAAACGCAGTACGGCCAATAAGATCTTCAGGGCGCCGGCCTTAATCCAGAGCAAATTTGTTCCATTGCGTCCGCGATGCTTCGGTGTTCGACCGATTACCCTACCAACTTTCAGGCTTGTTGAGGCTCGTGCCGGGGATTGGGTCTGGAAGCTGCGACTTTGATAATGCGCTTTCTCGTATGTGTCGTATGAAGTGGGCATGTTTTTCCAATCGCATGGATGTGCGGCGGTGGCCCGGAGTTAACAAACCAATGTGCTTGCCATGCTGTTCCTTGGTCAGGCGCATCGCTTCCGCAAGGTCACTGTCGCTACTCACTACTACCGCACAGTCATAGAGGTCCAGCCAGCTGTCATTCAAGAGATGCACGGCAAGATTCACGTCCGAGCCTTTTTCCTCCCTTTTTATCACTTTCACTATGTGCGGGTTTTTGATCGGCTGTGCGAGTGGCATTCGGACGCGATTGGTCAAAAAGTGTCCAAAATACACCTTTACGTGCGGCCGGTAGTGGCACAGTGCCTGCAGGTAAATGTCTTGGCGCCGAGGTGCTAACGGGTTTCGGTCTGTTTCCGAGACTCTGGCCGTGAAGTATTTGACTGCGACGATTTGATGGTGAGGTGCGAGAATCTTCTCAAACAGCGCCACCAAATCCAACCACTTAAAATTCGTGTTCTTTAGTGCCCCGTAGTACAGATTGAACCCGTCTACATAGACGGCCGTGCGCATTTTTGCTCATCATGAAAAAGCAGGAGCCCCCGAGGAGGCTCCGCATCCTGCGGCCGAAACCGCTAGGGGGGTAGGGTGCTATTGTAGTCGTTTGTCGCAGTATCTGCAAGGGTTGTTTGGTCCCAAAACATCTCGCCGGAACATCCGGGGTTGTAAATTCTGCAGAAAAAATTCGAAACTTGGCGCGAAAGAGGCCTGCTTAAAAAGCAGGAGCCTCCGAAGAGGCTCCGCACCAAGCGGCCAGAAGCCACAAGGGGGGTTGAAATTTATTGTAGCAGTTCGCTGCAGTATATTCAAGAGCCGTTCGACTTCGAAATACTCTGTCGCAATATCCGGGGCTGTAAATCCTGCAGAAAAATTTCGTAGCTTGGCAGAAAAAGGGATGCTTGAAAAAGCAGGAGCCTCCGAAGAGGCTCCGCACCAAGCGGCAAGAAACCACAAGGGGGGTGAGGCTCTATTATAGTCGTTTGTGGCAGTATTTTCAGGAGTTGTTTGGTCCCGGGACACCCTGTCACCACATCCGGGGCTGTAAATTCCGCAGAAAATTTTTGAAACCTGGCACGAACGAGGCCTGCTTAAAAAGCAGGAGCCTCCGAAGAGGCTCCGCACCAAGCGGCCGAAACCACAAGGGGGGTAGGATCCTATTATAGTCGTTTGTTGCAGTATCTGCAGAAGCTGTGTGGTTCCGAAATACTCCGGCCCAACATCCGGAGCTGTAAATTCCGCAGAAAACTTTTGAAACTGACATGCCAGAGGCTTGGCAAGTGGTCTTTATAATTCCCTTTATAGGCTGCGAAGGGTCAAGGCGGGTAAAATTAGCATCAGTTTTGAGTGTGTTGCTTGTGAGTATCACGGTTCTTTTTTTCTCCAGCTTGCGTGACCAGATCGGTTATGGAAGCGCGGAGGTATCCAAAAACGACTTAAGCACGGTGTGGGATGTCTGGCGGACCCAAACCCAGCAAGAACCGGATGCCACAGTACGTGCGGCCGTCAATGGTCGCTATGCGCCTTTCGATACCCTCATTGAAGACGGCGATGAAATCGCCTTTTTCCCACCCGTCACCGGCGGCTGATCGGTCGCTTTTTCGCTCACAGGAGATGACGTTTTGAATACCACCCTGGAACAAACACCCTTGGTACTTGGCGCGGTCGGCTTGCTGGCCGCTTTCATTCTGTATCGCATTATTTTGCGTTACCCGGCCGGACATGGCCGTGTGGCGGAGATCGCTCGCGAAATCCAACAGGGCACGATGACGTTTATGCGTCGCGAATACTTTGTGATGTATGTGTTTGTGGCCGTCGTGGCGGTGGCGGTGGCGCTGTCCGATTTGGGCGTGAACACCATGGCGGCGTTCTTGACCGGCGCGTTTTGCTCTTCATTGGCCGGTTTCATCGGGATGTACACGGCGACTCGCGCAAATGTGCGCACGGCAGTAGCCGCCAATATGGCCGGGGCGCCGACCGCGTTGTCGCTGGCGTTCTACGGAGGGTCCATCATGGGCCTGACCATCGCAGCCGTCGGATTGCTGGGGCTGGGTGCGCTGTATCTGATTTTCGGGCAGGACCCTGAGACCGCCAACATTATTCACGGGTTTGGCATGGGCGCCTCTTCGGTGGCATTGTTCTCCCGTGTCGGAGGCGGCATTTACACCAAATGCGCCGACGTGGGCGCGGATCTGGTCGGAAAAATCGAAGCCGGCATTCCGGAAGACGATCCCCGTAACCCCGGGGTAATTGCGGACAACGTCGGCGACAACGTCGGCGATGTCGCCGGCATGGGGTCCGATATTTTTGAGTCTTATTGCGGGTCGATCATCGCGACGATTGCCTTGGCCTCGGCGTTGCCGGCAGCGGAATTAATGGGTTTAGGTCCGCAGGCGACATTGATGTTCCTGCCTTTGGGGATGGCGTCGATTGGCATGATCTGTTCCATTCTGGGCATCTTGCTGGTGCGCATCCGCGTCCAGTCCAAGCCCGAAGTGGCGTTGCGGATGGGCACGTTTGGTGCGGCGGTACTGTTTATCGGGGCGTCGTATTTGGCGGTGCATTTGCTGGAACTGGCGTTCGGCATCTGGATTGCGGTGCTGTCGGGAGCGATTGGAGGAATCATCATCGGTTTGGTGACCGAGTATTTCACCGCCGGCAATCCGGTCAAACGCATTGCCGAGGCCGCTGAAACCGGTTCTGCGACCGTCATGATCCGCGGATTGGCGACCGGCATGCGCTCGGTTGCGATACCGGTGTTGTCCATTGCGGCGATCATCTATTTTTCACACCTCTCAGCAGGCCTTTACGGCGTGGGCATCGCGGCGGTCGGGATGTTGGCGACCGTCGGAATCACAATGGCGATTGATGCCTACGGCCCGGTCGCGGACAACGCCGGAGGCATCGCAGAGATGGCGGAGTTGGGTGAAGAGACGCGGCGGATTACGGATACCTTGGATGAGGTCGGTAATACCACGGCGGCGATTGGTAAGGGTTTTGCAATTGGTGCGGCGGCGCTGGCGGCGTTGGCGATCATCACGGCGTTTCTTGCGGAAGTCAGCCATGGGCACGGAGGTTCCATCCAATTGCAACTGAACGATCCGCGGGTCTTGATCGGGCTGTTCATCGGCGGGGTGTTTCCGTTTTTGGTGGCCGCAATGACCATGTCGGCGGTCGGGGATGCCGCGTTTGAGATGATTCAGGAAATTCGCCGGCAGTTCAAGGAAATCCCCGGACTGCTGGAAGGTTCCGCCAAACCGGATACGGTGCGCTGTGTGGATATTGCAACGCGCGCGGCACTGTGGCGCATGGCGCCTCCGGGTGCCTTGGCGGTCGTTGCCCCGGTCGTGGTCGGTTTTGGACTGGGCCCGGAATCACTGGGCGGCATGCTCGGTGGTGCGTTGTTGGGCTGCGTGTTGCTGGCCTTGATGATGGCCAATGCCGGTGGTGCCTGGGACAACGCCAAGAAGTACATCGAACGCGGCCATCATGGCGGGAAAGGTTCGGATGCACACCATGCGTGTGTGGTGGGCGATACGGTGGGTGATCCGTTCAAGGACACGTCCGGACCGTCCATGAACATTCTGATCAACGTGATGGCGATCGTAAGCCTGGTAATCGCGCCGCTACTGTAAAACTCGCTCAGTTATTAGCCGGATTGTCCTCGCAGCCTGCGCCTCCCGCTTGCTGGGGGCCCAGGCGTTCGCGAACGCTTTTCAGGTTTTTCAGTTGTCGGACATCGCCCACGGTTTCAGTGTTGCTGCTCGGTATGTAAGCGACATCGTCCACTTCCGGCAGGTCAACCTCCATGATATTGCCAAGCAAGGTGCGCCAGACATTGACGCGAGATTTTAGGGCGCACAGTTCGGAACGTTCAATTTGCGGCGCATAGACGGCCGCAAAAACTCCGAATTTTTCGCGCAAAACGCCGCTGGACGATCTTTGATAGCGAACGTTTCGATTCTCCAAAGCGGCCCACAGGATGGGGTAAGAACCCTCGTCGGAGAGAATCACAAAAATCAGTTCCCGTCCCTGTTTTTGACTGTGCTGGTATTGGAGGTCGTAGATGCGCAGGATTTCCCGGTTGAGGACTTCCATGTAGTCGATGAACAGCTGACGGTAACGCACAATAAATTTCATGAATGATGAGACCGCTTGGGGATTCTCCATTTCCTCGGCGTTTCGAAAACGAGGGATAGGCAACGGGTAGGCCAGACAGTTGCCCTGCGCGTCCATGGTGATGGGGTTGTGCGGAATGTAAATGTGGGCCCACGCAAACAGCGGCTGGTCGCTTCGTTCTAGTCGCTTGAGGTAGTCGATCTGGCGCTTGAGGCGCTGACATTCGTAGGTGTCGTGCCCTTCCGCAGCCATTTGGCGGTCTCTGAATGTGATGTACATGCCATGCAGAGGCGTCAGGCGCGCCAGGGCCACCTCCAACTCGCTCATATATGAATCCAGCAAGTGAGTGCCGTTATAAATGCGCTGGGCCAGAGGAGCGCGCATCGTAAAGCCGGCCCAACCTCCCAGGTGCACATACTCGTAGCCGTGCTGGGTGAAGGTTTGAGCCACCAGATTACGTCGCAGGCCTGCGTAGAGGTCGTTGACTTTCAGGGCTTCGGTCCCTTCAAAATTCTGCATGTTGAGTGAGGACATCAACGATAGCAACGTAATCGGATAATTGGCGCGCAGGTCCTCCAGCACCACAAAACCTCGACGGGCAAGGGCTTGCGTGAAGGCGGTGTTGTCGTAGAGGAAGGTTTCGCGCAGGACCCGGTTGCTGGGGTAGCGGTCCGGCACGATCACGATGACATCCGGCAGATTTTTTTCGGGTTGGGCGGTGCGAAGCCGTTCCCAATCCTCAGTTTGAGTCAGATAGGTTTTCGCGTCGGGTAGTGAGGCTTCCCATAGGAGAAGCGCCAGAGGTTTTGCGGAAAGGGAGGCGGAACCGATGGCAAAGAACAGCAGAATCCATGCGGCATGGCGCGTGGGACGCACGCGACGAAAAATGTAGATGCCCAAACCCAGGATCACCACAAGCGAGACACCGGAGAGAATCGGCGCAAGCCACAGGAGATTTGCCCAAGCGGGAGCCTTCTCCACAAAAGGCAGCATCAGTTCCAGTAGAAAACTGGTATTCAGCCCAAAAAGAAAAAACAGATAAACCGCCAGCGGCCAGACAAACAGGGTGACTTTCCAGCCTCGCCAGTAGCACAGCGCACAGGGAAGCATGCCCAGAGCGAGCAGCACAAAAAACGGGCGCGGCACATCGATGGCATTGACGAATTCCAGATTATTCGCGATCAGGCCTCCGAAGATGGCCGTGACAAAAGCGAAGCCGGTGCCAAGGGCAAGAAGCAGGTCAGCGGGTTTCAGAGATTGTGCGGACATGCGAAGTAATGATAGAGCACGTCACGCAGACAGCCCGCATTCTGCGTGTGCTGTGGTGAGGGAGCCTTTAGCGAATACGCCAGAGCATCTGGAACTTGACCGTGCCGTCCATCAGGCCGCCTCGACTGGAGTCGGGGGTAATCAGGCGCACTTCGTCAATGACCAGAGGTCCGTTTGAAAGCCGTTGGGCCAGCCAGCGGGCCGTCGTGCCGGTCTGCCAGGGGTCGCCGGTAAATTTAAAAGTTGCGGGTTGCGTGTAGTAAAGGTCCGTTCTCCGGCCCTCCTGGGGCTTGGATGACAAGGTGCCGACCGGCTCCAAATCACGCTCCAGGCGCTTGAAGTGCCAGCGGTCACGTGGGTCTTGAGGTTCGAATCGTCGCAGATCGTGCACGCCATCCGGGGCGCGGGGTTCGGCGGTGATCGGTATTTCGAGAGAAATTAAATTGTTCCGCAACCTCATGCTCCATCCGCGCTCGGCAGCATCGGCGCGCAGTTTTTCTTTCAATTCCGGCGAGAGTGCAATCGGCTCTCCAAGCGCATCGGTTAGTTTGGGCAGCGAAAGCGATACCTTGAGTATGTTGAGATCGCGGGTCCAGCGCAGTTCATTGATCCGCCAGGTCTGGGCCAGTTGCGAGTCCAGAAGAATATCAAGGCTGGCTTTATGGATTGCCGGCAGTAACACCGTGGAATCCGGTTGCGTGAGCAGCGCGTTGTAGTTGCGGGTGCTGCTTTTGACCAGCTGGTAGTCTTGGGTGTAGTTGTCGACTGCGCCGCCCAGCCACCATTGGGCGAGGAAGTAGGTGCTGGGAAGCACGAGGGCGGCAATCAAGAGCCCGATCATGGCGATGCGGATAAGAATCCAGCCCTGCGCGATTTTCGCGATCGCCGCGCTGTAAGAGTGCAGCCGGGGCAGAGAGCGGGTGCCGACGTGTTTGATATGCGTCAGGATTGATACATCCAGTCGCGTCACCGGCAAATCCACGTTCAGCAGCAGGTCACTTTGAAGGATGTTGTACAAAAATACGCGAAATTCAGCCCCCCGATCCTTGGCGCGGCGGATCAACTGTTGGACCTGGGTGGTAATGGAATAGGTGTTTTCATAGGATTCCTTGACCACTTGGCCGTCCAAGACGCACACCAGCAAAAACTCGTCGTCCAGTTTTTCGCACCAGAGGAAATTGGTGTAGTTGGCATCCAGACTGAGGACCCAGTCACGGACGGTCTCTCCCAGCAAAATGCCGCTTTGTTCGCTGAAGATGCACAGCAACTCGCCATTGGGCGTCATTTCGAAACGCGAGTAGAGGCGCTCCACCTCCATGGCTTCGCGTACCGAGTTGTAGTGATTGCGCGCAACGCGCGCGAGATTGCCCTCGGGGCGAATAGGCAGGCGAAAAGCCGAGCGAACGAAGTTGCCGGCGACGAGCGCGGTGCTCATCTCAGCAATTCTTCATCCGGGGCGGGACGGTCCAGCAAAGTCGGCGTAATCAGCAGTACCGTTTCGATATTGCGATATTTTTTGGTGTGGGTGCCAAGTATCGTGGACGGGATTTGATTGTCGGCGTCGGAGCCGATCTGGGTGACCAGACCCCCGAGGGCAAGTGTCTCACCACTGGTGAGTCGGGCGCTTTGAAAGAATTGATTGCGCCGCACATGCGGCAGGCTGACTTCTTCGTTGATGGCGCCTTCGGTGCGAAGTTCGACCAGTTCGCTGACTTGAATGCTGGTCTGCAGGAAAATACGCTCGCCGACGATTTTAGGAAGAATCGTCAAGGCGATGCCGGTTGAGACCAGGCCGGGGACAATAGTCTGGCTTTGCGTATTCAGCAGGCCTCCGGTCACGGTGGTGGTGCGCGAGGCGATGATGTTGCGGTCATCCAGTACTTGCAACTGTGCCGCCTGACCGTTGAGCGCGACGATGCGTGGGCTGTTCTGCACGCTGGTCGTGCCTTGGCCTTCCAAAGCTTGAATGACGATACTGGAGCCGGCGAAAATGCTGTTGCTGCCACCAGTAGCGTCATCGGACAAACTGATGCCCAAAGAGGCGCCGACCAGATCCGAGGCAAAGTTGCCGCTGGCACTGGCCACCAGAGCGGAAGTGGCTGTCTCCTGCACCAAGTTCCAATCAATGCCGATATTGCGTTCGCCGGTCAGCGTGACATTGACAAGCTGTACTTCCAGCAAGACTTGACGCGCGAGCCAGCGGTTGAGCGCTTCGATATAACGGCCGGCTTTGCGCACCATGTGGGCGGGGCCGCGCAAAATCACCGTGCCGCTGCTGCGGTCGATGGAGGGAGGCATTGCCGCCCCCTCCATAAACGTGTTCAGGGTCGTCTCCAGATCTTCCCAGAAGGTGCCGCCGCCTTCCAGAGTGATGGTGCTGCCGCTTTCGGGCGCGGCGGTAATTTCCGCTGCATCGCCGCCTCCGCCTCCGGTGTCCAGAGCTTCGTCATCGGCCTCAATCGTGGCCATCGAATAGTCTATGTCTCCGGGCACGCGGTGAATTTCGTATGTGCGCGTGATTTCGCTCATCCAATACAGTGCACCCCCTCTTTCTTCCCAACCGTAACCGCTGGCTTCGGCGAGGAGATTCAGGAACTGGGAGAACGGACCCCGGTGGTCGAGCGTCACCGGCACATTGCGGTTGGTCAGATCGGGCGTAAACACCACGGAAGGTGGGTTGGGCAACTGGGCCAAAGCTTTCTCCAAACCGATAATCAAAGGCAACTCGGCCGCTCGCAATTCCACCCAATGATGCAGCCATGGAGCGCCGGCATGGGCGACGCGCGTGTAGTCAAGATAGGGAAGATCGTGACGTACGAGCAACGGCCGGGTGGGCACTTCCTCGTATTGCTCAAGGGTCTCAATGGACTCCTCCAGAGAGGCTTCGATTTCGGGTGTCAAATCAAGGCCGTCCGCGCAGCCCGTCAGAGTGATGCTGAGGACAATGAGAAGGGGAAGGGGTCTCAGGTCAGCGGTGTTCATAAAGCGGCCCTTCCCAGCAAAAAGTTCTCCGACCGTATTAACAGTACGAGAGTACCGGCGACGGCAAGGCCTGGTCCGAACGGCAAGGGGTCGGTCATGCGCCGCCGGGTGACAAGACCGACGAGAACCGTTCCAAGACTTGCCAGGAATAAGGCGACTGCCAGTCCCGGCCAGCCCATCCAGGCGCCCAGTGCTGCGGCTAGTTTACAATCTCCGCGCCCCAAAGCCTCCACGCCGCGCAGGCGCGACCACACAGCGCCAAGCAGGCGCAGTGCCAAATAACCCGCGGCGGCGCCCCACACCGCAGATTCAAGATCCGTAAATAGAGTAAACGAGTTGGCCAGTAGGCCCAGCCAAATCAGAGGGAGAACAATTGCATCCGGCAGCAGCCAGTGTTCGAGATCAATGAAGGCAAGCACCAGCAGGGAGCACAGCAGTGTGGCCGCAGCCACCGCTTCCAGCGTCGGGCCGAAACGTGCGACGGCGGCTCCGCAGACGATTGCGCCGGCAATTTCCAAAAGCAAATAACGCACGGGAATGGCGCTGTCGCAGTCGGGGCAAGTGCCGCGCAACCAGAGCCAACTGATAATCGGAATGTTGTGGTACCAGCGCACTCGGGCCTGGCAGTTTGGGCAATGGGAAGGGGGCCAGGCGAGGTTGTAGGGAGTTTGCGGGGCGGAAGCGGGGTCGACTTGCGACTGCTCTTCAATCTCCATCATGCGCGGCAAGCGGTGGGCGACGACATTCAGGAAACTGCCCACCCAGGCACCCAGGAAAGCGGCGAAGGCGATCCATTGGGCGAGAGAGAGGGGCGGGAGGTCAAGCATGAAAAATCGGAAAGTTCGGCGCAGTCAAATCGCAACGATGGGCCGGAGAAGCAAAACGCAGCAAGGCAAGGTTACGGGGAACCAACAGGGTTTCGGCATACTGCCGTTGGTTAATCCCCGCAACAGACAGGTTCTCTAAAGAACCTGTGCGGTATTAGACGAACTTGCGAAGCGGGGGGAGGCGCCACGCACGGATTGGGTTCACCACGTCGCCCGAACGTTAGAGTGTGCGCCGCCGATCAGTCGCAATAAAACTTATTCGTTGTAGGTAACGACGACCGTGGTATTGCCGGTGACCGAGGCGTTTTCAGAACCGCTATTGCGCAACTGGTTGGCCAATGCTTCCGCCAGGATTTCGGGGACATCATGAATTTCCAGAGTCCACTGTCTGGGCTCACTGTTTGTCAACGGCCGAATGCGGTAATCGCCGCTCCACGGGTTCGCGCCGGACAAGGTCAGATCCTGGTCATTGTCCGCAAGGTTCTGCAGGGGATCCGGCAGAAATCCTGCGATTTGCTCGAATTTCTGAAAGGTTCTTGCATTTTCCTGGTTCTCTGTGCCGCCGCCGCCGGTGGTGACGGTAACCGAGGTGTACTTGAGCAGTCCGCCTGCGGCCCATTTCGAGATCGCTGAGCGAATCGACACCACATCCGTGGCGGTCAAGGTCATCCGTCGCTGTTCGGTGACCGTGTTGAGTGCCAAGAGCGCCGACAGAATAATGAGCGAGATAATGCTTACCACCAAGGCCGCTTCGACCAATGTGACACCCTGCATTTTCTGCTTCCTTTTTGAAAGCTTAGGGGTTTCAGCGGTTAAACGGGACGCTGGTCCACAAAGAAGATTTTTAGGCATGGTCAACCTCGCGTGCTGGTGGGGCAAATTCGGGCCATATAAAACACAGGAATAAGTTTAGCAGTCTGCACGAAAAAGGCAAACGCGCTTTCGGTCAAGATAGACGCTCGCCTTCTCCCCCTGCAGACCTTGTGCAGTATAGCGTACAGGTCTGCGGAAACTACAGGGCCATCGGCAAAAGCGGATACAGGGGAATTTTCAAATCATAATATGCCCCAAAGGATGTTCTGACACCTCTTCTCTTGCGCTCGATATGATGGTCGGAAAATTCCCCATGAGGGACGGCGGAGAAAACGGGCCTTACAGCATCCGGACTCGAGACTTCTGCTTCCAACAACAAAGCCATCTCGTCGTTTCATGATCGCGGAAAAACTTGGATCTCTGCTGGTCGCCGCGCGTCAAATTGCGGAGGATGCCGGACAGGAAATCCGGGCAGCCCTTCAGTCAGGCTTTGAGGTATTTGAGAAAGCCGACGCCTCGCCTGTGACCACACTTGACTTTGTGGCTCATCGGGTGATCACTCAAGGCCTTCAAAATCTAGGGGAGCCATGGCCGATTTTGTCCGAAGAGAGTGAGGAGCCGGTGCCGTGGAGTCAACGCCGTCGCTGGCAGACGTACTGGCTGGTCGATCCTTTGGACGGCACAAGAGAACTGCTGCGCCAAAGCCCGGAATTCACTGTGAACATCGCTTTGATTCACCAGCATCGGCCGATCTTGGGGGTGATCACGGCGCCTGCCCTGGACCTGCTTTACTATGCCCGTCAAGGGGGTGGAGCGTGGGGCGTGGATCCTTCCGGGGTTGCCCGGGCCCTTCATTGTCGGGCGTATCCCACTCAAAGTCTGCCGAAAGTGGCGGCGAGTCGCCGCTATGCCGGCCCGCAAATTCAAGGCTTGCTCGCCAACCTGGGGCCAAATCAGGAGTTTCGAATTGGCAGCTCCCTGAAAAGCTGTCGTGTCGCCGAAGGCAGTTTGGATGTCTATCCGCGCTATGGCCCGACTAGCGAGTGGGATACGGCTGCCGCCCAATGCATTGTGGAGGAAGCCGGAGGGGCAATACTCGACTGGAACCTGCGCCCTTTGAGTTACAACCGAAAGTCCAGCCTCATCAACCCGTCTTTTTTGGTGGTGGGGGATGGCGCCCACGGCTGGGCGGCGGTGTTGCAAGGCTTGTCGGGCCGAGGTGTTTGACAGTCATCACGCCTTGCGATAAAACGAGGTGTTCGAGGGCTAAGCAAAATGAATTTTCTCGTCTCCCTTCTTTTACGGAATTTATTCGGGCGACGATACAAGCGTGTGATTCGCCCGTGGCCTGCGGGCACCGGCAGGCACGTTACTCGAAAAAGGGCCGGGAGCATGATCACCGGCAATGCCTATGTGATTGATGCGGATGGCGTGAAGGTGTCCGGATACAACATTCGTTTTGCGGGTCTCGATGCTCCAGAGTGGTATCAACCGGCGAAGGACCAACGAGGCTGGTTCAATCACGGCAGACGTGTCAAAAGTGCTTTGATTAAGAAGATCGGCGGCAAATACGTGCAAGTCAAAGTGGAGGGATACGATAAATACAACCGCGTGATTGGTACGGTCATCTGCAATGGCGAGGATGTGGGAGAGTGGCTGGTGAAAAACGGACATGCGATTGCCGCCTATGGCGACCAGTACCAACACCTTCAACGCGAAGCTCGCCAGGCTAGGCGAGGAATGTGGAGTTACGATAAGAACTATGACCCAAGGGTGTGGCGTCATAGGCAGGCGAGGAGGGACTGACGCTGCGAAAAATAAGAATATTGACAGGTTAAAATTATTTGAACTTGGACAACTGCCGGGCTGGCTCCCCAATGTATGATCGGCGGTGTTGAGTAAGGAGGTCTAATGGGAGAAACCAAAACCACTAATCCATTTCTCGTGCTGGAATTAGACGCCGCTGAGCGCGAGTTTGCTAATCTTGGCGAACTGCAGAAGTGGGTTTCCGATGAGCGTGAAGCCTTCAAATGGCTTCTAGGTCTTCAGGGGGATATCTGCATCAGGTCTTTTATAGATGACACTAATCGCTGGTTAAGCCAGGTAGACAACTTTATTAGTCACTACAGCTCCCATGATAATGACGGGTTGCGACAAAGACAGCTGATCGAGACGATTAAATTTCAAACACAGGAGGCATTTAAGAACGGGAGGCTACGAACATCCGAATCACCCGATACTGAATTTGTCTTTGGGTTGCGTGATCAATATTCAGATTACGTTGCAGGGTGCGCTCTACTATGTTTAACGCACCGAAGCATTTCTGATGCCGCAACTGCTGATGCTTTAGAGGGGGCACTTCTTGCGTTGCTATATCGCCATCGCGGGGAGCTTGATCGATTAACGAAGAGACTTGAAAAGACGGAGCAAATATATACTAAAAAACTTGCCCTCCAAGCTTCGGTCGGTTACTGGGACGACAAGCGGAAACATCATCGAAACATGGCGCGGTGGATGGGTTTCCTCACATTGGTCGTTGCGGGTGGCACGGGTTACCTTTTCGTTGATACAGCATACGACCTACTTGAAGAAACATTGCCAAACATTTCGGTGGGGAAACTTGGCATCATGTTGGCCATATCAACGTTTGGCATATGGCTCACACGATTGTTTTCCAAGATATTTGTTTCAAATCTTCACCTTCGTACTGACGCGGGCGAACGTGTAACCATGATTCTAACTTACCTTGCACTTCTCCGCGAAGAAAAGGGCCTGGAACACGAAGATAGAAAGCTTATTCTTCAAGCTCTGTTCAGACCAAGTGTAACTGGATTTATTAAGGAGGACGGACCTGTTAGTCCAATCGAAGTTATTTCAAGGGCCATGGACAAGTAAGGCATCGCAATATATCCGTCTTTGTCAGTCATTTTTGCTCGCGAGAGTTCAAGATGATGGATATGGCTTGCGTCCGACTGCGGAAAGGGGTACGGCAACGGTATCGGTTTCGGACAGATTCTCGCTGGGGGCCAGAGCATAACCGTAGATGATTTCATAGGTGGCGTGAATACGCCCGTCGTCATGTCTGGGATAGGCTTTCTCCAGAGCCGACCAAAACCGTCGGAGTGCGGGAAGGTCGGTTTTTTGCTCCATGCGGCTGGAGCCGATACCCTTGAGCTCCTGCGCCAAGTCGCGTACCGAGGAGTAGGAGACATCCAGACGTTCGGTATCCAATACGGGGTCCTGATAACCCTGCTCCAGTAGAAGATCTCCAATCGGATGCATGTCGATAAAGTCGTTGACGCCGCCCTCCAGTCCAATGGCTTGTTGAGCCTGGCGCAGTTCGGACAAAGTATCCGGCCCGTACGTCGCAAACATCAGCAGCCCGCCCGCGCGCAACACACGACGAATCTCCTGCAAGGCTTGTGCCAAGGGATCGCACCACTGCAGCGTGGAACTGGAGAACACTAAATCCATCGACTCGGCGGCAAAAGGTAGCGCCAAGGCATCGGATGCAACCAACTGAGAGGCTCTCTCAAGGCGTTGTGCTTCCCGCAGCATGGCCGGCGAAAAATCCGCGGCGATGATTTGCGCTTCCGGATAATGTTTTTGTAACCCTGCGCAGGCTTCGCCCGTGCCGGCACCCAGGTCCATGACACGCTTGGGATTGGTGCGTACCCATTCCAGTCGCTCCAGCAATCGCGAGGCGACTTCCCGCTGCACGCCGGCGTAGTGATCATACCGGGGTGCGGCGCGATCGAAATGGTGTCGCAGTCGAGATTTCGTCATGATGCCGACTCGTGAAATTCCCGCAACAACTCCGCACAGGCTTGAGGTTGCGATAAAAACGGCGCGTGCCCGCAATCGTCCATTACCGATATCCGGGTATGGGGGCAAAGGTGCTCAAGAGCCTCTTTGGCTTCGGCCGGCACCAAAAGGTCGTGCTGTCCCAAAATGCTCATCCGCGGCAGCAATGCTTCCGCCCACACAGTGCGAAGATCGGTCTGCTCCAGCACATCCAGTCCCTGTTCCAGTACGTCTTTCTCAGGCAGAGTCATGTCTTGTAAATGTGAGCGTATGGTTTTGGCACGGGCGTCGCCGTGTGCGACCAGCAGGGCAAAATGCCGCATCGCCTTGTCGACATTTTGCTGCAGGCGCTCGCGAAAATCATCCAGCACCTCTTTGCGAATCGCCTTGGGCCAGTCGGCTCGTGTGACCATACACGGCAGCGACGCCACAAAGGCAAGCGTCTTCGGAATATAACCGTGCCGGATGGCGTTCAATGCCACAAGCCCGCCCATGGACCAGGCGACCCAATGGGCGTCGGTGTCGGCGGCCAATAATTCGGGGTCCAGCAGCTCGGATTGTTTTGGGCGGTCGTCATAACCCGGGAGGTTGATGTGTTGAATCGTATAATCGCCGGCAAATTGCTCTGCAAGGGGTTGCCACACACTTGCGTTGAACCCGAAGCCATGAATCAGCACCATTTTTCTTGCCGCCGAGTTTGATTTTTTCATGTCTACCGAGCTGCATGTATTGGTGTTGATTGGAGTGCTGGCGGGCAGTTATGTGCTGGGCTCGCTCAATAGCGCTTTGATTATAAGCAGGCTATTCAGCTTGCCGGACCCGAGGGCGCATGGCTCAAATAATCCGGGAGCCACCAACATGTGGCGTCTTAATCAGAGTCGCTGGGTGCCCGTGGGCACCCTGGCGGGCGATGTGGGCAAAGGGGTGGTCGCGGTGTGGCTGGCCATGCTGGTCCCCGAATCGCCGCTGTTGGCAGAAGGTCTACGCCTGGAGGTGCTGGCCGGCACCTTGGCCGTGGTCGGACATGTCTGGCCGGTTTTTTATGGCTTCCAGGGCGGCAAGGGAGTGGCAACCCTGGCAGGAGTTCTGGTGATGCTCAGCCCGTTGCTGTTGGCCCTGTGGTTGGTCACCTGGATGGTGGTGACGAGGCTTTACCGCCTGGTATCGGCAGGCTCTATCGCGGCGGCGGCGGCTTTGCCTTTGTACGCCTTTGCGGCCCATGCGGAGATGGATATGCTGGCGATGGGATGTTTTTTGGGGGTGTTAATCGTGTGGCGGCACCAGGAGAATCTACGGCGCCTGATTGAGGGTACGGAAGACTGATTACTTATCGATAACGCGCTAGGCGGGATGCTTGGGGGTGTCCAGCACCAGTAATTCACAGTCTTTCGGCGTCAAGGCCGACCAGGTTTCGGCATGGACTGCAATCTGCACCACCGCACAGGTGGGTAAATAATCCAAGTCTCGGTTTGCCAGGGCGGCGGCGACTTCGCTGATGGCCATGTTATGCCCGAAAACAGCCACACAATGCGCCGCATCGTCCAAGTGCCGCAGTTCCTGCAGCAGGCCGCCACCGGAAAATGTGTACATCCCCGGCCGCAACACAATGTCCGCCTCGGCAATGTCGAAGGCTTGGGCAAAAAAATGCGCGGTCTGTTGAGTGCGTTGGGCGACGGAACTGTAGATCGCGTCCAAGTGCTCCAGCCGGTCTGCGAGGCGGCGCGCCATTTCCGCCGCATTGCGTAATCCGCGCTCAGCGAGAGGACGGTCGATATCCGCCAGATGGAAACCATGCTCGGATTTTGCGTGGCGCACCAGAACCAGTTGTCGCATGGTCAAAATTCCAAACGGCCTTGGGCTGGATCGGAGTCGTCGGGACGCAGTGCCTGAAGAAGTGCGTCCATAAAGATTTCAGCGTGAGTGAGACCCCAATAATGACTGGCGCCGGGCAGCAAGGTCATCCTGGCTTTGGGAAAGTTTTTCGCATAGAACAAAGCAGCTTCGGGATAGACGACAGAATCGTCAGTACCGTGCCAGATCCAGACCGGGATATTTTCCTCCGGTCCGCCAGGGGGGATTTCGAAGTTCCGCAACAACTCAATGTCGCGTGACAAGCCACGGCCGTCGATAGGGGTGTCCTGCAGGCAATCGGCAATCGTTTGGCGTATTTCCGGAGTCTGCAGAGCGGCTTGATCCGCAGGACCCGCACCACAACGCAGGGAGGAGCTTGCAAGGTTGGGAAGAAGTGAGAGCGTGCGTAAAAACAAGATGATACTGAGACGCAGTGCCGGCCGGCTCCAGCGGGCCAGAAACAGAGGAACGGCTTGCCCTGCTCCGGTGCGAACTCCAGGTGCATACGGACTGATAAGAAGGAGTGCCTTTAGACGGGCACGCAGTGTTCGGGCGGCATAAGCCGCATAGACACCTCCGCCGGAAAGTCCAAGCACTGTGAATTTGTCCAACCCCAAATGATCAACGAGGGCTGTCAGGTCGGCCATGTGATCGGCGTAGGTCCAATCTTTTTTGTAGTCTGTGCCACCGCAGCCCGGGCGGTCGGGCGCAATAATGCGGATTCCGTGAGCGCGAGCGGGTTGGTCAATCGTGGCAAAAAGCCGGCGTGATCCGGGTGTGCCGTGCAGGCACACGAGCGGCATTCCTTCAGGGTCGCCGTATTCGGCGTACATCAACGTGCGTTGATCAGGAAGCGTCAGTGTCGCGCGATCATTCATCGGTTTGCTTTTGCCCAGAGAGGATTGCGTATAGTTGGGGCCCAAGTTCAATTCTACCCGAGTTCAAAATCTTCCCCCTATTAAGTAGTTGAAAAACTGATAGTAATCTCCGCATAAGCCGTCATAAAACATCTGGGATGTGGGCGGCGATAGGCATTCAATCAGAAGCCAGCAAGTTATCAATACATTCTTTGAGGGGCTGGCTTATCGGCTCAATTTTGCGTCGCATGACGGAACCGACGGCATCGGTGATTCCGAAGATGGGATCCAAAAGGCTTTCTCCAACCCGAGCCAAGCGCAACATGGAACGGCGCAGTTCAATAATTTTCGAGTCTGCCTCCCACGGATCCTGCGCGGGTACAGCGTCGATGTCACCATCCAATTCCGCAAGGGTACGAAAATCTCGACGCGTATCGGGAAGTGAAAATTCCGTCCCGATCGCGTTGAAAAGCGCGACGACAACATCCTGATTAGGAGGTCGACGCAAGGCTAATTTTGCGATGGCCAGAAAGCTCTGCCCAGACGCCCCCAATGTGTGCAGCAGTTTTTCTGCTTGCGGTTGCCCTGAGGTTTCTCCCATACAAGTTCGGCAAGCATCCAGTTGCGGGTGTGCCGGATGCAATGCCGGGAGGTGTTCTGAGCCGGCGGCCAGGAATCCGACCGCATAAGCCGATTGCCGTTGCGCTCGCTGCCACAAATCCTCTTGCTGCGCTTGGGTCAAACTGGAGTGCGGCACAATCAGTCGCACGGTTTCGATGATGTCTCGGGGCTGTTCTTCAAACGGCAGATAGTCGAGCAAAAAATTCACCAGAACGGTTCCCAACTCACTTTGGGCGACTTCATGATTCTCCAGCATGCGTCGTGCATGATCGGCGCGAGGATCAACCCACCAGGCGCGTCGGGCCAGTTCCGGCGTCAGGGTCGGGGCATGGACGACGGCGGCGGTTGCCTCCGGGTCGCCCAGCAGCAGCAAACGCTCTAGGGATCCGTCACGGGCTTGGCCCATTCGAGTCCAGCGTCGAATATAAAGCGGATATCCGCCGGGTGATCCTAAAATTTTGGTCGACAGCCAGGCGCGCACTTCTCGAAGGTAGGCATCGGGACGCGCAGACTTGTCCAGTTCGATATGCGCTTCGCCATTTACGGTCAAGGCATCCAGGTGCATGCGCGACTCATCAATACGCACCGCCTGCAGGGGCTGCGTCAGCAACACGTTCAGACGCAAAAGGTCGGCTTCGACCAGCACGAACGTTCAGTTCAGTTGGATGCGGTCGCCCCAGGGCGTGGCTGCGGAGCCTTTGACCAGCCACAGCACCGGATAGGAAGGGGGTTGTTGTGGGCAACGACCGCGGGCGTCCGTGAAATAAAGCAACAGATCCGGGGCCCGGTCCTGTTCGTCCGCCCACTCGAAAACGGGATAAAAGGAAGTGCCGCCGCCCCCTGTTGCCGTGTGCGGAGGCTCCAGTTCTTCCCAGGGTTCGAATATCTGGGGGCTTTCCGGTGACAATTGCTGGTCACAGGCCAGCAGAGTGACTCGTGCACGCAACGAACTTTTGATGGCGTTGACTTCGCTGACGAATTCCGAAATCTCGGCATCCGAGACCGAACCGCTGGTGTCCAGAGCGGCGACCACATTGATTTCCTGCCCGCGCAAACTGGGATAAATGGCTGGACCTTCACGCCGAGCGGAAGGACGTTGATAGTTGTAATCGTCGCGCGCCAATGCGCTGGCGTGACGGGCCAGCAGGTGACGCCAGGGCAGTCGCGGATTCAACTGCGGTGCCAAATGCCGCTCAAAACTTTCCGACAATCTGCCGGCCCGCCGCGCGACATCCAGAGCGCGCAGGGTGCGGTCTTGCCAGGTCGCGGTCAAGGCCTCTTGCTCCGCGGGTCTTGGAGGCGGCATACCCGACCCATCGTCGTCTGCCTCGGGTCGATCGTCGTGCATATGCAGGTCTTGGGTGCGCACGTCTTCCAAAGCGTCCAGGCACGGATAGATTTCTTCGGCGGTCATGTCCGCGAATTTGGGTTCGTACAGCGCGCCTTGCGGCAACATCAATCCCTCGGCGACCAGCAAGTGATTGACGGCGTAGTCGCAGGCCACATCCCAGCGTGAGCGTATGCGGCGTTGACGGCGGTGCAGATGCAGCAGCGCGCAATGCAGTGCCTCATGGCACAGGACGGATTGCACTTCGGCCGAGTTGAGTCGCTCAATGTATGCAGGGTTGTAATACAGATGGCGGGCATCCGTCGCGGTGGTGCGGCACCATTTTTTGCCCTCGACCAACGGCAACTGCAGAACCAGGGAGCCTAAAAACGGGTGATCCAGAATCAACCGGGCACGCGCTTGGGCCAGTCGGGTCTGGGAGTCGCCGGCCATTATTCGTAAATCAGCAGCGAGGCGACTTGTTCCGCCCACGGGGCAAATTCAGGTGCTTCGAAAACCGGATCGTGTCCGAGGCAACGCAGCAGGTCGCACACCAGCATCACGCCGATTTCACGTTGCGGAAATTTCTGCGCGTAAGTGAGAACCGCACCCAAAACTTTCGGTCCGTTATCCTCATTCTGGGCCCGCAGGGCCCGTCCGACCAACGCCGCGGCGACCGCGTACTGAAGATCCACCGATTCCGGCACGGTGTCATCGGTGCCGTCGACAATGGCATCCAAATCCGGCAGCTCGGCCGCGTGTTGAATGAAGGCGTGCAGTTGCGAGCCGGCGGCGGCGCCCACGCAGGCTTGTAAAGCGTCGTTCAATACGGAGGCATCCGTTTCAAATTTCTGTACCGCGCGATGCGCGAATTCCCACGAACGCGGGGAGGGGAACGCAGTCGGGTTTTTGGAGGCATCGAAATCAAACAACAACTCCGGACGCAGCCGCAGAAAACCAATGATGCGCTCATCAAGGCCGCGCCAGTAGGCCCATGCGGTCCAATCGTCCAGGTGGGGTTCCAACTCGAAATGTGAGAAGCGATTGGCCAAGGGGGCCGGCATGGAATAGGTAACGCCCCGGTCTCCCTGGCGATTCCCGGCAGCGAAGATAGCCCAGCCCTCCGGGACGTGGTAGTGCCCGAGACGGCGATCCAAAATCAACTGGTAGGCGGCAGCAGATACGGTCGGTGCGGCGGCAGTAATCTCATCCAGAAACAGGATACCGTGCGAGCCATGCCGTTGTGTATCCGGCAACATGGCCGGCGGCGCCCATTCCACCAAGTCGTCGATGCGAAAGGGAATGCCGCGCAGGTCGCTGGGTTCCATTTGCGAAAGGCGGATATCAATCATCGGGGCTTCATGCTGGGCGGCGGCCTGTGCGACCAGTTGCGATTTGCCGATGCCCGGCGGTCCCCAAATCATCACCGGAGTATGCTGGCCCTGCTCCGCACTGCGGAACTCTTCCTCTAGGATTCGCGCCAGATGCGAGGGGCGCATGAGACCTAAAACCCGGCCCGCTTGTACAACTCGCGGGCCTTTTCCTTGTCCTGGGGCACCAGCCGCCCCTCGTCGTACATCATCGCCAGCGTCGTCAGGGAGCCGGCCAGCCCCTGGGCGGCGGCTTGTTCAAACCAATGCACGGCTTGCGCCCCATCCTGGGAGACACATTCGCCTTCCATATACATGAACCCCAAACCGTGTTGCGCCAGCCCCAGACCCGCTTCGGCGGCGGCCTTCATCCAGGCGAATGCCCGTGCTTCGTCGGCCACGCACCCCAAGCCGTTCTGGTACATGATGGCGCAACGGTATTGGGCTTCCGGTTCTCCCTGCTCGGCCAAGGGAGTGAGCAGCTGTTGGGCCCGCGAAAATTGTTTCGAAGCAAAAGCGGCGATGCCGCTTTGCAGATTCAATTCTGAAGCCGGGTCGGTCGACGTCATAATCCGGCCTCAAAAATTGCTTTCACTTGTCCGCTGTTCAGAGCCTCGCAAGCGGTGCGATGGTAGCCCTTGAGATCGTGATTCCGGTCCAAGTGCGCCAAAATCACACTGGCCGCATAAGTCAGGCTGTCCTGAGCGGGGCCTGCTTTTCCGGCCAAGGCCTCCTGGCCCGCCTGGGCGGCTTCCTGGACGATTTGGTCGGCTGCAATCTTGGGTTGTGATAAAGGCACTGTACGGTGCTCACTCGCATAGCCCAACTCGTTGGGATGAAAATCCCAGGCCACTTCTTCCGCGTCTCCGTAGACCTCGAAGGCCTTGCCCGATTGTTTCAAGGAGGGAAAGACTCCGCCTTCGACTCCCCGCACAATCAAAGCCGAATCGAACCCGGCCACTCGGGCCAGATGTGCGTACACCGGCGGATAAGGTTTGTGTACGTAACCGGTAATCAGGTGGGTGGATTCCTGCCCGCGAATCGGGCGCAGCAACACTTCAACGGTAGTCAGCACGGGACGTTTGACGATGCGGGTGCGCAATTCCCGCAACTGATGGAGAGCGGGGCACGCTTGGGCCTGGTCCAGATAGCCCCAACCGCAGTTTGCATCACTGATTTGCGCGGCGACCTGTTCGGAGGTGCGGTGAGTATCTGCTCCGCATGCTTGCAGGACCTGCTGGACAGTCGCTCCGAATTTGGGTCCGACCGACTCAACCCCCTGGCAGAGGGCGGGAGTCCCGCACGCGCTCAGCACGGCAGGCAAAAAGGCCCCCATCGGTAACCCGCGGATACAGCCATCCAGAGGCTCGACAATATCAACCACCCGTGGCACTTGGGCCTCGGCGGTTTGCGTGTGTTCCAGTAAGGCTTCCAGGGACCCGGCGTTTTCCTCCAGCGTCTCGCGTTTCATGCGCAAGGCAATGAAATAAATGCCGGCTTGTACGGGGTCGGCTTTCCCGTCCAGAATAATGTTCAGCGCCTCGCGGGCTTCTTCTTGCGAAATATCCTTACTGTATTCCGGCCCGGTGGCAATGCGCTGCAGGACACTGCGCATAAAAGTGGCCGGCTCGGTCAAAGTCGCGGTTTCGTTCATGGGCTCTGGCGGACAATGGAGCGGGTGAAGGGAATCGAACCCTCGTTATCAGCTTGGGAAGCTGAAGTTCTGCCATTGAACTACACCCGCGCGCTCGAAAGCATTTTACCAATATCAAATATTTCCTATTACGCGAACATTAAGCTATCGCCCCCATGAATATTTTCTCGGCAATCAATCGCACAGCGAATTTTTTGGGGTCGGGATGGCAGGTTTCCCGTACAATAAATGCTGCCTTCAAAATATAGTTTCATGAGCGCTTCCTACCTGATTGTCAACGCGACGGCGGTAAACGAAAACCAGGTTTTTGAAACGGACCTGCTGGTGCGGGACGGACGAATCGAAAAGTTGGGAGCGGACCTGTCGGCGGAGTCTGCCGACGAAGTCATTGATGCCTCGGGACTGCATCTGCTGCCGGGCATGATCGACGACCAGGTGCATTTTCGGGATTTCGACCAGTCTCACAAAGCGACTTTCAAGTCGGAGTCGCGTGCTTCTGTGGCCGGAGGTACGACCTCGGTGATGGAGATGCCCAACAACCAGCCCCCCGTGATCACGAATGCGCGATTGGACGACAAATTGGCGCGGGCTGCCGGCGCCATGCACGCCAACTATGCGTTTTATATGGGAGCGACCAACGACAACATCGAGGAAGTTCGACGACTGGACCCCGAGAAGGCGTGCGGGCTGAAGATTTTTATGGGCGCCTCCACCGGCAGCATGCTGGTTGATGACCCGCAGGCGTTGGAGCAGCTGTTTGCCGACAGTCCGGTATTGATCGCCACGCATTGTGAGGATACACCCATGATTGAGGCGGCCTTGGCCGAACATGTCGAGCGTTACGGCGATGACATCCCGATGCACTGCCATGTACAGATTCGCAGTCGGGAGGCTTGTTGGGCTTCTTCCTCCATGGCGGTGGATTTGGCGAAGCGGCATGGTTCGCGTCTGCATGTGCTGCATTTGACGACCGCCGATGAGATGGTGTTGTTTGAGCCGGGCCCTCTCGAAGGCAAGCGTATTACTGCGGAAGTCTGCGTACACCACTTGGTTTTTTCCGAGGAAGACTATGCGCAGCACGGCGGACGCCTCAAATGCAACCCTGCGGTGAAGACAATGGCGGACCGGGACACTTTGCGTCAGGCGGTGCGCGAAGACCGTATCGATGTGATTGCCACCGATCATGCGCCGCATCTGTTGTCGGAGAAGGAAGGTGTGTATCAGAACGTGTTGGCCGGCTTGCCGATGACCCAACATGCGTTTCCGATGCTGTTGGAGTTGGCCCAGCGCGGCATATTCGAGTTGCCGCAGATTGTCCACAAGACAGCCCACGCGCCGGCCTTGTGTTACGGAGTCAGGGAACGCGGATTTTTACGCGAAGGTTATTACGCGGACTTGGTTCTGGTGGACCTGCAGGCGAGTGAGGAAGTAAAGCCGGGCGAGGCCCTGCATAAATGCGGCTGGTCGGTATTTGAGGGACAGACGTTGCGGGCCCGGATTGACACGACCTTTGTGTCGGGCCAAATTGCTTATCGCAACGGGATGGTCACGGAGCCGGCCGTCGGTATGCAGTTGCGCTTTGCGCGCGACTGATCCAACCTGAACAATAGATGCCGCGTCTGCGGCGTTTGAGCAAAACCTCTGGTATCAGTCGTCTGCGCCGCCGGCCTGCAGCAGGCCGTAGCGCTCGGCGCCGATCTCATCCATCAGCCGCAACTGCGTTTCCAGAAAATCAATATGCCGTTCTTCTTCGGCAATCAGGGTTTCGAACAGCTGCATCGAGGCATAGTCCCCAGCTTGGTGGCAGGCGTCGCGGCCGCCTTTGTACAGGGCGTGCGCCTCATGTTCCGCTTCCAGATCACATTCCAGCACTTCGCGGATGTTCTGGCCGATACGCAGCGGGTCCAAGGTCTGCAGATTAGGATGTCCCCCTAAAAACAGAATGCGCTGCACAAACTGGTCGGCATGCTGCATCTCGCCCATCGACTCCTCGCGGGCCTTGGCGGCAAGCTTGAGGTAGCCCCAGTCTTCCAGCAGTCGGTAGTGGAGCCAGTACTGATTAATAGCCCGCAACTCGCTTGCGAGACTCCGGTTGAGGTAGTCAATGACTTTTTCGTCGCCTTTCATGGAGTTTGCCTCTCAGGTTTCTTGTGCGAAGTGTCGTCGGCGCGGGTCTGTTTAATAAGCTGCAGAATCAGGGGCCGACAAGTCCCGCATCGTGCTTTTCGGTTCAGTTGGCGGTAGACGGAGGCGACTGTCAGCCGCTTTCCGGCGCGGAGGGTGGCAAGTGTTGCTTCGCGTACTTCCCGGTCGCTGATGCATGCGCAAGAGCAGACGATCATTGTGGGGGTGCAACATGGGAAAGCACCGGAAGATGCTACCGCTCAGGTAAGTTTCAGATTCTCCAGGGCACCCTGTTCGAAATCCACTTCCACCACCAAATCCGAGCGAAGCTGCGACTGGCAGGCCAGGATATAACCTTCTTTGAGCATGTCACCGTCCAATACGTAGGAGAAATCATGCAGGGCTTTCACCTTGCCTTCCTTCAAAATACAACGGCAGGTGCCGCAACTGCCGACTTTGCAATCGCACGGCCATTTAATGCCGGCATTGAGCGCCGCCTGCAGCAGGTTGACCTTGCCCGGTACTTCAAACGTCTCGCCGGTGTTGGCGATGGTGCACTTGAAGTCTTTTTTCTTTTTGCCGAAAAATAACATTCCGCGATTCCACAGGGTTGGAAAGCAAGCCTCATTTTACAGCATCCCCGTACTGCAGGGTGTTTTTGAAGCTCTCAATAGGCTGCCAGAGGGCGACTTAATCGCTCTCCTAAAAAGGCTTGGGTGTGTCGGTCGCCGGGTCAGCGATTTTGCGGCAGATGCGAACGGGCGCTTGGGGCGTTCTTCAAAAATCGGCGGACATAACGAGGTGCAATCCGCTCCCGTCGCACCAGAATCAGCATGTCGGCCACATTGAACTGGCGGTCCCAACAGGGCTCGCCGCAAATCTCCGCCCCCAGATTCAGATAGGCTTTCAACAAGGGCGGCAAAATGGCCCGCACGGATTCGGACAGGTCAATCACTGCCTTGATCTCGCTGGGCTGGTTCGGTTGCGGCAGCGGGATGCGTGGTTGCACTCCCAAGTCAAGATTGACCAGCTCGCGTTCCTGGGCATTGCGATAGATTGCATGCGCCTGGCGTCCGCCATCCGACATGTCGACACTGGCGCACCCGAACAGGTAGTCGTAGTGTTGGCTGAGCATGAACTCCGACAGGCCCAGCCACAGGCAGGTAATGGCGCTGCCGTCGCGGTGCTCGGGATGCACGCAAGTGCGCCCGATTTCCAGTTTGCGCCCGGGCAGGTCGCGCAGGCCGCCCAGCCGGAATTCCGTCTGCGTGTAAAAGCCCCCGGCCTGCCGGGCATCTTCATCGGACAGCGCGCGGGTACAAGCCACCACCATGCCGCTGGAGGCTTCCCGCACAATCAAGTGTCGACAGAAGGGGTCGTAGGGGTCTGCGTCGATTTGCTCGGCTGCGCTCTCCAGAGAAGCGCCCATTTCCAGGGCAAAGACCTGGTAGCGCAAACGCTGACATTCGGTGATGGCTTCGGGTTGCGAAGCGATCTCAAAAACAAATTTTCCCGCCATATTCAAACCAAGGTTTTCAAGGCGCATCCTATTCCGGCTATATTACAAAAAAATGACAGAATGCCAACTGCCAATTTCCCCGATTCTTTGTTTTGAGTGAATAATTTCTATAAAATTCAATCATTTCTAAAATTCCAAAAATAATCCAGCATTCTGGCATCCCAATCCAGAATGCGAAAAGGCTCCTTCACAAGCAGTTTTCCCGGAATCCTCTGGCAACAGCCGGCCGTCTTTTCGGAAGTGTTTCCTGAACGGAATCACAGAACCTTCTCGAAGGCAGGGTGAGTGCGCCCAGTAAAATGACGAGCCACGCCGCAGTGCGTACTCTCTAATCGCCAAGTTTCATGACGGAAAAACTGCTGACGCGCCTTTCCCATGCGGTCCACCGGCATGCGCACAAGGACGTGCAGATTTTTGAAGCCACCCATCACGGCATTGACGTCCGCCAGGTCTCCAAGGCGGCTCGCAAGGTGGTCAAAACCCTGCATGAGGGTGGCTATGACGCTTATATCGTAGGGGGTGGGGTGCGCGACTTGATGCTGGGTCTGCAGCCCAAGGATTTCGATGTCGCCACCGACGCACGCCCGGAGCAGGTACGCGAACTGTTTGATCGCTGCCGCATCATCGGGCGGCGGTTTCGATTGGTTCATGTGTGGGTCGATCGGGACCGCATTGAAGTGGCGACGTTTCGAGGAGGAGAACATACGCGGGCCGGTCGCGAGCAGCTGGCGGTGACCGTGAGTGGACGCATTTTGCGGGACAATGCCTACGGCACCATTGAGCATGATGCCGAGCGGCGCGACTTTACCGTCAATTCCCTGTTCTACGATCCGACGCGCGACGTGCTGTTGGATTTTGTGGGCGGAATGGAAGATTTGGAACAACGCCAGTTGCGCATGATCGGCAAGCCGGTGGTGCGGTTTCGGGAAGATCCGGTGCGTCTTCTACGCGCCGTGCGGTTGGCGGCCAAACTGGATTTCGCAATGGATCCGGAAATGGAGCATCTGATTCCGGAAATGACCACACTGCTGGAGTCGGTGTCGCCGTCCCGGATGTTTATGGAGGTTGCGAAATTGCTGCACAACGGCGCCGCGTGGCGCACGTTTCAATCGCTGTGTGAAAAAAATCTTTTGGAGCCGCTGTTTCCTCGAACCGCCCAGGTGCTGGAGCAACAGCATCCCGAGGATTTGCAGTTCATTGAGGCGGCGTTGAAAAATACCGATGAGCGGGTGCACCGTGACTTGCCGGTGTCGCCGGCATTTGCTTATGCCGTCATGCTGTGGCCGCATGTGCGTGCGTTGTCCAATGAATTGTCGATGAATGATTTCTCTCCCCGCGAAGCGCTGGAAATTTGTGGCGAGCGAGCCCTGCAATATCAGGCACGGGCCATCAGCATTCCCTTTCGACATGCGCAGGCGATTCGCCAGATCTGGATGCGTCAGCCGCAGCTGGAGAAGGGGCCACACCATCATCCGGAACGGGTGATGGCGCATGCCGGTTTTCGTGCAGCATACGATTTTCTGGGACTGCGGGCCCAAGCCACGCCGGCGCTTGAAAAAGCCCATCGGGAGTGGACAAAAATCCAGGAAGAACGCGCCCCGACGCGCGGACGACGCCGGCATCATCACCGCCGGAAATAAAGAGAAGTGGAGACAGGAATCTACATCGGGCTGGGGAGCAACCTGGACGACCCCGTCCAACAAGTGCGTGGGGCGGTACGCGAATTGGAGGCCCTGCCGGGAGTGCGGCTGCGTGCAGTCTCCGGTCTGTATCAAAGTCCGCCCATGGGAGATAGGGTGCAGCCGGATTACATCAACGCCGTGGTGCAGGTGGAGACCGAGCTGAGTCCGGAGCAGTTGCTGGACGCAATGCAGGAAATCGAACGGGCGCATGGCCGGGAAGAAGAACACGAACACTGGGCCTCGCGCACATTGGATCTGGATTTGTTGCTGTGGGGCCAGGAGCAACGTGCCGACGACCGTCTGACGTTGCCGCATCCGGGCGCCCACGAGCGGGCCTTCGTGCTGGCGCCTCTGCAGGAGTTGGATGTGGGACTGGAGGTGCCAGGGCATGGTTCGGTCGGGCAGTTACTGCAGCAGTGCAAATACGCTCATGTGGAGCGGATCGACTCCTGTTGCCGCTTGCCGGACGAGATCCAATTCGTGGTGGTGGAAGGGCCGATGGGGGTGGGCAAGACGACTCTGTGCAATCGTCTGGCGGGCGAGTTCGACGGTCAGCTGATGTTGGAGAAATATCGTGACAATCCCTTTTTGGAACGATTCTTTAAATTTCCGGATGAAAGTGCGCTGGCGGTGCAGCTGCATTTCCTGACCAGCCGCACGGAGCAACTGCGGCAACTGGATCACGACCGCCTGTTTCGACAACGGGTGTTTTCGGATTTCATGCCGGAGAAAAGCGACTGGTTTTCGCAATTGGCATTGCGTGCCGATGAATACGACTTGTGGTTGAATCTGTATGCCCACATGCTATCCGGACTGCCGCGTCCGGACCTGGTGATTTATCTGCAGGCGCCGGTGCCGACACTGATGGAGCGTATCTCGGCGCGCAACCGATCGTATGAACGAAGCGTGCAGCCGGAATTTTTGGAGCGCCTGTCGACTTTGATGCGGGACTATTTCCACTCGTACGCGGGAACCTTGTTGACGGTGGACACCACGCACACCAATCTTGCCCTGAACCCGCAACATTACCGCAGCCTGTTGCGGGCGCTGGAGCAGGTGGAGCCTTCGGAGCAATATTTTCTGGATCCTTCCCGTGAGGACCGGTCGTTGTGGAAAATGTCGTCCTCCATGCCGGATGTGTCGCCTTTGACGGCGACGGGTTGAATAATGGACATGCCCTCGTCTGCCCTTGGTTTGCGGGACCTTGCACAGGCTGCGGAACAGCGAAAACTTGCAGGCCTGACCGTCTATGACGCCTCGTTTGCGCGTCTGCTGGACCGTTGCGAGGTGGATTTCCTGCTGGTAGGAGACTCGTTGGGCATGACCATTCAAGGTTTTGACAGTACTCAGCGGGTGACGATGGAGGCGATGGAATACCACACGCGCTGTGCGGCGCGAGGGGTACAGCGGGCGTATCTGATCAGCGACATGCCGTTTATGAGTTGTCGCGATACCACCACCGCCAAGATGAACGCGGCGCGCTTGCTGCAGGCAGGCGCCTGCATGGTCAAACTGGAAGCCTCGCTGGATCAGGTGGAAATTGTGCAGGCCCTGGCCGATCAGGGGGTGCCGGTGTGCGCCCACTTGGGACTGCGTCCGCAAACCTTGAAACGTCCCGGGGATGCGCGTATGCACGGGCGCGAGGAAGAGGCGGAAGAACTGCGCACCGCCGCCCACGAACTGCAGCAGGCCGGAGCACAAATGCTGCTGCTGGAGTGTGTGGTTCCGTCGGTTGCCTTCAGAATAACCAAACAGGCCGAGATTCCGGTAATCGGAATCGGTTCGGGCCCCGACTGCAGCGGCCAGATTTTGGTGCTGTATGACATTCTGGGTTTGACCGAGCGCATGCCGAGACATGCCCACAACTTCATGCCGGAAGGGGGGACCCTCGAGGGGGCCGTGCGCGCCTATGTCGAGGCGGTTCGTGCGGGCCGCTTTCCCTCGTGATTGTTTGCACGACGGCTTCGGAGTTGACCGCGGCACTGCAGACTTTGCCGCAGGCGCGAACGCTGGTGCCCACCATGGGCGGGCTGCATGACGGTCATTTGAGTCTGATGGCGCTGGCGCGTCAGCGGGCGGGCACGATTGTCGCGACGATTTTTGTCAACCGCCTGCAGTTTGACGAGTCGCAGGATTTCGACGCCTATCCGCGTGAACTGCAAAGTGATCTGGAATTGCTCCGCGAAGCGGGAGCGGATGTGGTGTATGTGCCGGATGAGATGGCGGTCTGGGGGGATGCGGAGCCTGATCTGGAGGATTTCGCAGTGCCGGGCTTGACGGATGTTTTGGAAGGTCAGTATCGGCCCGGGCATCTGTGCGCGGTGGCCGCAGTGGTGCAGCGTTTGTTCGAGCAAACCCTCCCGACCACGGCGGTCTTCGGCGAGAAAGATTATCAGCAGTTGGTACTGGTGCGACGTTTGGCAAACATGCAACCCACGCCTGTGCAGATTGTGGCGGGGCCGGTGGTGCGGGAGCCGGACGGCCTGGCCCTGAGTTCGCGCAATCGTCGACTGGCGCCCGAGAATCGATTGCAGGCAGTCGGTTTATACCAAGCGCTGCAGGAAGCGGTTGCGTCTGTGCAGGAGGGGGCGTCCGTTGCCCAGGTGCAGGCTCAGGCTTATGCCATGTTGGAGCAGAGCGGATTGGCACCCGATTATGTGGCGTTTCGGCATCCCGACACGTGGGCGCCTTCGCAGGATACGGACACCGAATTCGCCGCGGTGGCGGCAGCCCGTTTGGGGAGTGTACGGCTGCTTGATTATCTGCCGGCGCAGCGTTGAGGTTTGGTAAAATCGCCGGCATGAAAAGGATGTTTTTGCGGGCACGTCTGCATCGTGCACGAGTGACGCATGTGGAGCCCGATTACGACGGATCGTGCGCCATCGACGGCGATTTGCTCCGGGCGGCCGGCATCTGCGAATACGAGCAGATCGATCTCTACAACATCACCAATGGCGAGCGGTTCACCACCTACGCCATTGAGGCCGAGCGTGGCAGTCGCATTGTGTCGGTCAACGGCGCGGCGGCGCACAAAGCGGCGCCGGGTGACTGCGTGATTATTGCTGCCTACACCGAGTTGGAGCCGCAGGAAATCGCCAACTTCAAACCCACGCTTCTGTATCTGGATTCGGACAACCGCATCGAGCGCATCGCCAACCATATTCCTGTACAGGCGGCCTGATCGCAATCGCGCGGATGGCGCGAACATTTTTTTTGGACGAGTTTGCCGTCCTGTTCATTGATTGCTGGACTTGAGCATGTCTTCTTTGGCCTTTGACGCATTGGGTCCCCACGCCGAGCGTCTGCGGCAGACCTCGCTGCGCGCATTGTTTGCCCAAGATTCCGAGCGCAGTTTTCTGTGCCACGAATTCGAAGGTCTCTACTGGGATGCCTCGCGCCAGCGGGTGGATGCTGAAGCCTGGGAAGCCTCGTTGGGATTGGCCCAAGAGGTGGAGCATCAACGAGACCGTCTGTTTGCGGGAGACTGTGTCAACGTCACCGAACAGCGCCCCGCCTTGCATCCGGCGTTACGTGATCCGCGTCCTGAAGGTTTGGTCGTGGACGGGAGCGATGTTCTCAGCGAAGTGCATGCCCAGCGCCAACGCATGCAGTCCTTTGTGAAAGAGGCGACCGAATCCTGGCGCACGGTCATCAACCTGGGCATTGGCGGTTCGGATTTGGGGCCGAGAATGCTGTGCCAGGCATTGCCGGCTGCACCGGGAGCGCCCGAAGTGCGGTTTGCATCTACCTTGGACCCGGCCGAGTTGCAGACGGCCTTGCGCGGTTGCGATGCAGATCAAACTCTGTTCATCATCGCCTCAAAAACATTCACGACGGAAGAGACCCAGCGCAACTTCACGGCCGCGCAAGCCTGGCTGAAAGCCCAGGGAGTCACGTCGATTATGGAGCATTTTGTGGCGACGACCGCTGCCGCAGAACGTGCCGAGGAAGCGGGCATCGCTTCGTCGCGGATTTTCCCGTTCTGGGTTTGGGTGGGGGGACGCTATTCGGTATGGTCCAGCGTCGGCCTGCCCGTCGCCCTGCACGCCGGTTGGGAGGCGTTTGCGCAATTGCTCGAAGGCGCCCATGCGATGGATCGGCATTTTTGTGAAGCGCCGGCATCGGCTAATTTGCCGATCATGCAGGCGTTGCTGATGCTATGGAACCATGCCCTGCTGGGTGCGCCTACCCGTGCAGTGCTTCCGTATGACTATGGGTTGCGCACGTTGCCCCGCTTTCTGCAGCAGCTGCAGATGGAGAGTTTGGGCAAGCAGGTCGGTCTGGATGGCAATCCCAAAGAGGTGGCGGCGCCGGTGGTCTGGGGCGGCTCTGCCAACGATGGCGCGCACGCCTTTTTCCAACTGCTGCATCAGGGGACCCAGAATGTGCCTGTGGATGCGCTCATCGCGCTTGAAGACCGTCAAGATCCCCGTCGTCGGGCGTTGCTGGCGCAATGCCTGGCGCAACTGGACTTGCTTGCGGCCGGGCGACAAGCGGAGGAGGTGGAGCCTGCTGCCGGGGTTGCAGCCGGGCATTACGTACATCCGGGGAATCGTCCTAGTACTTTATTTTTATTGAAAGATTTAAGCCCCCGCTGTCTGGGGTCATTGCTGGCTTTATTCGAGCATGCGACATTTTCGGCTGCCGTGCTGTGGGGCATCAACGCCTTTGATCAGTTCGGGGTCGAATACGGCAAACGCCTGTCGCAGGCCCTGACGAATGCGCTGCAGGACTCTCAGGCCCCGGTGCCGGGCCATACTCTGCAACATGTAATCAAGCGCCTGCGGACATCGTAATGCGCTACTTGCTGTTTAGCGATGTCGACGGCACGATGCTGGATGTCGAAACCTACCGCTGGGATGAGGCGATCCCCGGCATTGAAAGAGCACGCGCCTGCGGAGTGCCGATCATTTTCAACACCAGCAAAACCGAGGAGGAAGTTCGGAAACTGGGGGAAGACTTGGGTGTCCATGCCCCTTTCTCAATCGAGAATGGAGGCGGCGTTTATGTGCCTCCGGGCACGTTCGAGGACGGGGAACCGGAAGGCTTGCTGCCACTGGGAGCGCCGTTCGCGAGAATTCGTGAAGTCTTGGATGGGCTGGCCTCTTCCTTTGATTTCCAGGAGATGTCCCGTATGAGTGATCGGGAGGTGGAGGATGCATGCGGTCTGCCTCCGGGTTCGGTGGCCGCGTCACGCAATCGACAATTCAGCGAGCCGTTGGTATGGCGCGACGCCCCAGACAAACTGGAATCGTTTGCCGAGCAATTGCGGGCGCACGACCTGATTCTCAAACGGGGCGATCGCTTCGTGCACGTCATGGGCCAGACGGACAAGCGAGTAGCTCTGGAGTCTTTGGTGCCGCGTTATCGCCGTCGTTATCCGCAGGTTTTGAGTGTGGCGCTGGGCAATGGGCCTAACGATTTGGGCATGATGGAAGTGGCGGATATCGCAGTCGTCATCAACAACCCCGGCGGGCGCAACATACAATACCCCGGAGCGCGCGTGCCGGCGGGAACGGGTCCGGAAGCTTGGTCGCGAGCGGTGCTGGAGTTATTGGAGGGGCCCGCATGAGTGATTTTTTTCAGAACGGACAGATTACGACGCTGCATGATTTGGCTGGGCGTCCGACCGAAGAGTTTGAGCGCGATCTGTGCGAGCATGCAAAACACCGGCCGTTGGGACTGGTGTTGCCTTCTTTGTACTCGGAGCTGGAACGCCCGGCGCTGACGCGCATCGTTGACGAACTTACCCAGGTGGAATACCTGGATGAAATTGTCATTGGTCTGGATGCGGCGGATGCCGAGGAGTTCAAACAGGCGCGAGAATTTTTTGCCCGCTTGCCCCAGCGCCATCGTCTGTTATGGAACGACGGGCCACGTCTGCAGGCCTTGGCGGCGGATTTGGCCAATCGTGGCTTGGCGCCCACCCGGTCCGGGAAGGGACGCAACGTGTGGTTCTGCTTTGGTTTCATGCTGGCGAGTGGGCGCGTGTCCGCTCTGGCGCTGCATGATTGCGACATCACCACCTATGACCGGCGCCTGCTGGCGCGTCTGCTCTATCCGGTCGCCAATCCGGATTTTTCTTATGCCTTCTGCAAAGGTTACTATTCCCGTATTTCCGATCAGCAGTTGAAAGGTCGGGTGGCGCGCCTGTTGGTGGCGCCTCTGTTGCGGGCCTTGCGTCGGGTTTTCGGGCCGCATGATTTTGTGGAGTATCTGGAAAGTTTTCGCTATCCCCTGGCGGGCGAATGTTCCCTGCGCAACTATGTGCTGAAAGATTTGTTGCTGCCGGATGACTGGGGCTTGGAGATCGGTTTTCTGGCGGAAGTGCGACGCATGCATTCCAGTCGACGAATTTGCCAGATCGATATCGCGGATCTTTATGACCACAAGCATCAAATGATCGGGGATCATGAAGCGAAGGCCGGGCTTTCGAAAATGAGTTCCGATATCTGCAAAGCGGTGTTCCGCAAAATGGCCATCGAAGGGGAAGTGTTTTCCGAAGGCGTGTTCCGCAGCCTCAAGGCCGCCTATTTGCGCGAGGCGTTGGAGTTGATCGAGCATTATCAGAACGATGCGGTCACCAATGGCCTGATGCTGGACCGGGATGCCGAGGAGCAGGCGGCAGAGTTGTTTGCCAGCAACCTGCTGACCGCAGGGAAAGAGTTTCTGGAGCATCCGATGGATGCCCCGTACGTCCCCAGTTGGCGGCGAGTGCGTTCCGCCATTCCGGATGTTCTGCAGCGCCTGGAAGAGGCGGTCGAAGAAGACAACCAGGTGTGACGCGCCGAACCTAGGGCGCGAATTCCCAGTTTTCCGATGCTTGCTTGACGCGAGCGCGTTCGGAGTCCGTCAAGTAGGTCTCGATGTTTTTCAGAAGCTCGTGAATCTCGGCCTGGGTAATGGCGCACTGCGGGAAGTTGACTTCCCGATACAGAGTGCGGTAATCCATGTCGCAGACTTCGAGGGTGCGGTTTTCGGAGAGTTTTAGGACATTGGCGGCAATCAGATACGCCCGCTCAATGTCGTAAGGCACGCCGCTGCCGGCCAGGTAATGCCGGGCCAGGTGAAAACGCGCGGCCAGCGCATCATCCCACTGTCGAAAATACCCTTGCCGGTCGGACAAACCGACCACAATCTCCAGTCCCAAAACCAAATCGTCAGGTTCGGCGAACTGCACGGCCGCCTTGCGATACCAGAGCACCGCTTTGGCATCGCTCTGTGCAACCCCTTCGCCGAGCTCATGAAACAGACCCATGCGCAGTTGCGCCCACGGCAACCCTTCGCTGGCGGCCTGTTGCGCCAGTGGCAAGGCTTCGTTCATGGCGCCGTCTCTCCAGAACGCATCGACTTCCGCTTCACCCGGATTGGCGGCCAACGCCCGGGCCGGCTCTTCGAGCATTTCCGCACAGCCGCCAAGCACGAAACCGCCGACCAGAAACAGGGCGGACAGCGTCGAGAAACGTAGCGGGGTGGTCATACCGGAGATTTTAGGCGACTTCGATGAGCCGCGGTCGGGATTAGTCCCGATAGGCCTGCTCAATTTCTTCGCGCCGCTGCTTTTCTTCGGCGCTGAAGGTGGCGGTCGGACGCAGCAGCAAACGTTCGATGCCGATCGGTTCGCCCGTCGCCAGGCAATAGCCGTAGGAGCCGTCGTCGATTCGCCGCAAGGCCTCCTCGATTTTCGGCAACAATTTGGAGTCGCGGTCCAGTGCCCGCACTTTCAGACTGATGTCCTCTTCGGCCGCCGCGCGGTCCAGTTCATCGCACTCGCGCTGCCCTTCGGACAACTCGGCGCGGGCCCGCTCCAGGCGCGTGTTCAAGTCATTGCGCAAGGTCGTCAGCCGGTCGCGGAAGAACTCCAGCTGGTCCGGGTTCATGTAGTTCTTGCGCGGTGCGCGAATCATCTGTTTTTCCGTCAACATAACCAGAACGGGATTAGTTTGAAGGCGCTTTATAGCATGTTTTTTTTAAATCTGCGGGGCGCGGCAATTAAGCCGCTTCCGCAGGTTGCGGGCGTACCAGCGCCGCTTCCACTTCGGCGCGTTTCGAGGCGCCTTCCAGAGCTTCAATCAAAGTCAATGCAAAGTCCATGGCCGTGCCGGGTCCGCGTGAAGTGACGACCGGACCGTCCTGCTCGACCGGGGCTCCGGTGAACACGACTTCGGCAAAATCCGCGGCATCAATGCAGCCCGGATAGCAGGTGGCCTGTCGCCCATCCAGCAATTGGCTGTCGGCAAGGACTTTGGGAGCCGCGCAAATAGCTGCGACCTGTTTGTCCTGCTCGATCTGCCGCTGCAGCAGCTGGTGAATGCGCGGGTCCGCATTCAGGTAGTCCGCACCCGGCAATCCGCCCGGCAAGGCGACCATATCGAATGATTCTTCCATCACCGCGTCCAGAGTGGTGTCGGGCATCAGGCGCACGCCGCGCGAGGCCGTGACCGGGCCGTCACCGAGACCGGCCACCACCACGTCAATGTCGGCACGACGCAGCAGGTCGATGATTGTGACCGCTTCAAGTTCCTCGCAGCCGTCCGCCAGAGGAATCAAGACCCGGCTCATGAGGCGCTCGCTTCGCGTATGATCGGGAGGTCGAGCTCGCCGGTCTTGAGCAACTCCAAAGCGGCTTCGATTTGGTTGTCGCGAACAATCTCATTCGGATCGCGCGGGGTCTCCTCATCCGCTGTTTCAGGCGCTTCGAGCTCCACCACGTAATCCGGTTCAATGCCCTTTTCGTGAATGGAACGCCCGGACGGGGTGTAGTAACGCGCCGTCGTCAGTTTCAGTGCCGCATTCTGGCTTTTCATTGGCACGAGGGTTTGTACGGAGCCTTTGCCGAAAGAGCGGGTGCCCAACAGTTGCGCACGCTGGTTGTCCTGAAGTGCCCCGGCCACGATTTCGGAAGCCGACGCCGAGCCGTCATTGATGAGTGCGACGATGGACACGCCAATCAGCAGGTCCGCGTGATCGGCCACTTCCTGGGTATTGGCGCTGGGGACGCGCCCGCGGGTCGAGACGATGGGGAGTTGATAATCCAGCAGCGTGTCGGCAATTTCCACGGCCGCGGTGAACAGCCCGCCGGGGTTGTTGCGCAAATCGAGCACGATGCCATGCAGGTTGCCGTCCGCTTCGCGCTGCAGTTTTTCCACGTGCTCGGTGAAATCGGCGCTGGTGCGGGTCTGGAAATTGCTGATGCGCACGTAGCCGTAACCGGGTTCCAGCATGGTGCTGCGCACGCTCTTGATCTTGATCAGGGCCCGCGTGATGGTAATCTCAAGCGGCTCTTCGACGCCCTCGCGTACGAGGGTCAGCATCAAATCGGTGCCGGGTTTGCCGCGCATAATCTGGACCGCATCATGCAAGGTGACATCATGGGTCGAGCGCTCGCCCAACTTGATAATCAAATCGCCACTTCGAATGCCGGCCTTTTGGGCCGGCGTGTCATCGATCGGGGACACCACTTGGATGCCTCCCAAGTCTTGTTTCTTGGTCACCACAATGCCCAGGCCGCCGAACTCCCCGGAGGTCGACACCTCCCATTCGTCCATTTCCTCGTGATCCAGATAAGTGGTGTAGGGGTCCAGTTTGGAGGCCATGCCGCGCATGGCGTTGCGAATCAAAGTGCCGTCGTCGACTTCGTCGACATACTGGTTTTTGATCAGCGCGAAGGCTTCCGAGAAATTGCGTAGGTCCTTGAGGGACACCGAGGCTTTTTCCGACGCGCCTCCGGCATCCTGAATCACCACATGTCCGAGCGCTCCGGCGCCCAGTAACAGGACTGGCAACAATAGCGGATGTATCGACAATCTGCGCATGAAGTTCATTTTAGTCTACTTCTACGAAGCGCCTGCGCAGGCGGCGCATAAATCGGCGCCCGCAAGCAGGCCTTGGCGGGATGGGGTTCGGTAGAATGCGGCGCATGATTGATTGGGATGCGATTGATACCGTCTTTCTGGATATGGACGGCACTTTGCTGGACCTGCGTTTCGATTCTTATTTCTGGTACCAGCATCTGCCGAAACGTTTCGCCCAGGCCAATGGCCTGGAATTCCAAGAAGCCAAAGACTATTTGGTCGAGCGTTATCGTGCCATGCGCGGCACCTTGCAGTGGTATTGCGCGGATTACTGGAGTGAGCAATTGGACCTGGATGTGGTGGCGCTGAAAGTGGAGATTCGCGATCAAATCTCGCAACATCCGCACGCGGAGGAATTTTTAATTCGCGTCAAGGCCAGTCAGCGGCCCTGCCATCTGGTCACCAATGCGCACCCGAGTTTTGTGGATCTCAAACTGGAAGAATCGCAATTGCGCAAGCATTTTGCCCACATCGTCAGTTCGCATACCCTCAAGGCCCCCAAGGAAAGTACGGAATTTTGGGCGGCGTTGCGCAAGGTGGTGGATTATGACCCCGCGCGCACTTTGATGGTGGATGACGATGTGAATGTGCTGGCGCATGCGGCGAAAGCCGGCATCGGCAGTCTGGTCACGGTGTGTCGGCCGGACAGCGGTCAGCCGGCGCGCGAGCAAGTGGAGTTGGGTTATCCGGCGATTCGGGATTTCACCGACATCATGCCGCCTAGCCGCGCGTCCATTTCTTGAAGCGCTTGCGACAGTATTTCAGCAACGTCTCGTAATCCGGGAAATACAGATCAAAGCCTTCTTCGGCCGGTTGATCATATTCGCAAAAGTCGTTGCTGTGGTCGCGGCAGATCTGCGGGCGGGTTTCATAAATACCGCACCGGCCATCGGTCTGTAAGTGTCCGCAGGCGGTGGTGAACATCAGGGTCCAGCCGTCGGAATCCTTATAAGCGCTGACACCTTCGTGGGAGACCTGCCACAGCAGGTGTTCATAGTCATGTTTGGAGCGTGGCGTGTCGATTTCCTGGGTGACGTAATGACAGCATAGGGAATTGGTGCAGAAACCGCACTTGTTTTCCGGGGTGAGTTTGACTCCTTCCGGTACGACCGGAATGGAGACCGGTTTGGTCATGAGTCTCCTTCCTGAGAGCGGGTCCAGGAGAACGAGCAGTCCAGTTCCGCACGAACCCGGCACAGCCCGTTGATGCCGTCTTCCAACATCAGCGACAAGGGTGTGCGGCGACGAAATCGGCGATGCGGGGTGACCAGCCAGCGTGCGCCGATGCGACTGTTGCGCGGGAAGGAGGTGCGCAAGGCGTCCGCGATGCCGACAATGTGCTGGGCTCGCGTCAACAACGGGGCCTCATCGGGCAACTCCGCGCCGCGACGATAGCGTTCCAACTGTGTGCCCCGGGTGGAGGCCGGAAGGTCCAGAATAGCGACGATTTCGTCCGTATTCAATTGCCACTGATCGAGTACGGCCATGGTCTGACGGGCCATCTGGCTTAAGTCCTGCGAGACCGGCGCAGTCATGAATCCAGGTGTCGGCGAGGCGGCGTGATACGGACGGAATGAGTGGTCTTGGGTTCGTCGGGATAACGGGGGCGTTCTTTGGAGGCGCCGCCGGCGTCTTTCAGCAATTCCTGCTCGCGAATCGCGATCAGTTCAAACGCCGTACGAATGTCTTTCAGGGTTTGCGGCGACAGAGGGCTTTTCATCCCGGGCTGGGGAGTGGTCTCCCGCACGATTTGCGCCAGCAACTTGCGTAGAGTCACCAAAATCCGCTGTTCGACTGAGCGTTCCATAACGAGGTCATGCCTGTATCTCAGGGAGTATACCAACTCCCGCGGGTTGCAAAATCAGGGGCGAGCGCGTTTTTCCAGTGTGCGGGTCTGCCACAGCAGGAACAGGCTAGGGATGACTGCCAACACCAGCACAGTGGTGCTGATCATGCCGCCAATCATGGGCGCGGCGATGCGGCGCATCACGTCGCTGCCGGCCCCGTCAATCAGCATAATCGGCAGCAGTCCGACAACCACGGTGAGCACCGTCATCAAAATGGGACGCAAGCGTCGTCCCGCGCCGGCCATAATGGCTTGGCGCAAGCCGTCCCGGTCCAACATCCGGCCGTCCTCTTCGGCCTGCTTTCGGTGCGCCTGCAGCGCCTGATTCAGGTATAGCATCATCACCACGCCGATTTCGATCGCCACGCCGGCAAGCACAATAAACCCGACGCTGGTGGCTACCGAAAAACGGTAGTCCAGGAAGTGCATCAGCCACAACCCGCCGATGGCCGCGATGGGAAGCGTCGCCAAAATAATGCCGATTTCCGCAGGCCGGCGGAAGTTCACGTACAGCAAGGCGATGATGATCAACAGCACGACCAGCGCCAAGGTGCCGAGTCGTTGTTCGGCGCGCAGCATGTGTTCGTACTGTCCGGACCACTGCAGGGTATAGCCGGGAGGCATCTCCACGGCCGCTGCAACCGCTTGCTGGGCGTCGGCGACATAAGAGCCGAGATCGCGATCGTCAATGTCAATGTAGGTCCACCCGCTGAGGCGGGCGTTTTCACTTTTGATGATGGCCGGGCCGTTGACGATACGCACGTCCGCCACCTCCGACAGGGGGATGCGTGCGCCCAGAGGAGTCAGAAGCGGCAGCAGTTTAATCTGCTCCAGAGAGTCGCGGATATGCTGCGGGTAACGCAAGTTGACCGGATAACGTTCCCGTCCTTCTACGGTGTAGGTGACGGTCATGCCGCCGATGGCGGTACTCACGATGTCCTGGATGTCGCGAATGTTCAGTCCGTGGCGGGCGGCGCGGGCCCGATCAATCTCGATATTCAGATAATTCCCGCGCGTGGGGCGCTCCGAATAGGCTGACAAAGTGCCGGGAACCTTCTCCAGCACGTCCTCCAGTTGTTGGCCGATCTGTTCAATGGTCGACAACTCCGGCCCGCTGACCTTGATGCCGACCGGGGTTTTGAGACCGGTGCTCAACATGTCGACGCGGGCCTTGATGGGCATCACCCAGGCGTTGGCCACGCCCGGCAGGTCCAGACGCTGCTGCAGTTCGTCACGGATTTTTTCGATCGTCATGCCGGGGCGCCACTGCTCCTGGGGATGCAGCTGCACGACCGTCTCGATCATGGTCAGTGGAGCCGGGTCGGTGGCGGTTTCGGCTCGGCCAACCTTGCCGAAAGTGCGATGGACTTCCGGCACGGTGCCGATCAGGCGATTGGTTTGCTGCAGCAGCTCGCGTGCCTTGTCGATGGAAATGCCCGGATGCGTGGTCGGCATGTAAAACAGGTCGCCTTCTTCCAGCGGCGGCATGAATTCCGAACCGATTTTCTGCAGGGGCCACCAGCCGGCGGCCACGACCAAAACGGTGAGCAGTATGATTGTGTAAGGCGCCTTCAACACGCCGGCCAGAACCTTCTGGTAACCGTGGCCGAGCATGCGGTTGAGCGGGTTTCGGGCCCGTGCCTGTAGCCGGCCTCGAATCAGAAAGCCCATCAACACGGGAACCAGGGTAATCGTCAGGATGGCGCTTGCGACCATGGCGTAGGTTTTGGTATAGGCCAGGGGGGTAAACAAGCGACCTTCCTGGGCTTCCAGCGCAAACACCGGCAGGAAACTCAAGGCAATGATCAGCAGGGAGCAGAACAGGGCGGGACAGACTTCCGACGCCGCGCGGGCGATGATTTCCCAACGCTCCCGAGCGCCAGCTTGGGCTTTCTCCAGGTGCCGGTGAGCATTCTCGATCATCACAATGGCCGCATCCACCATGGCTCCGATGGCAATGGCCAATCCCCCCAAAGACATGACATTCGCGTTGATGCCCTGCACGCGCATGATGACGAATGAGGCGAGCAGGCCCAGAGGCAAGGTGATGGCAAGGATCAGCGCGGAGCGCATGTGAAACAGAAACAGCGCGCAGATGAACAACACGGTGAGCATTTCCATCAACAGTTTTTTCCGCAGGTTGTCGATGACCCGATTAATCAGGTCGGAACGGTCATAGACTGGAATGATTTCGACGCCTTCGGGCAGTCCGGGGGTCAACTCCTCGAGTTTTTTCCTGACACCTCGAATCACTTCCCGGGCGTTTTCGCCGGTGCGCATGACGATGATGCCGCCGACCACCTCACCTTGTCCGTCCAGTTCCGCCACCCCGCGCCGCATAGTCGGCCCGAGACGCACTTGTGCGATGTCGCGCAACAAGACCGCGGTGCCGCTGGGGCTGAGGCCGACGGGAGTCAGAGCCACGTCCTCCAGCGACTGCAGGTAGCCGGTGGCGCGGACCATGTACTCGCTTTCGCCCATCTCCACGACCGAGCCGCTGGTTTCCTGGTTGGCATCGAGGAGAGCCTGGCGGATGTGACCCAGTGTCAGGCCCAGCGCCTGCAACTGGTTGGGATGGACGATCACCTGGTATTGTTTGACCATGCCACCGATCGTGGCGACTTCGGCGACCCCCGGGACGGCCTGCAGTTCGTACCTTAAAAACCAGTCTTGAATACTGCGCAACTCGGCCAGATCATGATTGCCGGTCGGGTCGGCTAGTGCGTATTGATAAATCCAACCGATGCCGGTGGCATCCGGGCCAAGCTCGGGCGTGATTCCGACAGGGAGCCGCTGGGTTGCCTGCCCCAGATATTCCTGTACTCGGGAACGCGCCCAATAAGGGTCGACTCCGTCTTCGAAGATTACATAGACATAAGAATCCCCGAGAAACGAATAGCCCCGTACGGTTTGCGCTTTCGGCACGGAGAGCATGGTGTTGGCCAGCGGATAGGTAATCTGGTCTTCGATGACCTGCGGGGATTGCCCGGGGTAGCTGGTCTTGATGATGACTTGTACGTCACTGAGATCCGGCAATGCATCCACCGGCATGTCGCGCACTGCCAAAACGCCGAGCACGGCCAACAGCGCGCTGCCCAGAAAGACAACAGTCGGATGCCGAATAGAACTTCGGACGATCTGATTGATCATTAATCCGGTTCGGCTTGCGGCAGCATCCGATCCAGCGCCGTATCGAGGTTGGATTCCGAATCAATCAGAAAATGGCCGGATACGACAATTCGCGCATTTTCCTCCAGACCTTCGCGGATTTCCACGCGGTCGCCCGATTCGATGCCCGGCACCACAAATTGCGAGCGGAATTTTCCGCCTCCCACATCCAATACCACCCGACTGCCGCGCTCTCTTCGCAGCAAGGCCTCACGCGGAATATGCACCGTCGGCTCAGTACTGGAACTGATGATGGTGACGTGGGCGTACATGTTCGGACGCAGGACGCCGTCGGGGTTCGGTAAGGGAATGCGGACCTTCAAGGTGCGCGTGGTGCGCTCCAGTTCCGGATAGATGTAGTGCACTTCGCCGGTGAACGTGCGTCCCGGCAAGGCTTCAATTTGAATATGGGCCGTCTGCCCGACCGCCACCCAGTCCGCCTGTTTTTCGAAGACATCCGCCAGTACCCAAACCGGATCCAGTTTGGCGATGGACAATGCATGCGTGGCGGGGGTGACGTAGATTCCCTCGCGCACGCCCAAATGCGAAATGACGCCGTCGGAAGCCGCAAACACCCGAATACGTTCCAGGGGTTTGCGAGTTTTTTTCAGGGTTTGAATTTCTTCTTCCCACATCCCCAAAGCCATCAGGCGCGCCTCGGAGGCGCGGGTCAATTCCGTGGCGCCACGGGTCAGCGCCGCCACATACTCCATCTGCGCATTGACGAGGGTCGGAGAGTACAACTCAAACAACGTCTGCCCCTTCTGCACGGGATCGCCCGCCGCATGCGTCGTCAGATTCATAATCCAGCCTTCGACCCGGGTGTGCACATGGTGCAGCGTGTCTTCGTCAAAACTGACGTAGCCAAACGTTTCAATGCGACGCGGCAGGGGACCGAATTTTGCGCGCGTGGTGCGAATGCCCAGGTTCTGTGCGACCTGCGAGTCGACCCGTACCGTGTCGTCGGAAGAATCATCTGACTCGCGGTATACCGGGATGAGGTCCATGCCCATCGGGGATTTGCCCGGGCCGTCCCGACGATAGTTGGGGTCCATGGGGGCGACCCAATACAAAATCTCACGTTCGTTGCTACTGCCGCCGGTTTCGGATGTTTCCATCAACCCGGACAACATGTCCGCATTCATCCACAACCCGGCAGCGAAACCGAGACCGATAAGAATTAAGGCGCTGAAGAGGGAGCGAAGGCGCATCAGAAGGGTCCCGCCAGCCGCGCCAGCGTTGCGTAACTTTGTTTTCGATCAATCCGCAGGCGCAGATGCTCGAGTCGGGTGTCCAGCACGGAGATGCGCCCGCGCATCACATCGGAGAATTCGCCGGCATCGCTTTGGTATGCACTCAAAGCCGCTTCCGCTTGAGCCTGCGTTTGTTCCAGAAGCTGTTCTTCATACAGGGTGATTTGCCGACTCAACTCCAACCAGCGTGCGTGTTCGGCATGCAGTTGACTATGCAGTTGGCGGCGCAGGGCTTCCCGTTGCTTGTGCGCGGCATTTTTTTCAGCCAGGGCAGCGGCCAGTTCCCGGTCCTGGCGATTGCCCGGGAACAAGGGCGCATCGACGGCCACCTGCAGTGACAACATTCCGGATCGGTCGCGACCATTGGGGAGGTCGCCGTCGCGATGCGCATAATCAATCCCGACGGTCCAGCCGGGTTTGTAGCGCTCTCGGGCGATATCGGCGCCAGCGCTGTGAGCATCGATCTGAGCCTGCGCGGCGCTCAAAAGAGGATGTTGGTCGACCTGTTCCAGCAGTTTTTCCAATGATGGCAACGCGCTCCAGGAAGGCAGCGGGTCCGCCGGAGGCAGTCGGGCCGCATCGCCAATCCACTCCTGAAGCTGCGCTTCGGTTTGGCGTGTTTGCCGTTCGATGCGCAACAGGCGATCATCCAGACGGCTCAACTCCAGTTCGGCCCGCAACATGTCCTGCTGATCTTCCTGGCCGACGGCGTACAGAGAACGCGTCGTGACGATTAAGTCTTCAAACAGAGGGCGTGCTTCGGCGATCACTTTGTGGGCATGGTGCCAGTAGTACAACTCCAGCCAGGCATGCCGTACTGTGGCGCGGATCGCTCGTTCGCGAGCTTCTGACTGCGCCTGCATGCTGCCCGACAGGTGTTCCAGTTTTTGGGTCTTGAAAGCCAGGCTTTCTCCTGGTGGAAAAGTCTGCTGCATGCCGATGCGCGCTTGCGTCATCGGTTCGGTGCTAAACCCGCCGCGCTCGACCGGGTAGTTAACCAGGCCGAATTTAATTTTAGGGTCCGGCAACTCGCCGGCGGCAATTGACTGCTCGCTCAAGGCGGTCGCCCGGGATTCCAGAGCGGCACGGCCGGGCTCGTCAGTCAAGGCGAGAGTCTCGGCCTCGGCCAAAGTCAGAAAAGATTGGGCAGAAAGAGGGCAGGCAAAAGCCAGAAGGATGGCGCCGCCGGATCGGGAAAAGAACGAAAGGGACATGGGGATGCGGCGTTCTTCAGTTCAGCAACGGGTGGGTTTTATAAGCGGGGGAACTGCGAACTTATTATATTTGCGGAATATTTTTTAAGGTAGTGCGGGGAAGGATCGGTTTGACAACCCGCATTTTCATGCGTTTTAGTAAAAGGCGTCTCCAAGTGCGACCCAATGTGCGTCGTTTTGTTCCTTGTCGGGCGACGGACGGCAAGGCAATAAAAACATCAAATTAGGATAAATAATAATTGAATATTGATTTATCCTAAAAATTCAGCAAAATTAGGATGATGATTTCACGTGACATCGCTCCCAAACTGGTCAAGGCGGCGCAGACATGGCCGTCTCTCACCCTTACGGGCCCGCGTCAAAGCGGTAAGACGACCTTGTGTCGTGCCCTGTTTCCCCATCATCCGTATGAGACGTTGGAGGCTCCGGATGTACGGGCTTTCGCGGCGGAAGATCCCCGGGCATTTTTGGCGCGATTCCCCCAAGGCTCCATCCTGGACGAAGTGCAGAGGGTGCCAAACCTTGCTTCCTACCTGCAGGGTCTCATCGATGCGGACCCGACGCCGGGGCGTTGGATTCTGACGAGCTCGCAAAACCTTTCTCTGCTCGAGTCGATCAGTCAGTCGCTGGCGGGAAGAACTGCGGTGTACAACTTGCTGCCGCTGACACGCGGCGAGGCCATTCGTTTTTCTCACTATCCCGAGACCCTCGAAGCCACGCTTTTCACCGGCTCCTACCCTCGCATCTACCACGACGAACTGGAGGCTGCGGACTGGTTGCGCTCCTACGTGGCCACCTATGTCGAGCGCGATGTACGGACCATCAGCAACATAAGCGATCTTGCGACCTTCCAGCGTTTTGTGACCCTCTGTGCCGGCCGAACAGCGCAGTTGTTGAACTATTCGTCGCTGGCAGGAGACTGCGGCATTTCCCAGACCACCGCGAAAATCTGGTTCGGGATTCTCGAAGCCAGTTTTCTGGTGTTTCGCTTGCCGGGCTACTACTCAAATCTGCGCAAACGGCTCGTGAAAATGCCAAAACTGCATTTCTACGACACCGGGCTCGTTTGCTGGTTGCTGGGAATCCGCACCCCCGAACAATTGCGAACACATCCGCTTCACGGCTCGATTTTCGAGACGTGGGTAGTCTCGGAAATCGCCAAACACTGGGCCAATCGCGGAGAAACCCGCGGGCTGTCGTTTTACCGCGATCAAAACGGAGCGGAGATTGATCTCATCGTTGAACACCCGGCAGGGGTTACGCTGGTCGAAGCCAAATCCGCCAAGACCGCATCCGCCAGCCTGTTCGCAAGTACCAAACGTGTCCGAAAACACCTGGCGCAATCGGTCGACTCATGCCCAGGCGTGGTCGTATATGGTGGGGATCAGCGCCAGCATCGAACTCCGGACAAATTGATTCCCTGGCAAGCTCTGCATGAACTTGATTGGGATAACTTCAAGGGCTCGGAGTAATCGAGCGGTGGTGGCCAGGGACGGAATCGAACCGCCGACACGAGGATTTTCAGTCCTCTGCTCTACCGACTGAGCTACCTGGCCCGGGTAAAAAACAATGCCCACCGTGGTGGGCGGGCGCATATCATAATATAGCCGGCTGCTCCATGCAGTCGGTGCTCAAGCCTTGGCTCAGGCTTGTGTCAGGCGCGAATGCATTTCGCGGGTGGCTTCGACCAGCGCGGTCGAGATGCCGAGTTCCAGAGCGGAATGGCCGGCCTCCGCCACCAAATCCAGACGGGAATCCGGCCAGGCTTGATGCAAAGCGAACGCCTGCTCAATCGGACAGACCACATCATAGCGGCCATGCACGATGATGCCGGGGATGCCCTGAAGTTTTTCAGCAGCGGACAGCAGATGGTTTTCCGGCAGAAAAATATGATTGACGAAATAATGGCATTCAATACGCGCCAAGCTCAACGCCATATGCGGATTGCTGAACGCCTCGACGACGCGGGCGTCATGCTGCAGATTGGAGCACCGTCCTTCCCACAACGACCAGGCTTTGGCTGCTTTCATGCGCACCAGTTCGTCCGAACCGGTCAAAAGTTGATGATACGCCTGCATCATGTCGCCCCTTTCGGCTTCGGGGATCGGGGCGACGAAGTCTTCCCAGTAATCCGGGAATACAAAGTTTGCGCCTTCCTGATAAAACCACAGCAAATCGCGCCGCCGACACAGGAAAATTCCGCGCAGAATCAGGCCCAGCACGCGACGGGCGTGCGTTTGCGCATAAGCCAGCGCCAAAGTGGAGCCCCAGGAGCCGCCGAACACCAGCCATTGTTCGATGCGCAGTTCTTCGCGGATGCGCTCGATGTCGGCAATCAGATGCGCGGTGGTGTTGTCGGTCAGATCGGCATGGGGCGTGGAGCGCCCGGCGCCGCGCTGATCAAATAAAATAATCCGATAATGCTGGGGGTCGAAGAACTGTCGATGGTAGTCTTCGCAACCTGCCCCCGGACCGCCGTGCAGAAAAACGACCGGCAACCCTTCCGGACTGCCACATTCTTCGACATGCAGAGTATGCCGCGCATCGACCTGCAGGGTACGGGTCGCATACGGGCGAATGGCAGGATACAACATAAAAGAGGGCGCCAGCCTGCGCCATTTTATACTTGACGCGCGAAGAGGTTTTTTGCTGATGGCGGGGATAGGGTCGAAACTGTTGTTGGGGATGCTGCATGGGCTGGCCTGGGTGCCGCTGCCCCTTCTGCGTCTGTTGGGCAACTTGATCGGTCTGGGGGTGGGCTGGTTGGGTGGGCGGCGTCTGCAGACCGCCTTGACGAATTTGCGCTTGTGTTATTCCGAACGGGAAGAGGCCTGGCATCAGAGCATGGCGCGCAAAAGCCTGATGCACGAGGCCTGCAATCTGCTGGAAATGCCGCGCTTGTGGCGCCTGTCAGCGGCGCGATTGGAGCGTTTGGCCGTGCAGGTCTCCGGTCTGGAATATCTGGCGCAGAACCAGGAACGCGGCATCATTTTTATCACTCCCCACTTCGGCAGCTGGGAGTTTGTCAGTTTATTTATTGTGCGCAGCATGCCGCTGGTCAGCCTGTACCGACCGCTCAAGCAGCCGGAACTGGACCGCTATGTGCTCAACGGCCGCCAGCATACCGGGGCGACCTTGGTCCCTGCGGACCGTCAGGGAGTCCGCACGCTGTTGCGCACTTTGCAGGCCGGCCATGGTGTCGGGGTACTGCCCGATCATGTGCCCCGACGCAAGGAAGACGGCGTGATGGCGCCTTTTTTTGGGGTGCAGGCGAACACCGGCGTTCTGGTCTCACGTCTGGCGCAACGTCAGGGCGTCAAGGTGCTGCTGGCGCAGGCGCGGCGTTGTCGGGGCGGTTTTGCGATTACATTTCGACCGGCGGATTCGCGCATTTATGCGCCGGATAAAGAGACGGCGGCAGCCGGGGTGAATGCGACCGTGGAGTCCTGTATTGCCGACGATATCGCCCAATACTGGTGGAGTTATCCGCGCTTTCGCAAACGGCTAATCGAGCCGGAGTCTTTGTACTCCTGAGTAATTTAGCGCCGCCAGAAGGCGGGGGTCAGCATCACCAGCAGCGTGAAGACTTCCATGCGTCCGAACAGCATGCTCACGCACAGCAGCCATTTGCCGAAGTCGCTGACCGAACTGTAACTCTGGCTGACTTCTCCCAAGCCGGGGCCCAGGTTATTCAGACTGGCGGCGACGGCGGAAAACGCGGTGACCTGATCCAGACCGGTGGCCATCAGCAGGAGCAGAAAAACGGCAAACAGACTGATATACGCAGCGAAAAATCCCCAGGCCGCCTGAATGGCCATCGGCGGCATGATGCGCTGGCCGATGCGCAGCGTGAAATGGGCCGTCGGGTGAATCAACTGTTGCAATTCCTTGCCGCCCTGCTTGAACATAATGAGAAAGCGAATGACTTTCATGCCGCCGGCGGTGGAGCCGATGCACCCACCGATAAAACTGCTCAGCAATAACAAAGTAGACACAAAAATCGGCCAGTGGTTGTAGCCGCTGGTGGTAAAGCCGGTCGTCGTGGCAATGGAGACGGTCTGAAACAGCCCTTGGCGGATCATCGCATCGGGCTCTTCCTGATAACCGCTCAGCCACAGGTAGCCGATACAAGCCAAGGCCGTCAGCAACAGAATGGTGATGTAGCCGCGCAGTTCGCCGTCTTGGGCATAAATGCCGAGGTTGAACTGCAGTTTCAGCCGCAGGCGTCGCCGTGCATCCAATTGCTCGCGAACCACGGAGGCGTAGTGCAGACTGAAGTTGATGCCGGCGACAAACATGAAGGTAATCGCCACCGCTTCAATCAGGGCGCTGTCAAAATAACCGAAGTTCGCATCGTGAGTGGAGAAGCCGCCGATGGAGACGGTCGACATGGCATGACCGACGGCATCGAAGCCGCTCATGCCGGCGATCCAGTACGCCAGTGCACAGGCGCCGGTCAGGACCACGTACAAAACAAGCAGATTTTTTGAAGTCTTGGCAATGCGCGGCGTCACGCGCCGATCCGACAATGAATGGGGCGCGTTGGCGTGATACAACTGCATGCCGCCCATGCCGACCATCGGCAGGACGGCGACCGCCAGGATAATGATGCCCAAGCCGCCGATCCACTGCAGCATTTGGCGGTAGAGCAGCAGCGAGGCCGGCAGCTCATCCAAACCGGTGAGTACGGTCGCCCCGGTGGTCGTGAGGCCGGAGATCGCTTCAAAGGCCGCATCGGTCACACTCAGCTGCAGGGCAGGCGAGAGATATAACGGGATGGCGCCGGCCAGCCCCAGCACAATCCAGGAGGCGGCCACCACTGCAAAGCCATCGCGCAGCCGCAGAGACGCGGCGCGCGACAGGCCATGCGAGGCCTGAATCCACAACGCCGTGCCGCAGGTGAAAAGCAGAAAAAAGGCGTATAAAAACGTGAAGGTTTCGCCGTCTTGCCAGACAATGCTCAACACCAGCGGCGGCAGCATGCTGAAGCTGAATGCGCTGAGCAGATAGCCCAGCAGACGCTGCACGATCTGGCGTTGGATCGGCAGGGAAAGGGGCATGGCGTTAGAACGAGTAGTCGACCTGGAACAGGCGTTCGACGTCGCGCACGTCGCGCTTGCGGGTACAGAACAGAATGACCCGGTCGCCACCCTGGAGGGTGGTCTGGGCATCGTACGTGATGGGTCGTTCGTTGCGCACCACCGCGCCGATGGCGACACTGCCGGGCAGGTTCAATTTGGCAATCGTCTTGCCGGCAGCTTGCGAGCTTTCGTCGGCTTCAAATTCCAGCGCTTCGGCGCTGCCGGAACGCAGCGAGTACGCGGCTCGCACCGGCCCGCGGCGAATGTGCACCAGCAACTCGTTCAGCGCCGCCTGTTGCGGGGAGACGACGATGTCAATCATATGCTCGCCCACATCTTCAATCAGATCGACATGCGTGCGGCGGTTGATCATGGCGACGGTGGTGAAGACGCCCTGGCGTTTGGCCTGCATGGCCGCGACGATATTGAGCTCGTCACTGTTGGTCAGCGCGCAAAAGGCATCCATTTCCGGGAGGTTCTCGTCCTTGAGCAGGTTCTCATCGGCAATATCGCCGCACAGCACGACGGTGTCGGATCCCAGGTTCTGAGACAGATATTCCGCCCGCTTGGGATCCGAGTCGATAATCTTGACGCTGCACTTGTCGCGCATGAGTTTTGCCAGGCTGTGGCCGACAAAACTGCCGCCGGCGATAAACAGATGACGCACCGGCTTGATTTGGGTGCGCAACTGGCGCACCACGGCATCCACGTCCTCCATGCCGGCGAAGGCGAACACCTCGTCGCGCGCCTTCAGGCGCAGGTTGTCCTCCAACGGCAAGGCCTGCAGCGTGCCCTGTTCGTCGCGGCGATAGACGGCGCCGACGTGCAGTTGAGTCTGCGGCAGGCTGTCGTACAGCTCGCGTAAATCGCGCCCCGAAGCAGGCGCCCCGGGTTCGATGCGCACTGCCGCCATGCGGACGCAACCGTTCGCAAAATCCAGGACCTGCAGGACCCCTGGGCGCAACAGCAGATTCCGCAGACTGCTGGCCGCCCGTTGCTCGGGGCTGATGAGATGGTTCAGCCGCAGGCGTTCAGTGGTGGTCTCCACATCGAAGCTCATGTGCTCGGTGGCCCGCACCCGGGCAATGCATTTGGGGGTGCGGTGAATGCGTTTGGCGATATGGCAGGCGGCGATATTGACTTCGTCGCTTTCGGTCAGCGCCACCAGCATGTCGGCATTTTCGATGTCGGCTTTCTCCAGAATATCGGAGTGGGCGCCATTGCCGCACAGCGTGTTTAAGTCGCCGCGTTTTTCAAACGGCTTGAGCCGCTCGGGGCGGGCGTCGACCAGCGTAATGGAGCGGTATTTTTCCTCCGCCAGAGTGACTGCCAGCGCGCCGCCGATGCGACCGGCTCCCAAGATGATGATGCGGTCGCTGGCGCCGGGGGCGGCGTTTTGCGGGGAGGCGTCAGAGTCAGCCACGAGGGGGTTCGTCCTTGGGCAGTTTAATGCCGAGGTTTTCGAGTTTTCTATACAGGTAGGTGCGATCCATGCCGGTGATGCGGGACAAAAGCTTTATGTTGTGGGCGCCGCCGTGTTCGATATGGAACTGATAATACATTTGCTCGAAACGTGCGCGCGACTCGCGATAGGGCAAGTGCAGCACCGTATCCAGCTGTTCATGCGTCGGCGATTGCGAAGGTGGCAGAGTCAGGCGGCTGATTTCCGCGACACTGACCTTGTCGCTTTCTCCGTCGATCAACAGGCGGTAGACCAGGCGGCGTAGCTCCTGCACGTTGTCAGGCCAGGAGTAGTGGCGCAGCATATCCATGGTGGTCGCCGGGAAATGGCGCACGGTCAGGCCTTCCTGGGAGCAGTAGTATTCCATGTAGTGTTCAATCAGGGCCGGCACGTCTTCGGCGCGCTCGCGCAAGGGCGGCAAAACCAGCGTATGCGGTTTGAGGCGGGCATACAGGGCCGGATCCAGCGTGTCTTCTTCGATGGCTTCCTCGGGAGTCTGCCACAACGTCGTGATGAGGCGGACATCCACCGGGGTGGCGGTGTGATCGCTCTGCAGCAGATGGCCGTTGTCGAGTACCGACAGCAGTCGTTTTTGTGCGGCAAGGGTCAATCGACTTAATGGATTGAGGAACAAAGTGCCCTGATGGGCTTGCTGGAGCAGACTGGGTTCGGTGTCTGATGCGGCTTCCAGCAGACGCTTGCTGAGATCGGGATTTCCGGCGCGCACGAACAACTGCTGATGGCGAGGACTGGCGCAATGAAGCAGGTGGGCCACGGCCTGCAGCTCGCAACCGGATTCTCCCAGAATCAGGACCGGGTGGTCGTCGCTGCTGAGCGCATTGATCTGCTCACGCAGTTTCCGGATACTGGGGCTGTTGCCAATCAACTGCAAAGTGACGGCCGAGTCCCGGGCCAGGGTGCGGTTTTGCTGGCGCAGATGGCTCATCTCCAAAGCCCGTGACACATACAGCAGCAGGCTGTCGATAGAAAAGGGTTTTTCCAGAAAATGCCAGGCCCCCAGACGTGTCGCTTCCAGAGCGGTGCTGATGGTGCCGTGTCCGGACATCACCAGAATCGGAAAATTCACTCCGCCTTCCCGCTTCCAGCGCCGAAGCAGACTCATGCCGTCTTCTCCGGGCATCCAGATGTCCAGCAAGGCCAAATCCACCTTCTTCGAGTCCGTCACGCAGGCGCGCGCTTCTTCCGCGGAGCCGGCCTGCAGCGTCTGAAAGCCGTTTTCAGCCAGAATGTCGCGCAACTCCGCACGAATGTCGGCTTCGTCGTCGATGATCAGGATGGTGTCGCGGTGCATGGAGAGGCCTGCTACGCTGGCGTTTCCGGGGAAGGTCGACGCAGTGCGACGAACTCGACATCGACGCACCCGCCTCCTTGCGCGTCATTGTATAGCCGAATCCGTCCCTGATGGTCCGCCACGATGCGGTGCGCGACGGCCAGACCCAGGCCGTGACCGTCGGATTTGGTGGTCACATAAGGCTCACAGGCGCGGTTGAGCATGTCCGGCGCGAAGCCGGGTCCGGCGTCTTGTACGCTCAGCGTCACGGTGCCGGGTTGAGTCGCCGTGGCAGGGTGAACCGTCGTGCGCAGCACAATGCGCCCCGATTCCTGCTCTTCCTGGGCTTCCATTGCATTCTTGATGAGGTTGTGCAGCAGTTGCCGCAGACGGTCCGGATCGGCCATCACCCAGGTCGGTTCAGAGTCCCACTGGGTTTGAATTTCGATTTCCGGGCGGTTGTCCAGATACAACTCCATGACTTCCGAGGCCAGCGCTTTGAGATCCGTGGGAGTCGGAGTGAAACGGGTGGTGGCGTATTCGCTGAACTCGTTGATCATGGATTTCATCGCTTCCACCTGACGCACGATGGTGTGCGTGGCGCGCTCCAGAGTTTCGGCATCGGCCGTGTCCAAATGCGGCTGCAGCGTACGCTGCAGACGTTCCGTCGACAGCCGGATCGGAGTCAGGGGGTTCTTGATTTCGTGCGCCATTCGCCGGGCGACTTCGCCCCAGGCGGCCTGCCGCTGAGCCTGCTGCAGATCCGTGATATCTTCAAAGACCAGCACGCGCCCCGCCTTGTTGGGCAACAGGGCATTGTGGCAATGCAGGACCTTGCGGTTGTCATCCAGCTGCAGTTGCTGATCCTCAGCGAGAGTGGCCGAGTCCTCTTTGACCAGTTTCCACAAAGGCTCAAGATCCGGGCGCTGGGCACGCAGATAGTTCAGAGTCAAAGGGGTTCGGGTATCCAGTTTCAGTTCCAGAATCGTGTTGGCGGCGCGGTTGAGAGTGATCTTGTTGTCATTGTCGACACTGATGACTCCGGAAGACAAGTGTTCGAGCACCGCATCCAGGTAGGTGTGCTGCTGCTGAATGGTCAGGCGTCGGGTTTCGGCGACGAAGCGGGCATTGGCCAGTCGCTGGATCATGTCGTTGTAGGCATCGACCAGCTGCCCCAACTCATCACTGCGCACGCTGGGTAGATGCTGGCTGTATTCTCCTTCCGCGACGGCCTTGATTCCTCGCGCCAACGCCGGAATGGGGGACAAAATACGCTGGGCCGAATATAACGCTGCCCACACGGCGAACAGCAATCCCAGCAAAAGGGCCAAAGACAAGGCAAAGGTCAGGTTGTATTTCAAAGGCTCGCGCAGCCCCAGAAGAGTTTGATAAATCTGAGCGGCCTCCTCCACGCTGGCGGTCAGGCGCAGCATATGCTCGGACAACGGATACAACGTCTGCAACGTCAAGGGTTGCTCGTGGGCGCTTGAGGAAGTGCGCAACAGAATCCGAATGATGGAGCCATGCTCGGGATGCTGTTCCTGGGCCATATACATGCCGCTTTCCTGCAGAAGCCGCAACTGGGCTTCATTCGGCAAGTCGGGCACGATGCCCAATTCGTCACTCTGCATGACCAGAATGGTATTGCTGGAGTCCAGCAGACTGGCCTCCAAGGCGCCGGTGCGGGCCACCAGATCATGCATGTAGGCGAGCATCGCTTCGGGGTTGTCCAGGGTGTGGGAACTGTCGAGCAGGTCATTGATCTGCGCATGCCGCTGACGCATCTGCATGTCGATGGAGGAGCGGCTGATTTCCCGCGCATTGTTGAGAGTGTCGTCAACGCCGACATCGAACCAGCTGTCAATCCCGCTGGCGATCAGCCAGATCGAAAATCCAAACACCAGCGCGGTCGGCACCAGGGTGAAACTGGCGAACATTACGGTCATGCGCAACGACAGGCGCGAGCCGGTCTCGCCGTCGCGAAGCTGTCGGAACAGCCGCAACAGACTGATGACGATCAAGCTGATCAGCATCAGGCCAAGCACCCCGTTGAAACCCGCCGTCCACCACTGCCAGCGTTCGAAATGCTCCGAACTGCGCGTGGCTTCCGCCATGATCACCAGTGAGACGACCAGCAGAAGAAATACGGCAATCACCGGCAGGGGGCCGGTCAGAAACCGTCTCAAGGCAGGAGCCATCGGATCTTCTCGGTGCGCCAGTCCAGTGCCGGCAAAGTCATGGGGACGGTGTTGGCGTACAGGCGGGCCTGGATTTCACCGTGGGTGGGGGGTTCTTGCGGCAGGTGGTCAAGGCGCACGACCGGCAGTGCCTGCAGGCGCAACAAATGCGCCAATGCCCCCGCCAGCGTCGGGAAATCCCGCTGTTTGTCATAGTTCAGTTCGCTGACGTGATACAAGGTTTGCTGCGGCTCGTAAGACAGGCGCCGCACCAACGTAAGTTGGCCCAGTTGCTGGTCCGGCAGCCAGTTGCCTTCACGGTGTAGGGTGACTTGGATTTCCAGCCACACCGCGCCACGCAACAGGGCGCGAGCGAGGCGGTCGGTGTCATCATTGAGGTGCAATTGGGCATCCAGCATGATGGTGCGCGCCGCCAGATAGGGACGCAGCTCATTCAATTGCAGTTCAGCCTGTGCGGCCGGGGCCGCGGCCATCAGGCCCCACAGCAACCCCAAACACAACCCCTTACGCATGTTGATTCCCGTCAAACTCAGGCCGTCCAGTGTAGCAATGCACGATGTGTCAAGTCAGCCGCAGACCCTGCATCGGGCGGGCGTTGCAGAAATCCCGGGCCGACATACGCCGTCCACCCGGGCGCTGCAGTTCGGTAATTTGAACTTGCCCGCTTCCACAGGCGACCCAAAGGCCGGTCACATCGGCACTCAGTACCCGGCCCGGTTCCGCCGGCTCTTCCAGGGGATGCGCGCGGGCGTGCCACAAGCGCAGCGTCTCGCCTTCGCACTGGGCGGTAGCGACGGGGCGAGGATTGAAGGCGCGAATCTTGGCGGCGATTTGAGCCGCAGAGGTCTCCCAGACAATCGGCGCTTCCTGTTTGCGCAGTGCCGGGGCCTTGCAGGCGGCCGTCGAATCCTGGGTTTGGCGTTGGGGATGGGTCGGATCAAAATCTTTCAGGTAGTCCAACAGCAATCGGGCACCCAGAGGCGCCAGTCGGGCGCGGGCGGAAGCGGCGGTTTCATCCGCATCAAACGTCACGGCTTCCTGCAGCAGAATGTCTCCGGCGTCCATTTCTTCATTGAGCAGCATTACGGTGCAGCCGCCTTCAGAGTCGCCCGCTTCTAAAGCTCGTTCGATCGGTGCCGCGCCGCGCCAGCGAGGCAGCAGAGACGCATGAATATTAAGACTTCCTCCCAGGCACAGTTCCAGCCAGGGTTTGGGCAGGATTCGCCCGAAATCCACCACAACCAACACGTCGGCATTCAGCTCGGCCAGTTGTGCGTGGGTGGCTGAATCCAAAGTTTCGGGGCGAAATAGGGACCATTGTTCCGCCAGGGCGATTTCGGCGACGGCGGTGGGCTGCAGCTGCAGGCGTCGACCGGCCGGGCGGTCCGGTTGCGTGAGGACGGCGCAAATCTGGTGAGGACTCTCGCCCAGGGCGTGCAGAACGGTCGCGCCAAAAGTGCCGCTTCCGGCAAAAATCAGCCGTAAGGCAGTCACTGCCTGCTCTCAGGCAGGCGCCTGATAGGCGGGGACCCGCTCCCGTTTGGGCAACTGGCCCGTGCGGGCCATCTTGCGCAATTTGCTGGCGATACGTTCCCGCTTCAGGGGCGACAGATAATCGACGAACAGCTTACCGTCCAAATGATCGATCTCATGCTGGATGCAGATGGCCAGCAGACCGTCGGCGTCGATTTCGACCACGTCGCCCTGTTCATTCAGGGCACGGCAATGAATCTCGGCGTGGCGCGGCACCAGTGCACGGAATTCCGGAACCGACAGGCAGCCCTCCTCCATTTCCAGATGGCCCTGGGCTTCGGTGATTTCCGGATTAATCAGACACATCGGCTGGTCCTGTTCCTCGCTGACATCAATGACGATGACGCGCTGCGGAATATTGACCTGTACGGCGGCCAGACCAATGCCGCACTCGTGGTACATGGTCTCGCGCATGTCGGCGGCCAGTTGGCGCGTCTCCTCGGTGACGGTTTCAACCGGTTGGGCCACCGTACGCAGACGGGGGTCCGGGAAACGCAAGACATTCAATATCGCCATAAAAAACGGGGTGTAGCGAAGGGTGTTTTGTCTATTCTAGCCCCAAACTCAGGCGACAGGGAGAGCATCCAGCCGTCCGTGTCTGCGATTTTGCTAATGTAAAATGCAGTTTATGGATGCGCAAATTCCCGAATCCGACTCAGTACACGCACCGCGTGAGGAGATTCAACAGGCGTGCCGCTCCATCAAGGGCATCGCGCATCCGATTCGTCTGGAAGTGCTTTGCATACTGGGGGACGGCGAGATGTCGGTCAATAATCTGGCCGCCGCCTGCGAAACCTCGCAAAGCAATATTTCCCAACATCTGGCCATTTTGCGCGAATGCGGCATCCTGGAGCCGCGTCGTGACGGCAACTGTGTCTACTACCGAATCAGCAACCCGCGGATTATTCAACTGATGGATATGATGCGTTCCATTTTCTGCCCCCAGGTCCACTGACGCCCGACTGCCTATGCAGGAATATCTGGATTTCGCACAGCGCCACCCCTTGCTGATGGGGGCGGTGACGGCTGTGGTGGGCATGATTGTCTGGACCGAATTTCGGCGCCTGACGCGGCGTTACAAGGAAGTCACGGCGGCCCAGGCCGTGCAGCTGATCAATCGCGAGTCGGCGTGGACGCTGGATGTGCGCGAAGACCGGGCGGCAGGGGGTGGGAAGATCCCTGACGCAAAGCATATTGCCCTGAGCCAGCTGCCCCAGCGAATCGGCGAGATTCGGGAACAAGGCGGTCCGGTGATTGCCTATTGCCGCAATGGCGTGCAGTCGCACCGCGCTTGTCGGCTGCTGGCCCGCGAAGGACTGCAGCCGGTCTACTCGCTGAAAGGCGGCCTGATGGCCTGGCAGGAAGCGGGCATGCCTCTGGAGGCATCCCCATGAGCGCGCCGGAAGTCGTCGTCTATTCCAGTGCATCCTGCATGTACTGCATGCGCGCCAAGGAATTACTGAAGCGCAAGGGCGTGGACGTGCAGGAAATTCGTGTGGATCAGAATCCCGAACAGCTGGAAGCCATGCTCGAGCGCAGCGGCGGGCGCAAAACCGTGCCGCAGATTTTTATCGGCGAGCGTCATGTCGGAGGGTTCGATGATTTGGCCGAACTCAATGTGGGTGGCGAACTGGATGCCTTGTTGGCGGGGACTTGAGACGACGGGCATCAACATGGGCGTGAAAGTCAAAGAATACAACGAGCATGTCACGTTCGGCATTGATCAAATTCGCTTGAATCGCGCCACTTTCACGACCTTGGCGGAACGGAAAAATCCGCCCCAGACGCAACTGGAGACCAAGGCCCACATCAGTAATGAAACGGTGTCGCTCGAAAATGACCGTCACCTGGTTTCCCTGATTGTCAACGTCAAGCGAATGGAAGGGAAAGAGGAGATTTTCGATTGCGAGGTGTGCTACACCGGCGTGTTCTTGATCCGCGGGCTGTCCGAAGAAAAAGGGCATGAATTGCTGATGACCCGTTGTCTGGATACGCTGTATCCCTACGTCAGTTCCACCATTGCGCAGTTGGCGAATATGGCCGGTTTTCAGGACCTGCAGATGGTGCCGATCAGCTTTGGGGCGCTCTATCGCAGCGAACAGCGCGAAAAGCAACAGTGGGAGCATATTCAGGACAAGGTGGTTCGCCACTGATCCCAGCGGGATGAACATTGCAGTTTTAGGTCGGGGCGCGTGGGGCACCGCACTGGCCATACAGGCGGCTCGCGCGCATCCAGTACGCTGGTGGGGCCGTTCGGCGACGGCGGCAAGCGCGCCGGTGGAATCCGATCCGGATATTTTTGATGCGATTCGTCAAGTGGCGACGCTCGAGGAGAGCGTGGAAGACTGTGACTGGGTGGTGGTGGCGGTGCCGGTTTCGGCAGTCGCCGAAGTGGTGTCCCAACTTCATCTGCCGGCTTCCGCCGGGGTGATTCTGACCTGCAAAGGCCTGGATGTGAAAGATGGGCGCATGCCATTGGAGATTGCCGAAGACGCACTTGAGAAACCGGCGCCTTGCGCGATCTTGTCGGGCCCTTCATTCTCGGATGATGTCATTGCCGGAAGGCCGGCGGCGGTAGCCATGGCGGCAAGAACCATGGATGCGGCCCAGCAGGCTGCGGGCGTTTTTCATCATGGGACCTTTCGTGTTTATGCCAGCACCGATGTGGTGGGGGTGCAACTGGGAGGGGCCATCAAAAATGTGTTGGCCATCGCCTCCGGTATGGCGCACAGCCTGGGGTTGGGCGACAGCGCGCGTGCCGCCCTGATCACCCGAGGAGTTCGTGAGCTGGACAAACTCGGCACCGCACTGGGGGCGCAGAAGGAAACATTTTTCGGCCTGTCGGGATTGGGGGATATCGCGCTTTCCTGTGCAAGCGCCCATTCCCGGAATTTTCACTTCGGCCAACTGCTGGCGGAAGGCTGCACTTTGGAGGAAGCCGGCGAAAAAATCGGGCAAGTCACCGAGGGCCGCTACGCGGCTCGGGCCATTGCAGCCTTAGCCCAGACGCACGATTTGGATTTGCCGATCTGCACCCAGATTCAACGAATACTGGCGGGAGAAATCAATCCTGCCGAGGCGGTCGGCGCCCTGCTTGCCCGCCCGCCGCAGTCCGAGATTCAACGTGACGTCGACTGATCCACTGGCGACGGAATTTGCCGGCCTGTCCCTGCGTACGCCGCTGGTGCTGCTGTCCGGCTGCGTCGGATTCGGGGACGAATACACCCGTGTCGAGGGCTTCTCGCACGAAGACGTGGGAGCCGTGTGTCTCAAGGGCACGACTTTGGAGCCGCGGCTGGGCAATGCGGCGCACCGTCTGGCGGAAACTCCGGATGGGCTGCTGAATTCCATCGGGCTGCAGAACCCGGGGGCGCAGGCGGTGGTCCGGGAGGTGCTGCCCAACTTGGATTTTGCGGCGACCCGTTTTATCGCCAACGTGTCCGGGGCGACGGTGGAGGAATACGCGCAGGTCACGCGCATTTTTGATGATTCGCCCATCGATGGCATTGAAATCAATATTTCCTGCCCGAACGTCAAGGCCGGGGGTATGGAGTTCGGCAACGATCCGGCGATGTCGGCAGCAGTCGTGGCCGCTTGCCGGCCCTGTACGTCCAAGCCTTTGATCATCAAACTGTCTCCCAACCAAACCGATATTCGCGCCAATGCCCGCGCCTGCCTGGAAGCGGGAGCCGATGCATTCGCGGTCATCAACACCGTGGCCGGGATGGTGATTGAGGCCGAGACACGCACTCCGGTGCTGGGTTCCGGACAAGGCGGATTATCCGGCCCCGCGATCAAGCCGATTGCGCTGTTGAAAGTGCATCAGGTCTATCAGGAGACCGCGCCTCACAACATCCCGATTATCGGACAGGGAGGGGTCGTCTCGGCACAGGATGCCGTGGAGTTTTTAATCGCCGGCGCGACCGCGGTCGGCGTGGGGACCGGACTGTTTTATGAACCGCTGGCCTGCCGCGCCATCAACGACGGGATCTGTGAGTATCTTCAGCGGCACGACATGGCGTCCGTGCAGGAACTGGTGGGAACGCTTACCGAACGCGAGGCCTAGTGGCCCGCCGGACGGTCGCTCACTCGTCTTTATAGCCCAGCTGTTCCAAAAGTCCCTGCAGCGACTCATCGCTGGCGTAACGCAGCACCAACTCTCCTCCTTTGCCCCGGCGCTTGGGGCGAATGGCGGCGGTATAGCCCAGTTGATCGGACAGCCGCTGTTGAAGGTGGAGCAAATCCGGGTCCAATTGCGGTTTCGACCTCGAAGTCGTCGATTTTTTCTGTACCTTGAGACGCTCGGCCTCCCGCACGGACAGGCCACGGTCCCGAATCATTTTCGCAAGCTCCCGCTGGCGGGGCTTCGGTAACGTGATCAGCATTCGCACATGTCCCATGCTCAGGTGGCCTTCGCGTACCCACTCCTGAACGTCCGAATGTAGTTCCAACAGACGGATTAGGTTGGTCACAGTGGCCCGCGCCCGCCCGACCAGATCGGCAATCTGTTCGTGCGTGTAATTGAGTTGTTTGGAAAGGCGCTGTAACGCGGTCGCTTCTTCAATCGGATTCAGGTCTTCGCGCTGGATGTTCTCAATTAAAGTGACCGCCGCTGCGTCGTTGTCGGAAAATTCCCGCACCAGAGCGGGGAGCGTTTTCAGTTTGGCCAGGCGCGCGGCACGTAGTCGCCGTTCCCCGACCACCAGTTCGAAATGGTTTCCGACCCGGCGCACCACAATTGGCTGCACCAGTCCCTGCTTGCGGATGGAGGCCGCGAGTTGTTTGATGGCCTCCTCATCGAAATCGGTACGCGGCTGGTAGGGGCTGGGGCGCAGCCGCTCCAATTCGATTTCCGTGACGCCGGACGCTGCCGAATCGGAGCCTGTGGTCGGTTTGGGGCCCAACAGGGCATCAATGCCGGATCCGAGACGGCGGGTGCGGGGCAAATTCATGGGGCGTTCCCGGCGGCTTTTTCTCGGCGCAAGATTTCTCCCGCCAGTCTCAGATACGCGGTCGCGCCGAGGCAGTGCGGGCTGTAACTGGAGACGGGTTTGCCGTGACTGGGGGCCTCCGCCAACACGATATTGCGGGGGATGATGGTGCGATAGACCTGGTCGGCAAAACGTTCCAGCAGGTGTTCGGAGACATCGCGCATTAGATTATTGCGCGCATCATACATGGTACGCAGAATGCCGGCGATACTCAGGTGCGGATTCGCCTGTTGGGCGACGCGCTGAATCGTCTCCAGCAAGGCGTCCAGACCTTCGAGCGCGAAGAACTCGCACTGCACCGGCACAATAATCTGATCTGCCGCCACCAGCGCATTGACGGTCAGAATGTTCAATGCAGGAGGGCAGTCCACCAGTACATAATCGTAGGCGCAGTCCTGTAAGGCTTCGCGCAGTCGAGACTCGCGACGCGCTTCGTCGAGCAGTTGGATTTCCGCGCGGGTGAGCGACGAGTTGGCCGGCAGAATATCGAAATTCGAGGAAGACAGCGGGACACAGGCTTCGGCCAGAGGGGTGCCGAATAAAAGCACTTCGGCCGTGCTTTGCTCCACTGAGTTTTTGTGGAGGCCACAGCCGGTCGTGGCGTTGCCTTGTGGGTCCAAGTCAATCAGCAAAACGCGCTTGCCGGTCGCTGCAAGGGAGGCTGCAAGGTTGACGGCCGTCGTGGTTTTGCCCACGCCGCCTTTTTGATTGCACAGAGCAAACGTTCGCGTCACGATGGGTCGGGGGGTTGGCGGAGCAAGAGAATCGTGCGGGTGGGGTGAGGATGTCCCGGCACTTTCACGGACCGACGCTGTACGTCCCAGCCTTGTGGTGGTGCGTCTTTGCAGTTCGGGCCTTGTGGCAGGAGCAGGTGGGTGGTGGGCTTAATCAGGTGCGCACAGATGCGGGTGATGTTCGTCGGTGCGCTGACCGCACGTGCCATGATGCAGTCGAAAGGTTCCGCCTTGAACTGCTCCACTTCTTTGCGAACCACTTCGACATTCTCCAACTGCAGCTCCAGCAGGGCGATGCGCAGGAAACGCGCTCTTTTGCTGTTGCGGTCCAACAAGGTGAATCGCCGCCTCGGCAAGGCGATCGCCAAAGGAAATCCCGGGAGTCCCGCGCCGGTGCCGAGGTCCAGGAAGCGGCGTGCTCTTGGCGGCAATAAAGGAGACAAGGCCAGTGCATCCAGGATATGCAAAGGCACCATTTGAGGAAGCGTACGGACGCCCACCAAATTGTAGGTGCGGCTCCACTTCCGGAGCAATTCGCAATATCGGTACAGCGTCTCAAGCTGCGACGGTCCCCAATCCGGGATTTCCGGCAATTCGGAAACGCCGGTTTGCAGTTCCCGGTGCAGGCGACTGCTGGCCAGAATGGATTCGCCTTCCAATTTCTGAGGGGAACGGCGCCATGAAGAAGGAGAGGTGGCCGCAAGATGGCCCAGGGCGCTTCTTCTCATGTCAGGCGCGTCGTGCTCGGGCCGCCTTCAGGTGGATTTTGAGGATGGCAATGGCGCTGGGGGTGATTCCGGAAATACGCGAGGCCATCCCCAACGTGGCCGGCCGGTGCCGGCTCAACTTTTCCCGAGCCTCATGGGACAGGGAAGTCAGGGCATGATAATTCAGGTCTTGAGGCAGGGGACGCATCTCATCGTCTCGGGTGCGCTCGATTTCCCGCTGATGCCGGCGCACGTATCCTTCATAGCGCAATTCCGTCTGGACCTGTTGCGCAATATCGGAATCGGCCGGCTCGTAATCGGGCACCTGGGCGATTGTCTGCAGATAATCCGTATCGGGGCGGCGTAGCAGGTCCGCCAACGAATGGGTTTCGATGCGGGTTTGATGCACCCGTTCCATTTCCTGCTCCACAGCGTCCCGACGTCGGCAATAAGCCTGCCATTGGGCGTCGTCGACCAGGCCCAGGTTGCGACCGATCTCCGTCAGGCGCAAATCGGCATTGTCCTCACGCAGCGTCAGGCGATATTCCGCCCGGCTGGTGAACATACGATACGGCTCATCCACGCCGCGCGTAATCAGATCATCGACCAACACGCCCAGGTAGGCCTGATCACGTCGCGGCCACCAGGCTTCCTGATCCAAGGCTTGCGCGGCTGCGTTGCATCCGGCCAGCAGGCCTTGTGCCGCGGCCTCTTCGTAACCGGTGGTCCCGTTGATTTGCCCTGCCAGGTACAAGCCGGACAGGGCCCGGCACTGCAGTGTCGGCTCCAGTTGCCGCGGGTCAAAGAAGTCGTATTCAATCGCATAGCCGTACTGGGTCAGACGGGCTTGCTCGAAACCCGGGATGGTGTGCACGAACTGCTCTTGAATCTCGCGAGGCAGGCTGGTGGAAATGCCATTGGGATAGATTTCATCCGTATCCAAACCCTCGGGCTCGATAAAAACCTGATGCGAATCGCGCTCGGCGAAGCGCAGGACTTTGTCCTCAATCGAAGGGCAATAGCGCGGTCCCCGGCTGTCGATTGCCCCGGTGTGCATGGGCGACAGGTGCAGATGAGTCTGGATGATCTCATGTGTGGCCGCCGTCGTGCGGGTCAGATGGCAGGAGACCTGACGCGGATGTACGTCTTCGGGGCTGCGGCGCGACAAATTCGGCGGTGGGCTTTCGCCCGGTTGCGCGTGCGTTTTCGACCAGTCAATGGTGCGGCCTTCCAGGCGCGGCGGAGTGCCGGTCTTCAGGCGACCCACTTCGGGAAGCAGTTCGCGCAGCCGTTGTGCAAGTTTTAAAGTCGGAGGATCTCCGACGCGGCCCCCGCGCGTTTGTTGGGGGCCGATGTGCAGGGTGCCGTTGAGAAAGGTGCCGGTCGACAATACGACCGTTCGGGCGCGAATGGGCTCGCCCTGTTCGGTCAGGATGCCGCGTACTTCATCGCCTTCGACGAGAAGATCTCCGACGGCGGCCTCGGCAATGTGCAGTCCGGAGGGAGCATCCACCAGGTCTTGAATGGCCTGTCGATAAAGGGTGCGATCGGTTTGGACGCGGGTCGCGTGCACGGCTGGGCCTTTGCGGCGGTTGAGCACACGGACATGGATGCCGGCGCGGTCTGCGGCCTGCGCCATCACGCCGCCGAGCGCATCAATTTCGCGCACCAGATGGCTTTTCCCGATGCCGCCAATCGCCGGGTTGCAGCTCATGCGACCGATCGCATCACGCGAGTGCGTGAGCAGCAAAGTCTGGGCGCCACGGCGCGCGGCCGCGTGCGCTGCCTCGACACCGGCGTGACCGCCGCCGATGACGAGAACATCCCAAAGGCGTGAAGTGTCCATAATCGCGGGTTTAATATAACGGAACCGTCTCACACCTCGGCGCGTCCTGGCACGAGGGTGTTGTATAGTTTCAGTGAGTCCCGCGTCAACAGCATGACTTGTGTGGAGTTTTGAAAACGCTGTGCGGATGACGAGATATAGGATTTCTCTCCGTGCCTGAGCGTTTGCGTTTTTTGTCTTTTGAACATGTTCCCCAGGAAGGCATTGGGGCGCTTCAGGACTACATCGACCAGCACCAGGGGACCTTCTCCGCTTACCGCCAGTATCTGCAGCCGGGCGGGCCGGTTGCGCATTCCGATTACGACGTGCTGGTGGTCATGGGCGGACCTATGGGAGTGTACGACGTCGCGGATTACCCCTGGCTTGAGATGGAAATACGCTTCATCCAAGAAGCGCTGGAGCATGACAAGCATGTCATCGGAATCTGTTTGGGGGCGCAGTTGATCGCAGCCGCTTTGGGGGCCCAGGTCAACCCGGGACCCTATCAGGAAATTGGTTGGTCGCCGGTGCGTTTCACACCGGAATTTCTGCAGTCACCCTTAGGCCGGGATCTGCCGGAGCAGCTGGAGGTTCTGCATTGGCATGGCGATACGTTTGCGATTCCCGAGGGCGCCCTGCGTGTCGCGCAAAGCGATGCGTATCCGAACCAGGGATTTCTCTACCGCGACAAAGTGCTGGCGCTTCAGTTTCACATCGAAATGGGTCTGCCGGAGGTCGCGGTCATGGTGGACCATTTTGCCCATCAACTGCAACCGGATCGGTTTGTGCAAAGCGCGGCTGAACTGCAGGCGGGGACGCAGTTGCATGCTGAGGCTGCGCGACAAGCGTATTTCAAAATTTTGAAGCGATGGTTGGATTCTTAGGCTTTTGGAAAGTCGGAAAATCTTGTTTTCCGCAAGGCGAATTTACGGTGTTTTGAGGCGGCCATCGAGCGTTTTCATTTGACATTACGGGCGAAATTCTTATGATGAGGCGCCCGATTCCTCCAAATCGATCATGAAGCGGACTTTTCAGCCCAACAACCTGCGCCGCAAGCGGACGCATGGCTTCCGTGCACGGATGCGGACTCGAGCCGGTCGTGCCATTCTGAATGCCCGCCGGCGCCGCGGCCGTGCGCGACTTTGCCCCTGATCGGGAAGAATCTGCTGGGCGATACACCTTCCCACGCAGCCACCGGCTGCTTCATTCGCGTGAGTTTCAGCATGTCTTCAAAAGCCGAAATGCGCGTCGTGCACAAGGGCATACGGCCCGCTGTGTGTGGGTCCCGAACGGTCGGTCGGGAGCGCGTCTGGGTTTGGCCGTCTCCAAGCGCGCGTTGCGACGCAACGTGGACCGCAATCGTTTCAAACGCCAGGCTCGGGAATATTTTCGACAGCATCCGCTGGCCGGCGTGGACCTGGTTATCACCTGTCGCCGGGGTGTGAAATTGCCACTGGACAGACGTGCCGTACAGGCGGATTTGGTCAAATTCTGGAGAACGATAAACTCGTGAAGTATCTCTTGATTGGGTTGGTAAGGATCTATCAGGCGGCATTGAGTCCTTTTATCGGTCAACACTGCCGGTTTACTCCGACCTGTTCGCAATACGCGATTGAAGCCTTGCGCACTCACGGGGCTTGGTACGGCATCGGTTTGACGGTGCGACGCCTGTTCCGTTGTCATCCCTGGCACCCGGGGGGATGCGACCCCGTGCCGGAGCCGAAGGAGTCGTCGCATGGGTGATTCGCGACTTTTTCTTTATGGTGCGCTCGCCATTTTGCTGTTTCTCATGTGGCAAACCTGGGAGTTGGAGAAAGCACCGCCGATTTTGGAGGCCTCAACCCAACATGCTCCCACGGGAGATCAAGACGTGGCGCCGACTGCTCCCGCAGACGCTGAGGATGTCCCCAAAGCCCAAGTCGCTGAGCCTGCGACAGATATTCCCGGTCGCGTTGCGGCACCACGTGGAGAGCAAATCCAAGTGCTCACCGATGTGTTTGATCTGCGGATTGATACGCTCGGCGGGAGTGTCGTGCAGGTCGATCTGCCGCGCTATCCCATCTCTCTGGATAATCCGGATCAGCCCGTGCGGCTGCTGTATTTCGACAGCGAGACGTACGTGGCCCAAAGCGGCCTGACGCATGACACCACGCAAACCGGAGACTTGAGCGGACGGGCGCCCAGCCATCATGCCCGCTACCAGGCGGATCGGTCGGTTTACGATTTTTCCCAGGAGACGGAACCACAATCTGTGGTACTGACATGGACAGGTCCCGACGGCATTGAAGTGCGCAAACGTTTTCGTTTCACCCCGGGGAGTTACTTGATTGAAGTCTCCCATGAAGTACGCAATGGCAGCGCAGACGAATGGGTGGGACGGCAATATCGGCAACTGCGGCGCAATGCGGGACAGCAGGCGGACCGGGCGTCACTCCTCTTTGGCAATACCGAGGCGATTTCATTTGTGGGCGCCGCTTACCACGACTCGGACACGTATCACAAACTGTCTTTTGACGACATGGCGGAGCAGCCGTTTGGCGCCCGTCTTACGGACGGTTGGGTGGCGATGCTACAGCATTATTTTGTGTCTGCCTGGGTGCCGCAGCGCGGAGCGGAAGAGCAGTACTACACCCGGGTGGTGCGTCGCGATCGTTACCCGGAATACATCATCGGTATGCATTCACCGGCATTGCGGGTTACGCCGGGCAGTAGCGGCACGTTTTCTTCGCAGTTGTATGTGGGGCCCAAAGAGCAGAACGTTCTGAAAGAGATTGCCGACGGCTTGGACCTGACGGTGGATTACGGCATTTTGACCATATTGTCGAAGCCGCTGTTTTGGATATTGGATCAAATCTACCGGCTTGCCGGCAACTGGGGCATTGCCATCATCTTGCTGACCGCGCTCGTCAAATTGCTGTTCTACAAGTTGTCGGAGACCAGTTATCGCTCCATGGCCAAAATGCGCAAGTTCACTCCGCGTATCCAGCAGCTGCGGGAACGCTACGCCGGGGACCGCGCCAAGATGAATGAGGCCATGATGAAGATGTACCGGGAAGAAAAGGTCAACCCGTTGGGGGGCTGTTGGCCGGTCTTGGTACAGATTCCGGTATTTATCGCGTTGTATTGGGTGTTGCTGGAAAGTGTGGAGTTGCGTCAGGCACCGTTTTTCGGTTGGATTCAGGATTTATCGGTACGCGACCCCTACTACATTCTGCCGTTGTTAATGGGTGCGAGCATGCTGGTGCAGACCAAATTGAACCCGACCCCTCCGGATCCGTTTCAGGCGAAACTGATGATGGCCATGCCCATTATTTTTACGGTGTTCTTTTTATTTTTCCCTGCCGGACTCGTGCTGTATTGGTTGGTCAACAACTTGCTGTCAATCGCACAGCAGTGGTTCATCATCCGGCGGATGAATGCTTGATTCGACGATTTAGATTTCCAAGTCAGAGAGTATTTGAGGCTGTCGCCTCGGCGTGATAAACAAGACCTGCGGTAGACCTACCCGCAGCTTCTTTTAACCGTTCGCTTGTAGGAAGCGGATTTGTTGTAAAAATCAGACAAAATATTATTACTTATTTTATAAATGTCCGATTATCAGACATATAATAGTATCTGGCGCGGGGATTCTCATTCCAAATTAACAGGTCATTTCTTATCCTCAGATTTCAGACACAGTGGCAGAGACGATGAGCAACACGATGGACGCGGTGCAGTTTGGAAGACGGTTGCGGGCCGCGAGGAATCGGTGCGGCCTCAATCAGCAAGATGTGGCGGATAGGCTTGACTTGCCGCGCACGGCAATCACCCACATGGAAAGCGGGCGCCGTTCTGTATCGACCTTGGAGCTTGTAAAGCTGGCTGAGATTTACGGCTGCTCCGAAGCTTTCTTTTTCACGACCGAAGCAGATGTGGAGACGGAGGATCTGTCCGTTGTATTGCAGAGAACGTTACCGGAAATCAAGCAAGCCCCGGAGGTCAAAACTGCGGTGCAGAGGTTGCTTCATTTATATGAAGAGGGTGCGGTCTTGCGACGGCTACTGGACCAAACGATTGAGCACGTAGTTCCTGATTATGGAGCGCATATGTCGGGTGTCGCTGACGCCATTCGGCAGGGTGAAAAGGTGGCCGATGATGAGCGGCACCGAATGGGTCTCGGCAAGGCACCGATTCGGGATATTGCCAAACTCATTAGCGATCAGGGTATCTGGACGGCAGCGGCTCCATTGCCCGATGGCATGTCGGGACTTTTTGTAAATCATCCGGCTGTCGGGTTGGCAATTGTGGTTAATCGCGGTCATAGTGATGGGCGCAAGCATTTTTCTTATGCCCACGAGTATGCGCACGCCCTTTTTGATCGCGATAAATCGGTGACGACGACGCGGAGGGAAAATTCATCCGAACTGTCGGAAAAGCGTGCCAACTCATTTGCGGCAGCGTTTCTTATGCCTCCGGCAGAAATTCGAGAACAACTGGAACAGATCGATAAAGGGCATCCCAACCGATATAAAAAGGTGATTTTTGACGTTGCGGGTAACGCACCAATTGATGAAGATATTCGCACAAAGCCGAGCTCTCAAGCAATAACCTGCCAAGATGCGGCGTTGCTCGCAGACCATTTTGGTGTCAGCTATGAAGCTTTGGTATGGCGGTTGAAAAATCTGAATTACATCAATCAAAATCAAGCCCCCACTCTCATTCAGCAAAAGGCCGTGGGTCAGAGGCATCTTGAGTTGTTGGGGATTCGAAAAGGGTTTGATGAGAGCGGGTCACACGAGAAGCCGGAGCAGGAACTTCGTAGTCAGATTTTGCGTCTGGCAATCGAGGCATTTCGCCAGGAAGAAATTTCGCGCGGGCGTCTCGTTGAGATTGGCAAAGAATTTTCTGTCGATGGCGACGTGCTGCTTGAACTGACGGCGGCGACATGCTTTGAGTAAAAGGAGGCCATCGCGCGGTTTCCAAAATAGTAAATTACACTGAGAATTAATAATTGAGGACAGAAATGATGGCTCTTAGAAACGGTATGCACCCGGTTCATCCAGGTGAGATTCTTCGCGAAGAACTTGATGCGCTGGAACTCTCAGAAGCGGCATAAATTTTTAGAGACTGACATTTCTTGCTATGGGGACTGACACAATCGTTGCTCCGGCCACGCCGCCCGGTCGTAGTGCTCTCGCGGTGGTCCGCGTCAGTGGTCCCGATGTTCCCCGTTTGGCACGCCACTTTTGTGGAGGTGTTCTTCCGCCACCCCGCCAGACTTGTTTGCGGACACTCTCTGATGTGCAGGGGCGGTTGCTGGATCAAGGCATCGTGGCGTTTTACCCGAAACCGACTTCAGCGACTGGCGAAGATGTTTTGGAGATTACTTGTCACGGGGCGCCGGCAGTCACGGAAGGTTTGGTGCGAACTCTGCAGGAGTTGGGGGCTCGCATGGCGCAACCGGGGGAATTCAGTCGTCGCAGTTTCGAAGCGGGCAAGATCGATTTGGCCCAGGCTCAAGCCATTGCGGATTTGATTGCGGCGACAACCGAACGCGCGGCGCGTTGTGCGGCGCGTGTTCTCAAGGGCGAAGTTTCGAATGAAGTCCACGCACTGGTACAGGAGTTAATCGATATTCGGGTGTTCGTCGAGGGGGCGTTGGATTTTCCGGATGAAGATGTGGACTGGCTGGCGGAAACGGATCTTGGTTCGCGCCTGCATGGAGCTGCAGAACAGGCCCAGCAGTTGTTGCAGCGGGCCCGGCAAGGGCAAACCGTAAGCGCCGGCGTCAAACTGGTATTACTGGGACCACCGAATGTGGGGAAATCCAGTCTGCTTAACCACTTCACCGGAGAAGCGACCGCGATTGTGACGACTCAGGCAGGTACGACACGGGACGTGCTGACCGCACCGCTTCAAATTGAAGGCATTCCTTTACGGCTGATTGATACGGCGGGAATTCGCGAGGCGGAGGCCGAAGCGGAGGTGGAGGGAGTACGGCGAAGTTGGCAGGCAGCGGAACAGGCTGATTTGATTCTGCAGGTGTTTGATGCAGAAGCAGGATGGAGTGATGCGGATGCGGAAATTCGGGAACGACTACCGGAGCGCCTGTCGCTGGTGTTGGCCAACAAATGTGATTTGCTTGATGCTGATGCATCGATTTCGGGCCCGCAAGAGGCCTTGCGCTTATCCGCCAAAACCGGCCAAGGTATGGAAACGCTAAAGACGCGCGTGGTTGAATTGCTGGGTCTGCAAGATACTCTGGAGGAAAATGAGTTTATGGCGCACCAACGCCAAATCGATACGCTCATACAGGCTGATGAAGCGTTACGGCGTGCCGCGCAGACGGAGGCGGGGGAAGTCATCGCAGAAGAGCTCAGGCTGGCCCAGGAAGCATTGGGAAATCTGACCGGTGCGGTTACGGCTGAGGATCTACTGGGTGAAATTTTCGGGCGCTTTTGTATCGGGAAATAACGGATACGTTTTCGGGTATTCAACCCATCGATGCTCCGAATTTATTCTGATGCAGTCCCGTGGTGCGATGGTTGCCGTTGGAGTATTCTGCTGGCCGCTGTGCGACAACTCAAAAGCTTTTGAAGCAGGTGTGTAAAGTCGTTTGACGATGTTTTGAAGGTGTTAGAATGACAGCCAGCACGGGTCATTCTCCAGCGCCCTCGGCATTTCCAATATTTTTATGATTGCCGCGTCATTTATCTTCTTTTTATTGCTTTTCTTGGGCGTCGGTCTTGGCGCGCACCTTCATTCTCGACATAGCCACCGCGATTACTTACTAGCCGGGCAGGAGACCGCGCCGTGGCTGGTGGGCCTGTCTGCCGGTGCGACTTGCAATAGCGGCTACATGTTCACCGCGTTTATTGGTTTTGCGTATCTGGTGGGGCTGCCGGCTATCTGGTTGTCGATGGGCTGGCTGCTGGGCGACTATCTGGCCTCGTGTTTCGTGCATCGTCACTTGCGTATGGCGACCAGCGCCGGGCGCGCCGAGACGTACGCGGGGATTTTGAGCCATTGGAATCACACGAATTTCCGGATGTTCCGGCATATCGCCGGATTTCTGTCGTTGATCTTCATGTCGACGTACGCAGCGGCACAATTCATCGCCGGCGGCAAAGCACTGCATGTGCTTTTCGGTTGGGAGCAATACGTCGGCGCGTTGATTGGGGCGACGCTGGTAATCAGTTACTGCTGGTCCGGCGGCTTGCGCGCTTCTATTTGGACCGATGCCATGCAGGCGATTGTCATGTTAATCGCCATGATCATGTTGCTGTTTGTGGCGGTCGATGCGCTGGGCGGTGTGGCGGCTTCACTGTCCTTGTTGGATGCCGTCTCTGATACACACATGGATTGGTTCCCGGCGGATGGCGCCCTCGGCTTTTGGGGAGTCTTGCTGTTTTGCGGGGGCTGGGTATTAGGAGGAATCTGCGTAACCGGACAGCCGCACATCATGGTGCGTTTTATGGCACTGGATCGTCCCGAAAATACGAATGCGGCACGCGCTTGGTACTATGGATGGAGTACCACATTCAACCTGCTGGCGACCGGCGTCGGCTTGCTGACACGTGTGCTGTTGCCGCCTGATGTAGCTTTTGATGCGGAACTGGCATTGCCGACCATTGCCCTGGATCTATTGCCGTCCGTGCTGGTCGGCATTGTGCTGGCGGGAGTGTTTGCCGCCACGATTTCCACGGCGGATTCTCTGGTTCTGAGCAGCGCCGCGAATTTGACCGATGACTTGGTGCCGGAAGACCGGCTTCCGCTGTTTGTCGTCAAGGGCGGCACTATCATTATCACGTTGGTGGCGCTGGGCATTGCTTTGTCCGGTAGCAAAAGTGTGTTCACGTTGGTGATGCTCGCTTGGTCGACGATGGGCGCTGTGTTTTCGCCTTTGATCATTGTTTATGCACTGGGTGGACGACCGAACCAGGCGTTGGCGGTCACGATGCTGGTGTCTGGCGTGGCCTGCGTACTGGTCTGGCAGGCAATTCCCGAGTTGTCGGCTTACTACAAAGGGACGCTGGGATTCTTTATGGGCTTTGTGGTGTTTTTTGTGGGTCGTGTCCTGGGGATGACCATTGCGAAAGATGCTGAACCCTCGCATCCGGAACTGCATCCGGATTTGCACGTGGGAGGAAATGTGCGCTAGGCAGAATACTGTTAGATGTTGTCGTAGGTTTTTATCGTACCGCTCCTATAAATACCCGCTACAAACGGAGCAGGCGTTTTTGCCACGAAGCGGGTAATTTAATCCTGTTTTCTTATCAGTAATTCGCTTCTTCAGGCGGCCGCTTGGAGTTCGCATCGGACCGCTTCTTCGATTTCTGCATGTTCGCGCTCATAGTCCTGCGCCAAGTCGTCAATTGATTCACCCGCTTTGTAACGCTCGGCAATGATTTGGGTGGCCAGTCCGGTGTCGGCAATCACAGGACGCCCAGCGGAAAGCCTTGAGTCAATGACAATCATCGCTGGCGCATCGTCTGTCATGGTTCGGGTAAACGGGTAGAACTTGGTAGGAACGCCATCAAGATCGCGTTCAATACGGTGCAGGGCCGCATTGACAGCATCGCGCATGGCAGTTTGACCTTTGCGACTAATATTGACCAACTGACCATACTGCTCGATGAACAAGTCAAGGCCATCTGTTTCCGGTGTCCGACTAATCAGCGGATGACGCTTGTTTATCAATTGAGGTTTGCTGACCATCAGGTACTCGAGCGCTTTTCGGACATGCGACATTTTCACTTTATGCTTACGTTGGATAGCGGCGAGGACATGAAGCTCGACGAGGTTGAGAAACGATAACAGCGTCGGAGAGTGCTCGGGCACCTTAATTAATGGGGCATGGTTTTTCCGTCCTACCGACCAATAGCGAATGGTAGCGGTCGGAAGTATGAGGTAGCGGGCAGCTTCCGAAATGCTGTACGCGGGGAGTTCGCGGGGATCATCCATTTTTGCTTTAAACCCTGAAACTCCTGAAGCGGGTTTGCTGGATTTTTTTTGCTTGTACTCTGTGCTGCCCGTTAGCTCACGAGCAAGCGAACAGAGACCGCAATTGCCAATATTGGAACTGAAACAGATTGCCTCTGGTTAGGCTTCTCGGGGAAACTGTTTTTTCCAGCGTGAAGAAAGATAACTTGCCAAGAACGCCGAGATAAACAGAACAATATACGGACCAGTGCCTGGGTGCGCTTCCACTATCTCTAGTCCGGTCCAACAAACGATCACGGTGGCGGTAGCGCCTGCTGCCGAAGAAGTCCAGATGTTTGGCAGTCTGCGCACCAGAAAGTCAAGCGCGTATGCCACAACAAACACCACGCCGAAATATACGGCGAGTTCCCCGGCACTCACGGGGATATCTAGCGCCTCGCAACAAATCCACAGGAAAAGAGGACCAATCCCAGCGCAGATTCCGAGTACCATAACTTTCTTCATGAATAATTCCTCCTAGACTTGCCTTCCGCTCGCATTGTACTGAAGATAGATCCGAGCGTTTGCCGGCCTTATGGCGTAGAACATCAATAATCATGTTATAAAATCTTTTCTAAACGAAGATAATCAATCATGATTTACGATAAAAGGTCCGCGCTGTCCGGTTACGTTAGCGGTCTGCTCTCTGTGGGGCGTACGACTTTTACGGCTGAGGAAGCCGAACAGAAACTTGGTGTCGGTCACCGCGCGTTCTTAAGTGCTGCCGAGCGGTTGCAGCACCGCCGGGCACTCTTGAGTCCTCGACAAGGGTTCTATGTCGTCGTTCCCCCGCAGTATGCATCCTGGGGCGCGCCTCCGCCTGCGTGGTATATCGACGCGCTTATGAGCGACGAAGGTGAGGACTATTACGTGGGGCTTCTCAAAGCGGCGGAACTCCATGGTGCGACACATCAGGCGGTTATGGAGTTTCAGGTTATTTCGGGCAAGCGCTTCCCGAAAATTCGAGCCGGTCGCAGCCTTATCGCGTTTTATTTCCGAAAAAATATGGAAGCAGTGACGGCAGGAATTGAGGACCGCAAGACCGACACTGGCAGCATGAAGATTTCTTCGGTCCCGCTGACGGCGTTTGATTTGTTTCGCTATCCGCAGGCATCAGGCGGAATCGACAACGTGGCTACGGTTCTCGCCGATCTGGGACAAAAAATAGATCCGGAGCAACTCGCCATTCTTTCCGTGCAGATAGAGAAGCCGGTCGTACAGCGACTCGGCTACATGCTGGAGTATCTTGGTTACAGCGCCCTGACAAAGCCGATGTCAGATAAGTTGCAGGCACGAGGGGCACTGCCGTGGGCCGAACTTGATCGGCAGGAGGCGCGGGATCCCGACTTTGCGCCCGAACCCAAAGAACACGATACGCGATGGCGCGTTATCGTGCGGCGCATGCCAGAGATTGACAAATGACTCCCACACAAAATATCATTGCTTGGGGTCGTGTCGTGCTTGTGATTGGATTTCTTGTTGTACAACACGATTTTTATTTATGTGCATCCAAATAAAACTCTAGCGCAACACGCAGATCCTCCATTCCGGATCCCGTACGGGCGGATACCACACTAACCTGAGAATCTTCAAATCCAAGTGCCCCACGCAAGGTTTTTCCTGTCTGCAGGGCCTTGCTTCTCGAAAGCTTGTCGGCCTTGTTGAGCACGATGTGCACCGGCAAGTTCGCATGAGCGCACCAGTCCAGCATTTGCTGGTCGCTCTCGCGCAGAGGGTGGCGGATATCCATCAGTAGTATCAGCAGCTTCAAACACTGCCGTCGGTTCAAGTAACTTTCAGCCATCCGTTGCCACTGTTCGCGCTCGGCTTTGGAGGCGCGAGCAAAACCATAGCCCGGCAAATCCACCAGCCGCCGCGTCTCGTCCACTGCAAAAAAATGCAGCAGTCGGGTGCGCCCCGGTGTGGTACTGGAGCGGGCCAATCCGCGTCGCTCACACAGGGCATTGATCAGACTGGATTTTCCGACGTTGGAGCGTCCCGCGAAGGCGATTTCAATCCCTTGATCCGGGGGGCATTCATCGACATGCGGATGGCCGGACAGATAGGCGGTGCGGCGCAAATCAAGAGGCATGGGAAAGAGGTGGGGAAAAAGCCGATGCTTCCGGCATTCTACTCCGTTCAGGCAGGCAATTACGCGGGACAGGCACGAGGGTTTGTTACAATACGCGCCCGCTGATGCAGCGTATTTCGGCAGTTTTATGATTCGTATTTGGCAATGGGTGGTCGTGGCGCCCAGTCTTTTGGCGCTTGCTTCTACTGTGCCTGCAGAGGGTGACCCTCAAGCCGGTCAAGCACGCGCGGCGGTCTGTGCTGCGTGCCATGGTATCGACGGTAACAGCATCAATCCGGAATGGCCGAGTTTGGCGGGTCAGGGAGAGCCGTATCTCATCACCCAAATGCACCGTTTCAAATCCGGCGAACGCTCGAACGCGCTGATGAGCCCTCAGGCTGCGATGTTGTCGGATCAGGAGATTGAAGATTTGGCTGCCTACTATGCAGCCCAGGCCCCCAAAATCGGAGTTGCGAAAGCTCCGCAAAAAACACTGGAACTGGGCGAGCTGATTTACCGCGGGGGAATCTTGGAGCGCAACCTGCCGGCCTGCATCACCTGCCACGGCCCCAATGGCGCCGGCAATGCGCCGGCTCAGTTTCCCCGTCTGTCGGGACAGCAAGCGACTTATATGATGATGCAGTTGCGCATGTTTCGGGAATCGTATGAACCCCATAAAAGTCATGCGCGCCAAAATCCGATGATGACTGCGATCGCGGCCCAAATGACGGATGAAGAGATCGAGGCGGTCTCTTTATATATTTCAGGATTGTATTGATGCGCATCTTGCGACTGCTGGCGTTGGTCTGGGTCGCGATGCTCATGCCGTTCGCATACGGCGACACGGAAGTCGAGTCCGGGAGTGAAATTACCCTTGAAGTCGCCGGTGAGTCTGCCAGTGAGGCGGAGGCTAATGTAACTATTGAAGTCCCCGGCGATGAGGCGGGCAACGAAGTTGAGATTGAGGTGGATAGCCAAGCAGCTGACGAGGTTGAGCCTGAAGTCAGTGCCGAGGTAGGACGCACGTTCGAGGAAGGTCGTCACTACACGGTGTTTTTCGATGCGCCGGAGGCGCAGGCACCGGAAGGCAAGACGGAAGTAATGGAATTCTTTTGGTACAACTGCCCGCACTGCTACGACCTGGAGCCTTTTCTGAAAGAATGGCTGGAAGAACGTGAAGACACGGTACATTTGCGCCTAGTGCCGACTGTTTTCAGCGCTCGCTGGGCAATTGGTGCACGGGTCTATTACACGCTGGTGGAATTAAACCGCTTGGATTTGCATCCCGTCGTCTTCAAACTGGTCCACGAGCAGGGCCGACGGCTAAAGACCGCGGACGGTATTGGCCGGATGCTGGCGCCGTTTGATGTGGACCCGGCAAAATTTGCCGAAACCTTCCGCTCGGAAGCGGTGACGGCGCATCTGGAGGCAACCCGGGATTTGCCGGAGGCTTACGATTTGAGTGGTGTGCCGACCTTGGTAGTCGACGGTCGCTATCGGATTGGCAGTAAAAACGCCACCAATTTTGAAGAGATGCTGGAGATCGCCGACTACCTGGTGCGCGTCAAGCCTTAGCCTGACTTATTCAGACTGAAGAACGCCTTCCCGGAGGTTGGCGATTCGTTGCTCCAAATCGTCGGGAGCCGTAAATACAAACATTTTCTAAGAAACAGTGATTTGGGCAGTTTCATTGGATTGGAGCGGGACTTTTTAATCTATCAATATGTAAAAAATTGATAGATTATGCAGGTTTATCTATCAATAAACACAAAATTGATAGATACGTATCAAAACTTATCATTTTTAATGAACCCGCCGATTGTAGGTTCCAGTCATCGAGTCGACGACAGGCGCAAAAAGTTGAAATTTGTTCTCAATGCAAGGGGCGTATAATTCCGCACAATGCCTAAAGCGTAAAAAATTCCCGACCTGCGCAGTTTGCTCCCGCCGATGTCTGAACGTTCCTACGACCGCGCTCCGGATGAGTTGCGGCCCATTGAATATCAACGCCACTACGTCGGCTATGCCGAAGGCTCGGTACTGTGGAGTCAGGGCGCGACGCGAGTGTTGTGCACGGCGAGTTTCGAGAAAGGAGTTCCCCGCTGGTTGCGAGGAGCCGGCCGCGGTTGGGTAACTGCGGAATACGGTATGTTGCCGCGGGCGACGAGCGAGCGTACGCGACGCGAGGCACGCAGCGGCGGGCAAGGCGGTCGTACCATGGAGATTCAACGTCTGATCGGGCGGTCCTTGCGGGCCGGTTTTGATCTGGAGGCGTTGGGTGAGAACACCATCACTTTGGATTGCGATGTGCTGACGGCAGACGGCGGCACACGTACCGCTGCGATCAATGGTGCTTTTATGGCGCTGCAGGATGCGGTGGATACGCTGATGCAGCGCGGCGAACTGAAAACCGATCCGATTCACGGGCACATCGCGGCGATTTCCACCGGCATTGTCGACGGACAGTTGCGCCTGGACCTGGATTACGCAGAGGACTCTCGGGCGGAGACGGACCTGAATGTGGTGATGAACGATGCGGGGGCATTGGTCGAAATTCAGGGAACCGCGGAAGGTCACGCATTTCGCCGTGAGGAACTGGATACGATGCTGGAAATGGCGGCGGGGGGCATTCGCAAGATCATCGAAGTGCAGCAGGAGTGCCGTTCGTGAGGGCGGTGCTGGCCAGCAATAACCCGGGCAAGCTGCGGGAATTGGATGCCATTCTTCAGCCGTTGGGTTGGGAATTGGTCACGCAAAGCGAGTTGGGCATTGAAGCGGTCGAAGAGACCGGCACCACCTTTGAGGCGAACGCGCTTCTGAAAGCGCGCCACGCCTCGGCTGTCTCGAAGTTGCCGGCACTGGCGGATGATTCGGGAATTGAGGTCGACGCCCTGGGAGGTCGACCGGGCGTGTATTCGGCCCGCTATGCGGGAATACAGTGTGACGATGAAGCGAACAACCGCCTGCTCTTGGAGGAGTTGGAGGATGTTCCGGAGTCGCGTCGTACAGCGCGCTATCAATGTGTCCTCGTTTGGACGCATGGAGCGGAAGATCCCGAGCCTCTCATCGCCCGAGGCAGTTGGGAAGGTCGGATTCTCACAGAACCCGTGGGTCACAACGGCTTTGGTTACGATCCTTTGTTTTACGTGCCGACGCATCGCTGCGCATCGGCGGAGTTGGAGCCGGAAGAAAAGAATCGCATCAGCCACCGCGGCGTTGCTTTGCGCACGCTGGTTGCCTTGCTCCGGGCCGAGCAATGATTCCCCTGTCGCTGTACGTACATCTTCCCTGGTGTGTCTCGCGCTGCCCTTATTGCGATTTCAATGCGCACGCCGCGGCCTCTTTCGATGAAGCCCGGTATACAAAAAACCTGATTCACGAAATCGTACGCCTGGCGCAACCCGCGCGGGGGCGGATATTGGAAAGTATCTTTTTCGGAGGCGGCACGCCCAGTCGGTTTTCTCCCACATCTATCCGCCACATTTTGGAGACGGTGCGCGACGAATTTGCATGCTCCGAGACTCTGGAGGTTACCCTGGAGGCCAACCCGCAATCCGCAGACCGTCGCCATTTTTGCGGTTATCGCGAAGCGGGCGTCAATCGCTTGTCCATCGGAGTGCAGAGTTTCCATGCGCAACACCTGCGTGCAATCGGGCGGGCCCACGATGTGCTGGATGCGCAGCAGGCAATACGGGACGCTCAGGCGGCCGGCTTCACGCGCTTCAATATTGATCTGATGTACGGTCTGCCGAATCAATCCGTGGAGGAGGTTCAGGCGGATTTGGAGCAGGCGCTGTCGTTCACTCCTGAGCATGTGTCGTGGTATCAGTTAACCTTGGAGCCGGGAACCCCTTTTGCGAAACGACCGCCCGTGCTTCCCGATCCCGATATTTTGTGGCAGATGCATGAAGCGGGAGCAAAGGTACTGGAACATGCCGGTTTTGAGCAGTATGAGGTCTCCGCCTGGTCTCGAGAAAATGCGGTCTGTCGCCACAATGTTAATTATTGGGAGTACGGCGATTACTTGGGAGTCGGCGCCGGAGCACATGGCAAATGGACGGATGTCTCCGGGGTGGTTTGGCGGACCGAACAGGTTCGGGACCCGCAAGCCTGGATGGCGGCGGCGGAACAGGGTCATGCGACCGCGCAGCGTACCCGAAGGGAAGGACAAGACCGGATGTTCGAGTTCATGCTGGGGGCGTTGCGCCTGCGATCCGGATTCCTCTGGGAAACTTTCGAGTCACGCACCCGTCGGACGCGCCGGCACCTCGCATCCGCATTGGAGCAGGTGCGGGCGCTTGGCTTGATCGAGGAAAATCCTGAAGGCCTTCGTGCCAGTTCCTTCGGTTGGCGGCGGTTGGATGATTTGTGTGAGCTGTTTCTTCCCGAGAAAACAGCTTTTAAACCACCCCTTGCAGAAACGCTTCTGCAACCGGTGCCAAGGGCGGATACGGTATAATGCGCCGCCTGTTTTGCGCAATTTTTACCGATGCCTTCCCAGGATATTGTCTACCACGATGTCAAAGTGATTTGCGCTTGTGGCAATCAGTTTGAGACCCGCTCCACGTATGCCGGTGACGAGCTGCATGTGGAAATCTGTTCGGCGTGTCACCCGTTCTATACCGGCAAGCAGAAAATCTTGGAGACGGCCCGCCAGGTCGACAAATTCCGCAAGCGCTATGGCAGCTAAGCGCCGTTCGCGTCTTTTTTTCAATCGTTGTAATCCTTTTGTACTGGCACTGGTCGCCGGTGCCGTCCTCAATGCGTGCGTCGGCACGACCAACCCGGTCACGGGCGAGCAGGACTGGACGACGGTCGATGAGCAACAGGAACTGGAGATCGGAAAACAGACGCACGAGTGGCTTCTGTCCCAATACGGCTATTACGAAAATCCGCAGATCCAGGAATATGTAACACGAGTCGGACTGACGCTGGTGCCAGGGAGTCATCGTCCGGATTTACCGTACGTTTTTACGGTGCTGGATTCCGATATCGTCAATGCCTTCGCCACGCCCGGCTACGTGTACATCTCGCGCGGCATGCTGGCCTTGCTCAATTCCGAAGCTGAACTGGCCGGGGTCCTGGGCCACGAACTGGCCCACATCACCGCCCGACATACCGCGCAGCAGATTGGCCAGAGACAGACGGTGGAACTGCTAAAACTGGTGCTGAGCCACACGGTCCAAAGCGGGGTGGCCAATCAGGTGGCGGGAATATTGGGCGAAGCCCACGTACGAGGGTATGGACGTGAACATGAACTGGAAGCGGACCGTTTGGGTGCGGAGTATGCCGCTCGCGCCGGCTACGATCCGGAAGCACTCCTACAGGTCATCCGCATCATAAAGGATCAGGAAGCTTTCGAAGCGCGACTGGCGGTCCGCGAAGGTCGCCGGCCACGTGTCTCTCATTGGCTGTTCTCCACGCATCCGGATAACGACACTCGCAAGCAGGAAATCATCCGGGCCGCCCGCAAGCACCAGACTGCCGGCACGGGCCTGATTCGGCGTGCGGAATATCTGGAGCACATCGACGGCATGGAAATCGGCCAAAGTGAAGCGCAGGGTTTTGTAAAGGATCACCGTTTCTATCACAAGCCGCTGGCAATCACCATGAAATTGCCGGAGGACTGGCCGGTGCACAATCAGCCCACGCATCTGGCGGCATATGCGCCCGACCGTTCGACAGAGATGCGGCTGTACATCATCGAGCACATCGAAGCACAGGACGCATGCGAGTTTCTAAAACAGGAATTCGCCCAAGTTTCGCAACTGCGCAGACGCATGACCAAAGGCTATGAAGGTTGCCGGGCTTGGGTCCGCGGCGCCAATTTTGAGCGAGCAGACGTGACGGCGCTGCAGCACTCTCCCAACCTGTTCCTGGTTACCGCCACGCAGGCCCTGAAGTCGGGCGGGGTCCGACGCCATGCTGCCGCCATAGAGGCCACCGTCAACAGTCTGCGGCCGATGACGGCAGCCGAAGATGAGGCCGTTCGCTCGGCACGTATGGAGATTATTACGGCCAAACCCGGCGATACGTACGCCGCGTATGCCCAGGATGCCTGGTGGAGTACTTATCCCCAAGATCAGCTGCGCCTGTTCAACGGCGTGTGGCCCAAAGGCGAACCTGAGGCCGGTGAAACTGTCAAAGTTGTGCGTTGACGGCGCATAAAATAAAAATATCACCATCGTGTCCTCTGCACCTCAAGCTGAAGAATGTATCCTTGTATTGACCACCTATCCGGCCAGCGCACCGGTACAGAAGATTGCCCAGGACCTGGTGGAGCAGCAGTTGGCGGCGTGCGTCAACCGTATCCCGGTTCACTCCACGTACCGCTGGCAAGGTGCGGTGGAAGAGGAGGCCGAAGTGTTGTTGCTGATTAAAACCGTCCGCACACACCAGGAGGCATTGCGAGAGGCGTTGTTGAAAACGCATCCGTACGAGGTTCCGGAATTTCTGGTGTTGCCGATTAGCGCAGGCTCGGAAAAGTATCTGCAATGGCTTGGCGATTCTGTTTAATCCTGTTCGGGCTGGCGGCTATGCCGGCCGGAGCAACGGACCTGTTCGGCGATCCGGAACAGGAGTTTCTGCATCCCGATAAAGCCTTCGTACTGGTCGCCACATCGGCGGGTCCGGACAAGGTTCAGGCTCATTTCCGTGTGGCCGAAGGCTACTATCTGTACCGCGACAAAACCGGTTTCAACGGTCTCGAAGGCACCTCCACACCCACGTATACATTGCCTGCCGGCATCGTCAAGGACGATCCCTTGTTCGGCCAGGTCGAGACCTGGTCCGGGGATGTAGTGGTCAATCTGCAATGGCCGGCCGCCCAACAGCAGGCAGTGTTGGAAGCTTCCTATCAGGGATGCGCCGAAAAAGGCGTGTGTTATCCCCCACAGACCAAAATCCTGAAAGTCGCGATGACCGAAGCCGTCGAGGTGCAATCGCCTGGACGCGAGTTGCCGCTGTTGTCTCGTTCCGATCAAATCGCCCAGGACCTCGCCCAGGAAGGATTGCTGTGGAGCTTTGTGGCGTTTATCGGCTTTGGGTTGTTGCTGGCGTTTACGCCCTGCGTGCTGCCCATGATTCCGATTCTGGCCAGTGTGATCGCAGGCGCCAAAGGGGCCGGCACCCGCCGCGCATTTTTCCTGGCCTTGACGTATGTATTGGCGATGGCTTCAACCTACGCGGTGCTGGGCATCATCGTCGGCCTGACCGGCTCAAATCTTCAGGCGGCCATGCAGAACATCTGGGTGATCGGTGCATTTGTGCTGGTCTTGGTGTGGATGGCGCTGGCCATGTTTGGCTTGTATGAACTGCGCCTTCCTGCCGCTTTGACCAACCGCCTCGATCAGGCGGGTCGAAGGTTTCAGGGAGGAAGTTTCTTCGGTGCCGCAATTATGGGTTTGCTGGGAGCGCTGGTGGCGAGTCCTTGTGTGTCGCCTCCGCTGGTGGGCGCCTTGATTCATATCGCAGATACCGGCAGCCCCATGCGTGGGGCGATCAGTCTGTTCGGCATGGGTCTGGGCTTGGGTCTTCCTCTGCTGGTATTCGGAGCTTGCGAGGGGCGCTACTTGCCGAAATCCGGGGCCTGGATGAAACGGGTGAAAGCCTTGTTCGGTGTTCTGCTCCTGATGCTCGCCCTCTGGATGTTGGACCGCGTGGTTCCCGGGCAAGTGACGCTGGTGCTCAGCGGCTTGTTGCTGGTGATGTTGGGCGTCTTTTTGCGGGCCACGGATTCCCTGCCGGCGGATGCGAGCGCGCTGTTGCGGTTGGGTAAAGGCGCCGGGTTGGTATTGCTTTTGTACGGGGCGGTCTTGTTGATCAGTGCGGCGACGGGCGGTCATAGCGTCTTGCGCCCTTGGACGCATTTTGGGATGGTCTCAACGGTCGAAGAAACTCCGGCCCTGCCGTTTCGCAGCATCAAGACGACGACCGATCTTGAGCGTGAATTGCAACAGGCGTCCGGTCAGCCGGTTTTGGTCGATTTTTACGCCGACTGGTGCGTGACGTGTATGGAACTGGAGGCGTTTACGTTTACGGATCCCCAGGTGCAGGAATTGATGCGGCAGTTTGTACTTCTGCGGGCGGACGTCACCGCCAACGACGACGCGGATACCGCGTTGTTGGAATCGTTGGGATTGTTTGGGCCGCCGGCAATCCTGTTTTACGCATCGGACGGCACCGAAATGCGTGGTCTGCGGACCGTCAGCTTTGTGCCGCCGAAAGATTTCGTGCGACATTTGGATGAGGCCTTAATTTTTGCAAGATAACTTATATTTGCGTTTATTTGCTGATAAAAACCGCCAAAAATAAGCAAACTTGGCGGATTTTTGAATTCTGTGATATGCTTGGCGAATGTTTTCCGAAAAGGGATAAGACATGTCGCGTATTTTGGTTCTCAACGGCCCCAATCTAAACCTACTAGGTACTCGCGAGCCTGAAGTTTATGGTACGGACACGCTTGACGACATCATGCGCCGTCTTGAAACCCAGGCGGAAGCGACGGGGTGCTCGATAGAGGCCGCCCAAGACAACTCCGAGAGCAGTCTGATTGAGCGGATCCATCAGGCTCAGCGCGAGGGGGTGGATTTCATTTTGTTCAATCCGGGCGCGTTCACCCACACCAGCGTCGCGTTGCGGGATGCACTGCTGGGAGTCTCTATCCCGTTTATCGAAGTGCATTTGTCCAATGTATTCGCCCGTGAAGAGTTTCGCCAAGTCTCTTATTTGTCTGATATCGCCGTCGGTGTAATCAGCGGTTTGGGTGCGCGTGGCTACGAATTGGCACTGCAGGCTGCAGTCGCCATGCTGGAGGAGTAAGTCTGATGGATCTTCGCAAAATCAAAAGCCTCATGCAGTTGTTGGAGGATTCCGACGTCGCTGAAATCGAAATTTCCGAAGGCGAGGAATCCGTGCGAATCAGCCGGGTGGCCCCGGCGAGTGCTCCCGCCGCGCCTGTGTACGTACCGCCCGTTGCGGCCCCAGCCCCGGCACCTGCCGCTCCCGCTGCCGAGTCCGAACCGGAAGCCGAAGAAGAGGCAACCCCGGCCGGTCATGAGGTGGTCTCACCCATGGTGGGCACGTTTTACACCGCCCCCTCGCCGGGGGCCAAGGCATTTGTCAGTGTCGGTGACTCGGTCAATGTCGGTGACACTCTGTGCATCGTGGAAGCGATGAAAATGCTGAATCAAATCGAGGCGGACCAGGCCGGCGTGATCCGTGCGATTTTGGTGGAAAACGCGACGCCGGTTGAGTACGGGCAAGCACTGTTTATTATTGGCTGACGGCGTGCTGCAGAAAGTTCTGATCGCCAATCGCGGCGAAATCGCATTGCGCATTTTGCGCGCCTGCCGGGACATGGAGATTCGCACCGTGGCGGTGCACTCCGATGTAGACCGTAATCTTCTGCATGTGCGCTTGGCCGATGAGTCCGTCTGCATCGGGCCGGCCGATTCGCAAAACAGTTATCTGAATATCCCGGCCATTATTTCCGCAGCGGAAGTGACGAATGCGGACGCCATTCATCCCGGCTACGGCTTCTTGTCGGAAAATGCCGATTTCGCCGAGCGCGTGGAATCCAGCGGTTTTATTTTTGTAGGCCCGCGGGCCCAAAACATTCGGGAGATGGGCGACAAGGTCGCGGCACGTGAAGCGGCTTTGGCCGCCGGCATCCCGTGTGTGCCGGGAAGCGACGGGGCACTGCCGGAAGATTTGAAGACGTGCCGGGAGATTGCGCAGGAGGTGGGTTATCCGGTGCTGATCAAAGCTAGTGCCGGCGGCGGCGGTCGGGGTATGCGGGTGGTGCAGGAGGAAGGTGAACTGGAGGCTGCGCTGGAATTGACGCGGACCGAGGCTCGCAGTGCGTTCGGCAGTGATGTGGTGTATCTGGAGAAGTTTTTGGATCACCCGCGTCACATTGAGTTTCAGGTTCTCGCGGATGCACACGGCAATGCCATTCACTTGGGTGAGCGTGACTGTTCGCTACAACGTCGTCACCAGAAAGTGATTGAAGAGGCGCCCGCTCCTGGCATGACCGAGCAACAACGCGAGGAAATGGGCGAGCGTGTCGCGGCGGCCTGTCGGCAAATGGACTACCGTGGAGTAGGGACGTTCGAGTTTCTGTACCAGGACGGAGAGTTTTATTTCATCGAAATGAATACCCGGATCCAGGTGGAGCATCCGGTTACCGAGATGGTGACCGGCATTGATTTGGTCCGTCATCAATTGCTGGTGGCTCAGGGCGAACCGTTGTCGATCAAGCAATCCGAGGTGCGCCTGCGAGGGCACGCAGTGGAATGTCGCATCAATGCCGAGGATCCAAAAACCTTTTTACCGCAACCCGGACAAGTCAAGCACTTTCATAGCCCGGGAGGTCCGGGTGTGCGAATGGATACGCACTTGTATACCGGTTACGATGTATCGCCCTATTACGATTCCATGATCGGCAAAGTCTGCGCCCATGCCCGCAATCGTACGGTGGCCTTGCGGCGAATGCGCCGGGCGTTGACGGAACTTGTGGTGGATGGGATTCGCACCAACGTGCCGATGCATCATGAATTGTTGCTGGACGAACAGTTCCAGGCAGGCGGTGTCGATATTCATTTTCTTGAGCGACGCGCCGCAGCAGAAGATTAATGCGCGGTTTTGTGCCGCCGGATCCCGAGACTTCCGTCTCAAGTGTGCGTTATGCGGTGGTTCAGGTGCCTAACCGACGCCGTCGTCGATTTCCGGCAGGTCTTGTGCAGTTGATGGAGAGCGCCGAGGCCGCACAAGCATATGCGGCTACCGACTCGCGTGTTTATGCGGCGGAGGTGTTGGGGCCGTCAAAATCGTCCGAAGGACAGTTTCTTTATTATTTGGTTCGCTGGTTAGGCGATGGGCTATCGGTAGAGGAATAGTTGGTCTCTGAAAGAATGCTTCACCGGGCTGGTATTTTGGCCTAGGCAATCTTTTCGGCGATTTGCAGGTTTTAGGAGTCTTTTTTTCATTTTTGGGAATGTGTCATGGCACCGCGGGCAACCTAATCCGCATGCCGCGCCAAGCATAAAAATCCTCCAAATAATCGCCGAGATGAGGCCAAGTTTTACAGATGCAGCCAGTCTCAAGCCTCGTGTTAGAATACTGTCCCCATTCCCCGGTAGCTCAGTTGGCAGAGCGGGTGGCTGTTAACCACTAGGTCGGCGGTTCGAGCCCGTCCCGGGGAGCCACTACCTGCGCCTTTGAATTATGAATAAATCTGAGAGTTGGACTGACGCTTTCCGCATCAACGCGTCGGGAGCTGCGAAGGCGTTGATTTATATTGCCGCCGGTATCATCGCAGCCTTGATAGCGGGTCTGAGCATGTTGTGGCTCTTATACTTTGTATACGAGTGGATTCCAGAAAACTGGCCGTGGCTCCTACCTCCCGGGACTACTGTTTCGTGATGGGGGTTTTTCCTGTTTCCTCGGGGTTTTCTGCCTGATCCCTGCCGCTACGGCCCTTCTTGCCAGTTTTCCCACACGGGAGAATTCCCGTCTTTGTAAAGGCGCTTCCTAAAGAAGTTCGCGCAGCATGTTGCGAACTTCCGCCCCGATATCCTCACGCTGGAGGGCATACTCGACGGTCGCCTGAAGGAAACCCAGCTGACTCCCGCAATCGTATCGGCGGCCTTCGAACTGATAAGCCAGTACCGTCTGCTCACGCAGCTGTCGGGCAATGGCGTCGGTGAGCTGGATTTCATCCCCTGCACCAGGAGGTGTCTGCTCCAGATACGCGAAAATGTTAGGCGTGAAGACATAACGTCCGACTACTCCCAGGTCGGAGGGAGCTTCCTGGGCCGGGGGTTTTTCGACGATGCCGTCGAGTTTCCACATCCGGTCGTTTTCGCGCTGTCCGGAAATAACCCCATAGCGCGAGATACGTTCAGGCGGGGCCGGTTCCACAGCGATGATGCTGGCCTGGCGCTCCTCAAAAAGACGAACCATCTGCGCCAGACACGGGTCCTGGCCACCGTCAATCAGGTCGTCCGCCAAAATGACCGCAAAAGGTTCATTGCCGACGATGGGCTTTGCGCAGAGTACGGCATGACCCAGCCCCAGCGCCTTGCGCTGACGAAGGTAAATGCAGGTCGTGTCGGGGGGCGTGATGGATCGCACGACGTCCAGTTCTCGGGTTTTACCGGCCGTTTCCAGTTCCATTTCCAGTTCGTAGGCCATATCGAAGTGATCGGGAATGGCACGCTTGTTGCGCCCGGTAATGAAAATCAACTGATCAATCCCCGCAGCGGAGGCTTCTTCCACGGCGTACTGGATCAGAGGCTTGTCGACGATGGGCAGGGTCTCTTTGGGCACCGCTTTGGTGGCAGGAAGAAAGCGAGTACCGAGACCGGCTACGGGAAAGACGGCTTTGCGAATGCGGGTAGTCATGACACGAGGGTGGCGGACGGAGCCGCTTATTTTACGTTGGCAGTATTTCCATTGCGTGGACAGGCGAAAAATCGAACACATGAGCGGCGATTTTGCATCCCTTATGATTGCCGACGGAATTCCGACAACAGCAAGGCAGGCTTATGGATGCGGTCAATGAATTTTTAAATCTAATGCGACGTCTGCGCGATCCTCAGCAGGGATGTCCGTGGGTCGTGCGCCAGGACTTTTCGACGATTGCTCCCTATACGGTGGAAGAAGCTTACGAAGTGGCAGACGCGATTGCGCGGGAGGCATGGAAGGAATTGTGCGACGAATTGGGAGACTTGCTCCTGCAGGTCGCGTTTCATGCACAAATGGCGCAAGAACGCGGATTCTTTAATTTTGAGGATGTGGTCGCCGCAACTTGCCAAAAGATGATTGACCGACACCCGCACGTGTTTGGGGATGTGGGACCGCGCAGCGAGGCGGAGATCAAAGCGCATTGGGAAACTTTCAAGCATCAGGAACGTTCGCAAAGAGGTGCGGACGGCACTCTGTCCGGCGTGCCCCATGCACAGCCGGCATTAACCCGGGCGTATAAATTGCAAAGGCGCGCTGCGCGGGTCGGCTTTGATTGGGACAGCGCTCCACCGGTGCTTGAGAAGATTGAGGAGGAGTTGCAGGAGTTGCGTGAAGCGCCCGATGCGCAGGCGCAGGCGTCAGAGATCGGAGATCTGCTTTTTGCGGTAGTCAATTACGCGCGCCATTGCGGGCAGCGACCGGAAGAACTTTTGCATCAGGCATGCACGCGCTTCAGCCGGCGTTTCGAATGTATGGAGGCGCAACTCCAGGAGCAGGGAGAATCGGTTGAAAATATAGAGGCGCAGCGCTGGGAAGAGTTGTGGGATCGCGCCAAGCAGACTGAGCGTTCAAAGATTTGAGAAGGCTTCGTTCACGGAGTCTCCATTTGCATGGAAAAATCGATGGCTTGAACATTTTTGGTGAGCGCTCCGACGGACAAACGCGCGGCTCCTGCCGCTGCATATGCGGCAATGTTCGTTTCATCCACACCGCCGGAGACTTCCAAGGCGATATTCGGACATAGGGTTCGGGCTTCACGGACTTTGTCGACATCGAAGTTGTCCAGCAAAATGACATCAGGGTCTGCGGCTTGTACAGCCTGCAGTTGTTCCAGCGTTTCTACTTCCACGATAATCGGCATGTCGGGATAGCGCTTGCGGGCATCGGCGAGAGTGGCCGCCACATCGTCCAGCAATGCCCAGTGATTTTCCTTGATGAGGATTGCTTCTGCCAGGTGGGCTCGGTGGGAGGTTCCGCCGCCGCATCGCACCGCATATTTTTGGGCATGACGCAAGCCGGGTAAGGTTTTTCGAGTATCAAGCAGGGTGCAGGTGTCGCCGCTCAAGTGCTGCACAAAGCGTCGTGTGCAACTGGCGGTTGCGGAGAGCAACTGCAGGAAATTGAGTGCGGTACGCTCGCCGCGCAGTAGTGCGCGTGCGGGGCCTTGCAAGGAACACACGGCCATCTCCGCCTCCAACATGTCGCCATCTTGGGCATGCCACTGCAGAGTCACCGCAGAATCCAGTTGGCGAAAGGTTTCTTCCGCCCATGGAATGCCGCACAGTACGGCTTTCTGGCGGCAGTATAGAGTCGCGCGCGCGACGCGTTCCGGAATCAGTGCGGCGGTTAGGTCATCCGCCGCACGATCTTCCTGCAGGGCTCGGGCGACATCCTCGCAGATGAGGTCCGGGTCTGGAGCCACTTAATTGCTGTCGTGTTCTTGGGTCAGTCGAAATACGACCGTCGACAACAACAACATGCCCACCAGGTTGGGCCAAGCCATCAGAATGTTGAGGCTTGAGGACAGTACCCACAAGATATCCAATTTCATGGTGGAGCCTACGAACAGGGCAACAATCCACAGCGCCCGATAGGGGAGCAAGACCCATCGACCCATGAAAAACTGAATACACCGTTCGCCGTAGAAATTCCAACCGAGGATGGTAGTGAATGCGAAGACGGCCAGCGCGATGGCCACAATAGTCCCTCCGGTATCGCCCAAACTGTGGTTGAACGCAGCGGTAGACAAGGCCGCTCCGCCAGTATCTTCCATCCACACCCCGCTCAAGATGATGACCAGAGCGGTCATGGTGCAGATAATCAGGGTATCAATAAAAGTACCCAGCATTGCGATCTGGCCCTGGCGGACAGGACTGGAAGTCTGCGCGGAAGCATGCGCAATCGCCGCGCTGCCGAGTCCGGCCTCATTGGAGAAGATGCCGCGAGCGATGCCGTAGTGAATGGCCTCCGCGATAGCCACGCCGGCAATACCGCCGACCGCTGCGTGGCCGGTGAAGGCGGAGACCACGATGGTCTGCAGAGCAGCGGGCACGTCCGCGATGTTGTACAGAATTATCACCATCGCACAGGTAACGTAGGCGATGGTCATCAGCGGCACCAAACGGGCAGCGACCGCGGCGATACGTTTCAGCCCTCCGAAGATAACTAGGCCAATCAGTACCGCCATCACGATGCCGGTGTAGTTTGTGTCAATCCCAAACTGCGAGTGCAAGCCGTCCGCGACAGAATGGGACTGCACCATATTGCCAATGCCGAAGGCGGCAACGGTGGCAAAAATGGCAAACAGCAGTGCCAGCCATGTCCAGTTTTCGCCCAACCCTTTTTGAATGTAATACATCGGTCCGCCGTGGTATTCCCCGTGCGAGGTCTCTTCACGGTAATGCACCGCCAGCACGGCTTCGGAATATTTGGTGGCCATGCCGAGCAAGGCCATGACCCACATCCAAAAGATGGCGCCTGGTCCGCCATAGGTAATGGCGGTGGCGACTCCGACGATGTTACCGGCTCCCACTGTGGCCGACATGGCGGTCATCAAAGAGCGGAAAGGTGGAATTTCACCGTCTTCGGAAGAACTGCGTCCGCGCAACAGTTCACGAAAGCCGGTGCCGATGCGTCGCAGCGGCATGAAGCGCAGACCAATCATCAGGTAGGCACCGAGGCCCAGCAGCAGACTAATGGTTGGCCAGCCCCAAACGTAAGCTTCAATTGCTTCAAGTTCTTCAAGCCATTGGATATTTTCCATGAGCCGGTCCCTCTCGAATAGTTTTGGATGTGGCGGTAAAAGTGCCTTCCCGCATTATAAGCCGAAAAGACACATCATTTTCGTCTGTCGGTGAGTGCCTTCCAAACATTGGGATTCAGAAAAAAGGGGGTTCTGTGGCACTCAATCGTAGGCTTTATAATGGCGGTTCAAACACGCAGTTGAATAGGATTTCCTCTGATGTCCCGCATGGTGCAGTGCGTCAAACTTGGTCGCGAAGCAGAAGGATTGGAGCGGTTGCCGTATCCCGGCCCGCTGGGCCAGCGCATCTTTAATGAAGTCTCGGCGGAGGCCTGGAGCGGTTGGCTGCGCCATCAGACCATGCTGATCAATGAGTACCGCCTGACCCCGGTGGACCCGAAAGCGCGGCAGTTTTTGGAAGGTGAGATGGAGAAGTATTTTTTCGGCCCCGGTTCCGAAAAACCGAAGGAATTCGTCGAGCCGGAAAAGTAGGCATCGCGCGGCCCATCGACCTGTGGGCCGGTTGTAACAAAATTGAAATAATCGAAGGGAACAATACTGTTCCTAGGTTCCCTGAAAGATTACGGTGTCACCCTTAACGCTAATCGTATTGTTGCTGCTGCTGTCGACGGCAGCCTATCATTTCAGCCAGCGCCGCCTCATGCGTCAGGCGCGAGCCACCGGAACCACTCGTCTCAATTCCCTACCCGAATACTTCGGCATGCTCGGTGCCGTCTGGGCCGGCGCGCCGGCCTTGCTGGTGTATCTGATGTGGGTGATATTTGAGTCGGATATTTTGATGGGACAAGTCATTGCCATGATCCCGAATGCGGAGTCATTGGCCGCGACTCCCAAGTTGCTGATTGGCGACATTGAAAACGCGATTAACAATCCGATAAGTTACAGCCTGGCGCGCGAAGAAGTTCGCATGGCGGCCGACCACTACAGGGAATTGGAGCAAACGGCCGGCCTGGCCATGGCCGCCGTATGCCTGTCGGTATTCGCCATCAGTGCGGGAGTGGCTTTGAAGTTCCTGACTCCCCACGTGCGGGCGCGGATTCAAATCGAGCGCATCGTCCGGGCGTTTCTGCTGGTCTGCTCGATGTTGGCTATTTTCACGACGATCGGCATCGTGTTGTCCGTGTTGTTCGAGGCCAGTCGCTTCTTCCAGGCCGTCTCGATCACGGAGTTTTTATTCGGGCTCAACTGGAGTCCGCAAATGGCCATTCGCGAAGATCAGGTCGGCTCGACCGGAGCGTTTGGGAGCGTGCCGCTGTTTGCCGGCACCCTGCTCATTTCGTTTATCGCGATGCTGGTGGCCGCGCCGGTGGGATTGATGTCCGCCATTTATCTGTCGGAATACGCGCCGCCGCGAGTGCATTCGGTCGTCAAGCCGTTACTGGAAATTTTGGCGGGGGTGCCGACGGTCGTGTACGGCTTTTTCGCGGCCATCGTCGTCAGCCCGGCCTTGCGCGACTTTGGTGCGACCGTGGGCTTGGATGTCGCCTCGGAAAGTGCCTTGGTGGCCGGTTTTGTGATGGGAATCATGATTATTCCGTTTGTCTCATCCTTGTCGGATGATGTGATTCGCGCCGTGCCCCAGGCGATGCGCGACGGTTCTCTGGGGATGGGAGCCACGCACTCCGAAACAATGCGTCGGGTGATTCTGCCGGCTGCGTTGCCGGGAATCATCGGCGGTCTGCTGTTGGCAATCTCTCGGGCGATCGGGGAGACCATGATTGTGGTGATGGCCGCCGGCTTGTCGGCCAATCTCACCGCCAATCCTTTGGAGGCCGTGACCACCGTGACGGTGCAGATCGTCACCCTGCTGGTGGGCGACCAGGAATTTGACAGTCCCAAGACGCTGGCGGCGTTTGCTTTGGGGCTGACGTTGTTTTTTGTCACGCTGGTGTTGAATTTCATCGCCTTGTACGTGGTACGCAAGTACCGGGAGCAGTACGAGTGAACCACACGGAAACAATCCGGGCAGGTTTGGCGAAACGCCAAAGTGCCGAAATGCGTTTCCGTCTCTATGGATTGTTCGCCATTTTCCTGGGCATGTCGTTTTTGCTGTTGCTGTTCGGCAGCATTATCGCCAATGGCTACAAGGCATTTGGCCAAACGTACGTGGAGCTTCCGGTCTATTTCGATGGACAGGTTCTCGACCCGCAAGGCACGCGAGACCCGGACGTCTTGTTCCGGGCGGACTACTGGAAATTGGTGAAAACCGCCATGTACAAGCAGTTCCCCGAAGTCTCCGGACGTTCGGCGCGGCGCGAGTTGGTGAGGATGATCAGTGAAGGGGCGGCGTTCGATTTGCGGGAGATGGTGTTGGACGATCCTGATTTGATTGGCACCACGCAGTCGGTGTGGTTGCTGGCGGACGATGACATCGATATGTTGATGAAGGACTACATCGACCGCACCCTTCCGGAGGGCGAACGCCGTGTCAACGACCGTGTCATTGGTTATGTTGACGAGTTGCGTGAGATTGGCATTATCGAGCGGAAATTCAACACCAACTTCTTCACGGCGGGAGACTCGCGCGAGCCGGAACAGGCCGGCATCTGGGGAGCTTTGAGCGGTTCCATGTTGACGCTTTTGGTGACGCTGCTGCTGTCATTTCCGATTGGGGTGGCGGCGGCCATTTATCTGGAAGAGTTTGCGCCTCGCAACCGCTTTATTGACCTGATCGAAATTAACATCAACAACCTGGCCGCCGTGCCGTCCATTATTTTTGGTTTGCTGGGGCTGGCGATTTTCATCAATTGGTTTGGTATGCCGCGTTCCACGCCGATCGTCGGCGGGTTGGTGTTGACCTTGATGACCTTGCCGACCATTATCATCACCTCGCGTGCCGCGCTGCAGTCGGTGCCGCCTTCAATTAAGGAGGCCGCACTGGGGGTGGGGGCCTCGCGTATGCAGGCGATGTTTCACCATGTCTTGCCGCTGGCTCTGCCGGGAATGTTGACCGGCACGATTATCGGGATGGCGCAGGCGCTGGGCGAATCGGCGCCTTTGCTGATGATCGGAATGGTGGCCTTTATTGTTGAACCGCCGCAAGGCTTTATGGACCCAGCGACCGCGTTACCGGTGCAGATTTATCTGTGGTCGGACAGCCCGGAACGTGCTTTTACCGAACGTACTTCCGCCGCCATTTTGGTGTTGCTGGCGTTTTTGGTTGCGATGAATGCCACGGCGGTGTATCTGCGCAAACGGATTTCCAAACGTTTCTGAACGAATCGAGCAATCGCTTTTTACCTGCTTATGGCTCAAAATATGGAGACCGATACTTTGGCGATGCCTCTGCCTCCTGCTGCAGGCGTAGTTGAGGATATGGATACTTCCGCAATCGAAAAACTGGAAACAGTCGGCGATATCACCTCACCGAACCCGCGTATGCAGATGCGCGACGTCAACGTGTTCTACGGTGACAAGCAGGCCGTTTTCGATGTCAGTCTCGATGTCGGCTCCAATGAGGTCATTGCCATGATTGGTCCCTCCGGCTGTGGCAAAACCACTCTGTTGCGTTGTCTGAATCGGATGAACGACACCATCGAAGGCTGCCGTATCGAAGGCCGCGTGGAAATGGACGGCGAAAACATTTATGACCGAAAAGTCGATCCGGTCTTGCTGCGGGCCCGAGTGGGGATGGTGTTTCAGAAGCCCAATCCGTTTCCCAAGTCCATTTTCGACAATGTCGCCTACGGTCCGCGCATCCACGGTTTGGTGCATCACCGCGACGAACTGGAGGAAGTCGTGCACGTCTCGCTGGAGCGGGCGGGGTTGTTGTCGGAAGTCAAAGACCGGCTGCACCACCCGGGGACCAGTCTGTCCGGGGGTCAGCAGCAGCGTTTATGCATCGCGCGGGCCATTGCCGTCAGCCCCGAAGTGATTTTGATGGATGAGCCGTGCTCGGCGCTCGACCCGATTGCGACGGCCCGCATTGAGGAGTTGATTGGGGAGTTGCGCACCAATTTCTCAATCGTCATCGTGACGCACTCCATGCAGCAGGCGGCGCGTGTATCACAGCGCACAGCCTATTTTCATTTGGGCTATTTGGTGGAAGTGGGTTCCACCAGCCACATTTTCACCCACCCCAGCCACAAACTGACCGAAGAATACATCACCGGGCGCTTCGGTTAATCAGCGTCGCGCCCGCACCTTCTCGATTTCCGGGAGGACACAGGTGAACGTGCTACCTTTGCCGAGTGTGCTTTCAATCTGCAAGCGGCCGCCATGGCGCTGCAGGATGTGTTTGACAATCGCCAACCCCAAACCGGTGCCGCCGGTGCTGCGTGAGCGGGCCTTGTCGACCCGGTAAAAACGTTCCGCCAGCCGGGCGATCTGATCCGGCGGAATTCCAACGCCTTCGTCAGAGACCGACAGCCGGATCTGCTTGTTTTTGTGTTTCCAGCTGATGACGATTTTCCCGCCCTCGGGCGAATAGCGCAAAGCATTGCTGACGAGATTGAACAGCGCACTGTGAAGTTCTTCCGGACGACCGCGCACGTAAATGTCAGGCTGTCCATGGGTCAGGATTTCGTGGATGGCTTCGGAGCTGATGCCTTGTGCCTCGCGTCGAATTTCTGAAGCCATGCTCATCAAATTGACATTCTGCATATCGCGATCACGAAGCTCGCTGGCTTCCAGTCGCGACAACTCCAGGAGGTCATCGACCAGCCGGCGCATGCGTTGACACTGACGGGCCATTTCGCGAACGATGTTTAAGTCCGGCGGTTGTTCCGGCTGCTCACCCAGCATTTCCAGATACCCGCTGACCACGGTCAATGGGCTTTTGATTTCATGGGAGACGTTGGCGACAAACTCTTGGCGCAACCGACTCACGCGCAGTTCCTGGGTCAAATCCCGAAACGTAATCAGACGGTAACGGTCACGGGCGCCGAAAATCGAAACTTGTACGCTGATCGGATGAGAAAGCCCGGCGAAAGACTCCACCGTATACGGCAGCGAGTAATCGCCGGAGCGAAGATAATTGAGAAGTTCCGGCAGGCGCATGACATGGGACAGTTCCCGCTGTCGGTCATCGGTCTGCAGATCCAGCAAGTCCGCGGCGGATTCATTGAACCATTGGATCCGAAATTCCGAATCCACGGCCACGGCCGCATCCGGCAGGGCCAGCAGCAGCGCATCGAACTGGCGCTGCAGGCGTTTGCGAATTTGCGCTTCGTGTTGGCTTTCGCGGCGTTGTTGGTCCAGTTGTTGCGCCCAATCACGCCAGAAGGAAGAGAGGTGATTGGGGATGTGGGCGGCTTCGGTATCGCGCCAGCGCTGCAGCATATACCACTGGTGAAGGTGCCATAGGAGCAGCACACCCAAGGCAATAACCAGACCGAGTTCCCAGTGGTCAAGAACGGCGCCGACCAGAACGCCGACGACCGCAATCCCCAGCGTACGGCCGCTCTCCCGAATGAGGGTCAGATTACGCACGCAGCTTATTCAGATTTTTGTTTCTTGTTCTTTTTGGTTTT